>CAVXJX010000018.1:0-26772 GCA_963762195.1 uncultured Solirubrobacterales bacterium | reverse complement strand
GGAGCGAAGGCGGCCGAGCCGAAGGGCGAGTCAGAGGCCGCCGAGGCGACAGAGGCCGCCGAAACCACGGCGCCGGCGGACGCGGCCGACGAGGCCGACGCGCCGTTGGCCGAGACGACTGCGCCCTAGCGACGGGCGTCTTTGATGAGCATCCGGGCGGCAGCTTTGCGCACGAGCTGCTCGACCTTCTGTCCCGTGGTGGCGGCCACCGCGGGCGAGATGCCCAAGGAGCGCGCATTGGGCCGCTTGCCTTCTCCCGCGAGGTAGCGGAGATAGGCGACAGCGTAGGGATGCCGTTGACTGTCCTTCGTGCCCAGCGTTGGCAATGGCGGCACAGTGCATCTCCTCCCGTTGGCGGACGGACCCTGGGCGGCCAGCCTACTTTGTCGCCGCGACGGTCTGTGAGAATGCGCGCGCAACACCGCCGAGGAGGGAAACATGGTCAAGCTCGTTTTCACGCTCCGCCGCCGAGAGGGCATGACGCGTGAGGAGTTTCAGCGCTACTGGCGCGAGCAGCACGCTCCGATCGTGAAGCATCATGCGAAGACCCTGCGCATCCGGCGCTACGTCCAGGTCCACGCCCGCGAAACGGAGCTCGACGATGCCCTGACGTCCGCGCGGGGGACTGAGTCCGACTCCTATGACGGGGTCGCCGAGCTGTGGTGGGACAGCATCGAGGACCTCATCGCCGGCTACTCCACCGAGCCGGGTCAGGCCGCGGCGGACGAACTGCTCGAGGACGAGCGCTGTTTCATCGACCTGGCGCGCTCGCCGATATGGCTGGGCGAGGAGCACGTGGTGATCGGCGCGCCGTGAACGCGGGACCCCCGCAGCTCGCCGAACGGGCGGCCGCCACAGGACGGATCGCACTCGACACGGAGTTCATGTCGGAAGGCCGGTACTTCCCGTTGCTGTGCTTGGTCCAGGTCGCGGTCGACGGTACCGACGGCCGCCCGCTGATCGGCACGATCGACACACTCGGCGACCACGATCCCGGTCCGCTCCTGCCGCTCCTGACCGACCCGCGCATCGAGGTCGTTGTGCACGCCGGTCGTCAGGACCTCTTCCTGCTGGAGCGAGCTTGGGGGGCGCGGCCGACCAACGTCTTCGACACCCAGATCGCCGCAGCCTTGACGAGCACGTCGCATCAATCGAGCTACCAACTGCTGGTCAACCAGGTGCTCGGAGTCTCGCTCAAGAAGGCCGAGAGCTTCACCCACTGGGACCAGCGTCCACTGACCGCCGAGCAGCTCAGATACGCGGGTCAGGACGTGGAGCATCTCCTCCAGGTGGCCGCGGCCCTGCACGAGCGGCTCGAGGCAGGCGGCCGCGTCGAGTGGGCGCGTGAGGAGTGCCGCGTGCTCGAAACCACGAGCGGTGACGAGCGCGACGCGCATGAGGTGTTCCTGCGGCTCACGGCCACGACCCGGCTGACGCCGGCCGAGGCGGCGGTTGCAAGAGAGCTGGCCTTCTGGCGCGAGAGCACGGCCCGCGAGCAGGATCGGCCGGTGCGCGCCGTGCTCCCCGACCGGCTCGTGACGCAGCTGGCACGACGACGCCCGAAGACCGTCGAAGCGCTGAAGAAGGAGCGCGGGGTCGGCGAGGGCATCGCGCGCCGCTACGGGAACCAGTTGCTGGCCGCGCTGCGACGGGGTGAGCAGGCACCCCCCGTCGAACTACCGCGCCGGCCCGAGCAGCCGTCCTGGTACGCGCCGTTGACGGCCCTGTGTGACGCGCTGATGCGGGCGCGGTGCGAAGAACAGCAGATCGCCACCGAGATGGTCGCGACGCGAGCCGAAGTCGGCGAGGTGGTGCTCGAGACGGTGAGCGGGCGCGAAGAGCCGCAGACCCGGCTCCTCACCGGCTGGCGACGCGCCGTCGCCGGCGAGGAGATGCTCGACCTGCTGCGCGGCGAGCGCTCGCTGCGAGTGGGCCCGAACGGACACCTGGTCGTCGACCGCCGCGGGTGAGTCTCACGTTTTGTGCGGCACGGGCGTTTGATCTTCTGCAAGCAACCAAAGCGAGGACCGATGCTCTACACGAGTTTTGACAGCCCCATCGGAGAGCTGGTACTGGTCGGCGACGAGGACGCGCTGCACGGCCTGTACATGCAGGGTGGCCGGACCGCGGTCACAGTCCGCGACGACTGGCAGCGCGCCGAAGAGCCGTTCTCCGGCGCGCGCGAGCAGCTCGACGAGTACTTCGCCGGCCGGCGCAGCACGTTCGACCTGCCGCTCGCGATGACCGGGAGCCCGTTCCAACGCCGGGTCTGGCGCGAGCTGCAGGACATCCCGTACGGCGAGACGATCTCCTACGGCGAGCTCGCACGCCGTGTCGGTGAGCCGGCGACACCGCGCAACGTCGGCACGGCCAACGGCCGCAACCCCGTCTCGGTGATAGTCCCGTGTCATCGCGTCATCGGCGCCGACGGCAGCCTCACCGGCTACGGCGGCGGCCTCGAGCGCAAGCGAACGCTGCTCGATCTCGAAGCGGGCGTGCTTGCCCTCTGACAAGACCTACACGCTGATCGGCGCAGACGGGCGCCCGCACACCTCGCGCGTTCCGGGAGCACTGGGCGGCCACCGGCGCAACAAGGTCTACGGACGCCTCGACTGCGCCGGCGCATTGCGCTGGATTGCCAAGGGGAAGTATGTACGGCACCGTGTCTTCTTCGCCGACGAGCCCGCCGCGATCGCCGCGGGCTACCGGCCGTGTGCGCGCTGCATGCCGGTCGAGTACCGGGCCTGGAAGGCCTCTCAGCTGCCGGCCTTGTAGCTGACGAGTGCAGCGCGTCCGCCGGCGCCGTCCGTGTGCATGGAGAGCACCGGACCCACATTGCGGGCGTAGAACTTCAGCTCCTGGACCTTCGGCTCCAGCGGCACTAGGTCGCGGGTCATCAGCACGCCCTTGTAGTAACCGGCCGGTACCTCCACCTGCTCTTCCCCAACCGTGATCACCTCGGCTTTGTCCTCAGCCTTGCCCTTGTAGTACTCCTGGCGGTAGGAGAGACCCGGCACCGGGTTGGCGGGCATCACGATGCCCGCGTCCGCCCCATCGACTCCGGCCTCGAACGAGCCCTCCCGGTCGGCGAGCTTGCCGTCTCTCGAAGTTGCGGACCGCCTCGCCGAGATACCAGACGTTCCCGTCCTTGTCCTGCGCGTACCAGTCATCGGTGATCTCGACCGGAACACCGTTCTCGGTGACGACGTCGCTGATCACCCGAGCTGTGACCCCGTTGGCGATCTTCTTCGTCTTGTCGGTGACCGTGACGACGACCCGCTCTCGCTTGCCCTCGCTGTCGGTCTCGCTGTAGACCCACCTGCTGCCGGGCTTCATGGGCCAGTAGGGGTTGTCGATGTTGGTGGAGAAGTCGGCGGGGTCCAGGTTGCTCGGCTCACTCCCCTGAGGCAGGCCGCGGTTCGATGTCGTCTTCGCGCATCGCTGTCGCTGCCGCAGGCGGCGATCGCCACGGCGATGATGCATGCGACGATTGCGATGAAGCCGAGCTTTGTCATCAGATCTCCCGTACGTGGTGGATGTAAGGTCGTTGTACCCCCGCAGAATGAGAGTCTGATGAGAGCCGCGAAGCCACTATCGTGGCCCCGATGACCACCGTCTCCATTCGACCGGTGCAGCCGGAAGACGCCGAGGCCTGCGCCCGGATCGTCTTCGAGGCATTCGGCGCGATCCACGACCACCACCGGTTCGAGCGCGACTTCCCCGTGCTCGAGGCGGCCACGGGGACTGATGAGTATGTGGATCCCTCATCCGGCCGTCTGGGGAGTCGTCGCCGAGCGTGACGGCCGCGTCGTCGGTTCCAACTTCCTCGACGAGCGTGATCCCATCGCCGGCGTCGGCCCCATCACGGTCGACCCCGAGGGGCAGAACGCCGGCGTGGGCCGCAAGCTGATGGAGGCGGTGCTCGAACGCGGCCGCGACGCGCCCGGCATCAGGCTCTTGCAGGACGGCTTCCACATGCGTTCGCTGTCGCTCTACGCGTCGCTTGGCTTCGACGTCACCGCGGCATGCGCGCTGATGCGCGGCACGCCCAAAGGCTCCGGCGCGAACGGAGTCGACGTGCGACCGTTGACCGAGGACGACCTCGAGGAGTGCGCGCAGCTGTGCAAGGACGTGCACGGCTTCGAGCGCACCGGCGCCCTGCGCGACGCGCTGCAGGCGTTTGCTCCGTTCGTCGGTGTCCGCGACAATCGGATCGTCGCGTACGCATCGACGCTCACCTTCTGGCCGATGGGTCACGGCGTCGCCGCGAGCGAGGACGACATGACGGGGTTGGTGCATGGGGCGGCGGCCGTGCTCGAGGAGCCGATCTCGATGCTCGTGCCGCTGCAGTCGGGGCTCTTCCGCTGGTCTCTCGAGCAGGGGCTGCGTGCCATCAAGCCGATGAACCTGATGGCGCGGGGCGAGTACCGGGAACCGCGCGGCGCCTGGTTCCCGTCCGTGATCTACTGAATCCGCCGCTGGGGTTTCGCCAGCAGGAGGTACCCGGCGCCCAGCGTGAAGATCACGGCGAGCAACAGCGGGGCCGCCCACACCTGGTAGAAGGGCGCGTCGAGCGGTGCGAGCGATTCGCGGGGCCAGGCGATGTTCACCGTCTCGAACGCCAGCCACACCACCGCGGCCACGTTGATCGCCAGCCCCGCGCGACCGAGCCGGACGAGGCCGGCCGGCTGCCACGTACCGCGCAGCCGCGCGATCAGTGCCGCCAGCGCGGTCAGCAGGAACGAGACGTAGATCGCGGCAGTGCCGAACGCGATCAGGGTCCCCGCGGCGTTCGCGTCGAGTCCCAGCAGCAGCCCCAGGCAGGCCACGATCGTCGTCACCACGACCGCGCCGATCGGGACCTTGCGCCGGTCGACCCGGCGCAGGAAGCGCGACCCCGGCACGGCGCCGTCACGCGCGACCGAGTACATCGTGCGGGCGGTGACGGACTGGGCCGCCATCCCGCAGGCCAGGAACGCGACGAGCACGATCGCCGCGAACGGCTTCGACGACCACGAGCCGAACGAGCTCACGACCGCGGTCGTCACAGGGTCCGGGTCCTCCCCGGCGACGATCGAGGCCGGGTCCGGATGGGCCAGCTCCACCGCGACCGCGTTGAGGATGACGAGCGCACCGACGCTCAGCAGCGCGATCCAGATCGCCTTGGGAACGTGCACGCGCGGCGTCCTTGGTCTCCTCTGCGACGCCAACCGCGCAGTCGAACCCGATGAACACCCATCCGCCGACCGCGAGCGCGGCCAGCAACCCGCGACGACAGAGCCGCCCGACAACGCCTCCGCGCCGAAGGTCTCGGTGAAGATCGACAGGTCCTGCTCGGCAAACACGAGCAGCAGCGCGAGCGCGATCCCGACGGAGGCGACCACCTCCGCCGCGATGCCCGCCTTCACGGCCCGGCTCAGCACCCCGACCCCGAGCGCGCCGGCAAGCGCGCAGATCACGACCAGAACCATCCCCGTGATCACCACCGCGTGTGGAGTGGGCTCGATTTCGATCAGGGTCAACGCCCAGAAAGCACCGAGGTACGCGACCGTCGTGTTCGCCGCCGCATACGCACAGATCGCGACCCAGCCGGCGAACCAGCCGTAGGCGCCTCCGATCAGGCGGCGGCTCCACTGGTAGGCGCCTCCGGCGATCGGGAACTCGGACGCGAGCTCGGAATAGACGGCCAGCAGCAGGCACTGCCCGGCAAGTGCGACCGGCAGGACCCACACCCAGGCCGGGCCGGCGACGAGTGTCCCCACCAGCACGACCGCGTACAGGCCGACGACCGGCGATATCCCGGCGAAGCCGAGCGCCGCGCTGTCGAAGATCCGCAGCCGCCGGTCCAGTTCCTGCTTGTAGCCGAGCTCGCCGAGCCGGACGGCATCGGCGTCAGTCGCCGTGTTCACGCTGCTCGCGTTCGACGAGACGTGCGACCTCCACCCGTGACGAGACTCCGAGCTTCATGAACGTGTTGCGTATGTGCGACTCGACTGTCTTCTGGCTGAGGAAGAGCTTTGCTGCGATCTCAGGGTTCGTGAGGCGGTCCCTGATCAGCTCTGCGATCTCGAGCTCGCGCTTCGTCAGCGAGCCGATGCCGGACTCCTCGGCCGCGGCCTTGCCACGGGCCTCGGACCGGGCACCGAGCTTGCGCAGCTCGCGGCGCGCCTCGTCGCGGGTTCGCACGGAGCCGCATTCGTCGAACACCCGCTCGGCCTCGCGCAGCGCCTCGATCGCCTCCGGCCGCTTCCCCGCCGCGGCGAGCGCCTGGCCCTGAACGAGCCGCGAGAACGCGGCCTGGAGCGCGGCACCGATCGTGTCGAGCCCGGCAGCTGAACTTCCTGCCGCGTCTGCGGCCCCGGCCGCGTCGCCGGCGGCGAGCAGGACGGCGGCGCGCGTGCGCGCGGCGAGCGCGGCGGGGAGCTTCAGGTCGAGTCCAGCGGACAGCTCCTCCGCCTGCCGCGCGCAGTCTTCGGCGGCCTCCGGGTTGCCCATCGTGAGCTGCGCCAGCGCGACGTTCTCCCAGTTGAAGCAGCGCTCCACGGGGACGTGACCGAGATCGTGCCCGAGCGTCTGCATCAGCTCGAAGGCCCGCTCGGTCTCGCCGATCTCCTGCCACGCAACCGCGAGCGCCCAGCCCGGCCCGCCTCCGGCGGACGGCATCGTCCCTCCCTTCAGGCGACCGCCCACGACGCGCGCGCTCTCCTCGCAGACCTCGATCGCCGTCTCGAGGTTGCCCGCGAAGTAGTGTCCCCAGCCGAGCTCGAACAGCGCCCAGGACAGGTAGTGCGGATTGGCGGACAGGCGCGCGCTCTCGACGGCGGTCTCGCACATGTCGATGCACTGCGACAGGCGGCCCTGCATCTCGTACGGGTATCCGCGCACCAACATCAGCGGGACCAGCAACCGCCCCTCCCCGGTGGCTCGCGCGATCTCCACGCCGCGTTCCGCGTGCTTGATCGCGTCGTCGTAGAGCTCGAGGTAGTTCTCGGCCCATCCCAGGTAGTAGAAGGTCTCGAGACGGCGTGACAGCTCGGAGTCGGACAGGCGCTCGATCTGCTCGAGAGCGTCTGCGAGATGTGCGCGCGCACTCTCGATGTCCTTCCCACTGGCCGCCTCGGCCAGCGCAACTGCCGCGGCAGCAGCGGCAATCAGGCCGCCGTCCCCGACGGCTCGCGAGGCTTCGAGCGCGGCTCGGCCCACCTCGATCGCCTGATCGAAGTCGAGCCGGTACATGCCGTCCAGCCCCAGCTCGATCTGCAGCGCGGCGGCCTCCGGTGTGTCGTGGTCGGACAGCTCCTCCCACGCGCGCGTCAGCCGGCGGTGGGCGTCGTCGTGGTGTCCCTGCCAGTGCTCGACAGCGGCGCAAAGGGCGGTCAGCTCGACCCGCCGTGCGACCGCGCTCGGATCCAGCATGTCCGTCGCCTCCAGGAGCGATTCCCGGCACCGGTCGAGCTCCCCGACCGAGCGCAGCGCCGATGCCAGCGCAACGCGCACCTCCACCTGACGCTCCGTGTCGGCGTCGGGGAGCAACCGCAGGGCGGCCTCGAACCAGCGCGCCGCGGTTGCCGGTGCACGTGACGCCGCCGCGCGCCCTGCCTCGAGCAGCAGGTCGATCGCCTCCTGATCCCCGGGCCCGGCGGACTGCTCGATGTGGTGAGCGCGTTCGGCGGGCGCGGCCCCGCGTGCCGCGAGCGCATCGGCCGCCCTGCCGTGCGCGCCGAGCCGCCAGCCTCCGCGAGTCGACTCGTAGACAGCCCTGCGCACGAGCGGGTGCCGGAAGATGAAACGGCGCGGGACCTCGGTCGGCCGGATCAGGTCCAGCTCCAGCAGGTCGTCGAGCGCGTCGAGCCCGTCGGCCTGCGACAGCTCCGCGATCACCGCGGCCAGATCCGGCTCGAACGGCTCGCCGGCGACGGCCGCCGCGTCGAGGAACGCGCGCGACGACGCCGACAGTGACTCCAGCTCTCCCGCGATCGCGCCCCGGACCGCGGCGGGCAGGCCGCCCTCCGCCCCCTTCCCATCCAGCGCCCGGCGAGGTCCTCCCCGGACGCACGCCCGAGCTGTTCCAGGTAGAACGGGTTGCCGCCCCCGTGGCGATAGATGGCCGCGACCGACTCGGCATCGACGCGGCCGAGCAGCAGCGCGGCCTCCTCCTGGCTCAGCTGATGCAGCTCGAGCCGCCTCACGGGTGGTGTCGCGACGGCAGCGCAGAGCCGCTGGTCGGCCTGGGCCGGGCGGAAGCCGAGCGCCAGCAGCACCGGCGCATCCGGCACGCGGCCGATCAGCGCGGTGACCAGCTCGATGGAGGCGCCGTCGCTCCAGTGCAGGTCGTCGAGCACCAGCACGAGGGGCTGGCCGTCGGCGATCAGCCCCAGCAGCCGCCGGACCGCGCGGTGGGTCCTGTAGCGCTCGTCGGCGATCGGCGGCCGACTCGCCGTTCGACGTCCGCACGGAGGGCAGGACGCGACCCAGCTCGGCCTGCAGGTCCGCGTCCCAGCCCGTGTGGTCGGTCAGGCCCTGCGCGACGACGTAGGCGTCGAGCGCGTCCACCCACACGCTGAACGGCATCTCACGCTCGAACTCCGCCGCGGCGCCCGACAGCACGACGTGCCCGCGTTCCTCGGCGCGCCGGCGAAGCTCGTTCAGCAGGCGCGTCTTCCCGATCCCCGGCTCCCCCTCGATCGACACGCATGCAGCGCTGCCCTCGTCGAGCGCGTCAAGGGTCGCCTGGAGGTGTCCCAGCTCTGTGTCGCGCCCGACGACCTGCCCCACGCTCGACTCGGAGTGCACCGCGACATGAGCATAACTTCGCCTGCATTTTTCAGGGTGCCGGTTAGGGGTGGACCCCCGATGTTCGGGGCGCGTTCTGAGGCCAGGATGCGACTATGTCCAGAAGCCCCAACACCCACCACATCGAACTGCCCGGCGAGCGCACGCTGCTGGCGCGAGTCTGGCCCGGAGAGGGCGTCCCGGTGGTCTTCCTGCACGGCATCTTCGCCTCGTCGGAAGTCTGGACCGAGATCTGCACCGAGCTCGACCGGCCGTGCGTCGCCTTCGACCTTCCCGGCTTCGGCGGCTCCGACCTTCCGAGCGCACCCGACGTCTCCGCGTACGCCGCGGACATCGCCGCCGGGATCGACGCTCTGGGCATCGAGCGTTTCGAGCTGGTGGGCCACTCCTTCGGTGGCGCGGTTGCCGCCCGGCTCGCCGAGCTCCTGGCCGCGCAAGGGTCACCTCCCTGGTGCTCTTCGCACCTGCCGGCTTCGGCAGGATCGCGCTGGCCGAGGCGATGACCGTGCCGGGGATCCGCTCGCTCGCGGAGACGTTCGTGCGCCGGTCGCTCGCCGGCGTCAGATCGCCCTGACCGCATCCGCCGCTCGCGGCCGCCCGCCAGGCGACGGTCGCGCTGGTCGCAGCGGGCCGGGCGCTCACCGCGGCGACCTACAACGCCCCGGTCACGGCTGTCTGGGGAACGGACGACCGCGTCGTCCGGCCCCGCCACAGCCGCGATCTCACCACCGTCTTTCCCCAGGCCGACGTCGTGCTGCTCGACGGCATGGGCCACCACCCCGTCCAGGAGCGCCGAGCGGACGTGCTCGAGCTGCTGAAGACCGGGCGCGCCCGCGCGACGCGTCAAGCGCAGCCGCCGTCGCATCTTCTGGCCCCGTCCCGCCGTCCGGCTCAACCCGAAGTTCGCATGACCCTGAGTCGCTTCAGGGTGCCGGTTCAGGGCATTCCCCCGATGTGCCAACAGGCTTTCCAGGAGACCATCACAACATGCCGTTCTTCCTTCTAAATCACCAGCACCAGCCGCACGAGTGTGCCGCTGCGTTTGCCGCATGGCAGGGATTCGACAGTCCCCTTCGGCACGCCCGCGTGCCGTCCACCTGCCTCACCGGCGGACATGGCCTCTGGTGGCGAGTACAGGCCGACGACCGGGCAGCAGCCCTCGCGCTGCTGCCCAGGTACGTTGCCGAGCGGACCGAGGTCGTTCAGGTCCGCGACGTAGAGATCCCTTAGCAGGATCCGGCGAAACGACTAGAGAGGCGGCGCACGCCGCTTCGCGCGGTGGACTTCGAACAACAACGGCAATGCCAACCACGGCGCCCCCGGCGATCGAGAGCCAATAACCCTCGATTGCCGCCAGGACAACGACGCCCACCCCGGCCTGAGCCGCTCCCCACGACAACAGGTCTCGCCAGTGCATCGCTCGCACGTACGTTACCCCGAGAAGGCCCCTGTACCCCGCCTAGAGCCAAACTCAGAGTCCTCAAGGTCGGTTTCAGGGTGCCGGTTAAGGGTTGTGCACCGATGAGACGGGGCCCTGGAACGACGAGTCTCCTCCCATGCAATCAACCACTTCCCAGGAGGAGCAAATGCAACAGAGCAACACACCGAAGATCAAGGGAATCGCAGCACGGGCAGGTCGCTGGAGCGCCGCGCACCGCAAGACGGCAATCGGCGGCTGGCTCCTGTTCCTCGTACTCGCAATATTCGCCGGCCAGACCATCGCCCCGAACGAGCTCAAGGGCGCCGACAGGTTCGCCGGCGAGTCCGCCAAGGCGGAGAAGACGCTCGAGAACGCGTTTCCTCAGCCGGCCGGAGAGATGATCCTGATTCACAACGGCGACGCGAACGTGAACGACGCGTCGTTCAAGGCCGCCGTAGCCGACGTGACACGCCACGTGTCGAAGGTCAAGGACGTAAAGAACGTGCAGGACCCCTACGCCCACGGCGGCGACCTGGTCTCCAAGGACCGCCACTCCGTCCTGGTCACACTGGAGATCAAGGGCGACTTCGACAAGGCAGTCGACAAGATCGACCCGGTCGTGGCCCAGGTAGAGGCCGCGCAGCGGGAGAACCGCGATTTCCGCATCGAGTCGTTCGGCACCAGCGCCGACAAGGAGCTGCAGGCCGTGTTCATGAATGACCTCAAGAAGGCCGGGATGCTGTCGCTCCCGATCACGATGCTGATCCTGCTGGTCGTGTTCGGGTCGCTGTTGGCAGCCGGGATCCCCCTGCTGCTGGCGCTGTCAGCAGTGCTGGCAACGCTGGGCCTGGTCAACATCCCCAGCCAGCTTTTCCCGATCGACGAGGGCGCCTCCGAGGTGATCCTGCTGATCGGCCTGGCAGTCGGAGTGGACTACTCGCTCTTCTACATGAGGCGCGAGCGTGAAGAGCGTGCCGCCGGACACGACCCGGCAACCGCACTCCAGCGTGCTGCCGCGACGTCAGGACGTGCCGTGCTGATCTCGGGCCTGACGGTCATGGGCGCGATGGCGGGCATGTTCTTCTCGGGCGACAAGGGATTCGTCGGCCTCGGGCTCGGCGCGATGATGGTCGTCGCGGTCGCGATGATCGGCTCGCTCACGGTCCTGCCGGCGATGATCTCGCTGCTCGGCGACCGCGTCGATAAGGGCCGGATTCCGTTCCTGCGTCGCAAGCGCAACACCGGTGAGTCAAGGATGTGGACCGCGATCATCGACCGCGTGCTGCGGCGCCCGGTGCTGTCCACCGTGCTCGCCACCTCCCTCCTGCTGATCCTCGCGATCCCGGCAATCGGGATGAAGACCACCGAGATGGGCGTGTCCGACCTGCCGCAGGACATTCCGGTGATGGAGACGTTCAACCGGATCGACAAGGCATTCCCGCACGAGGACAACCAGGCCACGGTCGTCGTCGAGTCCGACGACGTCACCCGCGGTGGCACCGCCCAGGCGATCATCGACCTCAAGCACGAGGCGCTCGCCAGCGGTCAGATGTACAACGACATCGAGGTCGAGTACAACAAGGCACGCACCGTTGCGTCGATCACGATCCCGATGGACGGCCAGGACACGAACGCGGCCGCTACGGCAGCGCTCGACACGCTGCGCGACGACATAATCCCCAACACCGTCGGCAACGTCCCCGGCACCGAGGTCAACGTCTCGGGCACGACGGCGCAGACGGTCGACAGCCGGGACCAGCTCTCACACGCGATGCCGATCGTCTTCGGCTTCGTCCTGACGCTGGCATTCCTGCTGCTGCTGGTGACGTTCCGGTCGATCGTCGTACCGATCAAGGCCATCCTGCTGAACCTGCTGTCCGTCGGTGCCGCCTACGGCGTCCTGACGTTCATCTTCCAGCAGGGTCACCTCGAAGGTCTGCTGGACTTCCACTCCAACGGCGGAGTGGCGAGCTGGCTGCCGCTGTTCATGTTCGTCGTGCTGTTCGGCCTGTCGATGGACTACCACGTGTTCATCCTCAGCCGGGTGCGCGAGGCAGTGGACCGGGGCATGCGCACGGACGACGCGGTCGCCTACGGGATCAAGAGCACGGCCAGCGTGGTCACGAGCGCAGCGTTCGTGATGGTCGCGGTGTTCGCAGTGTTCGCGACTCTCCAGATCATCGACTTCAAGGAGCTTGGAGTCGGGCTGGCAGTCGCGGTCCTGATCGACGCCACGATCGTGCGGGCGGTGCTGCTCCCCGCATCGATGAAGCTGCTGGGCGAGCACAACTGGTACCTGCCCCGCTCCCTTCGCTGGCTGCCGAAGGTCAAGCTGGAAGGTGAGGTGGCGCCCGCGCAGGCATAGACCCCGCTCTTCCATATTCGAAGACCCGGCGCCCGCTTCAAGCGGGCGCCGGTCGTTACGCGACGAGCGCGCGGCCGACGCTGTCGGCTACGCAGCAGGGCTTGTCGGAGCCCTCGACCTCGAGCGTGAAGCGCGTCACGACCTGCCACCAGTTGTTGCCGACGTCGTCGACCGAGACGACCTGCGCCCTGGCCCGCACGCGGCTGCCGGCCGGGACCGGCGCCGGGAAGCGCACCTTGTTCCAGCCGTAGTTGACGCCGAGGGCGAACCCGCTCGAGGAGATCAGATCGAGGCGGAGTCCATCGATCATGGAAAGGGTCAGGTTGCCGTGCGCGATCGTGGTGCCGAAGGGGCTCTCCCGCTCGGCGCGCTCCACGTCGACGTGGATCCACTGGTCGTCGCCGCACAGGTCGGCGAACGTGTTTATGTCCTCCTGGCTCACCTCCCGCCAGGCTCCGGGCCCGATCTCCTTGCCGATCAGTTCCTTGAGCCCGTCGATTCCCTGTGCCTCGACAACCGCCATCGCGGCGAGCTTACAGCGGACTGTCGCCGTCCGGCTGCCCGATCAGGGAGGATGTGTCGTATGGCGGACCAACCTTCCACCCGCAGCGTGAAGATCGGCGAGGACGAGCGCACCGGATGGTCATCGGAGCGGCCGCGCCGCGCGGGTGGCCCGGAGCGCCCTCCGAACATCGCCGTGCGCTCCCGGGTGCTGACTCCCTCGGACCACCTGCGCTACTCCCCCGGAAGCCTGCTCGTGATCGTCTGTCCCTCGGCCAAGGAACGCGACCGCTTCACCGAGCGCATGATCCCCAACCGCGGCTCGCTGCTGTCGCTCGGCAAGGTCCGCGAGCTACTCGCCGGGCGCGTGTCCGCGGAGGATGTCGAGAGCCGGGCATCCGACGTCCTCGATGCAGCGATTCAGAAGCGCCTGCAGGCGAACGAGACCGTCGTGATTGCAGCGGAGGGAACCGGGGCCGAAGAGCGCGAGCGCTACGCGCGAATGGCGGCCGCCGCCAAGCGGCCACGGCACCTGATCCTGCTCGAAGTGGCGCGCGCCGACGTCGCTGACGAGGACCGCGCATCGCTCAACGAGCTGCGCCGCCGCCTCGATGCGGGCGAGCTCGGCGCGGAAGGCTTCCAGACGGCGGTGCGTGTCGGCGGGCAGTCGGTCTCGGAGCTGAAGCGGATCATCTTCGAATACCCGCCGCGCGACGACTAGCAGGTCCGGAAGCCCTACGGGCGCCGACAGTCGCCATCGCACTGGCGACACACGTGCGCACGAGCTCTTCCGGCGCAACCCTGAACAACTCGGGGATGCCCGGTGCCAACTGGCGCACGCCGACGCGGATCCGCGCTAGGTGCATCGTGCCGAGGATCTGTGTCCACAGGACGTTCGCCATGTAGTCGGGGTCCGCGACCGTGAAGGCGCCTGACTCGGTCCCCATCCGGAGGGTGTCGGCGATGTGCTCGGAGCAGCTCGCGATGCCCTGGCCGAGTCGCAGCCAGACCGACTCGGAGACTCCCTCGTGGAGCTCGCGCGCGGGGCCGCGCATCAGCGCGAGGGTGCAGTCGATGAAGGCCGGGAACCGCAGGCAATAGTTCGCATAAATCTCGATGTTGCGCTCGAGCCGGGTGACCGGATCGGTCTCGCGGCGCAGGGCGCTCTGGAGCTCGCCGCCGAGCTCGTCGAGGTAGTGGGTGACCGTCAGGACGTAGAGCTCGTCCTTCGAGGAAAAGTGCCGGTAGATCAGGCCGCGCGCGATGCCGACGGTCTGGGCGATCTTCTCGACCGGCGCGTCCTGGATCCCCTGCTCGTCGAACAGGGCACGGGTGGCGGCAACCAGCTCGCGCTCGCGGACCTGACGCAGGGGCGTGACCCGTGGGCTCATCGTGAGAACGCTCGGTTGACAGTTGTTCTCATATTTTGCGTATGCTACCCGCCATGGCGGAACGAGGAGCTCCTCCCAAGGTCCCCCCGGTACAGCGCCGGGCCCTGCGCGCCGTCCGGGCCCTCTTCACCCCCCTGCTCCCGGACGACTACCTCGAGCTGATCAACCCCCTCTGGTCGACACGCGAGCTGCGCGGCCGGATCGAGCGGATCGAGCGCGAGACTGCCGACACGGTCACGGTCGTGATCCGGCCCGGATACGAGTGGATGGGACACGAGCCCGGCCAGTACCTGCGCATCGGCGTGGTGGTCGACGGCGTCCACCACTGGCGCGCCTACTCGCTCACCTCCGACCCGGACCGTCCCGACGGGTGGATCAGCATCACGCCGAAGCTCGTCGACGCCGGGAAGGTGTCGCCGTACTTCGTCACGCGGGCGAAGCCGGGCGAGATCGTCCGCCTCGGTGGCGTCGAGGGGACCTTCGTGCTTCCCGCTCCGCTCCCGGAGAAGCTGCTCTTCGTCAGCGCGGGCAGCGGCATCACCCCGGTGATGAGCATGCTGCGCAATCTCGAGCGGCGCGGCGCCGTGTCCGATGTCGTGCACGCGCACTCCGCGCGGACCCCCGACGGGGTGATCTTCAGCCGGCAGCTGAGCGGCCTCGCGCAGCGCAACCCCGGCTTCCGCCTGCACCTCCAGCTGACAGGACGGCACGGCCGCATGTCTCCTCAGCATTTGGACGCGCTCTGCCCGGACTGGCGTGAGCGCGAGGCGTTCCTCTCCGGCCCGGGCCCGATGCTCGACGCCCTGACGGAGCACTGGGAGCGCGAGGGCGATCCGGCCCGCCTACACATGGAGCGCTTCCAGCCGGTGATCGGCGGCGACCCTGGCAGCGGGATCGGCGGCAAGGTGCGCTTCAGCACCAGTGGCATCGAGGCCGTCTCCGACGGCGGCACGCCGATCCTGGTCGCGGGCGAGAACGCCGGCGCGACGCTTCCGTTCGGCTGCCGGATGGGCATCTGCCACACCTGCGTCGGCCGTCTGTGCTCCGGCAAGGTCCGCGACCTGCGCACCGGAGAGGTGCACGGGCAGGACGACGAGATGATCCGCACCTGCGTCAACGCGCCCGAGGGCGCCATCGAGATCGCACTTTGACCCTTCGAAACGAACGAGAGAGGACCACCAAGATGTCCACCAGCCTGATCGAGAGCCCGCTCGCCCACCTGACCTCCGAGCAGATCGAGGAGCTGGGCCGCGAGTTCGATGCGATCCACGACGACGTCTACGGCGATCTCGGCGAACGCGACCGCCGTTACATCGAGAGCATGATCGAGATGCACCGCCGTCTGCTCGTGTTCAGCCGCGTGGAGCTGCTGGCGGCGCACCGCAGGCCGGCATGGCTTGTCGGTACCGCGACGCTGTCCCTCGCGAAGATCCTGGAGAACATGGAGATCGGCCACAACGTGCTGCACGGGCAGTGGGACTGGATGAACGACCCCTACATCCACTCCTCGACCTGGGACTGGGACACGGCGTCGACGTCGGAGGCGTGGAAGCACTCGCACAACTACGTGCACCACACGTTCACCAACATCCGCGGCAAGGACCGTGACCTCGGCTACGAGATCATGCGGATCGACCCGCACCAAAAGTGGCACCCCGTCTACCTGTTCCAGCCGCTCTACAACCTGCTGCTCGCGTCGTTCTTCGAATGGGGAGTAGCCGTGCACGACCTCGACTTCGAGGCGATCCGCAAGGGCACCAAGTCGAAGGCGCAGATCAAGCGCGAGCTGAAGGGAATCGCCGGCAAGGCGAGGAGCCAGGTGGTCAAGGACTACATCGCGTGGCCGCTGATGAGCGGGCTCGCGACGGGCGCGTTCGAAGTCGCCCGCGGGCGTCGCCGCACCGCGGCGCGCAGCGGCCTGCGCGCGTTCCGCTCGGCCGTGACGGCGAACTTCACCGCGAACGCGGTCCGCAACGTGTGGTCCTACGCGATCATCTTCTGCGGGCACTTCCCTGATCAGACCTACTCCTTCAGCGAGGAAGAGGTGGACGACGAGCAGCGCGGCGCGTGGTACGTGCGCCAGCTGCTGGGCGCGGCGAACATCGAGGGCAGTCCCCTGTTCCACGTGATCAGCGGCAACCTCGGCTACCAGGTCGAGCACCACCTGTTCCCCGACATGCCCAGCACGCGCTACGCCGAGATCGCACCCCGGGTCAAGGACATCTGCGAACGCTACGGCCTCCCCTACAACACGGGCCCGTTCCTGACGCAGCTCGGCATGGTGCAGCGGACGATCCTGCGCCTTGCGTTTCCCGGCGGGCAGCCGCGACCGAAGCCGGGTCCCTACCGTGGGGGCGAGGAGCGCGCGGCGGCGGCAGCGGCCAATGGCAACGGCCGCGTCCCGGCCGGGTCGATGCCGCGCTAGGCGGTCCAGGAGGCGTGCGACCGACCGCGGGCAGGTAAGTGAAAACCGGGTGGGTAGGGAGCCCGGTCCACGGCCGCGTCACGGGCTCGCGAGATGCCTCCTTTGTGACCCAAGCTGTATGCGTTGCTCGTAAGAGAGCCGCCTGCGCGTGATTCGTCTGGGGTTCCGGCGACAGGCGGCCCCTCGCGGCGAACTTTGTCCCCTGCGTACCGTTTTCACGCTTGGCGCGGGACAAGGTTCGAGCGGCGATGCGCAACGCGGCAGGCTCTCGTCTGCGATCGCGACGATTCTTTGCGGACTCGTGACGTTTCGCCGCGTCGCTCGCGCCTTGCTCAACTAGGCCAGGCCGAGGAAGCGCGCGACGTCCTGTGCGTCGGCATCAAGCACGGCGGCGTCCTGCTTCGTGATGCGGGCGAAGGGCTCGATCGCGACCTTGCCGCGGTCCACAGTCCACAGTGCCGCTGCGCGGCCGCGAACGAGGGCGAACGGCCGGAAGATGCCGTTGATCGTGACGATGTTCTGATCGGCGTCGAGGAGGTCGTCGCGCGAAACCCATCCGAGCAGGACCGGGTCGAAGGCGCCGAGCAGCCGCGGAGGCGGTAACTCTGCGGCCGGCGGCCGGCCCGCAAGCTCGACCAGCCCGTCCTCGCGCTCGTTCAGCTCCGACGCGATCGCGTTCAACCCCGCGCGCGTGTCGCGCAGGGGCAGACCCGCCCACCGCGCCAGGTCGCGGTCGCTTGCCGGCCCGTGGCCGGCGAGGTAGCGCCGGGCGAGCTCCGCCAATGCGGAGTCGCGCTCGACCGGGCGCGTGGCACCAAGCCAGTCGCGCACGAGGGCGAAGGCTTGCTCGCGACCCGCCATCGGCCCACGGACGATGAGCCCGCGCAGCGATGCCAGGTAGAGGAGGTGCACCATGGCCTGGCCCTCGGTGCGCACGCCCGCCTTATTGATTCGCTCACGTAGCTGTCCGCGGGTGAGCGGCCCGTCGGCGGACAGCGCGCGCTCGATCACGCCAACCGCCCGGTCGGCGTCGCGCGGCGGCACGCCCTCCCCTGCAAGCCGCGTGCCGCTACCGGTCATGAGCGGCGGCGTGGTCAACGCCTGCAGCCAGGGGTAGTCCTCGCTGCGCACGAGGTGGAGCGTGCCGCGGTTGAGCCAGGTGACCACGAGCGAGCGGTCCTCGGTCAGCGCGCGGTCGACATCCGCGGCGGAGAGCCCGATGGTCCGGGCACGGACAGCCAGCCGGAAGCCGCGCGGATCCTGGCCCTGAACCGCGAGCAGGCGCTCGGCAACGGCGACCGGGTCGCGGGCCGGCTCGCCCGATAGCAGCTGCGCGGTGAGACGCTCCGCGACAGTCAACGCGGCGCGCTCAGCCGACGAGCTGCTGGACCCGGTACTTGCGTGAGCCGCGAGGGGTCTCGACCTCGACCTCGTCGCCCGGAGCGCGGCCAATCAATGCCGCACCGACCAGGGACTCCGCGGAGATCATGCCGCGCGCGAGGTCGGCCTCGGCGCGCCCGACGAGCGTCCACGTGTGGACGGCACCGCTCTCCTCGTCGAGGATCTCCGCGGTGCGGCCAAGGGAGAAGCTTGCTTCTGTCACGTCGGCCTCCACCACGACCGCGTTGCTCAGCCGCTCGCGCAAGCAGCTTGATCTTCGTCTCCAGGTGTGCCTGGTCTTCCTTGGCGATGTGGTATTCGGCGTTCTCCTTGAGATCGCCGAGGTCCCGGGCCGCGAGGAGGCGCTCGCCCATGGCGCGCCGGCCCTCCGTCTGGAGCTGCTCGATCTCGGCCTTGAGCGCCTCGAGGCCGGCAGGCGTGATGGCGTCACCATCGAATTCGGGTGGAGGCATGCTCGCATCCTGGCAGATGCGCGCAGCGGTACGATCGTGTTCCCGTCCTGGGGCAACCAACACGTGGCAAGGGGAGGCAGGCATGGCGTCGACTCGCAGCGATCTCGAGAACGTTCTGGTCAGCGAACGGCACCTCTGGGCCGACGGCCCTCCGCACGAGCTGTTTCGTGAGCTGAGGGGCGGGTGCCCGGTCCACTGGACGGAGAAGATCACCGAGTACCCGAGTGAGTCGGGCTACTGGTCGGTCACGACGGCGGACGACGTCCACACCGTGAGCCGTGACTGGCAGACCTATTCGTCGGAGCGCGGCGGCGTCACCGCGGTCAGCGAGGTCTTCCCGATCGAGCTCATCCGGGCGATGTTCATCGGCATGGACCCGCCCAAGCACGACCGCCTGAAGGCACTGTTCCAGGCGGGCTTCACGCCGAAGCGCATCGCCGCACACGAGGACGAGATCCGTGCGATCGCGGTCGACGTGCTGGACCGGCTCGAAGGACGGGAGGCCTGCGACCTCGTCACCGACGTGGCCCAGCCCGTCGTCTCGCGCGTAATCGGCAGCTTCATGGGCATCCCGCCGGAGGACGACGAGATGTGGGCCAACCTGATGAACTCGACGCTCGGCGCCGGCGACCCCGACCTGAACCCGGAAGGGATCGAGGGTGTCCTCGAGCGCGACATTCCCGAGATCTTCGAGCGCTGCCGGCTGATGATCGCCGAGCGGCGCGAGCACCCGACCGACGACCTGACCAGCGTGCTCGTCCACGCCGAGATCGACGGGCAGACGCTCGAAGAGCACGAGATCGTGATGGGCTTCTTCCTGCTGGTCGCCGCCGGGAACGACAGCACGAAGGCGACGTACTGCAGCGCGATGCGGGCGCTGATGGAGAACCCCGACCAGCGCCAGATCCTGCTCGACGACATGTCGCTGATCCCCAGCACCGTCGAAGAGGCGCTGCGGATGTTCCCCGCCTTCGCGCACTTCCGCCGCACGGCGACCCGCGACGTCGAGCTGAACGGGCAAGAGATCAAGGAGGGCGAGAAGGTCGTCATGTGGTACGTGTCGTCGAACCGCGACGAGACGCGCTACGAGGACCCGGATCGCTTCGACGTGCGCCGCAACCCCGAGCACCAGGCGTTCGGCGCCGGCGGCAGGCACTTCTGCCTCGGCACCGCGCTCGCGCGGCTCGAGCTGCAGATCCTGCTTGAGGAAACCCTGAAGCGATACCCCGCGATGGAGGTCGACGGGACGCCGGCTTTCGTCGAGTCACCGTTCCTCAACCAGCTGAAGACGCTGCCGGTGAGGCTCACGCCCTAGCCGTAGTTTCCAAAGACGTTGTTTCGTCTTGCGAGTCCGGCGGCGGATCGCTGGTGGCGGGTCCGGAAAACCGGGTGGGTAAGGGAGAGGGTGCGGCCGCCTGCGCGGGTTCGCGAGCGACACCTGATCTGCAATGCAAGCCGCACGCGTGGGTGGCAAATGAGCCGTCTGCGCGCTACGCGTGTGGGGTGCGGTGAGCGCCTGGCGGCGATCGACGAACTTTCCCCCGTTGGGTCCACTTCCACGCATGGCCAGGGGGAAAGTTCAGTGGCCAATGCGCAACGCGGCAGGCTGTCGCGCGTGATCGCGACCTTTCTTTGAAGTCTCGTGACACTCCGCCGGTTAGCGGAGCGCACACGTCGACCCGTTCCTACCCACCTGGTTTTCCGGGCCAAAGCTGGCGCCCCGCGGTGCGGGGTGCCGGCGTGAGCAACATGGTTGGGAACTACGCCTAGATCACTTGATGTTGCGGAGGCTGTCCGCGGCTCCTCGCCCTGCCTCCTTGCGCAGCTTGCCCTCCGGGTCGTCGACCTCCGCATAGAGTTGCTTGATCTCGCCGAAGATCTGGTCGGCGACCTCCTGCTGGCGGTCGCGGCTGGGGTCGGGCAGACGCTCGAAGTGGATGGGCTCCCCGTAGCTGACGGTGACCCGCGGGAACCGTAGGCGCTTCCAGTTGCGCACCCGTTGCGAGCCGTAGATCGCGACCGGCACCACCGTGGCGCCGGACTGCAGCGCCAGCTTGCCGATGCCGCGGCGCGGCTTCTCGGCCAGCTCCCCGGTGCGCGAGCGGCCCCCCTCGCAGTACATGACCACGCAACCGCCGCGGGCGAGGATCGCCTCGGCGGTAATGAAGGCCTCCTGGTCATCGTGGCCCCGGCGCACCGGGAACACACCCCCATGCGTGTAGATGAACTGCATGGGGCGCTTGAAGAGCTGCGACTTGGCCATGAACTGGACCTGCCGCCGAGTGAACATGCCGACGAAGAAGTGGTCCATGAACGAGAAGTGGTTCGGGGCGAGGATCAAGGGGCCGTCGCGGGGAATCCGCTCGGGACGGATGCCGCGTGCGCGAAAGGCAACCGTGCCGTAGAGCGTCGTAAGGAAGCGCACCAAGCCGTAGACCCAGTCGGGCTTGCGCGTCCGGGCGCGCTCGTGGAAGCGATTGAAATGCTCGGCTGGGCGGGGGTCCTTGTATACCTGCTCCCGCATCCCGGCGAGCTTCTTTTCCCGGCTCTCCGGCTGGCCCATGCCTACCGCCTCTCCCCCAGCATCGGGCAGAAACTTAGACGTTTGTGATGATCGGTGGCAAGCTCCCGCACGTAGTCATTCACAGCGATGGATCTGCGCGGCACCACCTGTCTAGTCACTGGCGCCAACCGGGGGATCGGCCGCGCGATCGCGGCCGAGCTCGCGACGCGCCCCGTCGCGAAGATCATCGCGGGGGTCCGCGACCCGGCGCGCTATGAGCCGGTCTCCGGCCCGGTCGAGCCGCTCAACCTCGACCTTGCGAGCCGCGAGTCCATCGCGGCGGGCTGGGAGCGCGTGACGGACGACGTGGACGTGCTGGTCAACAACGCCGGCCTCTTCGAGGGCGGGAAGCTCGAGCTGCAGGACCCCGCCGCGATCGACGCGATGGTCCAGGTAAACCTGACGGCCACGATGCTGCTGACGCAGCTGGCGCTGCCGGGAATGCTTGCGCGGGGACGCGGCCTGATCGTCAACAACGCGAGCATCTCCGGATACCTGCACCTGCCTGGCACCGCGACCTACGCCGCCTCGAAGGCCGGTGTCGTCGCATTCAGCGAGTCGCTGCGCCGCGAGCTGCGCGGCACGGGTGTCGAGGTCCTGCATCTGGTGACGCCCGGCATCGAGACCGACATGCTGGACGCAACCCGCGACGCCTATGACGGGCATGCGCAGGTCGAACTGCGCAGCCAGTTCACACCGGCCCAATGGGCCGTACGCGTCGTGCGCTCAATCGAGGAGGGGGACAGCATCCGCGGACCGGGCGGCATCCTCGCGCTGGGGAAGTTCGCCTCGCGCGGCCCGGCGACGCTCGTCGACCTCATCGCGGCGCGGTTCTTCAGCCGCTAGCAGCGCCCGCTCGCCGCGCCAGTCGGGCTTGGCGAGCACGATCTGCGCGTCGCGTAGCCGCCGTTCGCGAAACCCGCCTTCGCTGAAGGCCAGGTACATCTCCCACAGTCGCAGGAACTCCTCGTCGTAGCCGAGTGCCCTTGCCTCCTCGCGGCGTGCCAGGAAGCGTTGGCGCCACTGTCGCAGCGTCTCGGCGTAGTGTGGGGTGATGTCCTCCACTCCGGCGACCCGCATGTCGGTGACGCGTGCGACGGAACGCGCGATGCTGGCCACTGACGGCAGGGAGCCGCCGGGGAAGATCAGCGTGTTGGCGAAGCTCCGCAGACGCTTCTCTGCCTCGAACCAGCGGTCGTCCAGCAGGATCGCCTGGATGAGCATCGCGCCGTCCGGCGCAAGCAGCTGCGAGCACGCCTCGAAGTACTCGTCGAAGTGGCGCCACCCGACCGCCTCGATCATCTCGATCGACACGAGCCGGTCGAAGCGGCCGCGCAGTGCGCGGTAGTCCTGCATCACGACCTCCACGCGGTCGCCGAGTCCGGCCGCGGCGACCCGCTCGGAGGCGAGCGCGTGCTGCTCGGCCGCGAGCGTCGTGGTGAGGACCGAGCAGCGGTAGCGCGCGGCGGCGTGCAGCGCAAAGCTCCCCCACCCTGTGCCGACCTCGATGACGCTGTGGTCGGGGCGGAGGCCGAGGCGACGGCACGCACGGTCGAGCTTTTCCTCCTGTGCCTGTTCGAGCGTCATGCCGGGACGCAGGAAGATGGCGCTCGAGTAGGTGAGCGACTCGTCGAGGAACAGGCGATAGAGGTCATTCCCCAGGTCGTAGTGCGCCGCGGCGTTGCGGCGAGCGCGACCCGGGCCGATGCGCGAGAGAGACGCGGCCCCCGCCTGAACCGGAAGGAGCAGCGGCCAGATTCTGCGGCGCACCTCGTCGAGCGGGCCGAACGAGCGTGCGCAGATCCGGGTAAGGGCGACGAGGTCGTCGGTGTCCCACCAGCCGGCCGCGTAGCTGCGCCCGAGCCCGAGGCCGCCCGTGAGAAGCGCCGGCCAGACACGCGGGGAGTGCACGGTGACAGTGGCGCGCAGCCCGTCGGCGGGATCGCCGAACTCATGGGTGCGGCCGGCCTCCTCGATCGTGAGCTGCCCGCCGCGCGCCCGGCTCGCGAGGGCGAGGACCAGCCGTCGCGCCGCCTGCTGCCTCACGTCCGTCCCGGATGCGGGTGGTAGCGGGCGCCCTTCAACCGCAACCGCGCCGCCTCGAAGTAGATCGAGCCAAGGACACGCAGCGTCATCGCCGGGTAGCGCATCAGCAGCCCGTCCAGCGTGCCCCGCCCCAGCTCACGACGCCGTAGCGACATGGTCGCGTCGAACACCTCGCGGCCGTCCTTTGCGGAGGAGATGTGCACCGACAGGCTCTCGTGCGGATGGCTGACACGCAGCTCGTATTCGTGGTCCATGCCCATCAGGGGCGAGACGTGGAACGCCTTGCGGAAGCGCGCCGACAGGACGGGCTTGCCGTCCGCGGCAACCGCGTACGCATGGCGCTCCCCCCACGGGGTATTCGTCACCTCCGCGACCACCGCATCGAGTGTCGCGCCGTCCGGTGCGAAGCAGAAGTAGAAGGAGACCGGGTTGAACGCATGACCGAAGTAGCGCAGGTTCGCGAGCATCCGGACCGGACCCGTGGCGTTCGCGCCGGCCTCGCGCCGGGCCACGTCGCGCACCGCGTCGGCGAGCGGCACGCCGGGATCGCCGAGGAAGTCGCCGCGCCGGAAGCGGGCAAGTGCGGGCCGTGAGGCCGACCACAGCCGCGTCGCGCCCAGCACCTGTGCCAACTCGTCCAGGTCGAGGTAGGGGAAGAACATCGGGTAGCGGAACTGGTGCTCCACCGGCTCGAAGCGGCGGTGGCGAACGCTGCCGACGTAGGCGCAGCTCGCAATCATGCGATCGCACCTCTCCCGAACCACTCGCACACCTGCAGCGCGCTCTGAACGCCGTCCTCGTGAAAGCCCCAGCCCCAGTAGGCGCCGCAGTAGTGCGTGCGCCGCACCCCGCTGATCTCGCAGTGACGAGCCTGCGCGGCGACGCCTTCGCGCGTGAACACGGGATGGTCGTACGTCCAGCGGCCGACGATGCGCTGCGGGTCGATCTGCTCCGTGCGATTGAGCGTGACGCAGAACTGATCCGGTGAGTCGAGCGACTGCAGGCGGTTCATGTCATATGTCACGGTCGATCGCGGCGGCGGGTCTTCGAGCAGATGGAAGTTCCAGCTTGCCCATGCGCGCCGCCGCCGGGGCAGCAGAGAGCGGTCAGTGTGCAGCACCACGTCGTTCGGCTGGTAAGGAATCGCGGACAGGATTTCGCGCTCGCTGTCGCTCGGATCGCGCAGCAGGCGCAACGCCTGGTCGGAGTGCAGCGCAAGCACCACGTGGTCGAAGCGCTCGGGCTCGTGCCCGCAGGCCTTCAGCTCGACGTCGCCGCCGTGGCGCTCGATCCACTCGACCGCAGTCGAGGTGCGGATCCGGTCGGCAAACGGGTCCGTGAGCCGCTCGACGTAGCGCGCGCTGCCACCGGTCACGGCGCGCCACCTTGGGCGCCCGCGCAGTCCGAGCTGGCCGTGGTTGTCGAAGAACTCGGCGAGGAAGCTGGCGGGAAACGACAACATCTGCCGCGGGTCCGCCGACCAGACTGCCGACGCCTGGGGAACGATCAGCCGCTCCACGAAGGCGCGCGAGAAGCCGCTCTCGTCGAGCCAGTCGCCGAGCGAGGGGCCCGAGCCGTTCAGGCCGATCAGGCCACGCGCTTCGCGCTGGAAGCGCAGCAGGTCGCGCAGCATCTGATGGAACGCGGGGTCGACCACGTGGCTGCGGCACGCGAAGACGCCGTTCACGGAGCCGCTGGACCACTCGAACGTCCCGTCCTCGTCCGAGACCGAGAACGACATCGGGGCGGGCTGGGTGTCCACGCCGAGGTGATCGAGCAGGCGCTCGAAGAGCGGATAGTTGCGGTCGTTGAGGACGATGAAGCCCGTGTCGACCGCGACCGGCCCGCGCTCGGTGTCGACGTCGACCGTGTGCGTGTGACCTCCCACCCAATCGCCTGCCTCGAAGACGTGCACGTCATGGGCGGGGTGGAGCTGGTGGGCAGCCACCAGCCCCGACACTCCCGCACCGACGACCGCGATGCGCATCTAGGCGTTTGCGTAAGCGGCCGCGAGAGCCACGCCGCAGGCACAGAACGCGCCGGCGAGCACGGCGGTGGCGGGCGCGGCATGGGCGGGCAGGTTTTCGCGATCGGCGATCGTGGCGCCGATGTCGACGAGGTCCGAGGCGGCGAGGAAACCCAACCACGGGACGGGATCCTGCTCCCGCCGCAGCGCCTGCACGGCCCCGGCGGACAGCAATGCGTCGCGCGCGCCGAGCGCGCGGGCGCCGACTCGGCCGCCCCCGTGATCGAGGCCTTCTCCAAGCCAGTTGCGCGCCGTGCGGCGCGGATTCGCGACCAGCGCGAGGCCGTAGGCGATGCGTGCGCCCGCGTAGACGTGCGCCACGCGTGATCTGGTCGTCATGCCCGGATATACGGAGGTTCCGGTTGCGCGGATCAGCGGGTCCGCTTCCGGACACTCCACCCGTTAGGGCGCCCTAACGTGGGGTAAGCGAGCCGAAACCAACAGATCTACAGAGAGGCCCCACCACAGATGATTCTTCGTATCGACCGACTGCAAACAGAGCTTCCGCCGCCCTCCGACCCCGATCCGGATGGCGCATCGGCGGTGCAGGAGCTGCTCGGCGGACGCTTCGGCGAGATGTCGACCTTCATGAACTACACGTTCCAGTCGTTCAACTTCCGCAACCGGCAAGGTGCGCGCCCGTTCTACGACCTCCTGGCGAATATCGCGGCCGAGGAATTCGGGCACGTCGAACTCGTCGCCGCGACGATCAACACGATGCTGACGGATCCCGCGGCAGCGGCCACCAAGCCCCGCAGCAACCGGTTCACGTCGCGCACCGAGTCGCGTATCGGAAAGGTCACTCAGAAGAGCGTCCGCAACACGCAGCAGTGGATCGCCGGTGGTCGGGCGGCGTTGCCGCAGAATTCCAACGGCCAGCCGTGGAACGGCGACTATGTGTTCGCATCCGGTGATCTCGTCGAGGACCTGACGCACAACTTCTTCCTCGAGACCGGAGCGCGCAACAACAAGCTCAAGGTGTACGAGGCGGTCGACCACCCGGCGGCGCGGGCGCTGACCGGATATCTGCTCGTCCGTGGCGGCGTCCACCAGATCGCCTACGCGCGCGCGATCGAGAACCTCACCGGTGCCGACCTGAGCAAGATGTTCCCGACGCCCAGGATTCCCACCGACAAGATCCCCGAGTGCCGGCCACACATCAAGCGTGGTGACCACCTGCGCCTGTACCGCTTCTCCCCGAGCGACTACCAGGAGCTCTCTGCCGTGTTCAACGGCACCAACCCGGAGACGGGCGAGGACCTGGAGGTGTTCGACGAGGCGCCGGAGGGCGTGCCGCCCAACGACCTCCCCTCCCAGCCTGCCGTGTTCGCTCCGGACGCGATACCCGCGGAGGTCGAGGAGATCGCCGCGAAGCTGCGTCAGGCAGCA
>CAVXJX010000017.1:0-323326 GCA_963762195.1 uncultured Solirubrobacterales bacterium | reverse complement strand
GAGCGGGCTCGAGGCCACGATTCGTCTCACGCGCGGACGCGACATCGATGCGGCGTGCGGCCAACTGGCGGCGGCCCGCTCCGGCGACCTCGTATCCTCCGCTCGATGAGCGGCAGCCGCGAACTGGAAGGCCAGGTCGGCCTCGTCACGGGCGGTGGCCGGGGGATCGGCCGGCTGATCGCCCGCGAGCTTTCCGACGCCGGGATGCGCGTCGCGGTGGCAGCACGCAGCGCCGATCAGGTGGAGGAGACCGCGGGCGAGATCGACGGGCTTGCGGTGACCGCGGACGTGAGCAGTAAGGAGGACGTCGCGACGATGACGGCGACCGTCGAGCGAGAGCTCGGTCCGATCGACCTGCTCGTGAACAACGCAGGCGTCTTTGGCACGGGCGCGCCGCTGTGGGAGCAGGACCCCGCCGACTGGTGGCGCGTTTTCGAGATCAACCTGCTCGGCGCCTACCTCTGCTCCCGCGCGGTGCTGCCGGGCATGGTCGAGCGGCGCCGGGGCCGGATCGTGAACACGGGAAGCGGAGCGTCGTACCTGCCGTCGGCCGGGTCCCCGGCCTATGGAGCGAGCAAAGCGGCGCTCGGACGCTTCGGTGAGTTGCTGGCGGGGCAGGTCAGGGAATTGGGCATCTCGGTCTTCGTCATCAGCCCGGGCCTCGTGCGCACGGAGATGACCGAGTCCTTCGGCGACAACGCGCCGTGGACGCCGCCCGAACTGGCGCCGAGGCTCGTGCGCGTCCTCGCGAGCGGGCGCGCCGACCGCCTCGCCGGCCGCTACATCCACGCCGAGCACGACGACATCGACGCGCTGATCGAGCGCGCCGACGAGATCGACGAGCGCGATCTGAACGCGATCCGCCTCCAGCGCTGAGCATCACGCCGCACGTGCTGGCACTGGGCGCCGGAACCGAAGTAAGCCGCATCGGCCTAGGCGGCGGCAGGATCTCCGGCTGTGCCGACGATGCAGGCGCCGCGACGCTGCTTCACCGTGCGCTCGACCTGGGCGTGAACCTGATCGACACAGCGGACTTCTACGGGCACGGTCTCAGCGAGACCCGCATCGCGAAGGCCTTGCGCCCTTATCCGGCCGGCCTGACGATCGCCACCAAGGGTGGGCTCGTTCCGGGCCCCGACGGACCGGTGCGCGACGGGAGTCCAAGACAGCTGCGAGCCGCGTGCGAGGCCAGCCTCCGGCGACTCGGCCTCGAGGCGATCGACCTCTACTTCCTGCACGCCCCCGATCCGGCCGTCCCCCTGAGCGAGTCGCTCGGGGAGTTGGCCGCGCTGCGCACCGAGGGCAAGGTCCGGCTGGTGGGATTGTCCAACGTGGACGTCGACCAGCTCGAGCTGGCGCGCTCGCTACTGCCTGTCGCTGCCGTGCAGAACGCCTACAACGTGAGACGGCGAAGGCGATTCGGGCCCGACCCCGTGCTGGCGGCTTGCGAGCGCGCCGGAATCGCGTTCATCGCCTCGCAGCCACTTGCCCTCGGACGGCTGGCGCAGGCCGATGAGGTCGCGCGCAAGGTCGCCGCGCGACACGATGCCGCATCGGGGCAGGTGGCGTTGGCCTGGCTGCTGGCCCAATCGGAGATGACGATCCCGATTCCCGGCACGACGTCCGTGCGCCACCTGGAGGAGAACATGGCTGCCGCGAGACTGCAGCTCGGTCCAGAGGATCTGGCCGAGCTGGAGCGAGTGCCCGCAGATGTGAGCGCCCGGCAGGTCAGACCGGGTAGAGGTGGCGGTTGACCTCTGCGTCGCGCGCCCGGCCGTAGAAGGCCGGAAAAGGACCGAGCGCGTAGATCACGCACGTCTGTTCGTCTTCGAACACGACCGGGCAGTGATCGCTGAGCCAGGCAGCAAGCCCGTCGTAGTAGGACAGCCACCAATGGGCGGTCGCCGGGATCACCAGGTAGTCGGCGCCGCGTGCGCGCATAGCCTTCACCTGCTCGATCGCCCAAGTGCTGTTGGGAGGGTGGTAGCCGGCCCAGCCACCGTCCTCGCCCATCGGGAAATGCCATCCGGAGCGGCAGTCGATGCGCACCATGCGCGGATCGCCTTTCGAGGCGATCAGCACGGTGGAGTCGGCCGGCAGGGCGCGTGCCACCGTCCGCCGCAGACGTCCGAGCAGCGCGTCGTAGCGCGTACGCGACGAGTGCTGCCCGCCGGCCCCGTTCCGCCCCTCGGAAGCCGGTGCGTGGCGGGGCCAGGGGTTGTGGCGCTCGCCGAGTTGCGGGCGCGCGGGCGCGGTCCAGCCGCTGTGCCTCCCGCCGCCGAGGTCCACTACCGGCAGATGACCCTGGTCGGGATAGCGCAAGGTTGTGCCCTCGACCCGGGGCATGCTCTCGTGGCGGACCATGCACCGGATCTCGCTTGAGCGCAACGTGCGCCGCTCGTCCCCGGCGATGACGGCGAACAACGCCCACCAGTAGCCGAGGTTGGTGCGCATCCGGCTCCACGTCTGCTGCGGGATCGCGAGCCTCACCCCCGAATGGCCGGGCATCTCCTCGAGCGAGCAGAGCATGGCGTTGGCGCGCTCACCGCCCAATGCGAGCCCCAACACCCAATGCTCGACGTCCTCGAGCGGCCGCTCGACGGTGATCGCCGGCGCCTCGGCGCCCCGACACATGTGACCCGGCTCGGCGACGGACAGGACGCAGTCCACTGCCTCGCGTGGCCGCCCGAGCTGATCGACCACCGCGTCCGCGAACGGCAGATGGACCTCGGCGGGGAGCTTGTTCGTGTGCATGCAGCTCTTGCAGAGGCTCGGGTAATCCCACGTCAACATCCCCCGCCGCAGGTCGCGTGCGTTGGGCCCGTTCCAGATCTCATCGAGCGATTGCTCGCCGAGGCGGCCGAGCACGAGATCGTCATCGGTCGCGTAGGCGCATGGCGTCACCGTGCCGTCGGCGTCGACCTGCACCCGGTTCTGGACATTGATGCAGTACCCCGGCAGGTGAAGGCGCATCCGCTGCTCCCAGCGGAAGTTCCAATCCTTGCGAACCTTCGGCGCGACCTTCTCGACCCGGAAGTCGTGACGCTCGTAGCCACCGGCATTCCAGATCAGTCGCGTGCGCTTCTCGCGCGCAACTTCGACACAAGCCCGCTTGATCGACTCGACATACTCGGCGGAAAAATGGATGAAGGGATCCAGCAGCCCGCTGCGCCCGTTCACGTCGAGTAGCTGCAACACGTTTACGGTTGGCACTCCGGCGTCAGCGAGGTAAGCGACCGTCTGTGGCAGGGTGGGAGCATTCTTCGTCATGAAGACGACCTGACCCAGGCACTCGACGCCGTGCTGCCGCGCGAGCTGCGCTGCGACCGGCAGGTTGGCGAACACCTTCTCCGGCCGCGAGCCGGGCCTGATCTCTTCGAACAGCTCCGGGATGTGGCTGTCGATCGAGAGGAAGAGCGCCTCGGTTATGTCCTTCAGCTCGTCGAACTTCTGCTCGTCGAGGAACTGCACGTTCGTCGTGAGGCGCATCTCGATGCTGAACTCTCGAGCCATGTCGCGCGCCTCGTCCCAGGTCACGATCAGGGGCTCGCTGCCACCGTAGGGAATCAACACCGAGAGTGACGGTGCCAGTTCCTCGCGCACCCGCTCCAGGATCTCCGGTGACATCTTCTTGACGGGCGGGAGCCACCCGTCGTAGCACATGATGCAGCTCATGTTGCACACGTTGCTGTACTGGATGTGCGCCTCGTAGGGCCGGGACTCGAATGCGACCCGCTTCTCGAGCAGGTCTCGCTCGAGCAGCGCGCGATGGTACAGCTCGATCCCCTGCCTCGCCTTGGGGTCGATCAGCCTCCCGGTCAAAGTCCTTCCTCCACCTCTCGGAGCTTCTGTCCTACCAGAGCCCGATCGGCCGGTCAAACTGCGGTGCACCCCGTAGACTGCCGCCAGTTCGCTGTCCCATGTCCGATGCGTCGCGACAACCAGGGTTTGACCTTCGCGTGGACCGTCATGGGTCCACGGCGATCATGCGCCTCTCGGGGGAGTTCGACCTCGTCGGCTCAGGGCAGGTGGACGCTTGCGTCGACGAGCTCTTCGGCAGCTCGCCCGGTGAGCTCGTGATCGACCTGCGCGCCGTCAGCTTCATGGATTCGATGGGCTTGGGGTCCCTCATTCGCGCGCGCGCGCGAGGCGCCGATGCGGAGTGGTCGTTGAAGCTCATCCGTGGATCGGATCAGGTACACCGCGTACTGACGCTGACTCGCATGGACGAACACTTCGAATTCGTGGAGCCGTCCTCCGCCGATAGTTGAAGAACCGTTTACCCAACGTCTCACCGGGTACCCCGTGATAATGGCGACGGAGCGTCTCGATCTGACAATCAACGGTGGGCGCACCGCCCCTGCGCGGGCGAGAAAAGCCCTCGATGCATTCAACGGATCCCTGAGTGAAGCCGCCGACGACCTCAGGCTGCTGGTCACAGAGCTCGTGACCAACGCCGTCGTGCACGCCAATGCCGGTCCGGACACTTCCATCGAAGTCAAGGTCGAGGCCGCTCCCGACGCAATTCGCGGCGAGATCCTGCATCCGGGCCCGCGCTTCGAGGCAAAACCGCGTCCCGATGAGCAGAAGTTCGGCCTTTATCTGGTCGAACAGCTGGCCGACCGCTGGGGCCACGAGCCGGCGGAGAGCCAGAACCGCATCTGGTTCGAGCTCGACCGACCTTAGGAGGGGCATCGCATGGCTCAGACGAAGGCGCAACGCAGCGCCGCAGCGAAGAAGGCGGCTGCTACGCGTCAGCGCAACGCTGCCAAGAAGAGTGCTCAGGGCGTCAAGAGATCTGCCGGCAGTACCGCAAAGAGCGCGACGAAACTCGCCAAGGCCGCCGGCAGCACCGCGAAGAGCGCGGCGAAGTCTGTTGCCAAGCGAGCGGACGCGGCGCGCGGTGGCGGCACGAGCAAGCGCAAGACCGGGTCACGCAAGAAGGCCTGATGCTCACGCGCTTTAGCTAGCCTGCCGGTCGAGCTCGAACCAGACGGCCCTGCGGTCAGCGCCCCAGCGGTCGGCGACTGTGTCCACGAAATACAGTCCAAACCCGCCCTCGGCGTGACGAGACGGGTTGACCGGGGGGTCGAAGCCTTCGCTCGGATCAGCGACCTCCACGCGCAATCCGGAGGCTGCCGCGGCGATCTCGAGATCGATCTTGTCCTCGGGCCCCAGGCCGGCGTGGCGGACGGCGTTCGTCACGAGCTCGCTGACGAGCAAGCGAACGGGCTCGCGTACTCCCTCCAGCTCGCCATCCAGCGCATCCAATGCTTTCCGGGCGAGGGCGGGCGCCTTTTCACTGGCAGGCAACCGAACCCTGAGTGCCGTGTCCATCGCTCCCCTTTCGGGCTCAGCGTGCCCGTCACCTACCGGGCTGAAACACGCTCAGAAAATCTCCATGGGACCGTCGTCTTCGGCCGGCGGTGCCGGTTGCGAGAGCCAATCGGCGGGATCCTCGTCCGCCGTACCGAGGCCGGCTGACGCTCGGTGTCCCGCCTTCGCGCCGTCGCTGAGCTTCTCTCCGCTCTCGGTGCGTAGCTCGATCAGCCGATCAACACCGGAAAGGCGAAGGACCTTCATGGCGGGCCCGCGTGGAGGGATCAGCGCAAAGTCGAAATCATCGCGGCGCGAGCTCATCTCCTGCTTCAGCAAGATGCGTAGGCCGCTGGAGTCAAGGAACGACACCCCGCGCATGTCGACCACCAGGCACCGGATGCCGTCCTCGGCCGCGAGCTCGCCAAAAGTCTTTTCGAGCGGTGCCTCGGCTGCGAGATCGACTTCGCCGGCGAGTCGGACAAAGACCGTCCCATCCTTGCGATCGACATGAAGGCTGAGCGCGTGGGAAACCGGTTGCTTGTACGTCTCGTCGATGGGTGTGCCTTTTCGCCTCTCTCTTGAAAACGGTTCGCCCAAGCTAGCACCCCTTCCTCGGTCCGGTTCGGCGAAGAGGCCTGGACGCTTGTCCGAGTATCCAGGGGGTGGGCTCCCACCTACTGTGGAGATCGCCCCCTGAACCCTTTTGTCACGGAAGGAAGCCCCCCCATGAGAAGGATCCTCACCCTGCCTCTGGCAGCTGTAATCGCGCTGACATGCCTGCTCGGCATGGTCGGCACCGCCCACGCCGGCTCGACCCCGCTGGGCGCCACTCAGATCCTCGAGACCGCCGACTCCCGCACGGCCTGTGAGAACCCGCTGATCGAGCACCCCTTCGCCCAGTACGGCGACAACCTCGACTACGTGCTGGCCCCCGACGGCAACTTCAACGCCAGCGTGGCCGGCTGGCAGCTGGCCGGCGGTGCGAAGGTGATCGAGACCGACAAGGGCCGCTCGCTGCAGATGCCCAAGGGCGCGAGCGCGATCTCACCCTCGATGTGCCTGGACCTGAACTTCCCGACCTTCCGCATGTACCACAAGGTCGTGAAGCCCAAGACCGGCCTGCTGGGCAGCGTGCTGGGCCTGGTGCTCGGTGACGCCGACGACGCCGAGATCCGGGTCGAGGTGGTCTACCACGAGATCGCCAACCCCGTGTGGACCGAGATGAGGAAGTTCGACGGCAAGCAGGGCATCTCCGCCGGCAACGGCTGGAGGCTCAGCGACCACATCGACCTGAAGCCCGAGCTCGGCGGATCCGAGCCCGGTGCCCGCCAGGCGGCACTGCGCTTCACGGTGCTCGACGCCGAGCGGAACGAGAGCTTCCTGCTCGACGACGTCTACGTCGACCCGATGCGCAGGTAGCACCAGCTTCCCCCGAGGGGGAACCGCAGCACCGCGAACGCCCCGCGCCCTCCCCGCGGGGCGTTTGCCTTTTCAGGAGGGCTCGCCACCGAACCCGACAAGCCGCTCGCTGGTCTGCCAGAGGTCGAGGGCCTTGTCGGGATCGTAGGAGTCGGCAGAGGACTCGACGGCCTCGAGGCCGTCGTAGTACCGGCCGCTGATGCCGGCGTAGGACGGGTCGGCGGCGAGGGCGGCGAGGTGCTTCCCGGACACCCGCGCACTGCGAACCTGAGGCAGCACCCGCATCAGCGGCAAGACGAAGCGCCAGGCGAAAAGACGTATCCCGGAATAGTCGCGCGCGAGGCCGGACCCGGGCATCAGGCCGGGGTTGAAAGCGTTCACGCTGACGCCGTCCTGCCCCTGTCCCAGCCGCCGGTCGAGCTCATACGCGAACATCACGTTGCAGAGCTTGGAAGTCGTGTACCGACGCCGGCCGAGCTCGAGGAGAGACCCGCCGGACACCGATTCGGGATCCGCCAGGGCAGCCGCCGATTCGTACTCGGGCGCGGGCATGCCGGTCCGTTTCTCGGGATCGTGTGTGTCGCTGCTGACGACGACGATCCGCGCCGGGGAAGCAAGCCGGTCGAGCAGGCCTTGCACGAGGCAGAAGTGACCGAGGTGGTTGACGCCGAAGGTCAGCTCGAACCCCTCCGCAGTGGTACGCGTGCCGGAGACCACCTGTATCCCGGCGTTGCACACGAGGGCTCGGGTCGGCGGAAGGTCCGCGTCGCGATACCCGGCGACGAAGCCGCGCACCGAGGCCAGCGATGCGAGGTCGACCTTCATGACCGTGCAACGTCCGGGCTGCCCGAGGCGCTGCGCCGCATCGCGCCCACGTCCGGGATCGCGCACCGCGAGCACGACGTGCCAAGCGGCATCGAGGGCGAGCAGAGCGCGGGCACACTCGAATCCCAGGCCGGCGTTCGCGCCCGTGATTACTGCTGTTTTGGAGCTACTTTTCACGCTGCGTAAGCTTTTCGGATTCATGAAGCCTGAACGCCGCTCCGTCTTCGCCCTCCCTGCCGGCCGCCGCGCCAAGTGGATCGTATTTCTCGTCTGGCTGGTGGGGATCTTCATCGCCGCGGGCCCGGCAAACCTTCCGGGCAAGTTCACCGACGCTGAGAACAACGAGTCGACCTCGTACCTGCCGGGCGACGCGGAGTCCACAACGGCGCTAACGGCGACCGAGGACCTGCAGAGCGGCGAGCTGGCACCGGCGGCGATCCTCTACCGGCGCGAGTCCGGCCTGACGGCGGCCGACCGCCAGAAGATCGTCGCGGACGTCAAGCGCCTGACCGAGGAGCGCTTCCCGGGTGTCGTGAAGGACGGGGCGAGGGCCGCTGCGGGCGGTCAGGAGGTTTCGGAGAGCGCCGGCGCGATCCGCGGACAGCCGGCCGGCTGTGCCGGACCGACCACGCTGGTGCCCGGCCAGCCTGCGGACTACCGGCCGTTCGTCGGCCCAGTCTGCTCCGAGGACGGCAAGGCGGCGATCGTGACCGCCTACCTCGTGGGCGACGGCCAGGGAGACACGATCTTCGACCCGATCGACGCGTGGCGCAACGAGGTGTCCGACCCGGGCGGCGGCCTCGAGGTGAAGATCACCGGGCCCGCGGGCTACGCGGCCGACGCCATCAAGGTCTTCGAGGACATCAACGGAACGCTGCTCCTCGCCGCCCTGACCCTGGTGATCGTCCTGCTGATCCTCATCTACCGCTCGCCGATATTCCTGTTCATCCCCCTGGCGGCCGTCATGTTCGCGGAGATCCTGTCCCGCTCGATCGGCTACGGCATGTCCGAGCTGGGCGTGACGGTCAACGGGCAGTCGAGCTCGATCATGTCGATCCTCGTGCTCGGGGCGGGCACGGACTACGCGCTCCTGGTCGTGGCGCGATACCGCGAGGAGCTGCACAAGACCGCTGATCGCCACGAAGCCATGCAGGCGGCGATGGCCTCCGCGGGGCCGGCGGTGTTCGCCTCGGCAGCCACCGTGATCGCGGCCCTGTTCTGCCTCACGTTCGCGAAGGTGAACGGCACGTCCGGCCTGGGGCCGATCGGGGCGATGGGCGTCGCGTGCGCATGCCTCTCGATGCTGACTCTGCTGCCGGCGCTGTTGACAATCTTCGGCCGGCGCGCGTTCTGGCCGTTCGTCCCGCACACTCCGGACTGGATCGCGGCGCATCAGGCGACGCCCGCCGGCGGGCTTGGGCGCCAATGCGTGGAGGGCTCGCGCCTCGGTGCGCTGCTGCCCGTGATCGGTGCATCCCTGCTCGTTGCGCTGCTGCTGCCACTCGTGCTCCTCAACGCACTGCTGCGCAAGGTGACCCGCGGTGCGATCCCCTCGCTGATCGTCGGCCCACTCGACCGCGCGATCTTCCAGCCCTACGAGCTGCGCCGCGTGAGGCGCGAGCGGGTTACGGATGCGACGCACGGGTTCTGGAAGCGTGTTGGCGATGTGGTGGCCGCGCACAACACGCGCGTGACGCTGGGCACGATTGCCGTGCTGCTGGTGATGAGCGCGGGTCTGGTCTTCTTCTCCACCGACCTGACCACGAACGACGCCTACCGCACCGAGGTGGAGTCCGTCGAAGGCCAGGAGCTGCTCAGTCAGAGCTTCCCCGCCGGCGCCAGCGCGCCAACCGACATCGTCGTGCCCGGCGAGTCTGAAGTGCCTGCCGTCACCCGCGCCGTGGAGGGTGTCGACGGCGTCGAGTCGGTATCCGGTCCCGTGGCGAGCGGTGAGCGCGGCGTGCTCGTGCAGGCGACACTCGAGCCCGAGCCTTACTCGACCGAGGCCTTCGACCTCGTGGATCCGATCCGCGACGCGGCCCACCAGGCGGCTTCGGGCACGCTTGTCGGCGGCGCCTCGGCGGTCGAGTTCGACGTCCGCGAGGCTGCGGCGCGGGATTCGACGGTGATCCCACCGATCGTGCTCTTCGTCGTGTTCCTGATCCTGGTGCTGTTGCTGCGCGCGGTGATCGCGCCACTGGTGCTGATCGGGACGGTGATCATCAGCTTCCTGGCTGCGCTCGGCGTCGGCTACTTCGCTTTCGAAGTCATCTTCGACTTCCCCGGCTCGGATCCGTCGCTGCCCCTGTTCGCGTTCGTGTTCCTGGTCGCGCTCGGCGTCGACTACAACATCTTCCTGCTCGCGCGTGCACGCGAGGAGACGCTCGCGCACGGCACGCGCGAGGGAATGCTGCGTGCGCTCGCGGTCACCGGCGGGGTGATCACCAGCGCGGGCATCGTGCTCGCGGGGACGTTCTCGGTGCTCGCGGCTCTGCCGCTGGTGTTCCTCACCGAGATCGGCTTCGTCGTCGCTCTGGGCGTGCTGCTCGACACCTTCCTGGTGCGGAGCATCCTGGTACCGGCGCTCGTGCTAAGAATCGGACCGAGAGTGTGGTGGCCGTCAGCGCTCGCGGAGGAGGACGGCGGCGCGGGCGGACCGGACACAGACGGGCACGGCAGAAGCGAGCGGGCACGCGCCGCGATCGACGCGGGGCGCCAAGCACGGATCTAGCTGTAGTTCCCACGTTGCTTCGTCTTTGCGGGTCCGGCGGCGGTTCGCGCTGGTGGCGGGTCCGGAAAACCAGGTGGGTAAGGGAGAGGGTTCGGCCGCCTGCGCGGGTTCGCGAGCGACACCTGATCTGCAACGCAAGCCGCACGCGTGGGTGGCAAATGAGCCGTCTGCGCGCTAGGCGTGTGGGGTGCGGTGAGCGCCTGGCGGCGATCGACGAACTTTCCCCCGTTGGGTCCACTTCCACGCATGGCCAGGGGGAAAGTTCAGTGGCCAATGCGCAACGCGGCAGGCTGTCGCGCGTGATCGCGACCTTTCTTTGAAGTCTCGTGACACTCCGCCGGTTAGCGGAGCGCACACGTCGACCCTTTCCTACCCACCTGGTGTTTCGGGCCTGAACAACCTCGTTGGAACTACATCTAGATGCGCCCGGCCGCCTGCCGCTGCCGGCGCGCGATCGCGTCCACGATCACGGCCGCCAGCAGCACGCCGCCGGTGACCATGAACTTCACCGAGGACTCCAGTGCCAGCAGGTCCATCCCGTTCGAGATCGAGCCGATCACGAGTGCGCCGAGCAGCGCCGACCAGACCGAGCCGCGTCCCCCGAACAGGCTCGTTCCCGCGATCACGGGACCCGCGATCGCGAGGAGCAGCAGGTCGCTTCCGCCGGAGCCCTGGTTCACCGCCAGCAGGCGCGACATCTGCATGATGCCGCCGATCGCCGCCATGGATCCGGCGATCGCGAACACGATCACGCGGATCTGATGCACATTGATGCCCGCACGCCGCGCCGCCTCGGCGTTGCCGCCGACGGCATAGACGTGCCGGCCGAAGCGCGTGCGCCTCGCGAGGTACTCCATGCCTGCGACGAAGCCGACGAGGATCAGCACGGCCAAGGGAACGCCCCGGTCGGCGTTCAGGATCGCGACCGCCGCGATCACGGCGGCGGCAACCAGGACGATCCGGATCAGCGGCCCCGTGAGCGCACGGTCGGCAAGGCCGGCGGCGACACGCTGCCGCCATCCCCAGAGGCTGAGCGCGGCATAGATGCCGATCGCCGCGAGGGCCATGATCCAGCCGACGGCGTCCGAGTAGAAGATGTTTGCGAGGCCGGTGATCTTGCTGTCGGTGATGTTGATCGTGCCGGTGTCGCCGAGCACATAGAGGAGCGCTCCCTGCCAGGTCAACAGGCCCGCCAGCGTGACCACGAACGACGGAATGCCAAAGCCGGTGAAGAGCGCCCCCTGGATCGTCCCGATCGCCAACCCGCACGCGATGCCCGCGGCGATCGAGAGATACGGGTCCCAGCCGTGCTTGACGTTGAGCACCGCCACAACTGCCGCGCCCAGACCGCTCACGGCACCGACCGACAGGTCGATCTCTCCCAGCAGCAACACGTAGACGACTCCCACCGAGATCAGCCCGACCGCCGTGATCTGGAGCATCAGGTTCGTGAGGTTGATGGCGGTGAGGAAGCGGTCGTTCTGGGACTGGAAGATGATCCAGATCACGACCACGCCGAGGATCACGCGCAGCGACGCGAGATCCCCCTGAACGAACCGCCGCACGACCTCAGCGCGGGTCGGGCGCTCGAGGCCGGTCGGGGCGGTGCTCACGCCGGCGGCCCCCCGCCGTTGCCGTTTTCGTCCGCGCCGGTGATCGCCGCGACGATTTGCTCGCGGCTTGTCCCCTTCACGTCGAAATTCCCCGCCGGGCGGCCGAGACGCAGCACAAAGACGCGGTCCGCGACCGCGAATACATCGGCGAGGTTGTGGCTGATCACGAGCACGCCCAGACCACGCTCGCGCAGCCGCTTGATCAGCTCGAGCACCGTCGCCGTCTGCGCGACGCCGAGCGCGGCCGTCGGCTCGTCGAGCAGGACGACCTTCGGTTCGCCCAGCAGCGAACGCGCCACCGCGACCTGCTGGCGCTGACCCCCGGAGAGCCCGCCCACCTCCGAGCGCACGCTCGGAATCGTGACGGCGAACTGCTCGAGGAGCTCGTGTGACCGGTGCTCCATCGTGGTCTCGTCGAGCTGTCGTGTCGCCGCGCCCACTCCCGACGCCGTCAGCTCGTGCCCGAGGAACAGGTTGGCCACGACATCGAGGTTGTCGCACAGCGCCAGGTCCTGGTAGACGGTCGCGATCCCGAGCTCGACGGCGTCACCCGGGACGCTGATCTTCACCTGGCGGCCCTCGAACATGATCCTGCCGTCGTCGATGGCATGGATCCCGGAGATCGACTTCACGAGCGTGGACTTGCCCGCTCCGTTGTCGCCCACCAGGGCCACCACCTCGCCGCCGCGCACCTCGAAGTCGACGCCCTCGAGCGCCTGCACCGGCCCGAAGCGCTTGCTCACGCCCTCCAGCGCGAGCAGCGGTGCACCGTTCGTGCTCATCGAAGTGGTGGCCCCTGGTCTTTGTCTTTCGTCGTCTACGTGCTCGAGATCCCAGCCTCGTCGCACGCGCTCTTGAACTTGCCCTTGCAGAGGTCGGACGCCTTCACGTCTCCGCCGTCAACGACCTTCTTGACGTCGGTCTTGAGGATGGCGACCGGCGTGAGGATCACCGACGGCACCTTCTTCTGGCCGTTGTCGACCTGCTGGTTGATCAGGTCCGAGGGCACGTCGTCGCCCTTGGCGAGCGCCACTGCGATCTGCGCCGCCGCATGGGCCTCCGGCTTGCTCGCCTTCCAGACGGTCATGAACTGCTCGTCGATGAGAATCCGCTGCAGTCCGGCCGCCGTCGCGTCCTGGCCGGTGGTGGGGCGGTCCGCGGGCTTGATCCCGGCTGACTTCATCGCCGCGATTGCGCCGCCGCCGAGGTCGTCGTTCGCCGCAAGGACTCCGGCGAAGCCGTCGTTGCCCAGCGACGTGATCGACTGCTCCATCTGGTCCTGAGCCTTGTCGGCGCTCCATCCCGGCGTGTCGAATGACCTGGGGATCTTCACCCCAGCGGCCTTCAGCGTGTCGTTCGCACCCTTTTTGAACAGCGTGGCATTGTTGTCCGCCGGGTCGCCGGCCAGCATCACGACCGGGCCGGTGGGCTTGTTCTGCTCCTTGAGTCCCTTGATGAGCGTGTCGCCCTGCAACTTGCCGACGCGCTCATTGTCGTAGGAGACGTAGTAGTCCACGTCCGAATCCGTGACGAGGCGGTCGTAGCTGACGACCGGCACGTCCTGCGCCTTTGCCTTCGTCACGATCGCGCCGGCGGAGCCAGCGTCGACCGCGTCCAAGACAAGGACGTCCGCACCTTGCGTCAGCGCGGCGTCGGCCTGATTCTGCTGCTTTGCGGCGTCCTGCGTCGCGTTGCTGTAGAGCAGCTTGCAGTCGCTGCACAGCTCCTTGACCTTGGCCTCGAAGTTGGGCCGGTCGGACGCCTCGTAGCGCGGCGTGTGGTTCTCCGGCAGGAGCAGTGCGATCGTGCCGCTACCGCCGCCGCCACCGCCGTCGTCGCCGCACCCGGCGGCGACTACAACAAGGGTCAACAGCATTGCCACCGCGCCAGCCACGCGGGCGTTCTTGCGAAACATCTCCTCACCTCCACTCACGGCGGCCGCGGGGGTCGCAGCCGATGCCAACGCACGTAATACCACTTCCTCGCTGAGAGCCAATCGCTGCCTGCCCCGGCATGGCACTACGCTGGCGCGATGAGCGAGCTGAAAGCGGCGATCATCGGGTACGGGCTCGCGGGCGCGGCGTTCCATGCGCCGCTGATCTCAGCGACGCCGGGACTGGCCGTCACGACGGTCGTCACGAGCGATCCGGGACGCCGTGAGCAAGCGCTTCCGCGAGCACCCGGGGGTCCACGTGGCATCCACGCCGGAGGAGCTTTGGCAAGGCGCCGGCGAGCACGATTTCGTCGTGGTCGCGGCCCGCAACGACGCCCACGTGCCACTCGCCGAGCGGGCCGTCGACGTCGGGCTGGCGGTCGTCGTCGACAAGCCGCTCGCGTCAAGCGCCGAACAGGCAGCCGCTCTCGTTGAGTACGCACGCGCGAGAAAGAAGCTGCTGACGGTCTTTCACAACCGGCGCTGGGACTCGGACCACCTGACGTTGCGAAAGCTGTTGGCGGAGGGCACCGTGGGCGACGTCCTACGTTACGAGTCGCGGTTCGAGCGCTGGCGCCCGGAGGCCACGGAGGCCTGGCGCGAGACCTCGGGTGCGCAGGAGGGGGGCGGTGTCCTGCTCGACCTCGGCGCTCACCTCGTCGATCAGGCGCTGCAGCTCTTCGGGCCGGCGAGCCAGGTCTACGCCGAGGTCGACAACCGCCGGGGCTCGCCCGGCGACGACGACGCGTTCGTGGCACTGCGGCACCGCTCCGGCGCCTACAGCCATCTGTGGATGTCGTCCCTTGCGGGCGCTCCCGGCCCCCGCCTGCGCGTGCTCGGCTCCCGCGCCGCCTACGTCGTAGCGGAGGTCGACGGACAGGAGGACGCCCTGCGGTCCGGCCGGCGCCCGGACGATTCCGGCTTGTGGGGGATCGAGCCGGAGTCGCGTTGGGGCCGGCTCGTCAGGGGAGAGGAAAGCGAGGCGGTTCCGAGCGAACCGGGCGCGTGGCCGGTCTTCTATACACAGTTCGAGCGCGCGCTGCGGGAAGGCGGCTCGCCACCCGTCGACCCGGCCGACGGGGTCACGACGCTCGAGGTGATCGACGCTGCACGCCGCAGCGCGGCGGACCGGCAGATCGAGTCTCTCACGGGATGAACACGCCCTGAACCGCGAACAGGGTGTTGTCCCCGGCGGTGTCACCGTCGCCATCGCCGCCACCGTCGTAGACCTGGACCCGGCCGAGCTCCCAGATCGCTCGCTGGCCCTCGCGGACCAGGCCGGGCAGGATCGCGTCGGCCGTGGTTGCAACGCTGCAGGCGCTGCCCCCGGGCCCGACCGTGGCTGTGCACGGCACCGAGAACGCGAGCCCCGTGTCCGACACGGTCGCCGGATCGTCGAGAGCGCTTCCGTTGTAACGGTCGGTGATCCGGTGCGTCAGGGCTACCCGTAGCTCCCCGGTGTAATCGGACAGGCTTCCGGCGTTGCGCACGTCGGTAAGGCTTGTCGTGACCTGGACGTCAGCCTGGTCGCCGTTCCCGTGGTCGAGTGGGGTCTCGCCCACCACTGTGGCCCTTACGAGGCCCGTCGACCGCGCGGGTTGGCCGTTGACATCCGGCGCGCCGAGTGTCAAGAAGTCGGAGGTCGGGTTGGGCGGGCTGCAGGAGGCGGCGGCCAGCGGCTCGCCGTGCGTGCCGTTCGCCGACGTGCATGGCTCGAACGCCGGAACGAGCGCCACCCTGGTCGGACTCGCTGCTTGTGGCCGCGGGTAACCCGACGGAAGGTCCCGCACGGTGAGTGTCAGAGGGTTCTCGTCCTCCTCGAGCCGCGCCGCCCCGTCCGCCAAGCCGGGCGCCTCGTAGTAGATCGTGCGCCGGTAGAACAGACGCGTCGTCCCGCCGTTCGCCTCGTCGGTGCTGTTGAGCGCACCTCCGGCCTGAACACCGGTCGCCCCGTACAGAGAGCTGTCCCCGCCGCACGTGGTCGGCGGACTCGCTTCGTCGCGGTAGGCGGTCGAGTAGCTCGGGTCGGGGTTGTTGGTCACGTACTCGTGGACGGTCGACAGGCCGCCCTGCAGGCCGTCGATCTGCTCCCAGCCGCTCATCCCGGAGACGCCGGCGCCCGGGTTCCACACGTCCGGTGTGCCGTCGACTGTGACCGGGGTCGGGTTGAAGATGTTGGAGTTCTGCATCCCCATGGCAGCCGGCGTGTAGTCGAAGAAGTCGATCACGCCGGGAATCGCGTGCACGCGCAGATGCGTGTTGATGTCTTCCTTACCCTCGTAGAAGACGTGCTGGCGCTGCACCTGCGGCCCGCTGTTTGCGCCGATGAAGTCGCGGATCGCACGTACGGGCCCGCTCTTGTTGGCGATGAAGGCGCCCTCGCCGACCCTGAACGTCAGCTGCGTCCTCACGCACGTCAGGTCCAGCCGCTCGAACTGGTCGTCGTGACGGTCGAGGATGTCCGTGCCCGTCGCGCCGCCGCGCGTGATGCGGAGCTCGTTGTCGTTCCAGCGGTCGGTGAAGCCGCGCTTGTAGCTCGGCGTCGTGACGGCGGAGGTCTCGGGGTTGCCCGTGCTCGCCCCCGACCCGCCGTTGCGCTTGTACGTCGTCTTGTAGTTGCCGGAGGTCAGGTTGAAGTCGTAGTCGACGTACTGCTGGCCCGCGCTCGGGTCGAGGCTGCCGTCGTGACGGAACAGGTAGACGTATCCCTCGCCGGAGTCGAGCGGATCGGTGACCTTGACCTCGACACCCTGACCGGTGACCCCGGACGGCTCAGCCAGGCCGACTCTCCGTGCCCCGGTGTCCTTGGCCATCAATGCGATCTCGTCGTTGGCGTCGAGTGTCGCATCGCTGTCGGGGCCGACCCACGTGTTCGGGTCGGTGTAGTTGACGTACTCGACTCCGTTCGGCGGCTGCCCGAAGCACTGGCTGTTGCCCGAGCACGTGTAGCCGGGGCCGCCGCTGTTGATGTCGGGGTCGTATGCCTCGTTGATGTCGATCAGGCGGCGCTCGTCGACCTGGACCGGGACCTGGTCCCACCCGCTCGACCAGCGGAACGCGACCAGCTGGGAGGGAGGGATCCCCTGTAGGGCGGGCACCGTTGCGCCGGTCATCACGACAGGGTCGTCGGGGCGGTTCAGCGGAGCGCCTGCCGCGGACGTCGCTGCGACGAGGGCCTGACATGCGACCAAGCAGACAACCAGCGCCTTCGTCATTCCTCCCCCTTCGACGGAAAGCTTTTCCGGAGCCTAACATCGAATCGCCGGTTGCTGTCAGCGGCGAGCACGTTACCGCTGGTGGTCGGGGCGGCGTTCGGGCGGGGTCGCCGCATAGCGGTCTGAACTCGTGGGCCCCGGCTAGACGCCGCTATCCTCACACGCCATGGAACCATCAGCGACGCCTGCGCCGGCGGCAGCGCCTCAGAGTCAAGACGATCAGCGCTCCATTCTCATGGAGGTCTCGAACGCCATGGTGGGCCTTTTCAAGGAGCAGTTCGGGCGCGGCCCTACCAAGGCGCGCAGTCACTGGGCGGGCAACGACACCCTCGTCTGCATCTTGAGGGAGTCCTTCACGCCGGCCGAGAAGAACATGGTCGCGCTCGGAGAACACCAGCGGTTGCGGGATGTTCGCCTGTTCTTCCAGGCCGCGACCGAGGAAAGGTTCAGGGAGGTGGTGGGCAGCATCGTCGGCCGGCCCGTGGAGTCCTTCATGAGCGCAATCGACACTCACACCGACACTGCGATGGAAGTGTTCATCTTCGAGCCGGACGAAAAACGGGACGGCTCGCCCGACACCTAGCTACACTTGCCGTCCTGTCCAAGTCACGCGTGCGGGACTGACGGCAGCTTGACAAACGGGACGTAGTCGCTCCGGATTTCTGAGAGCAGCGACGGACCAGACCATTTTCCCCATCTATCAGGAGGGTCTGTGTCCCGTATTTCTATCCCGCAGCATTTCGAGCTGGAGTCCGAGCAAACCGACGAGGGTGTGATCGTCCGGCTCGCCGGCGAGTTCGACATCGCCTGCGAGGCCGGATTCGAGGCGGTCTTGCGGCCGTTCGAGGACCAGCAAGAAAACATCGTCGTCGACCTCAGCGCACTGCGGTTCATCGACTCCAGCGGCCTCCGGCTGCTGATTGCCGCCCACGACCGCTCGTTCCGCAATGACTTTCAACTGGCAATTGTGCTGGGTGGCGGCCAGGTCCGGCAGACGGTCGAGCTGACCGGCCTCCACCACGTCTTGCCGATCGTGGAGCACGGATCCCGCCGCGTTTCGGCACCGGCCGCCGTGAGCGGTTGACCACAGGCGACCAGCCTGAGGAACATCCCGCTGCTCTGCGCGGATTGCAATCGCGCCAAGGGCGTTAGCCTCTAGCGAGCGTCACGCCGGTTCGCGCGCTGCGGAAACGTTCAGCCGCACGTACGCGCGTCCCAGTGGTGCCCATTGCGGCGTCAGGCTGCGGGATACCCAATCGCGCTACCCAATCGGCGCGGCTGCGGGAACTTCCGAGGGCCGGGGGTAGGCTGATTCCATGGCGACGGACGCGATACGTACGCAGCTGATCGGGCGGGATCGCGAACTCGCGCTCACCGACGAGCTGCTCGACGACCTGGCGCGCGGGCAGGGCGCGGCGCTGTTCCTATTCGGCGAGCCCGGGATCGGCAAGACCTCCCTCATCAACGAGGCGTTGGAGCGAGCGAATGAGCGCGGGTTCAAGGCGTTGTCCGGTCGTGCTTCGGAGTTCGAGCGGGATGTTCCGTTCGGCGTCCTGACGGACGCGCTCGAAGGCGAGTTGGACCTGCTGGTGGAGGGGATGGACGACCGGCATGGGCTCCTGCGGGTGCTGCGTGAATACATCGACGGCCGGGCCGACGGGCCGCGTCTGGTGCTCGCGCTGGACGATCTGCACTGGGCCGATGCGGCGTCGATCGACATCATCTGCCAGATCCTTCATCGACCGCTGGCGACGCCGGTCCTGATCCTGCTCGCCGCGCGGCCCCAGCTACAGCTTCCGCGCCTGCTCGCCGCGCTCGAGGAAGCGGAGCGGCGCGGGCACGGGCACCGCCAGGAGCTGACTCCTCTGTCGGCCTCGGAGTCCTTCGAGTTGCTCGGCGGCGACGTCGACCGTGCGGCCGGCGAGCGCCTGTTCGCGGAGAGCGGCGGCAACCCTTTCTACCTTCAGCAGCTGGCAACCGCGGAGCACCACGGCAGTGATGTCGCCGTGATCGAAGCCCGTGATGGCGATCCGGTCCCGCAGGCAGTGATCGTCTCGATCCTTGGGGAGCTGGAGGCCCTTGGGGAACCGGCGCGACTCCTCGCTCGCGGCGCCGCGGTCGCAGGCGAGCCGTTCTCGCTCGAGCTTGCCGGCGAGATCGCGGGCATCGACGGGGACGCCGCGCTGGAAGCCCTCGACCAGCTGCTGGGCCGGGAGCTGATCCGATCGACCGGGACTCCGCGGAGCTTCAGGTTCAGGCATCCAATCGTGCGCCGCGCGCTGTACGAGTCGGCCGGCGAGGGGGAGCGGCTCGCCGCGCACAGCCGTGCGGCCGCAGCCCTCGCAGACCGGGGGGCGTCCGCCAGCTCCCGCGCCCACCATGTCGAGCGGTCCGCCGCCGTCGGAGACGAGCAGGGGATCGCGGTCCTGGTGGAGGCCGGACACCAATGTATGTACAGGGCACCGGCAAGCGCTGCGCATTGGTTCGATGCCGCGTTGCGTTTGATGGGCGACGCAACCCAGCACGAGAGCATGCGCCTCGAGCTGCTCACCCATCGCGCCGCCGCGCTTGGCGTGGCCGGCCACATCGAAGAGGCGCGCGATGCGCTGCGCGAGCTCCTGAAGCTGCTGCCGCCGGAGCTGACTCCCATTCGCCGGCGAGCGGTGACGGTCAGCGAGGTGCTCGAGGATTTGCTCGGGAACCACGACGCTTGTGAGCGCATGCTGCTGCGCGAGCTGGCGAATGTCGACGACGTCGGGTCGAGCGCATCCATGGAGGTTTCGACCTCCCTGTCGATCAACCGGTTCTTCAAGAACGACTGGAACGGGATGGCGCATTGGGCGCGGAGGGCGTTGCAGGCGGAGTCGTCGGGCGACGGCGCCCGGGTAGCTGCGCTCAGCACGCTGGCACTCGGCGAATACGGGCTCGGCGAACTGGAGCGCGCCGAGCAGGCCACCAACGAGGGGGCAGCGCTCTTCGACCAGATCTCCGACGCCTACCTCGCCGACCACAACCCCGGCGCCGCGGTCTGGTTGGGATGGGCCGAGAGTTGTCTCGAGCGCTTTGACGATTCGATTGGCCACCTGGACCGCGCCGTGCGCGTGGCACGGTCGACGGGCCAGCGTCATCTGGTTCCAGCCATGCTCCTATTCCAGTTTCAGCCGCTGATGACGCGCGGGGACCTCGAGCGTGCAAGCGAGAACGCGGAGTCGGTCATGGAGCAGGCGCTCTTGATGGCGAGCGACATGTACCGCAACTTGGCAATGGTGATGCGGGCGGGGGTGGCGCTGGTCAAGGGGGACGTGTATGCGGCCCTGCGATTCGCCGAGCAGGGAGCGCGTGATGCCACAGGCGACGACACAACGTCGTCGATTGCGCGCAGCGTGCTTGCAGAAGCGCTGCTCGAGGCAGGCGAGGTCGATCGCTTTCGCGAGGTGCTCGTGCCTGGCGGTGTGCCGCGACTGCCCGTCTTTCCCATGCACGCGGCTCGCTGCCACGTGATGTTGTTGCGAGCGGAGCTCGCCCGCAACTCGATCGACGCTGCCGACACCTGGGCAGCGGGAGTCGAGGAGCTCGCACGCAGGTATCCCCAGGCATCCATTAAGGGGTTGGCGACCGAGGCGCGAGGCATGGTCCTGTTCGCACAAGGCGACTACACGGCAGCTGCGCAGCAGGCGCTGAAAGCCGTCGAGTACGCGCAGCGGCTGGGCTCGCCGGTCGCGACCTCGTACGCACGGATGCTCGCGGGCGAGGCCTTGGCCGCGGCGGGCGAGCGCGCGGACGCGGTGGAGCTGCTCGAGGAGGCTCTTGCCGACCTGCGCCAGTTCGGGCGGCCCCGCTACGAAGACAGGGCGGCCAGCGCGCTGCGCCGGCTGGGACGCGCAGTGCCACGGCGTGGCGACGGTGCGGGCCCCGGGAGGCTGTCTGGCCTATCCGGGCGCGAGGCGGAGGTGCTGCGCTTGGTCGCGCAGGGAAAGACCAATCGCGACATTGCCGCCGACCTGTTCTTGAGTGTGCGGACCGTTGATCGGCACATGTCTCGGATCTTCGAGAAGCTCGGCGTTTCCTCCAGAGCCGCAGCGGTCAGCACGTTCGAGCGCCTGCGCCCGAGTTCCTAGTGTGCGGGCCGCACTTGGAGAGGAGGCGCGTCATTTGCATGACTTGCTTCCGGTGCGGCCCGCACAAGGGAACTCGTTTGGGACAGGAACGGTATGCCGCAACGACTGGGAGCGGAAGGAGTGAAGTACCCAACCGGCCTACCCAACCGGTTCCCTCCAAGACTCATCCCATGGCAGCAGTATTGGTAGCGTGCAATCGAGGTGGCCGCGACCAGCAGACGCGAGGACATCGAGACCGTCCTGGCGGACCCGCCACAGGTTCACTACGGGGCGCCCAACGGGGTCTGGGCTACGGACCGGTCCTGCTACGAGTTCATCGCGACCGTGCTTCCCGAAGAGGGGGCCGTGACACTCGAAACAGGGTGCGGCATTTCAACGGTCCTGTTCGCGATGTGGGCGGCCGAACACGTCTGTGTCGTTCCGTCCGCTAACGAGGCCACCGCCTGCCGGGCATATCTCCAAGAGCGCGGCCAACCGGACCGCGTCGCGTTCGAGGTGGGCTGGTCGGATGAGGTGCTGCCCCGGCTGACCGGGCCACCCCTCGATCTTGTGCTCGTCGACGGCGGCCACGGGTTCCCGGCGCCGATCGTGGACTGGTACTACGCGGCGTCGCGGCTAAGACAGGGAGGCGTTGTCATCCTGGACGACATGCAACTACCGCAGGTGCGGCTCGGGCTTGACGAGTTTCTCACGGCCGACCCCCGCTGGGAGCGTGTCGAGGCGACGCAGAAGTGGGCCGCCTACCGCCGACTGACGGATGGGAACCTTCGTGAGGAATGGAGACAGCAGCCCTTCCTGGGCGATCCGATCAGGGCGTAGGCCGCTCGCGGAGCGCATTCACGATGAACTCGGCGTACCACGGGGCCCACTCCGCGTCGCGTTCTCCCCCGAGTTCCTCCCGCTCGTACTGACCGTGCGCTTCCTCCGCCTCGCGCAGGAGGCGGGTGAGCTCTTCCTTCGTCAGGTCCGCGGCGGACGCCACGTCGCCGAGTCTACCGAGGGTATTCTCGAAGCGGCATGAGTGTGAGCACCGTCCGAATTGCGGCGATTCAGGCTACGCCGGTGATCCTCGACGCCGACGCCACCGTTGAGAAGGCGTGTGCGCTGATCGGCGAGGCAGCCGGCGACGGCGCGCAACTTGCCGTGTTGCCGGAGACCTTCATACCTCTTTACCCGTCCAACTCGTGGGCGAAGGGTGCAGCGGGGTTCGCGGGTTGGGACGCTCTGTGGGAGCGTCTGTGGGAGAACTCGGTGGACGTTCCGGGACCGCTTACCGAACGGCTGGGCGAGGCATGCCGTCAGCACGGGATCCACTGCGCGATCGGCGTCAACGAGCGAGAGTCCGAGCGCCCCGGCTCGCTCTACAACACGCTGCTGATTCTCGGCCCGGAGGGTCTGCTGCACAAGCACCGCAAGCTGATGCCCACCATGCACGAGCGGCTCTTCCACGGCATCGGCGCGGGCGACGACTTCGACGTGATCGCTACCGCAGCCGGACGGATCGGTGGCCTGATCTGCTGGGAGAACCGGATGCCGCTGGCGCGCTACGCCGTGTACCGCGGCGGGCCCCAGGTGTGGGTTGCACCGACCGCCGACGACTCCGAAGGCTGGCTGGCGAGCATGCGGCATATCGCGATCGAGGCAGGCGCGTTCGTGGTCTCGGTGCCGCAGTACATTCCCGCTTCCGCCTTCCCCGCCGACTTCCCGGTGCCGCTGCCCGAGGGCAGGGAGCTGTTCGGCAACGGCGGCGCCGCGATTGTCGAGCCCGGCTCCGGCCAGGTCATCGCCGGGCCCTTATATGGAGAGGAGGGGATCGTCGTCGCGGACTGCGACCTGCGCGCCTGCCTGGCGGCCAAGCGGTCGTTCGACGCCGTGGGCCACTACAGCCGCGAGGATGTCTTCACGCGGACGCTTCCCATGCCCGGCGTCGAGCAGGCGGACGGGCAAGCGGAACACGGCGAGGTACGCCGCGCACCACCGGCTTAGCGGCTCGCGTCATGGATTGACGCGCCCGAGGCCGTCGCGCACGACGAGCATTCGTGCATAGTCGTCGTAGGTGCGCGACAGCCAGGGACGAGCTCCGATCCGCTCGTGTATCTCGATCGCCTGTTCGAAGTGGCGCGCGGCGTCTTCCCAGCGCTCCAGCGTCGTCGCCAGCAGGCCGAGGTAGCGCGCCACCGAACCGGTGCTGATCTCGGGGTAGGCGACGGCAATCCGGTCGCCGTACGGAAGCAGCAGCTCGTAGAGCACGGACGCGTGCTCGGTCTCGCCCAGGGCGCTCGCCGTCTCCGCGAGCAAGCCCAGGTCGACGAGCCACTGCTCATCGAACGGCACGGTCGCGAACCTGTCGGCGGCGAGCGCGTCGAGCGCTTCGCGCGCGGCGGCGGTGTCCCCAAGCTCAGCGGCCATCCGGGCCTGCACACAACGCCAGATCGGATATGTCCGGTGTTCCTCCACCGAACGTCGAACGAGGTCTTCGATCTCCTCGAGTCTGCCTTGCTCGCGGCGGAGCGCGTACAGCTGTAGGTCGTGGCAAACAATTGCGTTCCACCCGAGCGCCCGCTCGCCCAAGCTGAGCGCTGTCTCCATCAGGCGTTCGGCTTCGTCCAACTGGCCCTCGAGGAGTGCAAGCAGCGCGCTGTAGACCACGGCTATCCACTCCTGGGACGGCTGCCGCAGGTCATCGGCCAGCTTGGCGACGGCCGCAAGATCGGCCTTCGCAGCCGCGACTTCGCCGAGTTCCATCAGCGCCGCGGAGCGTTGCTCGTATCCCTCCACGGCGCGTTCCAGATCATTTGCCTCCATGGCGACTCGCACCAGCTCCGTCCCAAGGGCCACCTGCGCGTGGGTGTAATCGGGGTGCTGGTGAGCCATCATGTAGCCAGAAAGCGCCTCGGCCACGGTTCCGGCATCGTCGATTCGGCGCGCCATTTCGAGCGCCTCCTTGCTGAGCAGGCGCCGTCTCTCAGCCGGGTGGCTGGCGTCCCGGAGCGGTCCGCCGGCGAGACGGGTGAGTAACGCGACCCGCACCGTGCTGTCCTCTGGTCCGAGCGCAGCCAAAGCGCGCTCCATCAGTGGGAGGCGCTCCTCGTCGCCGCGCGACACCTCCCACATCACCCTGCCCCCGTAACCGAGTGCAGCACGCGCGAGGTGCTCGGGCAGCTCGAGCGCTTCGGCGAGATCGGTTGCGTCACGGAACGACTGCTGGGCCGCAGGCGTGTCGCCGACCCTTCCCTGGGCATCTCCGAGCGCAAGCAGCAGCTCGCAGCGTGTGGCCTCGTCGGGGTCGAGCGTCAGCGCGGTCTTGTAGTGACGCGCGGCTTCCTCGTATGCAAGTTGGGTGGCCGCGCGTTCGCCGGCGCGCCGCGTGTAATCCGCCGCCTTGTCCGTCAGTCCGGCTGGAGCAGCGGCCAGGAAGTGGCGCGCGAGCTCGGCCAGGTGCGGCTCCATGTCGGACGAGTAGAGGGCCTCGAGCGCCTGGCCCGCCTGTCGGTGGAGCTGGATCCGCCGCGCCGGGGTCAGACCGTCGTAGAGAGTGTCCCTGATGAGGGCATGACCGAAGCGCAGCCGGCCCGGTGTTCCCGGCACTTCATCCACGACACGTTCCGCCATGGCTTCATGCAGTACGTCCAGCACCTCTTCACGCGGACGATCGCTGATCGCCGCGAGGGCATCGAGCCCGAACTCCCGGCCGATCACTGCCGCCGGGACGAGCAGGGTCTGGCAGCGCTCGGAGAGGCGACCGACGCGCTCGCCGATGACGGCACGGACCTCGGGAGGGATGCGCAGGTATGCATCCGACTCGCCGAGGCGCCCCTTGTCGTCCAGCAGCTGTACGACCCCTCCCACGAAAAACGGATTCCCCTCCGTCTCGCGGTGGATCGCCGCGGCCAGCTCGGGCGCAGGGTCGACCCCGGTAGAGAGCTCGATGTACCGTGCCACGTCTGCCTCGTGCAGGCCTGTCAGCGCCAGCCGCGTGGTCTGCGGTTCACGCACCAGCTCGGCCAGCGCCGCGCTCAGCGGCTGACCGAGCGTAGGGTCGACGTCACGGTAAGCACACACGAGGAGGAGCCGGCTGCTGGCGATCTCCCGCGCGACGAACCGGAGGAGCAGCAGCGACGGTTCGTCCGCGGCGTGCAGGTCGTCGAGCGTGATCACGAGCGGACGGACCTGCGCGGCGTTGCGCAGAAACGCGCTCACCGCCTCGAACAGGCGAAAGCGCGCACCCTCGGACTCCGGCGCCGCCGGCTCCGGAAGCTCCGGGAAGAGCTCGCGCAGCTCGGGAAGCAACTGGGCAATGTCGCTGGCCCCGGCACCGAGCTGCGCTCGCAGCGCGTCGGGTGTGGTCTCCCGGGTGTTTGCCCGCAGCGACTGGACCCAGGGCCAGTACGCGGGTGCGCCGCCCGCCTCCCAGCAACGGCCGACCAGCACCCGCGCGCCGCGCGCTTCGGCGTCGCGAGTCAACTCATCGGCCAGCCTGCTCTTCCCGATGCCCGGCTCGCCGGCGATCAGGACCACGTTCCCACGGCCGGCCAGCGCATTTTCGAGCGAGCTGCCAAGTGCGGCAAGCTCACGCTCCCGTCCGACGAACACTCCACGCGCAGTTTCGGCGACCGGCTGTTCCACGGCGCGCACATCGAGTTCCGGGTCCTGCATCAGGATGTGCTCGTTCAGTTCGCGCAGCCGGTGGCCGGGCTCGATGCCGAGCTCGTCCACCAGGGTCCGGTGCGCCTCGCGATACGCGGCGAGCGCGTCGGCCTGGCGGCCGGAGCGGTAGAGGGCCAGCATCAGCTGCTCGCGCAGCCGCTCCCGCATCGGGTAATCGCGCACGAGTGTCTCGAGCTCGGCGACGACCTCCGCGTGGCGGCCCAGCTGGAGCTTCGCTGCGATCCGCTCCTCGATCGCCGCAACGCGAAGTCCCTCCAGCCGTCCTATGTCTGGCTGCAGGAAAGACTCGTACGACAGGTCCGCGAGCGGGGGGCCGCGCCACAGGGCGAGAGCCTGGTCGACCTCGGCAGCCGCCTTGGCCGCGTCGCCTCCGGCCATCGCCGCCCGTGCGGCAGCAAGTCGATCCTCGAAACGGTGCAGGTCGAGCTGGTCACGCTCCAGCCGCAGCTCGTAACCGGGCGGGCGGGTCGCCAGCAGGCCGGTCGTCTGACCCGCCGATCGGTCTGGCTCCAGGGCCCGTCGCAGGCGGGACACCGCTACCTGCAGTGCTTTGGGAGCTTCCTTGGGCTGTTCGTCGCCCCACAGTTCCTCGATCAGCCGATCGCTCGAGACCACCTCGTTGGCATGCAGCAGCAACACCGCCAGCAGCGCCCGCTGCTTGGTCCCACCGAGAGTCACCAGGCCTTCGCCGGCTTGGACCTCGAGCGGTCCCAGGATCCTGAAGTCCATGGGCGACGACGTACTCACGCGCCGACGCTAACAGGGCTGTAACCGGCTTGTAAGCGCCTTGAAGCCGACGTGGCGGATGCTGGCGCCGCTCATCCGACCAAAGGAGCCCCAATGGCACGCGTCAAGCCCATTTCCATCGTCGTCATCGCAACCGTCGCCCTCGTCGGCACGGTGGCCGCTCCGGCGAGTGGCGCCGTGGCCAGGTCGGACGAGACGCCTCCCATCGTCTTCAGGTCACACCCTGTCGATAGCCCCGCCTGGGCCACGCCGCCGGTCGAGGCAGCCGAGACCGGCGATTCGAGCGGGTTCGATTGGGGCGCCGCCTTGATCGGTGCCGGAACCGTTTTGGGCCTCGGCGCCGTGTCCGGAGTTGTCCTCGTGCGTCGTCGCAGACAACGACCCGCCGCTCACGGCGCGGTGTAGCCATGGCGTTCCTAAGAGACAACACGCTCTTTGCGTCCACCGGGCTGTATTTCCCGTAGCTCCGCGCGGGGAACTGGGGTCTGACGGTCGCATCCCTCGTAGTATTCTGGCCTCAGCGGGGGGCCGGTCACGATCTGACCGCCGGGGCCATCATCAGCAGGCGGGGGCATGCCAGTTCGTAGTGCAGGGAGAATGGATCGCGGCCTGACCAGCAGGCACGCCACAGGAACGACGAGCGGACGTGGGGTCATGCGCGCCCTGGTTGCCACGCTGGCAGCGATCGCGGTGTGGAGCATGCTTCCCGCCGTGGCGCACGCCACCTTCCCTGGCATCAACGGGAAGCTCGCGTTCGGGAGTGCGCGCAGCGGCTACCCCGCCGACAACGATCTCTACACGATGGCCGGCAACGGCACCGCCCAGGCGCGCATCACGAGCACGAACGGGGACGAGCTGAATGCTGCGTGGTCTCCGAGCGGCACAGAGATCGTGTTCGAGCGCAACGACGGGATGCGCTCCGACATCTGGACTGCGAATGCCGACGGCTCCAACCCGCGCCAGCTGACCACTCACGCCGGCAACGACACGCGGCCGGCTTTCTCCAACACGGGCACGAAGATCGTGTTCGCCAGCGACCGCAACGGCAGGCCGGGGATATCCGACCTCTTCGTGATGGACGCAAGCGGTGCGAATCAGGTCGCCATCACGAACACGCCGACGATCGACGAGGCCTTCCCGGCCTGGTCGCCTGACGGGACCGCGATCGCGTTCTCGCGCGACGGCGACATCTACAAGATTTCGCCGACAGGCGCCAACCTCACGCGCCTGACGACAAGCCCCAACACGGAGTTCGAGCCGGACTGGTCTCCCAACAGCGCCAGATCGTCTTCCGTCAGGGCATCAACGCCGACGACGAGCTGTGGAAGGTCAACGCCAACGGAACCGGCCTGACCGCCGCTCGCCCACAGCGGCAGCGTGCCCGAGGAGCATCCCGTCTGGTCGCCCCAGGGCGACAAGATCGCGTTCATCCGCGGCATGTTCAAGGACGCCGAGATCTACACGATGAATCCGGACGGCTCCGGAGTCACGCGCATCACGAACAACACCGTGATGGACGCGAGCCCGGCCTGGCAGGCGACCTCGTCTACTCCGCCACCACCGCCTCCACCGCCGCCACCTCCGCCGCCGCCGCCACCTCCGCCGGGCCCCACCGGACCCACTGGCCCCACGGGCACATCATCCACTTCTGGGACGAACGCAGGGCCACCCTCCGCCGCAGGACCGCGTGTGGCACAAGCTGCTCTTGGCGCCGGGAAGGTAAAGCTCGCAAGCTTGATCCGACGTGGCGTTCGCTTGTCGGTGACGTGCCCCGAGTCGTGCTCCTTCGACCTTCGCGTACTTCAGTCGAAGAAGGTGCTGGGACGGTCCTCGGGCAGGATGTCGGCCGCGGCGACGAAGCCGGTGACCGTGAAGCTCAACAAGCTTGCGAAGCGCTCCTTGCGTCGAAGATCACCGCCAAAGCTCACCCTGTCGGTCGTGGTCCGCGGGACAGACGGAGTCCTGTTGCTGGAGCGCCGGCGCGGCATTCGGATCCAGCGGAAGTAGTTCACCGGAGGCTCGAGCCCGCTTTCGCGGCGAGGACGCGCGCGGATCGACACCCGCCCGCAAGTCTGCGCTCACGGAGCTTGCCCGGGGGGTTGCGTCCGCGGTAGTGTCGCGCTGTAGGCGGGTTTCGGCGACCGGAGGCATCGCTTGGCGCACTCAATCGGAGGTATCGCACCGTGGCGGGTGTCGTGCATCGCAGCGCTCGCGGCCATCGGCGCGGTCGCCTGTGCGCTGAGCCTGAGCCGTGCGGCTGAACCGGGCTCCGTCGACGAGGCGGCCGCGCCGTTCGCCGGACTCCCCCTCTCGATCGTCCCGAACGAGGGCCAGGTCGACGAGCGCGCCGCCTACCACGCAGCCGCCCCGGGAGCCGCGTTCTTCTTCACACGCGACTCCGTCAGGGTCGCATTGGTTCGCGGAGACCGCGGAGCTGCATTCGACCTGCGGTTCGTCAACGCCCGGAACGCGCGCATCGTGCCGACCGACCGCCAACCCGGCCGGGTCAACTACCTTGCCCGCGGCGAGAAGCATGCCGGACTGCCTGCCTACGGCGGTGTCGTCTACGAGGATCTGTGGCCTGGCATCGACATGGCGCTGCGCGGCGCCGGTGGAGCGCTCAAGTACGAGTTTCGCATTCGTCGGGGTGCCGACGCCAGCGCGATCCGCCTCGCTTACCGCGGCGCCCACGTGAGGCGCGCAGCGGGCGGTGCGCTCCTCGTACAGACACCCGCCGGCACGATCACCGACTCCCGTCCGGTTTCGTACCAGCTCGAGAACGGGCGCCGCATTCCCGTGGCCAGCAGTTTCGGTCCCCTCGCGAACGGGGCGTTCGGCTTCCGCCTTGCGCCGCACGATGCCGGACGGACGCTTGTGATCGACCCGGGGATCGCGTACTCGAGCTTCCACGGCGGAAGCGGCGGCGGGGAGGACGAGGAGATCGAGGACACGACCGGCATCGCGGTCGACAACGCCGGCAGTGCATACGTCACCGGCCTAACCGTCTCGAGCAACTTCCCCACGACGACCGGCGCCTTCGACACGACGCGGGCCGGCGGGGATGCGTTCGTCTCCAAGTTCTCGCCCGACGGTTCAAGTCTCGAGTACTCGACCTTCCTCGGCGGCTCGGGCGCCGACCGTGGTCTGGCGATCGCGGTCGGCTCCGACGCCAGCGCCTACGTCACGGGCACCACTCGGTCAGCCGACTTCCCGATCACCTCGAACGCATACGACACCACTCTGGGAGTCAACGACGTGTTCCTCACGAGGCTGCACCCCTCGGGCGCGAGCCTGCTCTACTCGACGTTTTTCGGTGGCGCCGACCAGAGCTCGGGGGAGTCCGACTTCGGCTACGAGTCGCCGTCCGCCGTGGCTGTCGGGCCGGAAGGAACCGCAGTGGTCGCGGGCGACACTGCCAACCCCGACTTCCCGACCACGCCAAGTGCGTACGACCGCACGCTCAACGGGGGCATCGCGGACGCCTTCGTCGTCAGCCTCGACACCGCCTCGCCGACGCTCGTCTACTCCACGCTTGTCGGAGGCGCGGGCTCGGACCACGTCCACGGTCTCGCCGTGGACGCGGACGGCCGCGCTCACGTTGCCGGCTACACGCACTCGCCCGACTATCCGACGACCCCGGCGGCCGTCGACCGGGTGTTCGACGGTGAGCCGGAGGCGTTCCTGACGAAGCTCGAGCCCGATGCCTCGGCGCTTTCGTATTCGACCTTCCTGGGCGGCTCGGGTCAGGACTTCGGCACGGATGTAGCGGTCGATGCCGCAGGCAGCGCCTACCTCGTCGGAATGACGTCGTCGCCCGACTTCCCGACCACGCCCGGCGCCTTCCAGGTCGACCGCCGCGGCCCGACGGACGCCTTCGTCGCAAAGCTCCCACCGTCCGGCGCCACGCTCGACTACGCAACGCTGATCGGCGGTGGGTACTACGACAATCCCGGCGGGATCGACGTCGACTCGCAGGGCCGAGCACTGATCGCGGGCTCCGCCAGCGGCGGATATCCCACCACGCCTGATGCCGATCGCACGACCTTCGATACCCAAGACGTCTTCCTCACCCGCTTCAACCCGGCAGGCTCCGGCCTTTCCTACTCCACGGCACTCGGTGGATCGGCGTACGAGATGGGGCGCGACGTTGCCGTCGACCCGCGCGGCGACGCGTACGTGACCGGGCAGACGTTCTCCGGCGATTTCCCCGTGACCGCCGGCGCCTTCGACGAGGAATACAACTTCGCGGACTCGTTCGTGACCAAGTTCGCGATCGGGTTGCCGGCCTCGACCCCTGGGTGCCAGGTCTCGTTCTCCGGACGCTTGCGGGCGTCGAACGGCGACCTGGCCACTGTCCGAGGCAAGGCGGTCGCGAGAAGGAACCGCCTCGGGGGACATCCCACATACCGGGACCACGGGCCGGCGGAACCGCTCCGCCTGAGGTCTACGGAGGTGCACGCCCTCGCCTGTGATGGGCGCCAGGCAACGGTCATCGGGCAGGGCATCGTTGCCGGTCATGGCGTCGTCACGTACCGCATCGACGCCAGGGACGGGGCGCCGGCAGACACGTATCGCATCGTGCTGAGCGACGGGTACGCCTATGACTCCGGCGTTCAGCGGCTGCGCACCGGGAACGTGCGCGTGCGCGGCTGACAAATGGTCAACCGTCGGCCGCGTCGGAACTGGACTTCGCCGGAAGGACGAGATGGCTGTCGACGATGCCCTCGGCCACGTCCACCAGCTTGCGACCGGTCTGCCTGGAGTGGGCACGGAGAATCTCAAAGGCCTTCTTTTCATCGATCTGATGGCGCTCCATCAAGATGCCCTTGGCGCGCTCGGTCAGTGCTCGGCGGCCGAATGCGCCTTCCAGTTTCTGGAACTCGGCGAAGCGCCGGAGCACGATGTCGATCGCGCTGCGCAGATCCGCCAACTCGCCGTCGCTGATGTAGCCGAAGATCCCGCGCTTGGCCGCCTCGTTGACGAATTCGGGGTCGTCGGCCTCGAGCAGCGCGATCACCGGGCACGCGGCTTCCTGCACGATTCTCGAGATCAGCGCGAGCGCGTGTTCCGAGCTTGACCCGAGGCCCACCAGAGCGACATCTGGCCTCGCCGCCGCGGTGATGGCTGCGACCTCCCCGACCTCGAGTGAGCGGGCGATGACCTCATGCCCAAGCTCGACCACGATGTGGGTCGTCGCCTCGAGGCGCTCGGAGCGCTCGTTGGCGATGAGAACGCGAAGGTGCTCTGGATGATTGGACGGCAACGTGACGGGCTCAGGCGGTCACCGGTTTGGAATCCGTAAATCCTAACGGGAAAGAAAGTCCTGATCGTCTCCCCAAGTGGTAGATTGGGCGTGCCTCGTCTCAAGCCTTCGGCTAGGCACGAGCCGGTCCCACGCTTCGACCGGCACCGCCAGCGGCCCCCAGACCCGGGTCTCACCGGACCGAGGATGTCGGAGGTAAGACGTGAACTTTCCTATTCGGCCTCCTGCGATGGTCGGCGCGACGCCCGTCGTGTCCCGAGTCTTCGAGCTCGTTGGTCTAAAGCACTACCTCGGCGATCGAGGGTGACCGGGGTCATGTTCGGCGGGGCCAGCAGGCGGAAGTATGAAGCGACGGAGCAGGCACGCCGCCGCGACACGAATGAGTCGATCGCACAGTCCATCCAGTGGACGAGGCGATGTCCTGCAGACGCGTTCTTCTGCGAGTGCGCTGATCCGCGGTGCGACCGAACCATCTCACTGACGATGGAGGAGTACGAGTCCGTTCGTAACAGTCCAAACCACTTCCTGATCGTGCTCAATCACGAAAACCCCGAGGTCGAGACCGTGATCTTGGAGACGGCGCGGTTCGCGATCGTCGAGACGCTCACAGGAGAGGCCTCGAAGGTGGCGTTGAGAACAGATCCGCGCGCGCTCGAGCAACCGCGTGAATGAGCGAGTAACAGATTCCGCAGCGTGCGGCTGACCGCCTGACTTGATGTCGGGCCTCCTCGGCGGTTAAGGTCGGCCGACAAGCGGTACGAGGACCGCAGGCACGGAGGTAAGTCATGAAGAAGTGGATCTGCTGTTCGGCGGTCGTGATGTTGGCGCTCGGTTTGCTGTTCTCACCTGCCGCTCAGGCCGCTTATCCAGGAGCGAACGGTCGCATCGCGTGGGAGGGGTTCCCGGCGGGCGGCGGAACGGACTCCGAGATCGTGTCCGCGAACGCCGACGGCACCGGAGTGACTGCGCTGACCAGCAACTCGGTCAACGACATCGACCCGGCGTGGAGTCCCGACGGCAAGAAGATTGCCTTCGCGCGCCTCAACGGGTCGATCTACGAGATCTGGACCATGAACGCCGACGGCACCGGCCAGACACCGCTGGTCCAGCTGGCCAAGAGCGTCACGCACCCGACCTGGTCGCCGGCCCAGAACACGATCGTGTTCCAGTATGAGTTCAGCGCCACGGACGACGACATCTATGCAGCCGACACGAGCGCTCTGAACACCAACGTAACTCCGCTCGCGACCACTGCGATCAACGAACGGGACCCCGCCTGGGAGCCGGGCGGCAGCCGGATCGCCTTCGTGAAGTTCAACACGTCGAGCGGTAGGTGGAACCTCATGTTCCTGACATATCCGCCCGTCACGGTCACGCCCTTCCTGACCGGTGTGGGGACGGACTACGCCGAGCCGGCATGGTCACCCGACGGAACCAAGCTTGCTTTCCAGAACGGGATCAGCGGCGCCAACGACAACATCGGGAGAGTAAATTCCGACGGAAGCGGCTTCCTCGGCAGTCTGCCACCGGGGTCGGGACCGACCGGCCAGAACGACCACAATCCCGCGTGGTCGCCCGAAGGCCAACTGATCACCTGGGACTGGGACGGCAGCGGGACCGACACCGAGATTCGGATGCAGCGCTTCGATGGCTCCCTGGGCAGCTGGATCACCAACCCCGGCCACGACCGCAATCCGGATTGGCAGCCGGTCACGACCGCACATGTGCGGCCGACGGGCACGACGACCGTGAACCTTCCGTTGACGGTCGCCTTCGACGATTGCGGCGCTGGGCCGACGCACGACCCGCCCATCAACGCGCCGACGTGCGGTCCGGCGCAAGCCAGCTCACCGGATCTCACGTTCGGCGAACCGCTCGTGAACGGCAAGCCGGCGAAGGGCAAAGGGTTCATCAAGATCCGTACGCTGTCGCCCTCCAATGGCGAGATCGAAGTCTCGATCACCGATGTGCGGTGCAAGAACTACTTCACCGGCTGCAACCAGATCCTGGGCGACTACACCAGCTTCGTGAACCTGGCACTCAACTTCCAGATCACGGACCGGTCTGCCGCGGGAATGGCGGCCACGGTGGAGCAGCACGTTGTGACCGCGCAGGTGCCGTGCACGGCCACGGCGGACACGACCGTGGGGTCGACATGTCAGGTGACGACGAACATCAACAGCATCCTGCCGGGCTCGATCGTTCCCGGCAAGCGAGCCAGCTGGGTGGTCCTCGACGCGATCATCTACGACACGCAAAGTCGCCGGTTCCTGGTACCGGGCTCGTTCTTCCCGTAAAGAAAGCGAAAGGCCCGCAACGCGGGCCTTTCGTCAAGCATGCTGTCGTGGAACTGCGCCCTCGGGGCCGGTCAGGCACCGCTCGAATGAGCGCGCCGAGAGCGGCTCCGCGAACGGACGAGCACGCTGACGCTCAGCACGATTAGCGCCAGGGCGCAGGCGAGGAAGCCCATCCAGACGATGTCGCCGATCGTATACAGGAAGGCGTTCCCCTCCCCGAAGTCCTGGCCCATCGCTGCGCTTGCAAGCAGCAGGGCGAACGTCACTACGGCGAGGCCGATGAGTGTGTTGCGGTTGATCACTTGTCTCCCTTCGCTGTGAGATGAGGTTGTAGCGAAGCTAGCGCCAACCGGGTGCCCGCACATCTGCCACGGGGCCGATCTTTTCCGTACTCCCCAAGACATACGCGTCCGTCAAGATCCTCCTCATGACAGACGCCGGGCCGTCGGCGTGAGGCTACCTTTACGGTGATGGTCCGCGTCGTCAACGCTCCACTGCGCGTGCCGCTTCGTCCCAGCTCGGTCGATGCTGCGCTTGCGCTGCTGTTCGCTGCGCTCGCGTTGCTGGAAGTCTTTGCCGGCGGGATGCCGGGGTCGGTTGCGGCCAAGCTCGCGCTGGCCCTGCTCACGACAGTGCCCCTCGCCTGGCGCACGGTCGCTCCGCTGGCGACCGTCATGGTGACGAGCGGTGGTTTCGTCCTGGCGGTCGTACTGGGAGTCCCGCCCCACGATCCGCTGGTGCCACTACTCGCGCCCCTTGTGGCGATCTACTCGCTGGGCCTGCATGGGTCACGGCGCGACATCGCCGCCGGCGGCGGAGCCGCCCTCGCCGCCTACTTGGTGGCGAACGCCGGGGAGACGGGCGCGGAGGCATCCGATCTCTTCATCGCAGCAGCGATGGTGCTCGGGGCACTGGCCGTGGGCCGCGCCGTGCGCGTGATGGGCTTCGAGACGGACCTGCTGGAGGCGCGAACCTCTCAGCTCGAGCGCGAGCGCGACGAGCAGGCGCGGGCCGCGGTGGCCGAGGAGCGAGCTCGCATCGCGCGGGAGCTCCACGACGTGATCGGCCACAGCATCAGCGTCATGGGCGTGCAGGCCGGCGCGGTGCGCAGGCTGCTTGCCCCGGAGCAGGCACGCGAGCGAGAGGCGCTGCTTGCCGTGGAGCGCGTCGGCCGCGACGCGGTCGAGGAGATGCATCGGTTGCTCGGGTTCCTGCGCTCCAACGGCGAGCGGGTCACCCCGGGCACGCCGCTCACGCGTCAACGTGTCGATGACCTCGTCGCCGAGATGCGCCGCGCGGGCCTGAAGGTGGACCTGCATGTCGACGGCGAGCTGGATGACCTCCCCGCGGGCCGGGCGCTGGCCGCCTTCCGCATCCTCCAGGAGGCACTCACGAACGCGCTGAGGCACGCACCCGGCGCACGAGTCAATGCCAGTCTGCGACGCACCGCTGCAGAGCTGCGGATCGAGGTCGCCGACGACGGCGGCACGCGTCCCGTCACGCTCCTCGACGGCGGGGGACAGGGGTTGGTCGGGATGCGCGAGCGTGCAGCCCTCTACGGCGGCACGCTGGAGGCCGGACCGCGCGCCGACGGCGGCTTCATGGTCGTCGCGTGCCTACCGGCGGGAGGTGACTGATGACAATCCGCATCCTGATCGCCGACGACCAGGCGATGGTCCGCGCAGGCTTTCGCATGATCCTCGACGTGGAACCTGACATGGAGGTGGTGGGCGAGGCCGCCGACGGCGAGCAGGCGCTCGTGGTCGCCCGGCACACCCGCCCGGACCTCGTAGTGATGGACATCCGCATGCCTGTCCTCGACGGCGTGGCGGCGACGCGGCGCCTGCTCGCCGAGATCGACTCCCCACCGCACGTCTTGATGGTCACTACGTTCGGTGATGACGAGTCGCTGTATTCGGCTCTCCGCGCCGGTGCCGGCGGGTTCCTGCTCAAGAATGCCCCGCCGGAGCACCTCGTGGACGCCGCCCGCAACGTCGCGGCCGGTGACGGCTTGCTATCGCCGGCGGTGACCCGCCGGGTGATCGAGGAGCTCGCGCGGACGTCGTCTCCGTCGCAGTCACCCTCGCCGGACGCGCTGGCCGAACTGACGGAGCGCGAGCTCGAGGTGCTGCGCCTGATGGCGCGCGGCCTGTCGAATGCCGAGATCGCCGACACCCTCGTCATCACGGTCGGCACAGCAAAGACACATGTCGGGCGGATCCTCACGAAGCTCGGCCTGCGCGACCGCGTTCAGGCTGTGGTGCTTGCCTACGAAACTGGGTTGGTCCACGCTCGCAGCCCAGGGGTGTCGAATGAGTGAGTCAAACATCCACGCCATTCAGACCATGTTCGATGCGTTTACGAAGGGAGACCTTGCCGGCGCACTCGAGGGCGTCGACCATGACATAGAGGCCGAGCCATCCTCAACCTTTCCCGGCCAGGAGATCTATCGAGGGCACGAAGGCGTCCTGCGGTTCTTCGCCATGTTCTTCGAAGCGTGGGATGAGTACCACGCCGAGCCGGTCGAGTACATCGATGCGGGAGACGACGTAGTGGTGGTGGTCCGCCAGCGGGCTCGCGGCAAAGGCAGCGGCGTCATGATCGAGTCCGACATGTTCCAGGTCTGGACATTTCGCGGTGGCAAAGCTGTCCGGGTGCGCGTGCGCGATTCCAGAGAGGAAGCCCTTCAATTGGCGGTAGAACCCACGCCATGAAGCTCTATGTGTGCTGGGGCACGTTCGCGGTCCCGTGGCCACGGCGGTCCGCCTCGTGGCGGCCCGGTGCGCATCCGTGCAAGCGAGCCTACGATGCGTTGCGCGAAGCCGGCCACTCGCCAGACGTCGTGAGGACATACGGCTTCGGCGCACTTCCCGATGTCACAAGCGGTCGGAGGGAGGTCAAGCGGCTAACCGGCGAAAGCTTCGTTCCGGTGCTCGTGCTCGACGACGGCGACGTGATCACAGACTCGACGAACATCGTCACCTGGGCACGGGACAACCCGAGTCAAAGCGCCGCATGAGTCGCCACGGTCACCTCTCCAGAGCAACGTCGACCGCACTCTTGACTCCATGCGGCCAGGGCTCTCCGTGACCCGGTAAGACAGTCTCGGCGTTCGTGCCGGCGAGCACGCCGAGTGACTCCGCCGCCAAGTCAGCATCCGCGGCAAACGGCCCGCCGGCGACCTGTGGTCCTTGGCGGCCGCGCGGCCCGCGGACTACGTCGAGCGTCACGAGAGCATCGCCGGTGAACAGGAGCGAGCGGTCCTCGAGGAACAGCGCGCAGCTGCCCGCGGTGTGACCGGGGGCGTGGATGACTCTGGGAGACCCGGGGACATCCAAGACTTCATTGTCGGCCAGCTTGTCGAGCTCCGCGACCGGTGGCGTTCGGGTGATTCCCTTGGCTACGTAACTCAGCATGTAGAAGAGGTACCAGGGGCGCCACAGGTACCGCCCCAGGCCGGCACGGCTCAGATGCTTCTCACCGCGAAGGTAGGGCGCGTCATCAGGGTGCGCGAGCACGCGCGCCCCGGATGAGCGTAGGCGCTCCGCGTTGCCCGCGTGGTCCGGGTGATGGTGGGTGATCAATACCGCGTCGATGTCGGCGACCGTATGCCCGAGGCGTGACAGTGCCGACGAGAACTCACCCCAGTCTCTCGGCAACCCCGCATCGAGCACCGTGAGCCGGCCGCCGGATTCGAGCAGATACCAGTTCGTGTAGACGCTCGCCAGGCGATGAACGCCCGGGGCGACCTGAGTTAGGCGTACCGGCATCGAGCGACGAGAGATCGCTGGTTCAGCGTCCGCCGGACGGCGGCGGCTTCTTCTTGGTCAGCTTCGCCGTGAAGGTGAGCTCGTCTGAACAAGCACCACCTTGCGGATGCGCGCGGCTGTAACTGGCCTTGCCTGTCACGCGGCCGCCTTTCTTGAACGTGCCGCTCATCGTTACGTCGTCGTTGCCCTCCTTCCCCTTGAAGGAGAACTTCCCATTCTTGATGGGGACGTTCCGCGGCTCGGGTGAGCCGCGTGCGAGGCGACCATCCGGGCACGGCAGCAGCAACGTGACGTTAGTCGGGGCGACAACCTTCTTACCGGTCTTGGAGACGTAGATAGTTATGTCGTTCCGAATCGGCTTCTCCAAGAGCGGATGTGAGAATGACTCCGTCTTACCGACGTAGATGCCGCCCTTCTTGGGCGACGCAGCGATGGCCACGGCGACGGACAACGCGGCAAGAGTTGCGACGACGATGAATGTCAGCGTGCGGGTCCGGCGCATAGGCACGCACCCTCCCACAGGCGCGATGCACGGGTCAATGCCCAAACCGACATGGTGGTCCATCCGCTGACTTGACCGCGGCAAGGCCGAGGGTTAGGTTGCCCGGTCTCGGGGGTGCGATGCCGTGCTAACAAGCGAGGGGCACCCAGGCGGCCAAGAGGACTACTCGTATTGGCCCTCCTGAGCGCTCTGATACTCGCGCCGCCCGCGGGTGCTGCCGTGACGTTCGAGAAGGTGTCTCTCGCGAGTGCCACCGGCAGGCCCTTCACCAGCGTCGCCGTGGGACCCGAAGGGAACCTCTACGCGGGGACGCTGACCGGCGAGATCGTGCGCTTTCCGCTGAACTCCAACGGCACGACCGGCGCAGCCGAGGTGATTACTTCCCTCCGGGCGGCCAACGCCGGGTCCCAGCGAATGCTGATCGGCCTTGCGTTCGATCCGGCTGCCACGGCCGGCGACCTCGTCCTCTGGGTCACCCACAGCGCCTACGCCTTCAGCGGCGGACCGGACTGGACGGGCAAGGTGACACGCCTGAGCGGACCGAACCTCGCGACCGTGCAGGACTATGTGATCGGGCTACCTCGCTCCGCGCGTGACCACCTCACGAACAGCCTCGCGTTCGGCTCCGACGGCGCCCTCTACTTCGTGCAAGGAAGCAACAGCGCCATGGGCGCGCCCGACGCAGCCTGGGACAACCGGCCGGAGCGCAAGCTCAGTGCAGCGGTCCTGCGAATGGACCCGGCGGCGATCGCCACACCTCCGCTGGACGTGAAAACCGAGGAAGGGGGGACCTACGACCCCTTTGCTCCGCTCGCTCCGGTCACTGTTCATGCGAGCGGGATCCGCAACGCATATGACCTCGCCTGGCACACGAACGGTCAGCTCTACGTACCGACGAACGGCTCGAGTCCAGGCGGCAATACCCCCGCGTCACCCGACCCTCTCCCTGCCTCCTGCTCGACACGAGTCGATTCCGCCGCGAACGGTCCCTATACGGGCCCTGAGGTTCCCGGCCTGTCCAATGTCGCCCAGGTGCAGAACGACTTTCTCTTCCGCGTCGTGCAGAACGGCTACTACGGGCACCCGAACCCGCAGCGCTGTGAGTGGGTGATGAACGGAGGAAATCCGACCGCGGGCGCGGACACCGCGGAGGTGACGGCCTACCCGACCGGCACCCAGCCCGATCGCAACTGGCGCGGCGCGGCCTTCAACTTCGGCCAGCATCGGTCTGCGAACGGCGTGATCGAGTACCGAAAGGACACCTTCGGCGGCGCCCTCCAGGGCAAGCTCCTGGTCGTGCGCTACAGCCAGGGTGACGACATCATCGCCCTGACCCCCGGCGGCCCCAACCTGGACATCGTTGGCCTCGAGACGGGCATCGCCGGCTTCACGGGTTTCACGGACCCGCTTGATCTGGCTGAGAACCGTGCCACGGGCGACATCTATGTGAATGAGTACGGCGCGCAGAAGATCACGCTGCTTCGCCCGCTCGATGGCTACGTGCGTCCCGGGGCCGCCGCGCCGACACGCGTTCCGCTGGTACCCGCCTTCGAGCAGTGCAGCTCCTCGACCGCCGTCCACGGCTCGCCGTTGCAGTACCCCTCCTGCACACCCCCGGCAGAGAGCTCCGCCCACCTCACGATCGGTAGCCCGGACGCAAATGGCAAGGCGGCAAGGTCATCCGGGTTCGTGAAGCTCAACGTCGTTGGAGAAAGTCCCGTGGACCCCAACAATGGTGACCAAGCCGACCTGCAGATCACGGCCTCCATGACAGACGTGAGGAGCAAAGGTGATCTGTCCGACTATGCCGGCGAGCTCGCGGGTCTCCTCACGTTGCGGATCACGGACCGGCTGAACGGAGCCTCGGCGGACCAACCCGGGACCGTCACCGACCAGTCCTTCCCGTTCACGATGACCTGCGCCCCTACGCCGAGCGATCAAACGATCGGGTCTTCTTGCACCGCGACGACGTCCGCGGACACGCTGATTCCGGGAGCGGCGCCCGAAGGCAGGAGGGCGGTATGGGAGCTCGGTCCGGTCGATGTCTTCGACGGCGGCCCCGACGGCCTCGCCACCACCGACGACAACAGTCTGTTCGCCGTCCAGGGTGTCTACGTGCCGTAGGCCTTACTTCGTTCGGGGACCGGCCGCCGATGTCTTCGGGAACAAGGGTGCGCCGCGCAGCGTCGAGTAGTCACCCGCCCCTGCGGCGACCGCGATTGCGCCGATCAACGCCAGGTAGACGCCGATCTCACGCGTGAGGCCCTCGGGGAAGTCGAAGATCACGAGCCAGGTGAGCAAGACCGTCGCGACCACCCCGAGCAGATCGGCCGCGCCGCGCAGCGAAACATCGGGTCGGAAGAGGCCGAAGTGCCCGCCCGTGAGAGCCATTCCGATTGCCGCCAGGCCGACGATCAGGAGGAAGACGTCGGCCATCGTCCACAATTCCCAGCCGCTCCGGTCCACGGCCGCGCTTCCGGCCCAGGGAAGAAAGAGGGAGACGATCAGCAGGGCGCCCCCGGTGCCGCAGACGAGCCGGCCGAGGTCTTGCTCGGTCGAGGTCATCGGGCTCCTTCCAGGTTCTCGAGCAGCTCCGCGGTCGCGCGGTCGGCGGGGAACAGCAGCTCCATGGCGAGCTCGGAGGCGGTCACCTCGAACGGGGTGTCGAACGTCGCGAACATGCCGAAGAACGACAGCTCGCCGCCGCCGGGGCCGTGCATCCTGACCGGGCCGAGGATCTCGCTACCGCCGAGCCCGGAGGCGTGATCGCGCTGCGGCTCCGGCACGGGGTAGGCCGCGATCTCCTCGATCAGCGCAGCGAGCTCTTGGTCGTCGGTGACCGCGAGTTGCCGTGCAAGCCGCTCGAGCCAGTGCGCATGCCAGTCGCCGAGGTTGACCATCAGCGGCGCCAGTCCCCGCGGGTGGAGACCGAGGCGCATCACGTTGATCGGGGGCTCGAGGAGCACCGGATCGACATCGACGGTCGCGGCCAGCGCACGCATCGGCGAGTTGGCGGCCACCAGGTTCCAACTCCGGTCGACGGCGACGGCTGGGTAGGGCTCATGGCCGCGGAGCATCACGTCGAGCGCGTCGCGCACCGGCTGAAGCTCGGCATCCTCGAGGGAGCGCTCGGGGAAGGCTGGGGCGTGGCCCGCGGCGAGCAGCAGTCGATTTCGCTCCCGGAACGGAACCTCCAGTTGCTGAAGGACCCGGAGGAGCATCTCGCGGCCCGGCTTCGAGCGGCCGGTCTCGACGAAGCTCAGATGGCGGGCCGAGACCCCCGCGTCGAGTGCCAGCTCGAGCTGGGTAACCCGCCGTCGCTCGCGCCACTCACGCAGGAAGACCCCGATCGCTTGTGATGTCACCGTCGCCATTGGGCGGCGACCCTACTTGCTCATGGCAGGCCCGTCGATTACCCCGAGGTAATCGACAAGGCGACTCGAGGTGGGGGAGCGTGGGCGCTCGCTCCCAGTTTCAAGGCACGGCGGCTTGGTCGGCCGAGAAGGCCGCGCTCAACTCGCTGCGGGCAGTGATTCCGAGCTTCGGAAAGATGCGGTACAGGTGGGTGCTCACCGTCCGGTGCGAGACGAACAGCCGCTGACCGATTTCGCGGTTGGACAGGCCCTCGGCTGCCAGCTGAGCGATCTGGAGCTCCTGTGCCGTGAGCAGTTCGCGAGCGGCGGGGTCGCGGCGCCGGCTCGACTCTCCCGATGCTCGCAACTGCCGGCGAGCCTGGTCGCCCCATGCCGCGCAGCCAAGTGCGTCGAAAGCGTCGCGGGCGGTGCGCAGCGGCGCCCGCGACTCGGTGATCCGACGCTGGCGGCGCAGCCACTGCCCGTGCGCGAGCTGGATCCGCGCGCGCTGGAACGGCCAACGGCCAAGGTCGGCGCCGAGTGCGTCGTCGAAGCGCTGGGCGGCATCCGTCTCGTCGGCAAGCAAAGCGTTGGCGTGGCGCAGACCGAGCGCGATCCAGCTACCCGGTGTGTCGCCTGCAGCCGTTTCGATTTGCGCCACGCGCGCCCGCGCTTCCTCGACCCGGTCGATGTGCAGCGCGGCCTCGGCGAGGTCCCCGATGAGCCAGGAGGCGATCACGGGATGGTAGGCCGAGTCCCGTGGATCGAAGAGGCGCTCCGCAGACTTGTAGGCCTCGGCGTGTCGGCCCGAGCCGAGGGCAGCCAGGATCCTGCCGAACTGTGCGAAGGCGACGGTGATGTTGGCGCCGGCCGGCTCGGCGACCCGCTCTGCCTGTGCGGCGGCCTGCTCGGCCGCCAGTTCATCGCCGCGCATCCCCGCGATGAGCGCGACCGCGGTGTCGGCGGCCGCCTCCGCTTGCGGATCCCCCAGTTCGCTCGCGAGGCGCTTTGCCTCCGCCGCCGCCGGGATGGCGACATCCCACGCGGCGAGCCGTGCCGCCATGTTCGAGTAGAGCATGAGCATTCGGGGCAGAGGCCCGAGGCGCCCTTCGTCGCGGAGGGCCTCTACCGCGGTGGCCAGAAAGTCGACGCCGAGGTCGAAAGCCCCGACGACGAGTGCCGCGGGTCCGAATTGCCTCGCGACCTCGGTATCGCGACTGCGTTCGTTCGCCGTTGCCCGCAGTCGCGCCAACACTCCCGCCGCATGACCGAATGGATCGGCGTAGGCGTGGATGGCGAACACGCGCGGATCGGCCGCGTCGGCACCGCCCAGTCGATGCGCTGCCTCGATCAGCACCCGCCTGGCGGCGGGGCCGGGGTCCACCCACCACGCGCGCGAGGCCACGAGCCAGAGCAGGTCGACGTGCAGGTCGTGATCGCCGGATTCACCGGCCTGCTCGGCGGCTGCGATCACCTTCGTGAATCGCGCGGCGTCGCCAAGCGGCCGCATAAAGACGATCTCCTCGATCCAGGTGGCGCGTGCACGTTCGAGGGGGCCAGGCTCGAGCCGCTCGACTTCACGCAGCAGAAGAGCCACGACGTCTGGCTGTCCGACCTCGAAGGCAAGTTCTGCCGCAGCGAGCAGGCGCCTGCCGCGCCGGGCGGGTTCGCCGAGCTCCGCGGCGCGCCGTAGAGCGGCGACCGCGACGTCGATCGCCCCGCGCCCCCGTGCTCGCCGGCCCGCGTCCTCGAGCTCCAAGGCGACGTCCTCGTGCACTCCGCTGACGAGTGCAGCACGGTGCCAGACTCGACGGTCGGGGTGGGCATCGAGCGTCCCGGCCAGTGCCTCGTGCACGCGCCGGCGCTGCGGCACGCTCGCGCCTTGGCGTACCGCCGATCGCATGAGGGGGTGCCGAAAGCGCACCGTTTGCTCGTCGAGCTCGACTAACGTCGCTTCGACAGCGGGCTCGAAAGAGTCGAGGTCCAATCTGACGCCGGCGACGGCGCTCGCGGCATCAACGACCTCGCTCACGTTCTCGCCGTCATTGAGCGCCGCGGCCACGAGGAGCAGGCGGGTCGTCTCGGGCAGATCGGATACCCGAGCTGCGAATGCCTGCTCAAGGCGCTCAGTGAGGGGCACTACGCCGGGCATCGGCGCACCCGGCTCGAGGCGCGCGGCCGCGACCGGGAGCTCGATGAGCGCGAGCGGGTTGCCGCCGGCTTGCCGGAGAAGGCGGTTTCGTACCGTCGCGCTGAGTGGCTGCGCCGACGAGTCCAGCAGTTCCGCCGCCGCGACCGGGTCGAGGGGGCCGAGAAGGTGCTCCGGCAGCCCGGCGTTGTCGAGCGGCGATGGGTATCCGTTCCGCACTGCCGCCAGCAGGACTATGGGGTCAGACTCCAGGCGGCGGGCGACGAACGCGAGCACGTCCGTAGTCGCGGGGTCAAGCCAGTGGGCATCCTCGGCGACGACCAGCAGCGGCGCCTCGGCCGCGACCTCGGAGAGCAGGTCGAGGACCGCCAGGGCGATACGAAACCGCTCGGGCGGAGCACCGTCGCCGACGCCGAACGCCGCGTCGAGGGCAGCGCGGTGAGCGGGAGGCAATTCCGCAGCGCGGTCACGCACAGGGCGCAGGAGCTGATGGAGCCCCGAGAAGGCAAGGCGAGCCTCCGAGTGAACCCCAGTCGTGCTCAACGTCGCGATGTCGCGCTCGTGCGCAAGGGCGGCCGCCGCCGCCAGCAACCGGGACTTTCCGATGCCGGGCTCGCCACGCAGCACGAGCGCACCTCCGCTGCTGTGAATCCCGTCGAGCAGCGACCTCAGCAACTCCGTCTCGGCGCCTCGACCGAGAAGCGGCTCTGCATGATCGCGCACCCCGCCGAGCATGACACGGACATCCTCGCACGAGCACGTTTCGCGGGGGGCGACGCCGCCAGGCGGCGGGTGTGTGCCCCGCGCTCGGCGAGCGAGCGCGGGGCACATTTGACCTGGACGTCGAAGCCTGGCTTCGATCAGGCGCTGACCGTGGAATCGGATGTGGCGTTCACCGCAGTCCGGATGACCTCGGCGACCGCGCCTGGCTGCGAGAGCGCGATCGAGTGCGAGGCATCGACCTCGATGGTGTCCGCTCCAGCACGTTCTGCCATGAACCGCTCGCCGTCCGGCGGAATCGCCTTGTCCGCTGTCGCCACGATGGCCCATGAGGGCAGCGACTTCCAGGCCGCGGCCTCGGCCCGGTCCTCGAAGATCGCGGCGAATGGCCGCTGGCTGACAGCCAGGACCTCGATGACATCCGTCGGGAGGTCCGCTGCGAACGCCTCCTGGTAGAGCTCGGGGGCGATCGTCAGCTCGACCGCGGTCTCGCCGTTCGGAAGCGGGTAGCTGCCCGGCCGGACGGCCCCGACCAGAGGCGTTTCTCCGAAGCGGCCGAAGATCTCGCCGAAGGACTCGCCCTCGTCGAGCACAAACGCCGCGACGTAGACCAAGCCGACGGCATTGGGCGTCGAGGCGCCCGCGACGGAGATCACCGCGCCTCCATAGGAATGGCCGACCAGCAGTACCGGCCCGTCCACCTGATTGACGTAGCTGGCGACGTATTCGGCGTCATGGGCCAGGCCACGCAGCGGGTTGGGCGGTGCCAGCACCGGCACGTCGTTTTTCTGCAGATCCCTGATCACGGGGGCCCAATACGAGGCATCCGCAAACCCGCCGTGAACGAGGACGACGGTCGGAATGTTGGGGGAATCGGTCACTGTGGGACCTTCCTTTCGTCGTGGTGCCTACGGACACGCCCAAACCTAGGCCCGCGGCTCCTTGGTCGCGTCCGTCGGGTGACTGAATCGTTCGGAGCGATGACGTAGGCCGCGATACCGGCACCTTCGCCCGCCGGATGAGTTTGGGAGCGGCCGCGTCGCGGGTAGACGGCGCTACAAGGCTTTATTAACCGGGAGGGGTTCGTGTCGGCATCAGCGCGTTGGGTCCTACGTGGCATTTCGCTTTTCCTAGCGGGAGCTGCGTTCGCTCTCGTGCTCGCGAGCAGCGCCAGCGCTGCGACCTTCAACGCGCGCGGCAGCGTCGAGCAGGTGTACGTCACCGACCTTCCCGCCGGGGCCGGGATCTCCCTCCTCGACTCCGGCGACGGCGTGGTCGCGACGAGGAGTGCCAACCAGCGCGGCGGGGCCCTGTTCCGCAACGTAACGCCCGGGAGCGGCTACCGCGTCCGGCTCGACTCCACCAGCGAGACCTCCGACCCGCTGACGGTACTGACGACGGACTCGGCGCCGCCCTCGACGGACGTCTACGACCAGAGCATCCCCAACGACGGCTACGGCTACATGACCATGCGCGACGGCACCAAGCTCGCCTACTCGGTCCATCCGCCGACTGACGTGACGAACGTCGGGGGCGTCGACCTGCCGCCCAACCCGGCCGGCAACAGCGTGCCGTCTCCAACGCTGATCGAGTACTCGGGCTACGGCTACGCGAGGCCGGAAGGGCCACAGAGCGGCATCGCGACCCTCGCCAACCTGATGGGGTTCACGGTCGTCGACGTCAACATGCGCGGCACCGGCTGCTCAGGAGGCGCGTTCGACTTCTTCGAGCCGTTGCAGAACCTCGACGGCTACGACGTGGTCGAGACGGTCTCGCGCCAACCGTGGGTCGCCCACAACAAGGTCGGGATGATGGGCATCTCCTACGGCGGCATCAGCCAGCTCTTCACCGCGCAGACCCGGCCGCCGAGCCTGGCTGCGATCGCGCCTCTGTCCGTGATCGACCAGGTGCAGACGACGCTCTATCCGGGCGGCATGCTGAACACCGGGTTCGCCTACGCGTGGGCGCAGGAGCGGATGCGCGAGTCGAGGCCGGCCGACCCCGCCGATCCCAACAACGGCGCTCAGGCCTGGGCCGTGCAGCGCGTCGCGGAGGGCGATACGACCTGCGAGGACAACCAAGACCTGCACCCGGAGGCCGCCGACCTCGAGACGAAGATCCGCGACAACGACCACTACGTGCCCGAGGTCGCCGATCCGCTGTCCCCACTCACGTTCGTTGACGAGATCGACGTCCCCGTCTTCATGGCCTGCCAGTGGACCGACGAGCAGACCGGCGGCCACTGCCCGACGCTCGCAAAGCGCATGACCGGGACGGACAAGAAATGGTTCACATTCACGAACGGCACGCACGTGGACTCGCTCAGTCCCGAGATCTACAACCGCCTGTACGACTTCTGGAATATCTACGTCGGGCAGCAGGCGCCGCCGCCCAACCAAACGGCCTTCATCCAGGCCACCGCGCCGGTCGTCTTCCAGGCGGTCTTCGGAATCGACGGGCCCTGTATCGGGGATCAGTGCGCGCCACCGGCCATGACTTTGCCGCCGGACCCGATCCAGGCGATGCCGACCTATCAGCTCGCAAAGGACGCGTTCGAGGCACAGCTGCCGATCCGCGTCCTGTTCGACAACGGCGCCGGCAACTCGGGCAATCCCGGCTGGCCCTACCCGGCGTTCGAGCACTCGTTCGCCGCCTTCCCGGTCCCTGGCACGACTGCTCGCTCCTGGTACCTGGCGCCCGATGGCACCCTCGCTGACGCGCCCGCCGCCGGCGCCCCCCGCGCCGACGCTTTCACGTGGGATGCGGACGCGCGGCCACTGACCGACTTCACCGGCGACACCGGCGCGGGGGACAACGGTCTTTGGACCGCCACGCCGCCCTACCAGTGGTCGCAGGATCCGGCCCGGAACGCCGTCGCCTACGTGACCGAGCCGCTGAGCGCGGACACGACCGTCGTCGGCTCCGGCCGGGTGGACCTCTGGGTGCGCTCCTCCGCGCCCAACGTCGACCTTCAGGCGACGATCAGCGAGGTCCGGCCGGACGGCAAGGAGACCTTCGTGCAGAACGGCTGGGTGCGAGCCGAGTCGCGAGCGCTCGACGAGGCCAAGAGCACCGAGCTCGAGCCGGTTCTCAGCCTGCGCGAGGCCGACGTCGCGCCGATGCCGCCCGACCAGTTCGTGCCTGTCACGGTCCCGCTCTACTACGAGGGGCACGCCTATCGCGTGGGCTCGCGCATCCGGGTCAGGGTCGCGGCGCCCAACGGCGACCAGCCGATCTGGTCGTTCAGCGAGACCGAGCCCGCCGGCACGGCGGAGGTCGAGATCGGCTACGGCAACGGGATGCCGTCCCGCCTCGTCCTCCCGCAGGTGCCCGGCGTCGACGTGCCGGATCAGCTTCCGCCGTGTCCGGGCCTGCGCGGCGAGCCCTGTCGCGACTACGTGCCGTTCGAAAACGACACTACCGTCCTCGACGACTACGTGCGTCCGAATGGGGCGTCGCCGATGCGCGTACCGCTGGTGCCCGCCTACAGCGAGTGCACTTCGCCTGACCACACTCACGGGGCGCCTCTGGCCTCTCCCTCGTGCAACCCGGCACAGTCATCGGGCAACCTCACGGTCGGCACCTTCGATGCCAACGGCGCGCCCGCGAAGTCGGTCGGCTCCCTGCGGTTCACGACGATCGCAGGCGCCCCCGGAGGGAGCGACGACGCCAACGTCGCGATCACCGTGAACATCACCGACGTGCGCTGCCAGGCCGGAGCCTCGCCCTGCGGACCCGCGAACGTGTCCGGGGGTGACGACTACACCGGCGAAGTACAGGCGAGGATCGCGCTGCAGATCACGGACCGCAACAACGGTGTCGCGCCAGGAGGCGGTACGGAGACCGGGACCTCGAACACGACCTTCGAGGCGACCATTCCCTGCGGTGTGACTGCCACGCCCAACAACGTGGGCAGCACCTGCGAGCTCACGACGACAGCGGATGCGGTCTACGGCGCTGCCAACACCGCCTTGGAAGGCAAGCGCGCGATCTGGGAGCTTGGCCGGGTCGGTGTGTACGACGGCGGCCCCGACGGTGACTCCGCCACCCCGGAGGGCGACACGCTGTTCATGACGCAGGGCGTGTTCGTGCCCTGATAGGGCTTAAGACGCGCTTAACGAAGCGTCAATCCCAACTCAAGAGGCTCCGGGAAAGTTAAGCGGAAGGTTCTGCCAGCTCATGGGGAGGAGTGCAGTGACGAGACCTCGGATTGGATCAGCAACTGTCGTCGCACTAACGTGCTGCACTGCCGTGCTTGTCACGCCGGTGGCGACCGCTGAGCTGATCAGTGGGACGAACCGCGCTCAGCGCATCACGGGCAGCGACGACGCCGACGCGATCAAGGCGAGAGGCGGCAGGGATCGGGTGCGGGCGCTGGGCGGCGACGACACGGTCTACGCGGGACGTGGCAACGACATCGTGAGCGGCGGTACCGGCGGCGACTTCATCTCGGGCGGCAGAGGTCCCGGGCGCGACAGGCTCTACGGCAACCTCGACAACGATCGCGTCCTCGGCGGCTCCGGGAATGACCTGGTGAGCGGCGGAGTTGGCGACGATCGGCTGTTTGGTAACGCCGGCAACGACACGGTGGACGGCTTCATCGGCAACGACTTCCTAGCCGGCAATGCGGGCGATGACAGCCTCAGCGGCGCCGGTGGGCGCGACTCGTCCTTCGGTGGTCCCGGCGTCGACCGCATCACGGGCGGCGAGGGGAATGACCGGGTCCACGGCGGCGACGACGCCGACCAGGTGATCGGCAACACTGGAAACGACACCGCTTCCGGAGGACGCGGCGACGATGGCGTGATGGGAGACGCCGGCAACGACAAGCTGTTCGGGAATCAGGGCGTCGACGTTCTGCTTGGCGGCATCGGCAATGACGACCTCTGGGGACTCGCCGGGGCGGATGTCGCCCTGCCGGGCGCGGACACGCTGGACGGCGGGCCCGGCAACGACGGCTTCCACACCCGTGACGGTGAGCCGGACACCGTCATCTGCGGCCCGGGAACAAAGGACGTCGCGCTCCTGGACAGCACGGACGTGATCGGCGACGCCACGCCTTCCAAGCCCAAGGGGTCTTGTGAGACGGTCCAGCGGGCCGCGCCCAAGAAGGCCCAGGACGCGCCGGAGAACAAGACGGAAGCGCCCGCGGAGGACGCGCTGCAAAGCTAGGCGGACCCTGCCTGTGCGCCGGGTTCGCCGCTGTAGCCGAAGCGGGCTGCAGCCTTCCCGACGATGGGCTCGATCGCCTCCCACGAGACGGACTCGTCACGAGCCCGTTGGTTGATGTTCTTTGGGAGGGTTTCGATCGCGAACTCCGCCTGCTTGTCGGATACGGGCAGCTCTATCAGGCGGCAGAGGTCGAGGAGCAGGCCGGCGTCGAGGTCCTCGACTCGGTAGGTGATCGCGGCGTGCGGTGCCGCCCTTTCGTTCCAGACCCGCCACATCGTCGCGCCGCGCTCGATCTGCGAGCTGGGCTCGTACACCTCCGGCGCATGGTGGCGCACCACCTTGGGGAAGGCCAAGTCGGCACGCTCGTCGGAGAGGAAGCCGAACCCCACGACCGAGCGCACGAACTCGAGTGGGTGCCGGACCTGATGCATGACGACCACGTCGTCGAGGGGCAGGGAAGGGACGGCCAGCCACGACACGTCACCTTCGAGTACACGCCAGCGCACGGGTCGGTTGCCCATAGCCACGCCGACCCCGAAGACTCTCTCATGCTCGATGTGAACGCCGAGATGCTGGTACAGCGTGGCCGCGTACCTGGTGCCCGAACGCGGACACCCGGTGACAAGGAAGCGCTTCATCGTATGAACCCTAATATCTCTCGGCGATGTCGCAAGAGAACGTGGAGAGCGTCCAACGCGCCGTCGAGGCGTGGAATGCCGATGATCTGGACGCCTTTTTGGCCGAGCTCGATGCCGACGTCGAGTGGCACCCTGCGATCGAGCCGGGCCTTGAGGGAAAGGGAACTACTTACCGGGGGCATGACGGCGCGCGAAAGATTTGGAGGCAGGACCGCGGCGAGGCGTGGAAACGCCTCACCAATCGGCCCCAGGAGTTCCGCGACCTCGGCGAGTCGGTCCTCGCGCTCGGTCACCTGGACTTGACCGCCCGGGCAACCGGCATCGAGTTCAGGCAGGAAGTCGGAGAAGTCTTTGACCTTCGAGCGGGGAAGATCGTTCGCATCCGCGACTTTCTGACTCATGCGGAAGCCATCGAAGCCGCCGGGCTGACGTAGATTTCGCGGGATGAACCGGGACGTCGACGGGCTGCGGCCGCCCGTGGGCCGGGAGCGCGCGGCCGCTACGGGCCTGGTGCTCGCCGCGGCGGTGTCGGTGCAGATCGGTGCGGCGTTCGCCGTGACGCTGTTCGACGAACTGGGTCCGGCGGGTGCGGCGTTCCTGCGGCTGGCGTTCGCGGCGATCGTGTTGTGGGCGATCTGGCGCCCCCGGCTGGCCGGCGACCTGCGGCTGGCCGGGGCGTTCGGCGTTGCGCTCGGGCTGATGAACTGGTCGTTCTACGAGGCGATCGACCGGATCCCGCTCGGCGTCGCGGTAACGATCGAGTTCGCCGGCCCGCTGCTCGTGGCGGTGATCGGCTCGCGGCGACCGCTCGACGGGGTGTGGATCGCGCTTGCCGCGGTCGGCATCGTAGTGCTCGTCGACCCCGGCGGCGGATCGGTGGACGCGGCCGGTGTCGGCTTCGCGCTCTTCGCCGCCGCGTGCTGGATGGCCTACATCTACCTGAGCAAGCGCACTGGCGCGGCGTTCCCGGGCGGCTCGGGGCTCGCGCTCGCAATGGCCGTCGGTGCGCTGATCGTGCTCCCGGCGGGCGTGATCCAGGCGGAGGGCGGCGCGATCGCCGAGCCCGACCTGCTGGGCTCGGCGCTCGTCGTGGCACTCGCTTCCTCGGTGCTTCCGTACTCGCTCGAGCTAGAGGCGCTGCGCCGGCTCCCGGAGGCGGTGTTCGGCGTGCTGATGTCGCTCGACCCGGCGGTCGCTGCGCTGGCCGGCTTCGTGGTGCTCGGCCAGGACCTCGGTGCGCGCGAGCTGCTCGCGATCGCGATGGTGGTCGTGGCCAGCGCCGGGGCGGCTAGCTTCAGTCACGTCAGTTCCGATCGGCGAACGTCCACCAGCGATTGGCCATGAACGTGCACACGGTTACCGGCGGGACCGTCGCGATGTAGGCGCCAACCTTGTCGACTCCAACTCCATCAACAAGAAGCAGGACGAGTAGGCTGGTCGAGGCCGCGCCAACCACCTGGACGGCGACGTAGACGACCCGGGCGCGCGCCGAATCGCGCGCGGCGAAGGTCCAACGCCGGTTGAACACGTAACCGTTCACGGCACCGACACCGAACCCCAGCGCCGCGGCGATCACATACGGAATCCCGAGCTCGAGCAGCAGCCGGTAGGCCACGAAGCTGAGCGCCGTATTTCCCAGGCCCACAAACAAGAAGCGCGCGAACTGCCGATCGAGCCTATGGTGGTTATGCGTACGCTCAGCCGTCTGCGCGTTAGTCTTTGTGCTGGATTTGCGCGCATTTCCTGGGATCATGGAAGAGACCTTCGCAAAAACCACCCCGAGTTCACCGATTCGAAGACGGCGCTTCCGGATCGGCGCTCTGATCGTCCTCGCGCTCGCGGCGGCACTCATCGTCTGGCTGGTTCTGCGAGACAATGGTGACTCCTCGTCGTCCAACGCCAGGGCAGTCTCGGTCGATCAGATCAGAAACCTGGCGGAATCGGTAGGCCACCCGGTCTACTGGGTCGGGCCGCGGGACGGCTACACCTATGAGCTGATCCGTCCGTCGAATGGAGCGATCATCATCCGCTACCTGCCGGAGGGAGTGGCGGTCGGCGACGACAAGCCGCATTTGAGCGTTGCCACCTACCCCTTCCCGGGCGCGTTCCCGGCGATCAGGAAAGCAGCCAGGAAGTCCGACTCGGACTCCTTCAAGATTCCCGACAAGGGCATCGCCGTGTTCGCCAAGCGCTACCCCCAAAGCATCCATGTGGCGTACCCGGGCGGCAACCATCAGGTTGAGGTCTTCGACCCGGTTCGCGGCGCGGCCGCCACGATGCTCAGGGCGGGCCAGCTGACCGCGTTGGGCAAGCAGGCCGCGCCCACTTCGGCCTCGCTGGGAGATCTCAGGTCGCTGGTCCGCTCCCTCGGCCACCCGATCTACTGGGTCGGCTCGAGGAGCGCCTCTACCTACGAGCTGATCCGCGCGCCAGGTGGAAAGGTCATCATCCGATACCTTCCGCGGGGGGTGAAGGTCGGCACGCCGAAGCCGTACCTGAGCGTCGCCACGTATCCGTTCCCCGGCGCGTTCCGGTCGATCGAGAGCTTTGGCAAAGGAGGAGACCCAGGTGCCGATCAAGCTCGAGGACGGAGGGCTCGCCGTCATCGACAAGAGCTACCCGAAGAGCATCCATCTCGCCTATCCAGGGTCGGACTTCCAGGTCGAGGTCTTCCACCCGTCCGCGGACCAGGTCCGGAGGCTCGTCTCCTCCGGTCGGGTCAGCACCATCGGCTGAGCCGCGCCGGCGGCCCGTTCGCGCGAGATGAAACCCGAGCCCGCCTCGAGCCTGCACGGAGGACTCCGCGAGCCATTCGGACGGCTTGGTTGGCGCCTCGATACACCCGCGGGGCTGATCGCGATGTTCGCGGTCGCCTTCCTCCTGCGGGTCCTGATCGCGCCGCATGCGGGGTTCTACGGAGACCTGCGGCTTTTCCAGATGTGGGCGTCGACGCTGGCCGAGGTGGGGACCCAGGACTTCTATGACCAGGGGCAGTTCGCCGACTACCCCCCGGGTTACCTGTACGTCCTCTGGCTGACCAGCAAGATCTCCACGGCGCCGGGGTATCTGCTGCTCAAGCTGCCCGCGATCCTCGCCGACCTCGGGCTCGCCTGGATCGCCGGAACGCTCGCGGCCCGGATCGCTCCCGCGGCCGTAGGAGAACGGGTTCCCGTGCGGGCGCTGGTCGCCGCAGCCGTGCTCTTCAACCCTGCGGTCATCGCCCTCAGCGCAGGCTGGGGGCAGGTGGACGCGGTGCCGGCCATGTTCGTGTTGTTGTCGATCCTCCTGCTCTTCACCGGAAAGCACTCGCTGCACCGGGACGTCACCGCCTTGCTCGTTTTCGCCGTCGCCTTCTCGATGAAGCCTCAGACGTCTTTCGCCCTCCCGGTCATGCTGTACGCGCTCTACCGGCGATACCTCCACCGTCGCTCCCGTTCGGAGCTGATCGATGGTGTGCTCAGCATCGGGCTCGTAGCAGTCCCGGCGCTGGTCCTCTGGGCGGTCTCGGGACTCGCGTTCGGGCTGGGGCCGATTTCGCTGATTCGCTTCTACCAGGACGCGGCCTCTGTCTATCCCGTTACGAGCGCGAATGCGTTCAACCTCTGGGGTGCGCTCGGGTCTTGGCGGAACGATTCGATCGGCGACAACGTCATGACGATCGCCGGGATCTCGGCGCTGCACATCGGCATGCTCCTGTTCGTGGCCGGAGTCGCGCTGGTGCTCTGGCGCGTACACCGGGCGATCGAGCGCGGTGCCCGCGAGGCGCTCGTGCTGACCGTCGGCGCGGCCGTCATCGGCCTGCTCGCCTACACCCTCTTGACGCGCATGCACGAGCGGTACATGTTCGTCGCGCTCGCTTGCCTCGCAGTGTTCGCCTTCGCGCGCCCGCTGCGGCTGTCATACGCCGCGCTCTCCGGTCTCTTCCTCCTCAACCTGTGGTACCCGTACGCCTACTTCAACTCGCAATGGGGCGTCCAGGACTTTCACTACCAGCCGTGGTTCGATTGGATCTTCGGCGGCTTTGCGAACGACACATGGCAGCGAACGATCTGGTCGCTCGCGGTCACCGCGGTTGTCTTCGCCACGGCGTGGGTCGGCCTCCGCTGGGCCGAGCGGTCGTCGGCCGACGAGCCGGCACCCGCCGGCGACGGCGCTGAGCCGGTCTCGAGACTTGCAGTCCGGCCTCCGCGCCCGCGCGAATCCGCGCCTGGCGCCGAAGCATCCGCCTCCCTGCGGGCGAGCCTGGCGCGCTGGGTACCGATCTCGCTCGTTGGCCTGGCATGCGTCTTCGGGCTCATCACCCTGCGGGCCGAGACCAAGCCGGTGCAGAACCTCAACGACAGTGCGTTTCATCTCCAGATGGTGCGCTGGGCCGATCAGCAGATCGGAGAGGGTCGGGTCCCGCTCGACGGATGGTTCCCGAACCTCTCGCTCGGCTCGTCCTTCTTCCATCACTACCAGAGCCTCCCGGAGACACTCACGGCCTTCGCGGCACGCGCGACCGGCGCAGGCGATCAGGACACCTATCAGTGGATCGTGTACCTGCTCCTGGCCCTGTGGCCGATCTCCGTCTACCTTGGCACGCGCCTACTGGGCTGGGACAGGTGGACCGCGGCGGCTGCGGCCGCCGTCGCGCCGCTGGTCGTCAGCGCGCCCGGATACGGCTACGAGCACAGCAGCTACGTCTTTCGGGGATACGGTGTTTACTCGCAGCTCTGGGCGATGTGGCTGCTTCCGATCGCCTGGGGACTTACCTGGCGCGCGGTTGCCCACGGCAAGCACTACGCGGCCGCAGCCGCGGCGCTCGCGCTGACGATCGCCTGCCACTTCATCACCGGTTACCTCGCGCTCCTCACGATCGGCGTCTGGGTGCTCGTCCTGGGCGATGCGTTCTTCCGGCGGGTCGGCCGTGCGGCCGCCGTGAGCGCCGGATCACTGCTCGTGGCCGCATGGGTGCTCGTGCCGCTGCTCGCCGACGCGAAATGGTCGACGCAGAGCGAGTTCTACAAGGGCTCGGACTTGAGCGACTCGTACGGCGCGGGACAGGTGCTCGAGTGGCTCTTCACCGGTGGGCTCTTCGACCACGAGCGTCTCCCGATTGTGACCTTGCTTGTCTTCGTCGGCGTCGTCGTTTGTGCGTTACGGGCGCGGGACGACGTGCGCGCCCGTGCGCTCCTAGGCGCCTTCGCCCTCAGCCTTCTCCTCTTCTTCGGACGCCCGACACTAGGGTGGCTCCTGGATCTCCTGCCCGGCTTCAAGGACGTCCAGGTCCACCGCTTCGTCATGGGAGTCCATCTGGCCGGGATCATGCTCGCGGGAGTCGGGCTGGCGTGGCTGCTCCGAACTGCGTCACGATGGGCGGCCCCGCTTGCGGCGGTCCGGGTAGCGCCGAGCAGGGTCGCGGTGGTCGCAGCCGCCGCGTCGCTGCTCGCATGCATCGCGGTCTTGGCGCCCGCCTGGATCGAACGCGCCGACTACAACCGGCATGGAGCCAAACTGATCGATGGCCAGCGGGCAGCCGAGAGGACTGACGGGCGCGACATCGACCGGCTCGTCGCGATGGTGAAGGCGCGCGGCGACGGGCGAGTCTACGCGGGCCTGCGGAGTAACTGGGGAACCGACTTCCTCGTCGGCGTCATACCTGTGTATGCGTGGCTCTGCGACCGCGACGTGGACGCGATCGGTTTCACGTTTCGGACGATCGCATCGCTCTCAAACGACACAGAGGCCGCCTTCGACGAGACGAATCCGGCGCACTATCAGATGTTCAACGTGCGGTACGTGATCCTCCCGCCCGGCCGCCGGCCGGAGGTCCCTGCTGCCCGCCTCGCGGCGAGCGGCAACTATCGGCTCTGGGAGGTGACGACGAGCGGCTACTTCCAGGTCGTGGATCGTGCCGCGCCGATCACGGCGGATCGCACCAACCTCCTGTCGTCCGTGCAGGGCTTCATGGGATCGGAGTCGGCCACCGAAGGGATCTATCCGGGCGTCGCGTTCGCCAGAGGAGCGGAGCCGCGCCCGACCTTCTCCGGCTCGACACCGCCGCCCGGGGCGGCCGGAACGGTCCTCGCGCAGGCCCCCAAAGGGCAAGACGGCGTCTTCGAGGCAACCGTGGAAGCGAGCCGGCCCAGCGTCGTCCTTCTCAAGGCCTCGTACGACCCGCGGTGGACGGTGACCGTGGACGGTTTGCCCGAAAGGGCCACGATGATGGCGCCAAGCCTGGTCGGAGTCGAGGTGCCGGCGGGGAGACACGAGGTCAGGTTCCGCTACGAGCCCTATGGCCACTACCCACTGCTGCTCTTGATCGGAGCGCTCACATTGATCGCGTTCGTGTTCGTTCCCCGCCGCATTGCGCTTCTTCGCCGTCCGGCGAGCTTCCCGGAGGAAGTGCGCACTAGGGCGCGAGAGGAGAAGGTCGCGACACCGAAGTGATCGAGCGACTGTACGCCTGAAGGGTGCGACAGTGCTCAGGCGCCGTTGGACGTGGGCCCCGCCCTGCTCGCTACGGGCGTGGGTTCCAATACTCGCCGCTCGGCCACGACCGCGCGCGGTGGGAGCTCCGCCGGCAGGTCGGGGAAGTTCTCGAGTTCGCTGACGACGTAGAGCGGCCGCCGCTTCACCTCCGCATGGATGTCGCCGATGTACTCGCCGATCACGCCCAGGACCACGAGCTGGATCCCGCCGAGAAAGGTCGTCACGACGACGATCGACGTCCAGCCGGGGACCACATAGAGCCCGGTGAGCTTCACGATCAGGCTCCAGATCCCGAGAGCGAAGGCCACGACGGAGACGAAGAAGCCGAGATTGAGCGCTGCGCGCAAGGGCGCCGCGGAGAAGCTGATCACTCCGGTCGTAGCAAAGCGGAGCATCTTGCTGAGCGGGTATTTCGTTTCGCCGGCGAAGCGCTCCTGACGTCTGTAGACGACGCCCGTCTGCCGGAGTCCGATCCAGCTGAACATGCCGCGAACGAAACGGTTGCTCTCCCGCATCTGGCCGAACACGTCGAGCGCCCGCCGGTCGACGAGCCTGAAGTCACCGACGTCGACGGGATTCTTGACTTCGGAGATCCGGTTGAAGGCTCGATAGAAGGCGGCTGCTGTCGCCCGCTTCAAACCCGTCTCGCCCTCGCGGACGTCGCGCACCGCGTAGACGATGTCGTAGCCCTCGCGCCAGCGCGCGGCAAGCTCCGGGATGACCTCCGGCGGATCCTGGAGGTCCGCGTCCAGCACGATCACCGCGTCACCTGCCGCGAGATCGACCCCTGCGGTGAGCGCGATCTGGTGTCCGAAGTTCCGCGAGAGTCTGACCACGCGCAGGCGTGGTTCCTCACGCGCAGCGGCGACCATCATCTCGTGGGTCCGGTCGCGGCTCCCGTCATCGACGAGGATGGCTTCCGCGTCGCCGTCCAGCGCATCCATGACGTCGGTGAGGCGGGCGGCCAACTCCTCGATCACGCCCTCCTCGTTGTAGGCGGGGACTACCAGCGAGTAGGTGGGCATGAGAAGCGGCTTTATCCCTTACTGCGTTCTGTGCTCAGGGTCTCCGGCGATCTAAGACCGGTTATCGGCCCGGGCGGCGGCGCCTTGACAGGTTCCGCAGCGCCTGCACGCAAGCAAACGACATCAGCGGGGGCCTCAGGCCCCCGCTGGTCAACTTCACGGCGCTGATCGGACTAGCTACCCGAGGACGACGTACGTCTTCCACATCCGGTCGTTGCCGCTGCCGGCGGTGCGGCTGACGAAGACTGTCAGGAAGTCGCCGTCGGCAACGATCACCGACCCACTTGTCTCGCAGGCCGTCGCCGAGGGCCCGCTGATCGTGCAGGACAGAGAGTTTCCGGCTGTCGTTAGCCCGTTCTTTCTGACCGTCACCTGCCATGTGACCCCCGATGACGGTGCGCTGTTGACCTCGGCCCAGATCGACTTGACGGTACCGGCCGCCTTCACGTTGTAGGTGAAGTTGAAGCTATGAGCGGTGCCCGTACAGGAGGCGTGTTGGTCGAAGTGTTGGTGACCAAGGCACTCGTTGTTGGACGCGTTGTTGTTGGCCGACTGGAACCACAGTGACCTGCCCGTAATCGCGGTGCCTGCCGGGCCCGTCGCGCCGGTCGCTCCTTCGGTGCCCGTTGCACCCGTGAGGCCACTCGCGCCGGTGGCGCCGGTGAGCCCGGTCGCGCCCGTGAGACCCGTGGCGCCCGTGCGAGGCCTGTGTCACCCGTGAGCCCGGTAGCACCGGTGGCACCCGCAGCGCCGGTGCCGCTCTCGCCGGTTGCCCCCGTAAGGCCCGTCTCGCCGGTCGCCCCGGTGAGCCCGGTAGCACCCGCAGCTCCGGTCGCGCCGGTCGCTCCCGTAAGTCCCGTCTCGCCGGTCGCCCCGGTGAGCCCGGTCGCACCGGTAGCCCCGGTGTCACCGGTAGCGCCCGTGTCGCCCGTAGCGCCGGTGTCGCCCGTCGCGCCAGTGTCGCCGGTCGCGCCAGTGTCGCCCGTAAGGCCCGTCGCCCCGGTCGCACCGGTGTCTCCCGTAGCGCCAGTGTCGCCGGCAGTCCCGGTGTCACCGGTGAGACCAGTTGCCCCAGTCGCCCCGGTGAGGCCCGTCGCCCCGGTAAGCCCGGCCGCCCCGGTGTCACCAGTGGCGCCGGTGTCGCCGGTCGCGCCAGTGTCGCCGGTCGCGCCAGTGGCCCCGGTGTCACCGGTGAGCCCAGTTGCGCCAGTCGCCCCGGTGAGGCCCGTCGCGCCGGTGAGCCCGGTCGCCCCGGCCGCCCCGGTGTCACCAGTGGCGCCGGTATCGCCGGTCGCCCCAGTGTCGCCGGTTGCGCCGGCCGCGCCGGTGTCACCCGTCGCCCCAGTGTCGCCGGTCGCGCCAGTATCGCCCGCGGCCCCGGTGTCACCGGTGAGCCCAGTTGCGCCAGTCGCCCCGGTGAGGCCCGTCGCGCCGGTGAGCCCGGTCGCGCCGGCCGCGCCGGTGTCACCCGTCGCCCCAGTGTCGCCGGTTGAGCCGGTATCGCCCGTAAGACCTGTATCCCCAGTCGCCCCGGTGAGGCCCGTCGCCCCGGTGAGCCCGGTCGCGCCGGCCGCGCCGGTGTCACCCGTAGCCCCGGTGTCGCCGGTTGCGCCGGCCGAACCAGTGTCGCCGGTCGCGCCAGTATCGCCCGCCGCCCCGGTGTCACCCGTAGCCCCGGTGTCGCCGGTTGCGCCGGCCGAACCAGTGTCGCCGGTCGCGCCAGTATCGCCCGCGGCCCCGGTGTCACCGGTAAGCCCTGTTGCGCCCGTCGCCCCGGTGAGGCCCGTCGCGCCGGTGAGCCCGGTCGCGCCCGGTGTCACCCGTAGCCCCGGTGTCGCCGGACGTCCCAGTGTCACCTGTGGCCCCGGTGTCACCCGTCGCCCCGCTGTCGCCAGTAGCCCCGGCGTCGCCGGTCGCGCCAGTCGCCCCGGTGTCGCCGGTTGCGCCAGTATCGCCCGCGGCCCCGGTGTCACCGGTAAGCCCAGTTGCGCCAGTCGCCCCGGTGAGGCCCGTCGCGCCGGTGAGCCCGGTCGCGCCGGTTGCGCCGGTGTCACCCGTAGCCCCGGTGTCGCCGGACGTCCCAGTGTCACCTGTGGCCCCGGTGTCACCCGTGAGGCCCGTTGGGCCGGTGAGGCCGGTCGCGCCGGTAGCGCCCGTGAGCCCGGTTGCGCCGGTGGCACCTGTCGCACCTGTCGCACCTGTCGGGCCGGTGAGCCCGGTAGCTCCGGTGAGCCCGGTAGCGCCGCTGGCACCTGTCGCGCCGCTGGCACCTGTCGCGCCGCTGGCACCTGTCGCGCCGCTGGCACCTGTCGCGCCGGTGAGCCCGGTAGCTCCGATCGCGCCGGTCAGGCCGGTCGCGCCCTTCGAGCCCGTTGCCCCGGTCGCGCCCTTCGAGCCGGTCGCGCCCTTCGAGCCGGTCGCGCCCTTGGAGCCGGTCGCGCCCTTCAAGCCCGTTGCCCCGGTCGCGCCCTTCAAACCCGTTGCTCCGGTCGCGCCCCTCGAGCCTCCTGTCGCCCCGGCGGGAGAAGCGAACAAAGCGGATGCCAACAGCGCCGCCAGTCCCAAGACAAAAACAGCCTTGGCACTCACGTGTTGACTCCTGTGCGCGGAAGCGCGTAGGCGTCCTGCCACTGAGATCATCCCTGCCCCAAATCCGAAATCCGTTAGTGACCGCACGAACTATGCGGTCGTTGAGGCGACCCTAACCCCTGCCGGCATGGGATGTCAAGCCCACTTTGGCACCCATAGAAGTCGCCGGCCGGACCTGACGACGTTCAGGTCCGGCCGGATTCGTCTAGTTCATGCTGCGCGCGTGAGCGACGGTCCTTTAGCGCGCTGCCTACAACCCAGCACACTGGCCATCCTTCGTTGGTGCGGTGTTCGGGAAGTAGGAGATGGGAGGAGGCACGTTGTCGCTGCACTGGATACTCATCCCCGCCGTGTTCGCGTTCAGCATGACGCCCCCGGTGTTCTTGATCACTTCAATGTTCTCTCCCACCTCGTTGAGGCGCATCCGAACGTGCTGGGTGTTCTCCGCAACCTGCAGGTCCTCCCCGATGGTGTTGTCGTCCACCAGGATCCGGCCTGTGTTCTTGGTCAGCTGCACATCCTGGCGGGTGCTCATTTTGCAGATCCCGATATTCGCGCTGTTTTCCTCGAGTTGGATTCTGCCGAGGACGAGCGGGTCGGCTTTGCACGTTCTGTCTGACCCGATGATGATCTGGAAGGTCACCTTCTTGAGCTGGATGTCAGTCACGATCGTGTTGTAGATCCAGACCCGCCTGGCGCCCTCGCCCTGGATGTTGCCGACAACAGTCGCGTTTTCCGTCAGCAGCTTGGAATCTTGCCCGAACTGCACGTTACCCGTGATCGGCCCCGTGCCGAGCAGCTGGCAACTCGCCCCCGCTGGGACGATGACGTTGCCGACGACGGGTCCGACGCCAAGCGTTCCGGAACATGTGACGTCCGCGCGGGCCGGCGCGGCCAAGCCCAGCGCGCCCACCGAGATGCAGGCGAAGATAAGACTTGCGAGCAGTCGAGACCGTGACATGAGGTGCTCCTTCCCTGAGGTACGCGGATCCCGCGGCGGCGAGATCCCCTCCCATTGAGTTGCTCGCCCTGCGACCCGGCCAGAGGGAATCGGGTGTTCATGGTCAGCGAGCCGATGCGAGTCTGAACGCCGGTTCAATACCCGCGCAAAGTGCGCGGCAAACCCTGCGCGCCAAGCCCGAGCTGTTGCGCCGGAGCGGTATTCGTAGGGACTGTGTCGCAGCTCCCTGCCGCGACGCCTGCCGCTAGCGCCTTCGAAGCCCGGCGGCTTCGAGGGTCTCGCCTCGAAGCCCCAGGCCATGGAGGGCCCCTTTCAAGGTGAGGTGGTCCTCTACGCGAAGAAATCGACCGTGGCGGAACCAAAGGCCGTGGTACAGGTCGCCTTCGAGGTTCACCCCGCTCTCGCGACCTTCGGCGTGCAAGGTGATGTGGGCAAAGACACGCTCGTCATCCAACTCGATGACCTCCTTGACGGCGTTCTCGTAGCGGAACCAACTCTCCATGAAGCGACCGTAGAACCGCGAGATCTCGTTAAGGCCGTGGCAGGGCTGCGAATCCGGAAACTTTCCCACCGGGTAGTAGTCGGCGTCGGAATCCCAGAATTCGGCAACCGACGTTTGCAGTTGCTCCGGGCCATCGCTTATGACCGCGAAAAATCGACGGACCACCTCTTCATTTCTGCCCGCCATCCTCCGCAGTATTGCGCTGTCACCCCGCTTCCGCTTTCGCGAGGAGCGGGTGCCATAGGATTGCGCCTTGCCGTTCACGCTCAGGAACCTCAAGGAGGACCTGGAGGACGTCGGGTCCAACTTCGACGGCGCGCCGGACCTGGAGTTTCGCTTGGCGACCCAGGTGCTCGAACTCGAGAAATCCGGCCTGAGCTACCAGTACGTTCCGCCCGACTACCGGTTCCCGTACGGCCACACGCACAAGGAGCAGGAGGAGGTGTACGTGGTCGTGGGCGGGAGCGGGCGGATGAAGCTCGACGACGAGATCGTCGAGGTCAAGCAGTGGGACGTCGTGCGCGTTCCGCCCGGTACATGGCGAGGGTACGAGGCCGGGCCGGAGGGCCTCGAGATCCTTGTCTTCGGCGCGCCCAACCTCGGCGAGAACCCGCGGGAAGACGTGGAGGGTCAGCGAGACTGGTGGGCTGACTGAGCTTGGCTCGGTGGATGGTCGGCGGTTCCTTTGACGGTACCCGCGACCCGCGACCGCGACGGCTACGCCACCTCGGCGCTCGTCCCGCGATGGCGTGCGTACATGTCCTCGACCCACTTGAACCCTGGACGGTCCTTGAGCGAATCGCGGAACCGCCGAAACTGAGCGGTGCGCTCGTCCGGATGAACCTTGATGTACGGGAACGCGGGCGGCACGACGATGAGACCAAGAATCGAGGCGGCCGTCAGGTCCGCCACGGTGAACGACTCACCGACGAGATAGCCGCTTGAGCCTACGTCTGCCTCGAGCTTGTCGAACGCCGCGTGCACCTTCTCGCGCGACTCCTTGACCGTCTCCGGCCGGATCCGAAAGCGCCGCTTGACGACTTGGCGGAACAGCGGGGTGAGCGTTTGGAGCAGACCGATTCGCCGACGGTCGGCGCCGTAGAACATCGCGAGGAACGTCTCCGGCTCCGTCAAGTTGTCGTTGAACAGCACCCGCCGAGCGTGGGGACCGCACTGCTCGTCGAAGTAATCCTCCAGGTCGAGCGCGGTCCTACGCTCCTCCGGATCGGCGGGGTACAGCGGCGGCTCCGGCCACCGCCGCTCGATCTCCTCGATGATCCTCGTCGAATCACCGATCGCGCGCCCGTTCGTCTCTAGGACCGGCACGGTGCGGCCCGCGCGCAGGCGTCGCGCCGTGAGCTCCTGCAGCCCGGGCGTCACCGCCTTTCGCACGTGGGCGACGCCCTTGTAGTCGAGCGCCCACCGAGCCTTCTCGTTGTAGTGCGAGATCTCGAGGTGCCAGAGGATCGGCATCTCGACGGCGATCCCATGTCCCTCATATGGCGCCATCACTGTGTTCAGAGGATACGTACATCCCTCAGAGCGCGAAGTGGGCCCGGAATGACGAAACCCCCGCTGTCGCAGGGGTTTCGTGAGGTAGCGGGGGCGGGATTCGAACCCGCGACCTTCGGGTTATGAGCCCGACGAGCTACCTGACTGCTCCACCCCGCGGCGTGGGCCAAGTATAGCCAGCGGTTTTCGGCTTGCGACCCGCGAAATGTCCTTTTCAGACATATCCGATCGGATATACTCACCCCATGGACGTTGCTTCCACTCTTCGCGCCGCCCGCCGGCGCGCCGGACTCTCGCAACACGACCTGGCACATCGCGCCGGCACGTCCCAGGCAACCGTGTCGGCGTACGAGAACGGGCGCAAGCAGCCCACGGTCGAGACATTCCACCGCTTGCTCGCGGCGGCTGGTTCGCGGCTGGTCATGCAGTCGGCGGAGCGCCCCGTCGTGCAGGTTTCCGATGCGCAGCTTGCGCAGGCGGGGCGCACGCTCCTCGAAGTGCTCGAGCTCGCTGCCGCACTGCCGACACGCCATCGGCGTGACCTCCCATTCCCGCGTCTCACCATCAAACCGGATCCTGCCACGTGACCCTTCCCGAGAAGGTCGTTGCGCTCCATCGCGCGCTCGCCAAGAAGCGGATACCGCATGCCTTCGGCGGAGCGCTCGCGCTCGCGTACTGGACCCAGGACCCACGCGGCACGAGCGACATCGACCTGAACGTGTTCGTCCCAGCCGCAGACAGCGCGCTTGCGCTCGATGCACTGCCCGCCGGCGTCTCACGACCCGAGGGGACGGCAGAAGCCATCGCTGCAGACGGGCAGATTCGCCTTTGGTGGGACCAGACACCGATCGACCTCTTCTTCGACTACGTGCCGGTACACGCCGACGCTGCGCGCCATATCCGCGAGGTGCCCTTTTCCCGTACCAAGATCCCGATCCTCGGGCCGATCGAGCTGACCGTCTTCAAGGTGATGTTCGATCGCACCCGCGATTGGGCCGACATCGAGGCGATGCTGTCAGCGAGCACCGTTGACCTCGACGCGGTACGCACGGCTCTCGAAACCATGCTCGAACCCGGCGATCAGCGCTTCGATCGCCTGACGGAGACGGTGCGACGCCTCAGCTGAAGAGCGTCAAGAGGCCAGCACCGACGAAGCTCGCGGCCCAGAACCACTCGAGGTTGATCCACGTCTTACGCAGGATCCGGACCCCGAGCTTGTCGTAGACGAGCACCGCCACGACCGCCATCACGGCGAGCATCGCGACCACGTGCAGCGAAGCGGCGATCGCGCCCTCGGCGACCGAGAATGTGCCCGACCCGACTCCCTCGACGCCGTGATCGGACCCCGACGCCGACGCACCGCCGAGGCCGAGCAGGACCGGCGCAACCATCAACCCGGCGCCGTGTGCGCTCGACATCAGGAACGACCACAGCGTCAGCTCGCGGCGGTTGACGCGCGCGCGCGTCCAGCGCGGGTGCGCGCGGGGGCGCGCGAAGCGGAACACGCCGAAGCCGATCAGCGTCCCCGCTGCAACCAGGTGCAACACGTCCGATGACGCCACGACGCCGAGCACCAGCACGATCAGAACGATCGCCGCGAGCGCCAGCTCGTGGCCGATGGCGATCGGCGGCAGCGCGCGCAACACGGCCCGCCGGTCGCCCTCCTGTAATCCCAGGCCGACCGCGAACAGCCAGCCCATTGCAGGGTTGAGCCCATGGTAGGCGCCGAGCAGCGCCATCGCGATCCAGGGCCACGCCTCGCTCATCAGCTCAGGTGTCGGGGAAGCAGTACGAGTCCGAGGACGCGTCCCCACCCTCGAGGCGCACCTGGTGCGGCCGCTCGCCGCTGAACTCCACGAAGAAGTCGGGATCGAGTGCGAACCCGTCCCCAGGGTTGGAGTCGAGCTTCACGAGCCAGCCGTCGATGCCCTCGGGGTAGAACTGCACGTCCCAGCTCGCGTACAGCGAGTTCGTCAGGTACACGCGCCGGCCGTCGCGGCTGACCTCGACCATCTGGGGCCCGCCGTTCAGCGCGCCGGCGGACGGATGCGCGGCACGTTCGACGATGCCGCCGAGCCGTACCGACCCAGTCTCCTTGGGCTGCTTCGGATTCGAGACGTCGAACCGCTTGAGCTCACCGGTGCCCCAGCACGACACGAACAGCTCGCGGTCGTCAACCGACAACGCGATGTCGGTGATCAGCGGCGGTACTGCCCCGAAGGGCTGCAGCGCCGGCGGTAGCTGGTCCGTCTCCGCGGGTTCCGCGGGAATGGTGATGACCTTGTTGACCGTGAACTTGCCGTCGTCCTGCCTTTCCCACATCCACACGGACGCGGACAGGTCGGCCGTCGAGACAACGACGCCGACAAAACCGTACGCGTTGCGCGGGTCGTGCGCGGGGCGCAGCTCGAGCACCATCTGATGCTCGGGGCCGAGGTCGATCTCCTGCACATGCGCGCGCTTGTCGAGGTCCCACACGTGCAGCCGGTGCCCATAGCCGTTGGCGAGGAGCACGTCCGGGATGAGACCGCCTTCGACCATTTTCGGCGTGCCCCACTCACTCGTGATCACGGTGCCGTAGTTGAGGTGCCACCAGAAGTCGTACGCAAACTCCTGCGGACCGCGATCGGTCTCCCACTGGCCCTTGACGGCGAAGTTCTCGTGGTCGAGCAGGAACACTCCGCCCGGCCCGTCGCCCGCCGGGTTGCCCAGCGCGGAGACGTAGATGCCGTCAGGGCCGCAGTGGATCGTGTGCGGGCGGCTGTAGTTCGCCTTCGAGGCGATCTCGTTCGCTTCGATCACCTTCGTGAGCTTTGGCTGGCGGGGGTCGTCCTTCACGTCGACGATGTGCAGTCGCGACGAGCGCAGGCCCGGGACGAGCAGGTAGCGTCGCTCGACATGGGGGTGCGGGGCCCACGGGCACAGCGCCGATGAGCACGCGTTCCAGCCGAAGTGGTGGAGCTCGTCGCCGACGTTCGGCATGTCGAGCCGGCCGACCAGCGTCCCGTACGTCGACGACTGCGGGTCGAGGTCGACGACGGAGAGCGCATCGGGTCCTTTGTCACCGTTGGTGCCGGTGTTGAGACTCACGACATATCCGAGTTGCTCGGGCGCGGCCCCGGCTGCCTCCGCCGGCGTCGCGTAGAAGGTGGGATCGGGCTTCAGCTGCATTTCAGGCCTCCACTTCGCGAAGTGAACCGTCCGTGACGTCGTAGACGAATCCCCGCACGTTCTTGTGCGGGATGAATGGGCTTTGTGTGATCCGGCGGATCGATTCGCGCACGCTGTCATCGACGTTCGCGAAGGCTTCGATGGGCCACGGCGGCTCGACGCCGGCGGCCTCGCGCAACTGGGCGCGGATCTCGTCCTCATCGATGCCTTCCAATCCGCAATCCGTGTGATGGATCAGGACGATCTCCTCGGTGCCGAGCAGATGTTGCGAGATCGCCAGCGAGCGGATCTCCTCGTCGGTCACGATACCCCCGGCGTTGCGGATGATGTGAGCGTCGCCCTCCTCGATACCCAGCACTCGGGAAGGGAGGAAGCGGGCGTCCATGCAGGACACGACCGCAAGCTTCTTGGCAGGGCGACTGGAGAGCTTGGGGATGTCGAACCGCTCCGCCCAGCGCCGGTTGTTCTGGAGGAGCTGGTCCGTGACGGACATCGCGGGAGCCTTTCATACGTGCGCCCCGGCGATAACGCTGGGGGGCTTGCCTTTATCGATAATCGTTAGTATCGTTTTTCGATATTCGTGATTTCGACAAGGGAGAACTGATGAGCCCACGACCTCCGTCCGGCGCCGTCCGGGCGGGCCATCGGCTGGTAACCGTCTTGCTCGTGGTCGCGGTCGCCTTTGCGGCCTTCGCGGTTGTCTCGGTGATCGTCGGGGTGGCACGGGATGGCGACTCGCTCTTGTACGGGCAGACGCTCACCGTTCCACTGCAGGTGAACCCGGACGATCTCGGTCCGCTCCCGGAGAGTGTTCGATTCCGAGGATGGCCAGACGTCACGGTGGAGGTGAAGGACCCGACCTCGAACGAGATGTTGCTCAGATCCGCGATGGACTTCGGCCCGCTCGTGTTGTTCATCGTCGGCATGTGGCTCTTGCGGGGGTTCCTGGGCGCGGTGAAGGAGGGCGACCCGTTCGGGAGCGCCAACGTGCAGCGCCTGCGGCGGATCGGGTTCCTGCTGGTCCTGGGCGCGCCGGCCGTAGAGCTCCTCAACTATGGGCTGCGCTCGGACCTCTACAACGACCTGCCTCCCAGTCAGGTGGACATCGGCGTTGCCGGGTTCAGCCTGCCGGCGGGGGCGATGCTCGGCGGGCTCGGCGCCTTCATCCTCGCGGAGGTGTTCGCGTACGGCCTACGTCTGCGCGAGGACGTCGAAGGCACCGTCTGACATGCCGCCCGAGTCGCGAGGGCACAGGATCGTCGTGCACCTTGACCGGTTGCTCGAGGAGCGCGAGATGACGCTCACCGAACTTGCCGACCGCGTGGACGTCACGATCGTGAACCTGTCGATCCTCAAGAACGGGCGCGCACGCGCGATCCGCTTCTCTACTCTCACCGCGCTGTGCGACGCGTTGGGCTGCCAGCCCGGCGACCTGATCAGCTACGAGGCCTAGCGGCGGCGCAACAGGGACGGCAGCAGCGGCAGCGAAACCTGCGGGCGCAGCAGCATCGCCTTGATCAGCGGTGTGGCGTCGAAGTACGCGTGGCGCTCCTTGATCTTCCCGTCCTCGAGCACGATCCGGTCAACCGTCGTCCAGGCCACGGGGCGGCCGCCGAGGTGACCGCTGAGGTGCAGCTCGATCAGCACTCCGTCGTCCGTTTCGCCCCAGCTGCGGACCTCGCCGTGCAGGTCCGGGATTGCGCGGAACAACGGCTCGAACAGCGGCCGGAACGTGCGCACGCCGCGCGCGGGAGGTGCGAGCGGCTGTGTCATCAACACGTCGGGATGGATGCGCGACTCGAAATGGCCGAAGAAGTCTCCGTTTGCTCCCTTGCGCCAGCCGTCAGCGAAGAAGTCGACGAACTCGGCCGCTGCTGAGCGCTCCTTGGCGCGTGGCTCGGTGACCGTCATGCGGCCACCTCCTGCACCGCGGCGATCTGCTGCTGGATGGTGACGGAGTCCACGTACGTGTCCTTCGTCTTCACGAGGCCGTTCTCCACGGTGATCACGTCAACGGCGTCTGCCTCCATCCGGCTGCCGTCGGCGCCGGTCGCCGTCATGCGCCATTCCGCGACCCAGAAGTCGTCGCCGTAACGCAATGCGACGGGGTGGAAGTGCAGGTCGGGCCACTGCGCGAGGATCTGCGCGAATGTTTCGCGCACCGCCTCCCGGCCCTGCGCCGGCTCGTCGCCGACGTGCAGGTGGAACTTGGTGTCGTCGGTATGCAGCGCGACGATCGCGTCGGGGTCGTGGCTGTGCCACGCATCCCCATAGCGGTCGGCCAGGTCCTGGATGGTCTGATCAGGCACGAGCACTCCTCTCTCCGGTGGACACGTGCAGCGAGTATGCAGCATACAGACTGTACGTATGTGTGGATCGGATCACACATGTGCCGCGCAACTCCTTATGGGCCGCCCACGTAGGCCTCGGCCAGGGCCCGCCAGATCGCGATCGCGGGGTTGGCGAATCCGAATCGGCGATTCGTCACGACGCCGATTGAGACACCGCGCCCCAGATCCGTCGCGCCCATGGCGTCGAAGCCCACGTAGCTTCCGTCGTGGCCGTGCCAGGCGCGCCCGGCGGCGACGTAGCTCGCGGTGCCCATCCCGTAGCTCTGCATATCGAGATACGGGCCGGCCGCCAGCGATTGCGGCGTGGGCTCCAGCATCTGGCGCACGGATGCTGCTCCCAAAAGGCGCCCGCGGACGAGCAGTCTGTCGAGGAACCGCGTGACGCCGTCGGCGGTCGCAGCGAACGCGCCGTCGCCCCAAGGCAGACCGTAGAGGTCAGTCGGGATCCCGGCCGCGCCGGCGAAACTGTCAGAAGCCCCGACATAGCTGTGCGCGAAGCGGCGCAGCGCATGCTGCGAGCGTTTCATCGTGACGTCGTGCTCGTTCAGGCCGGCGCGCCGGACGAACCGTGCGTAGTCGCGCTCCAGCGGCCGGCGCGTGAGCGCATCCAGGACGTACGCGAGCACGATGTAGCCCGTGTTCGAGTACTCCCAGCGCGCGCCGGGGTCGGCGGGGTCGTGGATGCCCGGATTGAGCGTCGCGAAGCTCCATTCGCGGTTGGGGTCGTACTGGCTGCCGAACAAGGGCCCGACCTCGGCGGAGGTGTAGACGTCTGGATAGCCCGAGGTGTGCGTCAACAGCATCCGCGTCGTGACGAGCTGCGACCCGGCGACAGAGGTCCCCACGTACCGCGAGATCGGCGAGTCGAGATCGAGCACGCCATCCTCGACGCGGTCGAGGGCGTACGCGCTCAGCATCAGCTTGCCGAAGCTGCCGGCGGCGAACAGGGTGTGCTTGCCGACGGGCACGTGTGGCTGGAGGATTGCCGCGCCCCGCCGCGCGGACCACAGCCGGCGACCATTGCGGTACACCACGGCTTGCAGGCCAGGATTGCCAACCTGCGCCCCCGCACGGTCGAGAGTCGCGTCGAGCCGCTGGATCAGCTCCCGGTCGCGGCCCTGGTGCTTGCTCGCGAAGCCAACCGGCTGCTGTGCACCGGCCAGTGCCGGGGCTGCGAAACAGACCAGGAGCAGGGCCAGGGCCAGTGGAAGGGCACGCGCCAGCACGGAACGCCGGGCGAGACGATGTCGGGTGCAAGTGCTCATTTCTTCTCCTCCACTAGCCGGTCTGGACAAGCAGCACCCTCCGCCGCGTCGGCTTCAAAGTGCTTACAACCCGGTTACACGCCCATGACCGTGTGGGGGTGGTCACACGGCTGGTCCCTTGCACGGCCGAATTTGGGGGTTCTCAGCGAGGCAGGGTGAGCATATGCTCGCCCAATGACCGTTCCGGAAGCGGGCGGTGAGGCCCCCAAGCGGATCGCCCTCGTGCTTGCCGGTGGTGGCGCGCGCGGCGCCTACGAGATGGGCGTCCTGCGGACGCTGCTGCCGTGGCTCGCGAAACGCCTGGCGGCGGACCCGAAATGGCCGGAGGTCACCGACGCGGATGCGTGGCGCCCGGACATCATCGTCGGTACCAGCGTAGGCGCTCTGAACGCGTCCTACCTCGCTGCGACCGCCGACGCGGAACTCGAGGACGCACTCGACGACGGCTGCAGGGTGTGGCAACAGATCACGTGGGACAAGGCGCTCGCCAACCTGTTCTCGCTGTCGAGCGCGAAGGCAGGGATCGGGGGATTCTTCGATTTCGCGAACGTCCCGGGCTTTCACGCCCGCCGCATGCTCGATCCCACGCGCCTGAAAGGCACGCTGCGGGATGGCCCGCTGATCGAAGGGCGGCCGGGTGGCATCCCGTTCGAGAAGATCCACGAGAACGTACACGTGCTGAAGCGGCTGGAGGCTGCCGCCGTGGTTGCGACGTTTGCCTCGACGAGCCTCAGCCAGGTGTTCTACGACGGTCGCGGCAAGCACCCGGAAGACGACGACCGCCGGGGCGTCGCATACACGAACACCAAGCTCGAAGTGGAACACGTGCTGGCCTCGGCTGCGATCCCCTCTGTGTTTCCCCCGGTGTACGTCGAGCGCCCAGCCGAAAAGCAAGGGTGGTACTACGACGGCGGCACCCGCCTGAACACGCCGATCAAGCCCGCGATCGCGCTCGGGGCCACCCACCTGATCGTGCTGTCGCTGCACTCGCTTTGCCTGGGGGAGACCCCGCCTGTCAATCCCGAGCCCGAGCTGATGGACGGCGCCAAGCAGTTGATCCAGGGTCTCTTGATCGACCCGCTCGTCAACGACCTGCACACACTCGCGGAGATCAACGGGCTCGTGGCCACCCAGGGTGGGGAGATCGTCGTGCCGGAAAACCCGCCCGGCCGCCCGAACAGCAGGACCTACCGCGAGATTCCGTACATCGTGGTCGCTCCGGGTTATCGATCGATCGGCGAGGCCGCCGTCGAGGTGTTCAACGAGCACTACCGCAATCTCAAGGACCGCTACGACAACGTGGCGATGCTGGGCCGGCGCCTCGACCTCGACAACGATCCGTCGAGAGGAGAGCTCTTCAGCTACCTCTTCTTCGACAAGCACTTCGGCACGAAGCTGGTTGCCGTGGGAGACGACGATGCGGCGGCTTGGGTCCGCGCCGCCGAGCCGAAGAAGGATTTCTGGGAGACGGGTCCACCTTCGTGTGACTGACGCACGCTCGGGCAGCTAGCGTCCGCGGGCGCCGAAGCTGTGCGGGGCGGGCAGCACGGCGCGCAGGTCGCCGGCCGCCGCGGCCGGGAGCGCAGGCTCCGCAGGGCGGCCGGTCTCGCGTCCGGGGGGCGGCTCGATGTGCTTCACGTCGGCGAGCGGCAGGTCCGGGCGCTCGATGCCCACGATCTCGTCGATGACGACGTTCGTCGTGTTGAGCCTCCGCTCGAGGCGGCCACTCGCGAGCACGAACGGCTCGGCGCGCACGGTCAGGCGGTTGCGCTGGTAGACGGGGGGCGGGATGACCAGGTTGATGGTGCCCCACTCGTCCTCGAGCAGCATGAACGTGACTCCCTTCGCGGTTGCGGGCCGCTGGCGCGCAACCACGAGGCCCGCGACGGACACGCGGCTGCGGTCAGGGATTTGCTCGAGCCCCCGGCTGGAGGCGACCGTTTCGTGCAGGTCGGGCCGCAGCAGCGCCATCGGGTGCTGCGCGATGCTGATCTTGAACGAGCCGTAGTCGGCCAGCAGCCGCTCCCAGGCTGTGAGCGCCTTCAACGCCGGCGCCTCGGGTGGCGACAGCGGCAGCGACAGCTGCACGCCGCCCGGCACCGCGCGACCCGGCGTGACGACGCCCATCTGCCACAGCGCCTCCCGTCGCGGAAGCTCGTCGCAGGCGCCGCTCCACGCAAGCTTCTCGAGCGTCGCCCGGCCTGCTCCCGAACGCGCAGAGAGATCACCCGCATCACGGTAGATGCCGTTGGCATCCCGTTCGGCGACAAGCGCCTTCACCTCTTCCTCCTTCACACCCTGGACATAGCCCAATCCGATACGAACAGCAAGGCCCTGGGCGCCGTGGCGGGCGGGGCCTTCGGGGACAGGGCCATCTCCGGCGGCGGCCTGGACGGCCTTGCCGGAGAGACCCCGCCCCCTCTCCCGCCCGATCGGCGTTTCTACGCGGCACTCGACATCACTGACGTTGATGTGGGGTGGGAGCACCTCCATGCCGCGCCGTTGCGCATCGTGCACCAAAGCGTCCGGGGGATAGAAGCCCATCGGCTGCTCGTTCAGCAAAGCAGTAAGGAACTCCGGCCCGTAGTGCACCCGCAGCCAGGTCGACTGGTAGGCGAGCAGGCCGAACGCGGCCGCGTGCGCCTTCGGGAACCCGAAGCCGGAGAAGCCGCGCACCTGCTCGAAGACCCGCTCGGCGACCTCGCGCTCGACGCCGCGCCCCGTCGCGCCCTCGATGAAGCGATCCCGGTACACGAGGATCGCCGCGTCCGATCGCTTGCGGCTCATCGCGCGGCGCAGGCCCTCGGCCTCGCCGGGGCTGAACCCGGCCAGCGCCATCGACACCTCCAGCACCTGGTCCTGGAACACGATCACGCCCAGGGTCTCCTCGAGCACCGGCGCGAGCAAAGGGTGCGCGTGGGGGATCTCGTAGTCCGGATCGGCCCGGCGCCGCACGCGTCTCTCTATATATGGATGCACCGCGCCACCCTGGATCGGGCCCGGCCGCACGAGCGCGACCTGCACGGTGAGATCGTCGAGCGAGGCCGGCAGCGTGCGGCGCAGGCTCTGCATCTGCGCGCGGCTTTCGATCTGGAAGACGCCCGTCGTCTCGGCCTTCTGAATCGTCTCGTAGACCTCTGCGTCGCTGTAGTCCGTGCGTGAGAGGTCGATCCGCTCCCCGCGCACGCGCGCGATCTCGTCCACGCAGCGCTCGACCGCGGACAGCATCCCCAGCCCGAGCAAGTCGATCTTCAAAAAGCCCGCGTCCGCGCAGGAGTCCTTGTCCCACTGCACGAGGTTGCGGCCCTCCATCGCCGAGGGTTGCACCGGGCACAGGTCGATCAGCGGAGTGGTCGAGATGACCATCCCGCCGGGATGCTGGGAGGCGTGGCGCGGTAGGCCGTATGCCTCCGGCCCGAGCTCGATTAGCGCACGCCAGCGCTCCGAGTCCGCCCTGCGCGCACCGATCGCCTCGGTCACGCCGCGCCGGAAGTCATCGACATCGCCGTACACGTCGGCGGAGCGCGCGACGCGCTCGATCTCGCCGGCCGGCAGCCCAAGCGCTTTCGCGAGATCGCGGATCACTCCCTTCCAGCGGTAGGTCGCGAACGCCGCGACCAGCGCGGCGCGCTCGGTCCCGTAGCGATCGTGTACGCGCGGAATCAGCTTTTCGCGGATGTCGCGCGGGAAGTCGAGGTCGATGTCGGGCAGCGAGGTGATCTCCTCGTGCAGGAAGCGCCCGAGCAGCAGCTTGTTGCGGATCGGGTCGATGTGCGAGAGGCCGGTCAGGTAGCAGACGATCGAGCTGACACTCGACCCGCGTCCGCGCCCCGGCGGGAGCAGGCGCCGCGCCGGGCTCGCGCCGCGCACCTCGACCGCGACCTCGCGCGCCAGCTCGAGCATGTCGTGGTGGAGCAGGAAGAAGCCCGACAGCCCGAGCTTGCGGATCACGCGCAGCTCCTCCTCCAGCCGCGCGCGTGCCTCCCCGTTCTCGCCGTTGTGCGGATAGCGCTCGTAAAGGCGCGCGCCGCACAGCTCGGCCAGCTTGCGGTCGGCACCGGGATCCTCCGCGCCGGGATAGCGGTAGCCGAGGTCGCGTGTGAGGTCGAACTCGATCCGCTCCGCCAGGCGCGCGCTCTCCGCAACCGCCTCGGGATGGTCGGGGAACCGCGCCGCCATGCCGGCGGGGGAGACCATCACCGATGTGCTGTTGCCCCGGCGCTGGGGCTCGGTCTGGTCGAGGCCCGACAAGAGGCGCACCGCCACGAAGGCGTCCTGGAGCCGGGCGCGGTCGGGATGGTGGGAATGCACGTTGCCCGTCGCAACGCAGGGCACGCGCAGCCGCTCGGCCAGCTGCGCGAGCATGCGGTTGCGCGCGCGGTCGCGGCGCCAGAACGGGCGCTGGAGCTCGACGCGGAAACGCTCGCGCCCGAACGCGGCCAGCAAACGCGGCCCATGTCGCTCGGCCGCGCCGTCGCGCGCACAACCCGACAGGCACAGCAGGCCGTCCGCGTGCTGCTCCACCTGCTCGAGCGTGGCGTGCGGCGGCGTGCGCTCGCGCGGGTTTGCGCGCGTGTGCGCGTGTGCTGCAGTCAGCAGTCGGCAGAGGTTGGAGTAGCCGGTGCGGTCAGCGGCGAGCAACGTTAGGTGCGCGCCGTCGTTCAGGGTCAGCTCCGTTCCCGTGATCGCCTTCACGCCGAGCCCCTTGCACGCCTGCGCGAACTCCATCGATCCCCACAGGCCGTCGTGGTCGGTGAGTGCGACCGCCTCGTAGCCGTGCACAGCAGCCGCGGCGGCCATCTCCTCGGGCGAGGAGGCGCCGTCGAGAAACGAGTACGCGGAGTGTGCATGCAGCTCGGCGTACATCACATCGAGGCGGCTTCGCCGCCACCTAAAGTCCTGTGCTTCGCGCCTTCGGCGCTCGCCAACATCAACCACCCTTCTGCGAGTACCAGCGACCGCTCGCGAGGTCGCAGAACACGACCGCGTTCGCGCCGCTTGCGAGCGTCAGCTCGAAGTAGCGGCGCCGCAGCGGCCGCGCCGTCCACCAGCGGTCCTCGACGAGCCATTCCTCGCGCACCGAGTCGACGCCTGTGCGGCCGACCCGCTCCGGAACGCCGTCCGCGCTCGCCGCGACCGTCGCCGGTCGCGGTCGGTAGAGACGCCGGGCCACCGCCTACTCCGGAAAGGGGGTGAGGAACGCGCGGCGCTCGGGGACGCGCGAGCCTGGATCGGTGTCGAGCACGCGCAGCAACGACTCCCCGCCGGCGGCCGCGCGGGTCTGGCGCAGCGCCTCCACGAGCCGGAGGCGGCGCTCCTCGTCTGGGCGCTGGAACGAGAGCTGGTCGGCGACGGGAGGCCCGAAGCACACGACGGTCAGGGACAGCCGCTCGATCGGGGCGGGCAACTCCTCCAGGCGCGAGGACAGCGCCAGCCGCAGGCGCTCGCGGGAGGTGGTCGCCTGGCGCAGCGCGACCTCGCGCCGCCACGTCCCCCGTTCCACGAAGCGCGCACCCAGGCGCATCCTGCGCAGTGCCCGTTCGCGACGCTCCGGCCGTGCGAGGAGCCGATCGATCAGAAGCTCGAGTGCGCGCTGGAGCTGGATGCCGGAGAGCGCCTCGGGCAGCTCGATCTCCTCGGCGAGCACCTCGCCGGGCGGCCGCGGCCGCAGGGGCTCACCGTGGCCGCCGGCCAGCTCGCGCGCACGCAGGCCCGGCACCCCGAAGCGGTCGGCCACGTCACGCGCGGGCAGCGCGGCCAGCTCGCCCAGCGTGCGCATGCCGAGCCGCTCGAGCGCGGGACACAGCTCCGCCGTGAGCGGCGCGGGCAGCAGCGACACCGGCAGCGGTGCGAGGAAGGCGCGCTCGGCTCCGGCGGGAACGATCTTCGATCCTCGCCCCGGCCGGGCACGGCCGGCGGCCGCGAACGCGCAGAAACGGCTCGGCGCCGCACCCAGGCGGGCCGGCATCGGGACGGCCATGCGGACACGTGCGAGCACGCCCTCGAGGTGGCCGCCGTACATCCGGCGCAGCCCCGCCGCATCGAAGTACGCCTCGCCGGGCGCCGTCGGCTCGACCGCGGCACCGATCCCTTCGAGCACGGCGAGCACTTCCTCCCACTTGCTCGCCGCGCGCTCAGGGTCGGGCGGCACGAGTCGCAACCCGGGGCAGCGCGCAAGCGCCTCTCCCAGCCGCATCCCAGAGTGGATCCCGTGCGCTTCCGCCGCGCCCGACACCTCGCCCACGACCTGCTCGCGGTCGGGCTCAGGTGCGAGTGCGATAGGGCCGAACGTCGAGCCCTCGGAGCTCCCGGAATTTCCGGCTAAGGAAATTCCGGCCCTATTCAGCGCAGCTGAAAGGGTGAAGCGGGGGATCAAAACGCATACGACCTGTGCCTCCCTGTGCATCGAACGTATGTTCGCATAGAGGTCACGGGCGAGTCAACCGATTGAGAAGAATTTCTCACCTGGGCCGCATCCGGGGCTAGACTCGCCGCGATGAGGGGGAAAGGCGCTCGCGTAATGGCGGCTGCGATCGTGGCAGCCTTCCTGCTGCTCGCCTTCCAGGCCGCTCCCGCACCGGCCAGCTCCAACACCGACATCGGCTCGTTCGCGGACCCGCGCTCAGACCTGCCCAGCCGGCCCGGGCAGCTCGTCCGGGCGCTCTACGGGCCGTTCACCGTTCCCGCGAACGGCCAGATCCACAACGTCCCCCTCACGGTGCAAGCGCCGTGCACGAACTGCCGTATCACCGACATGGTGCCCAACCTCGTGTTCGACGGCACCGGCGCCACGGCGAACATGAACAGCGGCCTGCTGCTGCACCACTTCGTGCTGTTCAACCCGTCGCAGCAGGGACTCGGGTGCCCGATCACCGAGCCGTTCTTCGGCGCGGGCAACGAGCGCACGCACACGCACCTGCCCTCGCCCTTCGGCTACACGAACAACTCGGCGAACTGGAACTTGATCACGCACCTCGTGAACAGGTCCGGGACCGCCCGCACCGTCAACGTGGAGGTCATCTACCGCCACCGCCCGCCAAGCCAGACCCTGGACGCGCGCCCGCTGTGGCTCGACATCGACTCCATCTGCAACGGCGGCAACTCGGAGTACACGATCCCCACCGGTTATTCCGACACCCATGTGAACTGGACCGTGCCGGTGGACGGGCGGATCATCGGCATGAGCGGCCACCTGCACGACATCGACATCATCGACCCGACTCCGTGCTCCGTGCATTGCTCGTCGAAGGGCGAGGCAATCGCGCTCACGGCCGAGCTGGTCGGCGGCTCTGCGAGCCAGTACTTCGGCCCGATTCCTCCAAACAACTCACCGCCTGCCGACATCACCGGAGCGACGCTGTGCAGATCGCAGGCCTACCACGGAACGTCGTTCGGCGCCGGCAACGGCAGCAACGGGCATCTCGACACCGACAGCCATTGCGGCATCTTCACCAACGTGCCCGCGGGCAGCCAGGCTCAGGTACATCCCGCCGGCGGCGCCTACCCGGTCGACGGCATACCGGTCCAGAGCGGCCAGGTGATCAGGCTGCACAGCGAATATCAGAACAACTCGGGATTCGCCAAGACCGACGTGATGGGCATCATGGGCGCCTGGATCGCGCAGGCCACTCCGTATGCCCGGCCTCAGGGTGCCGCGCCGATGCGAGTTTCGCTGGTGCCGGCTTATGCGCAGTGCACGTCGGGGAATCTCGTGCACGGCGGCGCGCTCGACGAGCCTTCGTGCGGTCCGCCCGTACGCATCTCCACGCAGCTGACCATCGGTACGCCTGACGCCAATGGCGCTCCCGCGAAGTCGAGCGGCTATGTGAAAGTCAATGCGATTCCCGGCAACACCAACACGCCGGCGGACGACGCTGATGCGCGATTCGAGGTGAGGATCAACGACGTGCGCCGCACCACGAGCGGACTGCCGGACTACACAGGCCAGCTGCAGCTCGAGGCGACGGTCCGGATCACCGACCGCGACAACGGTCCTTCGGAAAGCGGCGTCGTGCAGGACACGCCGTTCCGCGTGACCGTACCGTGCACAGGGACCCCCGGTGACGCGACGGAGGGCTCGACCTGCTTGGTCAACACGACCGCGGACGCGGTGCTCGGTGGAGCGGGCGCCATCAAGGAGGGCAAGCGCTCGATCTGGCAGCTCGGCCAGGTGAAGGTCAACGACGGCGGCTCCGACGGAAACCCGGCCACCCTGCCGAACGCGACGTTCGCGGTGCAGGGCCTGATGGTTCCCTGATCGTTCGGGTCTCGACGACGCTCCCGCTCCCCGCCGAGGTGGCGTGGGACACGGTGAAGAAACCCGAGACGCTGCGCTACATCACCAAGGGCCTGCTCGGCTTTCGGGCCGAGGGGGAGCTGCCACAGCGCTTCGATGCGGGCGAGACGTACCGCGTGCGATTGCTCTTCTTCGGATTCGTGCCCGCCTGGTGGCACGAGATCCACATCGTCGCGCTCGACGACCAGCATCGGGAGATCCTCACCGAGGAGCACGGCGGCGCGGTGAAGGAATGGCGACACCGCATCACGGTCGACGAGCGTGGGCCGTGGAAGAGCCACTACGCCGATGAGATCGAGATCGCGGCCGGTGTGCTGACCCCGTTCGTGTGGGCCTACGCGCACCTCTTCTACCGCTACCGCCAGCGGCGGTGGCGGCGGCTCGCGCGCACCCTCAGCGCGTAGCCGTCAGCCGGCACCGAGCAAGACGTTAGGCGCGGCCGCTGCGGTCGATTCGCTACCCATGCGGTAGCAAAGTGACCACCGCGCGGGACGAACGGCCCTGCGCGTCGACTGGCTCGAGGCGGCCCGGATTCTGAGTGAAGATCAGACGACGTAGAAGGCGATGACGGCGTACTGGAGGCCGGCGGCCGCGATCACGAGCGCGTGAAAGATCTCGTGGTACCCGAACACGGCGGGCGCGGGATCCGGCTTGCGGATGGCGTAGACGACTGCGCCGAGCGTGTAGAGGAGGCCACCGAATGCGACCAGCAGCGTGGGGGTCACCCCCAGCTGCTCGAACATCTCCGGGAATGCGGCCACAGCCACCCAGCCGAGGGCGACGTAGACGATTGCGGTGATCGACTTCGGTGCGTCGATCCAGACCAGGTTCAGCATGATCCCCGCGAAGGCTCCGGCCCACACGCCGATCAGGATCCCGGTCGCGAGCGGGCCTTCGAGGACCAGCAGCGCGAACGGCGTATACGTGCCCGCGATCACGAGGAAGATCATCGAGTGGTCGAGGCGGCGCATCCAGCGGCGGGCGGCGAGCGACTTCCAGTCGACGCGGTGGTACAGAGCGCTTGCTCCGAACATCGCGGCCAGGCTGACGGCGTAGATCATCACCGCGAGTGTCGCGCGGCCCGGTGGTGCGGCGATCACGAGTGCGACACCGGCAGCGAGCGCGACGAAGAACGCCCACTGATGGGATACGCCGCGCAGGCGGGGCTTGAGGACCTGGTCCATCACGTCGCCGGACTCAACACCGGTGCCCATGGTCGGTTTCTACCCGAAATATCGGGCGATTGGGCAAACTCTGCCCGGATGATCGTCGCGGTCGTGGACGTGGGGACCAACTCGACGCGCCTGCTGGTCGCAGACGTGCGCGATGGCCGTGTGGTCCGCGAACGCGAACGCCGCACAACCGTCACCAGGCTCGGCGAGGGCGTCGACGAGACGGGAAGGCTTTCCCAGGACGCCGTCGAGCGCGTGGTGGCTGCGTGCGCGTCGTATCGCGAGGCGATCGACGAGCACGGGGCCGAACAGGTCGTGGGCGTCCTGACCAGTGCGGTCCGCGATGCCGAGAACGGCGCAGAGCTGGAGCGGGTCCTGCGTGAGCGCTTTGCATTCGAGGCGACGACGATCTCGGGTGAGCGGGAGGCGCGGCTCACCTTTCTCGGCGCGACCGCCGCCCGCGCACATGACGAGCCGCTGATGGTGCTCGACATCGGCGGAGGCAGCACCGAGATCGTGGTCGGCAGCGACGGGTCGGTGTTGTTCTTCGTCTCCACCCAGATCGGCTCGGTCCGCTACACAGAGCGCTTCCTGCATTCCGATCCTCCCCGGGAGGCCGAGTTAGCGGCTTGTCGCGCGGCGATCGAAGAGGGTCTTGCCGCGTCGGTTCCGCAGAGCGCACGCACGCTCCCGGCCGGCGGCGTGGCGGTGGCGGGCACGCCTACGTCCTTTGCCGCGATCGACCTCGGGCTGGAGCCCTACGACCGTGAGCGCGTGGACGGCCATCGGCTGTCGCTCGAGCGCTGCGAGGAGATCCTCGCCGAGCTGGCGCGCCTGCCCGTTGAGGAGCGGCGACAGGTGCGCGGGCTGCACCCCGATCGCGCGCCGACGATCGTCGCTGGAGGGATCATTCTCGAAGCGGCGATGAAGCTCTTCGACCTAACTGAGATAGAGGTGTCTGAACACGACATCCTGGACGGAACGGCCATCGAGACGGTCGAAACTGCCCGGAAATGCGCGTAGTCGCAGTTAATCGCATCTTGCGTATGGATTAAACGTCCAGTTTGGGGGCTTTGCGGTTGCAGTACGTCCTGGAGCCGGTCCATAATGCGAACGCGGGAAGATGAGACCTGCACATCTGGTCCTTCTCCCAACATAGGTTCGGGCACATGCCGCTCGTATTCGGCGCCTCCCGTTGCTCGAACTGCTAGGGCCCCCGAAGGCACGTACCCCTGCCCGTCCTAACGGGGCCTATTTGAAGAGGCGGCCGTTGGATCTATCGGCCGCCTCTTTGCTATTCAGCCGGCAACCGCGTAGAGCTGCCATTCGCCCGGCACTCCTTTGAGCGCATGGGTACCGCGGTCGTCGAAGGCAATTCCCGATCCGGCGACGAGGTCCGTCACGGTGCGCGACACGAGCACCTCGCCCGGCCCCGCGGCAGAACCGACGCGCGCGCCGATGTTCACGGCGATCCCGGCGATGTCGTCGCCCATCACCTCGACCTCGCCCGTGTGCAGGCCGGCGCGGATCTGGATCCCGAGCGGGCGCATGGCGTCGCAAGCGGCACTCGCGCAGCGGATGGCGCGTGCGGGTCCGTCGAACGTCGCCAGGAATCCATCTCCCATGGTCTTCACCTCGCGGCCTCGGTAGCGCTTGATCTCGCTGCGCATGAGCTCGTCGTGGCGCCCGATCAGGTCGCGCCACCCGCGATCGCCCATCTCCGATGCACGTGAGGTGGAGTCGACGATGTCCGTGAACATCACCGTGGCGAGCATGCGGTCGGGCTCGTGCAACTGCCGCGCGCCGGTCACGAAAACCTCGACCTCGTCCAGGATCGAGTCGACGTCGCCGACCCAGGGAATGTGATCTTCGCCCGGCAACTCGACGTACTTCGCGCCGGGTATCCGCTCCGCCATGTAACGGGCGCTCAACACCGGAACCAGGAGATCGTCCTCGCGATGCACGATCAAAGTGGGCACGCGCACGGTCGCCAGGACATGACGGGCGTCGATGCTGTTGACCATGCGCAGGACTGCTGTGGCCGCCGCGGGGCTGGCTGAGTTCCGCAGCCCCCGTGCCCACCACTGCCGGAACGCCTCGTCTCCGACCTTGTTCGGGGCAAACACGTCCAGCAGCGGGCCGTTGCCCCATTCCTGCTCGATGAATTCGCCCAGTTCAGCAAGTTCCTCATTCGGGGGGAGCCAGTTGTGATCCCCACCGGCGGTGAAGCGCATCTGTGTTCCGTAGAGAGCCAGATGGGACACGCGGTCCGGATAGGTGGCCGCGAACAGGACGCACATCGGGCCGCCCTCGGACACGCCGAACACGGCCGCCCGCTCAGACCCGGCTGCATCCATCACCGCGCGTACGTCGTCCATGCGCTCCTCGAGTGTGGGTATCTCGGAGACCGGAACCCGATCGGAGAGCCCGGTGCCGCGCTTGTCGAACAAGATCAGCCGCGAGAAAGAGGTCAAGCGCTCCAGGAAGCGAGCGAGATCCGGCCACTCCCATGCGAGCTCGACGTGAGACACGAACCCCGGGACGAACACGAGGTCGACGGCGCCCTCGCCGACGACCTGGTAGGCGATGTTGTATCCGCCTGCTCCCTTGGCGTAGCGCGTGTCCGGCACGCGCCCGCCTAGGCGAGATTCGCGCTGCGCGGATACACGACAGTCGGATCCGTCAGCACGTTCACGCAAGCCGGCTTGCCTGACGCGAACGCGCGCTCCAGCGCCGGGCGCAGCTCATCCGGCTTCTGCACGTACTCGGCGTGACCGCCCAGCGCTTCGACCACCTTGTCGTAACGCGTCTCCGGAATCAGCTCCGCGGCAACGGAGTACCCGTACAGGAACTCCATCGGATGCTTTTCGAGCGCCCAGATGCCGTTGTTGCCGACGACCGCGACGACGGGCAGACCGTGTCGCACCATCGTGTCGAACTCCATCCCCGAGAAGCCGAAGGCGCCGTCGCCAAGCAGCAGGCACACCTGCTTGTCGGGCCGCGCGAGCTTGGCGGCCATCGCGTACCCGGGCCCGGACCCGAGGCAGCCGAACGGCCCGGGGTCCAGCCAGCAGCCCGGCTCGTAGGTGTTCATCACGCGACCTGCGAAGGACACGTAGTCGCCGCCGTCGCCGATCACGATCGCGTCGCGATCGAGCACGTCGTCCAGCTCCTTGTAGATGCGCATGGGATGCAGGGGAGCGCGGTCGTCTGTGAACTGCTCCTGGTCGGCGGCGCGCTTCTCGTCCTCTGTCTCGCGCAGGCCCTTCCGCCATGCAGTCGTTCGGTCTGGGGAGCCGCCTGCATCGACTGCTGCCTGGCGCAGCGCGGCGAGCGTCGCCGGGAAGCCGCCGTACAGCTCGCCCGCCAGCTCGCGTGGCGCCATGCGGCCGGGATTCGCCGAATCGATCTGCACCAGCTGCGTGTCCGCGCCGAAGCTCCCGCCGAAACCAAGGCGGAAGTCCATCGGCACGCCCATCACAAGCGCGACGTCGGCGTCCTTCAGCGCTGCGCTGCGCGCGCGAGAGTAGAAGTTGGGGTGGTCCGCGGGGAGGCATCCGCGCGCGAGGCCGTTCAGGAACACCGGAATGCCGAGGGCCTCGGAGAGCTCGCGCAGGGCATCCTCGCCATGACCCCAGTAGAGGTCGGTCCCGGCCATGATCACCGGCCGCTCGGCAGCACCCAGCAGTGCACCGACGCGCTCGATCTCGCGCCCGTCGGCGGCAGGCAGGGATGCCGGGTCCGGCAGCGTTGCCGGTCCGCCGGTGTCGTCGGCCTCCATGAACACAACGTCGAGCGGCAGGTCGAGGAACGCGGGGCCGGTGGGGACGGAGAGCGTCGCCGCCAGCGCCTCGTCGACAAGCTGCGGTACCTCGGCGGTTGACGTGGCCGTGCGCGCGCTCTTCGTCAACGGCGCGACGAACGGCACGTGGTCGATCTCCTGCAGCGAACCCTGTCCCCACCGGAACTGCGGTGCACGACCGCCCAGCACGAGCATCGGGGAGTTGTTCTTGTGCGCGGACGCGAGCGCGCTCATCCCATTGGTGACTCCGGGCCCCGCAGTCAGCGCGGCGACGCCCGGCTCGCGCGTGACCTTCGCCCAGCCCTCGGCCGCGAATGCCGCGGAGGACTCGTGCCGCACGTCGACGATGTCCACGCCCTCGTCACGGCAGCCGTCGTAGATCGAGAACAGGTGGCCGCCCGAGAGCGTGAAGAGCTTGGAGACACCGTGCGCCTTCAGCCGGCGCGCGACCAGCAGCCCGCCATGTGGCTGCTTCGCCTCGGTGCTTTCGGCTGCCGGAGCCGTCGTCTGGTCCTTCGTTGCCATCGTGCCTCCCTCGGGGTTCGCCTGCCGGGCAACACTACTAACCTCGGCCTGTCTTGAGCGAACCCCTGGGAGTCGTGCTGGCGGGCGGAAAGAGCAGCCGCATGGGCTCTGCCAAGGCCGGCATCTTGCTCGCCGGCGCCCCGCTGATCGAGCGCCCGCTGCGCGCCGCCCGCGAGGCTCGCCTGCAGGCGGTGGTGGTCGCGAAGCCGCAGACCGATCTGCCGCCCCTGGACGTTCCGGTCTGGCTGGAGCCGGAAACGCCCTCGCATCCACTTACCGGTGTCGTCGCTGCGCTCGAACGGGCGCGCGCGCCGGTAGTCGTGTGCGGTTGCGACCTGCCGTTTCTGGCACCGGCGCTGCTCGCACATCTCGCCGGGCGCAGTGAACCGCTGGTGGTCCTCGAGGCGGCCGGGAGGCTCCACCCGCTGATCGGGCGCTACAGCCCGGAGCTGCTCGACGCCCTGCGCGCCGGACGCGACGAGGAGCGCCCGCTGCACGAGGTCGTCACCGAGCTGGGCGCGGTGCGCATCAACGAGCCGAAGCTACGTCGCTACGGCGACCCGGAGCGTCTCGTGTTCAACGTCAACACGCCCGCCGACCTGGCGCGGGCGGAGCAGCTGCTCAGGCCTGCTTAGCCGCGGCCTTGGCCTGGCGTCGCCGGCGCACCACCGGCGAGGTGCGGAACACGCGGTCCCACAGCGGCGAGGTGACGCCGAAGCCGCGATCCGACTGCTGGAAGTGATGGCGGTAGTGGTAGCGGCGCAGCGCGAGGCTGATCTTGTTGTCGGAGCGGTGGTGATGGATGTGGTAGTGGCCCATGTCGTAGAGCAGGTAGCCGAGCAGGAACCCGGCGAACGCGGGGAGGGACCACTCCGGGCCGAGCACACCGAGGAACACGAAGTACATGATGATCGCGAGCGGGATGCTGACCGCGGGGGGCATCACGAGCCGCATCGGGTCGTGCGGGAAGTCGTGGTGCACGCCGTGGATGATGAAGTGCATCTTCCGGCCCCACTCGTTGTCGGGGCGCAGGTGGAAGATGAACCGGTGCAGCGTGTACTCGAAGAGCGTCCAGAAGGCCAGGCCGAGCACGAACACGCCCGCGACCGCGGGCACTGCGAGGTTCTCGGCGTTGACGGCGACCGAGAGCAAGAACGAGATCACCGGTATGTAGATCAGCGGCGGCACGATCGGGTGCACGCGCGATCCCCACTCGAGAATCGGGTTGTCGAACATCCGCGGCGAGATCTCCTGGGACTCTTCCCCCCGGGGCGCCTGCTGCGCCACTCCTGCAGTCTGGGTGTTCACGCTGCAAATACTAGCCAAGGAACCCGTTGAAGCACACTAGGATCCGCCGGTGACGCCAACTCCCAAGCCGCCCGTGCGGAGCGATCGCCGCCGCGTCCAGCGCAACTCGATCCCGCTGGCCGTGCACGTGCTGCTCGAGTACGGGATCGGCGTGCTCACGATCCTCTCGCCCTTCCTGTTCTCGTTCGACGACGACGCCGCCCAGATCGTCGCGGTGCTGGTCGGTGCCGGCATCCTGGTGCTCGCGGTCGTCAGCGATGCGCCCACGGGCCTGGCGCGGACGCTGCCCACCGCCTCGCACGTCGTGATCGACTACGTGCTCGGCCTGCTGCTGATCGTGGCGCCGTTCATCTTCGGCTTCGCGGGTGACGATACCGCCGCGACCGCTTACTTCCTCGTCCTCGGGATCGGGTACGTCGTGTTCGCGGTGCTGACGCGCTACCGCGACGTCAAGGCTTGAAAGCCGGCGGGTTGGATGCTCGTGTACGGCGCGGGTTGGAGGCTCAGCAGAAAGCGCTGCGCGATTGCGTCGCCGCGGGCGAACGGCGACGCGGCTGGAAGGTCGCGCTCAACGATCCGCGCGTGCAGCAGGCGCTCGGGATCTCCGCGCCCGTGATCGGCTATCTCGCATCGGGCACCGAGGTGGCGCGGGATCGATCGCACTCGCTCGAGGGAGCGACACGTCCTGCGGTCGAGCCGGAGATTGCCGTGCACATGGGCGCGGGCGGCACGATCGCGGGCCTTGGGCCGGCGCTCGAGGTGATCGACATCGACCTGCCCTTCGACGACCTCGAGCGTGTCATGGCCGGCAACGTCTTCCACCGCGCATTTGTGCTCGGGCCGGTCGTGCAGGGATCCACCAGCGTGACCGGGCTTGCGGGCCGCTTCCTGCGCGACGGGGAAGAGCTGGAAACGATCGACGTCGCGGCCGCCGCGATCGCGCCCTCCGAGGTGGTCGCGCTGGTGTCCGGCTACCTCGAGGCGGTGGGTGAGTCGCTGCACGCCGGAGACGTGATCATCGCCGGGTCGCTCGTGACCGCGCTGCCGGTCACGGCCGGCGAGCGCTACGAGCTCGAGGTGAAGGGGCTGGGAGCGGCGGCGCTGAGCTTAGGCTGACCCTCGCTCGCTCGGTGGTTATGCTGCGCGCGGGCTATGGGGCCTACCCGAGCGGAAGGAGCAGCCTTGTCAGACGCCACGGAGAGCACCAAGCAGGAGGTCAGCGCGGAGGCCGCGCAGGAGACCGGCGAGCAGAAGGGACGCACACCGGGTCCCGGGAAGGTGGCGCGCGCCTACTTCGAGGCGCTCGCGGCACGTGATCCCCAGGCGATGGCGTCGCACTGGGTCCCGGGCGGCGTTGAGAACATCACACCGCTGGGGCGCCCGCTGAGCGTCCCGGACGAGATGGTCGCCTTCTTCACTGAGCTTTTCACGGCGATGCCCGACATGCGGACCGAGGTGCTCGACGTGGTCGCAGCGCGCAACCAGGCAGCTGTGCGCTGGCACGCGACAGGCACGTTCTGCGGCGGTCCCTTCCAGGGGATCGAGCCGACCGGCGCGCGGGTCGAGCTCGAGGGCCTCGACCTGTTGACGATCGAGGACGGCAGGATCGCGCGCAACGACGCCTATTACGACAGCGGCGCGTTTGCGCGTGCAGTCGGACTTGCTTCCGCCTCAGGAAAGCGCCACCGAGCGGCGCATGGCGGCGGCGTTCAACACTGCGCACGCGGCTGCTGCGCCCGTTCGTCGCGCCGGCGGTCAGCCAGGTCGCCGAGGGAGTGTGGCTGGTGCGGGGCGGCTTCCCGATCAAGTCGATGAACGTGTACCTGATCGAAGACGAGGGCGAGGTCACCGTGTTCGACGCCGGCATCCGCGGGATGGAGCGCGGGATCGGGTCGGTCGCCGCGGGCCTCGGCGGAGTGAAGCGCGTCGTGCTGGGCCACGGCCACCCCGACCACCGCGGCGCCGCGCCCGGACTGGGCGCCCCCGTCTTCTGCCACCCCGACAACGTCGCGGACACCGAGGGCGACGGTGGCGCGCACTACTTCCGCTTCTCGGAGCTCGACTGGTACGCGCGGCCGGTGTTCCCGCGGATGCTCGGCGTCTGGGACGGCGGCCCCGTGCAGGTCGAGGGCACGGTCAAGGAGGGCGACGACATCGCCGGCTTCAAGGTGATCGACCTCCCGGGCCACGCCCCTGGCCAGATCGGCCTGTGGCGCGAGGAAGACCGGCTGGCACTGACGACGGACACCTTCTACACGCTCGATCCGCAGACCACGCGCAAGGGCGCGCCTCGCGTCCCGCATCCCGCCTTCAACTGGGACACCGAGCAAGGCCCGCGCCAGCATCCGCAAGCTGGCCGAGATGGAGCCGGCCAGCGCCTGGCCCGGTCACGCGGACCCGCTCACGGGCGACGTGCGCGGGCAGCTGGAGCAGGCGCTCGCCGCCGACTAGGAAAGGGGCCCGCGTCAACCGTTGTGCTGGGTTCTCCCCCCAGCAGGGGGGAAAGTCAGCACAGCGCGCCTGCGGAAGAGGTGCCCGGGGTGGGAGTCGAACCCACAAGTCCGTGAGGACAGCGGGTTTTAAGCCCGCCCTGTATAGCCGGTTCCAGCACCCGGGCGCCCGGCAACTCTAGCGCCGCCCGGCGGCGTGAAAGGCCCGCAAGCGGCGGGAAATGGGCAGCCGTTGAACCGGCGGATCGCAACTCCCCCGCTGCTACCGTGTTTTCAGGCCCGAGGCGGGCTCGCGATCCGCCCCCATACACGCGTGACTACCACCACTGCCACCAAGACCGCCCGGTCCGGCCTCCTCGGAGGACGCTCGCCGCTGCTGCGCCTGCAGTCGGACGAGCGGCTGATCATGCTGCTGCGGGGCGGCAACGATGCCGCGTTCGAGGTGCTGTTCGCCCGCTACCGGACGCGCCTGCTCGGCTTCTGCCGCCACATGCTCCGCTCCAGGGAAGACGCCGAGGACGTCCTGCAGGAGGTGTTCTCGAACGCCTACAACGCGATCCTCGGCGACGAGCGCGACATCAACGTGCGCCCCTGGCTCTACCGGATCGCGCGCAACCGGTGCCTCAATCACCTGCGCCGGCCGACCGCCGACGCCAGCGACACGATGGACGAGCACATGGACGCGCACGGCCTCACCGCCGCCGACATCGTGCATCGCCGGGCCGACGTCCGGCACCTGCTCGAGGACGTCCAGAAGCTTGCGGAGTCGCAGCGCACCGCGCTCCTCCTGCGCGAGATCGACGCGCTCTCCTATGACCAGATCGCAGAGGCGATGGAGACGACCATCCCGAGCGTCAAGTCCCTGCTGGTCCGGGCCCGCATGTCCCTCGCGGAGGCCGCCGAGGCGCGCCAGCTCAGCTGCGACGACGTGCGCCGCGAGCTTGCCGAGGTGTCCGAGGGCCTGAAGAAGGCGGCGCCCGCCCTCCGCCGCCACGTGCGCGAGTGCGAGGAATGCAAGGACTACCGCACCCAGCTTCGCAAGACCACGACCACGATGGCACTCGCGCTGCCGATCGGCCCGCTGATGATCCTGAAGAAGCTGGCGCTCGCCAAGCTCGGCGCCGGCGCGCTCGCGGGCGGCGGTGGCGGAGCCGCGGCGGGCGGCACGGCAGCGACCGGGGCGGCGGCCACCGGCGCAGCAGGCGCGACAGGAGCCGTCACCGTGGCGTCCGGGGGAGCGGCCGGGAGCCTCGCCGGCGCCGGCGGGATTGGCCTGGGCGCTGTCGCTTCCAAGGCTGCGGCGGGCGTGGCCGTGACGGCCGTGATCGCCGGGGGCGCGGTCGAGGCCAAGCGAGTTGCGGCACCCGATCCGGTCAAGCCGGCTGTGTCGGCTCCGGCCAAGGTGCAGGAGGTGCCCGCGACCAACCCGACCGGCGGTGCCTCACTCAGCGGAGCGCCCGCTGCCCTGACCGAGCCGGCCCAGGAGGCCGCGGCCGAAAAGCCGGCTGAAGCAAGCACGGCCGACGCGGACGCGCTCCCGGCCGACACGGGCACCACCGGAGAGACCGGCGCAACCCCGGCCGGCGAGGACGATGGTGGCGCCGTCCCGGCGGAGGAGCCCGCGCCGGTGAGCGGTAGCGACGCCGAACACCCCGTAACGGGCGGCGCGACGGTTCCCGTCACACCGGCGCCCCCGGCAAAGGCGCAGGGCACGACAGGCGCCACGGGCAACTCCGGCGCCACGGGCAACTCCGGCGCGACGGGCGCGACCGGAAGCTCCGCAGCAGTCCCCTAGTTAGCGGCCTAGCTGTAGCTCCTAAACCACGTTGTTTCGTCTTGCGGGTCCGGCGGCGGATCGCGCTGGTGGCGGGTCCGGAAAACCGGGTGGGTAAGGGAGAGGGTTCGGCCGCCTGCGCGGGCTCGCGAGCGACCCTGATCTGCGATGCAAGGCGCACGCGTAGGTGGCAAATGAGCCGTCTGCGCGCTACCCGTGTGGGGTGCGGTGATCGCCTGGCGGCGATCGACGAACTTTCCCCCGTTGGGTCCACTTCCACGCATGGCGCGGGGCAAAGTTCAGTGGCCAATGCGCAACGCGGCAGGCTGTCGCGCGTGATCGCGACCTTTCTTTGAAGTCTCGTGACGCTCCGCCGGTTAGCGGAGCGCACACGTCGACCCTTTCCTACCCCACCTGGTTTTCCGGGCCCGAACGACGTGGTTGGGAACTACACCTAGCTCCCGAACCGGAAGCTGCGAAACGGCTTCTGGAGGATGCCTTCGTCGCCGACCCTGGTCGGTGAGTCGGGCTCGTCGAGAGTCGTCGCCAGCATCGTGATCAGCAGGCCGCGTGTCGGGTTGCGCCCCGGCGGGTGCTCCTGCTCGGGCTCGTCGTAGTCGTAGGGCTCGGGCAGCACGACGATCCGGCCGAACAGCTGGCGCGGCTCCTGCCCGCCAGGACGTGCGAGCCGCGCGGTGAACGCGAACTGGTACCCCTCGACCTCGTTGACCCGCGCGCGGCCCTCGAACACCAACCGGAAGTTGTCGTAGCGCCGCGCCGCCGCGCGTTCGAGGTCGGTCGCCACGAGCGGCAGGTATCCGGCGAGGAAGCCTTCACGTCGCTCCATCCGGAACGGGGACACGGTCATGCTCGCCACGAGCTCATCGCCCCTGCGTCGCTCGGCCCGCACATACGCGCCCGGCGGCTTTGACAGCTCGAGCTTGCGGGAGTGGCTGAAGTTGAACTCGATCGGGTTGAGGCTGCGTTCGCGGGCGTCCGACTCGGTCTGCTGATAGCTCCCATCCGCGGCCTCGCTGCGGATCACGAGCGCGACTATTCCCACCACGAGCAGCAGCACCGCCGCTCCCAGGGCGATCTGCTGCGGGCGCGAGCGGGCCCGCAGCCATGGCCCCACGATCTGGGGGAGGGAAGGGCCGTAGTCGGGCTCGGCCTGAGCGGTGGGCTCTGTCATGTGAAGCGCGGGGCCGGCGACGCCGTCACAACTTGACGATGACGATCACGGCGGAGATCAGCACGCAGATGATGATCGCGATCTGGACGGCGATCCAGAATGGGGGAATCGGGTCTCGGCCCATGGCGGGTTGCAAGGGTAGCGGGCGTGAATCCGCCCGCGAGCGCCTTATGTTTATGATCGGCCCCCTTTCGGTGCAGGTGATTCCTCTGAGGAGGGCAGATGTTCTCTCGGATCGTGGTCGGAACGGACGGCTCTGAAACCGCCAGGCAAGCCGTGCGCGAGGCGACCCAGCTGGCGAAGCAGACTGGCGCATCGCTCGACATCGTGAGCGCCTACGATCCGGTGCCCGCATCGCGGCTGCGTGAGGAGCGCCTCGAGGTGCCCGCCGACATCGAGCACACGGTGAACCCCAGCGAGGACGTCGACGCCACGCTCGCCGAGGCGGCGAAGGAGGCCGAGGAGGCGGGTGTCACGGTGCGCACCTATGCGCGCCAGGGAGAGCCGGCGGACGTGATCCTCGATGTCGCCGACGAAGAGAAGGCGGACCTGATCGTGGTCGGCAACAAGGGGATGACGGGCGCGAAGCGGTTCCTTCTGGGCAGCGTTCCGAACAAGGTCTCGCACCACGCGCCCAGCTCGGTGCTGATCGTCCGTACGACCTAGGACCGCTACGGGACGGCAGGCGCGGGCGGAACGGGCGCCGGCGGGGCCGGCGGAGCCGTGGCAGCGGCCGCATTCAGCAGACCCCAGCCGTACAGCTGGTCGTAACCGACCGGCCCGAGGTCGCGGGCCGTCGACTGGAGTCGCGAAGCGATCGCCTTTGGGGAGGGGCTGGTCCCGAGCGTGCGAGCGCCGATCATCAGCGCGATGGTGCCGCTCACGTGCGGCACGGCCATCGACGTGCCCTCGTAACCGCTCGGCAGGCCGAACTTGCGCGGGCTGACTCCCCGGAAGGTGAACTGGTAGACGTCGCGGCCCGGATCCTCCAGCGGCTTGCAGTTGACGTCGGTGTCGATGAACGCGTCCGCCCCTCCGCCGGGCGCGACGAGGTCGAGACCGTTGCCGGAGTTGGAGTAGTCGGCGACGCAGCCGTGCTCGGTCGTGGCTCCCACGGCAATCACCTGGCGCGCGCGTGCCGGGTAGGCGATGCGGGTCTCCTCGGTGTTGCCGGCCGCCGCGACCATCACGGCTCCCTTACGCCGTGCGAAACGCACGGCGGAGAGGACGTCTGGGATCTCGGACGACGTGAGCCCAATGTCGAACTCGAAGCTCATGTTGATGACATGGGCCCCACGCCGTGCGGCAAGCCGAATTCCGCGCGCGATCGTCGCGACATCACCCTTGCCCTCGTAGTCGAGCACGCGGATCGGCATGATGCGCGAGTGGTATGCGACGCCGGTCAGCCCGACACCGTTGTTCGTGGCCTGCGCGATCACTCCGGCGACGAAGGTCCCGTGCCCGTTGCGGTCATAGGGAAGCGTGTTGTTGCGCACGAAGTCGTAGCCGCGCACGAACCGGCTGCGCTCGAGGTCGGGAGAAAGCAGGTAACGGCGATCGGGTGAGGTGCGGTACGCGACACCGGTGTCAAGCACGGCCACGGTCACGCCGCCACCGCCCGCGTTGCCGGCCGCGATCGCGTTGTCCCAGGCGGCGCCCACGTTGATCCCGAAGGGTCCCGTGAAGTTCCACTGGAGGGCCGACCATCCCCCGGGACCCGCCTTGCCCGGATCGTTTGGAGCGAAGGCGGTGGCGGTCGCAACGTAATTGGGCACAGCGTGGACGACGCTGTCATCGCGTGCGAGCATCCGGGCAGCCGCGCGGATCGTGGGTCCGGCCACGGTGACTCGCTCGGTGCGGGCATCGACCTCCTCGGCGACCTGCACTCCGGCCGCCGCCCGCGCCTCGGCGCGCGTGGCCTCGGTCGCTCCCGCGCGATACTTGACCAGCAGCTCGCCCGGCACATGCGGCGCCGCGGCCGCAGGCGAGGCCACGGCCACACATGCGAAGACGGCAGCGAGTGCCGTCAGAAGTCCAAAATATCTAGGTTGAGCCACGATTCCCGGAGTGCGTTCGATGGTACAGGCCAGCAACAGTCGAAAACGCTGTCAGAAGGAGAAGTATCGGTGAGCCGCGCTGCGGGGGCCACAGAAATCGACTTCCAGCGATGAGAGTCTGCGTGACCGGGGCCACCGGGTTCCTCGGCGCCCACGTCGTCGCGCGCCTGGTGGACCGTGGCGACGAAGTGCGGGTCACCGTGCGGGACCGCCGCCGGATCGCTGCCCTGGCCGGCCGCGACGTCGAGGTCATGGATGCCGACGTGCTCGATCGGCGCTCCATGCGCAAGGCCCTGGACGGCTGCGAAACCCTGTTCCACACAGCCGGGATGGTGGCCTCGCGACCGCGCCGCGAGGTTTGGCGGGTGAACGCCATCGGACCGCGGATCGCGGTCGAGACCGCGGCCGAGTGCGGCGTCCGGCGCGTGGTGATCACCTCCAGCGTGGCGTCGATCGGGCCGGCCACGGGCGACCGGCCGGCGACCGAGCGCAATCCGTATCCCGATCACGGCACCGGGCTGCTCTACACGGACTCGAAGTACGAGGGCGAGCGCGGCGCACTCGTTGCCGGTGCGCGGCTGGGGATCGATGTCGTGTCCGTCTGTCCCTCGTATGTGCTGGGACCGGCACTCAACCGCATGCGTGCGGGGGAGACATCGACGCGAATCGTGGCCAACTACCTGCGGGGCAGGCTTCCCGCGATCGTCGACGCCTACACGAACATCGTGGACGTCGAGGACGTTGCCGACGGACATCTGCTGGCGGCCGCAAAGGGCCGCGCGGGCGAGCGGTACATCCTCGGCGGGGACAACCTGCCCTGGTCCGAGGTGATCGACCGGATCGCAGGGATCTCCGGACTGCGGCACCCGCTGCTGGTGCTGCCGCCCGAGGTCGCCGGAGTCGCCGACGCGCTGAAGCGCGCAGGCGTTCCCTTCGGGCTCCTCGAGGGAATTCGCCTGATGGCACCGAACTGGCGCTACTCCTCCGCGCGGGCGCGGCGCGAGCTCGGCTACCGTCCTCGTCGCGCGAACGAGACCCTCGAGCGCACGGTCGCGTGGTACCAGGAGCTGATCGAGGACGACCGCCTGGCGGCGCCCAGCAGCACCTCGTTCGACCGCATGTCTGCCGGGGTACGGCTGGCGGACCGTTTCGGCCTGCTCCTACCGCTGCGCGCACTGGGGCAGCTCGCCGGCCGGCGCACGGTGCTCTAGAAAAGCGAGCGGGATTTGGACCGGTTCTTTCCGCGCGACGAGTACTACATGCGACTGGCGCTGCGCGAGGCCGAGCGCGCGCTCGAGCACGACGACGTGCCGATCGGCGCCGTGGTCGTGCGGGACGGAGAGGTGATCGCGGCGGCATGCAACGAGCGCGAGCTGCGCAACGACCCCACCGCGCACGCCGAGGTGCTCGTCCTGCGCGAGGCGGGCCAGAAGCTGGGCGGCTGGCGCCTGCCCGGCGCTGTCCTGTACGTCACGATCGAGCCGTGCGCGATGTGCGCCGGCGCAATCGGGTGGGCGCGCGTTCCGCGGGTCGTGTACGGGGCTCCGGATCCGAAAGCGGGCGCCGCGGGCAGCGTGCTCGACGTCCTGGGCGAGCCTCGTCTCAACTGGCGGCCCGAGGTCGCCGGGGGGCTGCTCGCGGAGGAGTGTGCACTGCTGCTGACGGGCTTCTTCGGGTCGCGGCGCTAAGTGTGTACACGTCAGGGGACACGCGCATGGTGCGGCGGCGGTACTCGAGGGTGTAGCCCGGCCAGTTCGTCGGGTCCCGGCCCTGCTCGTCGACGTACCAGCTCGAGCAGCCGCCGGTGGCCCACACAGTGCGTCGCTGTCGATCGTGCAGCTCCGTCATGAAGGCGTCATGGGCGGCGCCGCGTACCTCGATGGCACGCGCGCCGGTGCGGCGCAGCTCGCGTACGGCAGCAACCACGTGGCGCATCTGGCTCTCGATCATGTAGATGGCAGACCCGGACCCGCCGAAAGTGTTGGGGCCGTAGATCAGGAACATGTTCGGGAACTCGGGCACGGCCATGCCGTGCCAGGCGTGGGGAACTTCATTCCACACGTCCTGCAATGTCTGCCGCCCGCGGCCGGAGATGCGCATCGGCGCCACGAACTCGCGCGTGCGAAAGCCGGTGCCGAAGATCAGCACGTCGAGCTCGACCTCCCGGCCGCCGTCGAGCACGATCCCCGTCTCGGTGACCGCCTGCACGCCGTCGGTGACGACGTCGACGTTCGGCTTGGTCAGCGCCGGGTACCAGTCGCTGCTCAGCAGGACACGCTTGCATCCCATCCGGTACGTCGGTGTGAGCTTGCTGCGCAGCTGCGGGTCGCGGACCTGACGGCGCAGGTGCGCACGCGCGATCGCGGCCAGCGGGCGCATCGCCTGGTCGTGCCCGACAAACCCGGCGATCCCCGCCTCGAGGAACGCCCAGAACCCGAAGCGGCCGGCGAGCTGCGCCAGCGGCACCCGTTCGAAGAGCTTCGTGTCAAATGGGCGGTATGCGCGGTCGGGCTTCGGCAGGATCCACGGCGGCGTGCGCTGCAGAACGGTCAGCGACTTCACGAGCGGTTGGATCGCGGGTACGAACTGGATCGCGCTGGCGCCGCTGCCCATCGCACCCACCCGCAACCCGCGCAGGTCGACGTCGTGGCGCCACTGCGAGGAGTGGAAGGCCGGCCCGGCGAACCGCTCGAGGCCGGGGAGGTCCGGCACGGCTGGTCGCGTCAGCTGCCCGCACGCGCACACGAGCACGTCCGCCTCGACGATGCCGCCGTCGGTCTCGAGCCGCCAGCGCGCAGCCTCTGCGTCCCACGACGCCGAGGCGACGTCCGTGTTCAGGCGCACGCGGTCGAGCACGCCATGGCGGCGGGCGACGTCCTCGACGTAGCGCTGGATCTCCTCCTGCTGCGCGAACCGCCGGCCCCAGCCCGGATTGCGCGCGAACGAATACGAGTAGAGGTGGCTCGGCACGTCGCACGCCGCACCCGGGTATGTGTTCTTGTCCCAGACTCCGCCGACCCGCGCGCCGCGTTCGAGCACGGTGATGTCCTCGACGCCTGCCCGGCGCAACGAGATCGCCGTCCCGATGCCGCCGAACCCGGCGCCGACGATCGCGACCGATGTCACGGCTTCGGGCGTGGGAAGTTGCTGGCGTTGAAGGCGTCCCAGCCGCGGTCGGGAAGCACCGTGTGGATTCCCATGATCATCCGTGCCGAGGGCGTCACCGGGTAGCGCGTCCGCGGTCGCCGCCGTGAGATGGCCTTCTCGATCTTGCGCGCGACGGTCTCCGGTCCGCCGCCGAGCTTCGCGAGCGGGCCGTCGTAGGCGCCCGCGGTCGTCGCGGCGACCGCAGCGTTGAACTCGCCGTACGGGCCGTTGTCGCTCGTGCCGCTCTGAATGCTGTTCACCGCGGCTTCTCCGAACTGCGTCTTGATCAACCCCGGCTCGATCACGATCACGTCGACCCCGAAGCCGCGCACCTCGAACCGCAGCGCGTCGCTGATCGCCTCGACCGCGTGCTTCGTGCCGTGGTAGATCCCGCCGCCCGGAAAGGTCATCTTGCCGCCCATCGAGCTGACGTTCACGATCTTGCCCCAGCCTTGCCGGCGCATGCCGGGCAGCGCCAGCTGGCACATCCGCACCAGGCCGAACACGTTCGTCTCGAACTGCGAGCGCACATCGGAGAGGTTCACGCTCTCGACCGCGCCGCTCTGGCTGTAGCCCGCGTTGTTGACCAGCACGCCCACGGCGCCCTCGGCCTCCTCCACCTGCTTGACCGCTGCCTGCATCGACGCCTCGTCGGTGACGTCGAGGGCCAGCGTGTGACAGCCCTTTGCCTTCAGGTCGTCGATCGCCTCGGCACGCCGGGCGGTCGCGTACACCGTCCAGCCCTTTCCAGCTAGGTGCTCTGCGGTCGCGCGCCCGATACCGGTCGAGCAGCCCGTGATCAGCGCCGCCTTGGATACATCCGCCATCGCTCCTCCAATCGGATCTATGCTGATCGTTCAGCATAGGTGCCCTGTACGCTTGGGTCAATGAGTACGGCCCCGACCGTAAAGCAGGCGCAGTCGGCGCGCTCGAAGCAGGCGCTGATCGACGCCGCGACGACACTGTTCGCGGAGCGCGGTTACCGGGAGACCTCGGTCCAGGCGATCGGCGAGCGCGCCGGCGTCAGCCGCGGGTCGATCTTCTGGCACTTCGACTCCAAGGAGGGGCTGCTGTGGGCGGTGGCCGAGCGCGCGTTCATGGCGTGGGAGGCCGAGGTCCTGCTGCCGGTCGTGGGCAACGCCACCGGCGTCGAGGCGATGAGCCGCGCACTCGCCGCGCACCGCCGCTTCCTGACCGAGCGCACCGAGGCACTGCGCCTGTTCTACGTGCTGATCTTCGAGGCGCTCGGCCCGCGGCCCGGGCTGGCGCCGAAGTTCGCCCGGTTGCACACGAACCTGCGCGCGCTGACCGTCGGCTGGATTCGGCAGGCGATCGACGCGGGGGAGATGCGCGACGACGTCGACGCGAGCGCGGTCGTGACGTTCATCACCGGCGCGCTCGGCGGCATCGCCTACCAGTGGCTGCTCGACCCCGGCGGCTTCGACCTCGACCGCGTCTACGCAGATCTGGAGAAGACGCTCGCCCGCGGCATGCGCTGAGGCCTTGACGGGCCACCGCCGGTCGGAGAGGGTTCGCGCCGAGATGGGCGAGACTGTCACCGCCGGCCAGATCGAGACCTACTACGAGCGCCGCGGCGAGGGCCCAGAGGTCCTGCTGATCGCGGGCCTCGGCGATCCGGCCGAGGCTTGGGAGGAGCAACTCGCCGGCCTGAGCGACCGATACACGAGGAGGCGATGGCGTTCCCGCATCAGCAGCCCCCTGAGGCCATGCAGCGTGCGATCGATGCGTTCCGGGATCACGGTCTGCTTGACCGGCTCCCCGAAATCGGCGTCCCGACCCTCGTGATCGCGGGCGACGAGGACAGGATCACTCCGCCGCGCCTGGGTCGGGAGGTCGCAGCTGCGATTCCGGGTGCGCGGTTCGAGCTGATGGACGGCGAGGCGCACCAGCCCTTCCAGGAGGTACCGGACAAGTTCAACGCGCTGGTCGACGCCTTCTGGCGCGAGGTGGACGCGGGAGGCCAACGCTAAGGTTCTGCCCTGCCGCACCTCGGAGGGGTGCCGGAGTGGTTGAACGGGGCGGTCTCGAAAACCGTTGTGCGCGCAAGCGCACCGAGAGTTCGAATCTCTCCCCCTCCGCTTATTGGAGCGGGAACCTGGCTCCGGAAGCGGGTCCCCGCTCCTGCAAATGCCAAAGCGGTCCGGCGGTCACGGGGCCGGTCCCTATCTGCTGGAAGCAGCGAGCCCGGCGAGTCTGCCCGCGGCCTCCACCGGGTCGCCTTGCAGCAGCTCCGCACCGACGTCCATCGCATAGTCCTCTCGGGCCCCGGCTCCTGCGAGCAGCAGCCGGGTCTGGCGCCCGAGCTCCTCGAGTTGGTCGCGGATCGGTTCCAGCTTCTCGGGCGTCAGGGCCGTCACCACGACCGCGGCGGGCTTCAGTTGCGCCACGGCCGCCCCGAGCGTTTCGACCGGGGTGTCGGCGCCGAGGAAGGTGATTCCCCAGCCGTGCTGGCGCAATGCGAGGCCGAAGACGATCAGGGCGAGCTCGTGCTGCTCCCCGGGGGCGCACGCGAGCAGCGCACGGGGGCCGGCACCACGGTCCCAGCCCCGCGCCAGGGCCAGGAGGCGGCCGCGGATCACGATGCTCGCGAAGTGCTCCTGCGCGACCGAGGCGTCGCCGCGCTCCCAGCGGTCGCCCAGCTCGCGCAGGTAGGGAAGGATCACCTCGCTGGCGACGGTCTCGAAGCTGAGCGCCCCGATCAGCCGGTCCAGGGCGGCCTGAGCGCCCGCGTCGTCGAAGCGATCGAGCGCTTCACGCAGCTCGGCCGAGAAAGCGGTCAGCGGTGGTCCCGCCGGGGCGGCGGGAGGACCGCCTTCGGTCACCAGGCGGGCTGCCTCTCCGGCTGGAATGCCGGTTTCCAGATGCCGCGCCATAGCGTGCACCCGGTCCTCGTCTTCGGATGAATAGAGGCGGTAGCCGCCGCTCGAGCGCTCCGGGCGCAGCAGGCCGTAACGACGCTCCCATGCGCGCAGCACGTCGGGGCTCACCCCCGTGCGCCGGCCCAGCTCGCCGATTCTGAACCGTCGATCCATCGCGGCGACCACTATAGGGGAGAGGGTGGACAAAGTCTAGACGGAGTCTTGACAAATGTGCGCGGGATCGCTACCTTCTGCCCAATGATTGTCCAATGTATGTCCAATGAAAGGAGCAGCATCATGAGGTCATTCAGTTTCCGTTCCCTCACATGGACCCTGGCCGTGCTGGCCATGGCGGCCTCCTCGGTCGCCGGTGTCGCCGCGGCAAGGGACACCGACGGGCAGGCCAAGTCGTCCAGCAGGAACATCGTCGAGACTGCCGTCGCAGCCGGCGAGTTCAAGACGCTGGTGTCGCTGGTCCAGCAGGCCGGCCTCGCGGAGACGCTCGCCACGGGCGGCAAGTTCACGGTCTTCGCACCCACCGACGCCGCATTCGCCAAGGTCCCGGAGGCCACCCTCTCGGAGTTGGCGGCAAACCCGGAGCAGCTCAAGGCCGTGCTCCTCTACCACGTCGCTGGCAGGGAGCTGCGTGCCAAGAAGGTCGTCAAGCGCAGCTCGATCAAGACCCTCAACGGGGCACGCGTCAAGGTAAAGGTCAAGCGCCGCACGGTGAAGATCAACAACGCGCGGATCCTTAAGACGAACGTCGACGCCTCCAACGGCGTGATCCACGTGATCGACCGGGTCCTCATCCCCCCGACGGGTGAAGACGACGACTGACGGGGGTGCGCGCCCTCGCGATGCAAAGGTGCGGGCCGCCCGGCGGCCCGCACCGGAGCGCGCTTCGCACCGGCTCGGCTTCGCGGTCAAGGTGCTCGGCGACGGCGGGCTGCCATCGCACGACACGCGGCGCTGGCAGTCGGGGCCGCATCTCGACATCTCGCTCGACCGCCTGGCGAGCATCTTCGACTACCTCGAGCAGAACGAGATCTACATGTACCGGATGAGCTCGTCGCTCGTGCCCTATGGGACTCACCCCGAGCTGCCCCAGTTCCACGGACAGCTCGATGAATGCGGTGACCGCCTTGCGCAGCTCGGCGAGCGGGCCCGCGGGCTCGACCTGCGGCTGTCATTTCATCCCGGGCAGTACGTGGTCCTGAACTCGGAGTCGGAAGCGGTCCGGGCTGCGGCCGTACGTGATCTCGAGTTGCACGCCCGCGTGCTCGATGCGCTCGGGGCGAGCGCCGAGGCCGTCGTCGTCCTGCACGTCGGCAGCAAGGCCGGTGGGCACCGAGCAGCGGTGGAGCGCTTCCTACGTTCCTTCGAGTCGCTCTCCGAGCGTGCGCGAGCGCGCCTCGTGATCGAGAACGACGACCGATGCTATGCGCTCACCGATGTGCTCGAGATCTCTGCGCGCACCGGCCTGCGCGTGGTGTGGGACGTGCTGCATCATCACTGTCACGACCCGGCCGGGATCGACGACCGCGAGGCGCTCGAGCTGGCACTCGCGACCTGGCCGGCCGGTGTGACTCCGAAGGTCCACTATTCCACGCCGAAGACGGCGACCGAGGAGCGCGTGCGCCGGCGCGGCCGGCGTGTGGAGCGCGCGCTTGTCCTTCCTCCCCTTCGGGCGCACGCCGACCTGATCGACCCGATCGCCTTCGAGCAGTTCCTGTGCGGAGCCGGCGCCGGCCTCCAGTTCGACGTGATGCTGGAGGCGAAGGCGAAGGATGTCGCGCTGCTGCAGCTGCGCCGCCAGCTCGCTGAGCGAGGCTCGTCAGGGGGCAGGGCCGAACAACCGGCTTAGCGAGTTGTTGGCCTCGTTGGACTCGTCCACGACGTTCGCGGAGTCGGCGGTCACCGTGGCCGTTATGTCACGCGCGTCGGGATCGCAGTTGAGGCCTGGGATAATCATCGACTCCTGCGTGCCTTCGGGGGAACCCGGATTCAGCGGTACGGCCGCGTTCGTGTACGTCACGGTTACCTCGTTCGGCGACTCCAGCTGGACTCTCGTGGTCGATGCGCCGGCGGCGACCGTCCCGACGTTGGCGCGCCGGTAGTTCACCGTGCAGGACCCGCCGGACTCCGGTCGGTAGACCAGCGACACGATGAGCGGCACGATCAGATCCGCCTTGGGGCCGATGGGGCCGGGCGGAGGTGTCGGGCCGCCCGGAAGGGGCGCGCCCGGTGTGGGGGTCCCCAACTGCCCGGTGCCTCCAGGCGCCACGTCCAGCGGAAGCCCGGTCACCTGCAAGACGTCGAGCCGGCCGGCGGCCGCACCCGCCCCTGCCCGCTTCATCACCTTCGCGCCTTCACGGTTGCCGTTGCGCCGGAGGCGGTCGGCGATCAATCGCAGGGCGGCGGCTGAGATCGACCGCATCTTCCTCAGGTGTTCGCGCTGCTTGGCCGCGATCAGGTCCAGCTGTCGCTTATCCGACAGGCGCGCGATCCGCCTTTGCTCGGCACGGCTGCGGAGATAGGACAGCGTCGAGCGCAGCGACCGCGCTTGGTCGAGCCGGGCGCGGAGGAGCGCCCGCGCTGCGAAGCCGCTCGTTCGCGACAGCGTCGAGCGCGCTTTCGAGATGTCTCGGCCGAGGTCGGAGAGCAGGGACTTCCCTGCCCGGACTCGCAGCGCGACTGAGGCTGACACCGCGCTCGCCGTTTTCGCCTTGCCGGTCGACTTGATCGGCTTGGGGGTTGGGGGCACACACCCGAGCGCGTTGCTGAAGTCGGACATCGAGTGGATTCGGCCACGGTTCTGGACGAGGACCTGGACCATCCGCCCGCGAGTCACACGGCAGGCGGATTGCAGGCGCCCGAGCTCCAATGCCACGTTGCGTTCGATGCTGTAGTCCTGCGCGTTGGGGCACCGGTTCCCCGACACCTCGCTGGCCCAGTACTCGGCCCACCCCTCGTTGAAGGCGAACCCGTGGTTCGTCGAAGCACACGAGTTCGAGGAGTGCGAGCGTAGATACCAGAACTTGCCGCTGTCCAAGAGGAAGTGCGCCTTGTCCCCGTCGAGCTGATGGCGGAACGAATGTGCGAACTCGTGCTGCGCGGTGGGCACCGGCGCGTAGCCCCCCGGCCAGAACACGTCGGTGTAGGGCGTGAAGGGCACGCCGGAAGTCACCGCGTTGTCGAACACCGTAACCGTCCCCGCCGGGCTCGAGGTGCCGGTGTCCGCCCGGTAGCCGTCGGCGGCCGACTTGAACGCCCTCCACAGGCGGCACTCGGCTCCTGGGACCACCTGTGTTCCGTAGTCGATTACCGCACGGTTGTTCTGGGTCCGCAGCGTGTCGTGGTAGTGATGCCAGGGCGCGGGGAAGTCCTTGACCCCCACGTCGTTGTTGACGAGCACCGCGCGCACGCGCCAGTTCGTCTCACCGCCGGTGACCCGAAATGCAAACTCGCCGTTGTCCCCGGAGCGGGTTGCCACCGAGACTCTCTGGTTGGGCCAGACCTCGGGCAGCAGGCGGGAAAAGGTGTGCATCAGCTCGACGCGCACGTTGGCCAGCGGCTGGTTGTCGTTGCAGGTGAAGCGGCCCTTGATGGACGCGTTGACCGCCTCCGCACTTACGGGAGCCGCGGCAAGCATGCCGAGCACGGTCGCTGCTATCGCACCGACACGTCTGACGCGCGTCACCGTCCCTGGAAGCGTCATCCCCCTACCGGGAGCGAACCTACCACTACTGCATCGGCAAATTCAATGGCTGGGCGCCAGCGCTCCCTGTTCGCTGGCGGCAACGGGTAGCATCGCGACTGTGGGAGGGTGGCTCGTCAAGTGCGGTGCACTGCTGCTCGCGATCACGGGTTTGCTGGGTCCGGCGAACGCAAGCGCGGCGACGATCGACGCCGGCGCGCTGCGCGCGACGGTCGACGCCGACCCGTGGCGCCTCGTCTTCAACGGGCCGCCGCCGCAGCTACCCCTCCAGGAGTTCGCCGGGACCGGCGCGGGACCGGTCGGAACACTCGGCTTCCGCACAGCGGCCGGCTGGTTTCGGGCCACGCGGGTGAGCGATTCGCAGCTCGACGGCGACGCCTACGTCGCGACCCTGCAGACCACGGATCCCGCCGGGCGCACCCTCGGTCTGCGGATCGAGCCGGCCGCCGACGGCGTGGTCGCGCTCGATGCGTCCGTGCAGGGCGGCCCGGTGGCGGATGTCCAGGCGACGGGGATCTCCTTCGTGGCGCCGCCGGCCGAGCGCCACCTCGGATTCGGCGAGCGCTCAAACGCGGTCGACCAGCGGGGCAACGAGGTGGAGAACTACGTCGCCGAAGGTCCGTACCAGGAGGTCGAGCGGCCGTTCATCTCCGCCTTCGTCCCGCCGGCCGGTTATCACCCGCGCGACGACGCGACTTACTTCCCGATCCCGTGGCTGTTGTCGACCCGCGGCATCGGAGTGCTCGTCGCCAACGACGAGACCAGCGTGTTCCACCTCGCGACCGACCGCGACGATGCATGGTCCGTTGAGGTTGCGGCCCCGAGCCTGCGTCTGCGGGTGATCGCGGGCCCCGGGCCGGCGGCCGCGGTCAGGCGCTTCAGTGCTTTCGTCGGGCGCCAGCCGCCGGTCGAGGCACCGTTCTACTTCGGGCCGTGGTGGCAGCCCAAGGGCGACGAGGCAGGCAACATCGCGACGCTGAAGGCGGCCGGCGCACTCGGCTCGGTCGCACAGACCTATACGCACTACCTACCGTGTGGCGTCCAGGTCGAGGCAAACGAGCGCGCGCGGACGGAGCGCTTCCATGCCGCGGGGCTTGCGGTTACGACCTACTTCAACCCGATGGTCTGCACGCAGTACACACGCGCGTACGAGGAGGCGCGCACGCGCGGGGTACTCACGCGTAACGCGCTCGGCCAGCCATACGAGTACCGCTATACGGGCGCCTCCCAGTTCTTCGTCGGCCAGGTGGACTTCACCCACCCTGAGGCGTTCGACTACTTCGGCGACTTGCTCGACGAAGCGGTCGGCCACGGCTACGACGGGTGGATGGAGGACTTCGGCGAGTACACGCCGCTCGACGCGCACGGCTTTGACGGCTCGACCGGCGAGGCGTACCACAACAAGTACGTGGTCGGGTATCACGCCGCGGCGCGCGCATACGCGCGCGATCGTGCCCCCCGGCCGCTGGCCCGCTTCAACCGCTCCGGGTGGACGGGTACCGCACGCCACAGCCAGATCGTCTGGGGCGGCGATCCGACCACTGACTGGGGCTTCGATGGGCTCGAGTCCGCGATCAAGAACGGGCTCTCTATGGGCCTCTCCGGCGTCAGCATGTGGGGCTCCGACATCGGCGGCTTCTTCGCCCTGTCCGCTCCCCAGACCACACCGGAGCTGCTTGCCCGCTGGCTCGAGTTCGGTTTCGCGTCCGGCGTGATGCGCACGCAGGCGAATGGCTTCGAGCTCCAGCCGCAGACGCGCGCGCAGATCTTCGACCCCGAGACGCTGCCCATCTGGACGCGCTTCGCGAAGCTCCGCACGCAGCTCTACCCCTACCTGGCAGCGGCCGAGGCGAAGTACGACGCCAGCGGCATGCCGCTGATGCGCCACCTCGCGCTCGCATACCCTTCCGACAGGATCGCGACTGCGCGCGAGGACGAGTACATGTTCGGTCCCGATCTGCTCGTCGCGCCGGTCACTTTGCCGGACGAGCGCGAGCGCGGGGTCTACCTGCCGGCGGGGCGCTGGGTCGACTGGTGGCGGTCGATCACCCTCGACGCGCGCGGTGCGCCGCACCTCGGCGCCCCGCGGGTACTGGACGGCGCCCGCGATGCGACGCTGCCCGCGCCGCTGGACGAGCTGCCCATGCTGGTGCGGGAGGGGGCGCTGATCCCGCTGCTGCATCCGTCGGTCGAGACGCTGGCCGACTATGGCGCCGGCTCCGCGGTGCGGCTGCGCGACCGCGAACGGCACCTTCGCCTGCTGGTCTGGCCGCGCGGTCGCCGCACCGTGTCACTGGGTCCGGAGGCGGGGGAGACCGCGACGTCCGAGGAGACCTCCTCCGGCTGGACCCTGGAGATCCGTGGCAACCGCTCGCGCGTGTACGAGATCGAGGCGGCGCTCGGGACCCTCGCCGGCGGGGCGTTTCGCCCGTGCTCGGTGCGCGCCGGCGAACGCGGGCGCACCCCGGTTCACAGCTGGCGCTACGACCGCGAGACGGGCGTCCTTCGGTTGCGCGTGTTCGCGCGCAACGCGCTCGTGGTCGTGCGTTCGTGCCGCGAGTAAGGGGGCGAAGTTCGCCGCTGTCCTGACTTTCCCCCCTGGTGGGGGGAGAACCCAGCACAGCAGTCGAGCATGAGCTCGCACGGATGGCGAGCACGGCGCATGGAGTTGTGACACGCGACGAGCTCCTCCGCGTCGGTGTCACGCCCAAGCAGGTCGACCAGCGCCTGAAAATTGGCCTGCTCCTCCGCGTGCATCGCGGCGTATACCGCGTCGGGCATCAAGCGCCCAGCCTGGAGGCGCGTTACCTGGCAGCGGTCCGTGCTTGTGGTCACCGCGCCCTGCTGAGCGGGCGTGCGGCCGGCCACCTGCTCGGGATACTGAAGGGTGCGGCGCCGCCGCCCGAGGTAACGCTGCCGACCGACAGGCGGGTTCCGGGGGTCAAGACAAGGCGCGCTCGTCGACTCGAGGCCCGGGACGCGATGACCTGGCGCCATATTCCCGTCACGTCCGTCGCGCGGACGCTCGTCGACCTCGCCGCCTCGCTGTCAAGCGATGACCTGGCACGTGCCTGCCACGAAGCCGGGGTCCGTCACCGCACGACACCCGCCATGGTCGAGGATGCGCTTGCACGGCGTCGTAACAGCCCTGGCGCTGCGAAACTCCGCGAGATCTTGCGTGGCAACACGCGCGTCACGCTCAGCAGGCTCGAATCCCGGTTTCTCGATCGGCTCCGCGACGCGAAGCTGGTGCTTCCCAAGACCAACCATCCGGCCGGAGGTCGGCGAGTCGATTGCCGCTGGCTCGAGCAGCATCTGACCGTCGAACTCGACAGCTACCGCTACCACCACTCCCGCCACGCCTGGGAGTTGGACCGTCGGCGCGAGCGCGAGGCCCACGCCCGCGGCGACGACTTCCGCCGCTACACGTACGGCGACGTCTTCGAGCATCCGGAAGACATGCTGGCCGAGCTGTGTGTGTGTTGCTACCGAGTGCGCAGCGCAGCCGCTAATGCATCTCCATGGAATCCATGGCCGGCGCGCCATCGTGCGAGCCGGGGATCGTGAGGCCGGGCACGTCCTCGGGCGCGAAGGCCACACCCAGCGCCAGCACCGCCAATATGACGGCGACGCCGCGCCCGGCGATCGTCTTCCAGGGGAGCAGCCGCTCCGCGACGATCAGTGCAGCCACCAGCACCATCCAGCCGATGCTCATGACCCCGACCGCGAAGAGTGTCGCCATCAGGGCCCAGCAGCAAGCGACACAGAAGCCGCCGTGCTCCATCCCCATCCGCAGGGCGCCCAAGCGGCCCGGCTGCCAGTGCTCGGCAAGGAACGCCCGCGGGTCGCGGCAGCGACGCAGGCAGGCATCCTTCGGCTCGGTCAGCTGGTACACCGCGCTGCCGAATATCACGCCGCCTGCCACGTAGCGCCCCGCCTCGTCCCAGGCGAGGAAGCCGAGCTCCAGCGAGCGAACGCCTTCGATCAGCGCGTAACCCAACAGGCCGGCCGCGAGCCAAACGACCAGATAGCCGGCCGCGAAGGCGAAGGTGGCCCCGGGCCCCGCTGCCCGGCGGCGATACTCGGCCACCGCCGGTGCCACCGCGGGCAGCATCATCGCCGCCATCATCAGCGCCCACGTGACGGCGAACCAGCCGAGCCCGCCCAGCTCGCTGCCCGGTCCGGCGTCCATCCCGCCCATCCGCCGGTCCGTCAGCGCCCAGGCGGCCCCGGCCAGCGCGAGCAGCAGCACGACCACCCCGGCCTGCGCCAGCGTGCCGGGCGGTGACGTGCGGCGCAGCGCGGCGGCGCTCATGTCGCCGGGTACTCGTCCTTGCGCCAGGCCCGCGGTTCCTCCGGCTGCGGCTTCGGCGTCCGGTCGAGCAGGAACGAGCTGTACGGGGCGACGAACCGATCGGGCGCGCTCACCGTGTAGGTGTGGTAGATGGTCCCGTTGTCGCGCGCGAAGGCGATGAAGCTCGGATTCTCGCGCAGGCCGTCTTTGAGGTCCGCACCCACCTGCTGTGACCACTCCCGGAGCCATTCGGGTGGGTCCTCGATCATCTCCTGGACTTCGGGGATCTGCTCCGCCTGCTCGGGGGTCATCGCGAGCCCGTAGTCCCAGGGGAAGTCGGTCCCGTATGTCGAGACGTAGGGGAATTCCCAACCCATCCGCTGCTTGTATGCGGTCAGCCGCTCGATGGGCGCGCGGGAGAAGCAGATCAGCGACACGTCGCGGTGGTACAGGTGCACGCGCGTAGGGCTGAGCTCGTCCCCGAGGCCTGTGCAGCCGGGGCAGGCGCCAAGCTCGTAGTCGGGCCCGAACATGATGTTGTAGGCCAGGAGCTGCGAGCGGCCGTCGAAGAGCTCCTCGAGCGTCTTCTTCCCGTCCTGGGTCTCGAACTCGTAGTCCTTCTCCACCGGGACCCACGGAAGCTCGCGTCGCTTCTCCGCGGCGTTGCGGCCTAGCTCGGCATGCTCGGCTTCGAGCTTCGCGAGCTCCTCGCGTGCGGCCTGCCACTCCTCCTGGGTTCCAACCTTGTGCTTCGCCATTGGACTCCCTCCTTCGTCAGGTTGCTGGAATGTAGACCGGCGCTGGCGGCGTAACTCATCGGCGAGCGAGCCAATCCTCAGCCCTAGGACTGCTCGCCCGCAGGCGCGTCGAGATCCGCGACCAGCTCGTCGAGCTTCAGCTCCTGCAGCTTCCCCGAGACCGCGTCGAGCTCGCTCTTGCAGAAGCCGATCAGCTCCTTCGCCTCGGTGCACAGGCTCAACGTCTCGCGCAGCTCGGCCTCGCCCGAGTCGAGCCGGGCGATGATCGTCTCGAGGCGCGCGACCGCGCTCTCGTAGCTCTCAGGCTTCTCGTTCATCCCGATCCGCGCGCTCGACGCGCGCCGCCACAGAGTCATCGGCAAACCGGATGACGACGCGCTCGCGCTCGCGGGCTGCCGCCGCGGAGCTGAGCGGCTCGCCGTCGTGGCCCGAGACGAGCGCGTAACCGCGATCGAGTGTGCGGTCGGGATCGTGGGCTCGCCAGGCAAGAGTGAGCGCGTCCAGGCGCTGCAACTCTCCCTTGAGCGTCGCGCGTTCGAAGGCCTCGTGCTTGCGGCGCAGCACCAGCGCATGGCGCGCCGCGAGCGAGGCTCGACTCGACTGACCGCGTGTCGCGGACGCGCGGGTCTCGCGCAGGAGCTGGTGAAGCCGCCTGCGCTCGAGCCGGATGCTTCGCTGCGGACCGCCGGCCAGCTCCGCGAGCCGGCGGCCACGCGAGCCGATTGCCGTCGCACCGGACCGGGCAGTGAGGCCGGCGAACGCTCGCAGGTTGTCGCGGGCGGTGTTGAGGTCCAGCGGCACGAGTGCATCCGCGGCGTGCGTTGGGGTGGAACAGCAGACCGCAGAGACATCGTCGATCAGGGTGCGATCCGTCTCGTGTCCGACGGCACTGATCACCGGCAGGCGGAGCAGCGCGACGGTGCGGCAGAGCGTCTCGTCGCAGAACGCCCACAGGTCCGTGAGGCTGCCGCCCCCGCGGCACACGACGGCGACGTCCACCACGGGCGCGGCGGCAAGGTTGCGCAGGGCCGCCGCGATCGCGCCCGCCGCCCGACGATCCTGGACCGGCGCATCGGCCCAGACGATCGTCCCGCGCCAGCCGCGCCGGTCGAGTCCGGCGAGCAGATCCGCCGCCGCGGCGCTCCCGCGAGCGGCGACAACGCCGATCGTGCGCGGGATCGCGGGGCGCGCAAGCGCCTTCTGCGGCGTGAACAGTCCGTCGGCCTCGAGCGCGCTGCGCAGGGCGGCGAGCCGGGCGAGCAGATCCCCCTCGCCGGCGAGCCGTAGATAGTTGACGCGAAAGCCGAACCCCGGTGAAGCTGTCGCAGTGCCGGGATAGAAGTCCGGTCCGCCGGCCACGATCACCTCGGCGCCGTCGCGCAGCGCACCCTCATGAAGGCCGAGCCTGTCCAGGTCGGACGTCCAGATGGAACAGGGCACCGCCCCGTCCGCGTCGCGAAGCTCGAAGTAGGCGTTCGCGCGGGCGCGCTTGAAGTTGGTGACCTCTCCGATCAGCAGGACACGCGGGCGCTCGCGCAGGAAGTCGCGAAAGCCTTCCGCCCAGCGGCCGACGGCGAAGGGACCGGGGAGCGTGGGATCGCCGGGCCGGACGCTGCGGACGTCGAGCGATTCCAAGATCGTCAGGCCGGAACCGGCTCGGGCGTGCCGGCACCGGACTTCGCCGGCGTGGTGAGCTCGTATGCGGCCACGTCGAAACGCTGGGTCTCGCGGCGATAGCGCCACGTGAAGTCGGGGTAGATCGTGGTGTTCTTGCCGTTGGCGTCGAGGTACCAGCTCGCGCAACCGCCCGAGTTCCACACGGTGCGGCCCATGCGGCTCTGCAGCTTGGTGTTGTAGGCCTCCTGCGCCTCGCGGCGGACCTCCACCCGTGTGGCGCCGCGCGCGTCCATCGCGCGGATCGCGTCCATCAGGTAGTCCAGCTGCGCCTCGATCATGAACACGAGAGAGTTGTGTCCCAGCCCCGTGTTGGGTCCGGTGACGATGAAGAGGTTGGGGAAGCCCGCGACCGCCGCTCCCCGGTAGGCCTGCGGGCTGCCGGCCCACATGTCCGCCATCAGCTCTCCCTCGCGGCCCCGGATGATCCGGGCGAAGGGCGCGTCCGTGACGTGGAAGCCGGTGGCGAACACGATCGTGTCCAGCTCGTGCAGCACGCCGTCACGGCTGACGATGCCGTTCGGCCGCACCTCGGCGATGCCCTCCGTCACGATGTCGACGTTCGGCTGCGTGATCGCCGGATACCAATCGTTGGAAGGCAGGACGCGCTTGCATCCGAAGGAGTAGTTCGGGGTGAGCCGTGCGCGCAGGATCGGATCGCTCACGTGCTTGGCCAGGTGTCGCCCTGCAACCTTCTCGGCGAACTTGAGCAGAGCGAGGGTTGTGCACGAAGCCCGGCACCAGCATCTCGCGGCTCCAGTAGACGCCCGCGCGCACGACCCGCTGCAAGGCGGGGAAGCGGCGGTAGAGGCGTCGCTCCACCTCCGTGATGGGCCGGTCGCGGTGCGGCATCACCCACGGTGGGGTCCGCTGGAACAGATCGAGGTGCTCGACGATGGGCTGGATCTGGGGGACGGTCTGGATCGCGGACGCCCCCGTACCGATCACGGCGACCCGGCGGCCGGTGAGGTCGTGTTCGTGGTTCCAGCGCGCCGTGTGGAAGGTGGTGCCCTCGAAGCTCTCGAGGCCTGGGAGCGACGGCGTCGCCGGAGCACTCAGAAAGCCCGGCGCCGCGAACAGGAGATCGGCGGTGAACGGCCCATGCCCGGTCTCGAGCCGCCACACGCCCGCGGCCTCGTCCCATTCGGCGCCGCTCACCTCGCAGTCGAACCTGATGTGGTCGCGGACCGCGAAACGGTCCGTGCACTTACGCAGGTACTCCCGGATCTCGGGCTGCAGCGGGTAGGTGCGCGTCCATTCCGGGTTGGGGGCGAACGAGAAGGAGTAGAGATGGGAAGGGATGTCGCACTGACAGCCGGGATACGTGTTCGCCCACCACGTGCCGCCGACCTCGGGATCGCGTTCCCAGACCACGAAGTCGTCCATGCCCGCCTGCTTCATCCGGATGGCCAGCCCGAGGCCGCCGAAGCCCGCGCCGAGGATCCCGATCCGTGAATGGCGCGTTGCCGCATCGCCGTTTGACCGCGTGACAGTCACGTCGCGAAGAGTACTGTTCGGGATATGTACATCGGTTTAGGCACCCTTCTTCTAATCATCATCCTGATAATCATCCTGCTCTAGCAGCACGGGCAGGCATTGCTAGGCTAGGCCGCGCCGCCAGGAGGGCGGCTTTTCTCGCGCACCTGGAGAGGTGTCCGAGCGGCTTAAGGAGCGCGACTGGAAATCGCGTGGGCGGGGAAACCTGCCTCGAGGGTTCGAATCCCTCCCTCTCCGCCTCTGCGGCCGTACGTATGATCGCGCCGTGACCCGAGTCGTATACGCAATCGGCGATTCGCTGATGCTGGACGGGAAACCCTCTTCACCGCTCTTCCACCTGCCCGAGTTGATGGGCGGCGGCAACTACTTCAAGTCGCAGGGGATCGGGGGCGACACCTCATGGCAGATGCTTGCGCGGCTCGAGCGCGATGTGCTCGACCAGGACCCGCGGCCGGACACGTGCATCGTTTTGGGGGGAATCAATGACATCCAGAACGAGGCTTCGAGCGCCGCGATCACTCCGAACCTCGAGGCGATGTACCGCATGCTGCTCGACGCGGGTGTGCAGCCGATTGCACTGACCATCTACCCGTTCGGGGATCACATCACTTGGACTCCCGCCGCGGAGGCGACACGGCAGGAGATCAGAGCTTGGATGCACACCACGCTGCCCCTGATATTGCCGGCTGTGGAGGTGGTGGACGTAGAAGATGCAATCGGCGACCTCAGCGACAAGAACCGGCCCAGGATCAGGGCTGAGTACGTCGACGAGCACGGGATTCACACCGTCGCGGCAGGCGCAGCAGCCGTCGCACGAGCACTGGTCGAGCAGGCCCGCTCGCTGGACGGCCGAGGGTTCAGTCCTGGCCCGGGCTTGTCGATGAGCTAAGCACCAGACGGGCGCCCAACCAAGCCTCGAAGGGTTTCCTGCGGTGTCGCACCGGTCCTTCGACGACAACCCTGCTCCTTCGCCACTCGGCACGCTCGCCAGTGATGGATCGACGCTGCGCACCCCGGAGGCCCTCGCGGAACTCGCGCACGAGCTGTCCCTCGCGATCGCACGGGCCGAGTCGGCCGAGCTCGCGATCGCCGACGTGCTCCGGTCGGTCTGCGAGCGCACCGGGTGGGCGCTCGGCCAGGCCTGGATCCGCACACCGGACGGACGTGTCCTCGAGTGCAGCCCGGCGTGGCACGCGGCGGCTCCGGGACTCGAGGCCTTCCGGCGGGGGACGGAGTCATTGTCTTTCCTGCCCGGCACCGGCCTGCCCGGCAGGGCCTGGCAGGTCGCCCGGCCGGTCTGGGTCCGGGATGTGAAGTCCGACCCGGGCTTCGAGCGCGGGCTGTTCGCACAGGACGCCGGGCTGGCAGCGGGAATCGCGGTCCCGGTGCTCACACGCGACGAGGTCGTGGCCGTCATGGAGTTCTTCCTGTGGGAGGAGCGCGAGGAGGACGAGGATCTCGTCGCGCTCGTGTCCGCTGTCGCCGCCCAGCTCGGCACGCTCTTCAGGCAAGAGCAGGCGGAGCAGGCTCTGCGCGCGAGTGAGGAGCACTTCCGCGCCGTCGCCGACACCGCGGCGGACGCCATCGTGTCGCTGGACCCGCACGGCAGGATCTCGTATGCGAACGAGGCAGCGGCGCGGATCTTCGGGCGCCCGCTCACAGAGCTTCTGGAACGACCGGTGACTGACCTGCTCCCCGGCGGGATCCCGGAAGGCGACGTCGATGCGCCGGGCCACCTGGTCGAGGTGGCCGGGCGTCGTGGCGGCAAGGACGATGCCGGTGTCGAAGTTCCGCTCGAGGCGGCCTTCTCGCAATCCAGCTCCGGCGGACAGACCTTCACCACTGCGGTGCTGCGTGACATTACGGCGCGCAAGCGCGACCAGGCCGCCGTGCACGAAGCCGAGGAGCGCTTCCGCGGGGCCTTCGAGGAGGCGCCGATCGGGATGGCGCTCGTCAGCATCGAGAGCGATCGCGCCGGCTGCTTCTTGCGCGTGAACCGCGCGCTGTGCGACATCATCGGGTACTCGTCCGAGGACCTGGTCGGCGCCGCGTTCGAGAGCATCGTCGATCCATCCGACGTGGATTCCTCCGACGCTCGCTACCTGCCGTGGATGCTCGCCGGCGAGGTCCCGGGGTTCGAGGTGGAGAAGCGCCTGCGGCGCGCCGACGGCGAGGCGATCGTGGCGATGGTGTCGGTGTCGCTCGTGCCCGACGCGCACGAGCGCCCGCTGTATCTGATCGTGCAGGTCCAGGACGTGACCGCCCGCACGCGCGCAGAGGCTGGGCTCCTCGAGAGCAGCGAGCGCCTCCAGGCGATCGTCGACAACACGGCGGCGGTGATCTACGTCAAGGACATGGACGGCCGGTACCGCCTCGTGAACCGTTCCTTCGAGGCGTTGTTCGAGGTCACCCGGGAGCATGCCACCGGCCACACCGACGACGAGCTCTTCCCTTCCCACGTCGCCGCCGCGATGCGCGCCAACGACCGCCGTGTGATCCGCGAGCACGTGCCGCTCGAGGTCGAGGAGGTGATGGACCAGGCCGATGGTCCGCACACCTATCTGTCGGCAAAGTTCCCGCTGCTCGACCCGCGCGGGAAGCCCTATGCGGTCTGCGCGATCGCCACCGACATCACGCAGCGCAAGCGCGCCGAGGAGACGCTGCGCGAGTCGGAGCTCCACTTCCGCCGGATCGTCGACACCGCGCACGACGCGTTCGTCGCGATGGACGCGAGCGGGCGCATCACGGCGTGGAACCCGCAATCCGAGGCGACGTTCGGCTGGACGGAGCGCGAGGCCCTCGGCCGCAACCTCTCCGAGACGATCATTCCGGCGCGCCACCGATCGGCGCACAACCGCGGGCTGGAGCGGTTCATCCAGACCGGCAAGGGAGGGCTGCTCGGAAGGCGCGTCGAGCTCGAGGCGCAGCACCGTGACGGCCACGAGTTTCCGGTGGAGTTCACGATCAGCGCGGTCAAGGTGGGCGGTACGTACACGTTCAATGCGTTCCTGCACGACATCACCGAGCGAAAGCAGGCCGACGAGACCCTGCGCCGGCTCGCCGAGGTGGTGCAGTCGTCGCACGACGCGATCATCGCCACGGGTGCGCGCGGCGAGATCACCGCCTGGAACGCCGGCGCCACCGAGCTCTACGGATACAAGCCCGATGAGCTGGTCGGCCAGCCGCTCGACGTCCTGATGCCGGACGAGCACCGCCGCGACGATGCGCGCCTGGTGCTGCGGGCGCTCGCGGGGCGGCGCCTGGAGGACCACGAGACCGAGCACCGGCGCAGGGACGGCAGCCTCGTGCCCGTGTCGCTCACCGTCTCACCGATGCGCGATGCGCGACGAGCCATCGTCGGCGCGTCGGTGATCGTGCGGGACCGGACCGAGCGCAAACGGGCCGAGGAGGCGCTGCGCGAGGTGCAGGAGGCCTTCCGGCGCGCCTTCGAGGATGCGCCGATCGGGATGGCGCTGTTCGGTGTGGGAGCCGCCGAGCGCGCGCGTTTGCTACAGGTGAACCACTCCCTGTGCCAGATCACCGGCTACGCGGCCCAGGAGCTCGAGGCCTTCAACGTCGACCAGATCACGCACCCGTCCGACCTCGCGGAGGAGTTGCCGCTGCTCGAGCGCCTGCTGAGCGGCGAGATTCCCAACTACCAGCTCGAGAAGCGCTTCTTGCGCAGCGACGGCAGCACGGTCTGGGTCCTCTACAACGCCTCGACCGTCCACGACTCCTCGGGCCGCCTGCTGTACGGGATCGCGCAGGTGCAGGACATCACACGTCGCAAGAACAGCGAGGACCGCCTCGGCAGCTTGGCCGCGGAGCTCGAACGCCGTGCAACGGAGCTCGAGCGCTCGAACTCCGATCTGCAGGAGTTCGCCTACGTCGCCTCGCACGACCTCTCGGAGCCGCTGCGCATGGTCTCGAGCTACGTGCAGCTGCTCGCACGGCGCTACGGCGGGCAGCTGGATTCCGACGCGGACGAGTTCATCGCGTTCGCAGTCGACGGAGTGAACCGCATGCAGCGCCTGATCGACGACCTGCTCGCATACTCACGCGCAGGCACGCAGGAGTACCGCATTGCCCCGGTCGACTGCGAGGAGCTCGTGCGGGACACACTCGGCGGGATGCAGACGACGGTCGCCGAGTCAGGCGCGACGATCGTGGTGTCGGACCTGCCGACCGTGCGCGCGGACGAAGGTCAGCTACGCCAGCTGTTCCAGAACCTGATCGGCAACGGGATCAAGTTCAGGGCCGAGGACCCGCCCCGGGTGGAGGTGTCGGCCGAAAGGGAAGACGACGCCTGGCGCTTCAGCGTCGAGGACAACGGCATCGGCATCGACCCGCGCCACGCGGCGCGCATCTTCACGGTCTTCAAGCGCCTGCATACGCGGGACAAGTATCCCGGCAGCGGCGTCGGCCTTTCGATCTGCAAGCGGCTCGTGGAGCGCCACGGGGGACGCATCTGGGTCGAGCAGGGCGAGCTCGGAGGCAGCCGCTTCTGCTTCACGATTCCCGATCGCCAGACGGACGCAGAGGAGGAAGACGCGGACGAGTGGACAGATGTCGGATAGCCCCCGGCCAGATCGATCTCGACAACTACCACAGCCAGGGAAGAGCCAAGAACCGCGTCGGAGGAGTGGAACAGTGGGATTCAGAGTGCTACAGGAGGGCAACATCCCGGTGTCAGCCGAGGCGCTCGACACCGCACCGGGACCGCAGTCATTCGTGCGTGAGGTGCCGCTGAATGCGAACGGCATCGACGGTACGGTCGAGATCCTGCTGGTGGAGGACAACCCGGCCGACGCCAGGCTCACCCGCGAGGTCTTCGAGGGCGGCCGGCTCTCGACGCATCTGAACGTCGTCAGCGACGGAGAGCAGGCGCTCGCGTTTCTGCGCCGCGAGGGCATCTACGAAACGGCGCCGCGACCGAAGCTCGTCCTGCTGGACCTCAACCTGCCGCGCAAGGATGGGCGGGAGGTTCTCGCGGAGCTCAAGACCGATGCGAAGTTGTGTCGCATCCCGGTGATCGTGCTCACGACCTCCGCGGCCCAGACGGACATCATGCGCGCCTACGAGCTGCAGGCGAACTGCTTCATCACCAAGCCGCTCGACCTCGACGAGTACTTCGCGGTGGTGCGGTCGATCGAGGACTTCTGGCTGGCGACGGCGCGCCTGCCTTCGAGTTAGGCGAAGCCATGACGGTCACAGCCGAGCAGCAGACGAAGAGCTTTCCCGTCCTGCTGGTCGAGGACAACCCCGGCGATGCCCGGCTCGTGGTCGAGCTCCTGTCCGAGGCGACCGCGGACGCGTTCCGCGTCATGCACGTCGAACAGCTCGCGGACGCCCGCCAGCAGGTCATGGAATCCGGGACAGGCTGCGTGCTCCTGGATCTCTCGCTTCCGGACGCGGCCCGCCTCGAGGCGCTGATGCAGCTGCGAGCGGCTGCCCCCGACGTCCCAATCGTGATTCTCAGCGGCCTCCAGGACGAACTGCTGGCCGTGAAGGCCGTGCAGGAGGGCGCGCAGGACTACCTCGTGAAGGGCCGCGTCGACGGCGCCGCGATCGGGCGCTCGATCCGCTACGCCGTCGAGCGGAAGACGCTCGAGATGCAGACCGCGCACAAGGCGCTGCACGACCACCTGACCGGACTTCCGAACCGCGACCTCTTCCACGACCGGCTCAAGCACGCGGTCACACGCGCAAAGCGACACGACAGCCTGATCGGAGTGATGTTCCTGGACCTCGACGGCTTCAAGCCGATCAACGACACGCTTGGTCACGAGGTCGGCGACAAGCTGCTGGTGGCCCTGGCGCGGCGGCTCGAGGACGGCCTGCGCGGAAGCGACACACCCGCCCGCTTCGGCGGGGACGAGTTCGTGGTGCTGTGCGAGGACGTCGCCGACGAGCAGCACGTGATCGCCATCGCCGAACGCCTCCAGCGTGCGATCGCCGAGCCGTTCGGGATCGACGACCACGAGCTGAACGTGACGTCGAGCATGGGAGTCGTCGTCAGCGACGGGCGCGAGCAGGGAGCCGGCGAGCTGCTCCGCAACGCGGACGAGGCGATGTACCGCGCCAAGCACCAGGGCATCGCCTACGAGGTGTTCGACGAGGGCATGCGCACCCGGGTCCGCGCTCGCGCGCAGACAGAGATCGACCTCGAGCGTGCCGTCGAGGAGCGGGAATTCAAGCTGCTCTACCAGCCGCAGATGGACCTTCGCACCGGAGAGATCGTGGGCCTCGAGGCGCTCATCCGGTGGGACCACCCGGAGCGGGGAGTGGTGGAGTCGAGTGAGTTCATGTGGCTGGCCGAGGAAACGGGTTTGATCACGCGCATCGGCGAGTGGGCGCTGCGGCAGTCCTGCCTGCAGGCGCGCGCATGGGGCGTGCGCAGCGGCCGGCCGCTGCGGGTGACCGTCCATCTCTCGGCGCGCCAGCACCACGATCCCGGGCTCGTCGACCTCGTCGAACGGGTACTGACCGAGACCCGCACCGATCCCGCCGCGCTGTGCCTCGAGATCACCGAAAGCGTTGCGGTGGAGGACGCCGAGCGGGCGATGACCACGCTGAGCCGGCTGAACGAACTCGGTGTGAGTCTCGCGATCGGCGAGTTCGGCACCGGCACCTCGTCACTGGGATCCCTCAAGCGGTTCCCGCTCGACATGCTCAAGATTGACCGGTCGTTCGTCCTCGGCCTCGATTCCGACCCGGAGGACATGGCGGTCGTGACAGCAATCATCAGCCTTGCGCACAGCCTGGGCCTCCAGACCGTCGCGGACGGCGTCGAGACAAAGGAGCAGGTCGACGCGCTGAAGAACCTGGGTTGCGAGACGGGACAGGGCCGCTACTTTGCGCGCCCGCGCCCGAGCGAGGCGATCGCGGAGCTGCTCGGCTCACGGGAGCCCGTTCGCGTGCCCCACGCCCGGATGTAGTCGGCACACCTGCGCCCCCCGTCCGCCTGACGGGGTAAAAGCACCACGTGAGCTCCGGGATCGGTAGGACGCGCAGGATCCTGTGGCGGACGCTGAAGTCGTTTTACGACGACCAGATGACCCAGCACGCGGCGGCGATGACCTACTACTCGCTGATGTCGCTGTTTCCCGCCGCCCTCCTCGGCATCTCGCTACTCGCCCTGATCGGGCAGTACCCGAGCACCTACGACTCGATCCTGAACTACCTGCGCGACGTGGCTCCGCCGTCCGCGATCGCGCCGATCGACGACTCGCTGCGCACCGCGTTTCGCAACAAGGACACGGCCTCGACCGCGGTCGCGATCAGCATCGTCGTGGCTTTCTACGGAACAACGGGTGTCCTCGAGTCGGCGCGGCGCGCCATGAACGTGGTGTTCGAGTCGCACAACGGCAGGAGCTTCTGGCGGCGCAAGACGATCGACGTCGCTTGCACGTTCGTGCTGGGCAGTTTGGTGCTCGCGACCCTCATCATGCTGTTCATCGGCGGTCGCTTCGCGGACGACCTGTTCGGCTTCCTGGGCCTCGGTTCGACGGCGGCCACGGTCTGGAGCATCGTGCGCTGGCCCGGGGCGTTCGCGGTGACCACGCTGATCTTCGCGCTGATCTACTACGTGACGCCCGACGTCAAGCACCGCTCGTTTCGCTGGATCACTCCCGGCGCCGTCGTGGGGGTGCTCCTGTGGCTTGCCGCGTCGATCGGCTTCTCGGCCTACCTCTCGAACTTCGCCGACCTGACCGCGCTCTACGGCGCCTTCGCGGGCGCGATCGTGCTGGTGGTCTGGCTTTGGCTCACGAACTGCGCACTGCTCCTCGGCGCCGAGCTGAACGCCGCGATCGAGCGGGAGATCGAGATCGGTGAGGGCGTGCCGGAGGACAAGACCCTGACGCTCCCCGCACGAGGGTGAGCAGCGTGCGCGCGATCGGACGCGCACGCTGCGCCCCGCTGGGTTCCTCGCGCCCAGGCATTCCAAACCAAAGGGTGAATCAGAGCCAGCCGGCAGCGCGAAAGCGCCGGTACAGGAACGCGCAGATCGTCGCTATCACCAACAGCACCGCGGGATAGCCGTACTCCCACCGCAGCTCCGGCATGTGGTCGAAGTTCATGCCGTAGATCCCGGCAACCGCGGTCGGCACCGCGAGGATCGCCACCCACGCGGTGATGCGCCGCATGTCCTCGCTCTGGCGCACGTTGATCTGGGTCAGGTTCGCGCCCAGGGCTGTGGAGAGCAAGTCCCGAAACTGCTCCACCTGTGCGTTCACCCGCAGCATGTGGTCGTGGACGTCGCGGAAGTAGGGCCGCAGCTCCTCGTCGATCACTTCAAATGGCCGGGTGGCCAGTCGCTCGACCGCAGGTGCCAGCGGCTCGACCGCACGCCGGAAGTCGAGCACCTCGCGCTCGAGGTAGTAGATCCGCTCCGCGGGGTTGAAACGATCGGGTGAGAAGACCTGCTCCTCGACCTCCTGCACGTCGACGGTGAGGCCGTCGACCACCGGTTCGTAGTCGTCGACGACCCGGTCGAGGATCGCGTACAGCACTGCGCCGGGGCCGCCCTCGGCGAGCTTGGGCTCGCGCTCGAGCCGCGCGCGAACCTCCTTGAGCGGGCTCGGGTCCCCGTGGCGCACCGAGATCAGGAACTCCGGGTTGACGAACAGCGCGATCTCGCCGGTCTCGACCACCTCGTTGTGGTCGATGTAGCGAACCGGCTTGAGCACTACCAGCAGCGTCTCGTCGTAGACCTCGAGCTTGGGGCGCTGATGGGCGTTGATCGCATCCTCGACGGCCAGGGGATGCAGCCCGAATTCCGAGCTGACGGCCTCGAACTCCCCGTCGGTGGGCTCGTGCAAGCCCAGCCAGACGAAGGCGCCGTCGCGGCGGCAGGAGCGCGAGGCCTCGCTGAGAGAGATTTCGCCCTCCTGGCGCTTGCCGTGCTCGTACACCGCGCAGTCGACGATCATCGCGCGCAAGTATGCCGGTCACGGCGGCCCTCGGGGTCCGACGCAGCCCGTACCTTTGGCGCCGTGGGGCTCGCTGACGCACCCGCCAGGACCGTCGTCAAGATCGTGTTGATCATCGTGGCGGTGGTTCTGGCCCTCTACCTGATCTACCTGCTGCGGCGGCCTATCACGTGGCTGTTCATCGCCACCTTCATCGCGGTCGGGTTGACGCCTCCGGTGAACTACCTCAACCGCTACATGAAGCGCGGCTTTGCGATCGCGCTCGTGTACCTGGGGCTGCTCGGCGTGATCGTCGCCCTGACGGCGCTGCTGGTGCCGCCGGTGGTGGACGAGGGGACGAACCTCGCCGACAACGCTCCGTCGTACGTGCAGGACGTGCGCGAATACGTCCAGAAGAACGACCGCCTCAACGAGATCAACCAGGACTACCAGATCACCGACAAGCTCGACGAGGAAGCGGCCAAGCTACCCAACAGGATTGGCGGCGCCGCCGGTGTGCTGCGCGACATCGGCTTCGGAATCGTGAACGGGATCTTCGCCTTCGTCACGATCATGGTGCTGACCGCTTTCATGCTGAGCGGCGGGCCGTCCTGGCGCCGCCGCGCGCTCGGCCTGATGCCCACTGAGCGTGCCGAGCGCATGGACAGGATCCTCGGGCACATGTCGAAGGCGGTCAGCGGCTATCTGACAGGTGCGCTCCTGGTCGCATTGATCGCCGGCATATCGACGTTCATCGTGCTGACGATCATCGGTGCTCCGTTTGCCGCGCCGCTGGCTGTGCTGGCGGGGCTGTTCTCACTTGTGCCTCTGGTCGGGGCGACGATCGCCGCCGTGCTGATCGGCATCGTGACGCTGTTCGCCGACTTCCCGACGGACACGATCCTGTGGGCCGTCTGGGCGATCGTCTACCAACAGCTCGAGAACAACCTGATCCAGCCGCAGATACAGAAGCGCACGGTCAACGTGAACGGGTTCGTCGTGCTGGTCTCGGTGCTCTTCGGGGCGACCCTGCTGGGAGTGCTCGGCGCCCTCGTCGCGATCCCGATCGCCGCCTCGATCCAGATCATCATCAGGGAGTGGTGGGAGTACCGCCGCGAGAGCCGCCTGGTGGCGCCTCAAGATGCTTCGCCTGGGCCCGGGCAGGGTCCGCTGACCGGGCCTGCGGGCGAGCCGGCTTAGCCGCTCGGCCTAGTCGCTCTTGGGCGCGTCACGCGGCTCGGATTGCAGCTCGTCTTCGGCTGGCAAGCCCGCCTCGAGCTGCCTCCCGCGCTCGAGCTCGGCATTGAGCTCGGCGCCCAGCAGCACGGCGATGTTCGAGATCCATAGCCAGATCAAGAACACGATCACTCCACCGATCGTGCCGTAGGTCTTGTTGTACGAGCCGAAGTTGGCAACGTAGAACGCGAACGCGGCCGAGGCGACGATCCACAGCACGACGGCCAGGACTCCGCCCGGCGTGAGCCAGCGGAAGCCGGGCTGCTTCACGTTCGGCGCGGCCCAGTAGAGCACGGACAGCATGAGGCTCACGAGCAGGATCAGCGCCGGCCACTTGGCGATGTCCCACGCGGTCACAGCGGCGCTCCCGACGCCGACCACGTTGCCGACCTCCTCCGCGAGCGGGCCGGTCAGCACCACTGCCACCGCCCCGATCGAGAGCAGGATCATCATCACGAGCGTGATCGCGATCTGCACCGGGCGCAGCTTCCAGAACGGACGACCCTCCTCGACCTCGTAGATCGAGTTGGAGGCGCGCATGAATGCGCCGACATACCCGGAGGCCGACCAAAGAGCACCCGCGAGGCCGACCAGGAACAGGACGCCCGCGCCGCCTTGGCTGCTCTGCAGGTTCTCGATCGCGCTGGTGAATATCTCCTGCGCGGGACCCGGGGCGACGGTCGAAAGGTTGTCGAGCAGGGGCTCGGTCGCGGACTCTCCGATCAGGCCGAGCACGGACACGAACACGAGCAGGGCGGGGAAGATCGACAGGATGCCGTAGTAGGTGAGAGCCGCCGCCCAGTCGGTCAGGTTGTCGTCCCTGAACTCCTTGATCGTCCGCTTCAGGACGCCAAGCCAGGAACGCGCACGCAGATCGCTAGGACCCTCGGGGGTTCTGCCGTTGGCACTGTCGTGCGTCGGGCTGCCGGTGGCCTGCTGCTCGGTCGACACGCCTCGTGGGTACCCCGACGCAAGGTGGTGAAACCGATGTGGTCACGCGCGCAATGGGAGTTCGACCCCGGTGGCTGGACGGGGCGGGCCGGTACGCTGCGGCGACCCTATGGGCGTCTTTTCATCAATCGGGCTGGTCGGCAGCCGCGACATGGCAATCGATCTGGGCACCGCCAACACGCTCGTCTACGTGCGTGGCCAGGGAATCCGCGTGTCGGAACCATCCGTCGTCGCGGTCGACTCCGCGACCGGCGAGGTCCACGCCGTCGGCGACGACGCAAAGCGCATGATCGGGCGCACCCCGGCCACGATCTCCGCGATTCGCCCGCTGCGCCACGGCGTGATCGCGGACTTCGAGGTCACCGAGCAGATGCTGCGGCACTTCATCCGCAGGGTGCACCACAGCCGGCTCGCCCACCCGCGGGTGGTGATGTGTGCACCGTCTGGAATCACCGACGTCGAGAAGCGCGCGATCGTGGAGGCCTCGCTTTCTGCGGGCGCACGCCGCGTGCAATTGATCGAGGAGACGATCGCGGCGGCGATCGGGGCGGGCATCCACATCGAGGAACCGGTTGGGAACATGGTGGTCGACGTCGGCGGAGGCACCAGCGAGGTGGCCGTGATCTCGCTCGGCGGGATCGTCGTGTTCGAGTCCGTGCGGGTCGGTGGATACGACCTCGACGAGGCCATCATGAACTACGTCAAGCAACGTCACGGTGTGACGATCGGACAGCAGACGGCTGAGCGCCTGAAGTTCGAGATCGGCTCGGCCTGGCCGCTGGACGAGGACCTGACAGCCGAGGTGAAGGGCCGCGACCTCGTATCGGGATTGCCGAAGACAGTTGCCCTCACCAGCGAGGAGGCACGACGGGCACTCGAGGAGCCGATGCGCGTGATCATCGAGACGATCAAGGCGACACTCGAGCGCACACCTCCCGAGCTGGCCGCCGACATCGCTCAGCGCGGGATCCTGCTGGCCGGTGGAGGCTGCCTCCTGAAGGGCTTCGAGGACCGGGTGCGGGCAGAGACGAAGATGACGGCCCACCTGGCCGAATCGCCCCTGACCTGTGTGGTGCTCGGCTCGGGACAGTCACTGGAGGAGTTCGACGTGATGGGCAACGGCGGAGCGGGCCGCGCCCGCCGGCGGCGCGGCCGGCGTTAGTAGATGGTCTGATGCTGATCCTCGCGATGAAGCCGGACCACGACGGCGCGATCGCGGTGATCGAGGACGGAAAGCTGCTCTTTTCGCTCGAGTCCGAGAAGGACTCGTTTCACCGACACGCCGACCTGGCTCCGACCAAGGTCCTCGAGCTTGCGCAGCGGCTTGGGCGTGTTCCGGACGTGATCGCGCTGGGCGGCTGGCGGGAGGGGCGGACCACTGTGGGCGCCGGCTACAGCGGGGTGGACCAGCTGCTCCGCGAGAAGATCACACTGTTCGGGAAGGAGATCGAGTATTTCTCCTCGTCCCACGAACGGTCGCACATTGCGATGGCCTGCGGGATGGCTCCCCAGGACGATGCGCCGTTGCGGGCGGTGCTCGTGTGGGAGGGCGCGCTCGGCAGCTTTTACCTGGTGGACGACCGCTGGAATGTCGTGTCCACAACGAACGTGCTGATCCAGCCGGGCGCGAGGTACTCGTTCCTGTTTGGCCTCGCCGACCCCAAGTTTCCCGACGAGGGGTCCTCTCATCGACTGGAGGACGCCGGCAAGCTCATGGCGCTGGCGGCTTTCGGCGACCCCGAGACGACCGACCCGGGCATCCTCGACACCGTGCGACGGATCGTCGAGTGCGAGGAGATGGAACCGGCGCCGAAGCACGCGTTCAAGGACTCACCGGTCTACAACGCGGGCGTCCAGTCGCAGGTCTGCAAGGACGCGGCAGCCGTTTTGAACGATCGCATCTTCGAGGTCTTCCGCGACGCAGCGCAACGCCACCTTCCAAAAGATATCCCGCTGCACATCTCGGGCGGCTGCGGGTTGAACTGCGATTGGAACATGCGCTGGCGCGAGCTCGAACACTTCTCGTCGGTCTTCGTGCCGCCGTGCACCGACGACTCGGGCTCCGCGCTGGGGACCGCAATCGACGCGCTCGCGACGTTCACGGGCAACCCACACATCGACTGGGATGTGTACGCGGGGCTGGAGTTCGTCTGGGATCGGGAACCGGACCCGGCGCTCTGGGAGCGAACGGAGCTGCGCAACGACGCGCTTTCCGACGCGCTGACCGACGGGGCAGTCGTCGCCTGGGTGCAGGGTCGCTGGGAGATCGGGCCCCGCGCGCTGGGGAATCGCTCCATCCTCGCCGAGCCCTTCGATGCGCGAACGCGGGATGCTCTGAACAAGATCAAGGTCAGGGAGTCGTACCGGCCGATCGCGCCGGTGTGCCGCATCGAGGACGCAGACAGGCTCTACACGGGAGGCGGCTTCGAGGACCCTTTCATGCTGTACTTCCGGCGGGTGCGGACGCCGGAGCTCGGCGCGGTCACCCACGTCGACGGCTCAGCCCGCGTGCAGACGGTCAGCGAACGCACGAACCCCGGCCTGCACGACCTGCTCGGCGCATTTGCCGAGCGCAGCGGCGCCGGCGTGCTCTGCAACACATCGCTGAACTTTCGGGGACGCGGCTTCATCAACCGCATGTCCCATCTGATCGAGTACTGCGAGCTGCGCGGGATCTCGGACATGGTCGTGGACGGGACATGGTTCCGCTGTACGCAGGAGGTCGTGCCGGGCGTCCCGACTGTGGACCCGGCGACCTATCCGGTCGGGGAGGCCGTTACCGGTTAATCAAAGCTCGAGCGCGGCGCCGAGCGCTTCATCGATCGGGTCCTCACCCGCGACGGCATACAGGATCAGGTACACGGACCTGGGCTCGTGGAGCACGGCGTCGAGGACGCCCGCGACGTCGCTGCGGCTGATGCTGCGGCGCAGTGGTTCCACGTCGAGGCGCACGAGACCGGTTCCGGGATCGTCGGTGAGAGAACCGGGCCGCAAGATCGTCCACGCCCGGTCGCTCTTCATCAGCGCGCGGTCCGCCTCGGCCTTGGCGCGCAGATAGATGCTGAACACATCGTCGTCGGCGGGCGGGTTCTCGGCGCCGATGGAGCTGATCATCACGTAGCGCTCGACGCCGGCCGAGCGCGACGCCTCGAGGAGCTTGATCGCACCGTCGCGATCCATCGACCATTTGCGCTGGGCGCCGCTGCCAGGACCTGCTCCTGCTGCGAACACGACCGCATCGACGCCGGCGATCGCCGCCGCGACATCCTCGACGCCGGCCGCCTCCAGGTCGCAGAGGACCGGTTCGCTGCCGTCGGCGCGCACGTCATCGGAGTGATCGGGGTTGCGGATCAGCGCCCGCACCCGGTCGCCGCGCTCCACGAGTCGCCGCGCAAGTGCTCGCGCCACCTTCCCGTGCCCGCCTGCGATCGCGACATCCATCGTGTTGCAGATTAGGCCGCGGCGCTGTGCGTAACAACGGCAGGCGTCAGTTCCGCGATCGAGTCCAGGACCACATCTGCTTGGGCAAGCGCCTCGATTTCCGGGAGGGAAGTCGGGGTTCGGGATCGCCACCACCCGCATGCCCGCGCTGTGTGCGGCACGGATGCCGTTGCCCGAATCCTCGATCGCGACGCTGGCCCCCGGTTGCGCGCCGAGCGCTTCGAGCGCGGCGAGGTACACGTCGGGCGCCGGCTTGCCGCGCCCGGTCTCCTGCGTGGAGAGCGCGACCGCGAAGCGATCCCGGAGCCCGCTCTGCTCGAGTACGAGCTCGATGATCTCGGGGTTCGACGAAGATGCGAGCCCGAGCGGCCATCGGGACGCCAACCGCTCCACGGCCTGAATCGCGCCCGGGATGATCGGCAGCGCGGCGCGGTACCGGGCGGCGAGGCGCTCGACGACGGCGGCGGATATCGCCTGGGGCTCGAGCGGGACCGACAGCTCGTCGTGCATGAAGCGCGACCACTCCGGAGAACTCATGCCGAGCATGGTCATGGGAGCCTCCTCCGACCACCGCCCGCCTGCCTCGAGTGCCAGCTCGCGTTTGACGTCGTTCCACGCTGTCTCCGAGTCGAGCAGGACGCCGTCGAGGTCGAATACGACCGCCTCGATCAAGGCGCGCTACTCCGAAGGGCCATCGCAGACGCAGTATCCAGGCTGTGGCCGCTCGAAGCTAGGTCCGGAATGCCGCTACGGGAAGAACAGTCCGTCTGACAGGAACAGCGTGTTGTCGGCGGTGGTCGTCGCCACCCCGTCGGCTCCGCCGTCGAAGACCCGCATCGACTGGATCTCCCAGATCGTCCGCTTGCCTTCGGTGATGCCCGTGTTCCCACCGACGACGGCATCGAGCGTAGTTGTCACCGAGCACGTGCTGCCGACGTTGCCGGTGCTCGTCGGGGCGCATGACACGGGCGTGCGGAGCTGGAAGTCCTGGAGGGTCCCCGCGCCGAACCCGCCGTTGTTGCGGTCGGTGACGCGCACCGACACCTCCAGCAGCAGGTTGCCCATGTAGTCGGAGAGCGCACCGTTCGGGCAGCTGCCGCTGGACCCTTGGCAGCGCACATCGGTCTGGTTGACGATCAGCTGGGCGTCAAGCTGGTCCCCGGCTGTCGTGGAGCACGGAGGAACCTCGCCCGTCGCGCCGTTGGCACAGAAGACCGTGAGCTTGACGAAGCCACTCCCGTTCGCGGGCTGGCCGTTGGCCTCGGGCGAGCCGAGGGTCAGGAAGGTGGAGTGCCCTTTCGGCGTGACGCAGGAGTTCTTGATCAGAGCGCCTTTATGTCCCGAGTTCGCCGTCGTGCATTGCTGGAAGGCCGGCACCAGCGCGATGCGCCTGGGCGACGCTCCCTGTGGACGCGCGTATTGCTTGACCACAGGCTGCCAGTCAGGGGACTGATCGGCGGCGGTGTTGTTGGTGAGCCGCGTCAAGTCTGCGGTGCCGGAGGAAGCCATCGAGTAGATCTCGTAGTTGCACGTCGTGCAGGTCATCGGGTTGGCGTCGTTGCGTGTGGTCGCGAATGCCTGCTTGGTTCCGTCAGGCGACCAGGACGGCTCGCGCTCCACGCTTGCATGTAGCCCCGCACTGACACAGCACGAGAGGTTGCCGAATGTGTGATAGATGTCGCCCGGATCTCCGGTGGTGGCAGCCTCCCATGCGAGGCGCCCGCCGTCAGATTTCCAGTTCGGCTCGTTGTCCAGCGGGGCGCGGTTGGAGAGGTTATTCGGCCCCCCGCCGTTCGTGTCCATCTGATAGATCTCGAGGTTGCCGTCGCGATTTGTCACGAACGCGATTCTGTCGCCGTTGGGCGACCAGGCGGGACCGCCGTCGAGCGCCGGGTTGTTCGTGATCCGCGTCGGCGACGTGCCGTTCGCGTTCATCGTGTAGACCTCGTAGTTGCCGTCACGGTGAGTCGCGAATGCGATCTTCGTGCCGTCGGGCGACCAGCTAGCCGAGACATCGTCGACGGTGTTGTTCGTGAGCCGCGTCTGCCCGGTTCCGTCGGCGTTCATCGTGTAGATCTCGTAGTTGCCGTCGCGGTGGCTCGTGAACGCGATCTTCGTGCCGTCCGCAGACCACGCGGGGGAGAAGTCCGACGCACTGTTGTTCGTGAGCCGCGTCGCGTCGCCCCCGTTGGCGTTTATCGAGTAGATCTCGAAGTTCCCGTCGCGATTCGTGTGGAACGCGATCTTGCCGTTGTCGCCCGGGAAGGCGCCGTAGGAAGGCGTCGCGAGGACGGCGATGATCAGAAAACCGGCTGCTGCGGCGATGCACCTGGCTGTATCCATGTGCCCTCCAGTTCGCGCTCCACTTGGCCTGCTGGAGCATGCGCCTGGCGGGCTTCAAAACGCTTACAGCATGGTTACAGCCCGAATCGAGCCCCCTGCTTCCTGCTCCGCGAACTCGATCGCGATTGGGATCCCGGTATCGAACCAATACCGATGCATGTCCTCGATCTTCGAGCGGCTGGGGAGACCGCGCATGTGAGTGGCGCACTCGCCGTAGTCGAACAGCTTGACCGTGTCACAGAATGCATCTCTTGCGTCTGCCAGCTCGACAGGATCCTTTATCTCTCGCGCGACGCCGGCATGAGTCCCTCCACGGATCCTCAACGTCACGTTCGGGTTCGACCGAATATTCCAAACCCACGCCGCGACCACTGATGGTCGCGCGATGGCGAGCTCGGGAGGGCGGAGCTGGACGACATAGACCTTGCCGTCCTTCCGGATCGCACGGATGCATTTGCGCCGCGGCTTTCCGGTCTTCCGGCCCGTCGTGGTGATCACCGCAAATCCCGCGGGCGGCCGGATCAGAAAAGACGGCAGCATCAACGCGCTCAAGATGCGACCGTCCCTCGCGGAGCGAATGATGCGCTTGTGTTTCGGCGCGTGCGCGATCGCGGCATCACGCACGGCCGCCATCTGGGCGTCTTCACCCATGTGCGCAGTATCCCGCAGACCGGCCTGGGTAGAATCGGCGCGGTGCCCGGGTCTCAGAAAAGCGAGTCTCCCTCTCAGCTCATAGACGCGAGAATCAAGGAGCTGGGCGACTGGCGCGGCGAGACGCTCAGCAGGCTCCGGGCCTTGGTCAAGGAAGCCGATCCCGAAGTCGTCGAGGAGTGGAAGTGGCGCGGGGTTCCGGTGTGGTACCACGACGGAATGATCTGCACCGGCGAGACTTACAAGAACGTCGTGAAGATGACCTTCGCCAAAGGGGCGTCGCTGGAGGATCCTGCGGGCCTCTTCAACTCCAGCCTCGACGGGAACACGAGGCGCGCCATCGACTTCCACGAGGGCGAGGAGATAGACGAACAGGCGTTGAAGGCGCTCGTGCGCGCCGCCGTGACCCTGAACAGCTCCAAGGCGAAGAGCTAGGACATTTGGTGAGAGTCCCGCTCTGACAGCCCGAACGCGGGCAACGACGCGATCCGCGGCTGCTTCTACCGGTTCAATCCGCGCGGTTACCTCAGACGGCCGGCCCTCACCTGTCCTCCGAGTAGCTGATCGCCTGCTGGAAGGTGGGCCGGTTCGTCCAGCGCATCGTGGTGGGCAGGATCCCGGGAGCAAAGCGGATCCTCTCGCCCGTTGCGTCGGCCCGCCAGTCGTCGGGGTTGGGTGTGCCCTGCTCGGCCTCCAGCTCGATCCCGGACTGATCCAGCGCCGCCCACAGCGACGTGCGGCATACGGTCAGGCTGCCGGCCCCGCAGAACTTCGTCTTGAACCGTCCGTCGACGTCGCGGCGCGCGATTCTGCGGAGATCCTTGTCGACGTACCCGTACCAGCCGCTGCCGTACGCCGAGCCCTGGTTGCTGGGCCGGTTGTCGCGGCCGATCAGTGAGGCGAGGTCGTCGAGCTGCGGGCCCAGCACCGGTGACATCACCGCGTCTGCGATCTTGGTCCAGGCCTTGTCCATGATCGCCGCCCCGGGGTGGTCGATCTTGCCGTTGAGGTCGAGGTCCAGGCGGCTCGAGCCCTGATCGCGCCAGTCGGCCAGCAGCTCATACATGCGCTGCGTGCGTGCATTGGGAGCGGGGCCCGTCTTCAACACGGCCCTGATCGCGCTGAAGACTTTCGCCACGCGTAGGTCCTGGGTCGCGGCACGGTTCATCGCCGCGACCGTGGTGGCCAGCGTGTGCTTGCGCCGCCGCTCGGTGGCGGCTTCCAGCAGGTCGTTGCGGTGCACCGAGCCGTAGGACCACTGGTCGTCGGCCGCCTGCCATCCGGCCGCCGGCTTGTTGTTCCAGTTGACGAGCGTGCCGTCCCGCGCATTGATCCCCTGCGGGTGCTTGCTCGCGCTCAGGAACCCGCGCCACTCGTACTTGCCGGTCCCGATCGTCGGCAGCCCCAGGTCGACATCTCGGTGGCGGATCGGGATCCGGCCGCTCGAGAACATCGCGATGTCGTCCTCGTCCGCGTAGAACCAGTTGAACGTGAACTCGATCTGCGAGACGGCCTTGAAGAAGCTCCTGGGGCCAGTGGGCGTGTTCGCGTTCAGCTCGGCGAAGCCGAACGCGCTCACGACCTCACGGCCGCGCGTCGAGCGCGCCGAGGAGAGGGCGACACGTTCGCCGTCCACCGTCGCATAGCCCAGCACCGGGCCGTGGACGGTCTCCCTGAAGGTCACGGGCGTGCCCGCTCCGGCCCCGATCGTGCCGGCATTGAACGTGGTCATCTCCCGGCACTCCCCCTTGAAGCGGTAGTGCGTGTCGTCCCCGCACAGCTCCTCGACGAACGTGTCGACGTTGTCGTTGTTGGCGGAGGTCGCGCTCCACGAGAAGTCCTGCCCGCGGCCGAGTTGCACGTACGGCCCGGCGCCCGGGAACGTCACGCCCCGCGCGTCGATCCCGCCGCCGTGGGCGTCCACCTCGTACAGCACCTGCGGGTAGAAGTAACCGACCTGCGGACCTGCGACGAAGAACGGGTTGCCGGTGGCCGAGCGCTTCGCCCCAATCAGCACGGCGTTGCTGGCCGAACGGTCGGAGGCCTGGGCGGCCGCGGATGCCTGGGCGGCTGTCGTGTTCAGGCTGTCCGCGTCGATCACGGCATTGCCATCCTGGTCCGGCTTGCGCTCGGTCAGGGGGAACCTGCCGTCCACCGTCACCGACGTCTCTGGGTCCAACTGCTGGCGGAGGTCGTTCCAGACGCGCTTGCCCTTCCACCTGCCCAGGCGGTCCTGGAGTGCCGAAAGCAGCTGCGCGCGGCGCGCCTCGTCGCCGCCGCCGTCGCCGAACACCGCGCCGATCAGCGCCGCGACCGCGACCACGTCGTTGCGGTTCCACGGCCGGCCGGGATTGCCCACCTGCGTGCGGTAGTCGTTGATTCCCGCGAGGTAGTTGTCGACGTCGTCGGCGATCCGCTGGCCGCCGGGCATGGAGAGCACCAGGTCGATCTGCGTCGCGAGATAGTCCTCGGTCTGCTGCGTGGGCGTGAACGGCTGGAATGACTGCGCGAGCGCGAACGGGTTGAGGCCCGGGGCGTCCACGGCGGCGATGCGGCCCGGCCCGCGGAGGGTGTCCATCAGCAGGCTGCGGTCCTCGGCGGTCACGTACCCGATCCCGTACATCACATCGTCGCGCGAGGAGGCCTCGATGTGCGGCACGTTGTAGCTGTCGCGCTGCACTACGAGTCCGGGCCGGCCGGGGAACGTCTGCGTCCGCTGGACGGACAGGCCGCCCAGGCCAAACACATTTGCCTTGTAGAAGTTCGGGAGGTCGGCCGCCGTGACGTTGTCGAACTTGGGAGTGAGCCCGTCGTAGAGCGGAATCTGGTCCGTCGAGTTTGTCGTGACCGGGATGGCGCCCGCGTTACCGGGCGGCAACACGTTGAACGCGCTGCCCGGCGTCGAGAAGTCGGGCGCGGTCTGAGCCGACGCGGTGGACGCGTACACGCCCAGCACTACGACGACAGCCGCACACAGTGCAGCCCTGCACCTGCCTGCGAATCGGGACATCACCCCTCCTGTTGCTCGCTCCCGGAGGCCCGGAGTCTAACCGGACCCATGGCCTGGTGTACTGGCTGCGTGAGGAAATCAGGACTCGGCGTGTGCGTCTTGGTCCGACAGCCCCACGGCTTCGAGGGCTTCGGCCTTGCTCTGGTAGCCCTTCACCTGAGCGATCTTGCGCTCGCGTACCGTCATGACCAGTACCGCGTGGGCGACAGTCTCGACATCGTCCCTGCCGATGCTGACGATCCGAATCGGGACGACGACGTGATCCTTACCGACCGCGATGAACTCCTCCGGTTCGGTCTGCTGGTGCTTCCACATCCCCCGATGCAGCGACAACCACTCGCGCAGCCCATCGTGACCGTGATACACAGCGCCGTCGAAAGTCGCGGCCAGTTGGTCCACCGTGACGTCGCCAGCGAAGGAACTCAGATCGACTTCCCGAGTCTTGAAATGCTGGTTGAACGGCTCCATCCCTCGGCGCACGATTTCCACGTTCTCCTGCGACATCGTCCGCGCAGTATTGCGGTGTCCAGGGGAAGGCGTGCGTGATGCCCAGATTTCGCATGGGCGCGGCTGGGATCGAACCAGCGACCTCTCGCGTGTGAAGCGAGCGCTCTCCCGCTGAGCTACGCGCCCGGGAGCGGGATTGTAGAGCCGCCTCCGCCCGGCGGCGGGGGGTTTCATGCCTGTTCAGTGCCGCGTGGCGCGGAAGGGAACGGCGGCCTGGCCCGCGAGGTGCACTTCCACGCTGAAGCCACGCAGGTAATCGAGAAACTTCTGCGGGGGCTCATCCGAGAGATAGGCGTGTAACTCACCGATCAGCGTCTGCACTTGCCCGAGTTGGCGAAACGTGGGGAGGACCTGGAACTCGGCTCCCTCGATGTCCATCTTCAGGAGGTCGATCGAGTCAAGGCCCACTTCGTCCACAAGGTCATCGAGCGTCTGTGTTCGCACGGACTCGACTTCGGTGCCCTGCCAGCTCTCGATCAGCGATGAGCTCCAACTCTGATCATGGCGGTGTAGGACAGTCTCACCGTTCTCGGCCGCAATAGCGACCTGCCGGAGCTCGATCCCCTCGAAGGCCGCCGTGTTCTCACGCAGCTTGGCGAACGCCCTAGGGTCGGGCTCCACCGCCACGATCCGGGCGCCGGGATACTTCAACCGGAAGTAGACCACGGACGCACCGATGTTGCTTCCGAGATCCAGGATGGTCGTTGGGTCGCCTGACTCATTCCCGTAGTCCTCGAAGAAGAAGACGTCGCGCAGCACCAGCAGGTCCGACATGGTGCTGACCACGAACGGAACCTGCTTGCCGAACGCTCGCACCGTGATGCGCGTCCACCGATCTGGCGGCCACTCACCGCTCGCCATCTCGGACGCCAGGATCAGGATCCTGGCGCTGGCAGTCGGGTCAGCGCCGATCTGGGCGATCCGCAAGAAGTCGCCGAGGTCGTCTTCGACGGGTCTTGCAATGCCGTCCTCGCCCTGCACCATCTTTGCCCCACGGCGAAGGCTCCAGTGAACGCCCCCGTCCGGTGGCCTCTCCATAAGCGCGAGCATAAAGAACAGACCGGCCTTCCGGCTGGGCTTGTACCGATCCCCAGTCCAGGAGTAGGGTCGGCGCAGCCGAGATGAGGGTCCTGTCTGCACTTGGCCGCTTCTGTCTCGCGACAGCCGTCGCAGGTGCGCTGTGTGCCCTGACGGCCGGTCCCGCGGCCGCCGATCACGTTCAGTGCGGAGACGTGATCACGGCGGACACGACGCTCGACAGCGATCTGATCGACTGCCCGGCGCTCGGCCTCGAGATTCGCGCCGACGACGTCACCCTCGATCTCAACCGTCACACGATCGCTGCTTCGGAGACGAGCCAGTCCGCACCGTATATGGGAGTCCGGAGTTACGACAACGACCGCGTGACGATTCGCAACGGCACGATCCGGGGCTTCGACGAGAGCGGTGTCGAGCTGTCCGGCACCACCGGCACCGTCGTCGAAGATCTCACCGTCGAGATCAAGGGCTTGGGCTCCGGCATCAGGCTCTTGCGCGATTGCCGCGATAACGCAATTCGCGACAACTACATCGTCGCTCGAGGGCCTGGCTCGTCGAGCGGAATATTCGTCTTCGACTGCTTCCCGTCGGGCGGGCGGAACCTGGTCGAGCGAAACAGGATCGTCGGCGTGCAACATGGCATCTCGCTGGACGCGGCAGATGACGACATTGTCAGAGCGAACCTCGTCCTCAACAGCGGCGCCAACGGAATCGAGCTCTACAGCGGCGCTGAGCGGAACCGCGTCGAGCACAACGTCATCTTGCGAAGCGGCAGCATCGGAATCGCCGTCGACGGCGGCACCAGTGGTACCTCGAGCAACAACGTGGTGTCCGGCAACTGGGTGGCGGGCGGGTCCCAGGAGGGAATCGCCGTCCTGGCATACGCCACGAACAACGTCGTCAAGTGGAACGTCGTCAGGCGCAACGCGCTCGACGGCATCTGGATCCAAACTCTCATCGCCGGCCACAACGTCGTGACGGCGAACGCTTCCGACAGGAACGGTGACGACGGCATCGGTTCGAACGACTCGACCTCCACGCTGACCGGCAACCACATCTGGTTCAACCGGGACTTCGGCATCGAAGCCCTGCCAGGCACTCTCGGCGGAAAGAACTGGGCCAAGCACAACGGGAACCCGGCGCAGTGCACCCCCGCCTATCTGTGCAGCAACAAAAAGCAGAAGCGCTAGCCCGCCAACCTGAAGCTGCGGCGCACGACGGCGTTGTTACCGGCGCTGTCTTTCGCCGTGAGGACCACCCTGACCCCCATCCGCCCGCGTAGCCTCAACGCGCGCTTGGGGAACCGCAACTGAAGCTTTGCGGTGGCGCCCGTCGTGATTCGGGCCGACACCGGATGCAGCTTGAACACGCGACTTGCTCGGGATATCCGGCCCGTCGCGGTAGCCGTGCAGGGCTCGCTTGGGCAAGTCGCCTCGACGACGATCAGGCGTTTTCGCCGCTTGACGTTCATTCCCAGAACGGGCGGGTTCGAGTCGAGCAGGGTCGTTGCCTGGGGGGCGGCCGAGAGGTTGGATGCGGCCGCGGGTGGGGAGGCAGTAGAGGACGAGGCCAGCACCGACCAGCTCCACGTGGCTGGGCTCAGATCGATGTTCCCCGCCGGGTTTGTCGCGCTCACCGAGAACCTGTGGTCACCGACAGACAGTCCTGAGTAGCTCGACGGAGAGGAGCAAGCTCCCCACGGGCCGGAGTCCAGCCAGCACACGAATGTGGAGCCGGGCTCGCTCGCGGAGTACTCCAACCGTGCCGTGGTGGCACTCGTGGACAGCGGCCCGTCGGTGATGAAAGTTTCGGGGCCAGTGGTGTCAGGCGCAGCGGATTTAACGGTCCACGATCGCGTTGCGGGAGTCGGGTCGGCTGTTCCTCCCGTCCCGATCGCCGTCACCTCGAAAGTGTGCGCTCCGACCGACAGCCCCGAGTAGTCCCGCGGAGACGTGCATGCTTCCGCTGCCCCGCCGTCGAGCCGGCAGCGGAATGTCGTGCCCTGCTGGTTCGACCCGAACTCGAACCGCGCTGAGGTGGTCCACGTCTTGGCCGGCGGGCCCGCGGAGATCACCGTGTCGGGCGGGGCGGGCTGCGTACCGACCTTCAGACGCACGAACTTCGCGACCGACGGGACGCCGTTCGCGTTCAACACGAACAGCATGTAGTACGTCGGCGGCGCCAGCGCAGTGGTGGGTGGTGCGGTCACCGTCAGCTTGCCCGCCGGCCCCGCACTGGAGGTGAGGGGTACGACACGCTGGCTCATGTCGTTCGCATGGGTGACTGCCGCCGGCGCCACCAGCACGGCTTTGGTGGCGTCCGTCGACGTGTCGACGGTGAACGTGTGCCCGTGGTTGACCTCGCTCGGCGCCGACAGGATCTGTGGCCGCGCGCCGCGGAACAGGTAGGGCGGCTCGTAGATCTCGGCGGTGTCGTTGGCACTCCCGCCGTATCCGTCATCCCCGGCGGACATGACCGTCGCGTCCGGCAGAAGCAGGGCGGTCGAGTGGTAGGTGCGCAACTCGTCCTGCGCAGGTCCAAGCTGCCACTGCCCGGTCGCGGCGTCATACAACTCGATGTTGCGGTGCACAGCAGCGTCACCCGATCGCCTGTTCCCGTTCAGGATCCCGTACCCGCCGCCAACGGTCACCATCGAACCGTCCGGGAGCTGCACGGTGTTGTGGTGTGCGCGGCCGTGGTTGAGCGGGGGCGCCGTCGTCCAGCCCGCGCCCGGATTGGCCTCGTCGAAAGTCTCGACGAGCGGCAGCGGGGTGGAGCTTCCGGTGTCGGGCAGGGCGCCGCGATCGACACCTCCGATCAGGGCGACGCGTGTCGAGCCCTGGGGCGTGCCGGGGAGCAGGACGCCGCTCCCAAAGACGTGCCGCGCCGGGTTCGGTGCGTCCTCCCAAGAGAGCGCGCCGGCACCGTTCACCCGGAAGAACCAACTGTCGCTCGGTTCGGGTCCGGCTACCAGCACGCGGCCGCTCGGCATCTGGAACGTGTGCGGGTACAGCCCGCCCGTGGGTGGAGCGCCGGCCTGGCCCCGGACGCTCAGCAGGGCCACGGCATCGGGGTTGGGCAGGTAGCTCTCGATCTCGTTGTTGACGTTCGGCTCGCCCCGCTCGTCGAGCCCGTCGAGCACAACGGTGCGACCGTCGGCGAGCAGTACCTGCGTCGGATACCAGCGGCCATGGCGCATGTCCGCCTGCTGGCGCCAGGTCTCGGCGATCGGATCGAAGGTGAAGATCGTCTTGAGGCCCTCCCGGCGGCCGACGGTGCCGCCCATGACGAGCACAGTGCCGTCGTCGAGGAATGACTGACCGGCGCAGAAGATGTTGGCCGGCTCGTTCTCGCCACCCGGGATCCTCGGCGGATGCACAGCCCTCGTGGTGCGGGTGACCGGGTCGAGCAGGTACGCGCGGCCCTGGGTCGTGCCGGTGAAGTAGAGGATCTTGCCGGTGCGCAGCATCACGGCATGGACCGCCACGCCGGGAATCGAGAACTTGGGCTGCCATTGCCCGACTTCGGCAGCCGTCGCCGCGACCGCAGCGGCCGCCGGTGCGGTGGCAGACGGACCCGCCTCCGGCGTGGCTCGCGCACGCGCCCGCAGCTGCGCATGCTCCGCGGCGTGCGCCGGGCCAAGGGCACGCTCCTCCTTGGCGCGCAGCGCTGCCTCGGCCGCGGATGTGCGCGCGACACCACCGTGTGTCGTGATGGGCCGCGTCTCCTGGCTGCCGGCGAGCACCGGTGCGGTCGCCAGCGCGCCGACGGCACCCAGCACCGCCGCCAGTACCCGCATTTGCAGTCCGTTCACCCTGCGCATGCCTCCGATTGGGTGACACTACCGCCCGCGCTGGTCATCGCAAAGATGTGGTCGGTGCCGCCCGCCGGAGCGGCTAGGGTCTCGAACCGCGTGTCCCCGATCCGTCCCACCGATCCCGACGAGCGCCCCGTCGTCGAGCAGAGCGCCGGACCCACTGCAGTGCTTGGGTGGCGTCGCGGAGCCGGCATCGCCTACGTCGTGTTCGCTGTCCTCTTCGTCCTGTCGGTGTTCGTGCAGTTCTTTCTCGCGGGGCTCGGCGCCTTCGGCGCGGAGAGCTACGAAGCCCACAAGGACTTCGGCGGCGTGTTCCACCTGCTCGCGCTCCTGCTGCTCGTGCTCGCACTCCTCGTGCGTCGCAACCGGATCGACCTGATCCTCGTGATCGCGCTGTTCGTGCTGACGACGATCCAGTTCTCGCTGCCCGAAGCAGACGACGGCTACGTCGCCGCCCTCCACGTCCTGAACGCCCTCCTCATGTACACAGCGGCCTTCCACATAATGCAGCGCGGATTCCGCAGTGTTAGGGGCGTCTCGGCGTAGCAATGGACCGTGCACCCATCGTCGAGAACGGGCCCCCAGGCGTGTCAGCTACGTTGCAGCTCCAGCCAGGCTGTTCCGCGGCGCATAGAGAAGACCGCTTAAGGCTGCTTCCTTCCGGATCTGACCTGGTTCACGGGACTCCATCGCGCGGGACCTGGCCATCAACGCTTCGCGCGGCGTACTGGCCCTGAAGGTCGAACCCTCGGATGGGGATTCAGCCCCGCTAGAGCGGATTGCGGATACAGGGCACCGCTAGCGCCCCGCCTAGCACGGTCCGCCCTCAACTGTATCGCTCTAGCAGCCCTGCTCGTAGAGGACCCACGACTTGTTGCCGGCCACCCGCCGGAACCCGGTCGGCACCGCGGCTTCGACTCGTCTCGGATCGCGCGGATCGAGGACGAACTTCTGCTCCACCGCGCGGTTCGCCGGGGCCACATAGAGGCCGCGCACAGGGCGCTCGAGTTGCGCCGAGACGAAGTCATCAGATGGCCGGTCCAGATACCAGGCAAGGATCGGCACAGGCCGGTGGTTCGGGACGTAGACCGGAGCGCATTGCTCCAGCAGTGGCTCGGCGACGTTGCTGCGGGTGAGGTCGCGCAGGTCGTCCTGGATCTCCCCGCGCAGCTGTATCCCGTCGCGCAGGCGGTCGAGCCGGTCGGTCTGGTGGGAGATCGTCGAGCCGACGAAGGCGATCAACAGCACAGCCGCTCCCCCGATCCAAAGGCTGCGCGCGCGCTCGCCGGGAAGTTCCCGCCAGCCGAATGCGGCGTAGCCGAAGAAGACGGCCAGCATCGTTGCGGGCAGGAACAGGTAGCGCCCGAGCAGCGACAGTCCGGCGATCCCGATCGCCACGAAGGCGAGGCCGCCAAGCACGGCCAGCGCCGCCGGGACCAGCGCGCGCTCGCGGGCAAAGCGCACCGCCAGGAAGAACCCCGCCGTGCCGCCCACCAGCGGCACCCAGCGCAGGATCTCGCCGAGCCGCCGCGGCATGATCTCGGGCACGTTCTCGATGCCCTGAGGGCGGCCGAGGGTTTCGGCCGTGTCACGGGTGAAGGTCAGGGAGTGGACTGGATTACCCGTGACGGCCAGGTCGCTGAGCGCCCACAGCAACGGCGGGGCGGCCGCCACCGCGGCTAGGACCGCCTTCTGGCGTCCGGGGAGATGCTGCGCCGCGTAGAGCCAGTAGGCCCCGCCGAGCAGCCACGCCTCCGGGCGCAGCAGCCCGGCCAGGCCGAGCAGCACGAGCACCGGCAATCCGCGCCTCGGCTGCCGGATCTCGAGCACCGCGGCCGCGATCACGAGGGCCAGGAACGGGATGTCCACGTACGCTCGCACGGCCTGCGAGAGGAATGGGTCGCGCGTGGCGACCACGACCGCGGCGAGCACACCCGCCGCCAGGCCGAATGACTCCTTTCCGAGCAGGAACACTCCCCACACGAACGCCCCGAAGGCGAACAGCGCCAGCGCGAGCATCGCGGTGTATCCGCCGTCCTCGCCGAGCAGGGATACCGGGACGCCCACAGCCTCGGCCAGTGGATGGGGCGTGGGAGCGAGCGTGGTCTCGTAGTCGGGCGTCCTGCCGTGGGCCACGTCGCGGCCCCAGATCAGCGAGTAAAGGGTGTCGTAGTTCAAGAACGCGCGGCTGAACACCAGCCACGTGAGCCCGCCGATCGCCGCCGCGGCGGCCGCATGGAGCAGCCAGGATGAGGGGCGGTGAGAGGCGCGCACGCGGCCTGGACGATATCCCCGAGGCCGACGGAGGCCCCTGGACCGGCAGGCTAGGATGAGATCGCCGCCCGATGACCAGCCTCTATCGAAGACACCGCCCTCAGACCTTTGCCGACGTCGTCGGCCAGGCGCCGATCGTGCGCACGATGAGCAACGCCGTCTCCAGCGGCAACGTGCATCACGCGTACCTGTTCGTGGGCGCGCGCGGCACGGGCAAGACCTCGGTCGCGAAGATCCTCGCGCGCTCCCTCAACTGCGTGAACGGCCCGACGCTCGAGCCGTGCGGCGAGTGCGAGTCGTGCACCTCGATCACCAACTCCACCTCGCTCGACGTGATCGAGATGGATGCGGCGTCGAACAACTCGGTCGACGACATCCGCGACCTGCGCGAGAAGGTCGGGTTCGCTCCCGCCGGTGAGGACTCGTGGAAGGTCTACATCCTCGACGAGGCGCACATGCTGTCCCAGCAGGCATGGAACGCTTTCCTGAAGACGCTCGAGGAGCCGCCGCCCAACACGATCTTCGTGCTCGCCACGACCGAGGCTCACAAGGTGCTGCCGACGATCGTCGACCGCTGCCACCGCTTCGACTTCCAGCGGCCTTCGCTGGAGCAGATCACGACCGTCCTGCAGCGCATCGCCGACGCCGAGGGCATCGAGGCCGACGGGCGCGCGCTCGCGATGATCGCGCGCTCGGCCGGCGGCAGCTTCCGCGATGCGATCGGGACGCTCGACCAGCTCGTCACCTACGGCGGCAAGCAGGTCTCGTTCGACGACGTGCTCGAGCTGCTCGACGTCGCCGACGCGGACCTGATCTTCGCCGCCACGGATGCGGTGATCGCCCGTGATCCCGGCGGAGGCGCTGCGTCGTGTGCAGGAGCTGAGCGAGTCCGGGCGCGACCCCGTCCAATTCATGCGCGACCTGACCGGGCACCTGCGCCAGCTGATCGTCGTTCAGACGCTCGGCGAGCCGCCCGACTCGTTCAGCGTGACGGCGGACCAGGTGCAGCGCCTCGAGAGCCAGGCCAGGGATCTGCCCCAGGTCGAGGCCGTGCGCAGCGATCGACCTGCTCGCCGACGCGATCGCGCAGGTCAAGGAGGGATCCGACCCGCGCACGCAGCTCGAGGTCGCGCTCCTGAAGGCAGCGCGACCGAGCGCCGACGCGTCGATGGAGGCGCTGCTGACGCGGATCGAGCGCCTGGAGCGAGGAGGGTCCGGCTCCCCGCCCGACGAGCCCCGTGTGACCAGGGCGCCGACCCGTCCGGCTGCGCCGCCCGTCGAAGCTGCTCCGGCTCCCACTCCTGCGCCCGCTCCGCCCACCGAGCTCAACGCCATCTGGCCCGCCGTGCTCGAGCGTGTGGGCGAGGGCGAGGGCGGCGAGATGCTGGCTGCACTGCTCGCCGACGCGCGCCCGGTGGCGCTGGAGGACGACGTGCTCGTGCTGTCGTACCCCGCGTCCGCCTCGTTCAGCAAGCGCAAGATCGAGGACCGCGCCAACGGGGAGCGGCTCGGCCGCGCGCTCGAGCTCGTCGCCGGTCGCGCGTACGGAGTCCGGATCGAGCTGAGCGACGAGGAGCAGGCCGCCGCCGCGGCTCCGCGGCTGACCGAGGACGAGGTGATCGAGCGCTTCAAGAGCACGTTCGACGCCGAGGACGTGGAACACACCGACTCGAGGGAGGACTAAGACCAGATGCCCCAGCCCAACATGAACAAGATGCTCAAGCAGGTCCAGCAGATGCAGGCCGAGATGATGAAGGCCCAGGAGCAGCTGAAGGACGAGGTCGTCGAGGCCTCCGCCGGAGGCGGCATGGTGACCGTCAAGGTCTCCGGCGACCTCGAGGTGAAGGAGATCGTGATCAGTCCCGATGCGCTGGGCGGCGCGGGCGAAGCCGCCTCGCCGGAGGACATCGAGATGCTCCAGGACATGGTGCTGGCGGCCGTCAACGAGGCGATCCGCTCGGCCCAGGAGCTCGCGAACCGCAAGCTCGGCGGGCTCACCGGCGGGCTGGATCTCGGCGGGCTCGGCCTGCCCGGCATGCCCTGCTCTGATCGGTCTGGAGCCCGCTGCGCCGCTCGACATGTTCGCGCCCCCCGTCAACAGGCTCATCACCGAGCTCTCGAAGCTGCCCGGCATCGGGCAGCGCACGGCACAGCGGCTCGCCTTCCACATCCTGCGCGTCCCCGAGCAGGACGCGCTCGGCCTGAGCGCGGCGATCAAGGAGGTGAAGGAGCGCATCGGCCTGTGCGAGGTCTGCTTCAACCTGGCCGAGGGACCGCGCTGCGGGATCTGCCAGGACCAGCGCCGCGACCGCTCCGTCATCTGCGTCGTGGAGGAGCCCGCCGACGTGGTCCCGATCGAGCGCACGCACGAGTACCGCGGCCTGTATCACGTGCTCGGGGGCGCACTGTCGCCGATCGACGGAGTCGACCCGGAGGACCTGAAGATCTCTCACCTGGTCGCGCGTGTGCGCGACGGCGACGTGCAGGAGGTCGTGATCGCGACCAACCCGACCACGTCCGGGGAGGCGACCGGTTTCTTCATCGCCGAGGCGCTGCGCGCGCTCGGCAAGGACGTCGCCGTGACCCGTCTCGCGAGCGGGCTGCCCGTGGGCGCCGACCTCGAATACGCGGACGAGATCACGCTCGGCAAGGCGCTCTCCGGCCGCCGCACGCTGTAGCCGTGCCCTCCAGCAACGTCGAGGTCGTGCGGCGCGGGACGCAGGCGTGGGCGCGCGGGGATCTCGATGCGATGCTGCGCGAATTCGACGAGCAGGTCGAGATCGTCGACCCCGAGCGTGCCGGCCCGGGCCCGTTTCGCGGGCACGAAGCCTTCAGGCAGTGGTACGCGGAGTGGCTGGAGAGCTGGGAACGCTACGACGCCGAGCACGAGGCGATCGTCGACGTCGGCGAAACCGTCGTCCTGTTCCAGCACCACGTGGGCGTGGCGAAGGGCAGCGGCATCGAGCTCGACCACCGCGGGGCATTGCTGCTTCGTTTGCGCGACGGCAAGATCGTGCTGCACCGGCCCTATACCCATCGTGCCGAAGCGCTCGAGGCCGCCGGCCTCACGGACGGGAACAGGTGGCGCACCGCGATCGAGACGATCGCCGCGGGGATGGAAGCCTGGAACCGCCACGACATCGATGGGGTCATGCAGATGATCGAGCCCGACGCCGAGTACGTTCCGATCGAGCAGTCCGTCATGCCGAGGTTCACCGGTCCGGAGGGGATGCGGCAGTTCTTCAACGCCTCGATGGAGGTATGGGAGGAGTTCCTCTTCATACCGGTCGCATTCGTCCCGATCGGTGACGCCGTGCTCGTCGAGCTCGACGTGAAGGGCACGGCTCGCGGCAGCGGCATCGTGATCGAGGAGCACTGGGCGCACGTCTACACGCAGCGCGACGGACGGTTGGTCCGGTTCCATGCCTACCGCAGCCCGGAGGAGGCCTACGACGCTCTGACCTATTCTGAGCCGCAATGAGCGCCAACGGCATAACCGTCATGAAGTTCGGCGGCACCTCGGTGGCCGATGCCGAGCGGCTGATCGGCGCGGCCAAGCGGATGGTGCGCGCGCGCGAGGAGGGCAGCTCGGTCGTCGCGGTGCTCTCCGCACGCGGTGCGACGACGGATCAGCTCGTCGAGATGGCGCACGAGATCTCCCCGGAGCCCGCACCCGCGCGAGATGGACATGCTGCTCTCGACCGGCGAGCGCATCTCCTGCGCGCTGTGCGCGATGGCTCTCAACGACCTCGGCAGCGAGGCGATCTCGCTGTCGGGCTCGCAGGCCGGGATCGTCACGGACACCTCCCACACGAAGGCACGAATCCTCGACGTGCGCGCCGACCGCATCCGCGCAGGCCTCGAAGAGGGCCGCATCGTGCTGGTCGCCGGCTTCCAGGGCGTGTCGACCTCGCGTGACGTGACCACGCTCGGGCGCGGCGGGTCCGACACCACCGCGGTCGCGCTGGCGGCCGCCCTGGGCGCGGACGTGTGCGAGATCTACACCGACGTGGACGGCGTCTTCTCCGCCGACCCGCGCATCGTGCCCGACGTGCGCAAGCTGCCCGTCGTCTCCTTCGAGGAGATGCTCGAGATGTCGGCCTCCGGCGCCAAGGTGCTGCAGCTGCGCTCGGTCGAGTACGCGCGCAACTACGGCGTGCGGATCCACGTACGGCCGAGCTTCGGAGACGGCTCCGGTACTCTCGTTCTCGGTGAGCAGGAGACCATGGAACGACCACTCATCACAGCCGTCACCCACTCGACCGAGGACGCCCGCGTCACGCTCACGGGCGTGCCCGACCGGCCGGGCATCGCCGCGCGCATCTTCGGCGCGCTGGCGGCCGCCGACGTGAACGTGGACATGATCGTCCAGAACGAGCCCGTCTCGACCGACCGCAGCGCCGAGATCTCGTTCACGGTGCCGAAGTCCGACGTCAACGTCGCGCGGCGTGCGCTCGAGGAGCTGGTCGGCGACCTCGGCCTGGGCGCGGTGATCGCGAACGACCAGATGGGCAAGGTCTCGGTGGTCGGCGCGGGGATGCGCAGCCATCCGGGCGTCGCCGCAAAGGTGTTTCAGACCCTGGGCGAGAAGGAGATCAACATCGAGATGATCTCCACGTCCCCGATCAAGATCTCGTGCGTGATCGCGGCCGACCGCGTCCCCGACGCGGTGCGTGGGCTGCATGACGCATTCGAGCTGGGCAAGGACGAGGTCGAGCGAGAGGACGGCGGACCGCGATGAGCCTGCGGGTCGCAGTCGTCGGGGCAACGGGAGCTGTCGGCTCGACGATGCTGAAGGTGATGGGCGAGCGACGGTTCGCGGCCGACGAGGTCGTGCCGCTCGCCTCCGCGCGCTCGGCGGGCAAGAAGGTTCCCTACCGCGACGGTGAGCTCGAGGTGCGTGCACTCGCCGACGATGCGATCGACGGCTTCGACATCGCGCTCTTCTCCGCCGGCGGCGGCGTGTCGCGCGAGTGGGCGCCGAAGTTCGGGGACGCCGGCTGCGTGGTGGTCGACAACTCGAGCGCCTGGCGCATGGAGCCCAACGTGCCGCTCGTCGTGGCGGAGGTGAACGGTGATGCGCTCCGGTCCCACGAGGGCATCGTCGCCAACCCGAACTGCTCGACGATGCAGATGGTGATGGCCCTCAAGCCGATCCTCGACGCCGTCGGCATCGAGCGCGTGATCGTGTCCACCTACCAGTCCACCTCGGGCACCGGCCACAACGCGGTCGAGGAGCTGCGCACGCAGGCCGAAGCAGTGCTCGGCGACCGCGAAGCGAAGGCCTCCGTCTACCCGCACCAGATCGCCTTCAACGTGCTGCCGCAGGTCGAGACCTTCAAGGACGGCGACGACTACACGACCGAAGAGCGCAAGATGATGGCCGAGACGCGCAAGATCCTCGGCGACGGAGAGCATCGCCGATCTCGGCTACCTGCGTACGCGTCCCTGTCTACAACGCGCACTCGGAGTCCGTCAACGTGCAGACGCGTGAGGACCTGTCACCCGAGCGCTGCCGCGAGATCCTGAGCGCCTTCCCCGGCGTGGTCGTCGTGGACGACCCCGCCGCGGGCCGCTATCCGATGCCGATCGACGCGGCCGGCCACGACGAGGTCTTCGTCGGGCGGATCAGGCGCGACCCTTCGCACGAGCGCTGCCTGAACCTGTGGATCGTCGGCGACAACCTGCGCAAGGGCGCCGCGACCAACGCGGTGCAGGTCGCCGAGCAGCTGGTCGAGCGCAACCTGGTCGGCTCCAGGGCCGCGAGCCTATCCCGGTAGCCCGCGCACTGCTGCTCGCCTTCGCGTTGTTGTGGCCGGCAGTGCCGGCTCACGCGGACGTGCCTGCCGCTCCGCGCGACACGTACGCCGAGGCCACGCGCCCGGACCAGATCGTCCTGACGTGGAAGTCGGGGTCCGACCCGGTACCCCCGCTGGAGCTCTATGCCGTGTACCGCGACGGAGTCAAGCTCGGCGAGATCGCGGAGCCGCGGTTCGAAGACGAGTGGCTGCTCGCGGGCAAAACGTACGAGTACGTGGTGCGGACGATCGGGCCCGACGGCGAGAGTGCCGCTTCGCCTCCGGCTCGCATCACGACGCCGCCATCGCGGGCGTTCGAGATCGGTCCCTATCTGCAGCAGCTCAGCGCGACCGGCGCGGCCGTGGTCTGGCAGACCTACGAGCCGGCCACCACGGCCCTCGCCTTCGGGCCGGCGGGCACACCGCTGCAGGTCGTGCACCGCGACGCGACGCTGACCCGGCGACATGTCGTGGCGCTGCCGCAGCTCGCGCCGGCCACCGCGTACGAGTACCGCTGGGAATCCGACGGCAAGCTGGGCGAGGTTTCGCGCTTCACCACTCCGCCGGCCTCGCCGGACGACTTCTCGTTTGGCGTGATCGGCGACTTCGGGATCGGCACCCCCGCCGCGCGCGCGAACCTGCGCCGCCTTTCGCAGGATCGGCGCCTGGACTTCGCGATCACGACCGGTGACAACGCCCAGGTGTACGGCACCGAGGAGGAGTACCGCCGCTTCGTGCTGGGCCCGTTGCGCGATCTGATCGCAACGAAGCCCTTCTGGCCCAGCGTCGGGAACCACGACTACTACAACCTGCAGAACTACAAGCGCTTCTTCGCCCTTCCCAACGGCGGACTGCACTACAGCTTCACCTACGGCGGCGTGCTCTTCCTGTCACTGGACTCGAACCGGTTCGACCGCACTCAGCGGCGCTGGCTGCGCGCGGAGCTGCGCGCGTCGCAGGCGCGCTGCAAGGTGGCCTACTTCCACCATCCGCTGTGGTCCAGCGGGCGCGGGCACCGCAGCCACACCCGCCATCTGCGTCGCAGCCGGTTCGTCCCGATCCTGCAGCGCGGCGGCGTCGACCTGGTGCTGAACGGCCACCTGCAGAACTACGAGCGCTCCAAGCCCCTGCGCTCCGGACGCCGCAGCCGGCGCGGAATCGTCTACGTCGTCACGGGCGGGGGAGGTGCGCGTCTGAACGGCTTCGTGACCAAGCGCAGGCCCAAGTGGTCGGCACGGCGCGGCGTGTTCCATCACCGCCTGCGGATCAGGGCGCGCGATCACAAGCTCAGCGGCCGCACGATCGACTCGGCCGGCAACACTCGCGACACGTTCAACGCCCCGTGTCGGCCGGGGTAGCGCAACTCCGCCGCGCCCGGCGAGTTTTAGCCGCCGAGCCATGATCACGAGTCGAAAAGCTCTGGTTGCGCTGACCGTGGTCGTGGTGTTCGTGTGCGCCACCGCGCCGGCTCCGGCGGCTGTCACGGTCGGACACTCAGGCTGGGAGTGGGGCACCCCGAGCCCGCAGGGCCAGACCATCCAGGCGCTCGAGTTCGAAGGCTCACGCGGCTATGCCGCCGGCTGGTTCGGAACGTTGCTGAGTACCGACGACGGCGGGGCGACCTGGCGCGGCTCCGCCACGGGACTGACGATCCCGATCGAGCGCATCAGCCTGATCGACACTGACTCCCTGGTCATCGGCGGAGAGTGTGCGTTGCGCCGTTCCGACGACGGCGGCCAGACGTTCACCCGGCTTCCGTGGACGGCCACCGACCTTCGCTGCTCGGCCAAGGTGGCCGCGTTCGACTTCAACACCGACCAGAGCGGTTACCTGGCGCTCGACGACGGGTCGGTCCTGAGCACCGCCGACGGCGGGCGAACATGGTCGCGCAAGACTGCGATACCCCCGGTGCCGGTGCCCGGCACCCCGGGCTCGAACCACCAGCCTACGGGCGTCGCATTTCTCACTACCGAGACCGGCGTCGCGATCAGCAGGTCCGGGCGGATCTACCGGACTACCGATGCGGCCAGCTCGTGGAGTCTGGTGCACGGTGGTACTGCGCCCCTCACCAGCATTCACTTCGTGACCCCGCTGGTCGGATACGCGGTGGGCGCGGGCTGGACCGTCCTGCACACCGATGACGGGGGGCAGACCTGGACGGCGAGGACGAATCCGCCCGAGCCCGGGCTGCGCAGCATCCGCTGCGGCACGCCGCTTGCCTGTCTGGTGACCACCGGCAACCAGAACGTCCTGCGCACGGCGGACGGAGGGGGAACCTGGTCATCGGTGACCCCTTCGACTCAGAAGATCCTGGCCGCGTCGTTCACCTCTACCACCGGAGCGGTCGCGGTAGGCGAGGGGGGGACTACGGTCCTATCCAGCGACTCGGGTGGGACATGGCGTCCCGTTGGCAAGCGGCTCACGACGACTTTCGAGCGGGTGCGAGCCCTCTCTGCGTCGGTGGCGTTCGCGACTGGATCCAGTGGAGCGCTCGCGCGTACGGACGACGGTGGCGTCACATGGTCCGAGGTCGGCGTGTCGACCTCGGAGGACGTAATCGACGTCTCGTTCGCCAACCAGGCCACCGGCTACGCCCTCGACGTCGCGGGGACGCTGCTGCGCACCGACAATGCGGGCCAGTCGTGGCAGATCCTGAACACGGGAACGGCGTCACGGCCGCAGGCCGTGCTTGCCCTGGGTACGCAGGTCGTGCTGCTCGTAGGCGCCCAAGGGAGTCCTACGTTCGACAGACGGCGGGAACACCTTTACGCGGATCCGCGGCCGCCTGCTGAACCGGTCCAAGCTCTTCAACGTCGACCGCGGTGGCGAATCGGTCTTCGTGTTCGGCTCGAAGAACATCCTCGTGTCCACCACCGCGGGGCGCACCTGGCGGAAGGTCCGGCTGCCACGAAAGACGCTGATCCAAGCGGTCGACTTCGCGTCGGCGCGCACGGGGTTCGCGCTCGGCCAGGACGGCCAGGTGTTCAAGACGAAAACACGCGGCGAGCATTGGCTCGACCTGTCGGGCGTGGGCAATGACGATGCGACCGGGCTGTCGTTCTCGACACCTTCAGTGGGCTTCCTCACGCTCAAGCGGTTTGGCTCCGGACCCTTTGGTTACGTGCTGCGCACGACCGACAGTGGCCGCACGTGGCGCCCACAGCTCGTCAGCACGGACGAGCCGTCCCCGGACGGGCTTGTCGCGACCGGGCCGGCCGGCGCGTTCCTGCTCGCGAACAGCCGGGCACTGCTCTTCACCACCAGCGGCGGCGACAGCGGCGACCCATCGAAGGTGACCTTGCGGACCAGTCGCCGTACCGTCAAGCGACGAGCCGTGATCAAGATCAGCGGCCGGGTTACGGGGGCCAAGGGGGGCGCCGACGTCGTGATCTCGCGGCGGGAGCGGGGCGAACGGGGCTGGGTCTCCCGGACGGCCACCGTTGCGTCCAACGGCACGTTCAGCTCCAATTGGAAGCTCGTCAAGACCGCCGCGTTCGTCGCGCAGTGGGCGGGGGACGACAACAGCACCGGCGACGGGTCGGTCCCGCTCGTCGTGCGCACAAAGCGCCGGTGAACTTCCGCGTTTCGCACCCACCTGTCGGGTGCGAACGGGGAAAGTTCGCCGACGCCTACTAGGAGTCCTCGCGCGGCGGGGTCTCGCGGCGCAGGCGTTCGCGAGTGTCGTCGAGCCGGCGCTCGAGTTCCTCGGTCGTCTGGCGATCCGGACCCTGTGCCGGGTTCGTACGGCGGCGGTGGAGCGACGCGCGCAGACCAGCAGCCGCGCGCTGCAGGCGGGCGATCCGCCTGCGGGTCAAGCGGGAGCCGCGACCGCCGACAGCTTGCGCTCGACGCTGGCCGTGCGCACCACGTGCTTGCTCATCCCCAGCTCCTTGGGCTCGAACCCCAGGGCGAGACCGATGAGCTGCGGGAGGTGCAGCACCGGCAGCCCGAGGTCGCGGCCGACCACCGTGGCCGCGTCGGGCTGCTGCAGGTCGAGGTTCAGGTGGCACAGCGGGCACGGCGTGACGAGCGCGTCGGCGCCCTCGTCGATCGCATCGCCGATGTGGCGGCCGGCCTGCTTCAACGACGTCTCGCGGTTCATCGTGATCACGGGGAAGCCACAGCACTTGCGCGAGCCGTCGTATTCCACCGTCTCGCCGCCCAGGGCCTCGATCACCCACTCGAGGTAGAGGTCGCGCTCAGGGTGCTCCTGGTAGCCGAGCCGCGTGGTCGGGCGCAGGACGTAGCAGCCGTAGAACGGCCCCACGCGCAGGTTGGCCAGCGGCCGCTGGATGTGGGTCACGAGCTGATCGAGCCCATAGTCCTCGATCAGCAGCCACAGGAAGTTCTTGTTCGTGATGCCTGGCTCGTAGCGCAGTCCCTCCTGCGCCAGCACCTCGTTGATGTGGTCGCGGTAACCCGTGTCCGCGTCCAGGCGCTCCTGGCATTCCGACTGCGCGCCCTGGCAGGTGGAGCAGATGTTCATCATCGCGTGGCCTGTCTTCTGCGCCATCGCGAACGTGCGCGCGTTCAGCGTGTCGGCCAGCTCCGGGTTGTGCTCGGCGATCACGCCGGCGCCGCAGCAGTTCGCGCGGTCCAGCTCGACCAGCTCGATCCCCAAGCGGTCTGCCACCTTGGCCATCGAGCCGTGCAGCTCGGGCGTGAAGCCGCGCGACACGCAGCCGGGCCAGTACGCGACCTTCATGCGAACTGCTCCTCGATGTCCGGCTCCGGCTCCTCGCCTTCTTCGCCGACGATGTAGAGGTTGAGCTCCGTGCGGTGCTCCTCGGCGTGGTCGTAGATGCGCTTCACGTTTTCGATCCCGGGCAGCGTCTCGTGCAGGAGCGCGGTCTTCGGCGTGATCTTGCCGCGCGCGAATCCGCGCAGACCTGTGGGGAGCGCCTTCAGCAGCGCGATCCCGCCCTGCGGCCGCAGCGGTCCGAGGCTGTCCTGCAGGAGCTTGCGCTCGTCGAGCGTCCCCTTCTTGCGGATGATCTTCGTGAACGCACCCTCGTGGCGCGCCCCGTTGTTCTGGTCGTTGATGCCGTGGTCGTGGACGGCCTTGCGCCGCAGGCGCATGATCTGGTCCATCGGGGCCACGCCCTTGGGGCACACCTCGATGCAGCTGAAGCAGTGGGTGCAGTCGTAGATCCCGTGCGGGTCCTCGGCGAGGTCGCGCAGCCGCTCCTCGGTCTGCCCGTCGCGGGGGTCGCCCACGAACCGGTAAGCCTTGGCGAGGGCCGCTGGCCCGATGAACAGCGGATCGACTTCGAGCGACAGGCAGTCGGAATTGCAGGCGCCGCAATGGATGCACGCCATGGACTGCGTGATGTCGATCATCGACTCCGGCGGCACGACGTACTCCCGCTCGGGAGGGTCGCCTTCCGGGAGCAGCCATGGCACGACGCGCTGCACCTTCTTCCAGTGGACCGCGTCCATGTTCACGATCAGATCCTTGAGCACCGGCATGTTGCCCATCGGCTCGACGACGATCGCGCCGTCATCGGCGCGCTCCATCGAGTCCCGGAGCTTGGTGTTGCACGCGAGCTTGGCCTGCCCGTTCACGCGCACGCCGCACGAACCACAGATCGCGGCCTGACAAGAGCACCGGATCCCAATCGACCCATCCTCCCGATCCCGAGCCTGCAAAATCCCGTCAAGCACCGACCGATGCCCCTCGAGATCAACGGTGTAGTCCTGCCAATAGGGCGGCAGCCCTTCTTCGGGCTCATATCGGCGGATTCGAAGCGTGTATTCAGCCATGATCAAACCGCAACTGCGTAACTGCGCAACTGCGTAACTAGTATTTCCTTTCCTCCGGCTGCCACTGTGTAATCGTCACAGGTGAGTAGCTGATCTGCGGCTTGCCGTCGCCGTCGAGGGTCACGTTGATGTGCTTCAGCCACTCCTCGTCGTTTCGACCCGGGTAGTCGGTGCGGTGGTGCGCCCCGCGGCATTCGGTGCGATGGATGGCCGAGATCACCGTCGTCTCCGCGCAGTCGAGCATGTACCCGAGCTCGATCGCGCCGATCAGGTCCTGGTTGAAGACCGACCCGTGGTCGTCGATGGCCACCCCTTCGTACTCTTCCTTCAGGCGCTGCACGGTCTCGAGTGCCCGGTTGAGCCCGGCTTCCTCGCGAAAGACGGCCACGTCCTTGTCCATCGCGGCGCCGAGCTCCGCCTTGAGCTCGGACACCCGCCGCGCCTTGCCGGGCTCGCGGCCCAGCAGGTCGGAGATCTGGCGCTCCTCGTCGGCCAGGAGCGCCGCCGAGGGCGGATTCAAGACCATGTTCGCGGCGCGCTCCGCGGCGTGCACGCCGGATCGGCGGCCGAACACGAGCGTGTCGAGCAACGAGTTCGCTCCCAGCCGGTTGCCGCCGTGCACCGAGACGCAGGCGCACTCGCCGGCTGCATATAGCCCGGGAACCTCGGTCTGGCCGTCGACATCGGTCTTCACTCCGCCCATCACGTAGTGGTTGCCGGGCTTGATGTGGATCGGCTCCTTCGTGATGTCCACTCCGGCGAAGTCCCGGCCGACGTTGACGATCTCGCGCAGCGCCTCGTGGATGCGCTTGCGCGGCACGACCGTGATGTCGAGCGCAACGGTGCCGTCGGGGAAGCCGCGGCCCTCGTTGATCTCGGTCTGCTCCGCGCGCGACACGACGTCGCGTGAAGCCAGCTCCATCTTGTTCGGCGCGTACTTCTCCATGAAGCGCTCGCCCTGCGCGTTGTAGAGATGGGCGCCTTCGCCGCGTGCGCCCTCGGTGATCAGCAGCCCGTTTCCGGCGAGGGTCGTCGGGTGGTACTGGATCATCTCCATGTCCATCAGCGGCGCGCCCACGCGGTATGCCTGTGCGATGCCGTCACCTGTGCAGATCAGGGCATTGGTCGTGGGGTTGAAGCACTGCCCGTTGCCGCCGGTCGCGAGGATCACCGCCTTCGCGCTGAACAGCTCCATGGAGCCGTCGCGCATGTCACGGGTGATCGCACCCGCGCAGTGGCCCGACTCGTCGAGCGCGAGCCCGGTCGTGAACCACTCTTCGTAGCGATGCACCTCGTCGTGCTTCATCAGCTGCTCGTAGAGCACGTGCAGGATCGCCTGGCCGGTGATGTCCGCGACGTAGTACGTGCGGGCGGCCGATGCGCCGCCGAACGCGCGGGTCCCGAGCAGCCCTTCCTCGTTGCGGTGGAACGTGACGCCGATGTGCTCGAGGTAGAGCAGCTCGTCGGGCGCCTCCCTGCACATGATCTCGATCGCGTCCTGGTCCCCGAGGTAGTCAGACCCCTTGACCGTGTCGAACGCATGCGATTCCCAGGAGTCTTCCGGGTTGAGGGCCGCATTGATCCCGCCCTGGGCCGCGTTGGAATGGGAGCGGACCGGGTGGACCTTGGAGATGATGCCCACCGAGGCCCCCGCCTGAGCCGCGCTGAGAGCCGCGCGCTGGCCGGCGAGGCCGGCGCCTATGACGAGGACATCATGCTCGGGCACGGCGCGGGATTCTATGCATCTGCGGGCAGCGACCTAGGGTGCGGCGACGCCGGTCGGCTGCTGGAGTGCACGCCGGACCTGGTCCCAGGTGACGACTCCCTGTAGGCGCCCGTCGCGGTCCACGGCCATCAGCGCACCGAGGCGCATCAGCGCGGGGGAGCCGAGCAGGGCCTCGAGGGGCTCGTCGGAACGCACGCGCAGGTTGTCGTCTTCGGCTCTCAATATCTCGCCCACGGTGAATACGGTCTGGCGGTCGTCGGGGATGCGCTCCGCACGCTCGCGATCGACGATCCCCAGCAGCTGGCCGCCGCGGTCGACGACCGGGAACCAGTCGTAGCGGTAGCGCAGGAAGAATTCGTGCAGCGCGTCGCCGACCAGCATGTCGCCCGGGATCGCGACCGGTTCGGCGTCCATCACGTCCGAGACAGTGATTCCCTCGAGCCGTGAGAGCACGGCGTTCTGATACGTCGCCGATCGCGCCGCCTGGCCCAGGAACACGCCGATGAAGATCGTCCAGAGTGACGAGACGAAGTCGCCGGCCAGGATCGGGATGTCGGCGCCGAGCAGGCCGGCGATGCCGAGGCCGATCAGGATGTAGGAGAAGCCCTGGCCGAGCATCGCGGCACTGTTGGTTGCCTTCGTCCGGTCGCCGGTGGCCTTCCAGATGATTGACCGCGCGATCCGACCGCCATCGAGGGGGAACGCCGGTATCAGGTTGAAGATGAGCAGCACGATGTTGATGCTCATCAGAAAGGCGAGCATCGCGTTGAGGCCGCCCGCCGTACCCTCTGCATCGAACGCCGCGGAGTTCCCGAAGTCGTTGGCGCCGGCGACCAGCACACCCAGGCCGGCGCAGACGATGGCGATCACCAGGGTGACGACCGGGCCAGCCACGGCCACCCTGAACTCCACGCCGGGCGACTGGGTGTCCCGTGACATCTTCGCCACGCCGCCGAACAGCCACAGGTCGATCCCGGAGATGGCGATCCCGTTGCGAATCGCCACCACGGCGTGGCCCAGCTCGTGCAGGAGGATCGACAGGAAGAACAGGAGCGTGCTGACTGTCGCGAGGACGAAGGCCCCGCTGTCCGAGCCGGTCATGGCGGTCCGGTAGTAGTCCGACAGCCACCAGATGAACAGGAAGAGGGCGAGGAACCAGCTCGGGTCCACACCGATGCGGATGCCGAACACCCGCACGAGTGGAATCGATCTACCGCCCAGCATCTCTTTGATGGTAGGGCCTGCGGTGTCAGGCAGGATGCGGCAGGTGGCGCTCGACGATCGCCCGAGTGTCGATGCCCGCCGGCAGGGTGCCGAAGGCGTGGCCCCAGTCGCCGGCCAGCCGTGACGCGCAGAACGCGTCGGCGACCGCAGGATCGCCGTCGCGCACGAGCAGCGCGCCCTGGAGGGTGAGCGCCATCCGCTCGACGATGTGGCGGGCACGCGTCTCCGCCTGCTCGAAGTCCGACAGCTCGCGCCTGCAGCCCGGAAACTGCATCGCCGACGCGCGCGTCCGAGCCGGCCGTCTGCTCGATCTCGTCGAAGAAGATCTCCACCGACTCCGGGCTCTTGACCATCGCGCGCAGCACGTCGAGGCATGTCACGTTGCCCGATCCTTCCCAGATCGAGTTCAGCGGCGCCTCGCGATACAGGCGCGGCATGCCGGACTCCTCGACGAAGCCGTTGCCGCCGAAGCACTCGAGCGCCTCGTGCGCGTGGGCCGCCCCGCGCTTGCAGATCCAGTACTTCGAGACCGCCGTGGCGAGCCGCTTGAACGAGTTCTCCCGCGGGTCGTCGCCGGCCTGGTCGTAGGCGCGCGCGAGGCGCATGCCGGTGATCGTCGCGGCCTCGGACTCGACGCACAGGTCGGCCAGCACGTTCTGCATCAGCGGCTGGTCGATCAGCGTCTTGCCGAACGCCGCCCGGTGCGCGGCGTGGTGGGTGGCCCGCGCGACCCCGCTGCCGCATCCCGGTCGCCGAGCCGAGCACGCAGTCCAGGCGCGTGTGGTTGACCATCTCGATGATCGTCGGGACTCCGCGCCCCTCCTCGCCGAGCATGCGCGCCCAGGCGCCGTCGAACTCGACCTCGCTGGAGGCGTTGGAGCGGTTGCCGAGCTTGTCCTTCAGGCGCTGCAGGTGGAAGCGGTTGCGCGAGCCGTCCGGCAGGATCCGCGGCAGCACGAAGCACGACAGCCCGCCGTCGGCCTGCGCGAGCACGAGGAAGACGTCGCACATCGGCGCCGAGCAGAACCACTTGTGCCCGGTGATCTCGTATTCGCCGCCCGGGCCTCCGCCGTTCATCGGGCGCGCGACGGTCGTGTTGGCGCGCACGTCCGAGCCGCCCTGCTTCTCGGTCATGGCCATCCCGCAGAGCGCGCCGGCCTTGTCGTCGGCGTTCACCAGTCGCGGGTCGTAGGAGTTCGACGTGATGCGCGGCTCCCACTCCTGCGACAGCTCGGGAGTGGCCCGCAGCGCGGGCACGCCCGAATACGTCATCGAGATCGGGCACAGGTGGCCGCCCTCGGCCTGGCCCATCAACATGAAGAGCGCAGCGCGCGCGACGTGCGCGCCGGGGCGCTCGTCGGTCCAGGGCAGCGAGTGCAGCCCGTTCGAGACCGTCACCTCGAGCAGCCGGTGATAGGCGGGGTGGTACTCCACCTCGTCGATGCGGTGCCCGTAGCGGTCGTGGGTGCGCAGCACCGGCTCGTTCTCGTTCGCCAGCCGACCCCACTCGACGCCCTCGCCGCCGGCGATCTCGCCCACCGCACGGGCGCGATCGGCAACCCATTCGCCACCCTCGCGCTCGAGTGCCTCGATCAGGACGCGGTCCTGCTCGAACGCGTTGTACGGCTCGAGCGGCGGTACCTGGTTCACCACCTCGTGCGTCGATGCGGATCGGGTCCGCTGCGGCTCTGCGACGGCCATGCTCCTCCCACTGTACCGCTCAAGGGATACGCCTCGGTGCCGAAAACAAAAGCAATGTCTCCCGACGGCAGTACGGCCTTCATGCTGCGCGGCCTGATCGACGGTAGCGGCCTGCATTCGGCCTACCAGCCCATTGTCGACATAAGGTCCCTGGCGGTGGTCGGGTACGAGGCGCTCGCCCGCGGCCCTGAAGGATCGCCGCTCGCATCGCCGGCCGAGCTGTTCGGCGCGGCGCGCCGGAGCAACCAGTTGGCGGAGCTCGACCGCGCCTGCCGCGAGGCCGCGATCCAGGGTGCCTGGTCGGCCGGGCTCGGCACGGGTGCCGCGCTGTTCGTGAACGTCGAACCCGACGCCGTGGACGGCGACGAGCTGTTCAGCGACGTGGCGCTCGAGGAGATCCGGGCGAGCCGCCTGCGCGTGTTCGTCGAGGTCACGGAGCGTTCCCTCACGGCCCGCCCGGCAGAGCTGCTCGCGACGATCGAGCGTGTCCGCCGCGCAGGAGTCGGCGTCGCGCTCGACGATGTCGGGGCCGACGACCGCTCGCTCGCGCTGATGCCCTTCCTGCGACCCGACGTCGTGAAGCTCGACCTGCGACTGGTCCAGGATGCGCCGACCGCAAAGGTGGCGCGGATCGTCAACGCGATCAACGCCGAGGCCGAGCGCTCGGGCGCCCTCGTCCTGGCAGAGGGCATCGAGACGAACGAACATCTCTTCCGGGCGGCCGCCGTCGGCGCCCAGCTCGGACAGGGCTGGCTGTTCGGCCGGCCCGGCCCTCTGCCGGTCTCCGTGCCCGAGCCCCTGGACGCGGTCATTCCGGTGATCCACCCGGTGCCGGCAAGTCACGGCCGGGCCACTCCCTTCAGCTTTGTCACCGAGCACCGCGCGCCGCGGCGCGGCGACAAGAAGCTGTTGCTGCGGCTGTCGCGCCAGCTCGAGGCCCAGGCCGCGGAGATCGGCCACGAGGCCGTGGTCCTTGCGTGCTTCCAGTACCGCCAGTTCTTCACCGAGTCACAGGCCGAGGGCTACCGCGACCTGGCGAAGCGCGTCTCCTTCGTGGGCGTGTTCGGCGACGGGCTCGACGAGCATCCGGCCCCCGGTGTGCGGGGCGCAGACCTTCACGGCCGCCCGGACCTCGCGAGCGAGTGGAACGTGCTCGTGGTCGGGCCGCACTTCGCGGGCGGCTTCGTGGCACGCGATCTCGGCGACGAGGGACCGGACGAGGCACGGCGCTTCGACTTCGCGATGACTTTCGATCGCGAGCTGGTCTCCACCGCGTCGGCGATCCTGATGCACCACGTCAGCCCCAGCGCTGACGTTCTCGTCTAGATCCTCTTAGACCGTCTAGCCTTCGGGCCGTCCAGACGAAAAGGGGGATTCCTTGAGTACCACCGTGACGTTCATCCGCGGAGACGGCACCGGTCCTGAGCTTGCCGAGGCGACCGCGCGCGTGCTCGAGGCGACCGGCGTCGACTTCGAATGGGACTGGCAGGACGCGGGCATCGACGTGTACGAGCAGGAGGGCACGCCGATGCCCGACCGTGTGCTCGAGTCGATCCGCAAGAACAAGCTGGCGATGAAGGCACCGATCACCACCCCGGTGGGATCCGGGTTCCGGTCGGTGAACGTCGCGCTGCGCAAGGACCTGGACCTGTACTGCTGCCTGCGGCCGTGCAGGGCCTACGAGGGTGTGCGGACCCGGTTCCCCGAGACGGACATCGTGATCGTGCGCGAGAACCACGAGGACCTGTACGCCGGCATCGAGTTCGAGATGGGCTCGGACGAGGCGGCCCGCCTGCGCGAGGTCGTGAAGGAGATCTCAGGAACGGAGATCCGTGAGGACGCCGGCATCTCGATCAAGCCGATCTCGGTCTACGGGACCACCAGGATCGTGCGATCTGCGTTCGAGTACGCGCAGGAGAACGGCCGCCGCAAGGTGACCGCGGCGCACAAGGCGAACATCATGAAGTTCTCGGACGGCCTCTTCCTGCGGGTGGCGCAGGAGGTCGTCAAAGGACTACCCCGACATCGAGTTCGAGGACCGCATCATCGACAACCTGTGCAATCAGCTCGTGTCACGTCCGGAGGAGTACGACGTGGTCGTGCTGCCCAACCTGTACGGCGACATCGTCTCGGACCTCGGCGCCGGGATGATCGGCGGGCTCGGCATGGCTCCGGGCGGGAACATCGGTGACGAGTACGCCGTCTTCGAGGCCACGCACGGCTCGGCGCCGAAGTACAAAGGGATGAACAAGGTGAACCCCATGGCCCTGATGCTGAGTGGCGTGATGATGCTCCGCTACCTACGCGAGCACGACGCGGCACAGCGAATGGAGTCAGCGATCGCCGAGGTGATCAGAGAGGGCAAGTCAGTCACCTACGACATGAAGCCGATCCCGCGACGACCCCACCGCCGTCGGAACGTCAGAAGTAGCAGACGCAATCATCGAAAAGATGAAGGCGGGCGTTGCTGCGTAGCGTTTGACCAGGGCCGTGTGGCTGATTGGTATGGCTTCCGTGACTCGCCGCGCGTCTCCCTAGACGGGCCCGTCTTACTGATGCACGTTGACCGCCATATGCGCGGTTAACGTGCATCGCCGGAATCAGGATCCCGCGCGACTGCCACCTTCCAGCGGGGTTTCCCAGCCCGAGGTCTACTTCGCGTGGAAACCGCCGCCGCGGCGGCTGACCTGGCGGTCCTTCTGCAGCTCCTGCGTCACCCTGTACAGGTAGTTCTGCCGGATGCCCATGCGGTCGGCGATGTCCGCGACGGTGATCCCCGGGTTCTTGCGGATCAGCTCGAGCGCCTGCTCGCGCCGCGTGCCCCCGCGCCGCCGGCGTGTGCTCTTCCGGCCGCTCGCCTTGCGTCCGCTGCCGGGCGGTCGGCCCGGCCCGCGCTTGCCCGGCGGACGCCCCGGCCCGCGCCGTCCGTTCGCCGTCTTCACCCCCGCCAGCGCGTCACGCGCTTCAAGCAGTGTCAGATACTCTTCGTGCGCCGGCTGCAGCTCTCTCAGCCGCGCCTCGATCTGCTGGCGCTGCTTGGTCAAGAAGTCGGTACGGGGCGGCATGGTGTCACCTCAGTGCTTCGTGTATCCAAAGTCGGTGCACCACTCTTTCACATCTGTTTTAGGCCTGTCACCACGAAAGTGAGGAATCGAACACGATGAGACGCAAGATCACAGTGGTAGGAGCCGGGAACGTCGGTGCCACCACTGCACAGCGATTGGCGGAGCGTGACTACGCGGACGTAGTGCTCGTCGACATCGTGGAGGGGATGCCTCAGGGCAAGGCGCTCGACCTCAACCAGGCCGGTCCGGTGGTCGGCTACGAGCCGAGCATCGTCGGCACCAACGGATACGAGGAGACGTCCGGGTCGGACATCGTCGTGATCACCTCCGGCCTGCCGCGCAAGCCGGGAATGAGCCGCGACGACCTGCTCGCTGCGAATCGCGACATCGTCGGTGGTGTGACACGCGAGGTCGCCGAGCGCTCACCCGACTGCATCATCATCTGTGTCACCAACCCGCTCGACGCGATGTGTCACGTCACTCTCGACGTGTCCGGTTTTCCGCGCCAGCGGGTCGTCGGCATGGCGGGGATCCTCGACTCGGCACGGTTTCGCACCTTCCTCGCTTGGGAGCTTGGTGTCTCCGCTCGTGACGTGACCGGCTTCGTGCTCGGCGGCCACGGCGACACCATGGTTCCGATCGTGAGCTACACGAACGTCGCCGGCGTTCCGGTGTCACAGAAGATCGACGCCGCCCGGCTCGAGGAGATCGTGCAGCGCACGCGCGACGGCGGCGCCGAGGTCGTGAAGCTGCTGAAGTCCGGTTCCGCCTACTACGCGCCGTCCGCGGCGGTCGTGGAGATGGTCGACTCGATCCTGCACGACCAGAAGCGGGTGCTGCCATGCGCCGCCCTGTGCAACGGCGAGTACGGCATCGACGGGCTCTTCGTGGGCGTCCCGGTGAAGCTCGGCAAGGACGGCGTCGAGGAGATCATCGAGATCGAGCTGTCCGAGGCCGAGCAAGCCGACCTCCATCGCTCGGCCGACGCGGTCCGCGAGCTCGTCGACGCGATGGCGGCGCTCGAGCAGAGCTGACGAACGGCCGCCCGCGTGTCGTGATCGCGCGCTACCTGCCGGAGGCGGGCAGCGCGCTGCTGGCGGAGCACTTCGACGTGGACGAAGGCGGAGCCGACCGCCTGGCGGGCGCCGACGCGCTGGTCGCCGATCCGACGGTTCGCGTCGACGGTGAGCTGCTGGACGCGGCCGGAACCTCGCTGAAGGTCGTCGCGAACTTCGCCGTCGGCTACGACAACATCGATGTCGACGCCTGCCGCGAGCGAGGTGTCGTCGTGACCAACACTCCGGACGTGCTGACAAACGCGACCGCGGAGCTGGCGTTGGCCCTGATGCTCGCCGCGGCGCGGCGCCTGGGGGAGGGGGAGCGGATCGTGCGCGCGGGCGAATGGACGGGCTGGGAGCCGGGGCAGCTGCTCGGCCGCGAGCTGTCGGGCAGCGTGGTCGGGATCGTGGGCCTCGGGCGCATCGGCTCGCGAGTCGCGGAGCTGCTGCGCGGCTTCGACGTAACGCTGCTCTGCACGAGCCGCTCGCCCCATCCCGAGCTCGAGTCGCGGCTCGGGGCCGAGCGCGTGCCGCTCGAGGGTCTGCTGGCGCGTTCGGACTTCGTGACGCTGCATGTCCCGCTCAGCCCCGAGACCAGTCACCTGATCGATGACGCTGCGCTCGATCGCATGAAGCCGGGTGCGGTGCTGGTCAACACCTCCCGGGGCGGGCTGGTCGACACCACGGCGCTGGCGCGAGCGCTGCGAGACGGCCGTCTGTTCGCGGCCGGCCTCGACGTATACGAGCAGGAGCCCGACGTGCCCAGCGAGTTGCTCGCGCTGGAGAACGTCGTCCTTTCCCCCCACATGGGGTCGGCGACATCACGGGCACGTGATGGCATGGCAGTGCTCGTCGCCAAGAACGTCATCGCGGTGCTCGAAGAACGCGAGCCGTTGACGCCGGTCTAGTCGAGCAGTCGCCGTTCGGCATTCGCCGACCCGTCGGGCGCGTCGATCCGGACGAGGTCCACGGCCAGCGGGTCGAATGAAGGCTCCGCCTGGTAGGTGAGGACCGCCAGGCCGTAGGGCTGGTTCTCGTCGAAGTTGCCGGCCCCGCCGCCACCCACCGTGCCGCCGTTCAACGACACGACGCCGTTCGACTCCGCCACCTCCTGCTCGTGCGTGTGGCCGGTGAGAACCACGAGCGGGACGTCGGGCGGGCCGGCACGCAGCTCCTCCAGCGCCGGCGCCGCCAGCGCCGGCGAATGCACCATCACGACGTCGATCCGGCCGGCGAGCGGACGCAGCCAATCAGCGAAAGCCCGCTGCTGCGAGGCAGTGACATCCGGTTCCTCGACGGCGCGATAGCCGTTCGCGCGGCGGCGCTCGAAGGGGTCGCGGTAGCCCGCCACCCTGAGTCCGCCGACCCGCACGATGGTGTCTCCGTAGCTTCCGTTCGGAAGCAGGCGCCCGCGCTCGGTCAGCACGATCGCGCCGCGGCGGGCAAGCGAGCGCGACAGCGTGTCGGAGTCGTGGTTTCCGGACACGAAGACGAACGGCTTGCCGGCATCGACGACCTCTCTCGTGAGCGCCGCCTCCAGGGGAATGCCGCTCGTCGTGAGGTCACCGGCGAAGAACAGCGGCCGTCCGCTCGCGGCGCGCTCGAGTGCCGGCAATGCCAGCAGGTTGTTGTGGAGGTCCGAAGCGAGCGTGATGCGCGGCAGTGGGCGCAGGTCCGGGCGCTGGCGCGGGACCGCGACGAGGCGCGCCAGGTTCAGCAGCTGGTCGTCGAGGTCCTGGCGGATCGTCTGTGCCGACCTGGTCGCATCCTCGGCCGCCTGGAGTGCCACCGGGATCGCGGACCCGTTTGCGAAGTACTCGGGGTTCTCGACCGGCTCGCGCGGCGGAAGCAGGAGCGCGACGGCGCCGGCCGCTACAACCGCAGCGCCGGCCGCACCCGCCAGCATCGTCCAGACCCGGTAGCGCGAAGCTCCGCGCAGCGCGAGGGCCACCAGCGCGCCGAAACCGAAGCCGACGACAGCCACCCATGCGACCAGGCGCCGGATGTAGGTCTCGATCGCGTCGCGCGCCTCCAGGCGCAACCGCGCCACGTCGACCCGGCCGCTCGCCACGCGCCCGATCGCCTGGCTTTCGACCGTGCGCGCCTCGATCCGGAGGCGCGCGGGCAGCCGCACGGCGTCGAAGCGTGCCCCCCAGTCCACCAGCGGGACATAGATGTCGAGTGCCCCGTGATGGCCCGGGTCGACCGAAAGCCGCACGGTCCCCGTGGAGATGTCCTGGTCGGAGCGGTAAACGGCGAGCGTCCCGATCGCAGCGGCGATCGTCGCGAGCACGATCAGCGCCAGCGGCCATGGGCGCAACCAGGACTTGGGACGGAACCCCTCGGGCATGGCCGGCATCTAATCGTTCCCGCTCAGTCCGGACGATCCAGATGCGATGCCCGAGCGAACTTCCGGCGATTTGCGTGAAGCGTACATACGTTCGTCTGGACAAAACTCGGGTGCCGTGACAACGATGGCGCCCGGATGAACGTGATTACGACTAATGAGCCGCAGGCGGCGCCGCAGGCTGAGGTCCTGGGAGTGCACGCCGACCTCGCCCCGTCGCCCAGGACGGGCGCGCGCAGGGCTCGCAAGCCACGCTGCGAGGACTGCTTCTTCCATCAGAACATGCTCTGCGCGCTCGAGGACAAGAAGCCGTGTCCCACTTTCCGCCCGGCCCACCCGGACGGCGGCCTGCGCCCACCGCGTCAACTCTCGTTCATCTTCCGCCAGGGCCGCCGGCCCGACCCGTTCGTCTTCGAGGCGCCGAGCCCCTAACTCTCCCCCGGCGTACGCCGCGCGATCCAACGACTGCCGACGGTGTCGGTCAGGCCGTGAGCGAGAATCGACGCCAGGATCACGAACGAAGCAGCCTCGAATATGAGCGCCTTGTGCGGGACGTCCGAGTTCAACACCAGCAGTGAGAAGAGCATCGAGGCAACGGCCTTCGGCCCGAACCACGCGATGAACAGCTTCACCGGGCGTGCGAGACGGGTCCCTGCCAGCGACATGAGCACGGCCGCCGGACGTGCGACGAACAGCGCGAACGCGATGAAGGCAAACAGCAAAGCCGCGCTGCGCCCCCAAGCGGTGTCCACGACGAATGCCCCGAACAGGAAGAAGGTCGTCACCTGGAATACGGCGGCCACGTTCTCGTTGAAGTGGCCGAAGGCGTCCGGAATCTCGTGGTCTGCGACACCAAGCGCCACGCCCGCCACGAACGCCGCGATCAGCCCGTTGCCCGCGGTGGCGTCCGCCAGGCCGTAGGCGAACAGCGCAATCCCGAGCGCGTAGACGCCCTCGTAGTTGTGCGCGATGCCGGCCCCGGGCAGCCGCGCCAGCGCGCGTCCCGCACCGAAGGCGAGCACGACTCCGATCACCGCTCCGAGGAGGACCTCGCCGATCAGCTCCATCGCAGACTGCGCCGCGTCGCCACCAGGTGCCGCGAGCACGAGAAAGAACAGGACCAGCGGCAGCGCCAGTCCGTCGTTGAGGCCGGACTCGAGGTTGAGCGTGTGGCGGATCAGGGCGGGTACGCGGCGCATCGTCACCACGCTCGAGGTGACGACGGGATCGGTCGGCGACAAAACCGCCCCGAGCAGGAAGCACTCCGCCCAGCTGAGCTCCGGAAACATGAGCTTGGCGCAGACGGCCAGCAGGGTCATCGTCACCGGCATCGCAACGATCAGAGCCCGGGCTGCTGGCCCCCAGTGACGGCCGAGGAGCTCGCGCTCGACGAGCAGACCGTCGGAGAACAGCGTCAGGATCAGCGCGAGCTCGATCGAGTGCTTCACGATCTCGGAGTCGCTCTCGACGGTGACGACGTCGGTGGCGGCGAGCACCATGCCCGCTACGACTGCCAGCACCGAGACGTTCAGGACGCTCGCGCGCAACCATCCTGAGAGGGCGGCGGCCACGGCAAGCAGGCCGCCGAGCAGCAGAAGGCCCTCCGAGAATCCGATGCTCATTGCAAATCTTGTGTGACGACGGTCACACCCTGTGCGGGTCCGAGGCGTTTGGTGTCAGAATGCACTTGAGGTGAGGGACCTTTGCGGCTGACCGTGCTCGGGAAGTCTCCGTCCTGGCAGGACGCGGACGGCGCTTGCAGCGGCTACCTGCTCGAAGAGGGCGGGACGACCGTACTGCTCGATTGTGGCAACGGCGTGTTCTCGAAGCTGCGCCGCTTCCGCGACTACACGAAGGTAGACGCCGTCGTGATCTCGCATCTGCACGCGGACCACTTCCTCGACCTCGTCCCGTTCTCCTACGCGCTCACCTACGCGCCGCGCCAGCAGCCGACCCCGGTCGACCGGTGGCCGGGAACGGATGCGCCCGCGCGGCCCAAGCTCTACGCGCCCCGCGGGGCGACGGAGTGCTTCCGGCGTGTGGTCGGCGCGTGGGGCAACGAGGACCTGATCGAGAACGCATTCGACCTGTGCGAGTTCGCGGCGGACGACGAGCTCGAGATCGGCTCGATGCAGTTCACGTTCCAGGACGTCCCGCACTTCACCGAGACGTTCGCGATCGACATCGCTTCGCTGAACGGCGGCGGTCGCATCACCTACGGGGCGGACTGCTCGCCGAACGAGCAGCTGGTCGAGTTCGCACGCGACACCGACCTGCTGATCGTCGAGGCCACCCTCCCGCGCCCGGAGCGCACCGGCATCCGCGGCCACCTGACCCCGGCCGAGGCGGGGAGCACGCCTCTCGAGCAAATGTGAAGCAGGTGCTCCTGACCCACGTGTCCGACGAGCTCGACGAGCTGTGGGTGCGCAGCGGTGTGCCCGCGATGCCTTCGCCGGTCCGGTCTCCGTCGCCCGGGAAGGCGCGGTCTACGACACCGGGACGCCGCATCCCAAGCCCGCGCCGGAGGCGAAGGCGCCCAGCACCCCCGCGCCCCCACCGCGCGCGCAGCAGGCGGCGCCTGCGGCGGTCGTCAGCGCCCCCTGAATCCCGCGGCGGGTCTGCAGTCAATCGCTAACCTAGCCGGGCGCTCCAGATGACCCCGCCGAGAGACCCCTTCGCGAACTTCGAGCGCATGCGGCGCCAGATCGACGAGCTGTTCGGCGACGTCTGGACCCGTGCGGGCCTCTCCCCGCACCGGCGGGCGTTCAGCCCCCGCGTCGATATCTACTACTGCGGCGACCCGCCCAAGGCCGTGGTCCGGGTCGACCTCGCGGGCGTCGCGCTCGAGGATGTCAACCTCGAGATCCGCGGTCGCGTGCTGGTGATATCCGGCGAGCGCAAGGCCCACGACACGGAAGGTCGCGTCTACCAGCAGCTCGAGGTCGAGCAGGGGCCGTTCCAGCGCGAGATCCAGCTCGGCGCCGACGTGATCGCCGAACAGTCGCGCGCGACCTACGAGGACGGGATCCTGCGGGTGGAGCTGCCGATCGCGGACGGGAAGAAGAGCCGCCAGGTGCCGATCTCCGCGCGCGAGGACGAAGGCCCAGTCGAGTCGTGACGATCGAGGTCGTCCAGAGCCTCGAGGAGGCGGTCCAGGACCCGGCCGCGCAGGCCGCGCTGCCCGGCACGCTGCCAGTGCTTCCGCTGAAGGAGACGGTTGCCTTCCCGAACTCGATGACGCCGCTGGCGGTCGGCCAGGAGCGTTCGATGCAGCTGGTGAACGACGCGCTCAGCCGCGACCGGATGCTCGTGATGGTGGCGAGCATGGACTCCGAGATCGAGCAGCCCGGGCCCGACGACCTGTATCGCGTCGGTGTGGCCGGGACGATCGCGCGGATGCTGCGGATGCCCGACGGGACCATGCGGATCCTCGTGCAGGGCGGAACGCGGGTGCGCCTCGACGAGTTCGTATCCGAGCAGCCATACCTGACGGCGAACATCCACGAGGAGCCGGACATCCTCGAGCTGTCGTCCGAGCTGGAGGCGCTCACGCGCCACATCCAGACCACCTTCTCGACGATCATCGAGGGCGTTCCCTACCTGCCCGAGGAGCTGCAGATCGCGGTCGCGAACCTCGACGATCCCGAGGCGCTCGGCCACCTGATCGCGGGCTCTCTGCGCATCCGCGTGGACGAGAAGCAGGCCCTCCTGGAGGAGGCGAACGTCGCCAAGCGGCTGCGCCGCCTGTCCGAGATCCTCGCGCGCGAGCTCGAGGTGATGGAGCTCGGCTCGCGGATCCAGTCCGAGGTCCAGTCCGAGATGGACAAGTCGCAGCGCGAGTACCTCCTGCGCGAGCAGATGAACGCGATCCGGCGCGAGCTGGGCGAGGAGGACGAGGCCCAGGCGGAGGTCAACGAGCTGCGCGAGCGGATGGAGAAGGCGGGACTTCCGGAGGAGGCGAGCAAGCAGGCCGAGCGCGAGCTTTCGCGGCTCGAGAAGCTGCCGCCGGCGGCCGCCGAGCACGGCGTGATCCGCACCTACCTGGAGTGGATCCTCGACCTGCCCTGGAGCAAGTCCACCGAGGACAACCTCGACATCGCGCACGCGCGCAAGGTGCTCGACGCCGATCACTACGACATCGAGAAGGTCAAGGACCGCATCCTCGACCACCTCGCGGTGCGCAAGCTGAAGCCCGACGCGCGCGGTTCGATCCTGTCGTTCGTGGGACCGCCCGGCGTGGGCAAGACGTCGCTCGGTAAGTCGATCGCGAAGGCGCTGGGACGCGAGTTCGAGCGCATCTCGGTCGGCGGCGTGCGCGACGAGGCGGAGATCCGCGGGCACCGGCGCACCTACATCGGCGCGATGCCCGGCACGATCATCCGGGCGCTGCGCGACGCGGACTCCAACAACCCCGTGTTCATGATCGACGAGATCGACAAGATGGGCGCCGACTTCCGCGGCGACCCGGCGAGCGCGATGCTCGAGGTGCTCGATCCCGAGCAGAACTCGTCCTTCCGCGACCACTACCTGGACCTGCCGTTCGACCTGTCGAACGTCATGTTCATCACGACGGCGAACATGCTCGACACGATCCCGGCACCGCTGCGCGACCGCATGGAGGTGATCCAGCTCTCCGGCTACACGGCCGAGGAGAAGCACGAGATCGCGAAGCGCTACCTGGTTCCCCGCCAGATCGAGCGCAACGGCCTCACTCCAGAGCAGGTCGAGATCAAGGACGAGGTGATCGACATCGTCATCCGCGACTACACGCGCGAGGCCGGGCGTCCGCAACCTCGAGCGAGAGCTGGGCACGCTGTGCCGCAAGGTCGCACGCGAGTTCGCCGAGGGCAAGGCCAAGCGGCGCGTGACCGTCACGCCCGCGAAGGCGCGCGCGATGCTGGGCCGCCGGCGCTACTTCTCCGAGATGCGCCGCCGGCTGAAGGAGCCGGGTGTGGCGACCGGCCTGGCGTGGACGCCGGTCGGCGGCGACGTGCTGTTCGTCGAGGCCACCGCCTACGCGGGCACCGGCAAGCTGATCATCACCGGACAGCTCGGCGACGTGATGAAGGAGTCAGCCCAGGCGGCGCTGTCGTTCGTGCGCGCGCACGTCGCGCAGTTCGGCAAGGACCTGCCGGACGACTACTTCCAGACCCATGACCTGCACATCCACGTCCCGGCCGGCGCGATCCCGAAGGACGGTCCCTCGGCCGGCGTCACGATGGCGACCGCGCTGGCGTCGCTGATCGCGGGACGGAAGGTGCGCGATGACACGGCGATGACGGGTGAGCTGACCCTGACGGGCCAGGTGCTGCCGATCGGCGGCCTCAAGGAGAAGGCGCTCGCCGCGCAGGACGCCGGCCTCGAGCGCGTGATCGCACCGAAGCTGAACGAGCAGGACGTCGAGGACTTCCCGCGGCACCTGCTCAAGGACATCGAGTTCATCTGGGTGGACCGCGTCGAGCAGGTGCTGGCGCAGGCGCTCGAGCCCGAGCCAGCCGCCCGCAACGGCGCCCGTCCTCCGGCCGAGGCGCGCAGGCGCACGTCGGTGTCGCGAGACGGGACGGCGACCCGCCGCGCCCGCGCGGCCCAGGCGGCCCGCAAGCCGGCGCGACCCAAGGCCCGTTCGAAGTAGCCCTGAACCTTGGCTCCTGCGTACCGCCATGCGGTACGCAAACGCCACGGTTCGCGTGCCTGGCCTTCTAAGCGCGATGCGTTCCGGCGCGCTCGTACGCGTCCGCGCGCAGCGGCTGGGGCTGGCCGATCGTGCCGACCTCGGCGATGTCGCGCTGGAACGGGAGGCCGACGGTCCAATCCATCACCGCCCGCACCTTGCGCGCGGTGCCGGGAATCTGGCTCAGGTGGTACGTGCGCGCAAGCCACCAAGCCGGGAAGCCGCGCAGCTGGAAACGGAACACCTTCGCCACGGCCTTGTAGCGGCCGAGGTTCGCGAACTGCCCCATCGACTTGTAGCTGAACGGCCTGGCCGTGCCCACGCCGAGCGACGCAGCGACGTTGCGGCCGGCCGTCTTTCCCTGCCGCACGGCATGCTGTGAAGTGGGCGGGCAGAACTCGACGTCGGGGCGCGGATCGGGGACGGCCGCGCAGTCGCCGAGCGCCCAGACATTGTCCTCGCTCGGCACCCGCAGGTACTTGTCGACGACGATGCGCCCGCGCACGTCGGTCGGCAGTCCGAGGTTGCGGATCGACGGATGAGCGGTGACGCCGGCCGTCCACACCACCGTGCGCGTCGGCAGGACCTCGCCCGTCGCGAGCCGCACCGAGGTCGCGGTCAGCTCCTCCAGCGTGGTCCCGAGCCGGATGTCGATGCCGCGGCTGCGCAGCTCCCGGACGGCGTACTCCGCCAGCGACAAGTCGATCTCCGGCAGCACGCGGTCCATGGCCTCCACCAGCGTCCAGCGCATCCCGTGTAGGCGGGCGGAGGGGTACTGCTCGATCGCGTCCGCGGCAAAGTCCTGCACCTCGGCCAGCGCCTCCAAGCCGGCGTACCCGCCGCCGACCACCACGAAGGTCAGCAGCTCGTCGCGCTCGCGCGGGTCGTCCGTGGCGTCGGCCATCTCCAGGCACTGGATCACGTGGTTGCGCAGCCAGATCGCATCCGACAGCGACTTGAACCCGATGGCGTGCTCTTCGAGCCCCGGGACCGGCAGCACGCGTGACACGGACCCGTGCGCGACCACCAGACGGTCGTACCGGGACTCGTGCTCGTGTCCCTCCTGATCGAGCATCGTGATCGTCTGCCGTGCCGGATCGCGCCCGATCACGGCGCCGATCCGCAAGCGAGTGTGGCCCAGCACATCGCGCAGGGGGGTGACCACGTGACGCGGCTCGAGGGTGCCGGCGGCGGCCTCGGGCAGGAAAGGTGTGTAGAGCAGGAAGTTGACGTCGTTGACGAGCGTGATCCGCGCGCTCTGCAGCGGCATGATCCGCTCGAGCGTCCGCGCGGTGTAGAAGCCGCCGAACCCGCCTCCCGATATGACGACCTCCCAGGCCATGCCCGGAATTTAGATGATCGATCTAGCGGTCCGTGCGCGACGAGCCGTTCGAGCGTGATCCCATGTCGGCGGCGTCCTCGAGCCGCTGGAGGCGGCGCAGTCGCGCCGGGAGCTCGTCGCGGCGGAACAGCTGCCAGCGGACCTCGCCCACCAGGGAGTCCGCCGATGCGGTGCGCCCACCCGGCTTCGGACGGCTTCGCTCGTCTCCCCCTCTGGCTCCGGACCGTTCCATGGACTCGATATTGGCGGTGAGGGGGACCGGGCACTACGGCCCGCGGTCCATGATCGTGGGCCGCCACTTGTACACACGGTCCTCCCGCAAAGAGGGGGCTTTCCGGGCAAACGGCCCAGGATGGGCGCTAATGTGACAAAACCGCCCATTTTCGGTACCAGATCCACAAGATATGGTGTTTGACCTTGGTTTTCGAGACTACATCTAGTACTCTGGTGAAATGCATTGCCCCTTCTGCGCTCACGACGACTCCCAGGTCGTCGACTCCCGCCTGAGCGACCCTGGCGACGCCGTCCGGCGGCGCCGCGTGTGCAGGTCGTGCGAGCGGCGGTTCACCACCTATGAGCGCTACGACGAGGGGCCGCTCTACATACGCAAGCGGGGCGGACAGCGCGAGCCCTTCGAGCGCGCCAAGGTGCTCGGCGGGCTCGAGCGGGCGGCGATCAAGCGCCCGATCGAGCGCGAGCAGCTCGAGGCGGTGGTGGACCGGATCGTCGCCGAGCTACGTGCGCAGGGCGGCACCCCCGGCGTCGAGCAGGTGGGCGAGCTGGCCTTGCGCGGACTGCGCGAGCTCGACCCGGTGGCCTACGTGCGCTTCGCCTCCGTGTACCGGAAGTTCGAGGACGTCGAGGAGTTCGAGCAGGAGCTCGAGCGACTCGAGTCCGAGCCGCCGTTGCAGCACGAGCACCTCTTCGAGCCGTCCCGCGAGGACGCGCGCAAAGGCACATCCGTCCGAACCCGGCGTCAGGCTGCGCTGTTACCCCCTGAGACGAAAAAAGCGCCTGAAAAAGTGCGCTCGCAGGGTTGACCGAGGGAAATTTTCGAGAGTTGAGGAGACAGTTAGATGGCCAGAGTTAGAGACGGGATCGGGACGGTCGACGGGGTTCACGCGGCGGATGCAGGACTGGCCATCGAACGGCGTTTCACGCGCTCCGGGGTACACCCCTTCGACGAGATCGAGTGGGAGGTCCGCGACGCGCTGATCGGCGATCCGGCCAAGCCCGCCTTCGAGCAGCGCGGCGTCGAGTTCCCGAAGACCTGGTCGCAGAACGCGACCAACATCGTCTCCCAGAAGTACTTCCGAGGGCAGATGGGCACGCCGGCGCGCGAGCACTCCGTCAAGCAGATGGTCGGCCGCGTGGCCGGCACGATTGCCCGCTGGGGGCGCGAGGGCAGCTACTTCGCGACCGCGACCGACGGCGACACCTTCGAAGCCGAGCTCAGCCACATCCTCGTCAACCAGCTTGCCGCCTTCAACTCCCCGGTGTGGTTCAACGTCGGCTTCGAGGAGCAGCCGCAGTGCTCCGCGTGCTTCATCCTCTCGGTCGACGACACGATGGAGTCGATCCTCGACTGGAACACCAAGGAGGGCATGATCTTCCGCGGCGGTTCCGGCTCGGGCATCAACCTCTCCAAGATCCGCTCCTCGAAGGAGCAGCTTTCGAAAGGTGGCCTGGCTTCCGGGCCCGTGTCCTTCATGCGCGGCGCCGACTCCTGGGCCGGCACGATCAAGTCCGGCGGCAAGACGCGGCGCGCGGCCAAGATGGTGGTGCTCGACGTCGACCACCCCGACATCCGTGACTTCATCTGGTGCAAGGCCAAGGAGGAAGAGAAGGCTGCAGCGCTCGCCGAAGCCGGCTTTGACATGTCGATCGACGGTGAGGGCTTCTATTCGATCCAGTACCAGAACGCCAACAACTCCGTCCGCGTCACGGACGAGTTTCTCGACGCGGTCGAGAACGGCGACGAGTGGAAGACGATCGCGCGTGTGTCCGGCGAGACGATCGACACGCTGAACGCCCGCGACCTCATGAACGAGATCGCCGAGGCGGCGTGGCGCTGCGCCGACCCGGGCGTGCAATACGACACGACGATCAACGACTGGCACACCTGCCCGAACACCGGCCGGATCAATGCGTCTAACCCCTGCTCCGAATATATGCACGTCGACGACTCGGCCTGCAACCTGGCCTCCATCAACCTGCTCAAGTTCCTGCAGGACGACGGCACCTTCGACACGGCTGCGTTCGAGCACACGGTCGACGTGATGTTCACCGCGCAGGAGATCGTCGTCGGGCCGTCCAGCTACCCGACCGAGGCGATCGGCCGCAACGCACGGGCGATGCGCCAGCTCGGCCTCGGCTACGCGAACCTCGGTGCGCTGCTGATGGCGCGCGGCCTGCCCTATGACTCGCACGAGGGACGCTCGGTAGCAGCCGCGATCACCGCGCTGATGACCGGCCGCGCCTACCGCACGTCGGCCGAGCTCGCCGCCGCGATGGGCCCGTACGACGAGTACGCCAAGAACAGCGAGCCGCACCTGCGCGTGATGCGCAAGCACCGCGACGCGTCATACGCGATCGACGAGCACGTCGAGCCCGGCCTGCTCGAGGCAGCGCGGCGCTCGTGGGACGCGGCGGTCGACACCGGCGAGCGCCACGGGTACCGCAACGCCCAGGCGACCGTGCTCGCCCCGACCGGCACGATCAGCTTCCTGATGGACTGCGACACGACCGGCATCGAGCCCGACTTCTCGCTGGTCAAGCTCAAGGAGCTGGTGGGCGGCGGGCAGATGACGATCGTGAACCGCACGGTCCCCCGCGCGCTGCGCAAGCTCGGCTACTCCGAGGCCCAGATCGAGCTGATCGAGGCCTACGTCAACGACCACCGCACGATCATCGGCGCTCCCGGCATCCGGGACGAGGACCTGCCGGTGTTCGACGTGGCCGTCGGCCGCCGCGCGATCTCGCACATGGGCCACATCCAGATGATGGCCGCGACACAGCCGTTCATCTCGGGCGCGATCTCGAAGACGGTCAACATGCCTGAGGAGGCGACCGTCGGCGACATCCGCGACGCATACGTGGAGGCGGGCCGGTTGGGAGTGAAGGCGCTCGCGATCTACCGCGACGGCTCCAAGACCGCGCAGGCGCTGCGCACCGACGCCAAGAAGGCGAAGGACGCTCCCGCCGAGGCGGCGGTTCCCGCGCGCAAGCGGCTGCCGCGCGAGCGCGAGTCGCTCACGCACAAGTTCTCTGTCGCGGGCCACGAGGGCTACATCACCGCGGGCCGCTACGAGGACGGCGAGCTGGGCGAGATCTTCCTGACCGACATCGGCAAGGACGGCTCGACCCTGCGCGGGATGATGAACGCGTTCGCGACCGCGATCTCGATCGGCCTCCAGTACGGCGTGCCGCTCGAGACCTTCGTGCGCAAGTTCAGCTACATGCGCTTCGACCCGGAGGGCATGACGACCAACCCCGAGATCCCGTTCGCGAAGTCGCTGCCCGACTACATCATGCGCTGGCTCGCATCGCGCTTCCTCGACCCCGCGGTGCACGAGGAGCTCGGCATCATGAGCGCCGACGTGCGCGCGAAGAAGCTGGCCGAGGAGTCCGGCGCCGCCGGGAACGGTGGAGGCAACGGCCATTCGAACGGTGGAAACGGCCACTCGAATGGCGAGACGACGGCCGAGTCGCAGGCACCGACCGCGGCGCTCACCGACTCGCCGCCGGTCGTGCCGGCGAGGATCGAGGGCCTCGACCTCGGACCGGCCTGCTCGCAGTGCGGCGGGATGATGCAGCGCACGGGCTCGTGCTACACGTGCTCCAGCTGCGGCAACAACACCGGCTGCGGGTAACTCTCAGCGCTCGACAGGCAACCCGGCATCGCGCCAGGCCTGGAAGCCACCGGTGAGGTCGGTGGCGTCCAGGCCGAGGTCGCGCAGCGTGGCCGCCGCGAGGCTCGACTGGTAGCCCCCGTCGCACATCACGATGACGCTGGGCGCCACGCTCATCTCGTCGACGCGCCACTCCAGGACGTTGCGCGGGATGAATGTGGAGCCCGGCACCACGCCGTCCTGCGCGCGCTGCGACTCGGCGCGGATGTCGACCAGCAGAGCACCATCGTCCATCGCGGCGCGGGCCGCGGCGGCGTCGACGCGGTCAAGTCGCGCACGGGCCTCGGCGAGCAGCTGATCGATCGTCATTGTCTCTCCACGCTGGCCGCGCGCCGCGCGGCAGCCTCGTCGAGAAACACGGTGATGTGCGCGATCTTCCCGCTGTCCACACGGACGACGTGGTACACGGGCCCAAGTGACGTCTCTCCCTGGGGATCGGTATCTCGTCGCCAAGTCATGGTGACCAGGACCACGTCGCCCCGAGCGTCGAAGTTTTCGAGATCGCCCGAGTGGCCGCCGACCGCATCGGCCACGTCAGTGAGGCGCCGCAGCACCGCATCGCGGCCCGTCCAGCACTGGGCGTCCGGCAACTCAGGCGCATCCTCCAGCTCGACGTCGTCAGTCACGAACGGCATCAGAGCGTCGGGGCCGGCCGAGTTCCACGCTTCGTAGGCGCGCCGCACGACTTGTTCCGGTCCATCGGCTGCCACGGGCTTTGCAGCCTAGTTGCCCGAAAGGCTCTTGGGGCCTATGGTCAAAGTCGTGCTACGGCGATTTCTCGTCACCTGGGTGTTCAACTTCGTGGCCCTGTGGGTCGCCGCGCTGCTCCTCAGCGGGATCGACTACGACGGGATCGGGGTGCTGATCGTGGCAGCCCTGGTCTTCAGCGTCGTCAACATCTTCGTGCGGCCGGTCCTGATCCTCTTCACCCTCCCGCTCGTGCTGCTGACGCTCGGGCTCGCGCTCTTCTTCATCAACCTCTTCATGCTCTACCTGACGAGCTGGATCGTCGACGACTTTACGATCGACGGGTTCTGGTGGGCGTTCCTCGCCACGATCATCGTGTGGCTCGTCAACACTGTCCTCGAGGCGTTCTTCGGGGACGACCTGCGCACTCCCGGGCCAGATCATCGACCCGACGTCGTCGACGGCCGCTACTGAGCACTAAGAACTAGGCCTCGTGGCCCGGCTCGATGCGCTTGGCTCGATGGAACGGGAACTGGTCGCCGGGGTGGCCCTTCTCCGCAGCGACGGGCTCCAGCACGAACGCGACGTGATCGCCGGCATCGGTCCGCTCTAGGACCTTTCCCACGAAGCGGTTGAGGCAGCGCTCGAGCAGCGGCACGCCGCCCGGTCCTGCGCTCCACTTGCACTGAGCGAACTTGTCCGCGTCGTCGCCGGTCTGTCCTCCGAAGAGCTCGGCCAGGTCCTCGGCGTCGGCGGGCAGGAAGTGCACGGCGAGCACGTCGGCATCGCGCGCGACGCGATAGGTCCGGTTCTGCTTCGACAAGCAGACGAGGAAGCGCGGCGGATCGATGCTGCACTGGGTGGCGAAGCCGATGAGGCAACCCGCGCGCTCGCTTTCCGCGGCCGCCGTGACGACGAACATCGGGTAATCGAGGTCCGAGACGAGCGCGTTGAATGTTTGACGGGTGTCCGGCATGGGGGCTCGACCGGGAAGCTACCCTGCCCGCAATGCGCCGCCTGGCCACATCCCTTGCCGCAGTCGCCTTGGCTGCCTCGCCTCTGGCGGGATGCGGCGGCGATGACGACGAGAAGCCGAAGATCCGGGCGAACGACGTCGACATGGCGTTCGCGACCGAGATGCTCGACCACCACGAGCGGGGCATCGACGCGGCCGACCTCGCATCCTCGCGTGCCGAGGACAGGGTGGTACGCCGCGCCGCGCAAGACCTGATCCAGCTCCAGTCCCCGGAGGCGCAGGTCCTGCGCGTCGTCCGGCGCGTGCTTGCCGAGGGCGGCGTGGACAAGGGAGACCTGGGCGTGCCCCAGACCCTCGATCCCGCGGAGCTACGCGCCGCGGACGATTTCGATGCCGCTTACGCCGCGGCGATGATCGTTCACCACGAGGCAGCGATACGCATGTCGGCGGCCGAGCGCCGCGGCGGAGTCCATGCCGAGCTGCGCCGCATGGCGGGGGATATAACGGACCTCGCGCGGTTCCAGATCCGCCAGCTGGAGCGCTCCGGACGACGGTAAATAGGCGCCCGGGCTTGACACGGGGGCCGCGCTTGTGTTTATTGCGCCCACGGCTCCAGCCAATTGTGGCTGCGGCGTGGGGGAGAGGCGGGATACAAGTGAGGCGTCACACACGGACGGTCCTTCGGATGCTGCTTGTCATGGCAGCCACCATGATTGTGGCGGCGCCCGCTGCCCTGGCGAACCATTCGGCCAAGAGACACATCTCGATCGGGCCCACCGGCGGCAACGGAGCCGCGGACGTGTTCTTCAGCTTCTCCTCGGCCGACGGGACGCTGGCGTTCTTCGAAACACCGGAGTCGCTGGTGGCCGCGGATACCGATACCGCATACGACCTCTACCAGCGCGAAGGTGGCACGACGACGCTGATCTCGACCGGGCCGACCGGCGGGAACGGGAATTTCGACGTCTTCCCCTCGGATGTTTCCGAGGACGGATCGCGTGTCTTCTTCGAGACCGAGGAGTCTCTGGTCGCAGCGGACACCGACGCCTTCTTCGACATCTACCAGCGGGTCGGCGGCACCACGACGCTCGTGTCGACGGGACCCATTGGAGGCAACGGTGCATTCGACGCTTTCTTCCACGACATCGCCCTGGGCGGCACGCGGGTGTACTTCGAGACGGAGGAAAAGCTTGTTGCTGGGGACACGGACAGCCAGGCCGATGTCTATGAGCGCGTGGGCGGGTCAACGAACCTGGTTTCGGCTGGCACACCCGGCAACGCTGACTTCCCCGCCCTGTTCGCGGGCGTCTCCCAGGACGGCAGCCGCGTGTTCTTCGAGACACAGGAGTCGCTCATACCGGGCGACACCGACAACCAGTTCGATGTGTACCGGCGCCAGGCCGGGGCCACTGCGCTGATCTCTCAGGGCACGACCGGGGGGCAAGGGCCCTTCGATGCAACCTTCCGCGGCGCCTCGGCCGATGGGACACGCGTCTTCTTCGAGACGGAGGAAGCGCTCACAGCGTCCGATACCGACACAAGCAACGACGTCTACGAGCGCAGCAACGCCGGTGGAACGGTCCTGATCTCCGCCGGTACACCGGGCAACGGCGCCTTCCCCGCGACCTACGAGGGCAACTCTGCCGACGGGACACGCGTCTTCTTCGAGACCAGCGAGCCGCTGGCCGCCGGCGACACGGACACATTCGTGGACATCTACGAACGCTCGGGGGGAACGACCACGCTGGTCTCCGCCGGCACGCCGGGCAACGGCAGCTTTGATGCTCGCTTCACAGGGAACTCTTTGGACGGCACGCGTGTGTTCTTCGAGACGCGTGAGTCTCTGGCGGGGGGCGACGCCGACACCGCGTTCGACGTCTACGAGCGCGCGGGTGGCGCCACCACTCGGCTCTCAACGGGCCCGTCCGGAGGTAACGGCGCGATCGACGCGAGCTTTGCAGGAGCCTCGGTCGACGGGACCAGGGTGGTGATCGAAACGGCCGAGTCGCTGGTCGCCACCGACACCGACACGGTCAACGACGTCTACGAGCGCTGGCTCGGCACGACGACGCACATCTCGACGGGCCCGTCCGGAGGCAATGCGGCGATCGCGGCGTTCTTCGCGGGCATATCCGAAGGCGGCCTGCGGATCTTCTTCGACACTCGCGAGTCGCTCATGGCGAGCGACACCGACACCGCTCGGGACGTTTATGCAGCAGATTTGAACGGCTATGTGCGGCCGACTGGCGCGACCCCCTTGCGCGTGTCGCTCGTGCCCGCCTATCAGCAGTGCGTGGCACCCGACGCCACGCACGCGGCTCCGCTCTCATCCGGGTCGTGTACCCCGCCGGTGCTCGAGTCGAGCCAGCTGACGGTCGGCTCGCCCGACTCGAACGGACAGCCGGCGAACGCGGCCGGTTTCGCGCGATACAGGGTCAATGCAGGCTCGCCCGGCGGTGCCGACGACACCGACGTCGCGTTCGAATTCAGCTTCACCGACGTCCGGCGCCAGGGCACGCTGGCCGACTACACCGGCCAGCTCCAGGCCACCACCACGGTTCGGATCACGGACAGGCTGAACGGGCCGTCCCAGACCGATGCGGCCACGGTCAGCGACGTCAACCTACCGGTGACCGTTCCGTGTTCGCCCACCGGCAGCACGACAGTCGGGTCGACGTGCTCGATCACGACCTCCTTCGACGCCATCACATCGGGCTTGGCGCCCGAGGGCGTGCGGTCGATCTGGGAGCTCGGCCGGGTCCGTGTGAATGACGGCGGGGCCGACGGTCTGATCGCCACGGGGCCGAACACGCTGTTCTTGACTCAGGGCATCTTCGTTCCCTGACCCCGGGGCGGCTAGGCTGGCCGCCATGCCGGGACTGCTGTCGATCGATCCGCATGGCGTCGTCGCCGTCGTCACCCTGCAGCGCCCGGACAAGCGCAACGCGCTGTCGATCGACCTGCGCGTCGAGCTGGCGGACGCGTTCTCGCGGCTGGGCAGCGACGACGGGGTCGCCTGCGTCGTCCTGACCGGTGCCGGCACCGCGTTTTGCTCGGGCATGGACACGTCCCAGTTCGGCGGCGACCTCGAGCACCGCCGCCGCCTGGTCGAGACCAGCACGGGTGCGTTCCACGCCGTCGCTCGCTGTCCCAAGCCCGTCGTGGCCGCGGTCAACGGGCCGGCGCTCGCGGGCGGGTTCGCCCTCGCGCTGCTGTGTGACGTGCGGATCGCATCCGAGCTGGCCACATTCGGCTATCCCGAGCTGCCGATGGGAATCCCGCCGAGCTACGCCGCCGCGCGGGCGGCGGTCAGTCCCGGCATCGCCCGTGATCTTTGCCTGACCGGGCGCGTCGTCGACGCCGCCGAGGCGCTGCGCCTCGGCATTGTGCTCGACGTGAGCCCGCCGGACGAGCTCCAGGCGGCCGCACTCGCCAAGGCAGAGGCAATCGCCCGCATGCCGCGGGCGGCGATCCTCGAGACGAAGCGGCGAATCCTGCTCGACGGCGAGCGGACGTGGGGCGCGCTGTTCGACGACGAGGAGCGCGTCTTCCGGGCGGCGCTGCTGGAGGGCGAGCCCGAGCCGGCCGCGTAGCTGCCGTCTATCGCTCGAGCCCCGCAGCCGCGACAACGCTCGCAGCCGGCGCAGTCGGGTCGTCGAGCACTCCGTCGAGGCGATCGCCCGCCAGCGCGTGCACTTTCTCGAGCAGCGCCGGCTCGTCCATCGGATGCCCCGGAGAGCCGAGCGGCGACTCGACCTGTGCGGTGCTCCCGCCTTCCATCTCGACCCGCGCCTCCATCTCGGACAGTTCCGGGTCCGTGCGCACGGCGACCCGCCGGGCGAGGCTGCGAACACCTTCGTCGACGCTGTGGAAATCCGATACGCGGGGCGCGCCGTGCAGCAGTGCGAACGCCGCGACGTAGGGGATCGAGAACTTCGCCTGCAGCCCGTCCGACACGTCGTCTCGAGCGGCCGCCGCGCGCGCCACGGGATGAACGCGGACGGTCACGCCCTCGCGCGCCTGCGTCTGTCCACGGAGCTGGAGGGTGGCCTCGATCGTGCTGTGGGTGGCCAGGCAGCACGGGTACGCCTTGATCCAGTTCTCGGCGACCGCCCGGTCATCACCCGGCTCCGCCCACCGGACGCCGAACACTTCCTCGAAACCCGCGGGGCCGCTGGAAACCGCGGCCAGCGGGACGCGCGCGCCGCCCTGCGCGATCCGCGCGGCCTGTAGGCCGGCGGCGGCCGCCATCCCGACCTGCAGGGCCTTGCCGTCCGTGCCGAACGCCGACCGCAGGCCGCCGGCTCGCAGGAGGGTCAGCCCCACCGCGTCGGCCTCCTCCTCCCGCGTGAGGCCACAGAGCCGGGCCGCGGCCACCGCGGCGCCGACGCTGCCGCAGACCGCCGTCGGGTGCCAGCCGCGCTCGTAGAGCACCGGGTGGCCCGCTCGCCCCAGCGCCGCGGTCGCCTCGAAGCCGGCCGCGTACGCGTCGAGCACCGCGTCCATGTCGCGTCCCAGTTCCGCGCCGAGCAGGAGCGCCACGGGCGCAACGGCGGCGCTGGCGTGCACGAGCCCGGGGGAGTAGGTGTCGTCGTAGTCGAGCACGTGGCCGGCGCATCCGGCCCACGTCACGCGCTCGGGGAGGCTGTCACCAGCGGCCCTCGCTGCAAGGGCGGCCCGTTCGCGCGATCCTGCCACGGCGCACGCGAGCCAGTCGAGGAGGGCGACACGGTAGAGCGGGCCCTCGGGCGCATCCATGCGCCGATTCTAGGAGGGCTCAGGCAGCCAATGAGCCCGCGAGCGCGGATGTGCCGAGGTGCTGCAGCGGCGCCCTGAGACGCGCAGGCAGCACCTCGTCCAGGATCGCACGCAGCGACACCTCCGGCGGCAGCGCGCGCTCGACTCGATATGCGGACCGCACCCCGTGTCGCAGCAGCGGTGCGTGGGCGCGAGAGGCCGGGCCGACGCCGATGGCCGCGAGCGATTCGCTCACGTAGCCCTCGAGGTCGCGCACGTCTCTGAGGCTGCGCAGGGTCGCGACGGGGGTGGGTTGCATCTTGTCCTCTTTCTCCATAAGGTTGCTTGACAACACGCAGGCTACCATACGGAACCTGATACCACCTTTTGTCAATCAGCTTTAAAGGGTTTCTGCTAACGTGCCCGCCGTCGCACCTTTCCTACTAGAGCCATAGACAAAGGGGGAATTACTCTCATGAGCGTCGGAAAGCGAATCTCGATCGCGGCTGTGCCCCTGGTGCTGCTGGTGGCGCTGGGCCTCGCGGCCTGCGGCGGCAGCTCCAGCTCGTCGGGGAGCGCCGGGTCTCTCAGCCTGATCGCGTACTCGACGCCGCAGGAGGCGTATGAGGAGATCATTCCCGCCTTCAAGAACACCGACGACGGCAAGGATGTCGGGTTCAAGCAGTCCTACGGCTCCTCCGGCGACCAGGCCCGCGCAGTCGAGGCCGGCCTGAAGGCCGACGTCGTCGCGCTCTCGCTGGCGCCCGACGTCGACAAGCTGGTCGAGGCGAAGAAGGTGGCCGCGGACTGGAACACGGACGAGTTCGACGGTTTCGTCACCAACTCCGTCGTGGTGTTTGCGACACGCAAGGGCAATCCGAAGAACATCAAGACATATGACGACCTGCTGAAGGACGGCGTCGAGGTCATCACTCCGAACCCGTTCACCTCGGGCGGCGCGAAGTGGAACATCATGGCTGCCTATGGCGCACAGCTCGAGGCCGGCAAGACCGAGGCGGAGGCCAAGGAGTACCTGCGGCAGCTGTTCGACAACGTGCCCGTGCAGGACAAGAGCGCGCGTGAAGCCCTGCAGACGTTCGTCGGCGGCAAGGGCGACGTGCTGATCGCCTACGAGAACGAGGCGATCACCGCCCAGCAGAAGGGCGAGGAGGTCGACTACACGATCCCGGACGGGACGATCCTGATCCAAAACCCGATCGCGATCGTCGAAGGAGCGTCCGACAAAGCGGCCAAGTTCGTCGAGTTCACCCGCAGCGATGAGGCGCAGAAGATCTTCGCCGAGAAGGGCTACCGCTCGGTCAAGGAGAACCTTGTCGACGAAGCCACCTATCCGACCCCGAAGAACCTGTTCACGATCGACGACCTCGGCGGATGGTCCGAGGTGAACAAGGAGTTCTTCGACCCGGAGGGCAGCGTGATGGCCTCGATCAACCAGGACCAGGGATTCCCCACCGAGAAGTGACGTGACCTCAACACCGGCTCCATCCGGTCTCCGCATGCGAGTGCCGCGCATTCCGGGCGCGGCACTCGCCGGTGGAATCTCCATGCTCTACCTGAGCGTGATCGTGCTGATCCCGCTCGCGGCCGTGGTCGCCAAGTCGCTGGAGCTCGGCCTGGATCAGTTCTGGACGGCGATCACCAACGAGCAGGCGGTGGCGGCGCTCAAGCTGACGGTGGGGGCGTCGTTCATCGTGGCGGGGATCAACGCCGTCATCGGGACGATCATCGCGTGGGTCCTGGTGCGCGACGATTTCCGCGGCAAGAAGATCGTCAATTCGCTCATCGACCTGCCGTTCGCGCTCCCCACGATCGTGGCGGGGCTCACCCTGCTCGCCCTCTACGGCCCCCGCGGCCCCGTCGGGGTGGACATCGCCTACACCAGGGCCGCCGTGATCCTGGCGCTGCTGTTCGTGACGCTGCCGTTCGTCGTGCGGACCGTGCAGCCCGTCCTGATCGAGCTCGACAAGGACATGGAGGAGGCGGCCGCGTCGCTGGGCGCGAGCGACTTCACGATCTTCCGCCGCGTCATCCTTCCCAATCTGATGCCCGCGATCCTGGCCGGCGTTGCGCTGGCGTTCGCCCGCGCGGTGGGCGAGTTCGGCTCGCTCGTGCTGATTACGGGGAACCTGCCGTTCGAGACGGAGGTTTCGTCGGTGTTCATCTTCGGTCAGATCGAGAGCGATCGCGTGACGGGGGCCGCCGCCGTGTCTGTCGTGCTGCTCGTGCTCTCCTTCGTCGTGCTGCTCGGCATCACGTTCCTGTCCCGCTGGGGGTCCAAGCATGAGGAGTAGGCTCACCCTGCGTTTCGTCGCGCTCGGCTACCTGTTCTTGCTGCTGGCGGCCCCGATCGGCCTCATCTTCTTCCGCACGTTCGAGGACGGGTTTGGCCCCGCCTGGGAGGCGGTGACGACGCCCGAAGCGCAGCATGCCTTCTGGCTGACGCTCGCGATGGTCGGCACGGCGGTGCCGATCAACACCGTGTTCGGAGTGATCACCGCGATCGTGCTCGTGCGCCACCGCTTCCCGGGCAAGGCGCTGATGAACGCGGCGATCGACCTGCCGTTTGCGATCTCTCCGGTGGTGATCGGGCTCGCCCTGATCCTCGTCTACGGCAACGACGGGTGGTTCGGCGGCTGGCTGACCGAGCAGGGGATTCAGGTGATCTTCTCGTACCCGGGCATGATCCTTGCCACGATCTTCGTGTCGCTTCCGTTCGTGGTCCGCGAGGTGGTGCCCGTGCTGCGCGAGATCGGCACCGAGCAAGAACAGGCGGCATCGACCCTCGGCTCGACGTGGTGGCAGACCTTCTGGCGCATCACGCTGCCCTCGATCCGCTGGGGGTTGACCTACGGCAGTCGTGCTCGCGACCGCCCGGGCGCTCGGCGAGTTCGGAGCGGTGAGCGTCGTCTCCGGAAAATTGTCAGGTGAAACAGAGACCGCTACGCTTTTCGTCGAGCAACGGTTCCACCAATTCGATCTGACAGGTGCATATGCCGCATCGGTCGTCCTGGCGCTGATGGCGCTGGCGGTGCTGCTGTCGATGAACCTGCTCAACTCACGCAGGAGAGGGGCATAGTGGCCAATACAGGGATCGAAGTACAGAACGTCTCGAAGTGCTTCGAGGACTTCCAGGCGCTCCGTGACGTGTCGATCACGGTGCCCGAGGGCTCCCTCACCGCCCTGCTCGGACCGAGCGGCAGCGGCAAGTCGACGCTTTTGCGCGTGATCGCCGGGCTCGAGCGCCCGGACAACGGCATGGTGCTGATCTCGGGCCAGGACGCCACGCTGCTGCGCCCGCAGGATCGCGGAGTGGGCTTCGTGTTCCAGCACTACGCGGCGTTCAAGCACATGACGGTCTTCAACAACATCGCGTTCGGGCTCAAGATCCGCAAGCGCGAGAAGCCGCGGATCAAGGAGCGGGTGCACGAGCTCCTCGATCTCGTCCACCTGAACGGCTTCGCCGATCGCTACCCGTCACAGCTTTCGGGCGGCCAGCGTCAGCGCATGGCGCTTGCGCGGGCCCTGGCGGTGGAGCCCAAGGTGATGCTCCTCGACGAGCCGTTCGGAGCGCTCGACGCGCGTGTCCGCAAGGACCTGCGCATCTGGCTGCGGCGGCTGCACGACGAGGTGCACGTGACGACCGTCTTCGTGACGCACGACCAGGAGGAGGCGATGGACGTCTCCGAGCAGATCGTCGTGATGAACGACGGCAAGGTGGAGCAGGTGGGCCGCCCCCGCGAGCTGTACGAGGAGCCGGCAAACGAGTTCGTGATGACCTTCATCGGGCCCGTCAACCGGATGGGCGACTCGTTCGTCCGCCCGCACGACATCGAAGTCATGCTGGAGCCCAACGGCACGAGCAAGGAGGCGCAGGTCGACAGGATCGTGCACCTCGGCTTCGAGGTGCGCGTGGAGTACACGCTCCAGGACGGCGAGACCGGGTGGGCCCAGCTCACGAAAGCGGAGTCGGACCAGCTCGAGCTCACCAACGGCCAGATCGTTTACGTGCGCGAGGGCGAGGCGCGGGTGTTCTCGCCCGAAGAGCGGAAAGCCCCGGACGAGGGCGACGAGATTCTGGCCGAGGGCTAAGCCGCGGCGCTCAGAACATCGAGGGGCTCCGCCCCACCTAAAGTCCTGTGCGACCCGCTGTCGCGGGCCGCTTCTAATGAGTGGTCCACGCCTGTGGGTCGCTCGTGATCTGCTCGATCACGTCGGGGAGCGTGCCGTTTGCGATATCGGCGATGGTCGTTTCCTCGAGCACTGCGCGGAGGTTCGCGCGTACCGCGACCCACAGCTTGCCGAGAGGCTCCGCGGCGCCCTGGTACTTGACGGTCTCCGGCGCCTCACCGCGCACGCTCGCGAGCGGTCCCTCGACTGCGCGGATCACGTCGGCGATCTTGATCTCCTCGGCCGGCTTGGCCAGCCAGTAGCCACCTTCGGTCCCGCGCTGACTACGCACCAGGCCGGCATGCTTGAGCTCGCCGAGGATGTTCTCCAGGAACTTCAGAGGGATGCTCTGGGCGTTCGACAGCGCCTCGCCCTTGATGGGCCCCTCGCCGGCAGAGGCCAGCTCCGCTGTCGCCCGCACGGCATAGTCGACCTTCGCTGAAACCCGCATACAGCGGCAGTTTCCCATCTGATCGCGGGAGAAGCCTCCCGGCCTACGTCAAGGCCCGGACCAGAGCGGTCGCGGCGGCGGCGCTGATCATCGTCACGACCAGCGATCTGCGCAGCGCGAGGGCGCCGGCTGCTGCCGCCAGACCGGCCACCCGGGCGTCGAACACGAGGTCCTGATCGTCCGCGAATGTCTGCGTGATCACCAGCGCGGCCAGCAGCGCGGCCGCCAGCAGCGAGATCACCCGCAGCGCCGGAGCGGGCAGCGAGTGTCCGCCGAACACGACCGGCCCCGAGGCCTTGATCAGGGCAGTGGCCACGGCCAGCGCGCCGATCGTGATCCATACGTCGGTCATCGGCGCACCAGTCCGAGTCCGGCGCCGGCACACGCCGCCAGCACCGGGATGCCGGCCGGGACGAATGGCGTCAGCGCGAGCGCCAGGGCCGCACCGATCAGCGCCGCGCCGACGCCCATCCCGTCGCGCATCTCGTTGACGAGCAGTGCGAGAAAGAACGCCGGGAAGATCGCGTCGAGCCCGAGGTCCTCGGGGTTGCCGATGACGTCGCCGGCAAGCACCCCGATTGCGGTTCCCGCCACCCAGGCCGGGTACTGGACGATGGTCGCCCCGAGCATGTACGGCACGTCGTAGCGCCCGCCGCCGCGGTTCGCCATTGCCCATGACGCATCCACGATGCCTTGACCCACCGCTGCGCGGGACGCGGCCGGCGCACGCAGGGACGGGGCGATCGAGATTCCCATCGGGATGAAGCGCAGGTTCAGGAGGATGCCGGCGACGATCGCGGCGGCGGCGCTCCCACCGTCAGCCAGCACAGCGGTGGCGGCGAACTGTGCGGCGCCCGCGAACATGGTCGCCGACATCACGATCGGCGCGATGCGTCCCATCACCGGCTCCGCGACGACGCCGAAGGAGGCGCCAAGCAGCACCGCGGCCGCTGCAAACGGAAGCCCCGCCCGGGCGCCCGGACCGAACCGAGCGATCAACTTCGAACTACGGGACGAAGAGACCCTGTCGCGCGAAGAGTGTGTTCGGTGACGTCGACAGCAGACCGTCAGCCCCGCCGTCGAACACCTGCACGGCACCGAGCTCCCACGACGAGCGGTCGCCCTCCTTGATCACGCCGGGAATGACGGCGTCGAGGGTCGTGGCCACGCTGCACGCTCCACCGATCGTCGTATCGGGCGTGGGGGTGCAGGTCACGGGCACGCTCAGCGAGAAGTCGCCGAGGGTGCCCGGGTCGGTGCCACCACCCGGGACCTGGTCGTTGTCCTTGTCGGTGGCGCGCACGACCGAGTTGATCTCCAGCTGCCCGGTGTAGTCCGAAAGGTCGCTGCGCTTGCGCACGTCGGTGATGCTCAGCACGACGTTCACGTCCGCCTCGTCCGCCTCGGTCGCCGGATTCCCGCCGAACACGGAGTACCTCACCTTGCCGGAGGATTTGACCGGCTGGCCGTTCGCGTCCGGCGCGCCGACGGTCAGGTAGTCGGATCGCTGCTGCGGTGGGCTGCAGGAGCCAGAGGCGAGCGGGGCGCCATGCTGGCCGTTCGGCGACGCACAGGCCTTGTAGGCGGGAACGAGCGACAACCGCAGGGGGCTCGCGCCCTCGGGCCGTGCGAACCCGCGGGGACGGTGGCCCTGCACCTGGACGGCCTGCTGGTATGTCGGCCGGTTGATCCAGTGGATCGTGGGAACGGTGACCGCCCCGATCGGCCGGAAGCGCACGGAGTCGAAGCACCACTGGTCGCTCTTGCCGGCGGGACAGTTGTCCACACGCTGGACCCCCGCGGTCGTGTGGTTTTCGTCATATAGCTCGCTCGCGGGCACGGCGAGGGCATTCGTCAGTGCCTGGCGCAGCGCGGTGCGGCACGCGGTCAGCGAGCCGCCGCCGCAGTAGGTACGCGAGAAAGGATCCGTGGCGGATTGCCCGAGTACGCGGCGCAGGTCTTTTGACACGTAGCCCCACCAGCCGTCCTGGTAGGCGCTGCCGAGGTGGTCGCCGTGGTTGTTGGGCTCGTTGTCGAACGCATGTGCGGCGTGCACCGCATCGAAGAAGGGCGTTCCCATCTCTGGCTCGAACTCGGCCTCGAGCAGGCGCGGCCACCAGGCATCCATGATCTGGATTGCGCTCGCGTGCTCGTACTGGCCGTTCTGGTTGCGGTCGATGCGGTGGGCTCCCGCGTCCAGCCACGCCTGCAGCGTGTCCACGGCGCTCGCAAGCTGCGGATCGCTGGGACTGCCGACCACCTGGAGTAGCAGCGGCAACAGCTGCTTGCCGCGCAGGTCCGTGGTGCCGGCCTCCTCCATCGAATCGATCAGTTCCGGCAGGCTCATCTTGGCGGCGCCCGCGATCCGCTGATCGATCTGCTCGTCGAGGGGATCCGAGCGGTAGATCGGCCCGTAGCCGAACTGGCCGTCGGCGGCGTCGAAGCCGGGCGCCTGCTTGTTGTTCCAGGAGGTGATGTAGTCCTGGTTGATGATCTGCGGATGCTCCTCGAACGGGGTGTAGTCCGCGGTCTTGAAGGTCGTCTCCCAACCTGGCCAGTCGTACTCGCCCGTGCCCCAGTTGGGCAGATCGGGATCGGCGCCTGCGGCTCGCACCGGGTTGTTGCCCGAGTTGAAGTAGCCGATGTCGCGGTCGTCGGCATAGAACCAGTTGAAGGTGAAGTTGACCTGCGAGACGACGCGCTGGAAGTCCTCGACGTTCTGGACTTTGGACGGGCGGTTGAGGTCGGCGAACGCGCGCGCCGAATCCGCCTCGTGAAAGTACGTGGAACGCTGGCGCGCGAACGCGACGGGATGCCCGTCAACCGTGCCGCGCTTCGAGACGATCCCGTGCACCGTCCGCTGGGCTTGGAGCGTGTAGGTCTCGGGCGGTGAGGGATCGCCCGGGTTCGGCGTGATGTTGTTGACCCTGGTCAGGGTCTCCATCTCCCGGCACTGACCCTGGTAGAGGTAGTGCGTGGACTGCACGTCCGGCGCCGAGCCGTCGGGCTCGCAGAGCTTCTCGGCGAACGTGTCGATGATGTCCTGCCCCGCCGACGTCGCCGACCACGCGAAGTCCTGGCCACGCCCCAGCAGCACGTACGGGCTGACACCTGCAAACGCCGCACCCTGCGCGTCGATGTCCGGCCCGTGCAGGTCCATCTCGAGCAGGATCTGCGGCATGAAGTACGCGACCTGCGGGCCCATCACCGCGGTGGGGTGCCCGGTCTCCGACTCGGCTCCCGACACGAGCAGCGCGTTCGACATGGAGCCGAGGCCGCCGAGGCCGCCCAGCAGGCCCCCGAACAGGGAGTTCGAGCCGCTGTTGGGAGGATCGACCAGCGAGCCCTCGTCGGGGAGTGCGATGCCCGTGCTACCGCGCGTGGCGGGGTAGTCGAAGGTGCCGTTGCCGGCTTTCACCGTGGTCGGCGCCTCCGGGTCGTCCTGGCGGCGGAAGTCGCGCCAGGCCTGCTCCCCGGCCGCGCCGCCGTAGCGGTCCTTGGCCTCCTCCAGCACTTGGGCGCTGCCGAGCTCGCCGCCGCCCCCCTTGCCGAAGATCCCGCCGATCAGGGCGGCCGTCGCGATCACGTCGGTGGGCTGCCAGTCCTCGAGCGGCTTGCCGATCGCCGCGTACTCGTACGGCATCTTCGTGACATCGGTCCGGGCCTCGGAGATGTACTGGTTGATGCCGGCCACGTAATCGACGACGTCCTGCTGAAGGGCCGCACCCTGGGTTCCGTAGAGGTCGTCGGCCTTGTCCACCTGCTCCTGCAGGTCGGCTTCGGTGTAGGGCGCGTTGGCCCATACCTCGGCGTCCATCGCCTTGTTGGCGCCGCCCGCAAATCCGGACAGCTGCCCGCGGCCGGCGTGGCGCAGCACGTCCATGAAGAACAGGCGGTCCTCCGCGCTCACGTAGCCGGCGCCGAAAATGGTGTCCGAGCGAGTGATGCCGTACACGTGTGGCACACCGAACCCGCTGTCGCGCTGGACGGTGACGCCCGCGCGCGGGCTGTAGGTCCGCTCGACCTGACCGGCCTGGACGCCGAAGCTGTTGTTCCTGAAGTAGCTGGGGATCTGCGCGGCGGTCAGGCCGGGAGTCGCGTAGACCAGGTTCTCGTACATCGACAGCTGGTCTCGCGTGTGCGGGGGGTAGGTGCCGGAGAGCTGGAACTGCGCGAACTCGGCTGCATTGAAGGTCCCGTGCGTGCCCGGCGGAAGGATGCTGTGGAAGCCCTTGTAGTCGTTCGCCTGGTAGGGCTGCACCTGTGCCCCGGCGCCGGACGGCAGCGCCAGCGCGAACGTGACGGAAAGTGCGACGAGGACTCTCGTGGCTTGCCGGTAGACCCGTTCCTCCCCCGGACTGCTGCGAACGCCCATGCCGGGCGCGGCGAAACCATATCCCAGCACCGGGGACGTCGCAAACGGGCGCACTTGGCAGCCGAGTCCTCCACCGATACGATCGGTCCGCAAAGCGACCTGGGGGGTCAGGGTGAAGTTTGGAGCTGCTCGTGTCTCGGTCCACGCTGTCGCGATCGCGAGCCTGCTCGCGGCGGTGCTGTTCGCCATGCTCCCGGCTTCGGCCGGGGCGCACGCCGAGCGTGCGACGACATTCCCCGACCCCGACAAGGGTGCGTTCCCGCAGTACCGCACGACCGGCACGGCGCGGGTCGTCTGCGCTTCCGACACCAAGCAGCGCATCAAGCGGTTCAGCGGACAGACGAAACGGCGCCACGAGCAGCTGCTGCGCGACTGCAAGTACTCCACGATCCAGGCGGCTGTCAACGCCGCACAGAACAACAGCCGGATCCTCGTGATGCCGGGCACCTATCCGGAGACCCCGAGTCGTGGTCCCGCGCCGGCAGGATGCGAGGGCGTGTATCAGCGCACCGAGGCGGGGCAGTACGCGCTGGCCTACAGCGAGCAAAGGCAATGCCCGCATGCCCAGAACCTGATCGCGGTGCTTGGCGACTCGGATGGCAACGGCGTGTGCGACTCGAAGTGCAACATCCAGATCGAGGGCACCGGGCCGAACCGCACCGACGCCCTGCTCACCGGCGATCGCTCGAAGCTGAACATCCTGCGTGCCGACCGCGCGGACGGCATCTACATCAAGAACCTGATGTTCCAGTTCTCGGACTTCAACAACATCTACGTCCTCGAGACGAACGGATTCCGCATCGACAACGTGCTCTCCCGCTGGAGCCGCGAGTACGGGATCTTGTCCTTCACCTCCGATCACGGCATCTACGAGAACTGCGAGACCTACGGCAGCGGGGACTCCGGCGTCTACCCGGGCTCCGGGCCCGAGCGCCACGGGCAGCCCGACGCCCATGGCCACACGTACGGGATCGAGATCCGCAACTGCGAGTCCCACAAGAACAACATCGGGTCCTCCGGCACGGCGGGCAACGGCACGTGGTTCCACAACAACCGGTTCCACCACAACGCTATCGGCGTGACCACGGACTCGTTTGCGGGCGGCCACCCGGGCATGCCCCAGGACGCATCGAAGTTCGAGGACAACCTGATCTACTCGAACAACTTCAACGTCTTCAGCGACGACCGCGATGAGTACTGCCAGCAGCCTCCGGCGGATCGCGATCCGACCGTTGTGTGCCCGACGTTCCAAACGCCGGTCGGCACGGGCATCCTGATCGCAGGCGGCAACGCCAACATCGTCGAGGGCAACTACATCTTCGACAACTGGCGCCGGGGCACCATGCAGCACTGGGTCCCGGCCAGCTTCCGCGGTGAGAACGACCCCAGTAAGGCAAACGACACGTCGAACAACAACGCCTACCTCAACAACTGCATGGGGATCCGGCCGCGGTCGATCTGGGTGCCGAACTACAACACCTGCCAGGGATACCGCGACGCCAACGGGGTTGACTTCTGGTGGGACGAGCAGGAGGGGCAGGACTGCGATCCGGCCCAGACCGGCTGCGTCGACTTCGAGACCCAGCGGGGGAACTGCTGGACCGGGAACGTCGGGCCGGGCGGCGCCACGCCGACCAGCGACCCGGTCGCGTCACTACTGCCGGCCTGCCCGGGAGTCGACGGTCTGAAGCCTCCGAACTTCGACAAGCTCCTCACGCTGATCCCGTGCGCCTCGTGGGACCCCGAGACGAACACGGACCCGCCCGGGTGTGATTGGTTCACGTCGCCGCCCGAGCCCCAGTGAGTGGATGAGCACGGGGAGTAATTTCCGGACAGCCCGGGTAAACGATCATTCAGCATCGCGGCCGCCGCTTCTGCCAGGCTGCGCGTCGGGCTTACGGTCTTCAATGGAGAGGGGAGTCAGTTGACTGGATCCGGGGGATCTTCGAGGGTGTTGGGATTGGTCTGCGGGCTGGTCTGCGCCGCAATGTTTTTGATCGTGCCGGCCGGCGCGGGCGCGCACGCCGAGCGGGCCACCTTCTTCCCGAACCCGAACCTGGGCGCCTTCCCGGAGTACCGGAACTACGGGCCCGAGCTCATCGTCTGCCGGAAGGACTCACACCGGCTGATCCAAAGCGGAATCCAGGACTTGTCACTGCGCCGTGAGAACAGGCGCCTGCTTTCACGGTGCGGCTTCAACACGATCCAGGCAGCGGTCAACGCGGCCAAGACCGGCTACCGCATCAAGGTGCTCCCGGGCCTGTACAAGGAGCTGAAGTGGCAGAACAACCCGCCGCCGGGTTGTGCAGCCCTGTACCAGAACACAGGGGCGCTCTCCTACGAGCAGCACCGCCAGTGCCCGAACGCGCAGAACCTGATCGCGATCCTCGGCGACACCAACGGCGACCGCATCTGCGACGTGAAGTGCAAACTCCAGATCGAAGGCACGGGGGACGACCCCGGTGACGTGCAGATCGAGGGCGAGAAGCTGAAGCTGAACGTGATCCGCGCCGACCGCGCTGACGGCATCTATCTGAAGAACTTCGACATCGAGTTCTCCGACTTCAACAACATCTATGTGCTCGAGACGAACGGCTTCCGCATCGACGACATCGTTTCGCGCTACAGCCGCGAATACGGGATCCTGTCGTTCGCCAGCGACCACGGCATCTACGAGAACTGCGACGCCTCGTACAGTGGCGACTCCGGCGTCTACCCCGGCTCGGGGCCGAACGCCCGCCACGGCCAGCCGGATGCTCACGGTCACGTGTACGGGATCGAGATCCGCAACTGCGACTCGCACCACAACACGATCGGCATGTCCGGGACCGCGGGCAACGGCACGTGGGCGCACGACAACCGCTTCCGCGACAACGCAACCGGTACCACGACCGACTCGTTCGCGGGCGGTCACCCCGGTATGCCGCAGGACAATTCGAAGTACTCCCACAACCTGATCTATTCCAACAACAACGACCTCTTCAACAACGAGCGGGACGCGTACTGCCAGCAGGTGCCGTGGGAGGAGCGGGACCCGCAGAAGGTGTGCCCCACGTTCCAGGTCCCGGTCGGCACCGGGAACCTGATCGCAGGCGGCAACGCGAACATCGTCGAGGAGAACTACATCTTCGACAACTGGCGCCGCGGCACGATGCTGCACTGGGTGCCGGCCGCCCTGCGCGGCGAGCAGGACTCGGCGAAGACTTACGACACGTCGTCGAACAACCGCTACACGCGCAACTGCATGGGCGTACGCCCGGCCAACCTGGCCAACGTGAACTTCGCGGCATGCACCGGCGTCCAGGACAGGAACGGTGTGGACTTCTGGTGGGACGAGGAAGAGGGGCAGGACTGTGTCGAGGAGCTGCCCGGCTGCGTCGACAACGACAGCGCCAAGGGCAACTGCTGGGAGACCAACACGGGCTTCGGGGGCACGTATACGAGTGACCCGATCCCCATGCTCCTGCCGGGCTGCCCGGGACTCGACGCGACTCGTCCCGGCAACAACGCAAAGCAGGCCACGCTCGTGCCCTGCGCGACCTGGAACCCGGAGGACAACACCGACCCGCCCGGGTGCGACTGGTTCACGCGGCCGCCCGAGCCGTAGGCCGGGCCGGGATAATCGGGGCATGGACGCCCCGCGCGCCGCATTGCTGTCCCTCGTCGTCGTTGCGCTGCTGGCGGGCTGCGGCGACGACGAGCCGGCGAAGAACGCACTCGCCTGGTTCGACACGCCCAACGTGATCGTCCCTCCGACCCTGAAGGGAGATCGCATCCTGCAGGCGGAGGTGCGCAACGACTCCGACCAGAACGTGCGCGTGGAAGCGGGCACGATTCGAGTCTTCGACGATCGCGGGCGTCCGGTCAAGGCAGCCGCTACGTTCGCCGAGGGATACCTGCACTCGCTGTACCCGCCCACGCGTGGGCCCGCCACTCTGCCCGACTCGGAGCTCGAACGCCTGGGAAAGCTGGCCGAGATCGAACCCGGGAAGACGGCCAGGGTCACCGTGTCCTGGCGCGAGCCGCCCGGGCGCCGCACCGCTGCGACGATCGACTACGGGCAGGGCACCCTGACGATCCCGCCCGAGAGCCTGCGGCGGGCCGAGGAGGAGCTCTAGTCCAGGAGACCTCGCCGCTCCGCGACTGCGATCGCCTGTGCGCGTGAGCGCACGCCGAGGCGCCGGTAGAGCATCGAGGAGCGGTTGCGCACCGTCTTTGGCGAGATGCCCAGCACAGCGGCGATCTCGGCGACCGGCCGACCGCCGGCGAGCAATCCGAGCAGCTTGCGCTCGGTGTCCGGCGTCGCTCCGGTGCGCTCCGCGCGGTGCAAGGTGAGCAGGAGGCCGAGGAGGGCGGGCGTGACGAAATGGTCGCCGCTTGCGGCGGCGCGGACGGCCGCGGTCAGCTCCGGCGTGCCGTCGCCCTCGACCACGAACGCGCACGCGCCCGCCGCCACGCAATCGAGCATCAGGTGCACGTCCGGCTGCTCGAGCGCCACGACCACTTCCTCGGCAACGTGGTCATGCGCGGCGGCGCATGCGAGCGCGACGTCGCCGAGGCCGCGCTCGCAGAGGACCGCGACGGCGGCCGGCTCGGCCGCGGCGTGCGGCATGTCCGCGTAAGCCGCAACAGCCAGACCGGGCACCTGCGCGAGCAGCCGCGCCAGGCCGAGGCGCAACACCTCGGGTGCGCAGACGAGCGCGACGTCGAGCCGCGAATCGATGGAGACATCCGTGCCCATCATCGGTACCAACGATACCGGTGCTGATCGCCGCCCATCGGGCGGGAACGACAGCCTTTCCGCGCGCCCAGCTAAGGTGTCCCGGACTTCCGCGCCCGTCGCTATAGTCGCCGCTCCGCGCGGGTGCACGGCACCTCGCCGAACTGCGAGTCAACGCCCGCCATCAAGTGTTGTTCAGAACGCTATGCCGACCCCACGTACGCAGGCAGAATGAACTCCGAGACCGCTTTCCGAGCAGAGTCGCGGCCGACGGCGTTCCTTTCTTTGGTGACCCCGGTCCACAAGGGCGCGGCGTACATCGAGGACAACCTGCGCGAGATCCTGCGAACGCTGGAACGGCTCGACAGGCCCTTCGAGGTGATCGTGGTCTGCGACGGCGCTTCAGATCGCAGTGCCGAGCTGGCTCGTGGTCTGGGCGACGATCGTGTGGTCGTGTTGGACTACCCGGAGAACCAGGGCAAGGGCCATGCGATCGCGCACGGGCTGGACGCAGCGCAGGGTCGCCTGGTCGGGTGGCTGGACAGCGACATCGACATTCACCCGCAGGTCATCGTGGAGGCGGCACTGCGGTTTGAGAAGAGAGTCATCGACGCTGTGGTCGGCAGCAAGCGCCACCCCGACAGCCGGGTCCACTACCCGTTGGTCCGGCGGATCTACTCGTGGGGCTTTCAGAACCTGGTGCGCCTGTTGTTCCGCATCAATGTCCGGGACACGCAGGTGGGAGCCAAGCTATTCCGGCGGGAGATGGTCGACACCGTTCGGCCCCTGTTGCTGATCAAGCGCTACGCGTTCGACCTCGAGATGCTCGCCGTGGGGGCGGAATTCGGATTCGACCGCATCGAGGAGGCGCCGATCCAGCTCCAGTACCGCTTCTCGGGCAGCGGAATCAATTGGGAGGCGGTCCGCAACATGTTCCAGGACACGTTGGCGATTGCCTACCGCATTCACCTCCGGCACTGGTACGTCCGGCGCTTCGCCTCGCTGCAGAGGGAGCGCATGGATGACGTGGCCCCCCCAGAGGCGCAGCCACACGGAGGCGACGCAGAGACACAAGCGCTCGCGTCCGACAGCGCATGACGGACGGCGCAGCGGCTGTCGAGCGGCCGCCTCGCGCTGCGCCGCCCGTTCCGGCGCAGACCCGGACCATCACTCGGCTACGCCGTCTGCCGAGACCGGGCTGGATCGTCGTAGCGACACTGATCTACACGCTGCTTGCGATCCAGCTCACCTGGCCGCTGGCGAGGGACCTCGACAGCCGGATCTTTGGCTCCTTCGGCGACCTCACGGGCGGGATGGCGGTGCTGCGAGAGATGGTGGACGATGGCGACAACCCGTTCCTCCCCGGGAAGATCGAGAACTTCTCCGCACCGGACGGTCGTGACATCGAGTGGCCGCAGAACGTAGGTTCGTTCGGGAGCACAGCCATGCTCTACGGGCTTGCGGTCCTGTTCGGGGCGGTACCTGCCTTTAGCCTTTTCACCCTGGGCGGGTACGTGTTGACCGGCGCCGTGACGTTCGCGTTCGTCCGAAAGCTCACCGGCAATCCTTGGATTGCGCTGCTCGCCGGCTGGGCCTACGCGTTCTCGCCGTTCGCTGTGATGAAGGGCGCGGGGCACGTCCACTTCGTGCATGGCTGGGTGTTCGTGCTCGTGCTCTGGCGCATGCTCGCGTTGTATGAACGGCCGACGCTGCGCAACGGCGCGATCGCCGGCGTGGTGACCGTGCTGGCGATGTCTTTCTCGCCGTACCATCTGCTCTTCGCGGGCCTCGAGTGGGCCACCCTGTTGGCCGTCTGCCTTGCGCTGCCGCTCCTGCGGCGGACGGGAGATTTTCGCCGCCATCTACGCGCGCAAGCGACAGGCGCGGCCATCGTGCTCGTCTTCGCCGCCGGTCTCGCGGCTGCCGCGTCGTTCAGTGCTCAGGGCACGGGCGCCGAGGATCGCACGCTCGATGCCCTCACGGTCTACGCCGCTCGGCCTTTCGAGTACCTCGTGCCGCACGCCACACACCCGATCTGGGGTGACGATGTGGCCGGCTTCCGGGCCGACCGTATCCACGGCTCGAACCCCTCCGAGACCCAGCTATACGTGGGCTGGTCGCTGATCCTGCTGTCGCTCGTGGCGCTGGTAGCGGCGGCGCGCCGGCGTCTCGAGCCGCGGCTTTCCACCGCGGTCTTGGCTGTTGCGGCGATGGGGATGGTCGCGCTGCTGTGGTCGGCGCCGCCCAAGGTGGCCGCGTTCGGCCACCTGATCCCCTTCCCATCTTTGCTCACATACGAGATCTCACCTGCCTGGCGCGTCTATTCCCGGCTGGTGATGGTCGCGATGCTTGCGGTCGTGGTGCTCGGCTCAATCGGCCTGCACCGGCTCCTGCGGGGCCGTCCGCTCGCCCTCCGCGCCCTGCTCTTCGTAGCGATAGCGGCGGTGGTCGTGGTCGACCTGCGCGCCGACCCGCTGGGCACCAACCCGCTTGGGGACGCCCGCTCGCTCAAATTGCTCTCGAAGCTGCCAGACGGGATCGTCGCGAATTACCCTCTCGAACCCGCCGGCTTCGGAGACTACTCCGCGGAGTTCATCCAGCGACAGCACGGGAAGCCGATCATCAACGGGTACGAGAAGGGCAGCATGGCCGAGCGGCGTGCGTTGCAACTCGACGACCTCGAGAGCCCACGGACCCCGGGGCGCCTGGCCGCGCTCGGTGTCCGCTACGTCGTGATCGACAACGTCCCGATTGGGGACGGCGTACAGGATCCGGGCCGCCCCGGGCGCGGTCTGCGATTCATCACGGACGACGGCCACCACTCGATCTGGTCGGTCGCGGCGAGGCCGCTTCCGATGGTGACCATGGGTCCAGGGTTCGGCGAGCTGGAGATCGGTCCGAATCGCCTCACGCATCGCTGGCTGGTGTCGAACGAGGGCAAGATCGAGCTGCTAGGTGACTGCTCGGTATGCCGCGGCACCCTCTCGGTAGATGCCGAGTCCTTCGCTGGTGCGCGATCGGTCTCCCTGGTGCGCAGCGACGGGTCCGTGATGTCGACCCGCGTTATACCTGCGCAGAAGCGGCGGGTTTCTTTCCCCGTCGATTTCCGGCACCGGGAGACTGTCACGGTGCGTACTTCGCCTGGTCCGGTGCGGGCCGGCGCAGACCCACGGCGCCTGAGCGTCTCCTTCACGCGTCCGCGGCTAGCGCTGCGCTGACGCCGCGCCTAGACGCGGCGCGCGAGGACGATGAACTCCGACGCCAGCGAGGTGAAGCGGTTGAACCAGGCATCGACGAGTTGGACCGGCTTGGGCAGCACCGGCATGATCGCGCCCGCGACCTTCAGCACCTCGAAGCCCTCCCGCTCGAGGATGTCGATCAGTGCGCGGCGGTTGAAGACGCGCAGGTGACCGACTGGCGCGGTGCCCCGCTTGATGCGTCGCAACGGGCCGGCGCCGATCGCCGTGGTCTTGGTCGACGTCTCGTAATACAACGGCTGGATCCCCAGCAAGAAGAGCACGCGGTTGTACCAGGCCTGCAGGTTGGGGGTGGTCACCATCAGGTGGCCGCTCGGCTTGAGCACACGCCGGCACTCCTCGAGCAGCCGGTCCGGGTTGTAGATGTGCTCGATCACCTCGCCCAGGAACAGAACGTCGAATGATTCTGCGTCGAACGGGATGCCCTGCTCGAGGTTGCAGTGCTCGAAACGGTACGGCAGCGCCGAGGCGCGGTCGAGCATGTACTTCGAGAAGTCGATGCCCGTGAGGCTCCAGCCGCGCTCGGCGAGCTGCTGCTCACGGTCGAGTGCGCGCATGAAGAACCCGTCGCCACACCCGACGTCGAGCAGGCTGCCGCCGCTCGGAGACAGCGCGCCGGTGAGCAACGAGATCGCCGTCTGCTCGCGCTGTTCGTACTGTCGCTCGCCGCCCGCTTCCCATTGCGTCGCGTCGTAGTAATCGATGGGCTCGAGGGTCATTCGACGCGGGTGGTCGCGCGCGTAGCCGGGTCGCGCGCGCCGGGTAGTTCAAACACGTAGCGAGGCACGGGCGCGCATCCTACTGCGCGTCGTGAGCGGGTCGCTCCGCAACGATCAGCGTGGTCGGCCCCGTCGTGCGCCCCAGCGGGATGCAGATCGACAGCGCGGGCGACAAGCGCCATATCACCGGCATCGTGATGAAGGTACTGACACGGCGGACCCTGAGGCCGGCCTCGCGCACGCGCTCCGCCCACCAATCCGGCTCATGGACGTTCACGTGGGTCGGATCGGACTCGCGGGCGTCGGGCCAGGGAATCCCGGGAGCGAGGTTGGGGGTCGTTGCGATCAACCGACCGCCTGGCTCCAGGCGGTCGGCAAACACCTCGAGTGCGTTTCCGGGTTTGGGCAGATGCTCGAGCACCTCCAGAGACGTGATCAAGCGGAACTGGCCGTCGAACGGGATACCTGACTCCACGTCGCCCACCTGCAGCCGCTGGCCGAGGCTGGTGCGGCGCGACTGCTCGACCATCCAGTCGGAAAGATCGAAGCCGTGGGCGTCAAAGCCGCGGCGCCTGAGCAATTCGACGATGGCTCCGTGACCGCAACCCGCGTCCACGTAGCGGCCGCGGTCCGGCAGTTCGCTACGGATAAGACGAATGAAGCCGGCATACCAGGCCATGGTCTTGCGCAGGCCTTCCTCGTAGTCCTCGAACTTGCGGTAGTGGGAGTCCTCGCGCCAGTACTTCTCGCCGAACATTCCCGGCTGCTCCACCACGGCACCTAGGTGCTGCGCCGCGGTCTGAGCAGCGAGTGGAAGGCCGCCTCGTTCAGCACCAACACCACGAGCACCACGACCGCCTGCACGGTAGCGACCTGTGCAGGCGAGGCGTGGAAGGCGGCGATCCCGACCACCTGAAGGGCCACGCCCACGACGACGACCAGGGACCAGCGGCGGTCGTCGATCGCCACGGCGTATGTCACGAGCAGGTAAAGCAGAGCGAGCCCGGCGCCAGCGCAGACGATCGGCAGGACGCCGTCCTCGGCTCCGTCGTACTTGCCGCCGAACATCCCCCGGATGACGAGTTCGGGCGCCAGCGCCGCCGGTACGGCGGCCATCAGCGCGGTGGCGACCACGAGTACTGCAGCAATGCGGAGCACCCGTCGGCTCTCATCGGGCGAATGCCGGGCGCGGGCGGCGTTCGGCACCATCGCAATGGCCACGGCCGCGGGCAGGAAGATCACGACCTTCGAGACTGTGGCGAGCGCGGCATACAGGCCCACGTCGTGGGGGTTGAGGAAGAGCTTCGCCAACAGGATGTCCAAGTTGCTGATGACCGCGAAGGCCACAAAGGCGGCGCTCGCCGAGATGGCGGCCGGTGTCGGCCGCCGCTTCAGCCCGGCGGTGGCCGCACCCGTGCCCCGCGGCATGAGCTGGCTGCGCAGTATCCACGCGGCCGCAACGAGAACTACGGCTAGGCCGATCGCCTGTCCGCCCACCGCGCCGCCGGAGCCGCCGCCCGCGACAGCCCAAGGCACACCGAAGGCGATGCGCGAGACCGCGATCGAGAGCGTCATGAGCCCAAATGCGATGAAGCGATCCATGCCCTGGAGGACGCCGAGCGCGACCGGGCATATGAACATCAGTACCAATAGAGGGAGCAGCGCGATCGCCGGGCCCGGTGCCTTGATCTCGAGCACCTGGATGACGACCGGGAGCGCCAGCGCGTAGAGCACACCCACCATCGCGGCCACAGCGACCACGTGGCCAAGCGCGTGGCGGATCAGCCACCGCACCTGCTCGGTGTTGCCTTCGGCGACATTGCGAGCGACTCGCTCGGCGATGATGGTCTGCGCGGCGCCGGTCGGCACAGAAGCGATCACCGCAAACGCCAGGACGGCCGTCAGGTCACCGAATTCTGCGGGGCTCAGGAGCCGGCTGAAGATGACATTGGACGCGTAGTTGACTGCGCTCGCGGCCAGCGTCAGCACCACCATCACGGTCGCGCCCCGGGTCATCTGCTCCCGCAACGTGGTGGTGCGGGAACCCCTGGAGATGTCTCCGGGAGCGGGCGTTGGTGCCGCCATTGCGGGTCCGGCACTGCCCGCGGTCTGTGGTGTGCTCTCTCGCACGGTTGTCGTGTCGTTAACCATTGAAACGGCCGATCGATGCGCCGCACCGCTTGGAGGAGTATCGGGCGGCGGCCGGTCGGGGGACATGGCAGGAAGACGCCCGCAGCGGGTTAGCGTAGCCCACGCGCCCGCTAGCCTGCGCCCCGATGCAAGACACCGTTGACAAGAGCCGGGGTCGCGAGGCAGCCGTGTTCATGTGCGGTCCGCTCTCGGCCGGATTGAGCGGCGGCGACCTCCACGCGCTCCGGTTGGTACAGCGCTGGAACGAGCGCGAGGACGGGAACGCCCTGATCCTTGCCCCCGACTCGGTTCGGGAAAACGCACCCGGTGGGGGGTCCAAGCGGGCCTTCCGAGTCGTGCGAACTCCACTCGACCGCTGGCTGGGTGGTCTCGTGTCGTACGCCGCCGTCGTCGCGCTCCGAACGGTCGCTGCCGCGGTCAAGGCGCCGCCCGCACGCTTTGCGATCGCGGCGAGTCACTTTCCATTTGACGTGATCCCGGTGCTCATACACCGCATCCGATATCGCTCGCTGCCCGTCGTCTACGTCTACCACCTGATTGCGGACATGCACCGCTCTCCCAGCCTCCGCAGCAGACTCTCGGCCGCCGGAGAGCGGCTGTCCTTGGCACTGATGCGCCGAGCCGGAGCCGTCGTGTTCGTCGACAACGAAGACACGCTCGAGTCGCTCGCTCGCCACGGCATTGAGCGCTCGCTGCTATTGCTGACCCGCAACGCCTATGACCCCGATCAGCCGCTTCCTCCTCGTACACGAGGCACACGGCCGAGTGTCCTGTTCGTTGGTCGCTTCACGGAGGAGAAGGGCATCTGGGACATGCTCGAGCTGTGCCGTGCGCTTGAAGAGAGCGTGCCCGACGCCAGGGTCACGATGTTTGGAGACGGCCCGCAGCGGCGTGAGTTCATGACGCGGCTCGGGGAGTCGGGCCTCCAGAACGTGGAGGCGCCTGGCTTCGTCGAGGAGGCGGAGAAGTGGCGTGCGTTGCGCGCCGCCACGGTGTTCGCTGCGCCGAGCCGCGAGGAGGGCTGGGGCATTGCAGTCGGCGAGGCGCTGACCGCAGCGGTCCCGGTCGTGGCCTACGACCTGCCGGCCTATTCACATTTCGGCGATATGCCGCTGCGCGTCAAGCCCGGCGACCTGGAGGGATTCATCCAGGCGGTGGTGGACCTGGTCACCGACCCGTCGCGGATCGGGCGCGAGGAGGAGCGGATCCGACGGGGCAGCGCTGCCCTTCCGTCGTGGAACGAGATCCTCGACGAGGAGATCGCCGGGCTCGCCGCCCGCTGAGCGACCTTGCTTATCCTGCGCTTGCTCTCATGACGATGAAAGACTCCTCGCCGGGGTACCGCAGCAGCAGGCTTCGCCGGCCGGCGCCCGGGACCGAAGTGCTTTCACCGAGCGAACGACTCGCGCCACCACGGGAGCGCTTGCGTTCGGCGATCCTCGACGTTCTCACGCTGCCGTTGGTCGCACTGACGCCGCGCCGGCACGTGACGGTGCTGGGCACCGACGTGCCCCTCTATTACGAGTTCCGGCGCTGGTCGTGGCGCAACGAGCGGTGCGTGGAGGTAGGGCTCGGCAGTTACGCCGTCGGTCTACGGCAGCCGGAAGACGTGCTCGAGGTGGGGAATGTGCTTCCGCTCGCAGGCGTCCGCGGGCACACCGTGGTGGACAAGTACGAGCAGGGCCCGGACGTCATCAACGAGGACATCGTGGACTTCGCTCCCTCCAGCCGGTACGGCCTGGTCGTCAGTCTCTCCACGCTGGAGCACGTCGGATGGGACGAAGAGCCTCAAGACCTCGACAAGGCGCGCGTCGCACTGCGGGCCATGAGCGACCTCGCGGGGGAGAGCGGACAGATGCTGGTCACCATTCCCATCGGTTACCACCGACAGCTCGAGGGCGACTTCGTGAGCGCGGACGCTCCGTTCGATGACGTGTGCCTGCTGGTCAAGCAGTCGCGACTGGCACGATGGGAGCCCCGGCCCGTCCAGGAACGGACAGGCATTGGCTACGGCGCTCCATACGCTGCCGGCAACGCAATCCTGGTGGGCACCCGCGGAAACCCGCTGCGATCGGATCCTAGCGGCGCCGTTCCGGAGGTCGATCCGGCCTGAACCTGACCTGTTTGATGTACACCGCGAATTTGCGGGTGTCTTCTCCCCCGATGACCTTGTTGATCTGGTCCGGAGGCGGGTCGGTGGCGAAGGAGAGCTCCATTCGCTGCGAGAAGCGCAGCGATATGCGGATTCTCTTCGCCTTGGCGACGATCGTGCCACGATAGGCCACCCGGCCCTGCGCGTCGCGGATGGCGAGGACGCGGTCGCGGGCGAACGTGCCGGACGAGAATTCGAGCGTGCCCGAGCAGGGGGCGCACGATCCGAGTATCAGGAGCTTGGCCCCGTTGTCGCTCAGCCAGCGCTGCTGATTCGGCCATTCTCCCTCCGGGATACTGAACCCTGCGCTTGCGTAGGTCGTGTACTTCGAAGGGGCCGCGGTGACCCGGTACAACGCAGCGACCCGATCGCCCCCGATATAGCGCAGGCCCCCAACACGTGGCCTCTCGCGGGGATGCGGGAGGGACCTCGGGTGTGCCGGGCTGGCCTCGTGGATGATCACGTAGCGCACGCCATAGCGTGCGAGGTCGGGCACGGTCCTTGGCTCGCGCAGGTGCTGCAGCTCGAGCTTTCGCGACTGCGTCTCCGATCCCTGGGCGAACCCATTGAAGAGCGGGTGCTCGTGTGTGTCCTGGTGGAGCGACTCGACAGCGTCGACCCAGCCCGGGTCGCGGAACGGGAACTCCGCCACGATGCCCTGCGGCTGACGCGCCAGCAGATGGTAGATCGGCGGGCTGCTCAGTCGCGTGGTGCGCGGATCCGGGACGGCCGACAGGTCCACGAGCAACACGGCGGCAACGGCTGCCAGTGCCAGGGCCTGAAGAGGCCCCGAGCGGTTCCGGAGCAATGCACCCAGGCCAACGGCGGCGACGATGCAGATTCCCATCATCGCGACGACGGCAAAGCGGTGGGCGGCGCGGAAGGCCGTGGTGATCTCGTTCACCAGTGTGTATGGCATCGGGATGCTCACGCCGAGCACCTGGATGCTGGGGGGCGCGGAGAAGAGGAGGGCCACGAAGCCGACGGTCAGTGCTGCCGCGGTCTCCCAGAGCCAGGGTTGCCGACGCGCCTGCGGGCCGCGAGTCAATCCTCTTGCAAAATGTGCGATGCCCGCGAGTGCGAGCAGCAATAGCGGGACCCCGACATAGATCGTGGCGTACGTGGCCGTGCTCGACGTGTCGGCGGCCGGGCCGACGTACTTGCGTTCCAGCCAATCGCCCACCGAGTCCCCGAACAATGGATGGTCGGGGCCCGGCAGCAGGTACATCAACGGCCGGGCGCTGTTCGTCACGGCGTCGTCGGCCGCACGGGCGGGGACGCCCACGAAGTCCTGCGAGGCCGCGGCCGTCACGATCGTGACCCCGGTGACAACGACGATCGCGCCCGCAACGAGTTGCGCCCGGATCTGGGGGCGCAGCGTCCCGGACGACCAGGCGCGGATCAGGGCGACGCCGGCCATGGTCGCGAACACGACGCTCGCGATCAGGAGGTTGTACTGGATCCAGGTCATCGCGACGATGGCTGCTCCGCCGGCGAGCAGGCCGTTCCGAACCGTCGGCTCCTCGCTCAGCACGAGCATTCGCCAGAACAGCAGGACGAACACCCAGAGGTGGATGTAGTGGGGCCAAGTCCAGCCGGTGGCGTACGTGTAGGGCCAGAACCCGAACGCGAGCCCGACCACGAGGGAGACGCCGAAGTGTCCCGTGATGCGGCGCAGGAGCAGAAACATCGCGAACGCCGAGACCGCCATTCCCAACATCGCCGTCAGCCCATGCGCCGCGACGCTTCCGATCGCGAGGCTCAGCCCCCATAGGAAGGTCGAGCTGCCGATCCCGGCGAGGTACACCGCCCAGCTCGATTGGAGGCCCTCGGGAGCGTCGAGGTCCCCGACACGGCCCGGCAGGAACGGAGGTTGGCGGGCGTCCGCGTACTGCTGCACCGCGCCGATGCTCGCTGTCTGGTCGCCGCCGCCGACCCCGTAAATGATGTCGGCCGGATCGGTGATCCATGGCCAGGTGACCAGGACGGCGAGGACGAGGTAGAGGCACAGCGCTATGGACACCTGCGCCCGGGCACTGAGCTGTCCTGTCCTGGCCGCGACCGCGCGGGCGGCGTGCGCTAGCGGATTTCTGGCAGTGACCTGTTCTGTAAGGGGGGTGCTCACCTGGGGGTGGTGCCTCGAAAGGGTCCAAAAGGTAGCCTGTCTGTCCGCTGCCCAACCGCAGTCCGGTCGCGGGCCCGTGCACGGCCGGAGTCTCCTCCTCGCACCTGATCCACGATCGAATGATTCGCATAGCAGTCATCGGAGCGGGCCATTGGGGCCCGAACCTCATACGCCATTTCGACAACCGGCAGACGAGCCGGGTTGTATGGGTGGTGGACCGCGACGAGGGGCGCCTCGAGCAGGTGGGCGTCCGCTTCCCGGAGGTTCGCGTCGGGACGGATGCGGTTGTGGCCCTGGAGGACCCGGACGTCGACGCCGCGGTTATCGCCACGCCGACGAGCACGCACTTCGAGCTCGCCCGTACGGCGCTCACCCAAGGCAAGCACGTGATGGTGGAGAAGCCGATCACTGCCGACTCGCGTGATGCCGAGGAGCTCTGCGACGCTTGCCGAGCGCGCGGGTCTTGTGCTGATGGTGGGACACGTGTTCCTCTACAACGCGGGCGTGCAGCGCGTGAAGCGGTATCTCGACGAAGGCGAGTTGGGCCGTACCTACTATGTCTCGATGGTCCGGACGAACCTCGGTCCAATCCGCGTCGACGTCAATGCCGCCTGGGATCTTGCTTCGCATGACGTATCGATCGCGAACTACTGGCTTGACTCACCGCCGCAGACGGTGTCGGCTGTCGGAGGGAACTGGATCAACGAGGGCATCGAGGACGCCGTGTTCGCCACGCTGCGATATCCGAACGAGGTGATGGTCAACCTCCACTGCTCCTGGCTGAACCCGCTCAAGTCCCGCGACATCACCGTGGTCGGGGAGCGGAGGATGCTCACGCTGAATGACCTCAGCCTCACTGAGCCGATCCGAATCTTCGATAAAGGTGTTACGGATGAGCGGATGACTCCCGGCTTCGTGGACAGCTTCGCCTCGTTCCGCGCGAGCACGCGGGATGGCGACATCACGATTCCCAAGGTGCCGCTCGACGAGCCGCTCGGCGCCGAATGCCACCACTTCCTCGAATGCGTGCGCGAGAGGACCCCGCCCCTGACAAACGGCCGCTTAGGCCTTGGCGTGGTTCGCACGCTCGAGGCAATCGCGCGCTCGATGGAGAACAACGGCGCCGAGGAGCAGGTCGCCGTCGTCACCGGGGAGGCTGCCTGACCCCGCACGTGACGTCCCCGATCCCACTCGTGGACCTCGACCTTCAGCACAGCGAGATTGCGGAAGAGGTGCGGGAGGGCTGGGACGCACTGCTCGAGACGAAGGCGTTCATCCTCGGCCCGCCGGTCGCGGAGTTCGAGGAGGCCTTCGCCCGCTATAGCGGGGTGTCGCATTGCGCCGGGGTCGCGAACGGAACGGACGCCCTCGAGCTTGCGCTCCGGGCGCTCGGCCTCGGGCCTGGTGACGAGGTCGTGCTCCCTGCCAACACATTCATCGCGACGGCGCTGGCGGTGACGCGTGCCGGGGCCGTGCCGGTACTTGTCGACTGCGATCCCGTGACCCAGCTGATCGACGCGGACGCTGCCCTAGCGCGCGTCAGCCGGCGAACCAGGGCGTTGGTCCCGGTCCACCTCTTCGGGCAGATGGCGCCCGTGGAACTGCTCCTCGCGGCTGGCCCGCCCATGGTCGAAGACGCGGCCCAATCACAGGGTGCCCGGCGACATGGCCGTCCGTCTGGAAGCGTCGGCCGGATCAATGGAACAAGCTTCTACCCCGGCAAGAACCTGGGCGCATACGGCGACGCCGGAGCGGTGCTCACCGACGATGACGAGCTGGCGGCGCGCGTGAAAGCGCTCCGAAACTACGGCAGCGAGCGCAAGTACGAGCATCCCGAGACCGGCTTCAACTCGCGGCTCGACTCTCTCCAGGCCGTGGTCCTCTCGGCCAAGCTGCGCCGGCTCGACGCTTGGAACGAAAAGCGTCGCGAGGCGGCCTCGCGCTATGGCGAGTTGCTCGGCGACCTCGAGCAGGTGCGCGCCCCGGTGACGCTTTCGGGCAACGATCACGTCTGGCACCTGTACGTGGTCCGCGTGCCCGCGCGCGACCAGGTGGTGCAGCGGCTGAACGCGATGGGCATCGGAGCCGGCGTCCACTATCCGCGGCCCATCCACCTACAAGCGGCCTTTGCGGGCCTCGGTCATAGCGTGGGCGATTTCCCTGAGGCCGAGCTTGCCGCTCGGGAGATCCTGTCCCTGCCCTTGTTCCCGGGCATCTCCGCCGATCAGCAAGAGCAGGTGGTCGAGGCGCTGCGCCAGGCGCTGCCATGACCTCGCAGAACGACGGTACCGGGGTCACGATCGTGATTCCGGTGCTGAATGCGTCCGCCCTGCTCCCGCGCTGCTTGGGGAGCATCCGCGACCAGGACTACCCGCGTGCGCTCGTGCAGGTGATCGTCGCCGACGGGGGCTCCACAGACGGGACCCGTGAACTTGCCGAGAGCTACGGCTGTGAGGTGGTCGATAACCCGCGGCGCCTCGCAGAGCCCGGCGTTGCCCTCGGCGTGTCGCTGGCCCGGAACCCCATCCGCATCGTGATGGCCGCGGACAACGACTTTCCTACGCGGCAATGGCTCTCTACGGTCATGTCCGTATTCGAGAGCTCCGATGTCAGAGGCGTTTACACACATGTGACGAACGCTCCCGACGACCCCCCGTTCGGCCGCTACTTCAACCTCCTGCATGCCGACCCCTTCAACTGGTTCGTGTTCGGCAAGGGTGCAGACCCGAAGCGATTTGCACGTTTCTTCCAGACCACCGAAAGCGGGAACGGATATGAGGTTTATGACTTCCCGCCAGACGAGCGGCCGCTGCTCGCGATGGCTCAGGGGTTCGCTATGAGGGGCGATCTGCCGCGGGGTGACCACAATGTCGAGGACGACATCCTGCCCTTGTGGGAGGCCCTGGACTCAGGCGAGCGCCTCGCCTACACGCCGGTGGGCATCCACCACCACCACACCGCGTCGCTGGGGCAGTTCCTGCGCAAGTACAGAGCGCGAACCGCTTCGGTGCTGCGCTCGGACGCCGGTGGGTGGCGTGCGCGTGAGCGCCAGATGACCCGTGGCCAGCGCCGGCGCCGGGCGCTGTGGTTGCCCTACAGCCTGTCCGTCGTCTTGCCCCTGATCGATGCCGTGCGGGGGCTCGTCCGCGACCGTGACCCCGTGTGGCTGTATCACCCGATCGCCTGCGCGGCGCTCTCGGGTGCAATGGCGTTTGGGGCTCTTGACGCGCGCCGCTCCCGCGGCGCCGCGTCCGGCCGCGCCAGACAGTGAAGATCCTCGGCCTCTGCTGGCGCTATCTCGACCACCCGGCCGCCGGCGGCGCGGAAGTGGTGACCCATCAGATCTTCAGCCGCCTGATCGAGGAGGGCCATGAAATCACTTCCTTCAACGGCGCCTACCCCGGCGCGGCGCCGGAGGGTGTGCTGGACGGAGTGCGGCTGATCCGCCGGGGGCGGCAATGGAGCGTCCACTTCCTGGCCTGGCGCTGGCTGCGCCGCCACCTGGATGAGTTCGACATCGTGATCGACCAGATCAACACGATCCCGTTCTTTACCCCGCTGTACGTGCCGGAGGAAAAGCGGCGGTTCTTCTTCCACCAACTCGCTCGTGAGTACTGGCACCGGGAGACGCGTGGTGTTTTCAAGCTGGTCGCGCCGATCGGCTACCTGGTTGAGCCGCTCATGCTCAAGGTGTACCGCGGCTCGCGCGGCGTCACGGCGTCCGAGTCCTCGCGTCGTGACCTGGAGGCACTGGGGTTCGACCATGCCCGAGTGGCGCTATCTCCTTACCCGGTCGACGCGGAGCCGCTCTCGCAACTCGAGCCGAAGACCGGCCCATTCACGGTCCTCATGGCCGGCCGCCTCACCCAGGCGAAGTTCGTGGAGGAGGGCGTGCGTGCCTTCGCGCAGTTCCAGGGGGTCGCTCGGGAGTCGCGCCTCGAGATCGTGGGTGCGGGCGACCCTGCGTACCGACAGCGGCTCGAACAGATCGCGGGCGAGCTCGGCATCGCCGATGTGACCTTCCACGGCCGCGTGTCCGAGGAGCGCAAGCTCGAGCTGATGCGTGAGTCCCACGTCCACGTCTTCGCGTCTCATCGCGAGGGCTGGGGTCTGGTGGTGGGGGAGGCCGCCGCGATGGGGACTCCATCCATCGGTTACGACGCGCCGGGCGTGCGCGACTCCATTGCCGACCCGCGCCTGCTCGCACCGATCGGAGATGTCGCCACGCTGGCGCGGCTGCTGGAGCAGCTGTACGGGGATCTGCGGCTCTACGATGAGGTGCGCCAAGCCGCCTGGGAGCGCGCCCGGCTGCACTCCCGTGAGGCCGCGACCGAGGCCTTCGCAAGGGCCTTGCTTCGCGAACCTGCGCCCACCGCTCCCTAGGCCGACAAAACCTGGCTAGCCTTCACGCTCCGCGCGCCAGGTACCAGCTCACACGGCCCGAGAGGGCTATGTCACGCTGGCGCGAACCACCTTGTCATGACCGTCACGACTCCCGTTACCCACGAATCCGAACAGGCGCTGCGGCGCGGATCCGTAGCCGTGTGCATACCCGTGACGACCGCACCGGACCTGGTGTACCGCTGTATTCGGAGCCTGCTGGCGGAGGTGCCCGAAGAGGTGCCGGTGGCGGTTGTCCAGGACGCTGCCTGCGACCCTGCGGTTGCACAGTTCCTCGAAGAAATCGAGCGTGACGTCCGTCAGGTGGTCGTGCAGGGCAGCCCTACCGGGGTGGAGCTGGTGAACGCCGGACTGGCAGCGTTCGCAGCGGCCGATGTGATCTTGCTCGCCAGTCACGCGGTCGTGGGCGAACGGTTGGTTCGACCGGCTCGGAGACGCAGCCCGTTCGGACTCGATCGTGGGCACCGTCAGCACACTCGGCAACAACGCGGGCCTCGTCTCCGTTCCCGGACCCTACGAGCCGCTGCCGGCGGGCGTGAGCCCCGAGCAGCTTGCGCGCGACATCGCGTCGCAATCGCTGCAGCAGTTGCCGCGCACGCCCGTGGCCGAGTCGCACTGCGTCTGGCTGTCGCGTGCCGCGCTCGAGCTCGTGGGATCCGTTCGACACGGCATTCGACTCGCCCCGCGCGGCACTGATCGACTTCTCGCAGCGTTGTCTGCGGCATGGGTTCCTCAACGTCGTGGCGGACGATGTGTTCGTGGCGTCCGTGCTCCCGGGCCTGTCCGCTGTGGGAGGCACGCTCGATGTCGGCGCGGACCGGGCCCTGCTCGAGCGTCGTTACCCGTACCTGCGCCGCACGGTCGAGGAGGGAGCGCCGCTGACGCTCGCCCGCGCTGTGGCGATCGCGCGCCAGTCGGTGACGGGCGTGTCGATGACGGTGGACGCGCGCATCCTGCGCGGCGAGCTCTCCGGCGCTCAGGCTGCGACCCTCGAGCTGATCGAGGCCGTGCATCGTACGCAGGCGGTGCGGATGCGCGTGCTGGTCGACCCAGGCATCGGCGCCGACGCGTCGCGCGAGCTCGAGCGTGTCGCACCCGGCGTCGAGCGGCTCTCCGCCGCGGACGTCGGCGCCGAGACGTCGCGCACCGACCTCGTCCACCGCCCGTACCAGGTGACCGGTGGCGAGGACGTCGACCTGCTGATGCGCCTCGGCGAGCGCCTGGTCATCACACACCTCGACCTGATCGCGTTCCACAACCCGGCCTATTTCCCGTCGTTCGGTCACTGGACGCAGTTCCGCCGCGTCACGCGCCAGGCGCTGAGCCTGGCCGACCGGGTCGTCTTTCTGAGCCGCCACGCGGCCGACGACGCGGTACGGGAGGAGCTCGTAGATCGCGACCGGGTGCGCGTGGTCCCGATGGCCGTGGGCGGCAAGGAGTTTGCCAGCGCGGCGCCGCAGCGACCGCGCGACGCGCCCAGCGGGGCGTTCCTGCTCTGCATCGGCAACGACTTCCGCCACAAGAACCGGCTCTTCGCGATCAAGCTGATGTCGGAGCTGCGCGCGCGGGGGTGGGACGGATCGCTCGTGCTCGCGGGCGCGCATGTCGAGGACGGCTCCTCGCGCGGCGACGAGGCTGCATACCTTGCCCCGCGGCCCGAGCTCGCGAGCCGCGTGCACGAGCTGGCGGCCGTCAGCGAGGCGGAGAAGGCGTGGCTCTACGACAACGCCGCCGGCGATCGTGTATCCGACCGTGTACGAGGGATTTGGCCTGATCCCGTTCGAGGCCGCGCGCGCGCAGGTGCCATGCCTGTTCGCGGCGCAGGCGTCGCTGGCAGAGGTGCTGCCGCCCGAGGCGGCCGTGCTCGTTCCATGGGACGCTGAGGCGTCGGCCGACCGGGCGCTACCGCTGCTGCGTGACTCCGGACGAGCGGAGCCGACACCTCGAGCTGCTCGCGTCGGCGGCGGAGAGGCTGCCGGGCTGGGACGAGATCGTGGAGCGCCTGCTCGGTGTTTACAGGGAGACGGCGTCGTCGCCGCTGCGACCGGCGGCCGCGCTCGCCGCCGAGGCCCGCGTCCAGGAGCGGCGGCTGGCGAAGTGGGCCGGCCTCGAGGAGAGCATGGGCCAGGTTGTCGGGCCCGGCGCGATCCTGCCGCCGCGCGAGCAACGTGCCCTGCTCGCCGTGATCTCACGCCCGCGGCTGCGGCGGCCGCTGTTCTGGCTGCTGGGCCTCGCGTACCGGCTCGGCCGGCGTCGCGGCTAGCCCCACAGCGCCGCGATCTCCGCGAGCCGTGCGCGTGCGATCGCTCCCGTGACCTGCGGCGCGTAGAGGCGCTCGATGTCGGCCCGGGCGCGCTCTCCCTTCGCCGCGGCCTCCGCCGGATCCTCGACCACCCTGCGCATGAGGCGGGCCGCCGCCGCGACGTCGGGGTCGGCCCACGTTCCCTCGGCGGGATAGATCTGGCAGTCCGCGCCGACCCGCGTCATCTCGTACGGGACCGGGTAGCTGTTGTCCTCCGTCATGAAGTCCGTGGGTGCCGAGAACGCCGTCGCGATCACGGGCTTGCCGAGCGCCATGCACTCGGCGATCGTGAGGCCGAAGCCCTCGCTGCGATGCAGCGACACGTAGCAATCGCAGCCCGCGACGAGCGCGTCGCGCTCACGCGCGCTCAGCGAGCGGTCGACCACGTGCACGTCGGGGCGGCCGCGTGCCGCCCACAGGAGCTCCTCGAGCGCCTCGGGACGGTGCACGCCGTTGATCGTCTTGACGACGAGCTGCGGTCCCTCGCCCGGCTCGAATGCCTGCCGGAACGCGTTCACGAGCCCGACCGGGTTCTTGCGCGACGTCGTGCTGAAGAAGTCGAACATGAACAGGAACCGGAACCCGTCCGGCACGTCGAGCTCGAGCTCGACGTCGCCCGGGTCGGGCGGCGACACGGGCGGTGGCACGCACCTGACCGGGATCGGCGCTGCCCGCCCGAGGTTCTCCGCCACGTAGGTCGAGTACACCCAGATCTCGTCGAGCAGGTTGAACGCCGGTCCCCAGCGTTCCGGCACCTGATCGGTCTCCCAGGCCCAGACGCCGATGGACGGCCGCGCGGCGAAGAAGCTCTCGCCCACGGAGTCGGCGAACGCCACCAGCTCGTCGGCGTTGATGCAGATCAGGTTGAACCCGGCGGATGTGTTGCCGCTGCGCTCGGCGTAGTGCACCTCGCCGTACCCGGCGTGCGGTCCGCCGGTCTCCTTGACGAACTGCCTCACGTCGACGGTCGTGGTGGTGACCGCCACGTTCGCCGCTTCGAGCCCCTCGACGTAGCCGCGTGCGGCCTCGCCCAGCCCGAGCGTGCCGCGGAACAGGCCTGTGACGTTCACCGACATCCCCGGCTTCGGCCCGCGGGGCAGCGCAGGCAGGCGAACGCGGCTGTCGCTTGCCGGCGCAGCGGCGTGTACGGCGTGCGGGCGCGGCGGCAGCAGGCGCTCCGGAATGCCCATCTCGACCCGGCCGAACACCCAGGCCCAGCCGACCAGGCCGTCGCCGTCGGCGCCATCGAGGTCCGGATACACCGTCTGCAGGTCCTCGCGCTCGCAGTAGAGCTGCCACAGGAAGCGGTTGACCCCCGCGTTGGCGCCGCGCGGCGCCGGCCCGGCAAGCCAGTCGAGGAACTGCTCGAACTCGCCGGGATCGAACGGATCGAGGCGCCGTCCGCTGTCGGTCGCCGCGGCCAGCAGGTGCGACAGCCGGTCGTCGTACACGGCGCCGTCCGGCAGCCTGCGCCCGACGTCGCCGCGCCGGCGGGGATCCGTCCAGCCGGCCGCGAGCAACCGCTGCGCGTAGCGGTCGCACAGCGCGGCCAGCGCCTCGTTCTCGCTCGTGCGGGCGCGGCTGCCTGCGGGGCCGAACAGGTACGGGCGCGCGGGGTCGAACGCTTCGAAGTGCGTGAACCGCAGCCGCCGGCCGTTGGCGAAGAACTCGCCGCCGTGCTGCTCGAGCGTGCGCTCGTGGAGGTTCCAGTGGCTGAGCGCGCAACCGGGATCGGTGAGCACGTGCAGCTCCGGGTAACGGCTGGGCGCGACGTCCAGCCACCGCGTCATCGTGCGATTCGCGGCGCGCGAGTCCTCGCCGCACGTTGCGCGGGCAAGGACGGCGGCTTCGTTCAGGCGCGCGATCCACCAGTGGACGAAGCCGGAGCCCATCGCCCACGGAGTGACCGCGACAAGCGCGCTCCCCGCGCGCGGCACGACGACGGCGCCGTGGCGCTCGAGCGCGTCCGTCACGGGGTCGAGCGGCGCGTCCACGTGTACTGCCCCATCGACATAGATCACCGCCGTCTCACCCTCGGTGATCAGGTGGCCGAGCAGGCGGGGCTTCAGCAGCTCGATCGCGTCCGCTCTGCGATCGCGCATGAGGGCCGGGTCGACGTGGCCGAAGCCCGGATGCTCCGGCGAGACCCAGTCGAGCAGCGGGTCGGCGGGCATGTCACCGTCGAGGGTCAGCACCGTCAGGCGCGCCGCCGGGTGGTGCTCGTAGATGCTGCCGGCCAACACGCGGAGCCGGGCGAGGTCCGCGCTCGACGCGATCGTGCAGAACCTCACGCTTTTGTCGCTACCACCGCGTACGCGCTCTCGCGGTAACGGTCGTCCTCCACGTGCCCGGTTCCGTGGGGGTGGAAGACGTATGCGGAGTCAAAGCCCGCAATCCGGCACAACACGAGCACGACCTCGGGGAACAGGGGGTGCTGGTGGGTCGGGTCGACCCAGAAGGTCTTCAGCGCGTGCGGGGCATGTGGGTTGACGGTCTCGGCGACGAGGACGCCGCCGGGACGCACCCTCGAGTGCGCGAGGCGCAGGAAGCGTGTTGAGCTCCGCGTACGGCAGGTGCTCGATCACCTGCGCGCAGAAGACCGCCCCGAGCGAATTCTCGGCGCAGCTCGTTCCAGGTAGGTGTCGGCCCGGTCGAGGACAACCTGCGTGTGCCCCTTGGCGACGCACCGCTCGACCATCCCGGCATCGCTGTCGACCCCGGTGGCGGCGATGCCGGCGTCGCGCAGCACGTCGAGGAACTCTCCGCGCCCGCAGCCGACGTCGAGCACCGGCGCGTGGTCCTTGAGGAGGTCGACGTACACCTGCTGCCGTTCCCTGACTCGTTCCTCGGGCCCGCGGAAGACGTCCTCGAAGGCGGCATACGCATCGCCGTCCCCACCGGCACCGCCGCGGTACCCGAGCACCACACCTCCGAACGGGTCACGGAACTGCTCGAGCACGTCGGTGCCCGTGTACGGCACCGCGCGGCTGCCCGCGATCACGTCTTCCCCCGCATCGATGCGCGCGCGCAGCGTCTCCGTCGCCGCCAGCAGGTCCTCGGTCAGCTGCTCGAGCTGTTGGGGGCCCTGCGCCAGCCGCGCCTCGATGCGGTCGATCGCGTCAAGCAGCCTGTTGTCCATCGCCTGCTGATAGGCCGTGTACGGCTTGAGCAGGCGCAGCAGAAGCCGGCGGAACAGCCGGCGTGCCCGGCCGGATCCCGGCGGTGTATTGGCCTCGGGGCCCTCGCGCGCGAGGTCGCGGGCCGGACTCGTCGTGCGCAGTGGAGCTGCTCCGTCGTCGGACAGGGGCGTCATGGTAGGCGATTGCCTGCAAAACCCCGTGAGCGGCACGCCTAGACTCACGCGTGATGACAACCAATTCACTCGTCGTCGACCACGTCAGCAAGCGGTTCCGCGTTCCGAAGGAGCGCTACCACACCCTCAAGGAGCGGGCCCTGCACGGCTTCCGCCGCACCCGCTGGGAGTTCCTGGAGGGCTTGCACGACGTCTCGTTCACCGTCGCGCCGGGAGAGTTCTTCGGTGTCGTCGGGCGCAACGGATCCGGCAAGAGCACGCTGCTGAAGTGCATCGCCGGTATCTACCGCACCGACGCGGGCGACATCACAGCCAACGGCCGGCTGTCCACGTTCATCGAGCTGGGCGTGGGCTTCAACCCCGACCTCGCGGCGGAGGACAACGTGGTGCTGAACGCGATCCTGCTGGGCCTCGACCCGCACGAGGCGCGCAAACGCGTCGACAGCGTCATCGAGTTCGCCGAGCTCCAGGAGTTTCGCGACCTGAAGCTCAAGAACTACTCGTCCGGCATGTACGTGCGGCTTGCGTTCGCCGTGATGATCCAGGTGGATGCCGACATCCTCCTGATCGACGAGGTGCTGGCGGTGGGCGACGCCGCCTTCCAGCACAAGTGCTACACGGAGTTCGAGCGCCTGCGCGACGAGGGCCGCACGATCATCTTCGTCACGCACGACATGCACGCGGTCAACCGGTTCTGCCACCGCGCGCTGTTGCTGGAGCGCGGCGAGGTGATCGCGATCGGCGACCCCAAGGACGTGACCGGCCAGTACATGGCGGTCAACTTTCGCCAGGAGCGGGGCGCGGATGCGGTCGAGCTTGTGGGCGAGCTCGACGATCGCGCTGCGTATGTCGCGGACGCGTGGCTCGAGGACGAGCAGGGCACGCGGCGCGAGTACGTCGCGCCGGGCGACTCCGTCACCTGCAAGGTGCAGGTCAACTTCAACTGGGGCCTCGAGGACCCGGCGCTGGTGCTCGTCATCGAGGCGGAGGCCGGCGCGATCGCGTTCGCGACGTCGAGCGCTTGGAACGGGCGCCGCTCCGGGCGCTTCGAGCCCGGTGAGCAGGTCGTGTTCGCGGTCACGTTCGACAGCTTCCTTGCGCCCGGCCGGTACTACGCCTCGCCGCAGGTGGCGCTGCTCGACGGGGAGAACGCCGGCGTCGTGGACCGGCGGGACCGCGCGGCCGGGTTCGTCGTGACGGGCGCGGGCGACCACGAGCCGGCCGCGGGCGCGGCACACGAGTTCACCATCGAGCGCCTCGGCGTGCGCGAGCTGTCGGCGTGACGGCCGGTGCCGCGGCTGAGCGGCAACCAATGGCCGCAGGGCGCCGGCGGTTCTTCCAGATCCTGGTGGCGCTTGCGGTGACGGAGTTCAAGACCCGCTACTTCGGGTCGGTGCTGGGCTACCTGTGGTCGCTGATGAGACCGCTGATGGTGTTCGGCGTCCTGTACGTCGTCTTCACGCACGTCGTGCGGTTCGGCGGCGACATCGAGCACTATCCGCTCAAGCTGCTGCTCGCGATCGTCCTGTGGAGCTTCTTTGCGGAGGCCACCGGTCAGGCGCTCACGTCGCTCGTGCAGCGCGAGGGCCTGCTGCGCAAGGTCCCGTTCCCGCCCGCGGTCGTGCCGCTGTCGGTCGGTCTCACCGCAGCCTTCAACCTGGGCCTGAACCTGTGCGTCGTGCTGGTGTTCGTGCTCGTGACGGGCATCGCTCCGCAGGCAGCGTGGCTGGAGCTGATTCCGCTTGTCGTGTGCCTGCTCGCGCTGACGGTCGCGGTGTCCATGCTGCTCGCCGTGCTCTACGTGCCGTTCCGCGACATGGCGCCGATCTGGGAGGTAATCACCCAGATGCTGTTCTGGGGCACGCCGATCATCTACGTGATCGTGACCGTGCCTGACAGCGTGCGCGAGCTCCTGATGATGAACCCGCTCGCGGCGATCATCGAGCAGGCGCGCCACGCCGTGATCGACCCGTCGGCGCCGAGCGCGGCCGAATCGATCGGCGGCGCCCCGCTGCTGCTGATCCCGTTCGGGATCGTGGCGCTGCTGCTAGCCGCGAGCGTCGTGCTCTACCGGCGCGCCGAGGGCACGCTGGCCGAGCGCCTCTGATCGCCGTCAACCGCGTCGGACCAGCGCTCCGCGAGCCGGCGGCGCATCGCGTCCTCGATCTGGATCGCCGCGGCCGTCCACGTCATGCCCTGCACGAAGCTGCGTCCGGCTTCGCCGAGGCGTGAGCGCCGCTCGGTGTCGTCGAGCAGCGACACGAGCCGGTCGGCGATCGAGACGAAGTCCATGTCGGCCAGCTCGATCACCTGCTCACCGGACGCAAAGGCGGACACGACGCTGGGATGGCGTACGTCCACCACGGGGAGGCCGCAGGCCATCATCTCCTTGGGCATCCGCGAGTAGTTGGTGAGCGAGATGACGAGCCCGGCCGTGGCTTCGTTGTAGAGGCGCGCGAGCGCCGCGGCGTCGAGCACGCCCGCGAACTCGTGCGGGAAGGAGAGCTCGGGCACCTTTGTGTCACCGAACAGCACGACCCGCGTGCCGGGACGGCGGCGCACCACCTCGTCGAGCGCCAGCAGGCCCATCTCGGTCGCGCGCCGCGGGGTCGAGCGGCGGGCGTAGTAGACGATCGTGCGATCGTCGCGCGGCACGTCGAGCGGTTTGTATACGTCGAGGTCGACCCCCAGCTCGAACGTGTCGGCGCGCGCGCCGTAGCGATCTGTGAGCAGCTCTGCGAGCCAGGTGCTCGCCGCGATGCAGGCGTATCCCATGCGGTAGGTCTCCTCCGCCCACAACCGCTCCGCCGAGGCCGCGAAGAAGTCGGGCTCGTAGTCCTGGACCAGGTATGCCTTCAGCTTGCAGCCGGCGAGGGTCCACAGCGGATAGGCGGTCTGCCATCCGGTCGCGATCGCGACGTCGGCGCCCTGCCAGTCCTCGAAGCCCGAGAAGACGCCCGCACGCAGCGGCGTGAAGCCCTCGTGCAGCTCGCGCTGGGCCCCGGACCCGCCGCCGTGGATGATCCGCGTCGGATCGTGGACCCAGATCGAGCACGAGTGCCCGCGCCGCTCGAGCTCGTCGGCGATCGTGAAGATCGTCATGTGCCCGCCGCTCCCACGGCGAAACGGAGGGATCAGCCAGGCGATGTGCAGCCGCTCCCGCGATCCGTCATTCGGTGAGGGTGCGGCCAGTGGTGCCGGGGAGCCGGTGAAGTAGGGCCGCACGTACTCGTAGGGGAGAGGCACGTTCGCTGCAGTCTGGCGTGCCTCGAGCGACAGCCGCCGGGCGAGGGGGCCGGGGAGGCGTTCGGCCCTTGACCCGAGTGCGGAGAAGACCGCGCGCCCGGCATGATGGCGCAGGGAGCGTCCCGCCCCGGCCGCGATCTGTTGACCGCCCATGCCCCGGGTCCGCATGTAGACGATGTCGCCACGCACGCCTTTGGCCACGTTCCGCGGGCGCAACGGCTCCTTGTGTCCCACCGTTTCCGCGAGGCCCCGGTACTCGTCGAAGTACCGGCGCATGAACTGTGGGAACGGGTAGTCGTGGGCGTGCAGCACGCCGGCGCCCGGCACGTAGGCCTTGCGCCATCCCGCCGCCATCGCGTCACGCGCAAAGGCCTGGTCCTCCGCATACGCGACATCGCGAAAGCGCACCTGCTCCCAGCAGGTGCGCAGCACGGCCGAGTTGACGTTCGAGAAAAACCCAGAGGCCGGGTCGTCCGGCTGCGGGTGGTCGTCGAGGCGCACTTCCTGGTCGGTGAACGATCCGAAGAACTCCGACAGCTCGCGCGCGATCGTCGCGCTGGTGTCCGGGCGCGGCAGGTGCGGCCCGAACGCCATGCCCACCCGCCCATCGCCGTCGAGCGGCGCGACAAGTGACGCAAGCCAATCGTCGCCCGCGGGCGTGGCGTCCTGCGTCAGGAAGACGACGGCCTCCCCGGCTGTCTGCTCGGCGGCAAGGTTGCGCGTGCGCCCGTGCCCGAACTGCGCCGGTGCGATCTCGATCAGGCGGGCGCCGCGGGAACGGGCGATGGCGGTCGAGTCGTCCTGCGACCCGGAGTCGACGACCAGCACCTCGACCTGCGCGTCGATGCGCTGGGTCGCGACCGCCGCGAGCAGCTCGCCCAGATATCGCGCGCCGTCCTTGACCGGCACCACGACGGACACAGTCGAGATCATCGGCTGCGTTCGCGCAGGCGCCGCGGCAGGCGCGATCACGAACCCGAGCGCGCGCAGGGCCAGGCGGACCGGCCGGCGCCGCATCCATGCGTCGAGGTCGATGCCCCAGCGGTCGAGCCAGTAGACCTGCCGCTCCAGGCGAGCCATCTCGAGCGAGTGGTGCTCACGCAGCCGCAGCACCTCGGCCTCGGCCTCCGCGAGGGCCCGCTGCAGATGCTCGATCTCGGTGGAAGTCGTCGTGTTCACGGGATGGTTGCGGCGCTTCATGGTAGCCTCGCCGCCCCCGTGCCCCCCGCTGCCGACCGCGGTCGGCTGCGTCGCGCCAGACAGACGCTGCCTCGTCCGCTTCTCCTGTTGCTGTGTGCCGTCGCCCTGCTCGGCGTCGCGTGGGCGCTGTTCGTTCCGCCGTTCCAGTCGCCGGACGAGAACAGCCACTTCGGCTACGTGCAGCGCCTGGCGGAGGACTTCGAGCTGCCGGGCGACGCCGACCGTGCGCTCTTCTCGACCGAGCAGCTGCTCGCACACGACCGCTCGAACTCCGATCAGACCGCGGCCGTCCTGCAGACCAAGCCTGAGTGGAGCGAGACGGCATACGAGCGCTGGCGTGAGTCGGAGGCGCGGCTGCCGGACTCCGCCCGCAGCGACGGTGGCGGCCCGAACCCGGCCTCGACCAACCCGCCGCTCTATTACCTCTACGAGTCCGTGCCCTATCTGATCGCCTCGGGCGGCGACATCTTCGACCGCCTCTACCTGGCGCGGCTCGGATCCGTTTTGCTGCTGCTGGTCACCGTCGTGGGGACGTGGCTGCTCGCCGGGGAGCTGTTCGCGCGCAACCGTTTGCTGCAGCTGGTGGCGGCGTCGGTCGCGGGCCTGCAGCCGATGGTCACCTTCATCTCGGCGTCCGTGACCCCGGACGCGATGCTGTTCGCCACCTGGAGCGTCGCGTTCTGGCTGTTCGCGCGCATCCTGAAGCGCGGGCTGCGCACCGCGGACGGCGTGGCGCTGTGCGCGGTCGTCGGGCTGGCGGTGGTGACGAAGGCGACGGGCTACGCACTCGTGCCAGGAGCGCTGGTGGTGCTCGCCGCCGGGTACGTGCGGCTCGACCGCGCACCCCGCCGATGGGTCGCACTCGCTGCGCCGCTGGTCGTGCTCGCCGTGATCGTCGGGGCGTGGCTCGGGACCGCGCGCGCGCTCGACCGGCCGGCCGTCAACCAGGTCGGAACCGGCACGCAGAACCCGACACCGAGCCTCACGTCGTTCAATCCGCGCGAGGCGGGCAGCTACATGTGGCAGTACTACCTCCCGCGGCTGCCGTTCCAGCAGCGGTTCGGCGGGATGCCGGACCTGCCCGTCTACGACATCTGGCTGACCCAGGGCTGGGCGGCGTTCGGGTGGCTCGAGGTCGAGTTCCCCGAGCCCGTGTACCTGCTGCTCGCGCTGCTGACGCTGGCGCTGCTGGCAGGCGCCGTGGTCGCGGTCGTGCGGGCGTGGCCGCGCGTCGACCGGGCGCTTGCGGCGGCATTCGCGCTCGTCGTGCTGACGCTGCTCGCGGGGCTGCACTGGACCGAGTTCCGGACGCTCGTCGGCGGCTCCGGCGCGTTCAACCAGGGCCGGTACCTGCTGCCGCTGATCGCGCTGATGGGCGCGGCTGCCGCGGCCGCGGTGTCCGTGCTGCCGGCGCGCCGGCAGCCCGTGGCGGCGGCGCTCCTGCTCGGCGGGCTCGCGGTGCTCCAGCTGGCCTCGCTCGGGATCGTGGTGGGGAGGTTCTATGCGTGACGCGCGCAGACTCCCGCTGATCGCGTTCGTCGCCGTGTTCGTGCTCGGTGTCGCGGGCCTGCTGGCCGTTGCGGCGCTCGACGAACGGCGGCTCGCGTTCACGCTCGGCGTGCAGCCGGCGCAGGTCGCCGCGGTGCTGCGAGCCGCGGGACCTGGCCTGCCAGGGGCCGATCGACGTGCCCGCGGACGCGCGTTCGGTGAAGTTCGTCGTCGACACCTTCGGAGCGCCCGGGCCGCGCTCGAGGTCGTCACGCTTGGTGGCGGCGCCGGCGGGCACGAGCTTCGGTCCCGGCCGGCTACCGCGGCCGGACCACCGTCTCGGCGTCCCCGGACGGCATCGTCGCCGGGACGTCAGATCGGGGTGTGCGTGCGCAACGTCGGGCGGCGGAAGGTCGCGCTCTACGGGGGCGTGCAGGCGGCGGCGAGGACGAGCAGCGCTGATGCTCGACGAGGCGTGACGCGGGAACGGACCTCACGCTCGTCTTCGAGCGCGGGGAGTCGCGGTCGATGCTCTCCGCGCTGGGAGACGCGTTCGAGCGGGCAGCCCTGTTCCATCCGTCGTGGGTCAGCGCGGCGCTGCTATGGGTGCTCGCCGTCCTGCTCGTTGCCGGGCTGCCGGTCGCGCTGCTGATGGCGCTGCGCGCCGTCCTATAGTTCGCGCCCGTGATCGACGGGGTCAAAGTCCATCCGCTGCGCCGCATCCCGGACGAGCGCGGCATGGTGATGCACATGCTGCGCGCCGACGACCCGCACTTCGAGGAGTTCGGCGAGATCTACTTCTCCGTCGTCGAGCTGGGCGCCATCAAGGCATGGCACCTGCACGAGCGGATGACGATCAACTATGCGGTGCCGTACGGGAAGATCAAGCTCGTCGTGTTCGACGACCGCGACGGATCGCCGACGCGCGGCGCCGCTCGACGAGATCTACCTGGGCGAGGCCAACTATGCGCTCGTGACCGTGCCGCCGTTCGTCTGGAACGGCTTCAAGGGAATCGGCGAGCACCGCTCGATCGTCGCGAACTGCGCCTCGATCCCGCACGACCCCGGACGAGATCGTCAGGCTCGACCCGTTCTCCGACCAGATCCCTTACGACTGGTCGCTGAAGCACGGATGAGCGAGCGCCCGTTCCTGGTCGTCGGGGCGTCCGGCCTCGTCGGCGGGCATCTCGCACGCGTCTTCGCAGGCTCGGGGCCGGTGGTCGCCACCGCGCACGACCAGCGCGGGGAGGACCTCGTGCCCGTTCGACATGCGCGACACCGGCGCGGTCCTCGAGCTCGTCGAGCAGGTGCGGCCCCGGGTCGTGCTCTGCCCCGCGGCGATCTCCAACGTGGAGCGCTGCGAGCTGGAGCCAGACGCAGCGCGCGCCCTGAACGTCGACGGCACGCTGGCGCTCGCGGCGGCGGCGCGCGCGGCGGGCGCGACCTTCGTGTTCTTCTCGTCGGAGTACGTGTTCGACGGCGCCGACGGTCCCTACGACGAAGCGCGCGACGTCAGCCCGATCAACGAGTACGGGCGCCAGAAGGTCGAGGTCGAGCAGGCGCTGCCGGAGCTGACCGGCGACGACTTCATCGTCGCGCGGGTGTCGTGCGTGTACGGCCACGAGCGGCGGCGCAAGAACTTCGTCTTCCAGCTGTGGGCCGCGCTCGTCGGAGGGCCGGGAGTTCCGCACGCCGGGCGACCAGATCGGCACGCCGACCGCCGCGGCGAACGCCGCCGAGGTCGTCCGCGACCTGGTCGAGGCGGGCGAGCGCGGCGTCTTCCACGTCGCGGGCGCGGAGCGCATGCTGCGCTCCGACCTCGCGCGCGTGGCCGCGGAGGAGCTGGGCCTCGACGCGGGCCTGATCCGGCCCGTCGCGACGGACGAGCTGGGCCTCGCGGCGCCGCGGCCGCTGGGGGCGGGGCTGCTCGTGGACCGCGCGAGCGCAGCCGCGCGCACCCCGCTGCTCGGTCCGCGCGACGGGATCAGGCAGATGCTGGCCGAGGCGCCGATCGCGGTCAGCGCCTGATGCGCTGCCGCTCGTGCGGGACCGAGGTCCGCTCCTTCCTCGACCTCGGCAGCACGCCGCTGGCGAACAGCTTCCTGAAGGAAGAGCAGCTCGATTCCGCCGAGCCGTCCTTTCCGCTCGAGGTCGGGTTCTGCCGAGACTGCACGCTCGTGCAGCTCATGCACACCGTCCCGCCGGAGCAGATCTTCCGCGACTACGTGTACGTGACCTCGACCTCGTCGTCGATCACCGAGCACTTCCACGCGCTCGCCCGCGACGCGGTGTCGCGCTTCGGGCTGAGCGCGGACGACCTCGTCGTCGAGATCGGCAGCAACGACGGGACCTTGCTGAAGGGCTTCGCGCCGTCCGGGATCCGCACGCTCGGCATCGAGCCGGCGACGAACATCGCCGAGATCGCGCGCTCCAACGGCATCGACACCGTGAACGAGTTCTTCGAGCCGGGCGATCGCGCGCCGCGTGCGCGACGAGCACGGTCCCGCGTCGTTCATGGTCGGCTGCAACGTCGTCGCGCACATCCCCGACCTGAACGGCACGATGGAGGGCGTCGCGACCCTGCTCGCCGACGAGGGCGTGTTCCAGGTCGAGGCGCCGTACCTGCTCGAGCTGCTCGACCGCGCGGAGTTCGACACCGTCTACCACGAGCACTTCTTCTACTTCTCGCTGCGCGCGCTCGAGCACGTGATGGAGCGCCACGGCCTGCGCATCTTCGACGTCGAGTTCTTCCCGGACGTGCACGGCGGCTCGATCCGCGCGTCGGTGTGCCGCACCGGAGCCGCCCACGAGCGCACCGAGGCGGCCGCAGCAGCGTTCGAGCGGGAGGAGGAGGCGGGCGTCGGGCGGTTCGCCACGTACGCGGACTTCGCCGCGCGCGTGACCGGCATCCGCGAGCGCCTGCTGCGATTGCTCGGTGACCTGCGGCGCGACGGGGCGCGCGTCGCGGGCTACGGAGCGGCCGCCAAGGGCAACACGCTGCTCAACTACTGCGGCATCGGCCCGCAGCTGCTCGACTACGTGGCGGACAAGAACCCGCTGAAACAAGGTCTGTACACACCGGGCATGCACCTGCCGGTCGTGGAGGCGGCGCGGCTTGCCGAGGATCGCCCCGACTACACGTTGATCCTGGCCTGGAACATGGCCGACGAGATCGTCGCCGAGCAGCAGGCCTACCGCGACGCGGGCGGGCGCTTCATCGTCCCGATCCCGGATCCGGCGCTGGTTGTAGCGAAGCGCTCGCAGCACCTCGTGCTTCGACGGGTGGGGGCGGCGGGGCGCTGTGCGCACGTCGGACGAGCTCCTTCAGCTGCACCGCGACGCCGGCCGGGCGAGAGCGCGCGCTGCGGGCGCACGTAGCCGAGCGCGGGGAACGTCTCCATCCCTTGCACGCTCGAACCCGTTGCGCTCGAGCAGCAGCCGCAGCGTGCGGGACCGTAGTGGCCGACGTGGTGCTCCGGGTCGAGGTGGAACCAGCGATCGACGCTGCCGGCGCGCGCTAGACGCTCTCGATGTTCGGTACCTCGAGCAGCAGGTGGCCGCCCGGCCGCAGCGCGGTGCGGAGCCGGTGCAGGGCATCGGCGGGGCTCGGCGAGGTGCTCGAGGACGTGCCAGGCGCAGGCGACGTCGAAGCTGCCCGTCCGAGGTCCGCCTGCTCGACGAATCCCGCCTGGACGTCCACGTCGAGCCGCTCGCGGGAGCGTTCGGCCTCCGGCCTCGCCGGCTCGATGCCGCAGAGCGTCGAAGCCCGGCTTGCCGGGCTTCGTCGAGGAAGTGCCCGGCCGCGGCGCCGACCTCGAGGAGTCGGCCCGCCGGCAAGTATCGCTGCACGAGCGCGACGCGGATCCGCGCCTCGTAGCGGCGCTGCGCCTCGTCTTCGTCGTACGTCTCGCCGCCCGGCGTACGTCGTCGAAGTACGCGGCGCCGTAGAGCTCCTTGCAGGTTCTTCGCGGCGCGCTGCGGCGCCGAACAGAAAAGCGCACTGGCGGCACCGGTACAGTTCCAGCCCGCTGTACTGAGGCATCCGGTTCTGCCTCCGCTCCACACACCCAGCACGTCGGCGCTGCATGACCTATGACACGACCGATCTGCGTTGTCCATCTGGTCTGGGCGCCACTCGGCACAGAGCCGGTCGAGCGCTTCGCGAGATCGTACAGAGAGCATCCCGCCGGCACGGATCACCGGCTCGCTGCGATGTCTCAACGGTTTCGACGACGAGGGTGCGATCGCGGTCCATGGGAGGCGGCGCTCGAGGGAGTCGAGTGCGAGAGCTGCTCGTGACCCGGCGCCGAAGCTCGACCTCGCCGCTTACCGCGGATCGCGGCGCGAGCGCCTCGACTGCCGACCGGCTGTACTTCCTGAACTCGATCAGCGAGCTGCTGGCGCCGACGGCTGGCTCGCACCCGCTGGACGCCACCTGAGCGCAAGAGGGCTGGGGATGGTGTCGGCGCACGCGGGTCCTACGAGAGCCTCGTTGTCCTCGCTCGCCCCTGTCCGCGCGCCTGCTGCGGCGGCGGCAGCTTCGACCCGTTCCCGAATCCGCACCTGCGCACGAACGCATTCGCGATGCCGAGCGCGACTGATGCTGGATCGCTGGACTGGCGCGGTGTGACGTACGAAGACGCGGCGCGTGGCGACTCGAGAGCGGCCAGCACAGCATCACGCGGCAGGTCGGGGCACGCGGGCTGCGAGGCGCTGGTCGTCGGGCGCGACGGCGAGGCCTACGAGCGGGACCGCTGGCCGGCGAGCGCGACATTCCGCAGCGGCGAACAGGCAAACCCGCTGGTCGCCGACAACCGCACGCGCCAGTACGCAGCAGGCGGACCCGGCCGAGCGAACGCGGCTGGCGGAGCTCGCGTGGGGCCGCGCTAGGCGCGGCGCCCGCAAGCAGCGCGAGCGCGCGGCCGCCGACCGAGCGCCAGAGCACGACGAGAGCACCGCGTAGAGGATCGCTGCGACCACCAGGCCGGCGATCGCGGCCCGACGCTCGTCGGGATCGATCACAGGCCCAGACCAGCAGGAACAGACCAGCGCGAGCGGCGCCGCCGGGCAGGCACGCGACGACGGCGCGCAGCGCCGGCACTCGCGCGTCCGCCGCCCGAACACCATCACCAGATCGCCGAGCACGAGGAGCGTGCCGCTGACGGCGTGCGCGCCGGCCGCCGTGACGGGACCGTTCGGACGCCGCGGGGATCACGAGCAGCGCGTGCACCGGGATCATCGCCGCGCGATCGCAGCGCGAGCGCGCGGTAGCGCTGCAGCGACAGCGCGACGGTCGTGAGCGGCGCCAGCAGCGCCCACGCGAGGCCCATCAGCAGGAAGATGCGCGACGCGTCCCACAGGATGTCGACGGTCTCCGGGCTCAGCGGTCCCGTCCAGCACGGCGTCCACGAGCGGGCGCCCGAAGACCGCAGTATCCCGCCGCCAGCGGCACGTACAGGAAGATCGAGAACGGCGCCATCTCCGCAGGTAGTCCTCGGCCGCGGCTCGCGCCGCGCTCGTGCAGCGCGGCGATCAGGTTCGGCATCGTCACGAGGCCGATCACGCCGGCCGTGATGCCGGTCGCGAGCACCGTGACGAAGTAGGCGTAGCTGTACGCGGTGACCGCGCCGGTGCGCCCGGACACGGCCGCGAGGCTGATCGTCGCGGTGATCTGCAGCACCACCGGCACGGACGCGCCGGCCGCGGCGGTGCCGGCCAGCCGCCAGGTCTCTGCGCTCGCCGCAGCGGCCGCCACGCGGGTAGGGCCTGAAGCCGAAGCGCCCGAGTGTACACGAGGTGCGCGGCGAGCAGCACGCCGGCGGCGCCGAGCGCGCCGATGCGCCGCGCCCTCGATCCCGATCCCCGCCATCAGCCCGGCGCCGAGCGCGACCGCGACACCGCGCTTGCAGCAGGTAGAACAGCGCGCTGCTCGACGAAGCGGCGCACGGCGCCGAGCACCGCCGAGAGCATCGCGGACCACACCTGGCAGTACGCGGCCAACGCTCAGGATCGCGACGCTGACGGCGGCGGTGTCTGCGCCTCTGCGCGGCCGTCCGGGACCAGCACCTTCCGAGCAGCGGTGAGGCGACCAGCAGCACGGCGCAGCCGATCGCCGAGACGGCGGCAGCATCGCGCAGCGCCGTCGACGGCGCGCCGCCGGAACTCGCGTCTCGTCGGCGGTCGAGCCCGAACAGCGGCACGAGCGCAACTCGCAACGTCGAGCCGAACAGGATGAACAGACCAGGTACACGGAGTACGCGGCGAGGAACCCGTCGGTCTCCGGCCCCTCGCCCACGATCACCGACGATCAGCAGCGCCAGCAGGCCGCCGAGCAGGCTCGCTCAGCAGCAGGCTGGTCGCGACGACGACCGACGACCGGGCGGTGCTCGCCTCCGCGACGAGCGGCGGGTCGGAACGCTCACGGATCGAGGGGCTCGCCGGTCCGCACGGTCCGGCCGTAGATCACCAGGCGCCGCGAACGCAGCGCGCGTATCCGTGCGATCTGCGCGCGCAGCAGTCCGGGCAGGCGCAGCGCGAAGCGAGGCAGGACACGACGCCAGCGGACGTGTCGCCCGGTGAAGCGCAGGATGCGAACCGCGCGCCGCGGGTGCGCGGTCGCCACCAGCGCCAGGGCGTGCAGCAGGCTGCGCTCGGCCTCGGCGTAGAGCGCGGCGTCGAGGGTCTGCGCGTCGATCGTCGATCCCGGTTGCCCCGCGACGTCCTTCCAGCTCAGGAAGGTGGCCTCCGTCGGGTCGTTGCCGTAACCGTGCTCCTTCGACGTGTGCACGCGCAGGTAACAGAGCGGCTCCGTCAATCCAGCCGACGTCCCAGCGGTTCAGCAGCTTCAGCCACAGGTGCACGTCGCTGGCCGGCGCGAAGCGGGCGTCGAAGCCGCCCGCCGCCTCGACCGCCGCGCGCCGCAGCAGCACGCTGCTCGGCATCCCGATCACGTTCAGCGAACCGGCCTGCACGCGCAGCGCGTCGGCCGCACGCACGACCGGGCCGCCGTCGAACTCGGGTGTGCTGAGCGCGAACGTGTTGCCCTGCTCGTCGACGAAGAAGCCGTCCGTCGTCAGCAGGCCGATCTCGTCGTGGCGCTGCATCAGCGGCACGGTCCGGGCAAGGTAGGCGGGATCGAGCCAGTCGTCCGCGCACACGAACTTGACCATGTCGGCGCCGGCCAGCTCGAGACAGCGCGAGAAGTTGCCGAACAGCCCGAGGTTCCGCTCGTTGCGGAAAGTCTTGATCCGCGGGTCGGAGAACCGGGCGAGGACCTCCTGCGTATCGTCGGTTGAGGCGTTGTCGCTCACGATCAGCTCGAAGTCCCCGTAGGTCTGGGCCAGCACGCTCTCGATCGCGCGCGGGAGGTAGCGCGCGTAGTTGTACGTCGGGATGCAGACGCTCACGCTCGGCGTGTTCGGCACGGTGGGCAGCTTAGAGGCGCCTGTAGGACGGCCATCGGGGCCTCGCATCGGCACGCATCCGTAAGCTTGCCGGGAGCATGCCGGAGCGCCTCGGCAACAGACTTGCGATCGTGCCCGCCTACAACGAGGAGGAATCCGTCGCGCGCGTGGTCACGGCGATCCACGAGCAGTGCCCCGACTTCGACGTGCTGGTCGTCGACGACGGCTCCACCGACCGCACGGCCGAGCAGGCCGAGCGGGCCGGCGCGACGGTGATCCAGCATCCGTTCAACCTCGGGATCGGCGGAGCCGTCCAGACCGGCTACAAGTACGCGCAGCGCAACGCTTACGACCTTGCGGCGCAGGTCGACGGCGACGGCCAGCACGATCCGGGTTACCTGCCCACGCTCACGGCCGCGCTGTGCGACGACGATGAGATCGACATGGTCACAGGCAGCCGCTTCCGGGAAGGCCCCGGCTACAAGGTGCCGTGGGTGCGCCGCACCGGGATCATGCTCTTCTCCGGCCTGATGTCGCTGATCGTGCGCCAGCGCGTGACCGATCCCGACCTCCGGGTTTCGCATGACGAACCGCCGCGGCATCGAGCTCTTTGCGCGCGACTACCCGCACGACTACCCCGAGGTCGAGGCCATCTTGCTGATGCACGCACATCGCCTGCGCATGCGCGAGGTTCCGGTGCGCATGAGCGAGCGGCTCAGCGGACGCTCGTCGATCACGAATCCGCTCAGCGTCTATTACATGCTCAAGGTGCTGCTTGCCGTGCTCGTCGGCCTGTTCCGCTCGCGTCCGGCGATCGACCCGGGATCCGACGCACCGGTCGCCGCACAGAGGGGCATCTAGTGGACAGCCGCATCCAGAGCATCGCCGTCGTCGTCACCGCGCTGCTCCTGCTGCTCGTCTTCGAGCTGGTCCGCCGCCGCCGTCTGATGGAGCGGTATGCCCTGCTGTGGCTCCTGAGCGCGGTCGTGCTGCTCGTGCTCGCCGCCTGGACCGGGCTGCTCGACAAGCTCTCGGGCTGGGTCGGGATCGCAACGCCGTCGAACACGCTGTTCGTGGTGGGGTTCGCGTTCGTGCTGGCGCTGCTGCTGAACTTCTCGCTGGCCGTCTCACGCCTCTCCGACGAGTCCAAGATCCTCGCTCAGCAGGTGGCGCGCCTGGACCAGGAGCTGCGGGACGCGCGCAAGCGCCTCGCCGAGGCAGAGCAAGGGAACTACCCGGAGCACGTGGATGCGCCAACCGTGCGAAGGCAGGAGGAGACCGTCGGCGAACGCTGACCCCGGCAGGCCGGCGCGGCTCGGCGTCAACCTGCTCTTCCTCGTTCCCGGCCAGGTCGGTGGCTCGGAGATATACGCCCGCAACCTGCTGCGCGCGCTCCACGACCTGCAGCCGCAGCTCGAGCTGGTCGCCTACGTGGCACCCGAGGCGCTCGACACCCTCTCGGCGGAGCCGTGGGCGCCCGCGGCCACCTTCGTGCCGGCTCCCCTGCGCTCGGCCAGCAAGCCGCGCCGGGTCGCGGGAGAGCTGACCTGGCTCCCGCTGCGCCTGCGGCGCGACGGCGTCGACCTGTTGCACAGCCTCGGCACCACGACGCCGCCGCTGTGTCCGGTGCCGTCGGTCGTGACGGTGCTCGACCTCATCTATCACCACTTCCCCGAGACGTTCCCGCGCGGGAGCCGGCTGGGACTCCGGGCGCTCGTCCCGCTCGGCGCACGCCGTGCCGATCGGGTGATCGCGATCTCGCACGCCGGCAAGCGCGACCTGGTGGACACGCTGAGCCTCGACCCCGCGAAGGTGGACGTGGTGCATCTGGGGTTCGGCATGTCCCCGGCCCCCGATCCGGTGCCGGCAGCCGAGCTGCGGGAGCGGTACGGGCTCGGAAGCGGCCCGATCGTGCTCACCATCTCAGCCGCGCTACGGCACAAGAACCTCGATCGCCTGATCTCCGCCTTTGCCAGGCTGGGGTCCGATCGAGACGTGCGCCTCGTCGTGGCCGGCCATGGGGGCCTGGAGCAGGACGCGCTGCGCGGCGCCGCCCACGCGCGCGGCGTCGGTGAGCGAGTGGTGTTCACCGGCTGGGTCGACGACGCGGTGGTGGAGGGGCTCTACGCCGCCGCCACGGTGTTCGCGTACCCCAGCTTGCTCGAAGGGTTCGGGCTGCCGGTCCTGGAGGCGATGCGCCGTGACGTGCCGGTTGCCTGCTCGAATTTGTCGGCGCTGCCCGAGATCGCGGGCGACGCGGCCGAGCTGTTCGATCCGCTCGATGTCGAAGCGATCGCCGATGCGATTGCGCGATTGCTCGACGACGACGCCCGGCGTGCCGAGCTGGTCGAGCGCGGACGGCGCAGATGGCCCGAGTTCACGTGGGAGCGTGCCGCGCGCGAGACGTTCGACATCTATCGCCGGGTGCTGGAGGCGCGCAGCACGGCGCGCACGGCCGCCCAGTAGATCGAAAGCAGCGCGTTCAGCGGCTTGGAGGAAGCCGCGCGACCGAGGTAGGCCGAGGACAGCCGCGGGGTGAACACCTCCGCGAACTGCGCGGCGGACACCTGCCTGGTCGACTGGATGCGCCGCCGCTCGCGCATCAGGCGCGGCAGGGCACGCAACGTATCGGCGTACGCGCGGGCCTTCTGCGGCCCCCATCCGGCGCCCAGCGATACAGCCATCAGCGCCAGCTCCGTGGCCATCAGCGCCGGAGCGAGCAGCGCCAGCAGCGCGCCGGGGTACGTGCGGATGATCGTCGCCCACCGGTTTCGCTCGAGCATTCGCCACTTTGCCGGTCCCTTGTGGAACTCGTACTCGTGATCGACGCGCGCGCCGGGCTCGAGGCCGATGCGCCCGCCGCCGAGCCGCAGGCGCAGCGAGAGGTCGACGTCTTCGTGGTACATGAAGAACTCCGGGCTGAAGCCGCTCTGGGCCAACCAGGTCGCGCGCGGCACCGCCATGCAGGCGCCTGAGGCGAAGGGGACCTCGCGGGGGCGCGAGACCTGCGAGGCGGGCTCCCCGGACTCGTCTGCCCAGGCGATCCCGGTGAAATGGATGGCGCCCCCCGACGTGTTGATCGTGCGGCCGCCGCCTGCTGTCACGAGCCCCATCCAGGCGGCCCACCCACGACCGTCACCGAACGGGCGCCGGATCGCGTCGCACAGGCCCGGGGCCGGCGTGGCGTCGGGGTTGAGCAGCAGGAGCAGGTCGCCGCGAGCTGCTTCCGCGGCCTGGTTGCATGCCGGTGCGAATCCCACGTTCTCGGCGTTGCGGAGCACGGTCGCTCCCGGCACGACGCCGGCGACGGCGTCCGCGGTCCCGTCCGTGGACGCGTTGTCCACGACGACCAGCTGATCGCCGGGTTGTAGCTGTGTGGCCAGCGCCGCGAGCGTCCGCGTCACCGCTGCGCGGCAGTTCCACGTCACCATGAGCACGGACAGGGGGGCCGGGGCGGACGGTTGCACGGGCGCAAGGGTATCCCTCGCCCCCGGCCGTCCCAACCGGCTGTCCTGTAGCTTTGCGGGTCATGCGGGTGCTGATCACCGGCGCCACCGGCTTTGCCGGGCGTCACCTCGCCAAGCTGTGCGCAGCCCGGGACGCGCACGTCGTGGGCCTCGGCCGGCGCCCCCACGACGGCGCGACAACGGCCGACCTCAACGAGTACGTGATCGCCGACCTGACGAGTCCCGGCGGCGCTCGCGCGGCTGTCCGCGCGGCCGCTCCGGACGCGGTTTTCCACCTCGCCGCGGAGGCCTCCGTCGCCTCCTCGTGGAAGAGCCCGGAGACCGCGATCCGCACGAACCTCGACTCGACTCTCAACGTGCTCGAGGCGGTCCGCCACGACTGCCCGGAGGCCCGCGTGCTGGTCGCGTGCTCGGGAGAGGAGTACGGCAACCACGACAGCCTCCCCCTGACCGAGGAGCACCACCTGCGCCCCCAGAATCCCTACGCGGTCAGCAAGGCTGCGTGTGACCTCGCGGCCGGGTTCTACGCCGACGCCTACGGAATGCACGTGGTCCGGATGCGCGCTTTCAACCACGCCGGTCCCGGGCAGTCCGACGCCTACGTGATCTCGAAGTTCGCGCGCCAGATCGCCGAAGCAGGTGCGGCGGGGCGCCCGGGCGAGCCGGTGGAGATCGTCACGGGCAACCTCCATGTCCGCCGGGACTTCACCGACGTGCGCGACGTCGTTCGCGCTTACTGGCTGGCACTCGAGCGCGCCGACCCTGACGTCTACAACGTCTGCAGCGGGCGCTCGACCGAGATCAGCGAGATCCTCGCGGGACTCGCGCGCCACGCCGGCGTCGAGCTCGCGCAGACGACCGACCCCGCGCTGCTGCGCGAGCACGAGGTCGCCGAGATCCGCGGCTCACACGAAAAGCTCACGGAGGCGACCAGCTGGGAGCCGGAGATACCGCTGGAGCGCACTCTCGCCGACACCGTCGAGTGGTGGCGCGAGCGCGCCGTCGCCGGCGTCGCCGGCTAGCCGAACGCCTTGATCTGCGCCGCGACGAGGTCGCGCGGGTCCGCGCCGTCGCGGTAGCCGCGGTACCAGTCCGCGATGCTGACCAGCGCCGCGTCGAGATCCCAACCGGGCGTCCCAGCCGAGCCGCTCGGCGGCCTTGGAGGAGTCGAGGCGCAGAACCGGGGCCTCGTGCGGATGATCGCCGCGGTCCTGCTCCCAAGGAATCTCCTCGCCCCACAGCTCCGACAGCCGGGCGATGACCGCGCGCACGGACTGCGCGTCGCGGTCGGACGGGCCGAAGTTCCACGCTTCCGCGTAGTCGTGTGAGTCCCACATGCGCTCGGCGAGCATCAGGTACCCGCTCAAGGGGTTCAGCACGTGCTGCCACGGGCGGACCGCCTCGGGATGCCGGATCAACGTGGCGCTGCCGGCCAGCACGCCCCGCATCAGGTCGGGGATCAGCCGGTCCTCGCCCCAGTCGCCGCCGCCGATCACGTTGCCGGCGCGCGCGGTGGCGAGCGCGGTGGCGCCCGGGCCGAAGAACGAGTCGCGATACGCGGCGGTGACCAGCTCCGAGCAGGCCTTGCTGTTGCTGTACGGGTCGTGTCCTCCCTTCGGCTCGTCCTCACGAAAGCTGCGCTCCTCCGCGTGCTGCTCGTAGACCTTGTCGGTCGTGACGTTCACGACGGCGCGCACGTCGCCGCGGGCTCGCACGGCCTCGAGCAGGTTGACCGTGCCCATCACGTTCGTCTCGTATGTCTCGGCCGGGTTGCGGTAGGAACGGCGCACGAGCGACTGGGCCGCCATGTGGATCACGATCTCGGGCCGTCCCTCGTCGAAGGCGCGGCCCAGCGCCGCGCGGTCGCGCACATCGCCCGTGAGCGAGCGCACGTTCGTCCTCGACGCGCGCCAGCTCGAACAACGAAGGCTCGGTCGGGACGGAGATCGAATAACCGGTCACCTCGGCGCCCATGCCGTGCAGCCACATGCACAGCCAGCTTCCCTTGAAGCCGGTATGGCCCGTGACCAGTACCCGCTTTCCCTTCCAGAAGCCGGGCTCTACGGCCACGTCTTCCACGGCGCCCGCTCGGAGCGCCACAGTTCCTCGAGGTACATCTTGTCGCGCATGGTGTCCATCGGATGCCAGAAGCCCTCGTACTTGAAGGGCGCAAGCTGCCCCTCGCGCGCGAGGCGCTCCATGGGCTCGCGCTCCCAGACCGTGTCGTCGCCGTCGAGGTAGCCGCCGATCCCGGCGGACAGGACGAAGAACCCACCGTTGATCCAGCCGCCGTCGCCGTGGGGCTTCTCATGGAAGCCGCGGACCCGGTCGTCGGAGATGTCGAGTGCTCCGAAGCGGCCGGGAGGCTGAACCGCCGTGACGGTCGCCATCACGTCCTGCTCGCGGTGGAACTGGACCAGCTCGCCGATGTCGATCGAGGAGACGCCGTCGCCATACGTGAAGCAGAACTCCTCGTCGCCGACGTAGTGCATCACCCGCCGCAGGCGCCCGCCGGTCTCGGTTTGCTCACCGGTGTCGACGAGTGTGACGCGCCACGGCTCCGCACTCGATTGGTGGACCTCCATCTCGTTGCGGGCGATGTCGAAGGAGACGTCGCACGTGTGCAGGAAGTAGTTGGCGAAGTACTCCTTGATCATGTAGCCGCGGTAGCCCAGGCACACGACGAAGTCGTTGACGCCGAACGAGGAGTACATCTTCATGATGTGCCAGAGGATCGGCTTGCTGCCGATCTCGATCATCGGCTTCGGCCGGACGGCCGATTCCTCGCTGATGCGTGTGCCGGCGCCTCCGGCCAGGATCACTGCCTTCACCGGCGGCGAGGATACCGGCGCCGCCCGCTCGTAGGGAGACGCGCGACCGCCCGCTCGTATAAGTTCGCCGACATGAGTGCCCGCCGCGCGCTGATAACCGGCATCACCGGCCAGGACGGGAGCTACCTCGCCGATCTCCTGCTGGAGAAGGGCTACGAGGTGCACGGCATGGTCCGCCGCTCCTCGACAGAAGCCTTCGACCGGCTTTCCCACATCCAAAACCAGATCACCCTGCACACGGGCGATCTGCTCGACCAGCGCTCACTTGGCGATGTGATGCGCGCGGTGGAGCCCGACGAGATCTACAACCTCGCGGCCATGTCGTTCGTGGCCGCTTCCTGGAACCAGCCGGTGCTGACGGCCGAGTTCTCGGGCACGGGGGTGACCCGGATGCTCGAGGCGATGCGCGAGGCGGCGCCGGGCGCGCGGTTCTACCAGGCCTCCTCGTCGGAGATGTTCGGCAAGGTCCGGGAGGTTCCCCAGAACGAGAGCACGCCGTTCTACCCGCGCAGCCCGTACGGCGTGGCGAAGGCCTACGGGCACTTCATCACGGTCAACTACCGCGAGAGCTACGACCTTTTTGCCTGCTCAGGCGTACTTTTTAACCACGAAAGTGAGCGTCGGGGACGCGAGTTCGTGACCCGCAAGGTGACCTACAACGCGGCCGCGATCAAGCTCGGGCTCCAGGACAAGATGAAGCTCGGAAACCTCGATGCGCGGCGCGACTGGGGATACGCGAAGGACTACGTCGAGGCGATGTGGCTGATGCTGCAGCAGGACGAGCCGGACGACTACGTGATCGCGACGGGCACGGACCACAGCGTCCGCGACCTCGTCGAGGTCGCCTTCGGCCATCTCGGGCTCGATTGGGAGGACCACATCGAGCTCGACCCCGCGCTCCTGCGCCCGGCCGAGGTGGATCACCTGATCGGCGACTACTCGAAGGCCAAGGCCAAGCTCGGCTGGGAGCCCCGCACCTCGTTCGACGAGCTAATCCGGCTGATGGTCGACTCCGACATGGAGCTGCTGTCGAGCTCGCCGGCAGCCCAGCGACTGTCTCGTTGAGCGCACCGCCGGACCTGACGCTCGACCAGGTTCTCGAGCGCCTCGGCCTGGCTGACGCGGCACGGCCCGATCAGCGGCGTGCGGTCGGGGAGCTGGCCTACAGCGGCCGGCTGCCGCTGGCATGGCTGCCGATCCTGCGCAAGGCCGACTTCCTGCCCTACGACGAGAACCATCCGGAGCGGTGAGCACCCCCGCTCGCCCGCTCGGACCCGTCAACCCGCGCCCGTTCGGGCCGGGCGAGGCGGACGGGCAGTTCACCTTCGCCGTGGCGGGCGACGGCCGGCCCACGGTGGCGGGCATGCCGTTCCCGAAAGTGACAGCCGACATCATGCGCGAGGTCGCGCTCCTGCGGCCCGCGTTCATGCTCTACACCGGCGACGCGATCTTCGGGTACAGGCAGTCGCGCCAGCAGATGCTGAACGAGCTCGACCGGTTCCGGGCGCTCGCGGACACGAGCCGCGTGCCCGTCTACAACGTGCCGGGCAACCACGAGGCTCAGTCGAGCGCCGCGGCGATGGAGGTGCTGGCCGCGTGGGGGCACGACCTGTACGGCTCGTTCGACTTTCGCGGCTACCACTTCATCGGCCTCAACACAGACGAGCCGAACCTGGAAGGTCGCGTCACCGGGGAGCAGCTTGCGTGGCTCGAGCAGGACCTGCTCGCCGCCGCCGGCGCGCAGGGCACGTTCGTGTTCATGCATCGCCCACTGTTCTCGTGGTTCCAGGGTGACTTCAACCCGGACGACGCAGAGGTCCTCACCAAGCTGTTCGCCGCACACCGCGTGGAGGCGGTGTTTGCCGCCCACGATCACTTCTACTACGAGGAGGTGCACGACGGCGTGCGCTACGTGACCGTCGGCGGCGCCGGCGGGCCGCTCTACACGCAGCCGCCCGCCGGCGGCTTCTCGCATTACGTGCTCGTCTCGTGCAGCTCGGCCGGCACGGACTACAACGTGGTCGAGCCCAACCGCCTGGAGGTGGCCGTGCTGGCCGGGGACGACGGCCTCGAGCCCGTCACGAGCGTGCGGGTGGCGAATACCACCGACCGGGACCTGCTCGCACGCGGCCTGCGACTGCGCGTGCCGCGCCTGGGCGATCCGGCGGCTTACCGCGTGACGGCGCTGTCACGCGACTTCTCGCTCGCCGAGACGCCGCTCGCCACGACGATCACCGACGTCGAGGATCAACGTGACGGCAGCGTGGCGCTGTCCGTGCAGGTACCCTTGCCCACCGGCTGCGGGGTGTGGGTGACGGTCGAGGCGCGCGACCCGGCCTAGGCGGAGACCACGCCGATGGCCCGCAGCGCCTCGCCGAACGCATCGGCGGCAGCCTCATACGTGTAGTCGGCGACGCGTGCGCGGCCCAGCCGGGTGACACGGTCGCGCACCGCGTCGTCGGTGAGCAGCATCCGAATCGCGCCCGCCAGGTCCTTGTCGTCACCGGCGCGCGCAACCAGGCCTGTCGCGCCGTGCACGACGAGACCGCCCGCGGCGGCGCCGACGGCAGAGGAGGCGATCACCGGCGTACCCGCATGCATCGCCTCGTTGCACACGAGGCCCCAGGGCTCGAGGAAGCGACGTGTCGCAAGCGAGGGCACGACGACGGCGGACGCGGCCGAGTACGCGACCGGCAGGTGCTCGCGCGGCACATGACCGAGGTAGCGCACGCCCGGCTCGTCCGCGGCCCGCAACGGGCCGTCGCCTGCGAGCACGAGCGTGGCCGCGGGGAGGTCGAGCCGCTGCCAGGCACGCAGCAGCACCGCGACGCCCTTCTCCTTCACGAGGCGACCGACGTACAGCACGATCGGCCCCGCCGGCGGCAGCCCGGCTTCGCTGCGCCAGCCCGCGAGCTCCTGGGGCGTCACCTCGCGTCCGAACAAATCCGCCTCGACGGCCTGGGGCGCGACGAGCGTGGGGCTCTGGTAGCTGCGATACCGCTGCAGGTAGCGGGAGACGTGGTCGCCGTAGGTGAGCACCGCGTCCGCCTGCTTGTAGACGCGGCGCATGAATGGCAGGGAGGCCAGGTGCGCGAGCGTGAGCGGGTGGCGCCACAGCGATGCCCACAACACGAACGGGCGCTCGGCCTGGCGCGCTCCGTACCATGCCGCCGGCACCGCCACGCGACCGGTGAGGGCCGCGATCACCGCGTCGCTTTCGCCGGCCACGCGGCCCGCGTCGCCCTGTCGGGCCAGGCGATGGGCGGGAAACGGCGCCTCCTCGAGCTGGCGGTCGAGGTCCCGGTCGGCGGCCGCGACGTAGCCTCCCTCGCCCCCGAAGCAGTGCACCTCGATGCCGTACCGCTCGTGCAGCAGCTTGTACAGCGGCATGCGGTAAGGGGGAAGGTAATTCGTTACGAGGGAGATGGGCATAGTGGAGTTACGGAGTTCGGAGTTACGCAGTTACGCAGTTACGCAGTTCGCGGGAAACCCCTTTGAACGTACTCATTCTTCATAACCGGTATCGCGAGGTTGGTGGCGAGGAGCGGTCGGTTGCCGGCATCGTGCGCCTGTTGCGGGCGCGTGGGCATGCGGTGGAGGTGCTCGAGCGTTCCAGCGCGACTGCTGGGCGGGCTCGGGCGGGGGCGGCGCTTCTGGCTGGGGGGCTTGGGCCGGGGGAGGTTGAGCGGGCTGTGCGGGCGCACCGGGCTGATGTTGTCCATGCGCACAACATCCATCCGCTGTTCGGTGCGCGGGCGCTTGCCGCTGCGCAACGCGCGGGTGCGCGGGTCGTGTTGCACCTGCACAACTACCGCCTGGTCTGTGCGATTGCGATCGATTACCGCGACGGCGGTGTGTGCACGCGGTGCCGTGGCCGCAACACGCTTCCGGGGGTGCGGCTGCGCTGCCGGGGAAACGTGCTCGAAGCGGCTGCCTACGGTGCGGGCCTCGCGCGACAGCAGCGTCGCACGATCCGTGCGGTGGATCGGTTCGTCGCGCCCAGCGCGTTTGCCGCGCGCCGCATCGCCGACCAGGCTCTCGGCGACGAGCCGGTCACGGTGCTGCACAACTTCGTCGCCGGCGAGGACTTCGCCGCGACGGCGCCGCCCGGCCGCGGCAGCCACGCCCTGTTCGCGGGCCGTCTGGTCGAGGAGAAAGGAGCGGATACCGCGATCCTCGCCTCGGCGGCCTCGGGAGTACCGCTCGCGATCGCAGGATCGGGTCCCGACGAAGGTCGGCTCGAGCGCTTGGCCCGCGACCACGATGCCCCGGTCACGTTCCTGCGCCGCGTCCCGCCCGAGCAGATGGGCGTCGCGCGCTCGCAGGCGGCCTTCCTGCTTGCTCCCTCCCGCTGGGACGAGCCCTGTCCGTACACGGTGATCGAGGCGATGGCCGCCGGCCTGCCGGTGCTCGCATCGCACCGCGGCGGCTTGCCCGAGATGGTGGGCGAGGACAGCGTGCTGCCCGATCGCGACGTGGACCGGTGGGCCGGCGCCATGCGCACGCTGTGGGACGACGACTGCCGAGCGCGCCCGCCGCGCGGAGCAGTCGCTGGCCCGCGCCCGCGAGCTGTTCGGCGAAGAGCGCTTCTACAGTGCGCTGATGGACGTCTACGAGGGACCGAGCGATGCCTGACATTCGCCGCCGCGACCTCCTCGGCGTGCCGATCGCGCTGACCACGTACGCGGAGGCGATGGACGTGATGGACGGCATGATCGCCCGCAACGACCGCGGATATGTCTGCGCCGTGCCGGTCCACGGCGTGATGGTCGCGCAGCACGATCCCGAGCTGCTCGCGGCGCTGCGTGGCCCCAACGTGTTGAACGTCCCCGACGGGAGGCCGCTCGTGTGGGGGCTCAACCTGCTCGGGGAGAATCTGCCCGACCGCGTCTACGGGCCGGAGCTGACCGATCGCTACTGCGGCCGGGCCGCGGAGCGTGGCCATCGAGTGTGGCTCTACGGCGGCCACACCCCGGAGGCCCTGGACCAGCTCGTCTCCGCCCTCGAGCGCCGTCACCCGGGCATCGACATCGTCGGCCGATGGTCGCCGCCACACCGCCCGCCTACCGCAGCGGAGGACCGGGAGATCGCCACCCGCATCAACGCCGACCGGCCGGACGTCGTGTGGGTCGGCATCGGCGTGCCCAAGCAGGAGAAGTGGATGGCGCGCATGCGCCCTCTGCTCGAGGCCCCGGTGCTGGTCGGTGTCGGCGCCGCGTTCGACTTCCTCGCCGGGCGCAAGCGCCAGGCGCCCCCGTGGATGCAGCGCCGCGGCCTCGAATGGCTTTTCCGGCTGTCGCAGGAACCGCGCCGGCTCCTGGTGCGCTACCTGCGCTACAACCCCGCGTTCGTCGTGGGCTTCGCGCGCCAGTACCTGCGCGAGCGGCGCGGCCGCGGCAGGGCCGTTCTTTAGAATCGCCCGCGCGCCCGCCGTGTTCTTCTCATAGATGAGCGACCCCTCCTTCAGACACGAAGTCTCCGTGGTCGGCCTTGGCCGGGTGGGGCTGCCGCTTGCGCTGAGCTTTGCCGACCGCGGCGTGGACACGATCGGCGTCGAGCGCGACGCCGCGATCGTCGCCAGCGTGCGCGACGGGGTCATGCCGTTCCAGGAGCGCGGTACCCAGGAGCTGCTCGACCGTGTGGTGGCGGGGGACAAGCTGGCCCTCTCCGAACAGATCGAGGACGCGGCCACGGCTCGATACATCGTGCTGACCCTTGGCACACCGACTTTCTCCCATATCGAGATCGACATCTCCGACATCCGTGCTGCGCTCGACGCGCTGCTCCCGGTCCTGCGCTCCGGCCATCACATCGTCCTGCGTTCCACGGTCGCGCCGGGGACGACCGAGTTCGTCGCCGGTTACGTCGAGCAGCAGCGCGGCCTCGCGATCGGCAGGGACATTTTCGTTGCGCACGCACCCGAACGGATCGCGGAGAACCACTTCGTGGAGGAGATCGCGTCGCTGCCACACATCATCGGCGGGGTCGACGACGAGTCGACCGAACGCGTTGCACGCCTGTTCGAGGTGTTTGGATCGCGCATCGAGCGCACGACCCCGGTGCAGGCCGAGCTGGCGAAGATCTGGACCAACATCTTCCGCTACGCGAACTTCGCGCTTCCCAATCTCCTGATGATGAATTGCGAGCAGTACGGGGCGAACGTGTTCGAGGTGATCGACCTGATCAACCGCGACTATCCGCGCGGCGGGATCGCGATGCCCGGACTGACGGGCGGAACCTGTCTGCGCAAGGACTTCGCGTTCTCGGAAGAGCGATCGAGTGCGCCCGGCATGCTGATGTCCGTCTCCCGCGTGAACGAGAGCGTGCCGCTGTTCCTCGTGGAGGGAATCAAGCAGCGGGTGGGATCGCTGCGAGGACGCAAGGTGGCGGTCCTCGGTCTCACGTTCAAGCGCGACTCCGACGACCTGCGCGACTCGCTGTCGGCGAAGCTGATCCGGCTGCTGGAACGCGAGCTCGCGGAGGTCGCGACCCATGATCCGCATGCGCCCCTGCCCGACACCGGCATCGAGGATGCCGTGGCGGGCGCGAGCGCCGTGGTCGTCGCCACGAACCACACGGAGTTCTCCGACCCGGCGACCCTGACGGCGATCGCCGATCGGGCGCCCGGCGCCCTGGTGGTGGACCCGTGGGACTCGTTCGGTGCCGCCCGGGTGTTTGCTCCCGTCGAGCAGGTGGTGTCGCTGTCCGCCGCGCTGCAAGTGGCCGAGCGGTCAAGTTGAGCCCGGAACGGGTCCTCGTCACCGGCGGCGCCGGCACGATCGGCACCGCGGTCGTGCGACGCCTGCTGCGCGACGGTGCCGCGATCCGCGTGGCGGACCAGCGTCCCGCGGCAGATTGGATGCGCGAGGCGGCCGAGATCCACACCGGTGACCTGCGCGACGTCGACGAGGCACGGCGGGCGCTCGAGGGATGCGACCGCGTCGTGCACCTGGCCGCAATCGTCGGTGGCATCGCGAACTTCCACAAGCTCCCCTACACGCTGCTGGAGACCAACACCGCCCTCTACAACGCGCTGTTTCGCGCGGCGATCGAGCGCGAGGTCGAGCGCTTCGTCTACGTGTCCTCCAGCATGGCCTTCGAGCGCGCCGAGGAGTTCCCCACGCGCGAGGACCATCTCGACCGCACTCCCACGCCGCGCTCCGCCTACGGCTTCTCGAAGCTGGCGGGCGAGTACTGGTGCCGCGCCGCCGCGGACGAGTTCGGGCTGCGCTACTCGATCGTGCGCCCGTTCAACGCCTACGGCCCGGGCGAGATGCCCGGCGACGAGCCCGGCATCGCGCACATCGTTCCCGACCTGATTGAACGGGCGCTGCGCCGCGAGCGGCCCTTCCCGATCTTCGGGTCGGGCGAGCAGACCCGCACGCTCACGCACGTGGACGACATCGCGGACGGCATCGCCGTGGCGCTGACCCACGAAGCGGCGCTCGGGGAGGACTTCAACGTGTCGTCGACCCAGGAGCTGACCGTGCGTGAGATCGCGCAGATCGTCTGGGAGGCATGCGGCAACGACCCCGCGGACCTGGAGCTCGAGCATCTGCCGTCGTTCGAGGTGGATGTGCAGCGCCGCTGGCCCTCCACCGACAAGGCCCGCGAGCTGCTCGGCTGGGAGGCACGCATCGACGTGCACGAGGGCATCGCGAACACCGTCGAGTGGTTCAGCGGCGCCGGCGCGCGCAGCTAGCGATTAGACCAAGCTGGAACCCAAGGAACAGACCGGAAAACCAGGTGGGTAAGGGAGAGGGTGCGGCCGCCTGCGGCGGGTTCGCGAGCGACCCGTGATCTGCAATGCAAGGCGCACGCGTGGGTGGCAAATGAGCCTTCTGCGCGTGATCCGTATCGGTCGCCGGGGTCGACCGGCGCCGATCGGCGAACTTTGGCCCCTAGCGTCCGTTTTCACGCATGGCGCGGGGCAAAGTTCAGTGGCCAATGCGCAACGCGGCAGGCTGTCGCGCGTGATCGCGACCTTTCTTTGAAGTCTCGTGACACTCCGCCGGTTAGCGGAGCGCACACGTCGACCCTTTCCTTACCCCACCTGGTTTTGCGGGCCTGAACGACGTCTTTGGGAACTACAGCTAGCCCGTCCTAGGACTACCGGCCAGCAGCACGGGCAGGACGTCCTCCTCCAGGCGGCGGCGGAACTCTGCGTCCGAATAGGGGGCGACCAGCAGCCGCGCACGCTCGCTGTAGTCCACGCGCGCGGCGGGAGGCATCTCGAGCGCTGCCAGCAACGACGTGGCGAGCGCCTCCGGGCTGTCGACGCGCGCGACGAACGCGGGCTCGAGCTGACGCGCGAGCCCGAGCGCCTCATAGCCTCCCGGAGACTGCGTCGTGACGAGCGGAGTGCCGTTCGCCAGCGCTTCGAGCTGCGCGATCCCGTAGTCCTCGAAGCGGGATGCCGACATGTACGCCTCCGCGCGGGACAGCAGCGCGCCGTAGCGATCGGCGTCGAGGCTCCCGGCCCAATCGATGCCGGCCGGCTCGGGCACGCCCTGCTTTCGCAGGTATGTACGCCCGCGCTCGGCTTCGATACCGGTGACCACCAGGCGACGCTCCGGCGGGGCGACGATGTCCCAGGCCTGCGCGATCAAGTCGAGGCCCTTCTTCTCCGGGTTGCCCGCGTAGCACAGGACGATCGGCTCGCGGTCCGCCTGCACGGTGGCCGGGATCGCGACGGGAAACGGCAGCGCCGCCACAGGCCGGTCGCGCCACACAGGTGCAGCGTGGCCGAGCCCCGCGGGAACGAGGAGAGCGAGGCGGCGCAGCGCCCTGCGCTCGAGCAGGTGCTGCACGAAGTTCGCGCGCCCGGGCCGGTTGGCGGTCGTCAGGGCGTCGAAGCGCAGTCCCGCGACCCGCAGCCGTGAGCGCGGCTGGAGCATCGCCGACTGCACGCCCGAGAAGAGGATCGCCCGCGGGCGATGGCGGCGCAGCTCGCGCGTGGTCGCGCGGCGCATGGCGGCCGCCTCGGCCAGGTCGGTCAGCTGCATCGTGCGGCGCAGGTGCCGCGCCAGCGGGAAATTCGTGGAGGCCACGGCGACTGTGAGACCGAGGTCTCGCAGCGTTGCGGCGGCATGGGCGTCCAACCGCCGCCAGCCGGCTGTTGTGCCCGGAGAGACGAGCAGCAGGTCGACGGTGGTTCGCGGCACGCGGCGAAGATGCTATTGCTCTGCGCATGGAGGCTTCGGTGATCGTGCCCACGAAAGAGCGGGCCGCGTACCTGCGCGTGGCGCTCGAGTCGCTCGCCACCCAGGATCTCGACCCGCGCTCCTACGAGGTGATCGTCGTCGACGACGGCCCCTCGGAGGACACGCAGGTCGTAACAGAAGAGGTGGCGGGCTGGGCGGCACCGTCGGTGCGCTACGTGGAGCGCGCAGGCGTCCCGGGTCTCAACTCGGCGCGTAACACCGGGGTGGAGGCGAGCGGCGCCCCATTTGTCGTGTTCGTCGACGACGACGTCGACGCCCCGACGGGTTGGCTGCGCGAGCTGCTCGCCGGGCGCGCCCGTCACCCGCAGGCGCAGGTGCTCGGCGGACCGATCGAGCTGCGGCTCGAAGGCTCGCGCCTACGGATGTGCGGCCGCGAGGCACCGCCGATCACGACACTCGACGCCGGCGCCGACGACCGCGAGGTCGAGGTCGTCTGGGGTGCCAACATGGGCGCCGACCGCAGAGCCTTCGAGCTCGCCGGGATGTTCGACGCGGGCGTGCCCTACGGCTTCGACGAGGACATGTGGGAGCGCCGGCTGCGGGAACGCGGGGGAACGGTGATGTACGTCGCCCGCGCCGGCCTCGTGCACCGCCGCGACGCCCGCGACGCACGGCTGGGCCCGCTGATGCGCGCGGCGTACCATCGCGGCCGCAGTCTGCGCAGGTACATCGAGCATCGCGGGCAGGCGCCGTCGGCGGCCCGCGAGCTGCGCGTGCTGGCTGGATGCGTCTGGCACATCTTCCGCCGTCGCTGCGGCAACGGCCTGCTGCTCGCGGCGCACTCCGCCGGCCGGGTCCGCGAGTTGCTCGCACGATGAGCGCGGCGGAGCCGGCCCGCTTCGACCCCGAGCGGGTCCTCTCGGGCGAGAGCGGAATCGTCGAGGGCCGGCGCCGCCGCGCCCGGGGGCGCCTGCGCGATCTCGCAGACTCCCTCGCCGCGCTCGTCACGCTCGCTCCCCTGCGGGTCGGCATCGCGGCCCGGCGCCTTTCGCGGCGCGACCTGCTCGTGCTCGGCATCTACACACCGGACGGTGCCGCCGGGATGGCCCGCACGGTCGCGCGGCTGCGCGACGAGCGCCACCGCGTGCGCTTCGTGCTGGGGGCGCTCGGCGACCGCGACCCGGCGCTTGCACAGGAGACCGCCCTCGAACACCTCGCGGGCGGCAAGTTCGAGAATCTGAACGCCCTGCTCGTCGCGACCGTCGGAGAGCCGCAGGCGGACTGGGCGCTCGTGGTGGACGACGACGTGGAGCTCCCCCGCGGCTTCCTGGGCTCGTTCCTGGCGTGCGCGGAGGGCCTCGGTCTGCAGCTCGCCCAGCCGGCGCACCGGCACACGAGCCACGCCGCCTGGGCTGTGACCAGGCGCGAGCGCTGGACGCTCGCCCGGCGCACCCGGCTGGTCGAGATCGGGCCCGTGACGGCCTTCCACGCGTCGATCGCCGCCGAGCTCCTCCCGTTCCCGCCGCTGCGGATGGGGTGGGGGCTCGACGCGCATTGGGGGGGCCTGGCCCGCGAGCGCGGCTGGCGCCTCGGCGTGGTCGATGCGACGCCGATCCGGCACGAGTCCCGGCGGCCGGCGACGCGCTACGACCGCGGCGCGGCGATCGCGGAAATTGCGGACTTCCTGCCCGGAAAGCCCTTCGTAGAGCGAGGTGCCGCGACGGAGGTGCTCGAGCGCCGACGTTCGCTGAAACCGCAGAGCGGGTAGAGCAACCGCGGTTCCGGCGCAGCCCGTCGCTAGTCTGTGCGACTTGCCGCCCCGCATCACAGGCCGCTCTTGCGGGTTGGTTACCGATGGGAAGCCGTGATGAACGATTCATCTAGCCGACGCATCGCCCTCGCCGCCCTGCTCCTCTCGCTCCTTGGCGTGGCGACCGCTGCCCCTGCGCTCGGCAGCCCGGCAGGGGTGATCCGCGACTGCAGCGAGGACGGGGTCCTGAACGGCAAGTACTCGCAGTCCGAGCTTGACGGCGCGCTCGAGCAGCTGCCCTCGGACCTCGACGAGTACACCGACTGCCGCTCGGTGATCCGGCGTGCGCAGCTGGGCTCCGCCGCAGCCAAGCGCCGCCCCTCGCGCAAACCCTCCGCGGCCGAGCGCGTTGACACTGGCTCGCCGCCGACCGGCGACGAGCAGCAGGAGATCGCGAAGGCGGCGGGTTCCCGCGGCTCGGTGAGGATCGGCGGGGAGGGCGTGCGTCCCGGCGGCAGGGCGCAGCCCTTCGACTCCGCCGGCTTCGGCGGCGACCTTCCGCCGTTCGTGATGATCGTGCTGCTCGCACTTGCGAGCCTCTGTCTGGCCGGTCTGACGATGGGCGCACGCCGCCGCGGACTCGTCGAAGGGGTGAAACGTGGAATCTCACGCTTCCGCCGCTAGGACCCGCGAGGTGAGCGCCGCCGGCCGCGGCCCAGCGGTCGCGGTGCGCCGTCTGCGCTGGGATCCGGGCATGGCGATCTGCGTGACGCTCGCGGGCGCCCTCGTGGCCATCGCCTTCGTCGGGAACGGGGGCCTGCAGCTTGGATCCTCGACGTTGGTGGAGGTGGCGGTGATCCTCGCCGTCGGACTCCTCGTGGCGGCTGCCCTGGTCTTCGCTGCGACCGACACGCCGGTCTACGGCGCAACGGCCCTGGCCGGACTGGCCGCCCTCACCGCGATCACCGCGCTCTCGATCCTCTGGTCGCTGCATCCTGCGGACTCGTGGATCGAGACCAACCGCACGCTCGCCTACCTCGCCGCCTTCGCGGGCGGCATCGCGGCGGTGCGGCTTTTCCCGAGCCGGTGGGAGCCGGCTCTGCACGGGGTTCTGATCGCGCTTACGATCGTGTGCCTGTACGGGCTCGCGACGAAGATCGCGCCCGGCTGGCTCGCTGAGGACGAGGTGTACGCGCGGCTCCGCGAGCCCTACGGCTACTGGAACGCGGTTGGTGTCACCGCGGCGATGGGCATTCCGCTCACCCTTTGGCTCGGCACACGCGAGGGGTCGCCGCGGATCAAGGCGCTGGCCCATCCGATCCTCGGCATCCTGATCGTGACGATGCTGCTCAGCTTCTCGCGCGGGAGCATCATCGCTGCCGCCGTGGGCGTCGCCCTGTGGCTGGCGCTGGTGCCGCGCAGGTTGGCGACGCTCACCGTCCTGCTGCCGTCCGTGGCGGGCGCGGCGCTCGTGACCGCGTGGGCCTTCGGGCAGAGCGCGCTCACCGACGACCGCGTGGCGCTCGCCCAGCGCGAGGACTCGGGCATCGCGTTCGGGCTGATCCTCGCCGGGATGGCACTTGTGCTGTTCGCTGCCGGTCTGTTGATCGAGCGGCGCGCACAGACGCGTCCACTCTCTACGGACACCCGCCGCACAGTCGGCAAGCTTGCAATCGGATCGCTGGCCGCCGTCCCGCTGATCGTGCTGGCCGGCCTCGCCTTCAGCGACCGCGGCATCGGGGGCACTGTGTCCGACCGGTGGGACGAGCTCACCAATGCGCAGAAGACTCCGCAGAACGATCCGGGACGTCTGATCGAGGCGGGCAACGTGCGCACGATCTACTGGGCGCGTGCGATGGACGTGTGGGGTGAGCACGAGATTGGCGGCGCGGGTGCGGGCGCATTTGCCCAGGCCCAGCTGCGCTTTCGCGACGACCCCACCCAGGGCCGTCACGCGCACGGATACGTGCACCAGACGCTCGCCGACCTCGGGCTGATCGGGCTGGCTGCCAGCCTCGCCGCGCTCGTTGGCTGGCTGCTCGCGACGCGCACCACGCTGCGCCTGTCGCGCCGCGGCGTCACCGAGGCCTGGACTCCAGAGCGCATGGGTTTGCTGGCGTTGGCATCGGTGGCAATCGTGTTCGGCGTGCACTCGGCGCTCGACTGGACGTGGTTTGTCCCGGCGGTCGCCGTCACCGGGCTCTTCTGCGCCGGCTGGGTCGCTGGGCGAGGCCCGCTCCCCCTCGGCAGCTCGCCCAGCGTCGCGGACGAGGCCGAGCGAACCGCGCCGGCGCGCCGCAGCCGGTTCGGAGTGCGCGGCATCGTCGCGGTCGCGGTCCTTGCGACAGCCGTCTTCTCGGCGATTGCGGTCGCGCAGCCATGGCGCGCGAACCAGGAGGGCGACGAGGCGCTGGCGCTGCTCGACAAGGGTGACATCGCCGGCGCGCGTGCGGCGGCCGAGCGCGCGAGCGACATCAACCCGCTGTCGGTCGAGCCGCACTTCGAGCGAGCCGCGATCGAGGACGCCGCCGACCGGCGCCATGCGGCCGTCACGGCACTCGAGGACGCCGTGCGCCTCGAGCCCGCGAGCCCGGAGGCGTGGCGGCGGCTGGGCGAGTATTACGCCGTGAACCTCGACGATCCGGCGCGGGCGATCCCGATCCTCCAAGGCGCCCTGTACCTGGACCCGGCTTCGGCGCTCAACCGCAGCGCGTACCTCGTGGCACTACGCGCCCGCATGGCGGCCGAGGCCGAGCGCGACGCCGCCGAGCGCGCAGCCCGCAAGCGCCGCGCCGCCCGGCGCGCCGCGGCGACGCCAGAAGTTCCCACGCCCTAACGGAAGAGGCCAACTTTCCCTTATGGCACCCACCCCTCGGGTGCCAGACGCGAAAGTTCGCCCTAGCGGCCGATGGCGGCGCGACGCGCCAGCGCGACGAGCGTCTCGCGCAGGAGCGGCGGACCGCCGCGGGCGTCGACGCGCACATTCTCGAACCCGAAGTCGTAGAGCAGCGTGCGCAGTGACCGCGCCGTGTAGAAGCGCAGTTCGGGCCCGAGCGGGTCTTGATCGCCGCCGACCAGGTTCTTGACCCGCCCGTGGTAGGGAACCGCAGCGGCAAAGAGGCCGCCGGGAGCCAGGACGCGTCGCATCTCCGACAGAAGCGACTGCGTATCCGCCACGTGCTGCATCACGTTCACGCACGTGACCACGTCGAAGTCGGCGTCCGGGAATGGAAGGCTGCCGTCCGCGGCCGGCGCGACGAAGTCGAGCTCGGGATGCGCGACGCGGGCGCGCGCAAGCGCGGTCGGGGCGGGGTCGAGGCCGGTCACCCGTGCACCCAGTGCCGCGACACGTGCCGCAAACGTGCCGTCGCCGCAGCCAACGTCCAGGACGCGCTCGAGGCGCTCGCCCGCAAGCGCTTTCAGCACCCGGTCGTGCACGGCCGGGTCGTGCCCGGCATCGGCGGGCAGCGCCCGCCAGATCTCCTCGTGAACCAGACGGTTAATTTCGGATCCCCGCACCCACGGATGACGCTGCGAACCTTCGCTGGATCTGCGTCCTCGGGCTCGCCCATGCAACCAGCATGGGCTTCACCCTGCGTCCTTGCCCAGCTCGGATCTCGCGCCCCCGTGGGAACGCGGATCCGAAATCAACCGTCAACTAGAACGCGCCGCGCCGTCGCACGACGGCGGGAACCGTCTTCAGCAGGATCGAGAGGTCGAGGAAGACGCTCCACCGCTCCAGGTACAGGAAGTCGAGCCGCACCAGCTCGTCGAAGTCGAGCTCCGCGCGCCCCGAGACCTGCCACAACCCCGTGATCCCGGGCAGCACGAGATAACGCTTCCGGTGCCACTCGTCGAGCCGGCTGTAGTCGCGCAGCGGCAGCGGACGCGGCCCCACCATCGACATCTCGCCGCGCAGGACGTTCACGAGCTGCGGGAGCTCGTCGAGGCTGTAGCGCCGCAGCAGCCCCCCGATCCGGGTGAGCCGCGGATCACGCCGGATCTTGAACAGGGCGCCGCTGGCCTCGTTCATCGCCTCCACTTCCTCCTGGCGCTGCTCGGCGTCGGTGTGCATGGTGCGGAACTTGAGGCAATCGAACGGCACGCCCCCGATGCCGGGCCGGCGGCTGCGGAACAACACGGGGCCGGGCGAGGTCGCCTTGATCGCGAGAGCGATCCCCAGCAGCACGGGGGAGAGCGCCACGAGGGTGATGGTCGCGACGACCAGGTCGAAGCTGCGCTTGATCACGAAGTCTGCGCCCTCGAAGACAGGCGGCTTCAGCTCGAAGAGCGGTACCGTCTGACCGGGCACCAGCTCGTGGCGGTGGGTCATGATCTCCATGGTCGTGGGGGCGATGCGCACCGCCACGCGGCGGTCGTGACACTGGTTGACGAGCTCGATCGCCTCCTCCGGCGGAAAGTCCGGGTCCGCGATCACGACCTCCTGCACCCGGTGCTCCTCGAGCAGCCTGGGCAGCTCGTCGAGCGTGCCGAGGTTGCGCAGGCCGTTGTCGGGCTTCGGCGTCAGCGAGATGTAGCCCACTGGCTCGTAGCGTGTGCCGGACCTGTCGTCTGCGAGCGCGTGCGCGACCGCGTCGATCTGCTCGCCGGACCCCACGAGGATCGCGCGCCGCCGGCGGCCGAGCGCTCGCAGCATCAGGCCGGTCAGGCGCTCGTAGCCCCAGCGCAGCGTGCTGATCCAGATCAGGCCGAAGAACAGTCCCCCGTAGAAGATGTAGTAGGAGCTGAAGTCGAGCCCGTTGACGATCGCAAAGGCGAACCCAGCCAATGCCGTGAGCGTCAGGCCGGCGACGATCGCCGCGAACCCGGGACGCGCCTCACGCCGGCTGTAGAGCCCGCTGCGCGAGAAGAGGAGCGCAGTCACGAGGAACACGAACGGCACGTACTCCTCGGTCGTGTGCATCACGTCCTCGAAGGTGAAGTTGCCGCGGACGAGTTCCTTGAAGGCGAGCGCAGTGAAGATCGCACCAACCACCCCGAGCAGGTCCAGCGCCAGCAGCGAGAGGACGCGCACGCCGCGCTCGAGGACGCGCGCGTGGATCAGCGCCGAGATCAGGCTGGGGCGTCGCGCCCGCACGTCCTTGCGCACGTCCTCGGGCTCGACGTTCGCGGCGATCGCACCGGCCACGCGCAAGGGAGCGTCGCGGCGCGGAAAGCGCGCGGGCGGCAGCCCGTCGTCGGTCTTGGCCGTGGGTGTGTCGGTGCCTGTGGCGGGTTCGGTCATGGCGAGGTCTCGAGCGCGATGGGGGCGGTCTCGTTCGTGTTCACTGAAAACACGGGCAAAGAGCCGGGGTAGCGGAATGCATCATCGTCTCGGTTACGGCGGATCCGTCCGCGACCAAACACCGGACTCCCAACAGAGGGTTCCCGGGAAATGGACCCCGCAAAACTAGCATCGCACCGTGCGGGGCCAGCGCCCGGAAGTGTCAGCCGGCGACAATTGTGCCCGCATATGGCGGAGAAATTGTGGTCAACCAGCGGCAAACCCGCATCGCAGCACGGTTTGATTGCGTTTGCGTGAGTTTTGGTATTCGACCGAGGAGGTGCCTGATTGACCGCAGAAGACTGGATCAGAACATTCGCCCAAAAAATCGGGTCCGATCCACCCGACTCACAGCAAATGGACGAGATCCTGCGCCTGGCCGCAGTAGCAGCCCACGCCTCAGAAAGAATCGCCGCCCCAATCGCCTGCTACCTAGCAGGCACCACAAACATCCCACTCACTCAACTAATCAGGGTGGCGGAGGAGCTGGAAAGCAACGGGCCGCAGGGGGAGGGGTCCGAAACCGACTAAAAAAGAGCGTCGGTTTCGGGCCCCTCCCCCGGAGGCCAAACGCTAGAGGGGACTACCGAGCCCCCATCAACCGCTCAATCCCAGACTGCTCAATGGTCATGCGCAACCCATCGGCTAGCTCAACCTCGGGCTCCCACTCGAGCACCTCGCGCGCCAACGTGATGTCCGGCTGTCGCACCTTCGGGTCGTCCTGGGGCAGCGCCTCGAACACGATCTCCGAGCGCGAGCCGGTGACTTCGATCACGCACTCGGCCAGATCCAGCAGCGTCATCTCGATCGGGTTGCCGAGGTTGACGGGCTGGTGGTATTCCGACGCCATCAGGCCGACGAGTCCGCGGACCAGGTCGGACACGTAACAGAAGCTGCGGGTCTGGGAGCCGTCGCCGAAGATCGTCAGCGGCTTGTCCTGGAGCGCCTGGCGCAGGAAGGTCGGGATCGCGCGGCCGTCGTGCGGGCGCATGCGCGGACCGTAGGTGTTGAAGATGCGCGCGATGCGCGTGTCCACGCCCTGCTGGCGGTGGTAGGCCATCGTCAACGCCTCGGCGTAGCGCTTCGCCTCGTCGTACACGCCGCGCGGGCCGATGGGGTTCACGTGCCCCCAATAGCTCTCGGGCTGGGGGTGAACCTCCGGGTCGCCGTAGACCTCGGACGTCGAGGTCAGCAGGAACCGGGAGCGCTTGCGCTTCGCGACGCCCAGCATGTGGTGCGTCCCGTAGGAGCCGACCTTCAGCGTGTGCAGCGGAAGCCGCGCGTAGTCGATCGGGCTGGCCGGGCTGGCCAGGTGGTAGATGAAGTCGATCGGCCCTTCGACGGACACGAACTCGGTGATGTCGTGCTCGATGAACTCGAACTCGGGCTGCCCGATGTGCTCGATGTTCTCGAGCGACCCCGTGTCGAGGTTGTCGATGCAGATGACCCTGTCGCCCAGCTCCAGCAGGTGCTCGCAAAGATGCGAGCCCAGGAAGCCGGCGCCTCCCGTCACAACGCAAACTGCCACTTAGAAACCGCCCCTCGGTTCTTTGATCCCGGAAATTCCCCTGTCTGGTGCCACTTTAACAATCCCCGCATATTGGGACATCGGGACAAACTGCCGCTTGCTTGACCAGCGGCAAGACGTTGGCAGGCGCATCGCGCGCTATCGTGGCGCGCCATGGTCGCGTCGCCATCGACCGCGATCCTGATCGTCAACGGCTTCGACCGAAGTTCCCGCTGGGGCCCGCACGACCCCGAAGACGCGCTTCGTTTCCCCTGGATCTCGTTGTGCCTGCAGCAGATCGAGAGGCACACCGACCCTGGTGATCATCGCGTCCTGGTCTACGACCAGTCCCAGTTGCCGGAGCACGCGGTGATCCTGCGCGAGCATGGGGTCGAGGTCTTCACCGATCCGGAGGGCCGCCACATGCCGCACGCGTCCGCGCTCGACCTGCTCGTGGACCGTGCGGATTGGGCCGAGTTCGTCGTCACTCTGGACACGGATGCCTTCCCGGTTTCCGACGGCTGGCTCGAGCAGCTGACCGGCAGCCTGCGCGGTGGAGCTGCCCTCGCCGGCATCTACCGCGACGAGATGGCGCCGAAGATACGCCCGTTCATTCACGTGGCGGGGTCGTGCATCCGCCGCGACACCCTGCTCGGACTGGACGTCAGCTTCGCGCGGGGGCGCGATCAGGACACGGGACAGAACATCACCGAGGCCCTGGCCGGCGCGGGGCAGGAGCTGAACCGCCTGCACCGGAGCAACCGGCGTAACTTCCATTTCCTGATCGGCGGCCTGTACGGGGACCTCCTGTATCACCACGGTGCCGGCAGCCGGCACGCGAAGTTCTGGACGTCCGACAACCTTGACGCCGACGAACGGGTGCGGGTGACGCTGCGCGAAGCGGTCTTCGCGGACATCGATCACGTCGTAGGGGTACTGCGCGGCACCCAGGACAACGACCTGGGGCTGCCCGAGTCGCCTGGCTAGACCTCGGATCACGGCACGAGGCCGCTGTTTTCCTCGCAATTTGCGGCTTTTTCGCGGTAATCGCGCAAACTGCGTATTTCGGGCGGGACATCGGGACAAACTGCCGCTTGCTTGACCAGCGGCAGGACGTTGGCAGGCGCATCGCGCGCAGATCGGCATCCGCCGGAATGGCCGGTGCTCCAATGGACGGCCCGGCAGGGCGCCGCCAGCCTCGGGGCACGCGATGCCAAGCCAAGGACGCAACGGCGCCTGCAAGGACGCGCCAGACGCAAGCTCACGCCGTCGTCCCGCGTCCCGGGATGTCTTCGCGGCAGCTGTCGAGCTGGCCACCTCCGGCGCCGGCCCGTTCAGGCGCACCGCGCGCCGTTACTCGATCTGTGCCGCCGACGCGGACGACGCCTACCAGCGCAGCCTCGAGATCCTGCTGACGAAGGCGCCGACCGCCGATCGCTCCGAGCTGCGGCCATGGCTACACACCGTCATCAAGCACGAGGCGCTTGCGCTGAGGCGCCAGCGGGAGCGCACCGTCGCACCCGAGGATCCCGGTACGGATGAGCCGATCGCTTCGACCGCGCGCGATCCGGAGGAGACGGCCGGCGACCGGGAGCGACTTCGGCACACAGCGGAGGCGCTCGGCACGCTGAAGCCCAGCGAGGTCCAGTGCATGGTCCTCAAGGCACTGGGCTACTCCTACGACGAGATCTCGCAGCGCACGGGATTCAGCTGGACCAAGGTCAACCGATCTCTGACCGAAGGGCGCCGGCGATTCCTCGAGTGTTTCGGCGAGATCTCGAATGGAGGCCGGTGCGAACGCTTCCTGCCACTGCTCTCTGCGGTCTGCGATGGGCATGCGAGCGACCAGGACGAGCGCACCACGCGTGCGCACCTGTCGTCATGCGCAGGATGCCGTGCGGCGCTGCGGGCGTACCGGTCAGGGCCCGCACGTCTCGCGGAGCTGCTCCCACCGGCCGCCGTGCTCCCGGTGCTCGAGCGGGCGAGCGCGTGGTCGCGCTTCACGGACTGGCTGTCCAGCGGCGGAGGAGAGCGGGCCGGCGCGCTCGGCGCGAAGCTTCAGCAAGGCGCCGAGATGGCCGGTGCGCAGAAGGCTGCCGCAGTCGTCGCCTCGACCGCCGCGCTCGCGGGCGGCGGTGCGGCTGTCCACGAGCAGGTACGGGCCGTGCCCGAGCGAGAGCAGCCGGCGCGCGCCGAACAGCAGGTGGAGCAAGAGCGGCCTACGCCTGTCGCCGAACTGCCGGCTGCCGAGCCCGCGCCTGCGCCGGCTGAGCCACAGCAGCCTGAGCCACAGCAGGTGCCCAGGCAGACGGCTGCCGAGACTGCCGCAGGCGAGTTCGGCCCGGAGCGCGACTCCGCAAGGTCCGAGGTCCAGGCGAGCGCCGCGCCTGCCGGTGCACAGGACACGCCCGTGGAGCACGAGCAGTTCGTCGCGGCCGGAACGGGTTCGAGCGGGTCGCCCTCGAGGGCCACCGGCGCGGAGTTCGGGCCATGAGAACCTTCGGGGCAGCGGCAGCCACCCTGGTATTGGCGCTTGCGTCCGCCGCCCCCGCCCGGGCGGGCAGCTACGAGGTGTACGCGTGCGGCAGCACCGCAGGAGCGGCGCAGAACGCATTCCAGGCCGTGGCCGACTCCATGATGAGCGCGTACTCGATCTGCCCACCCTCGAGCGGCATCGGCACGGGCATCGTCACCAAGGCGACGTCCAACGGCGGCCGCGTCCCCTACCTCGCGGGGGCGTACCAGATCTTCACCGCGCCGCCGGGTACCGAGCTCGCCGATGTCACGTTCAACCCCGGTGCAATCCGCCTCAACTACGACTGGTCCGTCGGGATCGTCGCCTTCGACTCGGATTGGGACGCAGGCGACTATCCCTACGGCTGTTATCCGTGGAATTCCTATTGCGGTGCCGTTAGTTCCACCTTCTCGATCGCAGCGACCGTCAATCTGTATTCGCACTCGCGTTTCCGGTTCCAGACGCGGTGCGTCAACACAGCCGGCTGCGACGCCTCCGCGAGCTCGTTCTCGCCGGCCAACCGCGGCCTGTTCTCTGCCGCCAACGTGATGGTGCGCGTGCGGGATGTCCACCCGCCTTCGCTGACGCCCGCGCATGGCGCGCTGTGGACCCGTGGATGGCACCGAGGCCGTGAGGAAGCCTGGACCTCCTACACGGACGGCTCGGGGATCATGCTCTCGCGCCTGTATGTCGACGGCACCGTCCGCCAGACCACAGACTTCCGTGCGCCGTCCGTGTCGGAGGGAGCGCGTTGCAATTTCACGCTACCGCGACCGTGCGTCGACATCGTCCCTGGCGGCCACGACTTCGACACCGCGACTCTCGCGGACGGCGAGCATCGCATCGACGTGGTGGGGACCGACGCCGCCGGCAACGACGCTCAGGTCGGCCAGACGATTCAGGTGGACAACACGATCCCGGCCAAGCCGGAGGACGTCGCCGTCAGCGGCGGTGATGGTTGGCGCGCCACCAACCGCTACGACCTGCGATGGTCGAACCCGGCGGGGCAGGTGGCACCGATCGTACGAGCCCACTACCGGCTCTGCCCTGCGAGCGGCGGCGATTGCACGATCGGGCGGACCGACGGGCAGGGCATCGCCGCGGTCGGGCTACGTGTTCCCGAGCCGGGGGATTGGCTGGCCCGGGTATGGCTGGAGGACGCCGCCGGCAACCATGACTCCGGCCGCGCCAGCGACACCGTTCGGCTGCGTTTCGACGACGAGGCACCGACCGCGCATTTCGAGGCACAGGACCCCGGCGACCCGCGCAGGGTGCGCGTGCAGGTTGCGGACCGCGGTTCAGGCGTCCAGGACGGCACGGTGGAGCTGCGGCGGATCGGAACTGCGGAGTGGACCGATTCGGGAGGCCGGCTCGACGGCGACCACGTGGAGACACGCATCGACGACCGTGAGCTGCCGGACGGCACGTATGAGGTGCGCGCCCGGGTGAGGGACGCCGCAGGCAACGAGCGTACGGGAACCAATCGCGTGGATGGCTCACCGATGAGGCTGGTGCTGCCCCTTCGTGCGGGCGGTGCCGTTGTCCTCGACCGCCGCCGCTGTCGTTCCGGTCGCCGGCCTCGCTGTCGGCCCGTACGCAGCGTGCGCAACCGCAGCGAGCTGCGTGGCCGCGTGACCGCAAACGGTGCGCCGGCCGGGCGCGTGACCGTCACCGTGCTTTCCAGGCCGCGTATCGACGGAGGCTTCGCGCGCATCGCGTCCCTGCGCACGGGAGCGGACGGCCGCTTCCGGTTCCACGCCGGCACAGGACCGTCCCGCACGCTGAGATTCCACTGGGAAGGCACGGACACAGCCCGGCCGGCCTCCGCCGACATGCCGGTGCGGGTCCGAGCCCGGTCGTCGATCGCGGTCGACCGCCGCGCCGTGCGAAACGGCGAGTCGGTCACGTTCAGCGGCCGGCTGGCCGGGCGACCCCTACCCGAGGGCGGCAAGCTCGTCGACCTGCAGGTGAAGCTGCGCGGCCGCTGGCGGACGTTCGCGGCGCCCCGGGCCGACTCCGGCGGGCGCTGGACCTACGGCTACCGCTTCGAGGCCACGCGCGGTCTCGTCGTCTACCGCTTCCGCGCTCGGATCAGGCGGGAAACGGCCTATCCATACGAGCTCGGGCACTCCCGCACGGTGCGCGTGGTCGTGCGCGGCTGACCCTCCGGGCATCAGGTACAGTCGGCCCGGAATGGCGGCCAAGCCCTATCTGTCGGTTTGCGGCATCTACTGGAACGAGGGGCCGTATCTGCGGGAGTGGATCGAGTTTCACCGGCTGGTGGGCGTCGAGCACTTCTTCCTCTACAACAACAGGAGCACCGACAACCACCGCGAGGTGCTCGCCCCGTTCGTGGAGGAGGGCTTCGTCGAGGTGCACGACTGGGATGTCTTTCCGGGTCAGCTCCAGGCCTACGACGACTGCCTCGAGCGGCACCGCGAGGACTCACGCTGGATCGCGTTCATCGACTGCGACGAGTTCCTGTTCTCGCCGCTCGGCCGTCCCCTGCCGGAGATCATCGGGGAGTTCGAAGACTTCCCCGCGGTCGCAGCCCACTGGGCGACCTTCGGCGACTCGGGGCACGACACCAAGCCGCCGGGCCTCGTGATCGAGAACTACACGATGCGCAGCGACGACATGACGCGCAACTGGGCCGTCAAGTCCATCGTGGACCCGGTCAAGACCGTGCGCTGCGGCGGCAATCCGCACTTCTTCAAATACGTCGACGACGCTCTCATCGTCAACGAGGACCACGAGCTGTTGAAGGGCGTGAAGGGGGGCGACATGTGGCCCCACATCAGCTGGGACATCAGGTGGGATCGCCTGCGCCTGAACCACTATGTGACGAAGTCGAAGGAGGAGCGGGCCGCCAAGCTGGCCCGCCCGGTCGCGTTCAACGGGAAGATGAAGAACGCCGCGAAGGTCATGGAGCGCGACAAGACGATCGACCAGGTCCGCGACGAGACGATCCTGATGTATCTGCCGGCGCTGAAGGAGGCGCTGGGGCGGCTTCCTGCCGTGGCCGGTCATTCGCAATGATGTCGCGGTGACCACCAAGCAGCGCCTGCGCGAGCTCGCCACCCTGCGCCCCGAGGGCCACAAGGTCCTGAGCGTCTATCTGAACCTCGATCCGAGCGAGTTTCCCACGCCCAAGCACCGGCGGACCGAGCTCGAGTCCCTGCTCGACGTGGTCGAGCGGGCGGTCCGCGACGACAACCTCCCGCACGAGCAGAAGCTGGAGCTGAGGAAGGACGTCGAACGTGTGAGGACGTGGTTCACGAGCGAGTTCGACGCCAGCGGGACGCGCGGCGCGGCCGTGTTCGCCGCCTCCGGCATCGACCTGTTCGACGTGCACCGCCTGGGCCGGCCGATTCGCAGCGAGGTCACGATCGACGACTCGCCGTTCATCGAGCCGCTCGCGGGCATGCCCGGTGGCGAAGGCTACGTGGTGCTGCTGATCAACCGCCAGCTCGCGCGCATCCTGGCCGGAGGCAGCGACGGCCTGCGTGAGGTCGTGACCCTCGTCGACGACGTGCACCGCTGGCACGATCAGGGCGGCTGGTCCCAGTCGCGCTACCAGCGTGGGATCCAGAAGGAGACCAAGGATCACCTCAAGCACGCCGCGGAGGAGCTGTTCAAGCTCTTCAAGCGCGGTGCTGCGCAGCGGCTGATCATCGGTTGCCCCGACGAGATGCACGGGGAGGTGGAGCACACCCTTCACAGCTATCTGCGCGAACGGATCGCCGGCCGCCTGGAGATCGACGTGAAGGCCAACCCCGCAGACGTCGCGCGGGAGGCGGCCGCGATCATCGAGCGCGACGAACGCGAGCGCGAGCGCCAGTGGTTAGACCGTCTGCAGAGCGGGCTCGGGCGCCACGAACGGGCCGCGGCGGGATTGGCGGACACGCTCGCGGCGCTCAACGAGCAGCGCGTCGAGGCGCTGCTCGTGTCCGACGGTTATCGCGCCGAGGGGTACGTATCGCCGCGGGTGGACTTTCTCTCGGCCGAGCCGGGACAGTCGGCCACCGGGGAGGAGCTGCAAAAGCGCGACGACGTGGTCGAGTCGGCGATGGAGCGGGCCCTCGAGCAGTCGGCCGAGGTCGTGGTCACGCGCCACCACCCGGACCTCGAGGCGGTCGGCTCGATCGCCGCCGTCTTACGCTTCTAGCAAGCGCTCCATAGCCCGCGCTTGCGTTCGCGCGCCCGGCGCTCGAGGCGGTCGAAGCGGTCGGCGAAGTCCGTGTTCGGAGGGATCTCCAGAGTGCGGGCATAACCGCGGCGCACGAGCTCGGCGTTGACGAACCGTTGCGATCCGTCGAGGAGGTAGACATACGCGAGCATCCGCCCGAAGCGGTCGGTGCGCTCGCGGCCGATGCGCAGGCGCACACGGCGCCCGGTCACGAGGCGATCGTTGAACTCGCTGGCCGAGGCCCCGAAGCACTCCACCGGCGACCCGGGCTTGACCGACTCGGGCGTGTCGACGCCGATGTAGCGCACGGTCGTCGGACGGCGGTTGCCGATGCGCACCTTCACGGTGTCGCCGTCCACGACGCGCACAACGCGCCCGGTGACACCGGCGCCCTTGACCGGGCTCTCGTCGTCGGAGCCCAGCAGGTCGAGCCCGCCGCCACCCGCGAGCGCCAGCAGCAGGAAGACGCCGACCCATACGACCGCCCCGCGCGACGACATCTATTCCTCTCCCGCCGAAGGCCGGCGCCGGGCCTGCTTACGGTCGGCGCGGTGGCGCTTCTGCTCGAGGCGCCGGCGCCGCGACGCGGCCGTGGGGCGCGTGGCGTGACGCGGGCGGCGGGGCTTGAGCGCGGCCGACAGGCGATCCCGCAGCCGCTCGAGCGCGAGCTCACGGTTGCGTGCCTGCCCGCGCGCATCCTGCGCGATCGCGGTCACGCGCGGCCCGAGCCGCGCCTGGATGCGCCGCTTTTCATCCTCGGGCAAAGAGGAGGACGCCACGTCGAACACGGCCTCCACGCGGGAGGCCGTCACGTTCGCGTGCTGGCCTCCAGGGCCCGACGAGCGGCTCGCGCGCAGTGCGACATCGGCGAGTGGGATGGCCACTCCCGGGCGGATCTGCATCGGGTCCTCCATGCGTCCAAGTTAGCGGCGATCACGGCGCGGCCGGCCGTCTAGCCTGTCGGGGATGCAGAGCGGAACCGTCGAGGCCGTCTACACCGCCGCGCGCGAGGGCGTGCTCCCGTCGCCGCGCGACACTGTCAGCGCTGTCGCCGGCAAGGGCCTCGAGGGCGATCGCTACTTCGACGACCAGGGCACGTACTCGGACGACCCGCGCAGCGAGGGCCGCGACATCACGCTGATCGAGGCCGAGGCGGTCGAGGGCCTTGCGCGTGACACGGGGATCGAGCTTGCCCCCGCGGAGACGCGCCGCAACGTCCTCACCCGCGGCGTCGCGCTGAACGACCTCGTCGGGCGCCGCTTCACGGTCGGGGAGGTTGAGTGCGTGGGACGCGAGCTGTGCGACCCGTGCAACCACCTCCAGAAACTCACGCAACCGGGCGTACTCAAGGGGCTCGTGAACCGCGGCGGGTTGCGCGCCGACATCGTGCGCGGCGGGGAAATCCGGCCCGGAGACGAGGTGCGCGAGCTCGATCGCTTAGCGACGTCGTGGCCCGGACTTCCTGCCGCCACCGGATTCCTTGACGGTGCTACGTTGGCGCGGACCCAGCTAGGAAGCGGAGAGGGAGGGGCCTCATGAGGCGCATCGTGCTGTGCCTATCGACGACGCTCGTGGCGTGCATCGCCTGGGCATCTCCGGCTATGGCCGGACACGTGAACTGCGGAGATGTCCTGACGCAGGACACCACACTGGACAGCGACCTGGTGTGCCCGGGTGATGCGCTACGGATCGGTGCGGACGGTGTCACCTTGAACCTTGCCGGTTACGAGATCCGGGGACCCGGAGTCAACAGCGGCGCCGTGGCGGTGGACAACCTTAGCTCCACGCCCGCAGAGCCGGGTGGCTTCAACGACATGACGGTCACGAACGGCCGGATCACGGACTACTCCGGTGGCGTTCGCGTTCAGGACTCGACAGGAGGGCTGATCTCGAACCTCACGCTTCAAGGCTACGTCCAGCTGCGGGGCGCCGACGGCTATGTAGTGCGGCGAAACGTGTTCTTGAAGAGATCGATCCTGCTTGTCGACGCTGATTCGAACCTGATCCAGGGCAACCACGTCGAGGAGGGACGCATCCAGATCATCATGGGCTGGGAGAACGTGATCGACCGTAACAAGACCTTGGGGATCATGGTTAACGCGGATCACACGGTCGTGAGTCGAAATGCTGTGCGAAGCATCCCCGAAATCTCCGGCATCGCGATCAATAACTCGACTGGGAACGTCGTCGAGCGGAACCACATATCGGGGGCACGTGTTGGGATATATCTCTCCAGTCAGCGCCAGGCCACCGTATCCCGCAACCGCGTGACCGACAGCGTCGAGGACGGGATCAGGGTCGCGTTCTCGCAGAACACGCTGCTGGAGGAGAACTTCTCACGGCGCAACGGGGACGACGGGATCGATGTCGACAGCCTCCCCACCACCGTGACGGGGAACGTGGCCAACGGGAATGGCGACCTCGGCATCGAGGCGGCGCCAGGAACCACGGACGGTGGAGGGAACAGCGCGCGACGCAACGGCAACCCGGCGCAGTGCACAGGCGTCAGTTGTAGTTAGGTAGCGCCCCTACCCGCCCGGGCGCGGGAGCGACGAGGTGTCCACCACCTCGAAGTCGCTCCCGCGCACGCGGCGCAGGCCGTGCAGGTCGTCGTTGTCCCAGCCGCGCGACGGCGCGCCGCTGAGGAACCACGGCGAGCCGTTGTCGGCCAGCAGCATCCCGTAGCGCTTCAGGGCGCGCAGTACGACACGTGCCTGCGGCCCGAAGCCGGAGGTGTCGAAGCTCGCGCGCAGCCGCACGCGCAGGCCCATCGGTGGCAGGGCTGGGTCGGTCGAGCTCGAGGCGAAGTGGCGCGCCGGGTACACGTACGCCCGCCGCGTCTTGGAGGCTGTGAAGCGCAGCGCGTGGTTGATGCTGCCACGCCGCACCTCCTCGTAGCGGGCGAGGCCCGGCAGGATCGGCAGGCCGGCAGCATCGGCCGACGTCCAGCCCGCGGGGCGCAGCTTGTTCGAGCGCAGGCTCCAGATCGCGCCCGAGCCTGCGCGCCAGCTGCGCCCGCCGTCGACGGGGTACGCGGCGAACATCTCGTACAGCCGGCAGCGCTTGCGGTCGACGACGATCACGTGGCGGTCGCCGTCCGATGTGCGGCCCCCCTCGATCGGCGCACCGCGCGGGATCGGGTAGCGCCGCCCGTCCGACTCGCCGGCGTACTCGAACGTCACGCGCACGCGCTTCTGGCGCGGGCCCACGGTCGTGAAGGGGATGCCGATCGGCCGGCCCTCGTAGAGGCCGGACCCGAAGTCCGGGTGCACCGGCGAGCCGAGCCCGATGCTGCGCACCAGCCGGTCCGAGTCTGCCGCCACCGGCAGCGAGTCGACCCGCTTGTTCCAGTGGCTGTCCGCCGGGAACACCGTGCAGCGCGGTGCCCCCTTGGGCCCGTGGCCGCTCGCGAGCGCGCCGGCACACAGGAAGGCCACCGCTGCGACGGACAGAAGGCGCATGCGCATCGCCTGAGGCTAGAGCCGCAGACGGCCGGTGCGCCCGGCGCTGGACGGATGAAGGATGATCGAGTCCGTGCGCCCGGGGGTTGCGATTGCGTTGGCCATGACTGTCGTCGTGAGTGTCGGCGGCTGCGGGGGCGGGGACGGGAACAAGGCGGCGCCGGACCGCACACCCGAGGCCGTGATCCGCGACTGGGCGGACACGCTGCGGGCAGGAGACGTGAGTGGCGCGGCCGAGCTCTTCGCCCTTCCGAGCGTCGTGTCGAACGGGACGCCGCCCGTCGTGTTGCGAACCCGCGCCCAGGTGCGCCGTTTCAACGAAGCGCTGCCGTGCGGAGCGCGCCTGCTGCGGACATCCTCGTCCGCAGGCTTCACCACCGCGGTTTTCCGCCTCGCGGAGCGCCCCGGCCCGGGCAGGTGCGGCACGGGTACCGGGATGACCGCGCGGACGACATTCGTCGTGCGGGACGGCAGGATCCGGGAGTGGCGCCGGGTGGACGACGCACCGGCTCCCACCGGGCCGATCGTCTGAGGGCATTCAACTGACTTAGGATGCCGCTCATGAAGAAGGTCGCAGACGACCTCTGGCAGCTGAGCGGCTTTCCGCCCAACGCGATCAACGTCTTCCTGATGGGCGACGTGCTGGTCGATGCCGGGACTCGCCACTCCGGACGGCGCATCTTCCGCCAGATCGACGGCCACAAGGTCGCCTCCCACGCGCTCACGCACGCTCACCCCGATCACCAGGGTGCCAGCAAGGAGGTCTGCGAGCGGCTCGGTGTCGAGCTGTGGTGCGGCGCAAACGACGCCGACGCGATGGAGACCGGCAACCTCGGGCAGAAGAAGCACCCGCTCAACACGCTCATCATGAAGACTTGGGGAGGGCCGCCGTACCCGGTCGCGCGCCGCCTGCGGGAGGGCGACGACGTCGCCGGCTTCCGCGTGCTGGACGTGCCCGGGCACTCGCCCGGCCACGTCGCCTACTGGCGCGAGTCCGATCGCGTGCTGGTCGCCGGCGACGTGCTGAACGGAATGAACCTGATCACGGCGATTCCCGGCCTGCACGAACCGCCGACCGCGTTCACCACCGATCCGGCGCAGAACCGCGAAGCGGCGCGCAGGCTGGCGGCGCTGGAACCGGCGGTCGTGGTGTTCGGCCACGGGCCGCCGATGCGCGACACGCGCAAGTTCGTCGACTTCGTGAACGCGCTGCCGCGTTAGCGGCTAGGGGCCACTAGGGCGCCGTCGCCGGGCGGATGTTCTGGTTGCCCCGGAACACGTTGTCCGGGTCGTAGCGCGCCTTGATGCGCGACAGCCGCGCGTACTTGTCGGCTCCGAACGCCGCTCGCACGCGGTCCTCGCCCTCGTCCCCGATGAAGTTGAGGTACGTGCCGCCCGACGAAAAGCGTCGCATGTCGTCCCTGAAGCCGCGGGCCCAGCCGATCACCCGCTCGTCGTCGTCGGCGTCCTCCCACAGAGCGAACGGGTGCACGACCCAGGTCGCGTCGCGCTGCGTGAGCGGCGTCTCGTCCTCCCCGATCCCGGCGACCGCGCCGCCCCAGGGCACGATGAAGGTCTGCGCCGGTCCCGAGGGCGTCGCCAGCGCGTGGCTGTGGATCGTCTCGAGCGCATCGTCGGTGATCTCGTGCAGGTACTCGGCGGTCCACCAGTTGCGGTAGCCCGGCGGGTCGTCGATGGAGCACTGGAAGTCCGCGTACTGGACTGCGTCCATCAGGTCCACCTCGGGTCCGAGGTCACGGAACGGCTGGATCAGCCGCTCCCCGTCTTCGACCGTTCCGCAATAGCAGAGAGCGAGTCCCGCGACGAGCTTGCCGTGCAGATGTGAGGGCAGATCCTCCTCGGGGGGAATCGTCAGGTAGGCGATCGCGGGCCCGAACTCGGGCGGCGCGCCCGGCATCAGGTCGCGCACGAGTCGCAACAGCTCGCGCCCCTTGTCCGCCTCGAAGAGCAGCAGCCCCGCAAACACCTCGGGCCCGACCGGATGCAGCTGGAACGTGAGCGCCGTCGCGACGCCGAAGTTACCGCCACCGCCGTGCAGCGCCCAGAACAGGTCGGGGTGCTCGTCCGCGCTTGCGGTGATCCGGGATCCGTCTGCGGTCACGAGCTCGACCGAGACGAGGTTGTCGCATGACAAGCCGTGCTTGCGCTCCAGCCACCCCGATCCACCTCCGAGCGTGAGGCCGGCGACTCCGGTGGTGGATACGCGCCCGCCGGTGGTCGCGAGCCCGTGCTCCTGGGTGGCCCGGTCGAGCTCGGCCCAGGTGCAGCCGCCGCCGACACGTGCCGTGCGCGCCCCGGGGTCCACCTCGATCTTGTTCATCGGCCGGACGTCGATCACCAGCCCTCCGTCGTTCAGCGACATCCCCGCCACGGAGTGCCCGCCGGCTCGCACGGCGATCTCGAGGTCCCGATAGCGGCCGAAGCGCAGGGCGGTGGCGACGTCGTCCGCGGACCTGCACTGCGCGATCAACTCCGGGCGCTTGTCGATCATCGAGTTGAACAGCGCGCGGGCCTCGTCGTAGGCATCATCGCCCGCACGGATCACGAATCCGCTGAACTGGCCGTTCAACCGGTCCAGGGCATCGGCGGTGACAGCGCTGGCCATCTAACCCCTCCCTCTTTGAGAAGCCGAATTACTCCCGAACTTACCCCCGCGCGGGTCGCGGGGGAAGTGCCCTTCGTCACATTTGCACTTACGTCTACAGTGCGGCGATGGCGGAACGGGTGGGCTTCATCGGGCTCGGGATCATGGGCACCCGCATGGCGGCCAACCTTGCCCGCGCGGGATCCGACCTGGTCGTCTGGAACCGCACGGTGCAGACGGCACAGGACTGGGCCCGCGAGCACGGGGCCGAGGTTGCCGCGTCACCGGCCGAGGTCGCCGAGCGCAGCGATGTCGTGATCACGATGGTCGTGGACGGCGACCAGGTCGAAGCCGTTTTGCTGGGGGAGTCGGGCGTCGTCGAATGTGCCCACGACGGCTTGCTGTGCATCGACATGTCCACGATCGGGCCCCGCGCGGCGCGGAGGATCGACAAGGGCGTGGCCGAGCGCGGCATCGAGTTCATGGACGCGCCCGTCACCGGGTCCTCGCCAAAGGCAGAAGACGGGACGCTGACGATCATGGCGGGCGGCTCGCCCGCCGCGTTCGATCGAGCACGCCCGCTGTTCGAGGCCATGGGCGAGCTGGTCGTGCATGTCGGCGAGGTCGGCCAGGGTCAGCTCGTGAAGGTGATCAACAACGCGGTCGCAGCCGCCAACACCGCGGTCGCGGCCGAGGCGCTGCTTGCGGGCAAGCGCGCGGGGGCCGACCTCGATTCCCTGGTGAAGGTGATCGGGGCCGGGTCGGGCGCATCGGCCATGATGGAGCTGAAGGCCGGACCCATGCGCGCGCACGACTGGAGCACGCTCTTCAAGCTCGAGCACATGCTGAAAGATCTACGCCTCTGCCTTCAGGAGGCAGAGGCGGTTGGCGTCAGGATGGAGTTGGTCGAGGACACCGTGGAGATCCTCGCCGAGGCCGAAAAGCGCGGACTCGGGGAGCGGGACTTCGCGGCGCTGCTCGAGGTGGTCGAGGAGCGCTCGGGCGCGCGCCTTTAGGCCGTCAGCGGTCGACGGGTGGGCGGCCGGGGTCGGCCAGTCCGCCGCCACGCGAGCGGCGCACGAAGTACATGATCACGGTGGCGAACAGGACCGACAGCGCGATCCCGGGGCCGGCATCCCATACAGCCCAGGTGATCAAGCCGGCGACGAGCGATCCGGCGATCCCGACCAGCATCGTCTGGCCGAGGGTCATGGGGTCCTTGCCGGGCAGCGCCAGCCGCGCGAGCGCGCCGACGACCACGCCGACGGCGGCGATCACGATCAGATAGACGATGAAGCTCATGCAGCTCCGGGCGGACCGCTCTGTCGCGAGCGCTCCTCGCCGGGCGGCATGTGCCCGTCGCGGCCGACGTAGCCGTCCTTGCCGCCGGCCACCACGACGACGGCGTCCTCGTCCGAGACGTTCTTGAGCTTGCGGACCGTGGCGGCGTCCACGCGCGCCAGGCCGCCCGGCCCGAGCACGTGGCTCGATCCGTCACCGAAATGGAACTCGACGATGCCGCGGTGGACGAAGTAGGTCTCCTCCTGCTCGTCGTGGTAGTGACGGCCACCCTCGTACCCCACCGGGAACACGAGCGCGTTCATGCCGAACGCGGTGACGCCCAGGCCGCGCCGGATCTTGCGGAAGCCGTACCCCTCTCCGAGCGCGTCGAGAGTTCCGACCGCGTAGCCGTCGCCTGTCACCACGTCGTCGATCTGCTGTTCAGCCATCGGCCCGATCCTACATGCCGCCGGTCCGTGCCGGACTAAGCTCTCGGGCATGCGGGGATTGAAATTGCCGGTCGCGATCGCGCTGGCCGTCGTCGTGCTCGGCGGCTGCGGCGGTAACGGAGGGGGAGGCGGGGGTGGGGGCGAAGAGCCGGCAGGTCCTGAGCTTGACCCGGTCATTCCTCCAAGGGAGGAGGTCAGCACCACGGTCCGCGACTACCTGACCGCCTTCAACGACGGGGACGCAAAGCGGGCGTGCCGGTTTCTGGACGAGCGCGGCCTGGCCACGCTCGCCGCCTTCCTTTCCGGCGACCAGACGTCGATCAGCTGCCGCGCTGCTGTGCGGCGCGTCTCCAGGCGGATCGGCCCGGTGCGCCGTTTCAAGATCGAGAACGTCAGGGTCACCGGCCGCAGCGCGACCGCCGATGTCGAGGTGACCGATCCGCCCTCCTCGAGCGCCGTCCTGCTCGCCGCCGACCCCCGTGGCGGTTGGAAGATCTCTTACCCTCCCGGCCTACGGGGCAGATCCGGCGAGCCTCCGCCCCGCGCGGTCCCCGGAGTTCCGCTCCAGCAGGACTAGCCGGCGCGTAAGCGCTGCGCACGCGTACGTCGCGGTGATGGCGGCGGCGATCGACGCACCGCCCGCAGTGTCGGCGTGGTAGGAGACGTACAGCCCGGCGGCGCCGCCCAGCAGCGCCAATAGCGCCGCGAGCGACATCATCGGCACCAATCGCCGCGTGACGAGGCTCGCCGTCGCGGCCGGCCCGACCAGCATCGCGAGCACGAGCAGGCTGCCGAGCGCCTGCACCGCGACCACGGTGAACGCTCCCACCAGCAGAAGGAGAACGAGATCCACAGACGCCGGGTTCGAGCCGAAGGCGCGGGCATTCGAGCGGTCGAAGCCGACCACCAACAGGCGGCTGTGTGCGAGCCGCAAGGCCACGAGCACGGCTGTGGCCAGCCCTGCGGCCAGCGCCAGGTCGGTGCCGGTGAGTGCGAGGACGTCACCGAAGAGCAGTTCTTGCACGGCGGCGGGGGCGTCGGGCGAGAGCGCCAGCAGGGCGCCGGCTCCGACAAGGGTCGTGACCACGACAGCGACCGCGGTGTCACCACCGACTCCGCCGAGCCGGGCGGCGTATGCGATCGCTGGTGCCGCGACGAGGGCGCCGCCGGCTGCGCCCACCACCAGCGGAAGGCCGGCCAGCGCGGCGATCACCAGGCCGGGGAACAGCCCATGGGCCAGCGACTCGGCACTGTAGGAAAGGCCGTACAGCACAACCCAGCATCCGAGCGGTCCGGCAGCGAGGCCCAACAGCGCGACCTCCACCAGTGCCCGGCTCGAGATCCCGCTGCGCCATGGATCGAGCAGCGCATCCGCGACGTCGGCGACCGGCAGCGTCAAGACGATCCGTGGTCGTGGTGATGGTGATGATGCGCGGGGAGCACCCCACGCAAGTCGCCCTCACCGGGGAGCATCACGATCGAGCCCCCGTATGTGCGCTCCAGCACCTCGCGGGTCAGGGTGGTGCCGGGTGGACCGAACGCGACCTGGCGCCGGTTCAGGCACAACACCCGGTCCCATCGGCGGGTCTGCTCCATGTCGTGCGTCGCCACCATCACGGCCCGGCCCTGGGCGGCGAGGTCGTCGATCAGCGCTTCGAGGCGTGCCGCGCTGGCATCGTCGAGTCCGGAGAAGGGCTCGTCGAGGAGCAGCACGTCGGCATCCTGCACCAGGCCGCGCGCGATGAGCACGCGCTGGCGCTGGCCTCCGGAGAGCTCCCCGAAGGTCTCCCCCGCCAGCTCCGACAGACCCACCGCTTCGAGCGCCTCGACGGCCAGCCGCCGCTCGGTGCGCCCGGGCCGCTGCCACCACGGTGTGCGCCTCAACGCTCCCATCAGCGCGACGTCGAGCGCGCTCACCGGGTAGTCGAGTCGCGAGCGCTCCGTCTGGGGGACGATGCCGCACCTGCCGTCCACCTCGACCGCGCCGGCGACCACCTGCAGGTCGCCCAGCAGCGCACGGAACAGTGTGGTCTTGCCGCCGCCGTTGGGACCCAGCACTCCCACCCGCATTCCGCGCGAGATCGCAAAGGAGACATCCTCGATCGCGCGCTCACCGGAATACCCGGCGGCCAGGCCGCGGGTGACGATCAGCTCGCGGGCATCGGTGGCGCGAATCGCGTCTAGCCCGGACAACCGCGCCTGCCCTCGGTAAAGCCGCGCACGAGCGCGTCGGTGTTGGCCATCTCCATCTTCAGGTAGGTCTCGCCGCTGGATCCCGCCGGGCCGAGCGTGTCCCCGTAGAGCTCATAGCGCGCGGTCGCGCCGGACTCACGCGCAAGCGTCTCGGCCACCTTCGAGCTGACCGAGCTCTCGGGGAACACCGCGCGCACGTGCTCGCGCTTGATCGTGTCGACGAGCTCGGCGAGCTCGCCGGCGGAGGGCTGCGCGATGGTCGTCCGGGCCGGGATCGCCGCGCCGACGACGTCGATGTCGTAGCGGGCCGCGAAGTACCCGAGCGCGTCGTGGTCGGTGACGAGTTTGCGCTGCGCACGCGGGACGGCCGATATGCATGCGGCGATGTTCGCGTTGAGCTGTCGCATCGCTCTCACGTAGCGGGCCTGTGCGCGTCGCACGTCCGCCGCCGCCGCCGGCGCGGCGCGCGTGAGCGCCTCGCCGACACGTACGACCGCGCGCTCCGCAATGCCCGGGTCGTGCCACCAATGCGGGTCTGGCTCGCCCGACTCCTCCGTACGGGTTGCCAGTCCGGCGCCGATGTCAACGACGTCCGCATCGGTACCGGCGTCCTCCGCGGCGCCGTTGACCCAGCGGTCGAGGTCGCCGCCGCTGCGCAGGATCACGTCAGCCCGTGCGAGTGCCTCGACGTCATCGGGGCGCGGCTCGTAGTCGTGGGGGTCGGTGTTGGGTCGCAGGATCTGCTTTACGTCAAAGCGCTCACCCGCGAGCTCGCGCGCCCAATCGCCGAGCTGGGTGGTCGTGGCCACCACGCGCGGACGGTCGGAGGCGCCGCTGTCGCTGCCGCACGCCGCCGCGACCAGGAGGAGCGCCACGCCGGTTGCGCCGACCGCGACGCGGCGTCGCACGTGCGGGCTCGCCCGCAAGAGCGCCGCTCCCGCGAACACGGTCCCGGACAGGGCCGCGATCGTGGCACCGGGCGGGGCGTTCAGCTTGACCGACAACCACAGTCCGGCGATGCCCTCCAGCGCGACCAGCGCGACGGTCGCGGCCTGCCACATCGGCAGGCGGCTGGTCCAAAGGCGCACCGTCGCCGCCGGCACCACGATCAGTGCCCCCACCAGCAGCGCACCGAGGGCGGACAGCGTCGCGATCACCACCAGCGCCACGAGCGCGAGCAGGACAGCGTCGAACGCCCTGCTGCGTACTCCGAGGGAACTCGCCGTCGCAGGGTCGAAGCCGCTCGCCAGCCACGCCCGCCCGCACACGAAGGAGGCGCCGACCGCCACTGCGCTGGCCGCCGCGGCGATCGCCAGATCACGCGGCTCGACCAGCAGCAGGCTGCCGAACAGAAGCGACTCGACGCCGGGCCCGGACCCGAACACGTCGCTTGCCAGGATCACCCCCAGCGCCAGCATTCCGGCGAGCCCGAGCGCAGTGCCCACGTCAGGACCGAGTCGTTCAGGTCCGCTCAGCGCGACGACCAGTACGGCAAACGCGGCCGCGGCTGCGAATGCTCCGAGGGGAGCGGCGAAGCCCAGGCCCTGGGCGATAACGAGGCCGGGAAAGGCGGCCGTGCCGACGGCGTGCGAGTAGAAGGACAGGCCGCGCAGCACGATCCAGCAGCCGAGCACCCCCGCTCCCGCCGAGAGCAGCAACACCTCGGCGACACCGCGCTGGACATAGGGGAGCTCGAAGGGAGCGGTGAGGGTCTCCACGCGAGGTGTATACCAGATAATGCGAACTGTTCTCATTACCATCGAGCATCCCGGCGGACTATGATCGGGCTGATGGCGAGTCACGCTCACGACCGCGACGAGTGGCGGCGTCACGCACTCGAGGAGCTGCGCCGCGCCGGGCACCGCAGTGGTGGGGCCCGCTCCGCGGTGGTCGACCTGATGGCGCGCCAGCACTGCTGTCTCACGGCCCAGGACATCTTCGACCGGTTGCGCGCCGACGGCACCGTGGTGGGCATCGCGAGCGTCTACCGGGCGCTCGACCTGCTGTCGCGCATGAGCCTCGTGCGGCGCATGGACCTCGCCGAGGCCGCCTACTACGAACCGGCACACCCTGGCGGCGAGCACCACCACCACGTCGTGTGCGACCGCTGCGGCAAGGTCTCCCAGTTCGAGGACGAGGCGCTCGAGACCGCAATCGACCGGCTCGCGAAGCGTCTGAAGTACAAGGTCGCAGAGCACGACGTGGTGCTGCGCGGCGCGTGTCCGGACTGCAAATAGGTCAGCGCGACGTGTCGCGGAACATCGAGACCGTCAACACCTACCTGGACGGCTTCCGCAAGAACGATCACGAGCAGATCCTGTCCTGCTTGACCGACGAGTGCCTGGGTGATCGAACCCAAGGAGAACGACTACTGCTGAGCCAGTAGTCGCTGTGCTGGGTTGTCCCCCCACGAGGGGGTGAAGCCAGCACAGCGTCGACTCCGAATAGGATCGCCCCATGGAGCTCAGCTCCAAACAATGGCGCGCCCTCAACGCCATTTGCGACACGTTCGCGCCCGGGTCCAATGGCGCGCCGAGTGCGTCGGAGGTGGGTGTTCCCCAGGCGCTGATCGACGCGGTCGCCCTGAATCCGCGTGAGGCCGAGCGCAAGCAAGTCGCGCAGCTCCTCTCACTGTGGGACACCCGCGCGCTGACCGCGCTGGGCGGCGGCGGGTTCGATCGCTTCAGTGAGTTGCCGCCCGAGCGGCGCGAGCAGGTGCTGCTGTCTTGGTGCGACAGCCGCCTGCCGCAGCGCAGGGCGGCGTTCCAGGCGCTGCGCAAGGGCGCACTGCTCTTCTACTACATGGTCCCCGGCCCGGGCGGCGGCCGCAGCCCCGTCTGGGACTCGATTGGCTATGCGGGCCCGCTGGGTAAGCCCGAGAACGCTCCGCCGAAGGCGATCAGCGTCCTCGACGTCGCGGCGGACACGGATCTGGACTGCGACGTCTGCGTGATCGGCTCCGGTGCCGGTGGCGGCACCGCGGCAGGTGTGTTGGCGGCGGCGGGCCTCGACGTGGTGGTGCTCGAGGCCGGCGACTACTACGACGACGGAGACTTCGACGGCGGCGAGTACGAGGGCTACGGGCGCATGTACATGTATGGCGGCGGTGCGGCCACGCACGACCAGAGCGTCGGCCTGCTGGCCGGGAGCTGCCTCGGCGGTGGGACGACGGTCAACTACACGACCTCGTTTCGCACCCCCGACGACGTGCGCGAGGAGTGGGCGTCGCACGGGATCCCAGCTTTTGCGACGGAGGAGTACGGCGCGAGCCTCGACGCTGTCTGCGACCGCCTCGGTGTGAACCAGGAGCACAACCGGGAGTCGGCCCGCGAGCAGGTGCTGCATCGTGGCCTGTCCGACCTCGGATGGCACGTCGACTCGATGCCGCGCAACGTTCGGGGCTGCGACCAGGGCGAGAACTGCGGCTACTGCGGATTCGGCTGCCGCCTGGGCGCAAAGCAGTCCACGGTCAAGACTTGGCTCGCCGATGCGCACGCGGCCGGGACGCGGATCCTCGTCAACACCAGCGCCGAGCGGGTGCTGGTCGACGCCGGTGCGGCCCGCGGCGTCCGGGCGCGGACGAAGGACGGCCACCGGGTCACCGTGCGGGCGCGCGCCGTGGTGGCGGCCTGCGGCGCGATCCACACGCCGGCGCTCCTGCGCCGCTCGGGCCTCCGCAACGAGAACATCGGCCGGCACCTGCGCCTGCACCCGGCTCAGGTCGTCTGGGGCGTCTTCGACCAGGAGGTGCGGCCCTGGGAGGGCACGATGCAGGCCATCTACTCGGACGAGCACCGCTACATGGACGACGGGTACGGCGTCAAATACGAGACCGCTGCGATCCACCCGAGCCTGCTGGTCACGTTCTCTCCCTGGCGTGGCGGCCGGGATCATGCGCGGATCATGGAGGCGCTGCCGCATTCGGTGCCGGTGGGAGTGTTGCTGCGCGATCGCGACGGGGGAGAGGTGCGCGTCGGCAAGGACGGGAATCCCGTCGTGAAGTACCGGATGTCCGACTACGACATCGCGCACATGCGCAAGGGCACCGACGGCGCCGCTCAGATCCTCGAGACGGCCGGCGCGCAACGGATCTTCTCCTCCCATTCACGGCTCGTGTCCTACGATCCCGGCCGCAGCGGGGGCCGGGAGCAGTTCATCCGCGACGCCGACGCGTGCGGATGGGACGCGGGACGCTGCACCTACGGCTCCTTCCACATCATGGGATCGGCGCGCATGGGCGGCTCGCCGGCGACATCGGCGTGCAATCCGCGGGGCGAGACCTGGGACGTGCGCGACCTGTATGTCTGCGACGGCTCGGCATTCCCGACCGCCTCGGGCGTCAATCCGATGATCTCGATCGAGTCGATCGCGCACATGAACGCCTCGGCGCTCGCGTCATCAATGCGCTGACAGACGTGTGAAATGCAGATCATTGGGCATGAAGTACACGTACTCGCGGTCTCGCGTGAACTTACGCATGCACGATGGGGGGCCGCCAAGCAAGACAACAGAAGGAGGCGTTCGTGGCGAAAGAGCTCAATGCACGCGACACGAAGCTGGTGCAGTACCTCAACGAGGCGTTGACGAAGGAAAAGCAGCTCGAGCAGGCGCTGCAGGCACACATCGCGATGACGACGGTGCCGACATACCGCAAGCGGCTGCAGGAGCACCTCACCGAGACGAAGCGTCATGCACGCGAGGTGGAGCGCCGCGTCAAGAAGATCGGCGGCAAGGCAGATGGCTTCACCGGCGTGGTGCAGGACGCCGCGGGCGTGGTGCAGGACGTCGCGGCGAAGGGCGCTGCCCTCGCCCAGGGCCCGGTCCACATGGTGCGCGGCACCAGCGAGCAGGAAGTGCTGCTGAAGAACGCGCGCACCGAGTTCAAGGAAGAGGCCGAGGAGATTGCCAACTACACGATGATCCAGAAGCTGGCCGAAGCGGTCGGGGACAAGGACACTGCCAGCCTCGCGAAGGCAATTCTGCGTGAGGAGAAGCGCATGGCGGGCTTCCTCGAGAAGCTGATCCCGCGTCTCACGACGTCGGTCGTCCAGGCCGAGATCCCGAGCCGCGAGCGCAATGGCGGACGCCGGCGCACGGCAAGCCGGCGCAAAACGACGAGCAGCTCCCGGTCGAGCAGCTCGCGTTCGCGCGGAACGAGCGCGCGCAGCGCGACCAAGCGCACGACCAAGCGTGCGAGCAGCGCACGCAAGGGCGCGGCTCGTAAAACCACGTCGCGGGCACGGAGCACAGCGTCGCGCAAGACGACGGCCCGTCGCCCCGCGTCCGGCCGCACCTCGAGCGGGTCCGCCCGCCGGAAGACCGCGCGCCGCTCCTCCTAGCCGGGGAACGTCACGGGAGCCAGATGAGCACCACATGCGTGCTCATCTGGCCCCATAGGCGATCTAACGCTGTGTGTTGGTCCAGTCGCACAGGGCGCGGAAGCCGGCCTGTGCGAAGTCGTTGAATCCCGCGACCGCGAAGACCGTAGTCGCGGTTCGGCCCACCTGGGGATCGGCGAGGCGGAGGCTGACAAACCCCAAAGCGGTCCAGGCGCCGACGCAACGGCTGCAGGTGACGAGCTCGCCCAGGGCGCGGCGTACGCTCCCTCCGCGCGGGCGCTTCCGGCCGACGGGGTCGTCCACGAACGGCTCGCGTACCCAGGAGCCGATGCGCTCGCGGGCAATCATCTTCGAGACTGCGAACGTGGCCGCGGTGAGCGGGATCAACTCGGTGCCGAGCACTTCCCGGACGTCCTCGCCGCGCTTGCGCGTCCCGATCACCAGGCCGGCCAGCGCGAGGGCGTAGACGGCGTTCAGCCCTGCGTACTCGCGGGCGCCGGGCTGCTCGACCTGTGCGGCGGGCGGTTCGGGCATGTCCGCCGGCATTATCGCTAGGCCGCGCTGCGTGCAGCCTGCTTGCGTGCGCGCCGCAGACCCTGCTTTGCGAGCAGCCCGTTGAAGAACAGCAGCAGGGTCTTGTTCGGCGGCGCCTTGAAGCCGCTTTCGGTGTGGGGGGCGTACAGCGCACCCTCCTCGCCGACGGTCAGCCACCCGGTGTGCTGGCGGGCCGCGAGGCCGATCAGCTTCGCGCGGTAGGAATGGCCAACGATCCCGGCACGGCGCCCGCCGGGCGGCAGCCTGACCGCAGAAGTCAGACGGATGCCGTCGGGGCCGGCGTCGCCGATCGTGACAGGGACCACCTCCGGGTACCCGTCCGCCCCGACGTAGGCGAGCAGCACGTGGTCGAGGTTGCGCAGGCGCCGCGCGGCGCGCACAGCGTCGATCCGGGGCCCGGTGCCGTTCTTCGGCTTCGCCTGCGGCGGCGGGTCGCCGGCCGCGGCCGCGCCGTGAAGGTCGGACGGGCCGGAGCAGTCCAGCTCGCTCCACACGGTCACGCGCTTCACGTTTACCGCGACGGGCACCCGGTCCTGGTAGTACTCGCGCAGCCACCGGTCCCAGAACAGCTTCCCCTCCTTTGGCGGCCCCATGAAGCGCACCGCCTGCGGACGCAATGTCTCCTCGAGGTACTGCCGTGAGGGCTCCGTGGTCGGGTCCGCGTCCCCATGCACGAGGACGAAGTCGGAGCGAGTCGGCGAAGCCGTGCTCGCGCGCGTGGTACGCGAGTGCCACCTTGGGGTTGCGCTTGATCCGCTCCAGTTTCTTGCCGAAGCCGAGCGACGTGGTGAACGAGACCGTCCCGGCCTCGCGCTCCCGCAGGCCGACCGGCGCGACAGCCGTGACGACGGCACCGCCCGCCGGGGTCACGTACGCGAGGGCGGCCGTCAGATCGCCCGATATCGCCTCGTCTGCCCTGTCCGGCCAGCTAGTCGCCATGATGGGCGCAGAACGTACCGTGAGCGCAAGCCAGATGCGAGAGGAACCCCAAAGATGAAAGTGCTCGTGACAGGTGCCACCGGTCTGATCGGGACCGCGCTCGGGGATGTGCTCCGCAAGCAGGATCACGAGGTCGTGAGCCTCACCCGCAGCGGGGCGCGCCGCCAGGGAGAGTTCCGCTGGGATCCCGGACAGGGGTACATCGACGCCGCGGCCCTCGACGGCGTCGACGCGGTCGTGCACCTCGCGGGAGAGTCCGTCGCCGGACGCTGGACCGCCGACAAGAAGCGCCGCATCCTCGATAGCCGCGTCACGGGCACCACCTTCCTGAGCGAGACGATCGCGGCGCTCGAGCGGCCGCCGGTCGCGATGGTCTGCGCGTCCGGGATCGGCGTGTACGGCGATCGGGGGGACGAACTGGTGACCGAAGACAGTGCGACGCCGGACGATCGCTTCCTCGTCGGCGTGGTGCGCGCCTGGGAGGCCGCGGCCCAGCCTGCACGTGACGCCGGCGTGCGAGTCGTGCACACGCGCTTCGGCATCGTGCAGAGCCCGCGCGGGGGAGCGCTGAAGACTCAGCTGCCGCTGTTCCGGCTCGGCCTGGGCGGACCTGTGGGTGGCGGGCGACAGTACGTCAGCTGGGTATCGATCGACGACACGGTCGGTGCGATCGCCTTCGCCCTGTCGCGCGACGGCATCGAGGGAGTGGTGAACGTCACCGCTCCCACGCCGGTCACCCAGGCCGAGTACGCGCGCACGCTGGGACGTGTGCTGCGCCGCCCCGCAGTGCTCCCGGCGCCCGCGTTCGCCGTTCGCCTGGTGCTGGGGGAGTTCGCGGGCGAGGTGCTCGACGGACAGCGCGTGATGCCGAAGCGGTTGTCGGACAGCGGCTACGCGTTCCGGCACCCCGACCTCGAACCGGCGCTGCGGCAGCTGCTGAATAAAACGAGTTAGCGCACGCGGAACGAAAAGCCGCCGATGCGAACGCCCATGGTGCATCCGGCAGCCGCCGGCAGGGCGGCCGGCCCGCAGCCGGCCGCGAGCACCTGCTCGAAGCTGACGCTGCCCCGGTACGTGCCGCGGCACCAGCGCTTTGCCACCTTGCCGTCGCTCGAGAACGGTTTCACGCGATACCGCACAACCGCATCCTCGCGGTAGCGGACGCCGAGCGAGCTCGTTTCGATCTTGCCGCAACCGGGCGGCCCCTCCACTTCGATCGAGAAGAACTCGCCGTTGGTGGCCACCTCCTCGAGCGCACGGAACCGGATCAGGAAAACCGTGGCGCGGCCCCCACGGTAGGGCGAGGCCGATGGCAGGGGTGAGGACAGGAGGGTCTTGCGCTCGCACCCGAGCAACGTGTCCCCGCGGTCCGCGCTCACGTGGTCGCGACCTGGTCCGCAGCGCACCGTGTCGCGGCGCGCGTTGGCGACGTCCACGAGATCCGCGCCCGGGCCCCCGGCGATGCGGTTGCGTCCCGAGCTCAGTCCGAACGCGTACGACGAGGGCGCGTCCGTGAGACGGTCGTTGCCGCTTCCGCCCGCAAGGCGGTCGGATCCCGGGCCGCCCAGCACCACGTCGTTTCCGCTGCGGCCCGACAAGATGTCCCTGCCCGGGCCTCCCTCCAGGCAATCGCGGCCCGCGCCGCCGGTGATCTGGTCGTCGCCCTCCATCCCGAGCACGCGGCTGCCGGCCGCGACGACCGTGAGCCGCTCGGATGCTGCGGTGCCCTGGATCAGCCCGGTGCAGTCGGAAGCCGCGCCCGCGGTGGCCGGGAGGGTCCCGGCAAGCAGCGCAGCGGTCAGTGTCGCGAGCGCGAGGAGGGGGCGCACAGAACCACGTTAGACGCGGGAACGGCTGCTCCTTCCGTTCACTGGACGTTTGGCCGATAGGGTGCGGCGGTGGCCTCCGGCGGGTGCAAGTTCTGCGCGATCGCGCGCGGCGAGACGGATGCGCGCGTCGTGTTCGAGGGTCGTCGCACGCTCGGCTTCCTCGATCATCGCCCCGTCTTCCCCGGCCACGTGCTCCTGATCCCACGCGAGCACCGCGACACCATGCTGGACGCCGAGCCCGAGCTCCTGGGGGAGCTGGTCACCGATGCTCAGCTGCTGGCCCGCGCCGTCGAGGCGGGTCTCGACGCTGACGGTTCTTTCGTGGCCGTGAACAACCGGGTCAGCCAGAGCGTCCCGCACCTGCACGTTCACGTCGTGCCGCGACGGCGAAAGGACGGCCTGCGCGGGTTCTTCTGGCCCCGCAACCCCTACCGCGACGACGCGCACGCGCAGGAGGTGCAGGAGGCCCTGCGCGACGCTGTCGCGGCGCTTTCGCGGTAATGAAGGCACGCGCGCGGGTACGACGAAGGTGTCACCTCGATCGGAGCCGATGAACGGAGGACCATGGCTGTAGAGCAGGCGCTGCAGGAGTTCAGGGAGACGGAGTCCGGCGAGGCTTTCTCGCTCCAGAACGACAGGTTGTTGAAGGTCGAGCTCGCCGGCGTGACGATCCAGGCGAAACTCGGGGCGATGGTCGCCTACCAAGGCGACGTGAAGTTCGAGCGCGCCGCAGTGGGCGGGATGGCCCGCCTGGTGAAGAAGGTTGCTACCGGCGAGGGCGCGAAGCTGATGAAGGTGTCGGGCACGGGTGAGGTATTTCTCGCCGACCATGCGCAGGAGGTGCACCTCGTCAAGCTGGCGGACGACAAGATCACCGTCAACAGCGACAACCTGCTTGCCTTCGAGGACGGCATCGACTGGAACATCCGCAAGGTCGAGGGAGCGTCCGGGGTGCTCGCGGGCGGCCTGTTCAACCTCGAGCTGGCCGGCTCCGGCTGGGTCGCCCTGATGTCGGACGGCCCGCCGATGCTGCTCCAACTCAAGGACGACCCGGCGTTCGCCGACCCCCAGGCGGCAATCACGTGGTCGAGCGGAGTGAAGACGTCGGTCAAGACCGACGTGAACCTGAAGACGCTGATCGGACGCGGCTCGGGTGAGAGCGTCCAGATGCAGTTCTCCGGTGACGGCTGGCTGCTCGTGCAGCCGTCCGAGGGGCGCGTGAGTGCCGCGGGCTCGGCATCCGGCGGTCGCGGCGGGCTCGGTGACCTGCTCGGCGGCGGCTGAGAACCGGACGCTGGGAACCAGACCCTGGGAAAATTCCGGGGGTGAGCCCCCACGTCGAGTTCCTGTGGTGGGACGGATGCCCCTCGCACCCGCGCGCGCTCGCCGAGCTACGCGACGCGATGGCTGACGCCGGCCTGGATGCTGACGCCATCGAGGTGCGGGAGGTGCGCAGCGACGCGGATGCCGCGCGCGAGGCCTTCGTCGGGTCGCCGACGATCCGCGTCGACGGGCGCGACCTGTCGCCGGCATCGCCGGACGAACCGGTTGGGCTAACGTGCCGCGTCTACCGGTTGCGCGACGGCCGCGTCTCCCCGACTCCCGACCCGGCCGACCTGCGCGACGCACTGAAACATCTGCGAGAGGCAGGGTGAGATGGCGGAACTTTCGATCGGCGACCAGGCACCGGCATTCGAGCTGCCCGACACAGAGGGCGCGCACACATGCCCTGTCTGCGGATGGCCGCGCTGACCGCCGTCGTCTTCACCTGCAACCACTGCCCGTACGCGATCGCCTGGCACGACCGGATCCTCGACGTGGCCCGCGAATACGAACCAAGTGGTGTGCGTGTGCTGCTGATCAGCTCCAACGACGCCGAGCGCTACCCCCGCGACTCCCCCGAGGCAATGCACAAGCGGGTCAGCGACGACGGCGGCTGGCCCGCCCCGTACCTCTACGACGAGACACAGGAAGTAGCCCGCGCCTACGGAGCCAAGACGACGCCCGACGTATTCGTCGTCGACACCGAAGGGAAACTGCGGTATCGCGGAGCGCCTGACGCCGACTACGACGATTCATCGCAGAACGCCGAGTGGCTTCGCACGGCATTGGACGCGGTACTTGCCGGGACCGACCCCAACCCGGCCGAGACCGAGCCCGTCGGCTGCAGCATCAAGTGGAAATAGTTACGCAGTTTCGGAGTTACGCAGTTACGCCGGAACCCGAGACCTGCGTAACTGCGAACTGCGTAACCGCGTAACTAGACGCTTAACGCCTCGCGCACTATCCGATCCTGCTCCAACCTATGCGCCGCCGGATAGCCCTCGCCGGGGCTGGCGCGGTACTCGCGTCCGATGTAGTCGAGCTTGACGCCCTCGGGAACCATCTCCCGCTCGCGGTTGCGCGTGAACATGAAGCGCCGCGCGCCCATGTTCTTCGGCTCCTCCTGCACCCACATGATCTCGGTGAGGTTCGGGTAGGAGGCGATCAGATCGGTGATCTCCTGGCGCGGGAACGGGTACAGCAGCTCGACGCGCGCGACCGCGACCGTGTCGCTGTTCTCGTACAGCTCGTGTCCCGTGATGTCGTAGTAGATGCGGCCCGTGCAGAGCAGCAGGCGCGTGACCTGGTCACGCCGGGTGGCCGCCCGCGGGTCGTCGATCACGCGCTGCAACCCGCCCTCGGCGAGCTCGCGCAGCGGTGAGAACGAGCGGTTGTTGCGCAGCAGGCTCTTGGGCGTGAACACGATCAGCGGGCGGATCTTTTCCACGAGCGCCTGACGTCGCAGCAGGTGGAAGTACTGGGCCGGCGTGGACACGTTGGCGGCGCGGATGTTGCCCTCGGCCGCGAGCGTCAGGAAGCGCTCCTCGCGCGCGCTCGAGTGCTCCGGGCCCGCGCCTTCGTAGCCGTGCGGGAGCAGGAGCGTGAGCCGCGACGTCTCGCCCCACTTGGCGAGCCCGGACACGATGAACTGGTCCACCGCGACCTGGGCGGCGTTCACGAAGTCGCCGAACTGCGCCTCCCACATCACGAGGGTCTCGGGCGCCTGCACGCCGTAGCCGTACTCGAATCCGAGCGCCGCCTGCTCGGACAGCGGGCTGTTGTGGATCTCGAACGACGCCCCGGCGCCCTCGACGTGCTGGGCCGGGGCGTATCGCCGGCCGGTCTTTGCGTCGACCAGCACCAGGTGGCGCTGGCTGAACGTGCCGCGCGCGCAGTCCTGGCCGGTGAGGCGCAGCGGGCGTCCCTGTGTCAGGAGGGTCCCGAACGCCAGCGCCTCGGCCTGGCCCCAGTCCACGAGGTCGTCGGGGCCCATCTCGGCACGCTTGGCGCGCTGCGGCGCGAGCTTCGGGTGCACGTTGAAGTCCTCCGGCGCGCTGAAGAGCTGTTTGTTGACGGACAGCAGATCCTCCAGCGGGTATGTCGTGTCCGGCTCCTCGCTCTGCGTGCGGTCGAGCTGCAGCTCGCCCGTGGGCGGGCCATCCTGGTGCTTGATCTGCTCGTGCGCTTCGGCCAGCCTCTCCTTCGCTGCGGTCAGCATGCGATCCGGCTCGTCCGCCGGGACGATGCCCTGCGCCACCAGCGCGTCGGCATACAGCTTGCGCACGGGCGGGTGCTTCTTGATCACGTCGTACATGCGCGGCTGCGTGTAGGCCGGCTCGTCGGCCTCGTTGTGGCCGAGACGGCGGTATCCGATCAGGTCGATCACGGCGCCGCGCCGCCACTCCTCGCGGTACGCCATCGCGAGCCGGATCGCGGCGATGCACGCCTCGGGGTCGTCGGCGTTCACGTGGATGATCGGGATGTCGAAGCCCTTGGCGAGGTCGGAGGCATAGCGCGTCGAGCGCGACTCGTGGGGCTCGGTCGTGAACCCCACCTGGTTGTTGGCGATGATGTGGAGGACGCCGCCGGTGGAGTACCCCTCGAGGCCTTCGAGGTTGATCGTCTCGGCGACGACTCCCTCTCCCGGGAAGGCCGCGTCCCCGTGGATCAGCAGGGAAAGTGCGCGCCGCGGGAAGTGCTCGGCGAGCGGCTTGTCGCGTTCGGTCTGCTGGGCTCGCGCACGACCCTCGACGACGGGGTCGACGAACTCGAGGTGGCTCGGGTTGTTCGCGAGCGTGATCGCGATCTCCTTGCCCTCGTCGGTCTTGTAGGTGCCGGTCGCGCCCTGGTGGTACTTCACGTCGCCGGTGCCTCCGCGCGGGCGTGCGGTCACGACGTCGATGTCCTTCTCGCCCTCGAACTCGGCCAGGATCTCGTAGTAGGGCCGCCCGACCGCGTGTGCCAGCACGTTCAGCCGCCCGCGGTGCGCCATGCCCATGAAGACGTCGCGTACACCCGCATCGGCGGCGAGGTTGAAGGACTCGTCGATCATCGGGACCAGCGTGTCGAGGCCCTCGATCGAGAAGCTCTTGGCGCCGATGAACGCGCGGTGCAGGTAGACCTCGAGCGCCTCGGCCTTGGTGAGGCGCGACAGCACCGTCTTCTTCTCCTCGGGTGACAGGGTCCGCCTGTACTTGCCCGACTCGATCCGGTTGCGCAGCCACACGCGCTGCTGGTGGTCGGAGATGTGCTCGATCTCGTAGGCGATCGTGCCGCAGTAGGTCTCGCGCAGGTGCGGGAGCGCTTCGGCGAGCGTCGCGCCGGGCACCTGGATGCGCAGGATGTGCGCCGGGATCTGCTCCATCACCTCCTGCGTCAGCCCCACGGTGGTGGGCTCGAGGGAGGGGTCGCCGACCGGCTCGGAGCCCAGCGGGTCGAGCCGCGCCGCGAGGTGCCCGTGCGTGCGGTGCGCCTTGACCAGCGACGTGGCTGCCTGCACGTGGGCGAGCATCTCCTCCGACGGCGCCGCGCCCGTCGGCTTTGCGGCGATCGGCTCCGCCACCGGTGCGGCGGGCGTCTCGAGGCCGAAGCTGCGGAACACGTCTTCGTAGAAGCCGTCGGCGCCGTGCAGCAGCTCGTCGATGCGCCGCAGGAAAGCTCCGGACTCGGCCCCCTGGATCACGCGGTGGTCGTAGGTGGACGTCATCGTCATCACCTTCGACATGCCGAGCTCGGCGATGCGCGTCTTGTCGAGCCCGCGCAAGCCCGGCGGGAGCGCGATCGAGCCCGTCGCGACGATCGTTCCCTGGCCCGGCATCAGCCGCGGGACGGATGCGATCGTCCCGATGCCGCCGGGATTGGTGAGCGTGATGTTCGCTCCCTGCAGGTCGTCGGGCGAAAGCGACCCGTCGCGGGTCTTTGCGATCTGGCTCTCGTAGACCTCCCGGAACGAGGCGAAGTCCATGCTGTCGGCGCCCTTGATGACGGGCACGATCAGTGTGCGCGAGCCGTCCTTGCGCTGCACGTCCACGGCGAGCCCGAGGTTGACGTACTCGTGCACGATCCGCTGGGGCTTGCCGTCCACCTCGGCGAACGAATGCCCCATCGCGGGATGGTCGCGGACAGCGACGGCGATCGCGTAGCCGATCAGGTGGGTGAACGAGACCTTCATCTCGCGCTGCGCGGCCTTCAGGGTCTCGTTCAGCTGGCGGCGGCGGCGGTCGAGCGTGTCGACCTCGAGCGTGCGGAAGCTGGTCGCGGTCGGGATCTCGAGGCTCTCCTTCATGAAGCGCGCGAGCACCGCGTCGGCGCCGCGCAGCGGCTTCAGCGTCGGCTCCGGGGCAGTCGGCCGCGGCTTTGTCGCCGTTGCGCCGTCGCCGCCGTTGCGCTCGACGTGGGCGAGCACGTCTTCCTTCACGACCTTCCCGCCGGTACCGCTGCCGCTCACCTGCTCCAGATCGACACCGTGGGCCGCGGCGACGCGTCGCGCGACCGGCGTGCTGGGAGTGTCGGCGGAGGCCGGCGGCGTCGCGGTCGCGGTCGGCGCAGCGGCCTCCGCCGCGGATTGCCCCCCATTTTCGCCCGCCGCTGCGACGGTCGTGGGCTCTCCCTTCGGCGCGGCTCCATCGCCTGCGGGCGGCTCGCCGGGCTCGAGCTCCGCGAGCGGCTGGCCCACCTCGACGGTCTCGTCCTCCTGGGCCAGGATCTTGACCAGCTTGCCCGCCTGAGGGGAGGGAACCTCGGCGTCCACCTTGTCGGTCGAGATCTCGACGAGCGTCTCGTCCTTCGCGACCCAGTCGCCCTCCTGCTTGTGCCAGGTGAGGATCGTGCCCTCGGACACGGACTCACCCATCTGGGGCATCGGGATCTGAACGGTCGCGGCCATCGGATTTATCCTAGCCTCACACCCCCGCCGGGGACAGGTGGTGGAAGGGCACGCGCACGATCCTCCTCGTCCTGCTTTCGGTCGGCATCCTCCGCCGCCCGGAAGAAGAAGAACACGAGCGCGCCGACCATCACGAGGAAGTCGATCGCCAGCATCAGCCCTCCGGCGATCTGCTGGTCCTCCGCCGGCGTGAGCCCGTGCTCGAGCGCCCGCGCTCCGTAGAAGCCCTCGTAGATCGGCCGCTGGAGGATGACGAACGCCATCCCGAGGAACATGCCGGCGAACCGCGTACCGACGATGTGCGGGATCTTCCAGAGCTCGCCGGGCACGCGCCGGCGAGCGGGCTCGAGGACCGAGACCCAGAGCAGCAGCGACGCCGCGATGAAGGTCTGATGCTGGAGCGCGTGCAGCACGGGTGAGCGCAGCGCCGCCTCGTAAGCGGGAGCCAGGTGCCAGCCGTAGAGAACCGCGATCCAGATCGGAGCCGCCACCCATGGGCGCTTGAGGACCCGGAAGATCGCGCGCAGCCGCTGCGAGCGCGCGAGCTCGGCGAACAGGGCGCGCGGCAGGAGGAACGCGTACACCGGCGAGCGCAGGCCGATCACGAGCAGCGGCGCGGACAGGTCGGCGATCAGCAGGTGCTGTGCCATGTGAGCCGAGAGCAGATCGGTCTCCCCGAGCGAGTCGAGCGGAGAGAGCAGCGCGATTCCCATCAGCGCCAGCCCGCCGTACCAGGAGACCTGCTGGAGGCGCGGCACGCGGTAGCCGCGGCGGCCGAGGATCCGCACTGCGCGCACATAGAGCACGGCCGGCAGGACGAGCAGGTAAATCGCGGTCAGGTCCATCTAGGGGTCGGGGTCGGGTTCTTCGACGTCGCCCCGGCGGCGGTCGCGGATCGTGATCCAGACGAACCACAGGATCAGCACGAAAACCGGCAGGACGGTCAGCAGGTCGACGATCACATGGCCGGCGTGTGCCAGCGGCAAGGTCACTGGTTCGCTTGCGAGAGCAGGAACAGCCCGAAGGTCGTGAAGGCCACCATGACAGCCAGCATCCAGTATTGCGAGGTCGTGGCCGTGCGGGCCTTCCCATACAGCGCGAGCGCCCGGTCGTGGGCAAGGACGAGGCCGCAGACATGGCCCGCAACGAGCACGCCGACCTGCACGTACCAGATCGCGGTCGCACCGATCACGCCGTAGTCGATCCCCTCGTCAGCCGTACCGAACAGGTCCCAGCCCTTGCCGAGCGGGTCGGATGCGAGGTATCCGAGCGCCTGGCCGTTGTAGGCGAGCAGAGAGAAGTAGTGGGCCAGTACGTACACGGCGGCGATCGGCACGAGCGTATGAACGAAGGAGCGCGCGATCGCGGTCGCGGGACGCCGGTCGATGGTCCGCACCCCGAAGACCCCGATCGCATAGATCAGGGCGACAAGTCCCAGCGCGAGCAGCATCCCGACGGTGAAGGTCAGCTCCAGTGACAAGCCCGGCGCGAAACCGAGGTCGATGAAGAAGTCCTGGATGTCCGGCGCGATGTCCACCCACGGACTGCCCTCGCTGGCTCCGTCGAACATCACGGTCCCGATCATCACGAACAGCATCGCGATGGTCCCGGGCACAGGATCGAGCCGCGCGACGCCCGACAGCGGCCGGCGCAGCCCGAGCCGGCCCTCCTTCACCACAAGCGGCGAGATCCGCGAGAAGAAGTTGAAGTAGACCGAGAACGCCTCACCGCGCGCGAGCCACTTCTCGGTGCCGAAGCACGCGATCCCGAGGAGGGTGGCCGCGCTGTACACGAGCGCCGCGATCGCGAGCGTGCTCGGGTCGTCACCGTTGCGGTAGGCGAGCTCCATCCAGGCGAAGCCCAGAAGCCCCGCTGCCGCAGGCCAGCGGCCGAGCCGCTCGGGATAGGTGAACGGCGCCGGCATCGACCCCGACACCCGCGTTGCCACCGCACCCGCGAACCGCGCGATCGCGCGCCACGGGTTGAACGCGCGAAAGACGTCCCCGAAGACGATGCTGAGCAGGACCAGGCCCACCCAGAAGATCACGTACACGAACGTGGGCGCGAAGTTCGCCTGCGGTGCTTGTACGCCGGCCAGGCCGGCCCAGATCGTGACACCGAGCAGGGCGACGCCCACGAGCCCGGCGAACGCCTCGGTGGCCGGGTTGATGAGTGCAAACGACAGACCTTCGGGGAGCGGGCGGAAGCTCTCGTCGCCCTCGAGCCTGGGCGTTTGCCACAGGGTCGCGAGCGCCGCGAAGGACACGATCAGCACGACCGCGGCGGCCCAGCCGAAAAGCCACGCCGGGATCGGCAGGTCGGCCCGGCCGACGAGCCCGTGCGCGGCTGCGGTCGCCGGAACGGCAAGCGCCGTCGCCGCCACCGCCGCGACGATCGCGGCGGCCCGTCTGCGGCGCATCAGGGCGAAACCCTCAGTTCGGCGATCTGTTGCTCGCGGTCATGGAGCTCGACCTCGAACACGCCTTCGAGCTTGGCCGGGAAGCGGAAACGCGCCGACCCGCCCGCCCGGACGTCCTTCGTGATGTCATAGCCGTGTACGTGGACCTCGTCGGCGACGTCGGATGTGACGACGAACCGGATCCGGTCGCCGCTGTCGTAGGAAAGTTCCTTGACGCCGCCGACGGGCTTGCCGTTGCGCACGCTGATCTGCTCGTCGGCCGCGACCTCCGGCTCGGGTGCCGGCTCCGTAGGTGTCTCCGTGGTGGGAGTTGTCTGCGCCTGTGTGGTGGTCGTCGAGCTGTTGCTGTCGTCGTCGCCTCCGGCGAAGACGACGAAGAGCACGACCACCGCAGCAAGTGCGGTCAGGCCGATGGCAATTCGTCCCCCCTGGCTTCTCACGGCCTTGATTCTAGGTACTCGGGGTAGGCCAAGTTGTGATTGCTACCCTCGCCGGTTCCCGCCGACCACTGACTTACCCCTATGAGTAGAGAGACCCGCGCTCCGCCGCACTCGACGGCCTTCGTGGCATCGCCGCGCTGACCGTGTTCGCGATCCACGTGTGGATCTACCAGCTGCCGAACACGGTCGTCCTGCGCCGTGACTCGTGGGAGAAGACCGTGCTGTTCGAGGGGCGGGTCGCGTTCGTGATGTTCTTCGTGCTGTCGGGCTATCTGCTCTACCGCGCTTTTGCGCGTGCGGCGCTGCGCCAGGGAGAGTCCGTGAACGTGCGCAGCTACCTGGTGCGCCGCGCCGCCCGGATCGTGCCCGCCTACTACGTCGCGATCCTCGGCACGCTCGTGTTGCTGTGGGCTGCGGGGAACGTGCCCGGCCGGCGCCTGGTCGACGCGGTGCAGGTGCCGCTCTTCTTCGTGTTCGGGCAGAACTACTCGCCGGACACGCTGCTGAAGCTGAACGCAGCGACCTGGACGCTCGCGGTCGAGGTCGTCTTCTACCTGATGCTCCCGCTGATCGGATGGTTCGCGCTGCGCCGGTGCCGGGGCAGCGTTGGCCGCCAGGCCCTGCTGCTCGGCGGGCTCGCGGTTGCCGGGCTCGCGTGGAACGCGGTCGACTACGCCGCCGGCTGGGGGCCGGTCGCGTCCCATTCGCCGCCGTCCTTCCTGCCGTACTTCGCATGCGGGATGCTCGTCGCGCTGCTCGTCGAGTCACGCCGGGCCCGTGGCGCCGCGCCACTCAGTCCGGGCATCAGCGTGGCGCTCGCGGCGGGTGCGGTCGTCGTCCTGCTGCTGAACGGCTGGTGGCACGCGAACTTCCCGAACGACATCGTGGCGATGGAGGTGCTGGCCGATGTCGGCGCGGCGCTCGCCTTCGCCGCGATCATCGCCGCGCTGGTGTTGGGCACGGGCACCGGGCTGCACTGGATGGGATCGCGCCCGCTCGCGTGGATGGGTGAGATCACGTACGGCTTCTACCTGTGGCACATCCCGCTGATCGTCTGCGCGCGCGGCCTGGGCATCCTGCCGTCCGGGATCGTCCTGGGCCTTGCCGTGCTGCCCGTGGCGATCGCGTTCGGCGCCGCGAGCTGGTACTGGATCGAGCGACCGATCATGCGCCGCGCGGCACGGCTGAAACGCGGGTCGGCCGAGGCTTCCGGTGTTGCGGGGCCGGGGACTACCGCAGCCAGGTCCGCACGATCGCGTTCGCGAATCCCAGCCCATAGCGGATAACGGCCGGCTTCTTCGAGTGGCCGTGCAGCCGCTTCGTCACGGTGATCGGGATCTCCTTCGCGGGAATGCCTCGCTTGATCGCCTCGATCATGAACTCGGACGTGTGGAACTGCTCCTGGCGCAGCACGAGCTGCGGCAACACGGCCGAGCGGACGGCGCGATAGCCGTTGGAGCAGTCGCTGACCTTGGTGCGCGTGATGAAGGAGACCATCCGGTTGAAGAACACGATGCCCATCTCGCGCGCGTAGTGATTCGGTTCGGCGTGTCCCAGCACGCGGGAGCCGTGCGCGACGTCCACCTCGCCGTCGAGCACGGGGCGCACGAGGCGTGACATCTCCTCGGGCAGATGCTGACCGTCGGCGTCGAGCGTCACGACGACGGTCGCCCCGGCGTCCGACATGAGCCGGTAGCCGGTGCGCAGCGCGGCACCGCCACCGCGGTTGATCACGTGGCGCGCAACCGCCGCGCCGTGCTCGCGGGCGATGTCGCCGGAGCGATCGCGCGAGCCGTCGTCGACCACCAGCACCGCCGTCTCGACGCCGCACACGGTCGTGGGAATTCGAGGCAGGACGGAACCGATGTTGTCCTCCTCGTTGTAGGCGGGAATCACGATCCGCGACCTTGTCCTTGAAGCGCTCCGGGCAGGCCGGACGTGCGGAACTCCTCCCAGGCGATTCCCTCGAGGACGGCCGACAGCTCACGGTCGACACGCGCGGTCAGCGCCATGTTGCGCAGCAGCAGCAGGAACATGATGAAGATCGCGAACACCGCGAGGCCGAGGATGCGCCCGCCGCCGCCCTTGCGGAACGAGAACAGCTCGAGCAGCGCGTTCGGCAGCTCGGTCGCTGACACGATCGCGAGCGCGAGCCCTGCGAACAGCAGGATCAGCACGTCGACGTTGCGCAGCGAACGGCGCCGCCAGACGGCGAAACCGATCACCGCGGCGCTGGCGACGAGGCCCGCGACGCGAATGGCGGAAAACTCCATGGAGGAGCCGGATGGTACAGAGGCGACCGAACCGCACCGAACGGGCGAGCGGCGTGTTTCACTGAGCGCCATGGCCCGCGTCGTCACAACCGCGATCGTCCTGCTGGTCGCCTTCGCCGGAGTCGCGGCCGCGGCACCGCCGTGGTCGCCGCCGGAGAGCGTCTCGTCGCCGTCGCTTTTCGTCGATTCGCCCGACGTCGTGGTCGCGGCCGACGGGCGCGCGATCGCGACGTGGCGCTGGAGCGGCGCGAAACCGCCTCAGGGCGAGGCGCCCGTCGGCACGCGCCTCGCCGTGCGCGAGCCCGGCGCGCTCGATTTCGCGCCGGAACGCAGCGCACCCAACTTCGTCACGCCACTGGTCGCCTACGGCCTCGATCGCCTCGTCGGGCTCGATCTGCGCCGGCGATCGCAGAACCGCGTCTCACTGCGGGCGCGGTTCGGGGACACCCGCGGGTCCTTCGGGGCCCCGCGAACGATCTCGACGTACTCCGATCCCGGCTTCCCGCCGTCGCTGGCCGGGCCGAACGGGTCTCTCGTCGCATGGATTGCCAAATCGTCGCGAGGGCGTCGCATCGTGCGCGCGGCGCTCAAGTCGCGCGGGCGCTTCCGGCATCCCGTCACCCTGCGAGGCCGCGGCCGCGCAAACGACGTGGTGGCCGGTCAAGCCTTGGGTGTGATGTTCGTTGCGTGGGAGCGCGCAGGTGTGGTCGAGGCGCGCCTGAGGCTCGAAGGGCGGAGGTGGGGTCCGGTGCAGCAGCTCGGGCGCGCGCAGCCATTCGCCACGACCTTCGCGGTCACGGAGGCCGGCGGCCGGACGTATGTCGCCTGGCTGGCGGAAAGCACCGAGTCGGCCGTGGTCCGCGTCGCGGTGCTGCCCGTCGGGAGCAGGCGCTTCCGCACCGCGCAGACGATCGACACGATCGCGCACACGGCGCCGGCCGAGCGCCACTCGCTCGGACTGGTGCCCATTCTCGGTCGCGATGCGTTGATTGCGTGGTCCGACTGGGACGGAACGCATTGGCGAGTCACCGCCGCGATGACGGCAGCCGCCAGCCCGACGTTCTCGGACGCGTTGGCGGTCTCGCCGGCCGGGCAGTCATCAGTGCTCGGCGACGCTGCGGCCGCGCCGCTCGGCACACCGGTCCCCGGCGGCACCGTGATGCTCGTGTGGAGCCACCTCGACGCGGTCGGCGAGCTGGGCGACCGTGTGCAGGCAGCGATCCGGCCTCCCAACGGTCCCTTCGGGGCGCCCGAGGACGTGAGCGACCTCGACCGCGCGCGCGTGCCGGCCGTCGCGTTCGACTTCAACGCGCGCCGCTGGACGACGGTCTGGTCGCAGCGCATCGGCGCGGACGGCCCCGGCGTGCCGCTCAACCAGATCACCACCTTCGCGCGCGCCTCGACGCGCCCCGGCTGACATATCCAGACGGCTTCGCCGTCAGTAGGCTTGGGTTCCCGCGAGACCGGAGGAGACATGGCCGGCGACACCAAGATCCTGCTCACCGAGTCCGAGATCCCGACGCACTGGGTGAATCTGATGCCGGACCTGCCGGGCGAACCCGCGCCGCCACTGCGTCCCGACCTGCAGCCCGCAGGACCCGGACGACCTCTCGCCGATCTTCCCGATGGCGCTGATCGGGCAGGAGATGTCCGGCGAGCCCGAGATCGAGATCCCCGACGAGGTGCGCGAGATCTACAAGCTCTGGCGCCCGACGCCGCTTTACAGAGCCCGCCGCCTCGAGCGTGAGCTCGATACACCGGCGCACATCTACTACAAGTACGAGGGCGGCTCACCGGCCGGGTCGCACAAGCCCAACACCTCGGTTCCGCAGGCGTTCTACAACCGCGAAGAGGGTGTGCGGAAGCTGTCCACGGAGACCGGCGCCGGTCAGTGGGGATCGGCACTTGCCTTCGCGTGCCGGTTGATGGACATGGAGTGCGAGGTGTTCATGGTCGGCTCGAGCTACGACCAGAAGCCCTATCGCCGCTCGATGATGGAGACGTGGGGCGCAACCGTGCACCGCAGCCCGTCGGACCGCACTCAGGCCGGCCGCGCGCAGGCATCGCATCCGACCGGGTCGCTCGGCATCGCGATATCCGAGGCCGTCGAGGTCGCGGCGGGCGACGAGGGCACGAACTATGCGCTCGGGTCCGTTCTCAACCACGTGTTGCTGCACCAGACGGTCGTCGGACAGGAGGCTGTCGCGCAGATGGAGAAGGCGGGGGAGTATCCGGACGTGGTCGTCGGCTGCGTCGGCGGCGGGTCGAACTTCGGGGGCATCACCGCGCCGTTCGTGCGGGCGAACCTGCGCGAGCGCCGGCAAACACGCTTCGTGGCCGCCGAGCCCGCTGCGTGCCCGACCCTGACCCGCGGCGTCTACCGCTACGACTTCGGCGACACGATGGGCATGACGCCGCTGATGCCGATGTACACGCTGGGGCACGACTTCGTCCCGGCCCCGGTACACGCGGGCGGCCTGCGCTACCACGGGGACTCTCCACTCGTGAGCGGGCTCGTGCGGGCCGGCATCGTCGAGGCCCGCGCGTTCCGGCAAAACGAGACGTTCGAGGCCGCGGTGCGCTTCGCGCGGGTGGAGGGGATCATCCCGGCACCCGAGCCGGCGCACGCGATCAAGGCCGTGTTCGACGAGGCGCAAGCGGCACGCGACGCCGGCGAAGAGCGCGTGATCCTCTTCAACCTCTGCGGTCACGGTCACCTCGACCTCGCGGCCTACGACGCCTACCTGGCCGGCTCGCTCGAGGACATCGAGTTCTCCGAGGCCGACATGCAGGCCGCGCTGGAACGGCTGCCCGAGACCCCTGCGCTCGCCTAGATCTCTACGAGCGGCTCAGGGGTGATGGTGGTGCGCCGCCGCGGCGGCGCCCAGCCGGAACCTGCGGACCTCGACCAGGCGGCCCTTCACGCGGAACGTCATCACGACTCGCACCTCAGCGGGCCAAACATCGCTCGGGAGCGGCACGCGACACGTCAACTGCCGACCCCTGGCCGTCTGCACGCGACAGCGTCCTAGCAACGTCTCGCCGCCTCTTACCCGCACCCGTGCGATCCCGGCGCGCCGCGGCCGGGTGGTCAGGACCAGGGCATCGCCCATCATCGTGAGGCGAGTCCTGCGGAAGCTGCTGCCCGCGTCGGGCAATGACCGCGTGGGTCCGATCTCGACCGACGCGTTCGCTGCCGCGGCCACGGACGGCGCCGGCTGCGGTGGTGGTGGGTCGGTCACGGCAATCGTCACATCGTCGAAAGCGCCCGTCCCGGTCGTGGCGCGAATCGTGACCTGGCCCCCCGGGGGCGCCACCGCGGGCGCCGTGTAGAGACCGGTCACATCCACAGTACCCGTCGCGGGCGAGCCGCCCGAGACCCCGTTCACGTACCAGCTGACCCGCGGGTCGTCCGCCGACACCGCCGCCATCAGCCTCGCGCTCGTGCCCGTGTACATGCTTTCCGGCGCTCCTGAGATCGCGACGTTCGGGAACACCCCGCCCACGTTCAGCGTGACGGCCGCGGGTGCCGGGTAGCGCGGGAAGGCACTCGACGAGCTCTGGGCCGTGTAGGTGAACGAGTCAGGGCCGACCCAACCGGGGTTCGGGGTGTAGACAACCGACGTTGCCGTGAAGGTCGGGCCGCTCGGGGGGCTCAGGGTGCCGCGCTTGGGCGGCACGATGATCCTGAACGCCCGCGATCCCAGCCCGGATCCGAACGCGGTGGTGGACAGGGGAATCGTGGTCGGGGTGCTCGCACTGACAGTCCCGGCATCGACCGGGTTCGCGACGTAGCCGGGAATCGTGTAGCTGGCGGTTGCGTCTGCGGGTGGGTTGACCTCGTTGCTCTCGCGCGCCCAGTCATCCGGGTCGATCTCGGACCGCAGCCAGTAGCGGCCCGGTTGCACGCCGCTCACGTCCACCCACTGGAAGGCGAGGCTGCTCGGGTAGATGTCACGCCACCCCGCCGAGACTCCTTCGAACAGGCTGGGGCGCGTTGGGCTCGCCCTGCCCGCAGAAGTTGTTGGCGCCACTGGTCCGGTAGACAGCGGAGCTGGGCCCGTGGGTCTCGCGGCGCTGGCTGTCGATCAGGCAGAAGCCCGTCTTCATCGCCGGCGCCACCTCTGCCGTCTTGGCTTCGTTCCACAGCGAGTACCGCGCGGCATTCTTCAGGTGCCAGTGATTGTGGCCGTCCTCCGGCTCGAAGATGATGTGCGGGTCACGGCTGGAATCGTCGGTGAAGGACCCATCGCTTCGGTAGACCCGCTGCACGACAACGGCGTACTCGTCGTTGACCGGCACCGAGCCGCGCATCTCGATGGCTCCCTGGCCCTGGTTGTGCACGTACCCGTTGAAGCGCAGCAGCAGGTGGTTGCCGTCGGGCTGGGCGTATGTCTGGAGCTGCGGGCTCGTGGGAGGATCGGCAACGAGGTCGGGAAGCCGCTCTGTGGCCTGCGCCCAAGCGGAATGAGGCATGGCGCACACGAAGGCGACGATCGCCCCCGTAGCCAGCGTGAGTTTCCGTGCAGCCATCGCAGAACCTCCGCGGCGATCCTACTCGCCGCTGCGGGGCACGGCGACTCCTCAGAGAAGTCAGTGCCCGCTGTGCCGCAGGCGGCGCAGCGAGGTGCGGCGGACGTCCAGCAGCTTGCCCTTGACGCGCAGGGTGATCACGAGCCTCATCCGCTCCGGCTTCACTTCCCGCAACCGGATCTTGCAGGTCAGCGCGCGCCGCTTCGGGGTCCGGGCCCGGCAGCGGCCGACCTGCTTCTTGCCGCGGAGGGCCCGCACTCGCAGGATCCCCGCTCGCCGCGAGCGCACCTTGACCAGCAGCACGCCGTCTTGAGCCGAGACCCGGATTCCGTACAGGTTGGTTGTCCTGCGCACCCTCATCGCAAGCCGCGCCGGGGCTGGCGCAGCTTGCGCGCTGGGCGCCCACACGATGGCGATCGTCACCTCTTCCCACGCGCCGGACGCGGTCGTCGCACGAATGGTCACCTGGCCGCCTGGGGGCACGCGCGCGGGCGCTACGTAGAGCCCGGTCGGATCGATGGTCCCGACCAGCGGCGAGCCGCCCGCGATCCCGTTCACGGTCCACGACAGCCCTTCCGCGCGCAGTAGGTGCGCGGTCAGGCGAACGCGTGCGCTTGTGTACACGCTTGCCGGCGCTCCCGAGATCGCGATGGCCGGGGTAAGGCCGCCCACCCCCAGCGTCGCTGCCACCGACACCGGGTACCGCGGGAACTCGCTGGCGCTGTCGCGCGCCTCGTAGGTGAATCGGTCGGGGCCCAGCCACCCGGGATCGGGGGTGTAGACCACTTCTCCGCCCTGAAACGGCGCACCGACGGCCCTGTTCAGCCGGCCGTGGCGTGGAGGCGCGGTGATGCGGAACTGGGGTGCGCCCAGGTTGCTTCCGTACTTGTGGGTCGCGAGCTGGATCTGCGTCGGCGCAGTGGCACTGATGACCCCGGCGTCGATCGCCCGGGCGACGTAGCCCGGGATCGTGGACGCGTTTGTGGCAAAGGCGGGGGCATTCGATTCGCTGCTCTCGCGGGCCCAGTTGTCGGGATCGACCTCGGTGCGCAGCCAGTACGTCCCCGGCTGGACGTTCGTCGCGTCCACCCACTGAAAAGCGAGGTCGCGTACATACAGGTCGCGCCACCCCGCGGAGACGCCCTCCACCAGGCTCGGCACGTGGGGGGCTCCCTGGGCGCAGAAGTTGTTGTCGGCGATCGTGTACACGCGTGAGCCAGGGCCGTGCGAGTCGACGTGCTGGCTGTCGATGAGGCAGAAGCCGACCTTCATCGCGGGCGCCACCATCGCGGTCCGGTCCAAAGTCCACAGCGAGTAGCGGGCGGCATGCTTGACGTGCCAGTGAGCGTGGCCGTCCTCCGGCTCCCAGACCATCTGCACGTTGCGGGCGGTGTCGTCGCTCCAAGTTCCGTTTGTCCGGTAAATGCGCTGCGCCGTGGCGCTCATGCGTCCGCCGGCCGGTCCCGAGCCGCGCACCTCGAGCGCTCCCGCCCCCCGGTTGTGGAGGTAGCCGTCGAAGCGCAGCAGGAGCTGGTTCGCCTGGCCCGGACGCGAGTACGTTTGGAGGACAGGAGTCCCCGGCGGGTCGGCGACCAGGTCCGGAAGGGCATCCGTCACGGGAGCCGCGCCGCCGCGCACGGCCGCGGTTCCTGCAAGTGCGACCATCACCACGGCAGTCGCAAGCGCGAGCCTCGAGCCTGTCACCTCAGCGACTCCATCAGGCTTCGCGGACGCGTCGCCTCACCGTGCGACTGCGACCGCCACGTCTCTCGGCAAGCCACGCGCCGACGGTGAGGGACAGCCACGCTCCGCCGCACGCGGCAAGCGTCATGACCAAGGGCATCAACGGCACGTTACGACGCGGGACCGCCAGGAGCAATCCGCCAAGTACCGTAATGCCGAGGATCAGCAGGCCGATCACGATCGCCTCCCAGCGGCGGCGCAGCGCGAGCACCACGAGGCCCACCACGGCCAGCGCGAGGATCGCGTAGTGAAAGGCGATCCACCCGGTGCCGCGCATCGTCGGCCCCGATCCGCGCCGCCACACGTTCCACATCTTGGTCACGACCATCCCGGCGTACTCGACGGGCTCCTCGCGCACGTACTTGCGGAAGTTCTCGCGCCCGATCTTCGCGAGGGCGGCGTCGCGTTCGAGGTCGGGATACTTGCGCGCGACCTTGTCGAGCAGATCCTTCATCTGGGTGTCGGCAACCTCCCTGTCGGTCACGTCCTGCTTGCCCTCGAAGCGGCGGATCAGCTCTCTCTTGACGCGCAGCTGGCGCCCGTCGCCGGGCAGGTATGTGGCGACGAAGAGCGCTTTGCCGCCGCCCGTGGTGACCGGGACGAACTTGTCCAGCACGACGTAGTTCCGCACCGTCCAGGGCACGAGCACGAGCACGAACGCGGCCACGAGCAGCACCGCCGACGCGAAGCCCATCCGGATACCGCGGTCGCGCGCCATCTTGACGAGCACGACCACGCCGAGGATCCCCGCGAACATCAGGTACTCGGGGCGTGTCAGCGCCGTCGCGCCGAGCAGCGCTCCGGGCAGCAGCCATGCCCACGTGGTGCGACCCGGGTCCGCTGCCCAGAACGTCGCGAGCACCGCGGCCGACAGGGTGAACGCGGCAAGCGGCTCCGACAGGAACTGCTCGGCGTTGTCGATGAACGCGGGATAGATGGCGGTCAGCAGCGCCCCGAACACGCCCACGCCGGGGCCCGCGAGCCGGCGCCCCAGCAGGTACACGATCAGCACCATCAGGCCCCCGAGGAACGCCACCACGGCGCGGGCCAGCTCCTCGTGCACGCCTCCGGTCAGGAAATAGATGCCGGCATAGAAGATCGGTGCCCCCGGGGACCAGTCCGTCGGGTTTCGCATCTCGGGAGTCCCGTAGCGGCCTGTCTCGTACAGCGACGCCGCGATCTCGGCGTAGGACTTGGAGTCGTTTCCCTGGTAGGCGACGATCGTCGCGCTGCCCGGATCGACGTCGGGGCTCAGCGCAGCTTCTAGGCGCAAGCCGAAGCCGAGCGCCACGACGAAGGCCAGCATCACGAGGACCGCCGGGCCGCCGTGCCGCTCGGGCAGCGTGCGCGCCCGCTGCTGTGCGCGGGTGGCGATCGAGCCGAGGGGCATCCCTCACTCGGACTCTAGCTAGGCGTCCAGCGCCCACGTTCGCTACCCTGCGGGCGACCATGCGGATCCTCATCCTGGGCGGTGACGGATACCTTGGCTGGCCCACGGCGATGCGCTTCTCCGCGCGCGGTCACGAGGTTTCCGTTGTCGACAACTTCTCGCGGCGCCGCTGGCACCACGAGCAATCGACTGATTCCCTGACGCCGATTCGCTCCCTGGCGGAGCGGATCGAAGCCTGGCAGGACGTATCGGGGCGCGAGATCGTGCCGTTCGTCGGCAACATCGAGGACGGCGAGTTCCTGGACCGCGTGGTCGCCGAGACGCTGCCCGAGGCCGTGGTCCACTACGGGGAGCAGCCTTCGGCGCCCTATTCGATGATCTCCCGCCGGCACGCGGTGGAGACGCAGCACACCAATGTGATCGGCAACCTCAACCTGCTGTTCTCGATGCGCGACCGGGTGCCGGATTGCCACCTCGTCAAGCTCGGCACGATGGGCGAATACGGGACTCCCAACATCGACATCGAGGAAGGCTTTATCGAGATCCACCACAAGGGCCGCTCGGACACTCTGCCGTTTCCGAAGCTGCCGGGCTCGCTCTACCACCTGTCGAAGGTCCACGACTCCCACAACATCCACTTCGCCTGCCGGATCTGGGGGCTGCGAGCGACGGACCTGAACCAGGGAGTGGTGTATGGGATCGAGACCGAGGAGACTGCGCACGACGAGCGTCTCGTCACGCGCTTCGACTACGACGAGCTGTTCGGCACGGCGCTGAACCGCTTCTGCGTACAGGCCGTCATCGGCCAGCCGCTCACGGTGTACGGAAAGGGCGGCCAGACCCGCGGGGCCCTCAACATCCGGGACACGCTTCAGTGCGTGGAGCTCGCCGTCAACAACCCCGGCGACCTGGGTGAATACCGTGTGTTCAACCAGTTCACGGAGCAGTTCACGGTCGGCGAGCTGGCCGAGCGCGTGAAGAAGGCCGGAGAGCAGCTCGGCTACTCGGTGGAGATCCAGAACTACCCCAACCCACGCGTCGAGATGGAAGAGCACTACTACAACGCTGCCAACACCAAGCTGCGTGACCTCGGGCTCGATCCCCACTACCTGGGTCCCGAGCTGGTGCAGTCGATGCTCAAGACGATCGAGCGTCACAAGGACCGCGTGATCCAGCGCGCGATCCTGCCGCGGACCCGCTGGAAGCCGGGCGAGCTCGAAGCTCCCTCGCTGACGGCCACGCCCGCGCCCTAGGTCCCCTCGTACGAGTGTCCAGCCGGACCCCTGTAGCGAGGGGAGCGACGGTCCGTGACCCGATGAATGGGTATCGGCGCAAGGCCCCCACGGCCTGCGCGGAGCTCGCGAATGGTCCCGTCACGGAAGACACTCTGGATGCTTACGCTTGCGCTGGCCGCAGCAGGGATGCTGCTCCAGGCAGGCGCCGCGACGTCCGTGGCCGCCCAGTTCCGGCGCGTGATCGTGGGTACCAGCGGCAAGGACACCCTCCGCGGGAACCCGGCCGCGAACAAGATCTACGGCGGGCGTTCCGCCGATCGCCTGTTCGGGAACGGCGGCAACGACCTGATCCGGGCCGGGACCGGCCGGGACTCCCTTGCCGGAGGCAGTGAGGACGACCTCCTCTACGGCGACGAGGCGGCCGACTTGATGTACGGCCAGGACGGTGCGGACCAGCTCTTCGGGGCCACCGCACCGGACACGATGTCCGGCGGCGCGGGCGACGACCAGCTCTTCGGCGAGTCCGGCGACGACAACATGTCGGGCGGTGACGACGACGACTCGCTCGACGGCGGCTTCGGCCGCGACAAGCTCATCGGTGACGCCGGCGACGACACCCTGAACGCGGGTGCGGCGGGCGACGTCCTCTACGGCGGCGATGGCAACGACCGCATGAATGGCGACAGCGCCGAGGACACGCTGTACGGCGAGGGTGGCGACGACTATCTGATCGGCGGTACCGCACGCGACCAGATCTACGCCGGATCGGGCAACGACGTCATCAATGCGATCGAAACCGTTGGCGTCCTCTCGGAAGGCGTGATCGACTGCGGACCCGGCCTCGACGTGGTGTTCGCCGACCGCCGGGATTTCCGTGCAACCACCTTCCGTGACTGCGAGTCGATCGAGGAAGGCACGGCGCCCGACGACGGCGATCCGAACCGGGGTGTCCGCCGCATCGGCGACGCCTCGGCCGAGACACTGATTGGCGGCGACCTGAACGACACGCTCCTCGGGGGCGCGGGCGATGACACCCTGCGCGCATTCGGCGGCGACGACGTGCTGTGGGGCGATCACATCCCCGAAACGACGGGCAACGACCGCATCTACGCCGGTTACGGCAACGACCAGATCTTCGGCAACTCCGGCACGGACACGATCCAGGGCGACGAGGGCGACGATCGCATCTCGGGCGGCCCCGGCAACGACTTGGTCGACGGCGGTCCCGGAAACGACGAGCTGCGCCCGGACGCCGGCGACGACCGCGTGCTCGGTGGGTCGGGCAACGACAAGATCCACGCTTTCGGCGGCGGCAAGCGCGACTACATCGACTGCGGCCCTGGAGCCGATACCGCCTACACCGACAAGGGCGACCGCACGCGCCGCTGCGAGCGCGTCAAGCACCGGTAACCCGGGCCCTAGCCGTAGTTCCCAACCACGTCGTTCAGACCCGGAGAACCAGGTGGGTAGGAAAGGGTCGACGTGAGCGCTCCGCTAACCAGCGGAGTGTCACGAGACTTCAAAGAAAGGTCGCGATCACGCGCGACAGCCTGCCGCGTTGCGCATTGGCCACTGAACTTTCCCCCTGGCCATGCGTGGAAGTGGACCCAACGGGGCAAAGTTCGTCGATCGCCGCCAGGCGCTCACCGCACCCCACACGCCTAGCGCGCAGACGGCTCATTTGCCACCCACGCGTGCGCTTTTCGTCGCAGATCAGGTGTCGCTCGCGGGCCCGCGCAGGCGGCCGAACCCTCTCCCTTACCCACCCGGTTTTCCGGCCTGAACAACGTCTTTGGAAACGACAGCTAGGCAACCCCGGTTTTCCGGCTAAGGAAAACCGGCTATTCCTGGGAAGCGGCTGCTACCCGCTTCCAGAAGCGGATGTACTCCTTCTGGTGGCCGATCCCGGCCTCTGCCACCAGTCGTGCGCCCTTCGGTCCTCCCGCGACCTGGAGGGTGCGCGCCATTCGCTGGTGCTCCTCGAGCCGCTCCGCGTGGCTTTCCAGCTGCGTGCGGGCGAGTTCGCGAGGATCGGAGCCGAAGGCCAGCTTCAGCAGCCCGGGGTCACGCAACTCGTAGAGCTCGTCGGTGGGGGTGCTGAGCCACTCCTCCAGGGCTTTCCGCCCTTTCGGCGTCACTGCGTAGTGCTTGCGCCGGCGTCCCGAGCGCTCGCGGCGCTCGGTCAGGTAGCCCGCCTTCGCAAGGCGCGCGGGCTCCGCGTACAGCTGGGAGTGGGGGATGCTGAAGAAGTTCCCGATCGTCGCAGCCACGATCTGCTTCAGGTCGTACGGCGTGGCTTCGCCGGCCTGCGCGAGCAGTCCCAGCACCACATATGAGGTCTGTGTGAGGGGTATCACGTTTCGTAATCCAGAATAGATGGTACGTTTCGGACTATTGTTACCACGAGGGAGGTTATTCGATGGCCACGACGCTCACGCACACCACCGCCCGCCGGCCCTCCGACCAGGCGGACTGGCACCGGATCTTCGAGTCGATGGAGGGTGAGCACGACTACGTGGTCGACGAGATCGACGGGCAACTGCCGGAAGGGCTGACGGGGACGCTCTACCGGAACGGCCCGGGCAAGAACGAGGTGGGGGGCAAGCCCTATGCGCACCTGTTCGACGGGGACGGGCTCCTGTCCCAGTTCGCCTTCGACGGCAAGCGACTCCACTACCGGAACCGCTTCGTCCGCACGACGCACTACCTCGCCGAGCGCGCAGCGGACAAGCCCGTGATGCGCAACTACGGACAGCAGCGTCCGGGCGGCCCGCTTGCGAACGCGTTTCGCATGCCGGCGAATGTCGCCAACACGAGCGTCCAGTACCACGCGGGCAAGCTGCTCGCGCTCTACGAGGGCGGCAATCCATGGGAGCTCGATCCGGACTCTCTGGCGACGCTCGGTGAATACAACTACGACGGCGCGCTCGGCAAGTCGTTCACGTACTCGGCCCACCCGACGTGGGATCCGGCCAGCCGTGAGCTCTACAACTTCGGGATCCAGTATGGGCCGCGCACGAAACTGCGCACCTACAGAATCGACACGCGCGGCAAGCTGCACCACTTGCACGCGATCAATCTCCCCTTCCCAACGATCAACCACGACTGCGCGCTCACGTCGAAGTACATGGTCTTCGTGATCGATCCGGTCGTCCTGCGGGTGCCGCGCTTCCTGCTCGGACTCGCCAGCTTGGACAAATCACTGCGCTTCGACCGCTCGAAGGCGACACAGGTCATCCTCGCGCCGCGGGACGGCGGCAAGCCGCGCATCGCGGAGTGCGAGCCGTTCTTCCACTACCACATCAACAACGCGTTCGATGACGGCGACGACGTGGTGCTCGACCTGATCCGCTACCCGGACTACGACAACATCCATCGCGGCTTCCGCGACGCCCAGGCGTTCGGTTTCGACGACCTGACGACTTCGCTGGGCCGGATGCGTGTCAGCTCATCCGACCAGGTGACGATCGAAGACCTGTATCCGCACGGTTGCGAGTTCCCGCAACACGACTGGCGCCTCACGAGCAGCTCCCACCGCTACACGTACATGGCGGGCCAGGCCGATCCCCGGCCCGAGCCCGGCGCGCCCTTCAACGGGATCATCAAGATCGACCAGGAGCGCGACGTCACCGCGGTGCATGCGCTCGGCGCCGGACAGGTTGCGGGCGAGCCGATCTTCGTGCCGCGTAACGCGGACAGTGCGGAGGACGACGGATGGCTGCTGTCCCTCGTGTATTCCGCGCCCGAGCACCGGTCGAGGCTCGTCGTGCTCGACGCGCGCGATGTCGAGTCCGACCCGGTCGCGGTCGCCCACCTGCGCCATCATGTGCCCCTCGGATTCCACGGCACGTTCACGAATCGGGTCGTGCAGTGACCGGCGTGCCGCAGATCAACCCCGCCGAGCGCAAGGGCAACCTGTTCCTGCGGTCCTCGACCGGAGGCCGGATCCTGAGCGCGATGATGCTGCCGCACTTCGCGATCCTTCCGCCGCGGGGATTCGGAGTGCTCACGACCACGGGTCGCAAGACCGGCAAAACGCGCCGGAAGTGCGTCCGCGCGATTCACAGGGGCAACGAGGTGTACGTGGTCGCGATCCGCTCGTCGGCGTGGTTGAAGAACATCGAAGCAGACCCGACGGTGACTCTGCGCATCCGGGGTGGGACGTTTGCGGGTGTGGCCCGCGGGCTACGCGACGCGGCCGAGCGCGACAAGGCGATCGCTGCCTACGCCGACACGGTGAATCCGTTCGACTACAGCGAATGTGTGATGTGGCGCCGGGGACGGCCCTCCCGCTCCAAGATCACGCAGCTGCATCGCACGTGGTTCGAGCACGGGACGCCTCTTGTGATCGACCTCGAGTCGTAGTCCGCATACATTTCGCGCTTGCCTTGCCGCCCTCGCGGGGCTAGAGTCGATTGTGCGTGAAGCAACGAGCCTGAGGGGCTCGGGCATGGACGCAAGAGAGGCAGGCAGGGGAATGGAGAGCCAAGCACGCACAGAGTGGACCGTCGTAGTGTTTCTCGGACTCGCGCTGATGGGCGGAGTAGGCGCCTTCGCACGTTCGGGAAAGCGCATACCGCACTGGAGAGTAGTCCTGCGAACGCGTAACGCGTAACCGCGTAACTAACGCGGCGGCATTCGTAGCGCGCCGTCGAGCCTGATCGTCTCGCCGTTCAGCATCTGGTTCTCGGTGATGTGCACCGCGAGCGCCGCGAACTCGGCCGGATCGCCGAGCCGCTGCGGGAACGGAATCGCCTTGCCGAGCTCCTCCCGCGCAGCCTCCGGCAGCGCGCCCAAGAGCGGAGTGTCGAACGTTCCCGGGGCGATCGTCACCACGCGAATTCCGCGACTCGCCATGTCTCGCGCCGCCGGCAGCGTGAGGCCGACGATGCCGCCCTTCGACGCCGCGTAGGCGATCTGCCCGATCTGGCCGTCGTAGGCCGCGATCGAGGCGGTGTTCACGCACACGCCGCGTTCTCCGCTCTCGGCCGGATCCAGCTCGTTCATTGCCGCGGCGGCGGTGCGCAGCACGTTGAAGGTCCCGATCAGGTTGACGCGCAGCACCGTCTCGAAGGGCAGCAGCTGATGGGGCCCATTCTTTGACACCGTCCGCTCCGCCCATCCGACGCCCGCGCAGCAGATGCTGATTCGCAGCTCGTCGGCTGCCGCTTGCTCGACGGCGGTGGCCACCTGCGTCTCGTCCGTCACATCACATTGCACGAAAGCGGCCCGGTCACCGAGTTCCGCCGCCAGCGCCTCGCCCTTCTCGGCGTTCATGTCGGCGATGGTCACGTGAGCACCGCGGCCGTGCAGCGCGCGCACGGTCGCCTCTCCCAGGCCGGAGGCTCCTCCGGCGACGATTGCCCCGCATCCCTCGATCCGCACGGCGGCGAACCCTACACCCGATAGGCTCCGGGGCGATGAGCAAACTGCGCAGCGGGGACACCTTTCCCGACATGACGCTCGAGACACGCGACGGTCAAGTTCAGCTGTCCGATCGCTGGCGCGGGGGGCCGCTCGTCGTGGCTTTCATGCGCCACTTCGGCTGACCGTTTTGCCGCGAGCACCTCGCCCAGTTGGGTGAGGCTCATGACGACATCCGCGCGGCCGGCGCGGAGGTTGTCGCCGTGTTCCAGTACCGCGCCGATCCGGCGTTTCACTTCTGCCGCAAGCGCGGCGTGCCGTTCGACTGCCTCGGGGACCCCGAGCGCGAGGGTTATCACGCGGTCGGGTTGGAGCGGGGCCCGGTCACTGAGTACATGGGCCCACAGCTCGCGAGGGGGTTCCTCCGTGCTGCGCGGCACGGGCACATCACGACCGGCAACCCACAGGGTGGAGACGTCGCCCAGCGGCCCGGCACATTCGCCGTGTCACCCGAGGGAGTCGTGCTGTACGCGCACTACCACAAGGACTCGGCCGACAATCCGCCGATCAGCGACCTGCTCGAGGCCCTGCGCGATTACGCCGGCTAGCTGATCGCGTAGCGCAGGAAGAGGAAGCTCTCGTGCTCGAGCGCCGAGAGCAGTCCCATCCGTCGCGGCCGCTCGAGCGCCACACCCTCGACGACCGCCGGCTCGCCTCCGCCGACCAGCACCGGTGAGACGGTCAGGAAGAGCTCGTCCACCAGCCCGGGGGCGAGCATCGCGGCGAGCAGCGTCGGTCCGCCCTCGTGCAGCATCGCGCGCACCCCGTGCGCCGAGCGCAGCCGCTCCACACCGGCAGCGAGGTCGAGCTCGTCGCCTTCGATGCGCTCCACGATCAGCTGCGCCTCGCACTGCGGAGGCTCGCGGTCGCTGTTCGTGAGCACCACGATGCGCGACTCGGGGTCGCGGAAGAGCGGCGTCTGGACGGGCAGCTCGAGGGTGCGGGTGGCGGTGCACGCGAGCGGCACCTCCGCAAGACCGAGCGCCGCGCGGAGGCGGCGCACCTCCGGGCGCCGTGCGAGTGGCCCATAGCCCTCCAGCGCGATCGTGGCCGTGCCGACCAGCACGGCATCGACCTGGGTCCGGAGCGTGTGGAAGAGATCGCGGTCCGTGTCGCTCGAGATGCCCTGCGTGCGGCCCCCTAGCGTGGCGCGGCCGTCCGCGGTCGCAACCATGTTCGCGACGGTGTAGGGCCTTGCGGGAAGGGCGCGATCCACCAGGCCGAGCGAGCCGTAGGCTTGCTCGACGGTGACACTCCCGCGGTCAGGGAAGAGGCGATCCACCGGCCGGTCCGGTGAGCGACAGCCCGAACAGGCCGTCGGAGTCCGTGTACCAGGCGATCAGATCGAGGTCCGCGGCCGTGTACTCGCGTACCAGTGAGTCGCGGGTGAACTTGCAGGAGATCTCCGTGCGGATCTCCTCGCCGGCTTCGAAGTCCACGTCCATCCCGAGGGCGTCGATCCGCGCGCTCATGTCCTCGCGGGCGCGCAGCCACATCTCGATGCGGCGCGCGTGCTCGTTGTAGAACGCAACGTGGTCGAACATCTCCGGGTCGAGGTCGCCTTCCAGGTTGTCGTTTATCACCCGCAGCATGTTGCGGTTGAACTCCGCCGTCACGCCGGCGGAGTCGTTGTAGGCGGCCTCGAGACGTTCGCGGTCCTTGACCATGTCGGTGCCGATCAGCAGACGGTCGTCGGGGCCGAGCTGGGCTCGCAGGCCGCGCAGCAGCGCGCTGCGGCGAGGATGGTCGAGGTTGCCGATCGTGCCGCCGAGGAACGCGATCAGCCGGCGCCCCGAGCGCCGCGGGACCCGGTCGAGATGACGTTCGAAATCGCCCACGACACCGTGCACAGCAAGCGATTCGTACCGGGCGACCAGGCGAGCCGCGCAATCCTGGACTGCGGACTCCGACACGTCCACAGGTATGTAACGGCTACCGAGTCCGAGCTCCAGCATCGGATGCAGCAGGGCGTTCGTCTTACGGGCGGACCCGGGTCCCAGCTCCACGATCTCCGTGGGCCGCACGAGCTCCACGATCCGCATGCCCGACGCGTCCAGGATGTCCTGCTCGACCTGTGAGGGGTAGTACTCCGGCAATTCGGTGATCTGCTCGAAGAGCTCCGAGCCACGGGCGTCGTAGAAGTACTTCGGCGGGAGCTCGCGCGGATAGCGGGAGAGCCCCTTGCGCACGTCGTCTGCCAGTGAGGACAGCGTCCCGTCGCGCAAGTGGACGTCGATCTGCACGGGCTCGGGAGCGTCCGTTGCGATGCCCACTGTCAGTCCTCCACGTCCGCGGCGCACCGGAAGCCGGCGAAGATCTGGCGGCGCTCCGGGTGATCCCAGTTCCTGAAAGTGGTCGTCACCGCTCCCGGCTGCGTCGCCCACGAGCCTCCCCGCAGCACCTTGAACGGGCCGCCGAAGAAGTCCTGCGAGTACTCGGGGTAGGGGAAGGCCTCGAAGCCCGCGTAGGCATCGAAGCCGCTCGCGGTCCATTCCCAGACGTCGCCGAGTGCCTGGCGCAGCCCAAAGTCGCTCTCACCGCGGGTGTAGGCGCCGGCGGGCGCGCACGCGAACGCGAGCTGGTCCAGGTTTGCGCAGTCCTCGCTGTCCAGCGCGCCGGCTGCGGCGCGCTCCCACTCGGCCTCGGTCGGCAGGCGCTTGCCGGCCCAGCGAGCAAACGCATCGGCCTCGAACCAGGACACGTGGCAGACGGGCAGCCTCGGGTCCACCGCCGCCCATTGGGCGAACGAGCGAACGACCCACTGCCCGGCCTCGAGGCGCCAGTTGCCGGGCGCGGTCGCGTTCTGCCCGGTGCGCCATTCCCAGCCCTGTGCGGACCACAACTCGGGCCGCTCGTATCCACCGTCGGCGATGAAGTCGAGGTAGGCGCCGTTGGCGACCGGGGTGCGGTCGATGCGAAACGCCTCGACGTCGCGGGAGTGCCGCGGGCGCTCGTTGTCATAGGCAAACCCGTCCGGCTCTGCCCCCATCTCGAAGGACCCGGCGGGGACCAGCACCTCCGCGGCGCCCGGTTCGGCCTCGGGCAGCGTTCGCCGGCGGGGCGGCACGTACTCGTCCGACGTCATCAGCTGGAGCGTCTGCAGGATCGTCTCGGTGTGTTGCTGCTCGTGGCGGAGCACCATCTCGAACACGAAGGCGTCTCGCAACAGGGGCGTGCTGTCGGGCGAGAGGTCCGCGCCGTCGAGCATGTCGAGAACGCGTGCGCGCACCTCGCCCATGTAGCGGAACGCGTCTTCGCTGCGCAGGTACGGAAGACCGCCGCGCTCGCTGCGCGGCGCCGTGTTCGGGTCGTACACCTCGCCGAGCGGCTCGCGCAGCATGGCCTTGCCGAAGGCCGACCGCGAAAGCCAAAGGTCCTCGAAGGTTGCGATGTGGCCGAGGTCCCAGGCGATCGGGCTCATCAGCGGGCTGTGAACGGTGTTCAGCGCCTCGTCGGACACCCCCTCGACGAGCAGCATCGTCCGGGCCCGCACCGCGTCGAGCCGGCGCGCGATTGCTTCCCGCGTCACAGGACCGGCGTGTCGGATTCCCGTCAGCGTCATCTAGGCTGGCGGCTTGCCGGCGGCCAAGGGGCCGTCACGTTCGACGCGGGCGAGGGTCTGGTCGCTCATGGGTTCCGGGGACTTCCGGGACTGAAGTCGGTGAATCTAGTCGATCGGGACGTTTGGGTGGACGGTTCCGGACCGTTTGCACCCAACTGGAGGGACGATGCGACCGAACTTGCCGTGGCCGGGTCGAGCGTGCAAGCGGAGCGGCCGCGGCTATAAGGTCCCAGCGTGGACTTCAGCAGGCTCGGCAGGGGGGACTTCGTCGCAGCGGCCGGCGGGTTGCTCCTGCTCCTGAGCCTGTTCCTGACGTGGTACGGCGTCAGCGACGTGAAGGAGGACCTCTGCGGCCCAGGGGCGGACTGCACCGGCTTCGAGACCTTCACGATCCTCGACGTCCTGCTGGTCATGGGCGCGTTCGCACCGTGGATCCTGGTCTGGATCGTCGTTCGCGGCCACGAGCTGACGTGGCCCCCGGGCGAGGTGACGATGATCGTGGGAGCCGTGGCTGCGACCCTCATCCTGTACAACGGCATCGTCGACCAGGCGGGCACCAACCAGGAATTCGTGAGCCTCGCCATCGGCTGGTACCTGGGCTTACTCGGCTCCATCATGATCGTGGCCGGCGGGGCGATCAGCCAGATCTCCCGCGGCGGCGTCACCCGCAGGCCACCGGGCACGTTCTAGCGCTCCTCCCGTAACCTCCCGGCCGGGGTGGACCGAGATACGAGCCTGATAGCGCACGACCTGCGTGACACGAGCGCGCCTGACCGCAACCTCGCGCTCGAGCTGGTGCGGGTCACCGAAGCGGCGGCGCTCGCTGCAGCCCGCTGGGTCGGCCGCGGTGACAAGGAGTCGGCCGACCAGGCCGCCGTCGACGCGATGCGCTTCACGCTGCACGCCGTTCCGATGGACGGCATCGTCGTGATCGGCGAGGGCGAGAAGGACGAGGCCCCGATGCTCTACAACGGCGAGCACATCGGAGACGGCAGCCCGCCCGACGTCGACGTCGCGGTCGACCCGCTCGAAGGCACGCGGCTGACCGCACGCGGAATGCCGAGTGCTCTCGCTGTCGTCGCGCTGGCCGAGCGCGGCAGCATGTTCGACCCGGGCCCGTGCGTCTACATGGAGAAGATGGCGGGCGCCGCCGACATCGCCGACCTGCTGGACCTCGACCGCCCGCTCGGTGAGACACTCGAGCTGGTCGCGAAGCGGCGCGAATCCAACCTCAGCGACCTGGTGGTGATCATGCTCGACCGCGAACGCCACGCCGAAGCGGTCGCGCGGGTGCGCGAGTGTGGCGCGCGCATCCGCTTCATCACCGACGGCGACGTATCGGCCGCCATGCTGGCGGTCACCCCGGGATCGGGCGTCGACCTCCTGTGGGGCATCGGCGGGACGCCGGAGGGCGTGCTGTCTGCAGCCGCAATCAAGAGCATGGGGGGGCAGCTCGTCGGCCGGCTGTGGCCTCGCGGCGAGGACGAGCGCGCCCGTGCGATCGAGGCGGGCTACGACCTCGAAGAGGTGCTCGACGTGAACCGGCTGATCTCCGGCGAGGACGTCTTCTTCGCGGCCACGGGCGTCACCGACGGCGACCTGCTGCAGGGAGTCCGCTACCGCGACGGCGCGGCTGCGACCACGGAGTCGCTGGTCATGCGCTCGCGCTCGGGCACAGTGCGCAAGGTGCAGGCGACGCATAATCGCGCCAAGCTGCGTGAGCTCACCGGTACGAGGTACGGCTAGCAGCGGCCAGCCGTAGTTCCAAGGACGTTGTCTCGTCTTGCGGGTCCGGCGGCGGATCGCTGGTGGCGGGTCCGGAAACCAGTGGGTAGGGAGAGGGTGCGGCCGCCTGCGCGGCTCGCGAGCGACCAGGCTGGCGCGGGCGGTGCGGGTGCCGGCCTGAACAAGGTGGTTGGGAACTAAAGCTAGGTCAGCGGATCCGACTGACTCAGCGGAGGCCCGACCACCTTCATGCCTCCAACTTCTGCAAGCGTTGCGAACGTCTCGGCAAGCGAGGCTTCACCGGCATCCGCCGCTAACCGCTCAAAGAATCGCTCCATCCCCGCTGCTGCCGGTAGGAACACCACAAATAGGCGTCCAGGCGCATCACCGATGTTTTGCCACGTATGTGGGACACCCTTCGGGACGAACGCAAACGAGCCCGACATCGCGCTCCAGACATCGTCGTCAATTTTCAGACGAAACGATCCATCCACGAAATAGAGCACCTCGTCTTCATCCTTGTGGAGATGTAGCGGTGGCCCTTCGCCGGGGGCGGGGGCGCTCTCGAATGCGGTCAGCGCTCCAGCGGTCTGCTCCGCACGAGCCTTGTACTGAATGAATTCCCCGACCGGGTTCCGGACGGACTCGCCCTCGCCCCGGGCCGAAAAAACGGGATGGCTCACTCGGACTCCCAGGTCCCCATACGTGTGTCAGGGGCGGGGTTGTCGGCGTGACGATGAACGATCTTCCATTCGCCGTCCTCGCGACGGTAGATGTGGGTCACGCGCACGGTCACCGGCTCTACTGGACGGTCCGCGATGGAACCGTTGAAGCGCTCGAATCCCAACGTATACGCCATGTCTCCGCTGACCTGAACGACCTCGACCTCGAAGCGGAAGTCGCTCACGTTCGAGAATCGTGCCGCCACCCACCGAAAGATCTCGCCGAGTTTCTCCCAACCGGCCTCACTCATTCCGATCGCGCCGAACAGGGTGACCGGATCGCGCCTCGACCACAGCTCCATTCGTGGGCCCGGGTCGGCGCGTGTTACGAACGCCTCTTCCGCCTCAGCCTGCCGAGCGAGCATCGTCGCGCGAAACTCTTCGGTCTCATCCACGTCGCTAACAGCCTATGGGATCAGGCGCCAGTCAAAATCTCTACCTGCACGCGCTCCCCGGCGCTCACGTCACCGCGCTCCACTTCAAGGTACGCAAGCGCTTCTGTGCCGAGCATGCTCGTCAGAACGTGCGAGCTTTGATTTTTCGTGGGAGCGACATGCCAGCCGTCGTCTTGCGCTTCTAGCGTGCAGCGCACTATGTGTGCGCGGCCGGGGCGCTTGGGGTAGTCCGTGTCGAACGACGCGTGCGCGCGGCGTTCGCTCGGAGTCGTGCCGAGCATGCGCGCCACCGCGGGGCGCACGAACAAATGGAACGTGACCATGGCCGATACCGGGTTGCCCGGTAGGCCGAAGACGAGGGTATTCGCGCGGGTCCCGAAGAAGGTTGGCTTCCCCGGCCGCAGCGCGACGCCCCAGAAGACCTGCTCGACGCCGAGCTCGGCGAGCGCCGGCTTCACGTGGTCGTGCGGGCCGACCGACACCCCGCCGGTCACGACGACCATGTCAGCCTCGAGTGCGCGTTCCAGCTCGCTCACGGTTGCCCGGTAGTCGTCGCCGACCGTGGCGACATGCTCGACGCTCGCTCCGGCCTCCAGCGCCTGGGCGGGAACGGCATACCCGTTGGTGTTACGGATCTGGCCCGGGCCCAGCGGATCCGGTGGTGGGATCAACTCGTCACCCGTTACGACCACGGCGACGCGCGGGCGCCGGGCACACGACAGCTCCGCGACGCCGGTGGAGGCCGCAACCCCGAGCTCGGCGGGGCCCAGACGTGTCCCGGACCGCAGCACCACGTCGCCGGCGTGTATGTCTTCGCCCGCCCGCCTGATCTCCTTGCCCGGCGGCAGGGCGGCGGCCACCCGCAGTTCCGTGTCCTGCACCGTCGCATCCTCGACGCGCAGGACCGTGTCGGCTCCGGGCGGGATCATCGCCCCTGTCGAGATCGCGATCGCCTCACCGGGTTCGAGGGACACCGGGTAGGGATGGCCGGCCCGTGACTCGCCGGACAGCCGCAGCGACACCTGGCTGCCGGGCGACGCATTGGCGACGTCGCCCGAGCGCAGGGCGAACCCGTCCATCGCCGAGTTGTCGAACCCAGGAACGTCGTCGGCGCTCGTGACGTCGTGCGCGAGCACGCGCCCGAGCGCCTCCGTCAGCGGAACCTGTTCCGCCTGCACCTCGGGGACCCGTTCGAGCACCGCGCCCGCGGCCGCGCGCGGGTCGAGCAGGCTGTTGCCCACGCGCGTGGCCGGGCCTCGCGGGCCTTCTCCTACCGTCTGCGCAATCCGCGCGCGACGGCGTCCAGCGCCTTGAGGGTGAGGCGCCCGCTGACCTTTAGCGGGAGCTTCACCACCTCCGCGGCGCCGTCGATGGCGAGGCGCGGGAAGCCCGGCGCACTGCTGCCGACTTGGGTGGCTTTCGGGCGTGCCGGCGTCGCAGCCTTGGAGGCGGCTGGTCGGCGTGCGGCCGTGGAGACAGGTCGCCTCGGGCTGGACGACGATTTTCCGGCTGGGCTCTTGGAGCTGGCAGCCACCGGCGCACGCCGCCGCTGGGTGGCCCGTTGCGGGCGGCTCTTCGGCAGCCGGCTCATGATGTCGGGTGCGCTCGTTGCCGCGGCCTTTCCAGGTTCCTTTCCAGGTGCCTTTCCAGTTGCCTTTCCGCCTTCTTTCGCGCGGCCTGCAGCCTGTCTGGGCTGCGCGGGCTTGGACTGGCCCTTGGGCGGGGTGGCGCGTGTGGCGCCGGGTGGGGTTGTCTGCTGGTCTCGATCCACGGTTGCCTCCCGTAAGTGGCGTTTGGGGGTGCTGGAGGAGCCCGGGGACGTCGCATGGCGACCCGCGCGGCCGATATTGCTTGCGGAGCCTACTGCTACCCGGCTAGGCTAGAACTCGACACATCAGGCTATCGGGACCGCCGCGTCCAGTCGTCCTACCGGACCGTCCAGTGCCGAAGTCCGGCCTTTCCGGGCAAAACCTGTCCGGATTTAGCAACTTTTGAGTTAGAAACCCGTATCAACCAGTGAAACTAATCCACAGAGGGCCACCGCAGCGGTGTGGTCCCGCGGGCAGCGCCAGGGCGCGGGCCGCTTGAGCTCAGAGAATATGGCGGTATTATCCGGACACCCGTACGGGCGGCTGCCGAGCCGTCCGCAATTGGCGCGTCGTCACACGACCTTCGCTCGAACGGACCGACACCGGTTCGCCTGAGCGTGGAAGGAACTCAAGGCACACTTGCTTCAAAGCGAACTCCATGAACTAGATGAGATCAAGGGCCTCGTAACCAAGGGTCAGCAACAGGGCGTCCTCTCGTATAACGAAGTCGCCGACGCAGTCGCGGAGATTGACCTGGACGAAGCCGATGTCGAGGAGCTCTACGGGTTCCTCGAGAAGTCTGAGATAGAGCTGGTCGAAGACCTCGAAGCCGGGCAGCCGAAGCCCGAGGTCGAGGCCGCCGACACCGGCAAGCGCCGGCGGAAGGCGAAGAGTCAGATCGACCTGCGGCCGGACATGACGACCGACTCGCTGCAGCTGTTCCTGAAGGACATCGGGAAGGTGCGGCTCCTGACTGCTCAGGAGGAAGTCGATCTCGCCAAGCGCATCGAGCGCGGCGACCTCGACGCCAAGCAGAAGATGGTCGAGTCGAACCTGAGACTGGTCGTCTCGATCGCGAAGAACTACCGCAACCAGGGGCTCCCGTTCCTCGACCTCATCCAGGAGGGAACGCTGGGCCTCGTCCGTGCGGCCGAGAAGTTCGACTACCGGAAGGGATTCAAGTTCTCGACCTATGCGACATGGTGGATCCGCCAGGCAATCGCCCGCGCGCTCGCCGACAAGGCACGCACGATCCGGATTCCGGTCCATGTCGTCGAGAAGCTCAACAAGATCGGGCGCGCGGAGCGCAAGCTCGTGACGGAGCTCGGGCGCGAGCCCACGGCCGAGGAGATCGCTGCCGTGACCGGCATCGATCCCGACGAGGTCGGGGCGATCAAGCGCTCGGCCCAGGCGCCGATCTCGCTCGAAAAGCCGGTCGGCGACGAGGAGGAGTCCGAGTTCGGGCAATTCATCGCCGACGAGCGGGCCGAGTCGCCGTACGACCGTGCGGTCGACAACCTCACCAAGGAGGCCCTGCGCGAGGCGCTCGAGAACCTCTCCTACAGGGAGCGGCGAGTGCTGGAGCTGCGCTACGGCCTGGGCGGGGAGCACCCCCGCACCCTGGACGAGGTCGGACGCACGTTCAACGTGACGCGCGAGCGGATCCGTCAGATCGAGAACCAGTCGCTCAAGAAGCTGCAGAGCCTCGCCGAAGCACAGAAGCTGCGCGAAGTAGCTTAAGAACGGTTACGCAGTTACGCAGTTACGCAGTTCGCAGGGATGGGGTTCCTGCGTAACTGCGCTACGGCGTAACTGCGTAACCGCACAGTTGCTCCCGGTTTTCCTCAAGCCGATGCGTAATCCGGCCGATCTAGCCTCTGTATGGCCTTCGACCTACAGCGGTCGCTGCATGCCGTAGTCGAGCGGGGCGGATCGGACCTTCACCTTAAGGTGCCGTCCCAGCCGCTCATCCGGCTGCAGGGAGAGCTCACGCCGATCGACGGGTCCGAGCCCCTGGGGCCGGCCGACACCGAGCGGGTGCTGCGCGAGATGCTGACCGCCAGCGAGCGGTTGGCCGAGTTCGCGCGCGACGGAGAGATCGACTTCTCGTACACCGTGCGGGGGCTGGCGCGCTTCCGTGTCAACGCGTTTCGCCAGCGCGGGTCGATCTCGGTCGCGTGCCGTGTGGTCCCGTTCGAGATCCGCGCGGCGGCCGAGCTTGGTCTGCCCGAGGTGGTGACCAGGCTCGCCAGCGAGCCGCGCGGCCTGATCCTCGTGACCGGCACCACCGGCTCGGGAAAGTCGACCACGCTGGCCGCGATGGTCGACCACATCAACCGCAACTTCGCCAAGAACATCGTCACGATCGAAGACCCGATCGAGTACCTCCACCGTGACCAGAAGTCCGTGGTCCACCAGCGCGAGATCGGCTTCGACACCAACTCGTTCTCGCAAGCCCTGCGCCGGGTGCTGCGCCAGGACCCGGACGTGATCCTGATCGGTGAGATGCGCGACGAGGAGACGGTGGCGACCGCGCTCAGCGCAGCCGAGACCGGGCACCTCGTGCTCAGCACGCTGCACACGATCGACGCGGTCGAGACGGTCAACCGGATCATCGACTTCTTCCCGCCGCACCACCACCAGCAGGTGCGGGCGATGCTCGCCGGCTCGCTGCGCGGGGTGATCTCGCAGCGGCTCGTGCCCACGATCGACGGCGAAGGACGCGCGCCGGCCTGCGAGGTGCTCACGATGACCGGCCGCGTGCGGGACCTGATCTCGAACCCGGCCGAGACCGGCAAGCTCGGCGAGGTGATCGGCGAGGGCGCCTATTACGGGATGCAGACCTTCGACCAGGCGCTGCTGAAGCACTTCCAGGACGGCATCATCTCGATGGACGAGGCCCTGAAGGCGGCCACGCATCCGCACGACTTCAAGCTCCTGGTCGCCGCCGAGGGTCAGCGCTCCACCTCGGTGGAGCAGATCTACTCCTCCGACCGCTCGGGGGACACAGGGCCGCCCGGCGACATCAACGGCTCCGGCTCGCATGGATCCTCGGGTCCCGGTGACGGACGCAGCTACGCCTCACGGGCGAGTTAGACGTACGCCGGACCTCCCGGAAAACCTCGTTACTTCAGCTTGTAAAGTCGCTGGTATCATCGGCAGAGGCGCAGCAGGTGCGCGCCGCTTCGAGGAGAGCTGAAGAGCACGGTTTATGGCGAACCAGACGTGTCCTGTCTGTCATACGGCTGAGATCATCTCCGGCAAGTGGACCCTCCTCGTGATCAGGGACCTGGCCGACGGTTGCAGCAGGTTCTGCGAGCTGGAGCGATCGCTCGAGGGGATCAGCCCGCGAACCCTCTCGCTGCGGTTGCGCGCGCTCGAAGCCGAGGGGATCGTCGTGCGCCGCACGTACCCCGAGGTCCCGCCGCGCGTCGAATACACCCTCACGCCGAAGGGTGAGGCGCTCGTTCCCTTGATCGAGCACATGCGCAGCTACGGACGTGACTGGCTTCAGAACGGCAACGGTCACAAGCCGGACACGGTAGGCGACCCCCTCGCCGCCCGGCAAATAACAGCGCACTGACGAAGCCGCCTCGAGCGGCTCTTTTGTTTCTCGCGCTCGCTAACTTAGGCCGCTTGCGTTGCCGCCCCCGCGGCAGTTGAACCCGACGAAGGGAGATTTTCCCCATGAACCGGATCATTAGGCGGCGGCCGTCGCCTGCGATGGTCGTAGCGCTGGTCGCGTTGAGTGTGGCGCTGGCCGGCACAGCCACCGCGCTGCCCGGGAGAAGCACCGTGAAAAAGGACGACATCGCGCGCGCCGCCGTGCGCGCCAAGCACATCTACTCGAAGGCCGTGCGCACGAAGCACATCCGCGCGCGCAACGTGACGCGCTCGAAGATCTCCCGCCGCGCCATCGACTCCGACCTCGTCGGTGTCGATGCCCTCACGGGTCAGAACATCGTCGAATCCTCGCTGTCATCGGTGCCGAACTCGAGCAAGGTCAACGGCCGCAGCGTCGAGAAGATCGCGTTCGTGGCAGGCCCCGGAACCGCAAGCACGCAGGTGTTGAACCTCAACGGACTTGCTGTCTCTGCGGCATGCAGCGCAGGTCCGGTGCTCGACGTCACAGCGGGGACCACCGTGGCCGGCGCGCTGATTCACGCGGGCGGCACACACGGCGCCGCCGGCCCCTACTACACGGCCGACGACGCGTTCAACCCGGGGGAGTTGTTCGGGGTCCTGCAGAACGCTGTCACCGGCAGCACCGACCTGCGCGGAACACTTACGTACGTGCGGCCGGACGGTGAGGTCGTGACGGTGGACTTCATGGCACAGGAGAGGGCGGCGGGCTGCGTGTTCGCGGGTACCGCGATCGGCTAAACGCCCCTTGGTGACATAGCAAGCCGGTTTTCCGCGCGGGCGCGGACAAACTGGGCTACCTTCGTATTGGGACCTCGGGCAGGGGCCCTCCGCCGGTCCGGACTCCTCGGACTGCTTTGTGCTTCGCCCGAACAGCAGGGAACGCTGAGGGAACGATGGAAGGAGCCAGTATGTCCCGTCTGTGGAAGTACAGCCCTTCGCCCGCGATGATCGTGGCAATGCTCGCGCTATTCGTGGCCATGGGGGGCACCGGTTATGCAGTAAGTCAGCTTCCGAAGGGGAGTGTCGGAGCAGCGCAGCTTCGCAAGAGCGCCGTACGCTCGAAGCACATCAAGGCAGGATCGATCACCAAGGCCAAGCTCGCGCAGAGCACGCTCGCTGCGTTGCGCGCACCGGCACCTGCCGGCGCAAACGGCCCGGTCACGAGCTCGGCGTCGTCGTCGCCTGACCGAGTCGGCTTCGCCGAGAAGTCAGGAAGCTCTGACACCGCCGGGTACGCGGCCAAGGCCGGTTACGCGGACAAGGCAGGGTACGCCGACAAGGCCGGCTCGCTTGATGCGGCTGCCGCTTCCGCGATTGCGGCACAGGCTGCCAACGCGGCGCTCGCCGGCCTGCCCACCGGCACCGGCGGCGGTGACTCGCCGCGCTGGATCGAGCAGTTCACGATCGGCGAGGGCCAGAAGGAGATGCTCAAGGTCGGTCCCTTCACGCTCACCGCACGGTGCAGGATCGACGAGACGATCGAAGGAAAGGCCAATCAGGACCAGGCCGACATCATCATCTCGACGACGCAGGCGAAGTCTGCGTTCGACGGGGACGACCTGCTCGGTTCGCTGGACCCCAACGACAACATCGAGACCCGTCAGTTCGTCAACACGATCGAGACTCCGACCGGAGACGCCCGCTTCGAGGCGTCCTCGGACGGGCTTGCGATCGGAGGCGACGGCAAGCTCTACATCAAGGGCTCGTACCTGGCCGCCGGAATCAACATCAACGGCGAGGCAGGTAAGTGCAAGTTCGGGGGCTACATCTTCCTGTAGGCCACGTGCCTGAGGAACGATTCTCCGTGGAGGGGCGGCGCGCAAGCGCCGCCCCTCTTTCGTTCCCGGGCAAGGAAGAGGCGGACATGCGGCGAAATCACGGCCGTGCGGAACAGGACCCTTCACGACCAGCTGCAGCAGTTCGCCGAGTCGGCCTCGCACCTGCTTTCGGCGGCGGTCGAGGCCGGTGCCGAGATCCCGTTCGAGGTGGCTGAGAGCCCCGGGGCGCGCTCCGTTTTGTATCGCTACCGGCCGCTCTCGGGCGAGTTCGTGCGCGAGCGCTTCACCGACCTCAAGTCGATGCCCGGGTTCGGGGTGGCGGCCGACGCACTTGCGCGCATCGAAGGGATATCCGGATACCTGAGGGTGATGGGAGCCAGCTATGTGCCGGCCGCCGAGCGCGACCGAGCCGAGGCTGCGATCGAGCGCTTCTTGGGGCGTGTGTGGGAGGACTCGAGCACCTTCGAGCTCGACATCCCAAGGTTCGAGCGCGCCTATCGCGAGCTCGAGTCGATCGTGTATGAGGACACCGCGGTCAACACCGTGCTCGCACCGGTCGTGGGTGTGGCAATGGCGGGCGAGGGCTGGGAGCTCGGTTCCGGCGTGACGCTTGCCCGCGGCGATCTCGTCGACGCACCGCCGGAGGCGGTGTGGGGAGGCGGTCGCCACAACGAAGACCCTCACACGCTGGTGATGCTTACGGTGCAGTCACGGCCGAGTGAGCCCCCTCCCCTGACGGAGGCGCGCGTCGCTTTCCGGCGGCTGATCACCGCATTGCGCTTGTTGAAGTCCGGCGCGGCAGTCCTCGGCTCGACGGCCTGGTGGCGCACCGATGACGGACCTTGGCAGACAGTGCCACTCGGCTCCGCCGGGCGCGTGCGCGGTGCACGATTCTGGCTCGAGGAGCCGGAGCGTGCCGAGCTGGCCGAGCTGTTCGAGCTGGCCCGTGCGCGTCACTCGCACGGCGGTGCGCTGCCGTGGGCGCTGGCCCGCTTCGAGCTCGGGTGCGAGCAGCGTGTCGCGCTCGAAGGGCTGTCGGACCATCTGCTTGCACTACGGGCGCTGCTCGATCGCGGCGAGTCGACGCGCGGCGAGGTGGCGAGGCGCGTGGGTGCGCTGTGTGCGGAGCCCGCGCATCGCGAGTCGGTGCAGGAGACGGTCGAGCAGGCCTACGCGCTGGAGCGGCTCGTGATGCGAGGAGACGTCGACGCGGGTTACCTGCAGGCAATCGGCGTGTCGTCGCCGGACGCGGTTGTGTCGGAGCTCGAGGACAACCTGCGCGCCCTGCTGCGCGACATGGTCTGCGGCCATCTTGCACTCGAGCTAACCGGTATCGCCGACCAGCTGCTGACCAAGCCCGTTCCCCCCGCCACCCAACCCGCGCCCGAACCGGAGCCCGAGCCCGAGTTCGTAGTCCGCCGCGCCGACGCCGCACCACATTTCGAGGAGCCCGACCCCGACGCCGAAGAGCAGGACACGGACGAAGCAGAAGCAGTAGCAATCGGTCTAGACGACGACGCCGGAGACTACTCCGCCGCGGTTTGACCCGCGCACCTGCGAACTGCGTAACTGCGTAACTGCGTAACTAGACGCCAGCTTGCTCCAGCATCTCGCGCCGCTCGGCGGTAGACGAGAACAGATACCGATTGACCTGCGCCAATCCGTCGATGTCGTGCACGTCGTCGTCGAAGTACGGCACGCACAGCACACAATCCTCTTCGAGCCGGGCCGTGAGGCGTGCCATGTTGTCGCGGTCGCGCGCCGCGAGCGCGCGGTAGTTCTCGAAGTTCTCGTTCACGCGCGTCGAGAGGTCCTCGTCCTCGAGTGACCGCGCGAGCTCGCCGGGAAGGCGCGCGAGGATCTCGTCCTCGATCTCGTCCGATTCGTCGCTTGCGAACGCGCCCGGCTCCAGCGGACGCACGAAGTCGTGGCGCACCTTGTTGACGACCACGCCGCCGAAGGGCAGGTGCGCCTCCTTCAGGCGCCGCCAGAAGTAGACCCCCTCGTCGATCGCCTCCCGCTGCGGGGCCGTCACCAACAGGAACGTGGTATCGCGATGGGCCAGCAGCTCCTTCACGCGCTGCGCACGCTCGCTGAAGCCCTCCGCCATGTTGCCGAAGCTCTGGAAGAACTCGGACAGGTCCTGCAGCAGGTCGATGCCGGTGATCCGCTTGAGCGCGGAGAACAGCACTCCGCCGGAGCGTCCGAGCACCTTCACCCCGAGACGGCCCGGCTTCAAGAAGAACTGGAGCGAGCGACCCTCGATGAACCGCGACATCCGCTCCGGGGCGTCGATGAAGTCGAGTGCGTGGCGCGTGGGCGGCGTGTCCAGGACGAGCAGGTCGTAGCGGGCCTCCTGGTGCAGCTCGTAGAGCTTCTCCATCGCCATGTACTCCTGGGAGCCCGCCATCGCGTTGGAGATCTCCTTGTAGATGCGGTTCTGCAGGATGCGGTCCCGCGTCTCTTCGTCCGGAGCGTGTCGCTCCACGAGATCGTCGAAGGTGCGCTTCGCGTCGAGCATCATCGCCCACAGCTCGCCCTTCATCTCGATCCCGTGGGCGGCGAAGCGCTCGGGGTCCACGAGCCGTTCCTCGTTGCCCAGCTCGGGCAGCCCGAGCGAGTTCGCCAGCCGCTTGGCGGGGTCGATCGTGAGCACCGCGACCTTGAGTCCCTGGGCTGCCATCCCCATCGCGATGGCAGCCGACGTCGTCGTCTTGCCGACGCCGCCCGAGCCCGCGCAGATGCAGATCTTCCTGTCGTCGAGAATGTCGCGCACGTTCATGCCTGCTCCTCGATCCTGTCCGCGAGCTCCTCGACAGCGTCCATGTCGAGCTGTGGGCGGAAACAGGAACGGCAGTTCGACCGGGTCCTGCCCGGACCCTGTGGCGAGGCGTTCCAGCTGCTGCACATGCGCGCTTGCGCGCCGGTGCTCGGAAACCGCCGCGCGCATGGCCGCGCGGCGCGCCACGCCGAGCGGGTCGCCGTTGCCGCTCGAGTCCTGTTCGGACTGTTCGCGCAGGACCGCCGCCTCGCTGTCCGTGAACAGCTGCGGATAGATGCCGTTCATGAGGATCAGGTCGAGCGGCAGGCCCAGGTCGTGCTTCAGATTGCGCTGGAGGTCGATCGTCTCGTTGACCGGCATCTCCTCGGGCCACGCGACCGCGACCACCGACGTGAGACTCGGGTCGGTTATGAACTCGTAGATGGTGTCCGCCTGGCGCTTGATCGGCCCCACGCGGGCGATGTCGCCGAAGGTCTTGGGCGTGCGCAGGAGCCCCAGTCCGTGGCCGGTCGCGGGAGCGTCGACGATCACGAGGTCGTACTTGGATCCCTTCTTCACGCGGCGATCGAGCTGGGCCAGCTCCCACACCTTGCCCACCGTGACCAGCTCCCGCAGTCCGGGAGTGGCTGCGGCGAAGTAGGTGAAGATCCGGTTCTTGAACATCAGGTCGTAGACCGGCTTGATCCGGATCTGCATCTGGAGGTATCCTCGAGCGCGCGCTGCGGATCGATGGAAAACGCGTAGAGGTCCTCTCCGATCTCGGTCTCGCGGTAGCCGCACGCCCTCCCGGTGGAAGACGTAGGACATGCGCTCCTGCTGGGCGACCTCGCACACGATCGTGCGCTTCCCGTGGCGCGCGGCCGCCACACCGAGCGCGGCCGCGACGGTGGACTTGCCCACACCGCCCTTGCCGGTCACGAAGATGAGGCGCTTCTCGAAGATATGCATACGAAGGGAAGGAGGCCGGCCCGGTCGGCGGATGGAGGTTAGAGGAGAGCAGAGTCCGGGCCCGCCGCGTCGAGTCGGAAGGAAAGTCGCGGCTTATGCGAAATACCCCCGCACGATGGGATTACTCCAGCGATTCGCGCGCCCTGAGTACAAGCTCGGGCCCGACCAGGAGGAGCGAAGGTCCCGGATCCGGAGCGGAGGCCGTCGAGCCTTCACCGTCCGGCTCCTCCGCTCCAGAAGGAGGTGGCGGCGTGCAGGGCAACGGCCTCACGCCGGACGCAGGCTCCGGCTCTCAGGTCTACAGACGCCAGGCAGTGCACAGCCCGGCTCGGCCGATGCAAGGTCATCGCGTTCGCCAACCAGAAGGGCGGCGTCGCAAAGACCACGACCACTCTGAATCTCGCGGTGGCGTTCGCGGAGACCGGTCACCGCGTGCTCGCGATCGACATGGACCCGCCAGGGCAACCTCACCATGAGCCAGGGCATCGACCCGGACACGGTCGAGAAGTCCATGTACCACGTGCTCGTCGACGACCTCTCGATCCGGGAGGTGATCCGCAAGCGGGAGGTCGATGTCGCATGTGCATCGATCGACCTGGCCGGCGCGGAGATCGCGATGAGCACCAAGATCGGGCGGGAGCGCCAGCTCGAGAAGGCGCTCAACGCCGTCCGGGAGGACTACGACTTCGTGTGCATCGACACACCCCCCTCCCTGGGCCTGCTGACCATCAACGCCCTGACGGCCGCCGACAAAGTTATCGTGCCGGTCCAGTGCGAATACCTGTCCATGCGGGGGCTGGTCCAGCTCCAAAACACGCTGTCGATGATCCGCGAAGAACTGAACCCCGACGTCGAGATCGAGGGCATCCTGCCGACCCTCGTGGACGCGCGCACGGTGCACGCGAAAGAGGCGATCGAGATCCTCGAGGAGAACTTCGGCGAGCGGGTGTTCGCCACCCGGATCAGGAAGACGATCCGTTTTGCGGAGGCGCCCGTGAAGGGAACGTCCGTCTTGAAATACGATCCGGACGGATTGGCTGCCGAGTCCTACCGAGACCTTGCCAAGGAGGTCCTTGAGAATGTGAAGCGGTAAGCGGGCGAGCATGCGCGAGGGACCTCTCGCGGCACTCTTCCGGCGCACCGACGAGGACGCGCCTCAGCAGCAGGACGACAGCAGCGCGAGCGTCCTCAGCCGGCGGACGAGCAACAGCTCGACCTGCCGAGCCCCAAGGAGCGTCTGTGCGCAGCCTTCGCGCAGGACATTCCGAACGACGTGATGGAGCGCTCCGCGAGCCGCTGCTACCGGCCGCGTGACGAGCCGCGATCTCCCGCAATGCCGTGCGCCGGCCGGTGCTGCGCGTCGTCGGCGTCGGGGTGGCGGCGTCGAACGCGGTCAATCGCATGGTCGAGGCCGGCGTCGAGGGCGTCGAGTTCATCGCGGTCAACACCGACCTTCAGTCGCTGCAGGAGAGCGCCGCCCACGTCACCCTTCACATCGGCGACAACATCACCCACGGCCTCGGCTCGGGCTCCGACCCGGCCGTCGGCAGGGCCGCCGCGCTGTCCGACGACGACCGCATCAAGACCCTGCTGAAGGGCTCCGACATGGTGTTCGTGACCGCGGGGGCGGGCGGCGGCACCGGCACCGGCGCCGCGCCCGTGGTGTCGGCGATCTCGCAGGCGGTCGGCGCGCTCACCGTCGGCGTCTGCACCAAGCCGTTCGGCTTCGAGGGCACGCGCAGGCGCCTCCCAGGCCGACGACGGCGTGCAGGAGCTGGCCAAGCACGTCGACACGCTGATCGTGATCCCGAACAACCGCCTGCTCTCGGTGCTGGACCGCGGCACGAGCATGGTCGACGCCTTCCGCGTCGCCGACGACGTGCTGCGCCAGGGAGTGCAGGGCATCTCGGACCTGGTCACGCTGCCCGGGCTGATCAACCTCGACTTCGCCGACGTGCGCACGATCATGACCGACGCCGGGCAGGCACTGCTCGGAATCGGCATGGCGACGGGCGAGCGGCGAGCGATCGAGGCCGCCGAGCAGGCGGTCGCGTCGCCGCTGCTGGAGACATCGGTCGAAGGCGCGCGCTCGATCCTGCTCTCGATCACCGGCGGCAGCGACCTGTCGCTGTGGGAGGTCAACGAGGCGGCCAGGGCCGTCTCCGAGGCTGCTCACCCGAGCGCCAACATCATCTTCGGCGCGATGATCGACGACAAGATCGACGAGGAGTGCTGGGTCACGGTGGTCGCCACCGGCTACGGAGACCGGCCGACGCGCCGCTCCGGCACGCGGCATTGCAGGAGCCGGAGGGAGAGCCGCGCGTCCGGCGCAACGGAGCTCGGACTTCGGCTTCGACCTCGAAGTGCCGGAGTTCGTTCCCAGCGGTAGGCCCGCGCCGGCAGCGTAAGCTGCCACTCATGAGAGGTGTGGTCGCGGCTGGGCACCCGCTGACGGCGGAGGCCGGAGCTCAGGTGCTGCGTGAGGGCGGCAACGCGTTCGACGCTGCGGTCAGCGCCGTGCTGGCCTCACTCGTCGTCGAGAGCCAGCTCACGGGCCTCGGCGCCGGCGGGTTCATGCTCGCCCACACTGCGGCCGGAGAGAACCACCTGCTGGACTTCTTCGTCGAGGCCGGCGGGCGGGGAATCGATCCCTCCGCCCGCGGTGAGCTGGTGGCGGTCGACGTGCTGTTCGACGAGGTGCCTCAGCGCTTCAACATCGGCCCCGCGTCCTGCGGGGTGCCCGGAGTGTCGGCCGGGCTGTGGGAGGTATCGCGGCGGTTCGGCACGATGCCGTTCGGCGAGCTGGTGAAGGCCGGCGTGCGCCATGCACGCGAGGGCGTCCGGGTGTCGGCGATGCACGCCTACATGTTCAAGGTGCTGGAGCCGATCGTCACCCACTACCCGGAGACCGCTGCGCTGTACGCGCCCGAGGGGCGGTTGCTGCGGAGACGAGGTGTTCTGCTTCCCCGACCTCGGCGACGCGCTCGAGCGGCTGGGCGCCGAGGGCCCGGCTGGATGTACGAGGGCGAGACCTGCCGGCGCATCTGCGACTGGGTCCACCAGCGCGGTGGAGCGCTGCACCCGGACGACTTCTCCGCCTACGAGGTGATCGAGCGCACCGCCCGTCGAGGCCCGCTATCGAGGCCGTCAGGTGCTGACCAACTCCCCGCCCTCGTCCGGTGGCATCCTGATCGCCTATGCGCTCGACCTGCTCGAGCACTCGGGCGGCCCGCTGGAGCACGACGACCCCGACGCGCTCGCGTTGCTCGCCGAGGTGATGGGCGAGGCGCAACGCGCGCGGGCGGGCGACTTCCACGACCGGCTTCAGAGCGAGGACTTCGCGAAAGAGTTCCTGTCCGGGCCTCACCTCGAGCAGGCGCGGCAACGCGTGGCCTCCAGCATCGTCTCGCACCGGCAGACCGGAACGCCGGCGACCGGCGACGTGCTCGGTTCCACCACGCACATCTCGGTGCTCGACTCCGAGGGCAACGCCGCCAGCGTCACGTGCTCGAACGGGACCGGCTCCGGCGTGCTTCCACCGGGCACCGGCGTGCATCTGAACAACATGCTGGGCGAGGAGGACCTGAACCCGCTCGGCTTCCACCTGCACGATCCGGGCACGCGCGTCACCAGCATGATGGCCCCCACCGTCGTGCTCCGGGACGGCGAGATCGAGCTGGCGCTCGGCAGCGCGGGGTCGAACCGCCTGCGCTCCGCGATCACGCAGGTGATCCGGTACGTCGTCGACTACGGGCTGCCGGTCGACGAGGCGGTGCGGCGCGAGCGCATGCACCACGAGGCCGGCGTGCTGCACGTCGAGGGAGGCTTCGACAGCTCCGCGCTCGCCGAGCTGGAGCGCCGCGGATACCGGTGGTGCGCTGGAAGGGAGTCAACCTCTTCTTCGGCGGCACGCAGGCCGTAACGCGACCCCGCCACCGGCGCGCTGTCAGGCGGGGGAGACCCGCGCCGCGGCGGCGCCGTGGTGGCGGCGTAGCCGAAGCGTCTGGCTGATTTTCACTTTGCCGTTCCCGGGCGTGGTCGGCGATGCGCTCGGCCACGTCGACCCGTCTCGATCGCGGCCTTGAACAGCCGCGAAAGCAGGCGCAGGCGCGCCTGCTCGGAGCGCAGCTCCAGCAGGCCCTGCTTGACGTCGGTGCCGATCTCGACGCTGGCCGCCATCTCGTAGGCGCCGATCGCCGAAAGCGTCGTGTCCTCGGGCCGCCTGTCGGTGACTCGCTCGACCAGCTCGGCGAACGACTCGCGCGCCTCCTCCCCGATGTCCTCCTCGACGTCCTCGCCGCGGTCGTCGAGCAGCTCGATCTCGCCGGCGGGATAGGGATGAACCTCGCTCTTCTCGACCAGCCGGAACGGGCTCGTCCCCTCGACGAGGATGTTCATGTGTCCGTCGTCCGTGCGCTCGAGCACCTCCGTCACGCGCGCCTTGCACCCGACCTCCTTGAGGCCGTCGTCGGAGAGCCAGATGATGCCGAACTCACCGTCTTCGTCGAGACAGCCGTCGATCATCGTCTTGAAGCGGTCCTCGAAGATGTGGAGAGGAACGATCTCGGTGGGCAGCAGCACGATCGGAAGCGGGAAGAGCGGGAAGTCAGGCTGCGGCTGGGCGACCATCCGGCC
>CAVXJX010000016.1:0-168065 GCA_963762195.1 uncultured Solirubrobacterales bacterium | reverse complement strand
TTGCGAGAGTCATGTCGCAAATCATTGTGACCGTCGAACACCTGTTCCTATGTGAACGTCGTCACAGAGACTTGTCGCAGTACCTTTTGCCCATGAGGGAGCGGATGCGTCTTGACACGCTGATGGTCGAGCGGGGGCTGTTCCAGAGCCGCACCCGCGCGGCCGCGGCCGTGATGGCCGGCGAGGTGTCGCTCGGCTCCGACGGCACGCGCGCATCCAAGCCCGGCACGCTCGTCTCACGCGACGTGGAGATCGCCGTCGCCGACCGGCCGCGCTTCGTCTCCCGCGGCGGCCTGAAGCTGGAGCGCGCGCTCGAATGCTTCGACACGGCGGTCGAGGGCCGGCTGTGCCTCGACGTCGGAGCTTCGACCGGCGGGTTCACCGACTGCCTGCTGCGTCGCGGTGCCGGGCGGGTGACGTGCGTGGACGTCGGCTACGGAGAGCTCGACTGGCGGCTGCGGGAGGATCCGCGTGTGACGGTCATGGAACGCGTCAACGCTCGCACCCTGCAACCTGCGGCGCTCCCCTATGCGCCCGACCTGATCGTGATGGACCTCTCCTTCATCTCGCTGGCGAAGGTCCTGCCGGCCGTCGCAGCCGTCGCCGCATCGCGCTGCGACACGCTCGCGCTCGTCAAGCCGCAGTTCGAGCTCGGCCGCGGGCGCGTGGGCAAGGGGGGAGTGGTCCGCAACGGCGAGGATCGCATCGAGGCGCTGGTGGCCGCGGGCGAGGCTGCTCGCCGTGCCGGGCTGAGTGTCCAGGGCTACTGCTCCTCGGGCCTGCCCGGGCCCGCGGGGAACCGCGAGAGCTTCATGTGGTGCACCGAGGCCGCCCGGGCCGGTGTCGAGGACCTGATCACCGCCGCCCGCGGGACGGAGCTCGAGGCGGCGACGTCGTGAGCCGTAAGGTCGAGGTGCTGACCCACGATCGGCCGGCGGAGACCAAGGAGGCGCTGCGGCTCCTCACCGAGGCCGCAGAGAAGGCCGGCGCACAACTCGTGCTCGCAACCGATGGAGACACGCAGGCCGACCTCTGCATCGTGCTCGGTGGCGACGGAGCGACCCTGCGGGCGCTGCGAAAGCATGCGGGCACCGGCGTGCCGGTGTTCGCGATCAACTTCGGGCGGATCGGGTTCCTCTCGACCGTGGATCAGGAGGACATCGCGCACTCGATCGAGCTTGCGCTCACGGGCCAGTTCGAGGTCGTCAGGTTGCCGGCGCTGGTGACCGACGGGCGCTCCTCGTCGGAGCGCTTCGCCATCAACGAGATCTCCTTCCAGCGGCGCCCTGAGATCAACGTCACGCACCTGTCGTACTCGCTTGCCGGGGATTGGGTGGCTCGCGTTCCCTGCGACGGACTGATCGCCGCCACGCCGGCCGGCTCGACTGCGTACAGCCTGTCGGTCGGCGGTCCGATCGTGGCCTGGGGGGTGAGGGGCTTCGTCGTGAACCTGATCGCCCCGCACGCGCTCAGCTCACGCGCGCTGGTGGCGGCGCCGGAGGACGTGCTGCGCGTCGTCAACGACGGCGACGACCCCGTCGACATCGTGATCGACGGGATCCGCACCGGCGAGCTGGCCGCGAAGGAGGAGTGCGAGATCAAATTCACGCCCGACGTGGCGGGCCTCGCGCAGCTGCCCGGCTCGAGCTTCTACCGCCGCTTCCGCGAGAAGCTCCTCCAGCTCACCTCCTGACGCGAACTTTCGCGCTTCGCACCCACCCCTCGGGTGCCAGGAGGGAAAGTTCAGGGACGCAGCGTCTCGAGTGAACGCCGGCCGGCATCGTCGCCCGCGGTAGCGGGCACGATGACGAGGTCGTCCAGCCCGGCGGCCACGTATTCCTCAACACGCTTCCGAGCCTCACCCTCCGTACCCACCAGTCCCACGGCCGCGGCCAGATCCCGGGGGACTTCCTCCAACAATTGGGCGGGATGCATGCCGCTCCGCGCCGCCTCCACGATCTCCCCAAACCCGGCTTGGCTGAACATGTCGGAGTACCCCTCAGCTGCCAGGTACGGAATCAACCCCCGCGCGAGCTGCGCGTGCGTCTCGGGCGTCGGATCCACGGCCGCCACGACCCAGGCCGCCAGCCGCGGCGGCTCGGCGGTCTCGGCACGCAGGCGTTGCGCCATTCGCGCGACCAGCTCCGGGGTCACGAGGTTCAACACCATCCGATCCGCGACACGGGCCGCGACGCGCACCGTCGCCTCGCCGAACGCGGCCACCGTCAAGGAGGTGGCCGGAGCAGGCAGTCGCAGCCGGTAGCCGTCGGTACGGACGAGCTCTCCTTCATAGTGGGCCTTCTCGCCGGCCAGGAGCGGCCGCAGCGCCTCGGCCGTCTCGCGGATGTGGCGCGCGGTGCGCTCGCCTCCGTCGCCCGTGCCAGCGCTCGACCACCATGCCGCTCGAGCTGCCGATCGCGAGGTGCACGGGACGGCCAGCGACCGCGGCGACGCTCGCCACGCCCATCGCCATGGCCATCGGATCGCGCACTGCGGTCGCGAGCGGGCCGACGCACAGCTCGATCGACTCGGTCCGCTCCGCGATCGCGGTCGCGAGCGCGAACGCATCCCAGGTCGCCATCTCACCGATCCACAGCTCCGGATAGCCGAGCTCGTCCGCGAGGCGCGCGGTCGCCAGTGACTCGAGCGGATCCCGGTCCTGCCACAGACCGAGGCTGACGCCGGTGCGCGTCAGGCCGAGCCGCCGGGCAGCGACCCGCCCGGGATCCACGTGGCGTGGAAGCCGAGCGGCACGCGCACGGGCAGCCGCAGCCGGCACACGGGCTCGGCCGCCATGTCGCGCGCGTCGAGCACGTGCAACTCAGAGGCGCCGTCGCGCTCGTCGTGCACGTACGAAACCAGGTACCCGTCGTCCTCGGCGCTCGCCCCGGGGCGCGGCGCGAACGGTGCCTCGCTGCCCCAGCGGCCGTCGCCGAACCAGTGCGTGTCGGCCGTTCCCCGGTCGACGTCGTACTTCATCAGGCCGTCGAACAGCAGGGTCTTCTCCGGCGAGATGTGCATGTTGTACGTGTAGCGCGCGGGTCGCCCGACGAGGGCCTGGTTCATGGACGGGAACTCGCTGTTGTCGTCGTCCATGTCCTGCTCGGTGGTGCGGCCGGTACGCAGGTCGAAGCGATAGCGGTGGAGGTTCGCGTCGAGGCGCAGGTAGGTCAGCATCTGCGCCAGCGGCCCCGCGTCGGCCGGCACGGGCTTGGGCTGCTTGACCCGGCACACGTCGAGCACGATCTCGTCGCCCTCGTCGCGTGCGTTGATCGAGTGGTAGATGTAACAGGGGTCCGCCTCGAACCAACGGATGTCCTCCGCTGCGCCGTAGCGCGGGATCACGCCGAACCGCGCCGGCAGGTCGCGCTCGAACTGCAGCTTGTGCCGACCACGTTGCGCGGCCTCCGGATCGGCCACGAGCGGCAGGTCCATCAGGATCGAGTGGCGCTCGGTGATCGCCATGTCGTGCGGCAGCCGCGGGCCGGGCAGGTCGATCGCCACGAAGTGGCGCACGGTGCCCTCCGGACCCGACGACGCCGTAGCGCATGTAGGGCGGCTTCACGCCGAAGTCGAAGAACATCAGCTCGCCCGTCTGCTCGTCGACCTTCGCGTGCGCGGACACCTCGCAGCGCAGCGTTCCGCCGAAGTCCTCGGGGCCGAGCGTCTCGAGCGTCACCGGATCGAGCGCGTACGGCTTTCCGGACCGGTACCACAGCGCGATCAGGCGGTCGTTGTGGAACACCACGTCCGTGTTGGCCGTGTCCTTCTCGGGCGTCTCGGGCGGGTTGGCGCCGAACGGCTCGATGATGCCGCGCCAGATCGCGCGACCGGCGTCGCGCTCGGCGAGGAAGCCCTCCGTACGCACCCAGCGGTTGCGGTAGGTCGCCTCCCCGTCGCTGAAGTGGACGGAGTGCACCATGCCGTCGCCGTCGAACCAGTGGTAGCGGCCCATCGGGTGGTGCTGAGGGTTGGGGCCGTTGCGCACGTAGACGCCGTTCAGGTCGTCGGGGATGCGGCCGTGGAGAACCTCGAGCCCGCGCAGAGTGACCTCGTCGTGGGTCGGTGCGTAGGCACCCTCGAGGTACGGGTTGGGCTCGACCGCGGTCCTCTGTGCCTCGACGTGCAGGGTCATCGTCGCTACTACATCAGATGACCGGGTCGGCTGCTAGAGCTTCCGCGTCATGCTCGCGGAGCTGAGAGTCAGGAACCTGCTGCTGATCGAGAGCGCCGAGCTGGCGCTCGGCCCGGGGCTGAACGTGATCACCGGCGAGACCGGTGCGGGCAAGACGATGGTCGCGCACGCGCTCGACCTGCTGCTGGGCGGCAAGCCGCGCCGCGGGATCGTGCGGCCCGGCGCCGAGGAGGCCTACGTCGAGGGAGTGTTCGAGCCGCCGGCCGGCTTCGCCGCCGACCCCGACCTCGCCGACCTCGCCGAGCGCGTGCCGCTCGACGAGGGCGAGCTGGTGCTCGCGCGCCGCGTGGTGCCGGAGGGCCCCACTCGTTCGTACATGCAGGGGCGCTCGGTGTCAGCCGGGGAGCTGCGGCTGGTCGGGTCGCGGCTGCTCGCGTTCTTCGGGCAGCACGAGCACCGCAAGCTGATGCTGACCTCCGCGCAGCTCGAGATCCTCGACGCCTTCTGCGGCCCGGAGCACCTTGCGGCACGCGCGCGCTTCGCGCGGATACGTTCGCGCAGGCGCGGGAGATCGAGCGCGAGCTGGAGGACCTGCACGGGCGCATCGGGGCGCGGGAGCGGGATCTGGACTTCCTCGAGTTCGAGATCGCAGAGATCGACGCGGTCGCACCGACCCTCGACGAAGAGGACGAGCTCGAGCGCGAGCGCGCGCGGCTCGGCGCGGTGGAGTCGCTGCGCGACGCCGCGGCGCAGGGCGCACGAGGCGCTCGACCCGCAGGACGGCGAGAACGGGGGCGCGCTGACCCGCGTGGCGGGTGCCGGCGCGGACCTGGAGCGCGCGGCGGGCGCCGACGAAGCGCTCGATGCGCTTGCGACGCGGTTCGGGTCACTGGCCTTCGAGCTGCAGGACATCGCGGGCGAGCTGCGCGCGTATCTCGACACGCTGGAGGCGGACCCGGAGCGACTCGCGGCGATCGAGGAGCGGCTCGACCAGCTCGGCCGGCTGAAGCGAAAGCACGGCGGGACGATCGCGGCGGTGCTCGAGCACGCCGATCGCTGCCGCACCGAGCGTGACCGCCTTGCCGGGGCCGAACAGGCCACGGGCCGGCTGGAGCAACAGCTTGCTGCGGCGCGCGACGAGCTGCACGCGGCGGCGGCGAAGCTGCACGCCGCGCGCGCGAAGGCGGGTGGGGAGCTGGCGAAGCGGGTCGTGTCCGAGCTCGCCGAGCTGGCACTCGCGGATGCGACCTTCGAGGTCGTGATCGCCGAGCGGCAGATGACCCCTGCCGGCTGCGACTCGGTGGAGTTCGTGATCGGCCCCAACCCGGGCGTGCCCGCGGGACCGCTGCGGGAGACGGCCTCCGGCGGCGAGCTCTCGCGCGTCATGCTCGCGCTGATGAGCGTGGCGACCGGTGACGGATCGGCCACGGTCGTGTTCGACGAGGTCGACGCGGGAGTGGGCGGTGCGACGGCACGAGCCGTCGGAGAACGTCTGCGTACGCTTTCGGGCGAGCGCCAGGTGGTATGCATCACCCACCTGCCGCAGGTCGCCTCCCAGGCGGAGCGGCATTTCAGGGTGGTAAAGCGCGGACGGCTGCGCGACGCGAACGAGCCCGACATCGCCCGCACCGAGGTCGAGCGCCTCGGCCGCGCCGAGCTGGTCGAGGAGCTGTGCCGCATGCTGGGCTCCGACGCCGGCGACGAGGCGGCACGGCGACACGCCGAAAACCTGCTCCAGGCCGCGTAGAATCCCCCTTCGGCGCGCGCCGGGCCGGAGGGACGCCGGCAGCGTGGCCGCCAGCCCTTGTCCGCATCCAAAGCGACAACCCGCCTGCCGGCCACGACAGGCCACTCGCCGTTCGCGGCGCTCGTCCCGGAGATACACGGCACGGCGCGGCTCGGCAAGCGCACGAAGCACCTCGTGCGCCGCCTGACCCCCCAGGACGTCGCGGTGATCGACCACGCCGACCTCGATCGCATGGCGGCCGAGGACCTCGTCGAGTCGGGGGTGCAGGCCGTTGTCAACGTCGCCTCGTCGACCAGTACCCGCTACCCCAACCCCGGCCCGCTGATCATCGCGCGCGCAGGGGTGCGGCTGGTCGACGCGGTCGGCACCTCCCTGTTCGAGGATCTCTCGGACGGCGACCCGGTGACGATCCGCAACGGAACCGTGATCGGCCCCGACGGCGTGCTGGCGGAGGGGCGAGTGCTGACGGTCGAGGAGCTGACGCGCACCGCGCGCGAGCAGCAGCACCTGATCGGGCAGGCGATCCAGGACTTCGCCGAGAACACGCTCACCCACATCCGCGACGAGGGCGAGATCCTCGCCGGGCGGCTCCAGATACCCGACCTGCGCACCGAGTTCCGCGACCGGCACGCCCTGATCGTCGTGCGCGGCACCGATTACCGGCGCGACCTGCAGATGCTGCGCCCGTACATCCGCGACCTGCGTCCCGTGCTCGTCGGAGTCGACGGCGGTGGAGACGCGCTGATCGAGGCCGGGATGAAGCCAGACATGGTCTTCGGCGACATGGACTCGGCGTCGGACCGCGTACTCGAGTGCGGTGCCGAGCTTGTCGTGCACGCCTACCGCGACGGCAGGGCGCCGGGACGGGAGCGACTCGAGCGGCTGGGCCTCGACCACAAGGTGCTGCCCGCGGCGGGAACGAGCGAGGACGTGGCGATGCTCGTCGCGTTCGAGCTCGGCGCGAGCCTGATCGTGACCGTCGGGTCGCACTTCAACCTGATCGAGTTCCTCGACAAGGATCGCGAGGGAATGTCGTCGACGTTCCTCACCCGGCTGCGAGTCGGCGACAAGCTCGTCGACACCAAGGGCGTCAGCCGCCTGTACCGCGCCGGCACGAGCCGGCTGCTGATCCTTGCGCTGGTCGCCGTCGGGCTGGTGACGCTCGTCGTCGTGGCGCTCAGCTCCCCGCAGATCGAACGGCTGGTCGACCTGCTGGTGCTGAAGCTCGAGGTCCTCCTCGAGGGGAACTAGCAAAGCTAGTTGTTCACCCCCCGCTACCACGCGATCTCGCTCGTGGCGGTCTTCCTCGCCCTCGGCATCGGCGTCGTGCTCGGCGTCGCGGTCGGGGAGGAGGGAATCGTCTCGAGCGCGAGCCGCGACCTCGAGCAGTCGTTGCGCGGAGACCTGGACAAGGCACGCGGGCGCGCATCCGACTTGCGCCGCGACCTCGCACAGCGGCGCGACTTCGAACGCCAGGCCTATCCTGCGCTGGTCGGCGGGCTGCTGCCGGATTGGCGCATCGGGATCGTCGCGATGAACCGCCTGCCGTCCGGCTACGTCTCCGAGATCCGTGACGCCGTCGAGCCGGCGGGCGCGACGATCGAGTCCGTCTCTGTCGTCGAGGCGCCGCTGCCGCTGAACAGGGTCAGGGGCGAGCTCGACGGCACGGCGCTCGAGCGGGTGGAGCGCGACGACGAGGTGCTGGAGCGCTTCGGCCGGCGCATCGGCCGCCAGCTCGCGCAGGGCGGGCAGCTCGTGCGGCGCCTTCGCCAGGAGATCTTCTCGACGTCCCGCGGCAACTACCAAGGTGTGGACGGGATCGTGCTGGTCCGCGACCCGGACGAGCTCAAGGGCGAGGACAAGTCGACGCAGGACCGCTTCGAGTCCGCCCTGATCGACGCGGCACAGGACACCGACGTCGAGGTCGTCGGAGTGGAGAACACCGACACCGATCCTTCCCAGGTCTCCTGGTTCTCCGACCAGGGCGTCACGAGCGTCGATTGCCTGGACCTCGTCGAGGGCAAGACGGCATTGGTCTACGCCCTGCTCGGGGCCAACGGCAGGTTCGGGGTGAAGGACAGCGCCGAGCGGCTGCTGCCGCCGCCCCCGGAACGGCCCGCCACGAGACGCTGATGCGCTGGCTCGGCCTCGCCGCGTCGCTGGGGCTTGCCGCCCTGCTCGCGCCGACGCTGCTCGCGCGCCTGCAGGCAGCGGGCGTCGTGCGCGAGAACTACCGCGGGCTGGTGCTGCCCGCGGCCTCCGGGATGCTGATCGCGTTGACCGCGGCGATCGTGGTCGGGCCGCTGGCGGCGCTCGAAGAGCTGGCGGGCGAGGACACGCTCGCCCCGGAGGTCGGCCTGGCGCTCGTGTTCGTGCTCGGAGTAGGAGTCCTGGGGCTGGTCGACGACCTGCTCGGCGGACGGCGTCCCGCGGGCGCGGGAGCCGACCCAAACGCTCCCCGGGGGCTGCGCGGCCACCTGCGCGCCGCCTCTCACGGCGACTTCAGCACGGGCATGCTGAAAGCGGCGGGCACCCTTGGCCTGGCCCTGTTCGTGCTGGCCGGAGACGGGCGGTCCACCGCCGACTACCTGGTCGGCGCCGGGCTGCTCGTGCTCAGCACGCATCTGTTCAACCTGCTCGACCTGCGCCCGGGCCGCGCAGGGAAGGTGTTCGTCGCATTCGGCGCGGTGCTGACGATCGGCTCCTGGGACACCTATGCACTTCAGGCGCTCGGCCTGTTCATCGGTCCCGCTCTGGTGCTCCTGCCCTACGACCTGCGCGAGCGCGCGATGCTCGGCGACGCGGGCTCGAACGTGCTCGGTGCGGTTGCGGGGCTCTGGCTGATCCTCGCGCTCGGTCCGACGGGGGAGGCGATTGCGCTCGGCGTGCTTGCCGTTCTCACTGTTTACGGAGAGTTTCGTTCAATCAGCGCGGCCGTCGACCGGAACCCTCTGACGCGTTGGCTAGACTCAATCGGCAGGCGCTCTCGGGCATGGTCAAATACATCTTCGTGACAGGCGGTGTGGTCTCGTCCCTCGGCAAAGGGATCGCTTCAGCCTCCATCGGCCGCCTGCTCGTGAGCCGCGGACAGCGGGTCCAGATCCAGAAGTTCGACCCGTACATCAACGTCGACCCGGGCACGATGAGTCCGTTTCAGCACGGCGAGGTTTTCGTCACCGAGGATGGTGCGGAGACCGATCTCGACCTCGGCCACTACGAGCGCTTCACCGACGAGAACACTTCCCGGACGTCCAACGTGACCGCCGGCGCCGTCTACTACTCGGTGATCCGCAAGGAGCGCCGCGGCGACTTCCTCGGCGGCACGGTGCAGGTGATCCCCCACGTGACCGACGAGATCAAGCAGCGCATGAAGCTGGTCGCGGAGTCGCAGGATCTCGACTTCGTGATCACCGAGATCGGCGGCACCGTCGGCGACATCGAGTCGCTGCCCTTCCTCGAGGCGATCCGCCAGCTCCAGACCGAGCTCGGCCGCGACCGCTGCATCTTCGTGCACCTCACGCTCGTGCCCTGGATCGGCCACGCCGGCGAGCTGAAGACCAAGCCCACGCAGCACTCCGTCAACGAGCTGCGCCGGATCGGCATCCAGCCGGACATGGTCGTGTGCCGGTCCGAGGGTGCGCTGTCACGCGAGATCCGGCAGAAGATCGCCCTGTTCGCGAGCCTGCCGGTCGAGGCCGTGATCTCCGCGCGCGATGTCGACAACATCTACAAGGTGCCGCTGATGTTCAGGGCGGAGGGCGTGGACGATCTGATACTCGACCACTTCAAGACCGAGGCTCCGCCGCCGGAGCTCGGCGATTGGGAGGCGACGGTGCGCCGAGCGGGTGAGGCGAAGGAGCACGTTCGCATCGCGCTCGTCGGCAAGTACGTGCAGCTCGAAGACGCCTACCTGTCCGTGGTCGAGGCGCTGAAGCACGCGGGCATTCACAACGGCACCAGGATCGAGGTCTTCTGGGTGGACTCCGAGTCGCTCGACGACGAGGAGGGCCGCGAGCTGCTGCAGCAGGCCGACGGCATCCTGATTCCCGGCGGCTTCGGCGTGAGAGGCATCGAGGGCAAGATCAACGCCGCGCGCGTCGCGCGCGAGCGCCAGATTCCATTCCTTGGCATCTGCCTCGGCATGCAGCTCGCCGTGGTCGACTTTGCGCGCCACGTCGTGGGCATGGACGGCGCCAACTCCGCCGAGTTCGATCCCGAGACTCCGTTCCCGGTGATCGACCTGCTGCCGGAGCAGAAGGAGGTCGACGACATGGGCGGCACGATGCGGCTCGGCGCCGACCCGGTGAAGCTCCACGACTCGACGCGTGCGCGCGCCGCCTACGACGAGCCGGTGATCTACCAGCGCCACCGCCACCGTTACGAGGTCAACAACCTGCTGCGCCGGCGCCTGGAGGACCACGGCTTGGTGTTCAGCGGGACGTCTCCGGACAACCGCCTGGTCGAGGTGGTCGAGCTTCCGGATCACCCCTTCTTCATGGCCTCGCAGTACCACCCCGAGTTCAAGTCGCGCCCGAACCGGCCGGAGCCGATGTTCAGGGAGTTCGTGGCCTCCGCGCTCGAACGGGCACGCGAGCGGGCTGCCGCCGAGCCCGAGACCGGCGAGCAGGAGATCCGCGCCGAGCGCACCGGCGACGCTACCAGCGAGGCGAGCGAGCGGGCCGAGCGCCGCAGCTGGTGAGCTCCGCCGAGACGGTTCCCCATCTGGGGGTCGACCGCTTGGGTGAGACGTTCGTGCGGTTGTGCGAGATCCCGAGCCCGAGTGGGAGCGAGGGGCACGTCGCCGAATACGTCACCGGAGAGCTGCGCGCGCTCGGGCTCGAGGTGACGGAGGACGACACCGCCGCGGAGACCGGCGCCGGGTGCGGAAACCTCGTCGCCCGCATCCCCGGGCCGCCGGGTGCCGCGACCGTGATGCTGTGCGCCCACCTCGACACGGTCCCGGTCGCGGACCGGATCGAAGTCGAGCTGGAGGACGGCTTCTACCGCAACCGCCGTGAGACGATCCTCGGCGCCGACGACAAGGCCGGTGTCGCCGTGCTGGTCGAGCTTGCGCGCCGGCTGACCGAGCGGGGAGCGCCGGCGGGCTGCGAGCTGGTGTTCACGGCGGGCGAGGAGGTCGGTTTGCGGGGTGCGCGCGCCTTCGACGTGGCCGCGCTCGACTCCGGCTTCGGCTTCGTGCTCGATCACGCCGCACCGCTTGGCCGCATGGTCCTCGCGGCGCCCACCTACTACCACGTTCACGCGGAGTTCCTGGGCCGTTCGGCGCACGCGGGCATCAGTCCCGAGGACGGGCGCAGCGCGATCGCGGCCGCCGCGGCGGCGATCGGCGCCATGCAGCTCGGGCGGATCGACGAGGACACGACGGCGAACGTCGGCGCGATCCACGGCGGAAGCGCCGCGAACGTCGTCCCCGAAGGCTGTGTGATCGAGGCCGAGGTGCGCAGCCTCGACGATGCGAAGGCCTCCGAGGGGGTGAGCCGGATGGTGGACGCGATCACCTATGCGGCCAGCGCTGCCGAAGTCGACGTGGACACGACCGTGGAGGAGCACTTCCGCGCGTACCGGATCGCGGACGACCACCCCGCGGTGAGCCTGGCGGCGGCGGCGCTGCGCGACTGCGGGGTCGAGCCTGTCCCCACCTCGACGGGTGGCGGCAGCGACGCGAGCGCGTTCGAAGCCAAGGGATTTCGTTGCGTGAACCTCGCGATCGGAGTCGAGCGCAACCACACCCCGTACGAGCAGGTCAGCCGGCGGGCGCTCGAGACGACACTCGACGTCGCGACGCGACTGGTCGAGCGCGCCGCCGCGTGACGCGACAGTGCTGAACCTCCGGCGAGGACGGGTCACTGCGGTGGCGGAGGCGGACACCCGCATCGCGCGGCTCACCGTGGCGCTCGAGGAATCCGGGGAGTCGCGCGACGCGATCGCCTACCCGGGTCTCACCGGCCCGGTCGAGGAAGGCGACGACGTCGTCGTGAACGTCGAGGGGCGCGACCTCGAGCTTGGCAGCGGCGGCTTCGACATCGTGCACTGCAACCTCACGCGCGGGCTGGCCGGCAAGACGCGCGAGGCGCACGTAATGAAGCTGAACTACACCTCCCTCCAGCACGCCGTGCAGCCGGTCGAGGAAGGCCTGGCGCAGGTGCCCGAGCGCGCCGGGCTGCCCGTTGCGGTGCTCGCGCTCCACGGGCAGCTGCCCTGCGTCGCGTTCGCGCTCGCGCACCTTCGATCCGGCACGCGCGCCGGATTCGTCCAGACGTCGGGCGGCGCGTTGGCGGGCGAGCTGTCGGACACCGTCGCAGACCTGCTGCAGCGCGGGCTACTCGCGGGGCACGTGACTGCGGGCGCCTGCTACGGCGGGCAACACGAAGCGATCACTGTCGAGGGGGCGCTCGATGCCGCGGCGCGGGAGCTTGGATGGGATTGCGCGATCGTGGGTCCGGGGCCTGGCATCCTCGGCTCGAGCTCGGCGCTCGGCCACGGCGGGCTCGCGGCGCTGTCGAACTCTCACGCCGGGCTGTCTGTCGGCTGCCCGGTCGTATTGGTCCCGCGCATGTCGAGCGGCGACGATCGGGAACGCCATCGCGGCCTCAGTCACCACACCGAGACTGTTCTGTCGATGCTGCTTCGGCCCGTGCGTGTGGCCGCACCCGCGGGGGTTTCGCTGCCCTCGGGCGCCGGGCTCGAGCGCGCGATCGCACACGCAGCGCAACACGAGGCCGTACGGGTCGACGTCTCCGGGCTCGTGGAGCCATATCGTTCGAGCGGGTTGCCGGCCCGCACGATGGGACGATCGCTCGACGACGACCGCGATTTCTTCCTGGCCGCGCTGGCGGGCGGAGCCGTGCTCGCCGGGACGATCACCGACAAGGAGTCACTCACATGACATTTGAACGGGTGGACGGCGAGATCGTCTACGAAGGCAGGATTGGAAAGGTCCGCGTGGAGCGGTTCCGACACGACGACGGCGAGGTCGTGCAACGCGAGGTGATCGACCATCCGGGCGCCTGCGTGATGCTGCCGCTCGACGGCGACCGCATCTTCCTCGTCCGCCAGCCGCGCGAGGTGGTCGATGAGCAGGCCCTGCTCGAGCTGCCGGCCGGCAAGCTCAACGGAGGCGAGCCGCTGGAGACCGCGCAGCGCGAGCTGCGCGAGGAGATCGGCAAGTCGGCGGCGACCTGGCAGCACCTCAAGACTTTCTACGTGAGCCCGGGATTCACGGACGAGCGGATCCACGCGTACCTGGCGACCGACCTTTCCGACGACCCGCTGGAGTCCGAGGAGGACGAGCGCATCGAGGTCGTTTCGGAGCCGCTCGCGCGCCTGGATGATGTGATCCGCGAATGCGAGGATGCGAAGACCCTCGTGACGCTGTTGTGGTTCCGCGCGTTTCACTTTTAGATGCCTGACGTGCGAGTTGCCGCGCTGGTGCAGGCGCCGCCGGAGCAGGTGTGGGCGGCACAGGTCGACGGTCCCGGGATCGCGGAATGGTTTCCGGGCGCGCGCGCGGTGACGGATATCACCGGACCGCTCGACCGTCCGGGGACGACATATGCGCTGCGGTTCAGGCGGTTCTTGCGCAGTCGCGTGGAGATCACCGAGGTGGAGCCGCCGGTGATGCATACGCGAACCTGGAATGCCAGCCCGTTGGGCACGCGCGGCCGCGCGACGGTGTTCATGCATCCCGAGGACGGCGGCACCCGCGTCGACCTGGACGTCAGGTATCGGCTCCCGTTCGGCCCGATCGGGCGGATGCTCGAGGGACGGTCGTGGATACGCCACCGCGCCGCTCGCGACATCCGCCGCGAGCTGCAGGCGTTCGCCGAGTTCGCCGAGCGCGCGCGCCGCTAGCGTCCGCGCAGGGAGATTAAAGGACGGGACGCACGACGAGCATCCCCCGGTTCGAGACGAGATGCGCCAAGTCGTCCGCCAAGCGTTGGACGTGTTCGCTCGCCTGTTGCTCGAAGCGCTCCACTTCGACGATCTCGGCGATCAGCACGTAATCGGCTTGACCGATGGACTGTCCGGGCACATCAGCCGGCCGCGTGAGCCGCCAATCCGAGACCGTGTCCAGCGACCCGCGGACGATGTCGCGATCCTCCGTCATCAGACGCTCAAAGTCCTCGGCCAGCTCGGGCGAACGCAGCTGAAACCACATGAGAAGGGTCGCCGGAGCACTCATCCACCCGAGCGTAATGCACAGCCGCACGTGGAGTCGCTCGCCGCGCCGGCTTCCCTGCTCGCGGGCGGCCTCGACCGGCCATGTAATGTGCCTCGGCGCACGAGTCGGATTTCAATCCCCCAACAGAAGGGACCACGCCGTGAGCCCTGAACCGACTGCCGCCGAGACCATCGTCTTGATCCACGGGTTTTGGGTGACGCCGCGCTCGTGGGAGCACTGGATCACCAGGTACGAGGAGCGTGGCCACCGCGTGCTCGCCCCGGCGTATCCCGGCTTCGAGGTCGAGGTCGAGGCCCTCAACGCCGACCCGACGCCGATCGAGCAGGTCACGGTGCCGCAGATCGTCGAGCACCTGGAGTCGATCGTCAGCGCACTCGACTCGCCGGCGGTCCTGATCGGCCACTCGGCCGGCGGCGTGTTCACGCAGGTCCTGCTCGACCACGGCTTCGGCGCCGCCGGCGTGGCGATCAACTCGGCCCCGACCGAGGGCGTCAAGCGGGTGCCGCTGTCGCAGATCCGGGCCTCGTTCCCGGTGCTCAAGAACCCGGCCAACCGCCACAAGGCCGTGGGCCTCACGTTCGAGCAGTGGAACTACGCGTTCACCAACGGCTTCGCCGAGGACGAGGCGCGGCGGCTGTACGAGCGCTACCACATCCCCGCGTCCGGGGAGATCTTCTGGGGCAGCGCGCTGGCCAACATCCACCCAGGCAAGGACGACACCTGGGTCGACTACGGCAATGACGACCGCGCGCCGCTGCTGTTCATCTCCGGCAGCAACGACCACCTGATGCCGCCGTCGATCCAGCAGTCCAACGCCAAGCACTACAAGTCCGACACGGTCACCGAGGTCAAGGAGTTCGAGGGGCCGCACCTGCTGCCCGCCTGGCCGGGCTGGGAGCAGGTCGCCGACTACGCGCTGGACTGGGCGCTGGGCCACGCCCGGCAGTCGAGTCCGGCGTGAGATCACGCACGTCGGCGGTCCCACCGCGCTGATCGCGGAGGTATTCATTACGCAATGCGACCTCTTCGATATTCCATCAACGTCACATTGGACGGATGCTGCGATCACCGTGTGGGTTCCCCGGACGAAGAGATGCATCGCCACGCGACGAAGAGCATCGACCAGGCCGATGCTCTCCTCTTCGGCCGTGTGACTTACGAGATGATGGAGTCAGCCTTCCGGCCGCCGGGGCAGACGGAAGCGATGCCCGATTGGATGGCGCCGTTCGGCCGGACGATCGACGCGGCAAAGAAGTACGTCGTGTCGAGCACCCTGGACCGGGTCGATTGGAACGCTGAGCTCGTGCGTGGGGATCTGGAGGACGCCGTTCGGGCGCTGAAGCGGGAGTCAGGTAATGGGCTGTTCGTGGGAGGTGTGAAGCTTCCGCTGGCCCTGGCGGAGCTGGGGTTGATCGATGAGTACGAGTTCGTGGTGCAGCCCAGGCTGGTGGGCCACGGGCCGACGTTGTTCGCGGGGCTATCGAAGCATGTCGACTTGAGGCTCGTGGGCCGGCTGGAATTCGGCTCCGGGGCGGTGGCGATGCGGTACGAACCTAGAAGGTAGCCATCGGCTGGGCTCGCCCCTACGTCTCGACGGCGAAGATCCGCCACGGTCCGGGCACGCCCTTGAGGTCGTGTTCCCCGCGGTCGGTCAGCGTCTGGCCCGAGCCGACGATGAGGTCGCGGACGGTGCTGCTGACGAGCACCTCGCCTGGTGCGGCGAGGCTGCTGACGCGCGCACCGATATGTACCGCGAGGCCGCCAACGTCGTCACCGGAGAGCAGCTCGCATTCGCCGGTGTGCAGACCGGCGCGAATCTCCAGGTCGAGGTCACGGACCCCGTCGCGGATCCCGGTGGCGCTGTTGATCGCGCGGCTGGGACCGTCGAACACGGCGAGTGCGCCGTCGCCGAGTGACTTCACGAACCGCCCGCGATGGCGCTCGACCTCCTCGCGCACCAGGCCGTCGTGGCGCTCCAGCAGAGAACGCCAAGCGCCATCACCCAGCTCTGCGGCACGTTCGGTCGAGCCAACGATGTCGGTGAACAGCACCGTCGCGAGCACGCGGTCGCTTACGACCGGCCGCCGCACTCCAGTCAGGAAGTGCTGGATTTCGTCGGCGACGGCGTCCTCCTCGCCAAGCCAGAACGGCCCCTCCCCAGGAACCTCCGCATAGCGGGCGTTGGGGATGTGCTCGGCGACATAGCGCGAGTGGCGCTCGTCAAGGTAGGTCTCGTGTTCGGGGCGCAGCACCAGTGTCGGGCACTGCACGCTGGGGAGCACGTCGCGCACATCTGTCTCGCCGGTCATCGCCAGCGACGCGGCAGCGGCAGCAGGGCTCATCGCGAGACGCTGCAAGCGCGCCATCAGACCTCGCAGCCGGTCGTCCGGACCGCCAACAAGGGCAGCCAACGGGTTCGCGGGCGAGTTAGTGCCCCACGAGTCGACGATGGCTTGAACGATTGCAGCGCGCTGTTCGACGCTCGGCGCCCACTCGTATCCCGGCCCTTCCACCAGCCGGGGCTGCGGCGACACCAGGACGAGTGCCCGCACCAGGTCCGGGTGAGAGGCCGCGAACAGCGCGGTCAAGCCGCAGCCTTCGAGATAAGAGGCCAGCACCGGTTGCTCGGAGCCGACCGCTTCGATCACCGCCTGAACGTCATCGATCTGCTCCTCCAGCGGCGTTGCCCCGGCCATCCCATCGGACATCCCGCTCCCGCGCCGCTCGAACAGGATCAGCCGGGAAAAGGACGAGAGCCGCTCGAAGAAGCCGGCGAAGGACGGCAGCTCCCAGAACAGCTCGACGTTCGACAGATACGACGGGATCAGTACGACGTCGAGCGGGCCCTTGCCCGCCACCTGGTAAGCGATCTGCAGATCGCCGCTGCGCGCGTAATGAGTCTCCGGAACGTCCACGTGGCCACATTCTCCACAGCCTCCGGCCCAAGCGCTAGAAAGACCCTCATGGCCAAGCAAGCGCAGATCCCGATCCGGCATGCGAGCGCCGCCGATGCGCCCGCCTTCGGCACGCTCCTGCACGCGTTCAACGTCGAGTTCGGCGAACCGACGCCGGACGCGGACGTGATCGCGCAGCGGGCCGCGCCGCTGATCGAAAGCGGCGAGGTCACCGTTATCTTCGCGGGGGATGGGCCGGACGGGTTCGCCCAGCTGCGCTTCCGTCCCTCGCTCTACACGGGCGTGCTCGATGCTCACCTCGAGGAGCTCTACGTCGTTCCCGAGCGCCGCGGCCAGGGTCTTGGGCGAGCCCTGCTCGACGCCGCGATGGAATTCTCGAGGGCGCGCGGTGCCGCTCACATGGACCTCGGCACGAGCGAGGACGACACCGCGGCGCGGGCGCTGTACGAGAGCGCGGGATTCACCAACCTCGAGGGCGGTCCGCAGGGGCCGCGGATGCTCTACTACGAGCGGGACCTGTCGCCCTCACCTACCGGAAGGTGAGCTGATCAATCACACACGGGTTCCCACGACGACCAGGAACTCCTGCTCGAACCGCGCGCGGTCGGCCGTACCGAGGTTCCACTCGTCACTGAACTGGTCGAGTGCTTCATCGAACTCAGCCTCCTTCCCGCTGCGCCGCGCATTCCCCTGCGCCGCGATCGTGGGCCCGTAGCGTTCCTTGAAATGCTCGCCGTAGTCGCGCGGGTGCTCGAACGCGGTGATCTCGAGCACGTCGCGCTCCAGCGTGCGGAACTCGATGCGGTCGCCGAACAGGTCACGCAGGTGGTCCTCGCCGCCCCACAGCGGCGGGGGCTGTGCTCCCGGGGGAGGGGGCGGGGCGAACGGCCCCATCGTCCGGAACAGCGCGCCGATCATGCCTTCGGGTGTCCAGTTCAGCATCCCGATCGTGCCGCCGGGACGGCAGACGCGCACGAGCTCGTCGGCGACGTCCTGATGGTGCGGCGCGAACATCGCCCCGATCGATGACATGACGACGTCGAACGACGCGTCGCCGAACGGCAGGTTCTCGGCGTCGGCTTCGACCCATTCCAGCTCCAGGCCCTGGGCCTCCGCGCGCTGCCGGCCGGCCTCGAGCAGCTCGGGCGTCAGGTCGCTCGCCGTCACGGTCGCGCCACGCTCTGCTGCTGGAATCGAGGCGTTGCCGGTGCCCGCGGCGACGTCGAGGACACGCATCCCGGGGCCGATCTCGCAGGCCTCGACGAGCCGCGGCCCGAGCGGCAACAGGAACGTCTCGACCATCGACGGATAGTCGCCGGAAGCCCACATTGCACGATGGCGCGCCTTGAGCTCGACGTCTGGAACGGTTGACGACATGTGCCCTCCTTCAGGTTGACCGGCGAATCTTTCCACGCGGCAACTCTGCTTGCGTGGCAAGGAGGCCGGACCGCGCGGCCGAAAGGGTCAGGGATGGCGACAACGGCGCGGACGGTTGAGGGACGATTCGAGGAGCTGGTCCTCGACTTCCTTGCCTATCTCGAGCTCGAGCGCGGGATGGCCCGCAACACGCTTCAGTCGTATCGCTCCGACCTGCTCCAGTTCGGGGCGTTCCTGGCGGGGCGCGGGCGCGGAGCGGAAGATGCCGAGCCGGCGGACGTGGCGGACTTCCTCACCGAGCTCGCGCGCGGCAACGGGCGCAAGCCCGCGACGACTTCGACGATCCAGCGAAAGGCCGCGGCGCTGCGCTCCTTCTACCGTCACCTGCGCCGCGAGGGAGTGCGCGAGTCAGACCCCACCGCGCAGCTCACCCCACCGCGCAAGAGCCGCAAGCTGCCACGTGTGCTGGGACGCGCGGAGGTGCAGCGCCTGCTGGAGCAGCCGCAGGGCACCGACCCGATCGCGCTGCGCGATCGCGCCCTGCTGGAGCTGATGTACGCGTGTGGCCTGCGTGCCTCAGAGACGATCGACCTCGACATGACCCAGGTCGACCTCGTCGATCACGTCGTCCTCGCGCGCGGCAAGGGATCGAAGGAGCGGCTGGTGCCCGTGGGCCGCACCGCCGCTCGCGCCGTGGCCGACTACCTGCGCCGCGGGCGTCCGCAGCTCGTCGGCGAGCGCACGCAGGCGCGTCTGTTCGTGAACTTCCGCGGCGGTCCGCTCACGCGCCAGGGCCTCTACAAGATCATCGGGCGCCACGCGCAGTCGGCGGGCCTGCAGGACAAGATGAGCCCGCACACGTTGCGGCACACGTTCGCGACCCACCTGCTCGCCGGCGGCTGCGATCTGCGCTCCGTGCAGGAGATGCTCGGCCACGCCGACGTGTCGACCACCCAGCTCTACACGCACCTCTCCAACCAGCACATCAAGGACGCGTACTTCAAGGCGCACCCCAGGGCCCGCCGAAGCTAAGCTGATCGCCGCCCGGCAAGAGAGGGGACGGGGAGTTGAAGCGCAGTGTCTGGTTGGTCGTGGTCATGGTTGCGCTTGCGCTGCCAGGGTCGGCACAGGCTGCGTTCCCGGGTACGAACGGCAAGATCGCGTTCTACAGCTCCGCCGACGGCGACCGCGAGATCTACACGATCAACCCGGACGGCAGCGGCCTCTTGCAACTGACACACAACACCGTCAGGGACGAGGTCCCCAGCTGGTCACCCGATGGCCGGCAGATCGTTTTCATGCGGGCCCACGACGTCTCCGGGCCGGCCAACGACGTCTGGAAAATGAACGCCGACGGGGCTGGTCAGACACTCGTCGACGAATACTCCGGGACGACGCCCTCGTGGTCTGCGGACAGCCAGCAAATCGCGTTCACCAAAGATGGATACTGCGACCCTCCGCCGTACGAGGACGGTGGCGTCTGGACGATGAACGCCGACGGGACGAATGCGGCGTTCCTTACGTGCCAATACGGGAGGGGCGCTTGCTGTACGTCGTGGTCGCCTGACGGCACACGGATCGTTTGGAGCGAAGCGCCTGGCCCTCCGCCGGCCATCTACCGGCACACATTCGGTGGAGAGACCGTGCGGCTTACTGCATTCGACGATGGCTACGGGAGAACATATCCGGACTGGTCGCCGAGTGCTCACAAGATCATGTTCACCGTCTCTGATGATCTCAGCGCCGAGCGCCTTCCTATTCGTCTCTTCACGATGAATCCGGACGGGTCGGAACAGGCGCCGTTACGGGAGGGATACAACGCGGTCTGGTCTCCTGACGGGGCGAAAATCGCGTTCAGTTACGACGGCCCGCCCGCCGGAATTTGGACTGCGAATGCGGACGGCTCCGGCGCGACCTTCCTGACCAGCGGGAGCGCCGCCTCCTGGCAGCCCATTCCCGTCACTGCCTATCCCCGTCCCAAGGGCGCGAGTCCCGCGCGCTTCTCCCTCGTGCCGGCGTATCTGCCGTGCAGCTCGCCCAACCGCACGCACGGCCTTCCGCATGCGCAGCCCTCATGCAGCCCGCCGGCCTTCAGTTCCCTGCACCTGACGCTCCCGGCCCCTGAGGTGAATGGCATGCCGGCGGCGTCTCAAGGACACATGCGTATAAAGACCGTGACGGGGAATCCGACCGCACCGCCCGACGAAGCCGATGTGGCCGTCGCTGTGTCGGTCACGAGCGTGCACTGCAACGGCGCAAATCCACCCTCGACGTGCGGCGCGGCGAATCAGAGCAGCACAGCGAGCGTCCCTGACTACACCGGCGAGCTTGATGCGGTCGTGTTCCTGCGCATCACCGACAAGGGCTCGATTCCCAATCCCGGCGGGTCCCGCGCCGCGACGGTCCAGGACTTCGACCTGCATTTCACCGTCCCCTGTGTCGGCACGCAGTCCGTGTCGCTGGGGTCGAACTGCTCGACCGCGACGACCGTCGAGGCCCTGCTGCCGGGCGCGATCACCGAGGGACGGCGCTCGATCTGGGAGCTCGACCGGGTGCAGGTTCGGGACGGCGGCGCCGACGGCGACGCCGACACGAGCGGGAACCGCGTCTTTCTGCGGGCCGGGGTCTTCGTCCCGTAGGCGCAAACGCGCGCGAGGCGCATACGCTTATGGCGTGCCGGAGCTGCCCGAAGTCGAGACCATCCGCCGCCAGCTGGCCGACCGCGTCGCCGGGCGGACGATCGTGGACGCGCAGGTCCTCGATCCGCTGTGGAGCGCCCCGGTCGTCGCCGCCCGAGGTCGAGGCAGCCCTGCTCGGCCGGCGCGTCGAGCGCCTGCGCCGGCGCGGCAAGTACCTGATCGCCGACCTCGACGAGGACCGGCACCTGGTCATGCACCTGCGCATGACCGGGAACCTGCTGTGGGTCGCGGAGTCCGACGACGCGCCGGGGCGCCCGTACCTGCGCGTGCGACTCGCGCTCGACGACGGCAACCGCCTGCTGTTCACCGATGCCACGTCGCTTCGGCACCGGCCTCGTGATCGACGGCGACGAGCTGCTCGACCGCTACCTCGACGAACGCCTCGGCCCCGAGCCGCTCGATCCGGAGTTCACGCCGGAGGTGCTGCGCGCGCGCCGCGCGCGGGCGCCGCGCGCCGGTGAAGGCGTTCCTGCTCGACCAGCGCCGGGTCGCGGGTGTCGGGAACATCTACGCGGACGAGGCGCTGTTTCGCGCAGGCATCCATCCGCTGAAGCCGGTCGGCCGTCTGCGCCGCGCCGACTTCGAACGCCTGCACGCGGGCATCGTCGCGGCGCTCGAGGCCGGGCTCGCGAACCAGGGCGCGTCCATCGACGACTACCGGGATGCGAACGGCGAGCGCGGCTCGATGCAGAACGAGTTCCTGATCCATCTGCCGCGAGGGACAGCCGTGCCCGCGCTGCGGCGGGACCGTGACGAAGCTCGTTGCCGCCGGTCGCGGAACCTATGTCTGCCGCAACTGCCAGCGCACCCCGCGCCGCCGGCGCGTGGCGGCACGGTGAGCGAGCCTCCTCTCCCGGCGGGCTTCGAGGCCGGCCACTGGAGCGACACCGGAGGCGGCCACCGGCTGCACGGTCGTGCTCGCCCCTCCAGACGGTGCCGTGGCCTCGGGCGACGTGCGCGGTGGCGGTCCGGGCACTCGCGAGATGGACCTGCTCAACCCGATCGCGAATGCATCGCGGGTGCACGCCGTGCTGATGACCGGCGGCAGCGCGTTCGGCCTCGCGGCCGCCGACGGGGTCGTGGACTGGCTGGAGCGAAACGGGCGCGGATACGACACGCCGGGCGGCATCGTGCCGCTGGTGCCCGCCGCCGTCATATACGACCTGCTGACCGGCGACCCGACCCGCAGGCCCGGGCCGGCGGAGGGCTCCGCGGCCTGTGAGGCAGCGAGCGCCGATCCGCAGCTCGGCACGGTCGGCGCCGGGACTGGCGCGGCCGTGGGGAAGATCCGTGGCCGCGAGTTCGCGGTCAAGAGCGGCGTCGGCATGGCCAAGCAACATCTACCGCAGGGAGGCAAGCTGACCGCCCTCGCAGTCGTGAACGCGTTCGGCGACGTGATCGGAGAGGACGGCGGTGTGCTGGCCGGGACGCGCGGGGAGCACGGCGAGTTCATCGGATCGACGAAGCTGATCCGCACCAGGCCGATCGAGCCGCCGAGCTTTCGGCGCGGCGAGCCGCTCGAGAACACGACGCTGGTGTGCCTGATGACCGACGCCGAGCTCACGAAGTCGGAGTGCGGCATCGTCGCCAAGATGGCGCAGGCCGGGATGGCGCGCGCCGTGGACCCGGTCCATTCGCAGTTCGACGGCGACGTCGTGTTCGCGCTGGCGAGTGGCACCGCTCCGCGCGTCGAGCCGTTCGTCATCGGCGTTGTCGGCGCGGCGCTGACCGCGGAGGCGATCCGCGACGCGTGTCACCGGGCCACCTCGCTGCACGGCATCCCGGCGCTGTCGGACCTGGCACCGGCATGACCGCGCGGACCGTGGAGCAGGTGATGGAGGGATTTCGCGCCATGGAGCGAGGGGACGTCGAGGCGGTCGTCGCGCTCGCCGATCCGGAAGTCGAGTTCGTAAATCCCGACACTGCACTCGAGCCCGGGACCCGTCACGGTCCCGAGGGCCTGCGGGCCGGCATGGGGGCGTTCCTGGAGGCATTCGAGGACCTGCGCTTCGACTACGACCGCGTCGTCGACCTGGAGGACCACGTTGTGGTCACGGGCACCTTTCGGGCTCGAGGCCGGGGGAGTGGCATGGAGCTTCCGCCCGCGCCGTTCGCGGTTGTCGTCACGCAGCGCGACGGCAAGCTGGTGCGCTACGAGTGGTTCAACACGCCCGCGGAGGCGCTCGATGCCGCGGGTGTCCCCTCAGACGTCTAGATGTAGTTCCCAACCACGTCGTTCAGGCCCGGAAAACCAGGGTGGGTAGGAACGGGTCGACGTGTGCGCTCGCTAACCGGCGGAGTGTCACGAGACTTCAAAGAAAGGTCGCGATCACGGCGACAGCCTGCCGCGTTGCGCATTGGCCACTGAACTTTCCCCCTGGCCATGCGTGGAAGTGGACCCAACGGGGGAAAGTTCGTCGATCGCCGCCAGGCGCTCACCGCACCCCACATGCGTAGCGCGCAGACGGCTCATTTGCCACCCACGCGTGCGCCTTGCATTGCAGATCACGGGTCGCTCGCGAGCCCGCGCAGGCGGCCGCACCCTCTCCCTTACCCACCTGGTTTTCCAGACCCGCCACCAGCGATCCGCCGCCGGATTCACCAAGAGAAGCAACGTCTTTGGAAACTTCGGCCTAGATCTCCAGCGACGCCGCAAGCAGAGGAGAGGGCGACTCGGGGTCGTCGGCATCGGCGACCATCAGGATCACGATCTCATCGTCTTTGCGATGAGCCTCGATGCCCTCGACCTTGTGGGCCGGGTCGAGCTGCTCCCACAGCGTCACGTTGCCGTTCGCATCGAGCATCCCGACGCCTGACCCGACGCACTGGCCGTCGTGGTAGGTGTCCTCGCCGCCCTCGGCAACCGCGGTGAAGAGCACACGGCCGTCTCGCAGGCCGGTCGCATCCGAGAAACACAGGCGTACTCCGTCGACCTCGCCGAGATCATGACGCCGGATTGCCGTCACGGCACCGGCTTCGATGCGGCCGTCGCCAAGCGAATCGAGCAACGCGGTCATGTCAAGTGTGACGACGGCGTTCACGGCGCCGCGGCCATTGCCGCGCTGAAACAGCAGCAGGTGCTGGCCGCTCACCGTGGCTCCCTCGATGTTGAGATCGGGAATGTCACGATCGAGGACGTCGTAAAGCGGCCGGAGGTCCAGCCGGCGCGGCTCGCCGATCAGCGCACCGCGCGGGTCGAGGTTCCAGAAGACCCCGCCCCTTCGCTGCGCCTTCGACCCCGATTCGAGCGCAAGGAGCGCGCCGGGGAGCAGGGCGAGCGCCTCCAGGTCGGGCTTCTTGCGCTTCCGCTCCTTGGGGTCCGCGGGCAACTCGCCCGGGAGGAACCGCTCGAGGCGCCCCGGCGCGTCCCCCTGCGCGGGGAACACTCCCAGACAGCGTTCGTCGTCGGCGACCACGTACATGTGGTCACCGGTGTGAACGAGCCCGCTTCCGGCGGAGATGAAGCGGCCTCCCTCGACCGTCAGCTCGCGGACCGTCCGCGGCGCGATCACCGGCCGCCGAGCCGGCCCGCCTCGTCCGCCTCGAGCAGCTCCTGGAACCCGCCCAGCGGCTCTCCGTCGATCACGATCTGCGGAAACGTCATGCGGCCCGTGAACTCCGCGAGCTCGCGGCGCCCGACCGGGTCCTTCGCAAGGTTCACCTCCACGAAGGCGAGCTCGCGTCTCGTCAGCAGGTCCTTGGCACGGATGCAGCGCGCGCACGGGTCCGTCGTGTAGACGGTGATGTGCGGCCTCTCTTTGTTCTTGCCGTTGCTCGAGAATTCCATCCGGTGCCAGCTTCAAAGTGTATGGGCCGTGGGGACAGGTTTCCCTCGCCGGCAAACCGACAAACACCGAGCGGAAGGGCGCAGACCGGTGGCCTATTACAAGACGGAGGCGATCGTGCTTCGCTCGATGCGGCTGCGCGAGGCCGATCGCATCGTTCACATGTACACCGGTACCCATGGGAAGGTGGGCGCCGTCGTGAAGGGCGTGCGCCGCACGAAGTCGCGCTTCGGCGCGCGGCTCGAGCCTTTCTCCCGCGTGAGCCTCGTGATGTACGAGGGGCGCGGCGACCTGCACACCGTCACGCAGGCGCAGTGCGTGGAGTGGTACCCGCGGCTGCGCGAGCACGGAGGCGCGATCTACTACGCCGGCGCCGCGTGCGAGTCCGTGTTGCGGCTGTTCGGCGAGGGCGAGGGTAACGAGGCCACCTACAACCTGCTCTGCCACGAGCTCCAGCTGCTCGACTCGCAACCCGCGGCCGCGGGCAGCGGGAACCTGCTGGCGTTCCGGATGAAGCTGATGCTGGCAGCGGGCTTCGTGCCCGAGCTCACGGACTGCGCACGCTGCGGCGGGCCAGCCGGGACCGGCTCGCTGCGGTTCTCGGCCGCCGCGGGGGGCGTGATCTGCCACGACTGCGGGGCGGGCGATGGCTTCATCCTCGACGAGTCCGCGCGTTCGTTCATGTTGGGCGCGCTCGCTGCTCCCCTGAAGGAGACTCCCACCGCCAGCGGCCCGACCCTCACCCAGGTGGAGCGGGCGCTGTCGGGGACGGTCGAGTACCACGCGCACGTGCGGCTGCGCAGCGCGGCCTAGACCATCTCCCTGAATAGAATCGCCCCCCGGCCGTGACCAAATGGGTGTATGAGTTCTCCGAGGGCTCGCGAGACATGCGCGAGCTGCTGGGAGGCAAAGGGGCGAACGTCGCCGAGATGAAGCGCATCGGTGGGCCGGTCCGCGTCCCCGACGGCTTCACGATCACGACCGCTGCATGCGTCGCGTACATGAAGGAGAACGGGCAGTTTCCGGACGGGCTCGAGTCGCAGGTCGACGAGGCACTGGCCCGCCTGGAGGAACAGACCGGCAAGCGGCTCGGCGATCCCGGCGATCCGTTGCTCGTCTCCGTTCGCTCCGGGGCGCGGGAGTCGATGCCCGGCATGCTCGACACCGTCCTGAACCTCGGGCTCAACGACGACTCCCTGCGCGGCCTGATCGAGCGCACGGGCAACGAGCGCTTCGGATGGGACTCCTACCGGCGCTTCGTCCAGATGTTCGGCAGCGTGGTACGCGGGATGGACGGAGACCTGTTCGAGAGCCCGATCAAGGCGCTGAAGGAAAGATCGGGCGCCGAGCTCGACACCGATCTCGATGCGCGTGCGCTCGAGCAGCTCACCGGCGAGTTCAAGCAGATCTTCGCCGCCGAGACCGGTGAGGAGTTTCCCCAGGACCCGCGCGAGCAGCTGCGCCAGGCGATCTGCGCGATCTTCGACTCCTGGAACGGTGAGCGCGCGGTCCACTACCGGCGCCTGAATCGCATCCCCGACGAGTGGGGCACGGCGGTCAACGTGCAGCAGATGGTGTTCGGCAACATGGGCGACACGTCCGCCTCCGGAGTCGCGTTCAGCCGCAACCAGACGACGGGCGCCCCGGAGCCCTCGGGCGACTTCCTCCAGAACGCGCAGGGCGAGGACGTCGTGTCCGGAGTGCGCAACACACGCGACCTGTCGGAGCTTGCCGAGCTGCTCCCCGAGGTGCACGCACAGCTGACCGACATCATGCGCACGCTCGAGCGCCACTACCGCGACATGCAGGACATCGAGTTCACGATCGAGGACGGGACGCTCTACATGCTGCAGACGCGCAACGCGAAGCGCCCCGCGCAGGCCGCCGTGCGAGTCGCCGTCGACATGGTCGACGAGGGTGTCCTGACTCGTGAAGAGGCGCTGATGCGCATCGACGCGAACAAGCTCGAGGAGCTGTTGCACCCCACGTTCGACCCGAGCTACTCCTACACCCCGCTCGCCCGGGGCGTCCCGGCCTCGCCCGGCGCGGCCAAGGGCAGCATCGTCTTCACGGCCTCCGAGGCGGTCGAGCAGGCCGAGGACGGCCGGGAGGTCATCCTGGTCCGGCCGTTCACCGAGGCCGAGGACGTCGCGGGGTTCCATGCCGCGCGGGGGATCCTCACCTCGGAGGGCGGCAAGGCTTCGCACGCGGCGCTGGTGGCGCGCGGCATGGGCCGCCCGTGCGTGGCGGGCGCGTCGCGGCTGCGGATCGATCTCGAGGCCCGCACGGTGAGCGTCGACGGAACACGACTATCCGCCGGGGACCTGATCGCGATCGACGGCACGCGGGGCCTCGTGACGATCGAGGACGTGCCGCTCGTGGCACCCGAGATCAGCGAGCAGTTCGACACCGTGCTGGAATGGTCCGACGCGGTGCGGCGCCTCGGCGTGCGCGCGAACGCCGACACTCCCGCCGACGCCCGCCGCGCCCGCGAGTTCGGGGCCGAGGGGATCGGGCTGTGCCGCACCGAGCACATGTTCATGGAGGCCGAGCGCCAGCCCAAGATGCGGGCGATGATCATGGCCGACACCGAGGAGGACCGGCGCGCGGCGCTCGAAGAGCTCCTCCCCTTCCAGCGCGGCGACTTCGAGGGTTTGTTCGAGGCGATGGACGACCGGCCGGTGACGATCCGGCTGCTCGACCCGCCGCTGCACGAGTTCCTCCCGAGCAAGTCGGAGCTGCTGGTGGAGCGCGAGCGGCTGCGCAGGTCGGACGACGCCAAGCGGATCGAGGAGCTCGAGCATCTCCTGGCCCGGGTGCGCGACCTGGAGGAGGTGAACCCGATGCTCGGCACGCGCGGCTGCCGGCTCGCGGTGCTGTACCCGGAGGTCTACGAGATGCAGGTGCGCGCGATCGTGGGCGCGGCCCAAGCCGTGCGCGAGCGCACCGGCAAGGAGCCCACCGTCGAGATCATGATCCCGCTCGTCGGCTACGAGCAGGAGCTGGAGCAGATGCGCGCCCTGGTGGAACGGGCGGCGGCCCCGTTCGCGGTCTCGGTCGGGACCATGATCGAACTGCCGCGCGCGTGCATGATCGCCGACCTGATCGCTCGCTCACGCCGACTTCTTCAGCTTCGGCACGAACGACCTGACGCAGACGGTGCTGGGTTTCTCGCGCGACGACGCCGAGGGCGGGTTCCTGAGCGAGTACCTCGAGCAGAAGATCCTGGACCGCAGCCCGTTCGAGACGCTCGACCTGCCGGGAGTAGGCAGCCTCGTGCGCGCCGCGGCGGTGGGCGGGCGCGTAGCGCGCAACCGAACCTGAAGCTCGGGATCTGCGGCGAGCACGGCGGCGACCCCGACAGCATCGACTTCTTCGACGAGGCCGGGCTCGACTACGTGAGCTGCTCCCCGTTCAGGGTCCCGATCGCGAGGGTCGCCGCAGCGCAGGCCGCGATCCGTCACCGCGAGTAGGTAGTGCGCGTCGCCGTAGTCGCGGAGTACTACCCGCGCACTGGGATCCGGCATGGGGCATCTGGGCGCACCGCCAGGCGCAGGCGGTGCGCGAGCGCGGGGTGGAGGTGCGGGTCATCGCGCTCGATCGCCCGCTGCCCTCGCGGAACGACGTTCGCGCCCTGCCGGATCTCGGTCCACTGGGGCACTGGGCGAGGCGGTTCGTGGACCCGCATGGACCGACCGTGCTCGACGGCATCCCCGTGCGCTACGTGCGCTTCTTCTCGCCACCGCGGCCGTGGAGCTATGCGACCTGGGGGCGCTGGGCCGCACGTCCCGTCCGGCGTGCCCTCGACCAGGGCTGGCGGCCCGACCTCGTCCACGCGCACTACGCCGTCCCCGCCGGCGATGCCGCGCTGCGCTGGATCCGCCGCGGGAACGACGTGCCGCTGGTCGTGTCGGTGCACGGCGGTGACCTCTCCTATACGGCGGCGCGCAGCGACCGGGGCCGCGAGGTCGTGACGCGGGTGCTGCAGGCGGCCGACGCGGTGATCGCCAACAGCGACGTGACCCGCCGCGGGATCGAGGAGCTGACCGGGCCGCTGCCGGTGCTCGAGGTCATCCACCCGGGCGCCGACGTGCCGGAGTCGGTGGCCGAGCGCACGCCCGAGCCGACGCTCGTGACGGTCGCCCATCTCGAGGCGCACAAGAACCAGGCGGCCGTGATCCGCGCGGTCGCGGCGCTCAAGGACCGCCACCCGGACCTCGCGCTACGTGCTGATCGGCAAGGGGCCAGACCGGGACGCGCTCGAGCAGCTCGCCGCCCGGCTCGGGGTGGCCGACCGGGTCTCGTTTGCCGGACCGCTGGACCATGCCGCCGCGCTCGAGCGCATGGGTCGCGGCTGGGTGCACGTGATGCCGAGTGTCCATGACGCCTTCGGGGTGGCGCACGTCGAGGCGATGGCCGCCGGCGTGCCCACGATCGGCGGCGCGGGGACCGGCGCCGAGGACATCGCCGCAGCCGGCGACGGGATGATCCTGGTGCCCTCCGGGGACGAGGGAACGCTGGCACGTGCGATCGACCGGCTCGTGAGCGATCCGCGCGAGCGCGATAGGCTCGGCGCAGCCGCGCGACGGACCGTCGCCGAGCACTTCACCTGGGACCGCAACGGTGAGCGCACCGCCGCCGTCTACCGTCAGATCGCCGAGAGGAGCCGATCATGAGTCACGATGCATTCAGGACAGCCGTCGAGGCGGAGGACCTCGAGCGGGATGATCGACGCGCTTGCAGACGACGTGGTGTTCCACAGCCCGATCACCTTCAAGCCGTTCGAGGGACGCGAGTCCGTGTCGATGCTGCTGGGCGTCGTCTTTCGCACTTTCGAGGACTTTCGTTACACGGACGAGCTCGACGGTGACGAAGTCAAGGCGCTCGTGTTCCAGGCCAGGGTCGGCGACAAGCAGATCGAGGGCCTCGACCTGCTGCGCTTCGACAGCGAGGGCAAGATCGCGGACTTCACCGTGATGGTGCGGCCGCTGTCCGCGGCGATGGCGCTCGCCGAGGCCGTGGGCAAGGGCCTCGAGCAGGCCGCGGCCGGCTCAAACGCCTAGCCGGCTGCCAGAATCGTTCGCATGGAGGCCCACGCCGCCGACGTCGAGCAGGAGCCTCGCCGACGCTCCCGTAGCGGGCTCGTTCGAGGCCCGCATCCGCGAGCTCGAGGACGAGCAGCTCTCTCCGCACGCGACCCGCTCCTACCCGCCCAACCGGGCGCGTCGAGGAGCCGCCTTGCCGCCTGCGCACGCCGTTCCAGCGCGACCGCGACCGGATCGTCCACTCAAAGAGCTTCCGCAGGCTCAAGCACAAGACGCAGGTGTTCGTCGACCCCGAGGGCGACCACTACCGCACGCGGCTCACGCACACGCTCGAGGCCTGCGGCATCTCGCGCACCGTCGCGCGGGCGCTGCGCCTGAACGAGGACCTGACCGAGGCGATCGGGCTGGGCCACGACCTCGGCCATCCGGCGTTCGGTCACGCCGGCGAGGATGCGCTCGACCGCGCGCTGCACCAGCGCACCGGCCGCCGCTTCCGCCACAACGAGCACTCGCTGCGCGTCGTCGACGTGCTCGAGCGCGACGGGCAGGGGCTCAACCTGTCCGAGGCGGTGCGCGACGGCATCCTGCACCACACGGGTCCCGGGCTGCCCGCCGCGCTCGAGGGCCGCATCGTGCGGCTGGTCGACCGCGTCGCCTACATCAACCACGACATCGACGACGCACTGCGCGCGGGCGTGCTGGCCGAGGGCGACCTGCCGCAGGAGGAGATCGCGATCCTCGGCGAGACGGGCTCCGAGCGCATCGACCTGCTGGTGCACGACCTCGTCGAGGCATCCGAGCGCGCGGGCGACATCGTCCAGGGCGAGCGCGTCGGCGGCGCGATGGGGCGGTTGCGCAAGTTCATGTTCGACCACGTCTACTTCGGCGCCGCGGCGCGCCGCGAGCAGGAACGCGTGACGCAGGTCGTCCACGCGCTGTTCGACCACTACATAGAGAACCCGGACGTGCTCCCGGTGCTCGATCCGAGCGCCGGCACGGACGCGGCCACCCGCGTGACCGACTACCTCGCCGGCATGACCGACCGCTTCTGCATCCGCGAGTTCGAGCGCCTGACCGTTCCCGCGCGCCTTCACGTGAGCCGCGTCACCCCGGAGTCCATCGAGCGGGTGCGGCGTGGCCGCCGACATGGTGGAGGTCGTCTCCGCCCACACCGAGCTGCGGCGTCGCGGCACGCGCTGGCTCGGACTGTGCCCGTTCCACGACGAGCGCACGCCGTCGTTCTCCGTGGACGCGACGGAGAAGCTCTACTACTGCTTCGGCTGCCAGGCCGGCGGCAACATCTTCACCTTCCTGGAGGAAAAGGAGGGCCTCGACTTCCGCGACGCGGTCGAGCAGCTCGCGGACCGCTACGGCGTCGAGCTGGAGTTCGAGACGGGCGGCCGCGACGACGAGCGGCGCCGCTCGCGCGATCGCCTGCTCGAGCTGCTCGGCAAGACCTCGACCTTCTACGCGCGCTACCTGTGGGACTCCGACGAGGCGGCCGGCGCGCGCACCTACCTGGAGCAGCGCGGCCTCGGCCGCGAGGTGCTCGAGGAGTTCGGGGTCGGCTACGCGCCGAGCGCCTGGGACAGGGTCCTGATGAGCGCCCGGCAGGCCGGCTTCACCGAACAGGAGCTCCACGCCGCCGGACTGGCCCAGAAGGGCCGGCAGGGCGGCATCTACGACCGCTTTCGGGCGCGCATCATGTTCCCCCTGCGCGACGCCCGCGGCCGGGTGCTCGGCTTCGGGGCCCGCGCGACGCGCGACAACCAGCAGCCGAAGTACGTGAACTCCCCCGAGGGCCCGGTGTACCGCAAGGGCCGTCAGCTGTTCGGCCTGGACCAGGCGCGCCGCCACGCCGCCAAGGAGGACAGGGTGATCGTGGTGGAGGGCTATACGGACGTCCTTGCCCTGCACCAGGCCGGATTTCGCAACTCCGTCGCGTCGATGGGCACCGCCCTCACCGAGGAGCAGCTCGGCGAGCTGGCGCGCCTCGCGCGGGAGGTCGTGCTGGCCTTCGACGCAGACCGCTCGGGCCAGGAGGCCATGCTGAGGGCGCAAAGCGCGGCCGCAGGCCGCGGAGTCGTTCTCAAGGTGGTGCGCCTGCCGGACGATAAGGACCCCTGTGACCTCCTTGTGGAGGAAGGCCCGGACAGCTTCAAGACCAGAGCGGGGGACGCGATTCCTATCTTGGAATTCCAGGTGGAGAATGCACTCGGTGGAGCCGACATGAGCTCCGCTGCGGGAAAGGACAAGGTCGTGGCACAGCTCGCGCCCGTGTTCACCGCCGTGCAGCCTTCGGCTGAGCGTGACGAGCAGATCCGCCGCGTGGCGGACCGGCTCGACCTCTCGGAGCACCTGCTGGCGCCGCTGCTTGCACGCCCTCGTGAGGGCGCGCCGGCACGCATCACCCGCCTCGGCGAGCGTGGTGCGGCGACGCCGATGGAGCGCTTCGAGCGAGTGTTCCTCGCGATGTGCGTCTCGAGCGGGGAGCGTGGGCGCGAGCACCTCGTGCGGCTGGAGGACGAGCACCTTTCCTCCGACGTGCTGCGCAGGGCTCGCACCTGGATCCTCGAGCACTTCGAGTCACCGACCACCGGGCTCGGCCCTCACGATGCCGAGCTGATGCACACGGTGAGCGAGATCGTCGTGCGAGCGTCGAGCGCACCCGGCCAGCGAGCACGCGCTCGAGGAGAACTTCCTCGGGCTCGAGCACCGCAGGCTGGAGCGCGAGATCAGGAATGCGGTCCTCGAGGAGAGACTTCGAGCGCCACCGCGAGCTGTCCGTGGAACGCAGCCGGGTCACAGAGTCGATCGCCAGGCTGATGGGGAGCGAGGAACCCTCGCCCTCAACCACGGAGGCCGCGCATGAGCACGGCTGAGCACGCCTTCCGGTTCGACGAGCCCGTCGTCGAGGAGAAGGAGTCGCAGGGCGCCGAGGCGCCCGACCCCGTTCGCACCTACCTGAAGGAGATCGGCGGCGTCTCGCTGCTGAGCGCCAAGGACGAGGTGCGGCTCGCAAAGCTGATCGAGAAGGGCGACCAGCGCGCCAAGAACGCGCTGATCGAGGCGAACCTGCGACTCGTCGTGTCCGTCGCCAAGCGCTACATGGGCCGCGGGCTGAACCTGCTCGACCTGATCCAGGAGGGCAACCTCGGCCTGATCCGCGCGGTCGAGAAGTTCGACTACCGCAAGGGCTTCAAGTTCTCGACCTACGCGACGTGGTGGATCCGCCAGGCGGTGTCGCGCGCGATCGCCGACCAGTCGCGCACGATCCGCATCCCCGTGCACATGGTCGACGCGATCAACCGCGTCACCCGCACGCAGCGCTCACTCGTGCAGGACCTCGGCCGCCAGCCGACCGCGACCGAGATCGGCAAGATCCTGGATCTGTCGGCCGACAAGGTCGAGGAGCTGCTCGAGCTGGCGCGCGAGACGGTCTCCCTCGAGGCGCCGATGGGCGAGACGGACGCGTCGCTGGCCGACTTCATCGAGGACGACCACGGCCGCCAGCCGGAAGAGGTCACGGCTCGCAAGATCATGCGCGAGGACCTGATGAAGACGCTTGCGGGGCTGCCCGAGCGCGAGCGCCGCATCATCGAGCTGCGCTACGGGCTGAACGGCAACGACCCCATGACGCTGGAGCAGGTGGGACAGGACTTCGGCGTCACGAGAGAGCGGATCCGCCAGATGGAGATCCGTACGCTGCGCCGCCTGCAGAAGTTCCGCATGGCGCGGGCGCTGCAGGACGCCACCACCGACTAGACGCCTACTATTACCCCGCGCCGCCTGAGGGCGCGTGCACCGCGTATCTAAATTCCGGGGTAGCTCAATTGGCAGAGCGGCGGACTGTTAATCCGTAGGTTGTGGGTTCGAGTCCCACCCCCGGAGCTTTTATGTGCCGGCCGGCACCCGCTCCCGCGCCCGCTGGTCGACCACGGTCACCTCGTGGTCGGCGGTCTCCAAGCCGGGGCGCAGGTTGCTGCGCAGGTGCGTGTACATCAGCAGCACCAGGCACGCGGTGATGCACAGGCCGCTGCAGATCTCCATCGCGCTCTCGATCGTGAGCTTCCCGAGGATGTCGAACACCACGGAAATCGCGAAGAAGCCGAGCGCACCCGCCAGTGCCATGGCGGCGCGGGGGACGCTCATGATCACATCGCGAAAGTAGTAGGCGAACGCCGCGGCGGGCAGGATGTAGAGGGCCATTATTACGTCGTCAGGCCGGGTGATGCCGGGGATGTCGGCGAGGAACCGGAGGTTGTGGCCGGTGGTCTCGTGGATCGCGAACAGCTCGTCGAAAGCCGCGAACCCCACGCCGGCGCTCATCACCGCATAGAAGGCCACAAGGCGCCCGGGCCGGCCTGTCATGCGCAGCACCAGCGCGGTCATGAATGCGGCCGTCGCCAGCACCAGCAGGGCAACGCCGCCGAGTATGCCGGTCGTGGGTTGCGACTCGGGGTCCACGTAGAGAGTGAACGAATCGGCGAAACGCACCTCCTTCACCTCGGAGTCGTAGGGCAACGTCGTGTCGTGGACCTCGTAGCCGGCCCCGGACGTCAGCACGATCAGCAGCGTGAGCACGCCCAGGGCGGCGATCCCGCCAATCAAGACAAGTGCGGCTCGTTTGAAGTTCCGGCGTCCCTGCAAGGGATCGGATGATGCCATGTTGCTCAGTTGTTATCGGGAATCACGCGGACGTAAACTCGAAACGTCCGGGAACGGTCGGCGATACTGGCCATCGTGCGAGGCGCAATCCTGGTGGCGACGGCGCTTGCGGTCTGCTGTGTTGCCGGCTGCGGGGAGGAGAAGTCCTCGCCGCCTCCGGCGCCGGTGGACACGCCCCTCACGGTGCAGGAGCGGCGCAGCGAGGACCGCTCGGTCGCGGCGATCCGGGCCTTCTGCCGGGAAGTTGCGCGCTATCTCGCGGCCGGCGGGGAGCCACCGCAGCCGGACGAGGCCGTCGCGGGCGCCCGCCGGATCGCCGCGCTCGCCCGGCGCAAGCCCGAGGCACGCTACGAGGGAAGTCAGACCGCCCGCGGCCTGGCCGGCGACCTCGCCGAGGACCTCGAGGGGACAAACTGCTCGAGGCTCCTCGTGACGGAGTTGGAACGCGGTCTCTGACGGTGATAGCCTGCGACCGCCTGGGGAGGGCGGACGATGGGATTCAGGTCAACGGAGGGCTCGCGCCGGCGCGGTTGGTGGTCCGCGGCGATTGCACTCGTGGTGCTGTTGGGCTTCGGGGCCACAGCGCAGGCTGGTCACCTCTTCTCGGACGTAGCAGGTCACACCACGCTCGAGCGGGTGATCACGGGCGCCGATCCGTCGAGCGGCTACGCGACTCTCTCGAGCCAATCGGCCACCGGTTCCTACCTGGTGCGCGACGGCGTGAACGAGAGCGACGCGAACATCCCCAACGCCCAGGCGGGCCGTGCCGATCGGCGCCGCTCCCTCTCATATGTAGGGCAGCTGACCGACTTCCAGCTCGCCGACGAGGAGTCCCCCGCGCGAGTCGAGTTCACCGACCAGGAACCCACGGGCTTCGCCGCCTCGGCCTGGCGCCCGCAGGAGGCGCTGCAGCCGTTCGTCGTCGACTGGTCGATCCGCCAGATGAATCTCTTCTCGGCGCAGAGCCCGGTGGAGCAGAGCGGCGGCGACCGCGCGGCAATGGACTTCACGTTGCTCACCGGCGACCAGGCCGACAACATGCAACGCAACGAGATGCTGTGGGTACGCGAACTGCTCGAAGGGGGCACGCCGCTCGACCCCAACAGCGGCAGCCAGAACCCGCTCGACTGGAGCGCGCTCATGCATCCGAGCTGCGCCGCCTATCCGCCGAACGCGGCAAACCTCGCCGAGGCGGCCAAGTACACAGGCGTGCAGGACTACGACGACTACGACGAAGGCCCGACCCCCTACTTCTACGACCCCGACAACCCGCAGGGCTACTGGCAGGCCACGGGCTGGCCGGCGTATCCGGGCCTCATGGACCGGGCGCAGTTGCCGTTCACCCCTGCGGGCCTGAACGTTCCCAGCTACGTCACGAACGGCAACCACGACGCGCTCGTGCAGGGCAACGAGGACGGCAACGCCGCCTTCGAGGACATCGCGACCGGGTGCCTGAAGGCGCTCGGCAGCACCTCCGAGCCGCTGCCGGGGCAACCTCCCGACGGCCTCGACCCGTCTGTCCTGCTGACACCCTCGGCCGCAATGCTGGTCCCGCCGGACCCGCTGCGCCGGTTCGTGGACAAGAAGCAGACGAAGGCGATCTACGGGGCCAACGGGCAAGACGACGCGCACGGCTATGACTTCGTCGACGAGGACGAGGAGATCACCTCCGCCGGCGGCGCCACCTACTACGCGTGGGACCCGCCCGAGGCGCCGGGCGTGCGATTCATCTCGATCGACACGCTCTCGGAGGGCGGTGTCGTCGAGCAGTCCTCCAACGGGAACATCGACGAGCCGCAATTCCGCTGGCTCGAGCGTGAGCTCGAGTTCGCCCAGGGCGGCGACAAGCTCGTGATCGTGTTCGGGCACCACCCGATCCGCTCGCTGAATTCGAACGCGCCCGACGAGGCCGCGGGGCCGTGCACCGGTGTCACGGACACCCATGGCGACGTGCCGGAGCACGACGTGAACCCGGGCTGCGACATCGATCCGCGGGCCTCCACGCCGATCCACTACGGCGAGCCGAGCCAGCGACCGCCCGGCAACACGGACGAGACGCTGTCCGAGCTCTTCACCCGCATCCCCAACGTGCTCGCCTACGTCGCCGGCCACACGCACGAGAACAACGTGCAGCCGTTCACCCGCAGTGGTGGCGGGGTGTGGTGGGGCATCGAGACGTCGGCGACAGCGGATTGGCCTGTCCAGCACCGGCTGATCGAGCTGATGGACAACCGCGACGGCACCCTGTCGATCTTCGGCACGATCCTGGATGCGGCGTCCTCCGGCACGGCGCCGGCCCCGGGCTCCGCGGTTGCCTTCGACGAGGCGATGCTGTCGTCACTGGGCCGCGAGTTCGCCTACAACGACCCGCAGGCGGGTCTCGGTTCGGGTGAGGGCTCGGCGGACGACCAGAACGTCGAGTTGCTCGTGAAGGATCCACGCCGGGCGGACCTCGAGCTAACCAAGGCAGACAGCCCGGATCCCGTGGACGTCGGCCAGACGCTCACCTACACCCTGAACGTGCGGAACTACGGGCGATCCGCCGCCTCCGGCGTGACCGTCACCGACATGTTGCCGCCGGGCGTCGCGTTCGATTCCGCCACTCCCAGCCAGGGGACCTGCATGCACGCGGCCGGGACGGTCAGCTGCGACATCGGATATCTGGAGAACGAGGCGCTGGCGACCGTCACGATCGCGGTCACGCCCACTGTCGCCGGCACGATCGTCAACCAGACGAGCATCAGCGCCAACCAGGCGGACGACAGGCCCCAGAACAATTCGGACACCGAGACCACGACGGTGCAGCCCGGATACGCGCGGCCACAGGGCGCTTCCCCGATGAGGCTGTCACTGGTGCCGGCGTATCAGCAGTGCGCAGCGCCCAACAGCACGCATGGCACCCCGCTTGACTCCCCGTCCTGCGGACCGCCGGTGCGGGAGTCCACTTCGCTGACGGTCGGAACCTTCGATGCCAACGGCCGCCCGGCCCAGTCCGCCGGCTTCCTGCGCCTGCGAGTCCTGTCGGGCAATCCATCCGCGCCGCCCGACGAGGCCGACGTGCAGTTGACCCTCGACATCACGGACGTGCGCCGCCAGTCCGACCTCACCGACTACACAGGAGAGGTCGAGGTCGACTCGACGCTGCAGATCACGGATCGCTGGAACGGGCCGACTTCGAGCGGCGGCTCGCAGTCCGGGACAGCCGTCGCCATTCCATTCGTGTTCCCCTCGACGTGTGCGCCGACGCTTGATCCCGGCATCGGTGCCACCTGCGGGACGACCACCACCTTCGAGGCAATCGTGCCGGGCGGCGTCCCGGAGGGCAAGCGCGCGATCTGGCAACTCGGCCAGTTCTCGGTGCAGGACGGTGGCAGCGACGGGGACATCGACACCGCTCCCAACACCGTTTTTGCCCGCCAGGGCGTCTTCGTTCCGTAAGCGCTCGCTTTATCCGACGCCCTGTCAAGCGCTTGCGACGCTTGGCGTCCGGGTAGCCCTCTAGCGTCGGCGACGGTCAATGGGGCCGGCGACCGGCCCACGAGCAAGGAGAAAAGATGCCCGAGGGCTACTGCGTGAAGGAAAAGAAGAAGGTCGAGATCAAGGAACCGAAGCAGGTCACCATGAAGAATGGCCGGCCCGCGATCCAGGGCACCTGTCCCGACTGCGGAACCAAGATCTTCAAGATCGGCAAGCTGGACTAGCTCCGGTCCCGGCCGCGAAGCGCTCGACGAGCTTCGCGGCCCTCTCGGCGCCGTCGTGCGTCCGGGCCCACCCGGCTAGCTCGCGTACGCGGGTGCGCAGCGCGGGACGCGCGAGCGCATGCTGCACCACCCAGCGCAGCGTGGTTGCCGACAGAAAGCGCCCCGGAAGATTGAGACCGGCGCCTGCCCATTGGGCGCGCGCCGCGTTCTCGGCCATGTCGCCGGCCGCGGGGACGGTCACCACCGGCGCGCCCCGCGCGAGCGCGGTCGCAAGAGTCCCGTGGCCGGCGTGGCAGATCACCAGGTCGGCACGCGGCATCGCGTGCTCGTAGCTGACCCACTCGACCACGCGTGCATTGGCCGCGACCGGGAGGCCGGTCGTGCCGGGCCGGGCCACGGCGAGGACATTCACCGGCAGCCTCGCAAGGCCGCCGAGCGCGGCATGCAGAAGCGTCTGGCCGGGATCCTGAGCGGTGCTCGGCGCGACCAGCACGCGTGGTCCCGTTCCGGCCTGCCAATCGGCCTCGCCGCCGGGCGGCTGCCAGATCAGGGGCCCGGTGACGTGCACACCCGCTGGCCAGGCGCGTGGATACTCGAGCTGCGGGAAGGTCCCGACGATGCACAGGCGATCGCTGATCCCGCCGTACTGCCTCTCCAGCGCGGGCAGGCCCACTCGCCGGCGCGTCTCGTTCAGCTCACGGCGGCCGAGCTCGACTCCGCGCGCCATCTGCCGCGCGGTGGCGCGCCAGAAACTGCGCCCGAGCGCCGTGCGCGCGGCCATCGCTCCGAGCCCGTAGGGAGGGACGCCCGCGGCGGTCGGCGGATAGAAGTGCGGCACGAGCGTTGCGAGCGGGATGCCCTCCAGCTCGGCCGCGAGTGCGGGTGCCAGTGTGAGCACGTCGTTGACGACCGCGTCGGGGCCGAACTCGCGCAGCGCGGGTGCGGTTTCTCCGACTGCCCTGACCACGGCCTCGTAGGGCTTCAGGGGACGTTCGCGCGTCGGGAACACCTGGTACTCCGGCGCGGGATAGAACCGCATGCCCTCCGCCTCGACATGCTCCTGCCAGCGTGTCCACGTCTCCAGCGCCACTTCGTGCCCGCGCCGTACGAGCTGACGTCCGAGCGCGATCGCGGGAAACGCGTGGCCCGCGTCGCCGAACGCCCCTATGAATATCCGCTGCCGGTCAGGCGGCAATCTCTGCCAGGTCCCGCATCATCCGCAGCCGGTCCTCCTGGGTGGCGGCCGCCGGCGTCACGAGCAGTGTCCCGACGCCCGCCTCGCGGTATGCGGCGAGCCGTTCCTTCACGCGTTCCTTCGGGCCCGTGAGCGCCACCTTGTCGATCAGGTCGTCGGGGATCTTTGCCATCGCCTCGGCCTGCTTGCCCGAGAGGTACAGATCCTGGATCTCCTTGGCCGCGTCGCCGTAGCCGTAGCGCGTCACGAGCTTGCTGTAGAAGTTCTTCTCGCGCGCGCCCATGCCCGCCGATGTAGAGGGCCAGCTGGGGGCGCAGGAAGTTGCGCGCATGCTCGATGTCGTCATAGATGGCCGTCGGCGTCAGCGGCGTGATGTCGAGATCGTCGAGCGTGCGGCCGGCGCGTGCGGCGCCCTCCTCGAGCGACGGGCGGAACGTGTCCACGTGCTCAGGTGCGAACAGGGTCGGCAGCCAACCGTCCGCGATCTCGGCCGCGAGCGCCGTGTTCTTCGGACCGATCGCGGCGAGGTAGATCGGGATGCGCTCCTGCACCGGCTTGATGATCAGCTTCAGGGGCTTGCCGAGGCCCGTCCCGTTCGGGAGGGGCAGCTTGTAGAACTCACCGTCGTAGCGCACGGTCTCGCGTGCGAGCGCCATGCGCACGATGTCGACGTATTCACGTGTGCGCGCCAGCGGCTTGTCGAATGGCTGCCCGTGCCATCCCTCGACGACCTGGGGGCCCGAGATGCCGAGGCCGAGGGTGAACCGGCCCTCCGAGATGTTGTCGAGCGTGGCCGCCGTCATCGCCGTCATTGCCGGCGTCCGCGCCGGCATCTGGAAGATGCCCGACGCGATGCGCGTCTTCTCCGTGTTCGAGGCCAGCCACGCGAGCACGGTCGCGGCGTCGTTTCCATAGGCCTCCGCCGCCCACACGGAGTCGTAGCCGAGACGATCGGCTTCCTGGGCCATCACGAGCTGCTCGGCACCTGTGATCCCCATTCCCCAGTAGCCGGCAAACAGTCCCAGTTTCATGTTTCCGATCTCCTGAATGGCGGATGGCAAATTTCGGTCCCCGCTATTGAAATCTCGCCGCGCTTCGATACAAAGACTGAAGATGAGGCGGGGCGCTAGCTTATCCTCAGCCCGCGAGCAGCCGAGATGACCCCCGAGCACACCACATCACGATGACCCTGCGGCGCGGGCAGCGCAGGCAGGCCCACCGCCTCAGGGGAGTGGTCGACTGCCTGCCCTACGAGACGCGGGTCGCCATGCTCGACGGCATGCGCCAGTACGACCGCATCATCGTCGGGGCCTACACCGATCGCACGGGCGGTGTCTGCCCGATGCTGGCCGCTCACCGCTGCGGCGGGCGCACGGACTTCCGCAGCTTTGCCCGCGCCTGGGACCGGTTCACGGGGGCGGGCAAGCGGGCGCGCAGGGCGACCGAGCGCGAGGTGCGTACGCTCACCACCCAGCTCGAAGCAAGTATCTGGGCCGAGGACGAATCCCGCGCGCGGACGCTGACACCCGAGTTGCCCACGCCGCGGCGCCGCAAGCGCCCGGTCTCGTGGCTTGGCCCGTTCCGGCGCTGGGACGGCTATCGCGACGCCGTGCGCGGCGCGCTCGACGACGATCGCGAAGTCGAGCCCGAGCGCGACAAGGAAACAGCCGGCGTCTAAGGCCCCGCGGCGGACAGCAGGTCCGCGGGGCGGATCATCATCACCTCGGGAATCATGCATGCGGGGGAGAGCCGCAGCAGGCAGCGCACCACCTCGGCGACGTCCTCGGGGCGGATCATGTCGGCCTGGGCGACCTGGCCGCGGATCCACTCCGTCATGTTCGTGTCGACGAAGCCGGGACAGATCGACGTGCAGCGCACGCCGTCGTTCGCGATCTCCTTGGCGGTCGCCTCTGTGAGCGCGATCACGGCGGCCTTCGTCGCCGAATAGGCCGCGAGCCACCCCTGCGGCTGCTTGCCCGCGATCGAGGCCGTGTTCACGATCATGGCGCCGCCGTTTGCGCCCGCCTGCTTGAGCGGCGGGATCGCCTCGCGCGTTACGAGATAGACCGCGCGCAGGTTGACGGCGATCTGCATGTCGAGCTTCTTCGTCTCGGCCTCGGCGATCGCCCCGCCGATCCCGATGCCGGCGTTGTTCATGAGGAAGTCGAGTCGCCCGAAGTGCTCGAGGTGGTCGGCGACCATGCGCTTGATGTCGTCCTCGTCGGCCATGTTCGCCGCGATCGCGTGGACCTCGAGCCCGGCGTCGCGCAGCTCGGCCGCCGCGGCCTCCAGCTTGTCCGGCCTGCGCGCCGAGACCGTGATCCCGTACCCGTCCTCGCCGAGCGCCCGGGCGACCGCCAGCCCGATGCCGCTGGAGCCTCCCGTGATCAACGCCGCTCGTTCCGCCACTTGAACCTCCTCCTCTATCGCGCGAGCGGCATCAGCCGGTCGCGCGTAGTTCTCGTCTGAGCACCTTCCCGAGCGCATTGCGCGGCAGCTCGTCACGCAGATGCACCTCCCGCGGCACCTTGAAGCGCGCGAGGTTATCGCGGCCGAAGCCGATCACGTCGTCGCCGGTCAGCCCGCTGCCGGGCCGCGGCACGACGAAAGCGATCAGCCGCTGTCCAAAGCGTTCGTCCTCGACGCCCATCACCACCGCCTCTTCGATGTCGGGATGGGAGCGCAAAACCTCTTCGACCTGTCCGGGATAGACGTTCTCCCCGCCCGAGATGATCATGTCGTCCTCGCGGGAGTCGATGAAGAGCCTTCCGGCCTCGTCGACGTGCCCGAGGTCGCCCGGGGTCAGCATGCCGTCCACCATGCGCCCGTTCTTGGACGGGTCCGTGTAGCCCTCGAACAGCATCTCGTGCCCGACGAAGATGTGACCCGTGCGGCCGCGGGGCAGCGGCCGCCCCTCGTCGTCCAGTATCTCCACCCGCGTGTGGGGCGGAGGCCGGCCGACCGTGCCGGGCGCCGCGCGCAGGTCGCGCGGGTCGGCGATCGTCGCCCATGCGACCTCGGTCGATCCGTAGAGGTTGTAGAGAACGGGGCCGAACTCGTCCATGAACCGGCCCGCCAGGCCCCCGTCGAGCGCCGATCCGCTGCACAGCACCACGCGCAGCGAGCTCGTGTCGTGGCGCGCGCGCTCGGCGGGGTCGAGATCCATGATGCGCTGCAGCATCGTCGGCACGACCGCCAGCGCGCGCACGCGATGGCGCTCGATCAGCTCGAGCGTCTCCCGCGCGTCGAAGCGGCGCGGCAGCACGACCGTGCATCCGAGGCCCGTGGTGATCATTGTCTGGCCGAGGCCATGTGCGTGGAACAGAGGTGCGGGCACCATGCACACCGAGCCGGCGTGGATCGGAACCCGCTTCAGGAACCATGCAAGCGGCTCGAGGTTCTCCGCCCGCCGTACCTGTGCACCCTTCGCGGCGCCCGTGGTGCCGGAAGTGAGGATCACGGTGCGTCCTTCCTCGGGCGGCGGGTCGAGCGGCGAGGAGTCGCCGCGACGCAACTGGGCGAGGGTGGGGAGCGTCGTGTCGCTACCCCCTGGGGCTGCGATGACGCGCACGATCGAGCCGGGCTCGGAAGCGGTGACCACGTCCGTGAACTCGCCGTCGTGCACGAGCACCGTTGGCTTCTCGCGGTGCAGCACCGCGCCGAGCTCGGGGGCGGGCATCGACGTGTTGAGCATCAGCGAATCGGCTCCCAGCTTGGAGGAGGCGACCATCGTCTCGACAAAGCCGGCCTCGTTTCGGCAGAGAATGCCGAGCCGGTCTCCGGCCTTCAACCCCGCCGCAGCAAGGCCGTGGGCGATCGCATTCGTGCGCGCCTCGAGCTCCCCATAGGTGACGGACTCCTCGTCGTCGATCAGCGCCGGCTGGTCGGTGCGCGTGATCGCGTTGACCGTGAACGAGCCCGCGGGGGTTGGGCCCCAGCGATGCAGCGCGAGCCCGGCGCGGGCAAGGCGATCCGGGCGGATGGGCCGCACCATTCCCCGGCGCGCGAGCACCGCGAGCATCTCGGCGCGGGTCTGGAGCGGGAGCCGCACGCCGTGAACCATATTCAGCAAGCGGCAACGCCGCCGTCATGGTCCGATACCGTGAAACCGTGAAGGGCAGAGCACGCCTGGGCGTGACGGCAGCCGTGCTGGTCGCTGCAAGCCTGCTTGGCGGTGGCTGTGGCGACGACGACCAGCAGGGCGCGAGCGCTCAGGAGGGCCAGGACATCGGCCGGGAGGCAGAAGTCTCCTTCCCACGCCCTTCGGGGCGCAGCATGCGGGTGCTCGTCGACGATCTCCGCCAGGGGCCGGAGCTCGCGCCTGCAGCGGGCGTGCTCGAGCCGGGGCGCAACCGGCTCCCGTTTGCGCTGTTCGACCGCGGCAACCGCCAGATCGGCGGCCTGGAGGTGAGGCTCTACGTCGCGCGCGGGTTGGACGAGACGGCACGCGGCCCATTTGCTGCCCGCTACCACCCGATCGAGGTGAAGCCGCAGTTCCGCAGCGAGAACAGCGTCGAAGACCCGGACTCCGCGCGCTCCATCTATGTCGCCGACGCTCCATTCCCGAGCCGCGGTAACTATGTAGTGACCGCGGTGGCCCGGCTGAACGGCAGGCTGGTCGCGAGCCTCACGCAGGTGATGGTGGGCGACAGCGAGGTCCCAGGGCCGGGAGACCGTGCAATCCGAGTGCACACTCCGACGGTTACCTCGTCCGGAGGTGACATCGACAAGATCGAAACCCGCGTGCCGCCCGACACGATGCATGACGTGGACCTCGCCGACTCGCTCGATCGCAACCGTCCGGTCGTGCTGCTGTTCGCCACTCCGGCACTCTGCAAGAGCCGCATCTGCGGGCCGGTCACCGACGTCACCGAGCAGGTGAAGTCCGAGTTCGACGGTGACGCCGATTTCATCCACATGGAGATATACAACGACAACGACCTGAACAAGGGGGCCCGGTCGCAGTTCCGCGCATGGAACCTGCGCGAGGAGCCGGTGCTGTTCACGATCGGGCGCAACGGGCGGGTCATTGACCGGATCCAGGGCGCCTTCTCGGCTGACGAGCTGCGCGCGGCGGTGCGCAGGGCGATCCGCTGAGCGGTTACGAGCGGGGAGTCGTCGCGGCGGTCGCCGCGGTGCTTGTGATCGCGCTCGTGCTCGATCGCCAGAGCGATCCCGGGCCGCCGACCGCCCGCTTCTCCGAGGCCGATGTCGCGCGGGTCGCGAAGCGCGTCGAACGGCTGCGCGGTTTGAAGTTCGAGGACCCGGTGCGACCGCTGTTCCTGGAACGCGACGAGGCGCTCGAGCTGGTGCGGGAGGTGTCGCGCTCGGGCTATCCGGAGCGCCGGCGCCGGATCGACGACGAGGGCCTGAAGCTGCTGGGGTTGCTGCGCCCGGCGACCGATCTCAGCGCGGCGATCGAGTCGGTGGACGAGGAGCAGCTGCTCGGGTTCTACGACGATCGCTCGCGGCGCCTGGTAGTGATCCGGGAGCCCGGCGCGACACGACCGTTACTCGAGATCACGCTCGCCCACGAGTTGGTGCACGCGCTCGAGGATCAGCGCTTCGGGCTCGACAGCGATGAGGGGCTGCCCGACGACGCCGTCCTGGCAGAGGCGGCGCTCGCCGAGGGCACGGCGACGGCGTTGATGGTCGACTACGCGGACAAGTACCTGAGCATCGCCGACGTGCTGGGGCTCGCGAACCTCCCCGACAGCGGCACCTTGCCGCGCTTCCTGGAGAGGCTGCTGCTGTTCCCCTACCTCGAGGGTCAGAAGTTCATCAACGAGTTCCGCGGGGAGGACGGGGAGTGGCGGCCGATCGACTCGATCTACCGCTTCCGGCGCCCGCAGTCGTCGGAGCAGATCCTGCACCCACGCCGGTATGCGCTCGGAGAGCGTCCCGAGCGCGTGCGCGTGCCATCGCTGTCGCGCCCCCTCGGCCCTGGCTGGCGGAGGCTGAGGGCGGCAACGTTGGGCGAATACGACCTGAGACTGCTGTTCGACCTCGTCGGCGGCACACGCCCGGCGGGCGCGGCCGAGGGCTGGGCGGGCGGGCGGTATGAGCTGTGGCGGCGCGGCCCGCTCGACGACAGCTGCTCCCCTCCGTGCGTGGCGCGCGACGTCGCCTACATCCGCGTGCGCTGGGACACGCCGCGCGAGCGCGCCGAGGCGGAACGGGAGTTCGTGCGCGTGTGGGAGCAGGGGTTGGGCGGGAAGCGGCTCGGCGGTCATGCGCGGGCATGGGTCTGGGCGAGCCGCGGCGGAGTGATCATGATGCGCGGCCGCGGGCGTGAGACGACCGCCGTGCTCGCCCCGGACGTCCAGCTGGCCGCCGCCGCGCTCGCGATGTAGTTACTGCACTGGTCATGGCCCTTACCCGAGGACGTGCGAACCGGCACGAGCTCGTTCCGGCTGTGGCAGTATCGGCGACCGGCAGCGCCATGTTCGGCGCGCCATGGGGGAGGCAAACGGGGAAGCGGGTATCCGTCCGGGGCGGGGCGGGCACCCGCCTGCGCTCTGCACGGGCAGGTGGGATAGTGGGGGGATGGTGCGGCAGGGCTTCGGCGTCGAGAAGGTTCCGGACGATGGCGAAGTGCCTGTCCGATTCGCGCTCGCCGCACCTGCCGGCGTGGCTGGCGAGGGAGACTCCCTGGCCCATGTGTCGCACGAGATGTCACGACTCGCGATCGACGCGGTGCCGGTGACGGCGACCGACGGGACGCTGAAGGGACTGCTCGTGCGGGCCGATCTCGACGACGCCCTGCGCAAGGGCTCGAGCGATTCGCTGACCGCCGGAGACGTGTGCAGGCCCGGAGTGGCCGTGGGTATCGATGCGCCGATTCAGATCGCGCTCGACGTGCTCGAGGCGGAGCAGGTCGGGCATATTCCGGTCGTCGAAGGCAACAAGCTGGCGGGGCAGATCGGCCCCCAGGACATCGAGGCTTTCCGGGAAAAGCGTCGCCGATTCCACGAGCAGCACCGGGTCGCCGAGCTGACGCCACACGAGCGTGCTCAGGTCATGTGGCGCATGGCCCAGCCGACTGCGGTCAGCCTGACGTGGGGCATCGACATCACGGGAGAAGCCTTCATCGCGAAGGCGGAGTCCTACGGTGTCTTTGGCCCCGACCAGGCGATCCTCGAGATCGGCCCGGGCTACGGCCGCCTGCTGGCTGAATGCCTGCGGCGCGAGCTTCCGTTCCGAAAGTACGTGGGCGTCGACATCGCTCCCGCGAACGCGAAACACCTCGCCGAGCAGTTCGATCGTGACGACTTCGAGGTCGTCAACGCCGACATCGAGACCGTGAGTCTCGATGATCGTTTCGATGTGGTGTTCTCTTCGCTCACGCTGAAGCACCTGTATCCATCGCTCGAGACAGCGCTGCGTAACGTGGAGCGCCATCTCAACCCGGGCGCCACGGTGATCTTCGACGTCCCCGAGGGCGAGTTCAGCTCCTTCTACCCCGGCGACGACGTCACCTGGGTGCGCGGTTACTCGCGGGCGGAGATGGAAGCGATCCTGCCGGGAATACCGCTGGAGCTCGTCGCGTTCGACGAGGTTGTGCATGCGCCTGGATATGGACGGCTGCTCGTCGTGGCGCGCAAGCCCTGAGGCTCGTCCGGCATGGCCACATTCGTGCTGATCCACATGGCGTGCGCGGGCGCGTGGGCTTGGGGACGAGTGCCGGACCTGCTGCGCGACGCCGGTCACGAGGCGATCGTCCCGGACCTCGACCTGTCCGCGGGACAGACGCCGCATAGTCACGCCGCGGCGGTCGCCGCACTCGTTTCGCACGGCGACGCGCTCGTACTCGCCGGGCACTCCTATGGCGGAATGGTGTTGCCGCCACTTGCCGAGATGTGCTCAGGAAGAGTGCAGCGTCTGATCGTGCTCGACGGGTATGTGCCCGATGACGGAGAGAGCCTGTTCTCGATGCGGCCGGCGGAGGATCGTGGCTGACCGCCGTGCCGCCGCCGCCGAGCACGGCGACGGGCTCTGGCCGCCGCCCGCCGCCTCGCCGGGCGATCCGGAGTGGATGAGCCGGCTCGTGCCGATGCCCCTGTCCGCGTTCGAGGAGCATGTGCGGGTGACGCCGGCGGTCGACATCGCTGCCCGGCACCTTCATCCGCTGCACCCGCTCGGACATGGGTCAGGACCAGGCCGAGCGTGCACGGCGCCGCGGGTGGCAGGTGATCGACGTGGAGGCAACGCACTTCGTGCCGCTGACTCGTCCCGAGGTCTGCGTCGAGGCCCTGCTCGCTAGCCTTGGCGACGACCATCGGGGCCGGTAGCTCAGCGGTCAGAGCAGCGGACTCATAATCCGTAGGTCGGAGGTTCGAATCCTCCCCGGCCCACTTGTTTCGCCTAGCATTCGCGGTATCGCACGGAGCTTTACTCGGCTCGTAAATCCGCACGGGGAGGAGACCGCCATGGCAGTGGTGATCGTGAACATGATCGAGGGTGGAACTCAGGACTTCTACGAGCAGGTCAACCCGAAGGTCATGCCGGGAGGCCAGCTCCCCGATGGCTGCCAGCTACACATCGCGGGGCCCGTGGAAAACGGGTGGCGAGTCATCACCGTCTGGGATTCGGACGAGCAGTTTCAGCAGTTCAGAAACGAGAAGCTCGTTCCGACCATGCGTGAACTCGGCGATGGGGACCGCATCGCCCCGAGCATCAGCTCGGACCCGGTTCACAAGCTGCTTACCGCCTGACTGATTCTGCGCCGGGCCCTGACTGTCTCCTGCGTCGCCGCCGCCCTGGGTCCCGCAGCGGCCGCGGCGCAGGTCGTGTCGTTCACTGCACACGGGCCGGCGGTCCTTCACGCCGGATCCCACACGGTGCCTTTGGAAAAGGGCACAAACCGGGTGGAGCTCGCGCGCAACGGCCGGACGTGGATGCTCGGGGTGGGGGAGCTTGACGTCAGGCGCTTCGAGCGTCGGCCCGCGCTGCGTGTGGCCGGGGGACGGATCACCGATCGTCTCACCGGGCGCGGCACGGTGGCGTTGCTCGGTGCGCGGCTGCTTGCGAAGGAGGTGCACCCCGCATGGCTGCCGGGCGCCCTGGCACGCTCCGGATCGTGGATGCGGGGGATGCCGGCGGCCGCGCTATGGCGGATGGGCCGGCTCGATCGTGACCGCAGGGCGACATGGTGGGGCCGCGCGATGAAAGACACCCTGCGGCTGCGCGGATCCGAGTTCGACGACACGCATGACGCCGGCTTCGTCTACGAGGCCGCGTCCTATGGCTACGACGCCGGTTGCCGCACGACGCTCCGCGGGCCCTTCACGCGGCGTCGCTGTCGCGCGCTGCGGAGGTCTGCGCTGGCCGCCGCCGATCGTCTGGCGCTGATGATCCGTGCGAACGTCCCGGCAAGGCTCCTGCCCACACATCTGGCGCGATGTCCGGACTGTCCCGCGGATGCACGGGAGACGATCGTCGACTCGATGATGAACATCGGGCTGCTCACATGGGCGCAACGGCGTGCGGGCCGCGACGGCTACACGCGGCTGGCGATCGACCACGCCCGCGGGGTTGCCGGCTCGCTGATCCGGCCGGACGGCTGCACCGCGCAGGCGATCTTCACCGACCGGTCAACGGGCCGCCCGTTCGGCGTGCACACCCACCAGGGCATCTCCGCGGAGTCGACCTGGGCTCGTGGTCAGGCGTGGGCGATGCTCGGGTTCGCTCGTCTCGCACGCGACACCGGGAACCGGTGGGCAGCCGGGGTGGCACGCCGGCTGGCGCGCTGCTGGCTCGCCAAGGCGCCAAGGGGCGAGGTCGCGCTGTTCGACCTGGACGCGGTCAGCGGTCCGCCCGACTCCTCGGCGCAGGCCGTCGCGGGCGCCGGGTTGGCGACGATCGCGCTCGTCGACCGGCGCCGCGCGGCGCGCTGGCGCAGGACAGCTCGCGCGCAGCTCGCGCCGGTCGAGGCGCTGGTGTCGTCCGTGCCGCCGCTCGGTCGGCTCGGTGCCCAGACCTACGTGGTGGGCGGAGACCCATCCGACGAGAACACGGAGCTGCCGATCGCGCAGCTCTATGTGCTCGACGCGCGGGCGCAGCTCGCGCGCTAGGCGCCGAGCTGCTCGCGGAGTGCTTCCACCTCCGCGCGCAGCGCGTCGAGGTCCTGCCGCAGAGCGGCGACCTCGCCGGCGAGACCGTCCGCATGTTCCCGAGGCTCCGGAGACGGAGAAGAAGTTGGCGGAACGGGCTCGGGACTCACGGCGGCTGCGCCTTCCGCATCGGTGTCCTCCATCAGATGCGTGTAGCGCGCCTCCTTCTGTCCCGGACGGCGCTGGAGCCACTGCCCGAGCCCGTGTTCGGTGAGGCGCTCGAGCGCTTCCTCCACCGACCGTAGGTCGGCGAACGAGTGCAGCCGCTCCGTGCGCTGCTTCAGCTCGCCCGACGTCTGCGGGCCGCGCAGCATCAACACGCACAGGAGGGCCCGTTCATCACCGGGTAGGCCGAGGGCCTCGTCGACCAGATGGCGGTACTTGTGCGCCCGCGAGCCGTGGTAGCTGGCGAGTCGTGCGAGGCCGCGCTGACCGAGTCGCTGTGCGGCCTCGCGCACCGTCGCCTCGTCGTAGTCGACGACCGGATCGCGGTTCGTCGACTGGTTACACGCCAGCCGCAGCGAATTGAGCGTCAGCGGATAGGCGTCAGGGGTCGTGTGCTGCTTTTCGACGAGACAGCCGAGCACCCTGATCTGCGCAGCATCCAGGTCCACTTAGACGACTACGGGCACGAACTCGTCATCGTTCTGCTGCTCGCGCTCCCACATCAGGAAGTCGTAGTAGCCGCACCGATGGGTCGGGAACTCGCGGCAGATCTTCGGACGGTGCTCGTATACCGTGCACCTACGCTCCTCCTGGTCGAGGAACCTGCACGTGCTGGGGAAGATGTGGTCCGCCTTGTGTCGCAGGATGCGCGTCCCGTCGGGGGCCTTCTTGGTGAACTTCTGCTCCGCCTCCTCGGCCGACATGTCGAACCGCCGCGCAAGACGCCGCACGTCGACCAGCGTGACGGGGATCTGCGGGTACGAGCAGCAATACGCCGGACACTTGGCGCAGTCGAACAGCGGCTTCTTGGTGCCGTTGGAGGCCATGCCCGGAGTCTAGGGGCGCCGGCGGGGAAACAGAAGGCGCACGGGCGCGCCGATCGCGGTAGCCTGGTACCGAGTGTCACCAGGGAGGGGAAGCAAGGTGCCCATGGTTGGGCGAAGCGGGTTGGCGATCCCAGCGCGCTTCCGGCTGCTCGTGGTCCTGTCGACCGCGTGCGCATGCGCTCTGCTCGCCCCGCCTGCCAGCGGCGCGCCAGTCGTCGCCGCGGCAGGGCAGATCGCCTGCGACACGACCAGCCCGTTCTACAACAACGGGGTCGGGATGCCCGGCCACTGCCGCCAGCAGGCGACCTCGGACCTGTTGGTCGGCGGAGGATTCTCGTCGGTGTTGACGCTCGGCGACACCCAGTACCACGTTGGGGCGACCTCGGACTTCGATGCCGTCTTCGACAAGACGTGGGGTCGCGTCAAGCCGCTCATCCGTCCGGCGCTCGGCATTCACGACTACTCGACCTCGAACGCGCGCGGGTACTTCGACTATTTCAACGGGGTGGGGAAGCGCAGCGGCCCGGCCGGGGACCGCGACGAGGGTTACTACAGCTTCGACATCGGGAGCTGGCATCTGATCGCGCTCAACTCCCAGTGCGACCAGGTCGCACACGGGGGAGCGCTGAACGGATGCGCGCCCGGGTCGCCGCAGGAGCGCTGGTTGCAAGCCGACCTGGCGGCCCATCGAACGTCGTGCACCCTCGCGTACTGGCATACCCCGCGCTTCAACTCGGGCCTGCGCGGCAACTCGTCCGTGTCGCAGGCGTTCTGGGATGTGCTGCACGCTGCCGGAGCGGATGTCGTGTTGAGCGCAGACGCCCACCACTACGAGCGCTTCGCGCCGCAGGACCCCCAGGGGGCGCTCGACCCGGTGCGCGGTCTCCGCGAATTCCTGGTCGGCACCGGCGGCGTCTTCTTCACCGGCTGGAGCAAGCTGAAGCCGAACAGCGAAGTGCGGCAGAACAACACGTTCGGCGTGCTTGCGCTGACGCTGCACCCGACGAGCTACGAGTGGCGGTTCCTACCCGAGGCCGGAGGCACCTTCACGGACTCGGGCTCCGGCGCCTGTCACGGTCGCACGCCCGGTTTCGCCCCGAGCAAGCCGCCCCCGCCGGTGCGCTCGGTCAAGGCGAGCTGCACGATTCGCGGCACGGATGAGAACGACCGCCTGGTCGGCACCTCCAAGAAGGACATCATCTGCGGCCTCTCGGGCAACGACAGGATCCGCGGTCTCGGCGGCCGCGACGTGATTCGCGGCGGCGCCGGGAAGGATCGGCTCTTCGGTGGTCGCGGGAATGACCGCCTGTACGGCAATGCGGGCAACGACGTGATCAAAGGCCAGCGCGGGCGTGACCGCGTCGTGGGAGGCAAGGGACGCGATCGGCTCTACGGCGATCGTGGCAACGACTCGCTCTCCTCCCGTGACTCCCGTGGTCACGACCGCGTGTTCGGCGGCCGGGGTCGCGATCGCGCCAAGACCGACAGGGGCGACCGCACACGCTCCGTCGAGCGAATCTCCCGCCGTTAGTCACTCATAGCCGAGCGCATCGAGGTGCGGCCGGAAGAGATGCTCTGCAAGCGCTTGCTGGTCCTCGTCGAGCTCCCGGCGCCAGCGGCCCGACGACTCCTGCGTCGAGTCCGTGGTGGCGTGACTGCCGCGGTGCTCCGGCTCCGCGCCCAGCCGCTCGAGCATCAGGGCGACGGTCGGCGGCCGCGCATCCGCACCGATGTACTCGAGCATCTCGGTCAGCGCCGGCGCCGGTCGCGTGACCAGGTCCTCGTAGCGGAACACGTGCGCGTGCGCCCGGCGGCGCCCTACGTAGTCGACCAGTCCGTTTGCGCCTCCGCCCAGCCAGCGGATCGTCTCCTCGATCGACGCACCGGCCTTCGGGCCGAAGCCCTGAAACCCCTTTCTGCGCGAGTAGGCGAGCATCGAGCAGGCCATGTCGCGGAAGTCCCGCACGAGCACGATCTCCCGGGTGCGAGGATCGAGCTCCTCGGCCACCTCGGCGACGGAACGGCCCCACGCGACCTGAGTCTTCTCGACGAGGTACTGCGCATCGGGCTTGCCCGCGGCTTCGGCCAACGACGCGCCGACAAGCGCAATCTGTGCACGACAGAACGAAGCGAGCGCCTCCACGCCCGTCCCCCCGAGAGCCACCAACGCTGGGTCGTCGGCGAGGTCGGGATTGGGAGGCTGCTCGCCGGCCCACCAGTTCCCGTCCAAAGGGCCCGCGGCATTCAGCTGGCGCTCGTAGCTCGCGGGGCGCGCCAGGGCCCTCAGCACGGAGGTCCAGTACGTGACCACTCGGGTCTCGGTATCCCAGGTGCGATAGCCGGCGAAGTCGGGGTGGTGGCAGAGGAGATTGGAGACGGCAGTCGAGCCGCTTCGGCCGATCGTCGTGAGCAGCACCGGGCACGGCCCGGGCGCTGGCGCTCCCGGCAGCGCGGCGCGCGTGCCGGAAAGGGCGGCCACGGGTGCCCGCGCCTGGTCCGCGAGCACCGCGCGCACCACGACACGGAAGTCGTAGGGCAGCTCAAGGATGCTGGCGGCGAGCTCGATCCGGCTCTGGCCCGCAAACTCGTCGTCGGGTCGAAGGCCCGCGAGTGCCGGGTTCGGAAGCGCCGGGCGCGTGTCGAGGACGATGCCGCGATGCACGAGCTCGAATGCCGTCACCGGCTGCCCGTTGCCGATCGCCCACCCGCGGACCTTCAGCGCGTAGGCGTCACTCGTGACCGGGTCGACGTGACGATCGACGAGACGTTCATGGCGGATCGGGGGAAACTTGACCTCCTCGATCCGGACCCGGGGCTCGACGGCCCGTGGTGCCACTAGCCGGCTGGTGCTGCAGCCGCCCAGCGCACCGGGCCGAGCGGCTCTCCTTCGAGGAACTCCAGAATCTGGCGCACCACGGCGGACCCCTCGCCCACGGCCGATGCGACGCGCTTGACCCCGCCATGGCGCAGGTCGCCCACGGCGAACACGCCCGGAACGCAGGTCTCGAACTCGCCGAAGCGTCGTGACGGCTCGCTGTAGCCCTTCATGCGCTTGGCCTCGATCGCGTCCCGCCCGGTCTTGACGTAGCCCCAGTCATCGAGCTCGATGTCCTCGGGCAGCCACGTCTTCTTTGGCACGGCACCGATCATCACGAAAAGTGCCGCGGCGTCGACCGTTCGCTCCGCGCCGTCAGCGTCGCTTAGCACGAGGTGCTCCAGCCGGCCCTCGCCGCCTCCGCCGACCACCTGAGTCTGCACCAGGATCTCGATGTCGTCTGGGTGCGCCTCGATCGTCTCGCGCAGGTATTGGGACATGCTGTCCGCGAGCGAGGAGCCGCGCACGACGAGGAAGACTCGCCGCGCGTAGCGGCGGAGGTGCATCGCGGCCTGCCCGGCCGAGTTGCCTCCGCCGATGACATAAGCCTCGTGGCCGGTGAGCGACTGGGCGTCCGACACCGACGCACCGTAGAAGACACCCGCGCCGTTCAGCGCATCGAGTGACGGGATTCCGAGGCGCCGGTAGGTGACCCCGGTCGCCAGCACGACCGACCGCCCGGTCGCGCGGCTGCCATCCGATATCTCGACCACGTGGCGCTCCCCGATGGTCTGCATCCCGATCACCGACTGTGTGAGGAGCAGCTTCGTGCCGAACAACCAGGCCTGCTGGTATGCGCGCTGAGCAAGCTCGGCACCGCTCACGCCGCGGGAGAAGCCAGGGTAGTTGCGGATCAGGGTGCTCGAGCCCGCCTGACCCCCGATCGCCTCCCGCTCGATCACGAGCGTCTGCAGTCCTTCCGAGGACGCAGCGACCGCGGCCGCCAGGCCTGCGGGACCGGCGCCGACGATGACCACGTCGAAGTCACAGTCTCCTGACAGCTGCGTTGTTACGCCGTATGCGCGAGCCAGCTCCTCGCGGCTGGGGTCGCGGAGGATCCGCTTGCGCAGGAGCCTGACGACCGGCACGTGGTCCTCCTCGCAGCCGCACTCGCGCAGGATGCGCCGCCCCTCCTCGCTGTCGCGCGGGTGGAACACATGCGGGAACCCGTTGCGGGTCAGCAGCGTGGTCAGCTCGTGCACCTTTGGCGACCACCGTTCGCCGACCACCTCGACCTCGGCCGAGCCGTAGCCCACGTGCCGTCGCCATTCGTGCAGGAACTCCGTAATGGTCCGGTGGAAGAACTCGTCCGGCGTTCCCCACGGCTTCAGCACGTAGTAGTCGATGTGGCCGAGCGCCATGGCCTTCAGGACCGCGTCCGCCGTGGGCTTGATGCCCCAGTCGCCGAACTCGATCATCAACCCGCGCTTGGCGCGCGGATGGACGTGCTTCACGTAGGCGAGCAGGTCTGCGCCGGTGTCGTCCGACAGCGATTGACTCGCGAGCACCAGTGCCACCTGCTCGCCGTCGGCACGCATGTTCTTGAGCATCTCGCGTGCACGTGCGGGAGACTTCTCGCACAGGACGTTGTAGTCGGACCCGTAACGCTGCTCCATCTGATCCGAGATCCGACGAAGAGCGTCCAGGTCGTCGTCGACGGCCAGAAGAACAGGGAGATGCGATCGCTGCTCGTTCGTGGTCCCCATCTCGCGGCGATGATACTCGGGCGTCTCGGACCGGGCATGATGCTAGGCTGCCGCCCGCCCGCACCCGGCGCGGGAATCGAATGTCATCCACATCGCAGCGCAGACGCATACCGAGCATCAGGCTGATGGCGCTGCTTGCGCTCGTGGCAGCCGCGGTCGTGGTCGCCATCGTGGTGATGAGCGGCGACGACAGCAGCTCCGGGAAGTCCGCCACGATTCAGACCGGCGTCCGTCCGCTCGCGCTGGTTGTCGCGGCGGGAAGCGTGTGGGTCGCCGACGCGGACACCGGGGCTCTCACGCGGATCAACGCGGCGACCAAGAAGGTGCAGGGCACACCTGCCCAGGTCGGCGAGGAGCCCCGTCATGTTGCCTACGGCGAGGGCTCGCTGTGGACCTCCGATGGCACCGGGAGCCAGGTTGCCCGTGTCGACGCACGCACCGGCCGTCGCACTGGCACGCGAGTCGTGGGGACTGAACCCTCCGGTATCGCGGTCGGAGGAGGCAGCGTTTGGCTGGCAGACAAGTCGGAGGACTATGTACGGCGGATAGATCCCCGGACCACGAAGGCCGTGGGCCGGCCGATCAGGGTCGGACTAGCCCCCGAGGGCGTTGCCTACGGCGCGGGGGCGGTGTGGGTCGCGAACTCCGGCTCCTCAACCGTTTCGCGAATCGACCCGCAGAGCAACCGTGTCGTCTCCACCATCCGCGTCGGCAGCTCACCGTCGGTCATCGCGGTCGGAGAGGGAGGAGTTTGGGTCGTGAACCTGGCCTCCCAGACGCTCGTGCGCATCGATCCCGCGACGAACAGAGTTGCGGGCCAGCCAGTCCGGATTGGCGGGATCCCGACTGGAGTGGCGATCGGAGAAGGGTCCGTGTGGGTCACTAACGACACTGACCGCGAGTTGCTGCGGATCGACCCCGACAATGGAGAGGTCACGGCCAGGACGGACGTCCGTGACCGCCCGTCGGCCGTGGCGGTCGGGGAAGGCGCTGCCTGGGTGGCCCTCGGTTTCTCGAATGGCACGGTCCGCCGGATCGAACTCTGACAAACAGGTAACCGACCACCGGGCAGCCGTCGCGCACCTGCGGCGTGTGGACCCGGTGATGGCTTCGATCATCGACCGGGTCGGTTCCTGCAAGCTCGGTCACCCCACCGACCGGGGCGGACCCGCACCGGATCACTATGGGGCCCTGGTGCGCTCGATCGTCGGCCAGCAGCTGTCGGTCCTCGCCGCCCGCAGCATCCTGGCGAGGTTGCATGCGCGCTTCGGCGGCCGGACGCCCACGCCGCGCCAGATCTTGGCCGACGACCCGGAGGAGCTGCGTGCCGCGGCGGGCCTGTCACGTTCGAAGGTCGCCTTCCTGCGAGATCTCGCCGACCACGTCGAATCGGGCGCCCTCGTGCTGGAGGAGCTCGATGCGCTCCCGGACGCCGAGGTGGCGGAACGGCTCGTGCAGGTGAAAGGGATCGGCCAGTGGACCGTCGACATGTTCCTGATCTTCCACCTCGGACGGCCCGACGTGCTCCCTGTCGGCGACCTCGGCGTGCGCCGGGCGGCGATGATCGAGTACCGCCTGCGAAAACTGCCCTCGCCCGAGCGGCTGACCAAGCTGGCACGCCCGTGGCGCCCGCGGCGCTCGGTGGGCACCTGGTACCTGTGGGCCTCGTTGCGCGTCGTTCCGGAATAGCCATTGCAGAACCAGGGCTTCATTCCCCCCCACTAAAGGGAGGAGGTCGATGGCGTCGAACCTCAGGGGCCATGAAGACACCTTCCGGCACCTCTCGCACCGAAAACGGCCCCACTGGAACCCTCGAGGAAGCGCATCAGCCGGTTCCCAAGGGCATGACGCTGTCCTCGTACATCACCGATCGCTTCGAGGAGTTCTCCCGTTCGCAGAAGGACGTGGCCCGCTACATCGTGGACCACCTCGAGGAGGCCGCGTTCCAGACGGCCGAGGAGCTCGCGCGACGCGCGGACACATCGAGCTCCACTGTCGTGCGCTTCTCCCAGGCGCTCGGCTTCGACGGCTTCCCGGAGCTGCAGGAGGCTGCCCGTGACGAGTACAAGCGCCGCAGTCACGCCCCCGGCGTATCCGCTGGCGAGGGCTCGGAGTCGGCACTGCTGACACTCGGCAACAGTGAGTTCGAGACAGCGCTGGCCACTGACCTGGTGAACCTCGACGAGAGCGCGCGCAGGGTGACGCTCAACGACGTACAGGAGGTCGCCGGCCTGATCGCAAGAGCCGATCGCGTGGTGATGGTAGGGGTCGACCAGATGGCTTTCTTCGCCAGCTACCTCAAGCACCTGCTGTCGCTGCTCGACCTGCGGGCCGAGGTGGTGGCATCGGCCAGCCAGGAGGCGCTCGCGCGCCTCGCCCGGATCGACGAGGAGACCCTCGTGATCACGTTCTGCAGCGGCCGCCCGCACGCGCTCGTGCTGCGTGCCGCGAAGCTGGCACGCAAGCGCGACTGCGCAACCGTGGCGGTCAGCGACGCCAGCATCTCCGAACTGACAAAGCTTTCGGACCACTGCCTGTACTACTCGTCCAACAGCCCGTCCTACACCCGCTCGCACGCGGCCCTGCTGTCGCTCATCCAGGCCCTCGCGTATGCCGTGTACAGCAACGACGAGGCTGCGTACGAAGAGCGGATCAAGGCGTACAAACTCAAGTAGCGGAGTTACGGAGTTAGCGGAGTTACGGAGTGGCTCGGGTCACTGCTCTCCGAACTCCGTAACTCCGGACTCCGTAACTGAAGCCGGTAGGCGCCTCGGGCTACACTTCCTCCTCATGCGTGAGGAAGCTACTTTTAGGGTCAAGACGGGCCTTGCCGAGATGTTGAAGGGCGGCGTGATCATGGACGTCACGGATGCTGCGCAGGCGCAGGTTGCCGAGCAGGCAGGTGCGTGCGCGGTGATGGCGCTCGAGCGAGTGCCGTCCGACATCCGCCGCGACGGCGGCGTGGCCCGGATGGCCAACACGGCGAAGATCCGTGAGATCCAGGAGTCGGTCACGATCCCCGTGATGGCGAAGGCCCGCATCGGGCACTTCGTCGAAGCACAGGTCCTGGAGGCGCTGGAGGTCGACTACATCGACGAGTCCGAGGTGCTCACCCCGGCAGACGAAGCGCACCACATCGACAAGTGGGCCTTCAAGGTGCCGTTCGTGTGCGGTGCCACCGACCTGGGTGAGGCGCTGCGCCGCATCGCGGAGGGCGCCGCGATGGTCCGCACGAAGGGCGAGGCGGGGACGGGCAACGTGGTCGAGGCCGTGCGCCACATGCGGGCGATCCAGTCCGGGATCAGGCGGCTCGGCTCCATGGAGAGCGAAGAGCTCGCCTCCGCCGCAAAGGAGCTGCGCGCGCCGCTCGACCTGGTGCGCCGTGTGGCTGCCGAGGGCCGGCTGCCGGTCGTCAACTTCTCCGCCGGCGGGCTCGCGACGCCCGCGGACGCCGCGCTGATGATGCAGCTGGGGGCGGAGGGTGTGTTCGTCGGCTCGGGAATCTTCAAGTCCTCGGATCCACCCGCGCGGGCACGGGCCATCGTCCACGCGACGACCCACTTCGAGGACCCGGGTGCGATTGCCGCGGCCTCCGAGGCTCTCGGGGACGCCATGCCCGGGCTGGACGTGAAGGAGCTCGACGAGGGCAGTCTGCTCCAGCATCGTGGCTGGTAGCTCCGCGCCGCGCATCGGGGTGCTTGCACTGCAGGGCGGCTTCCAGGCTCATTGTGCCGCTCTAGAGCAGCTCGGCGTTCGGGCCGCAGAGGTGCGAAACCCCGGCGAGCTCGATGAGCTCGATGGGCTCGTCCTTCCCGGTGGCGAGAGCACGACGATGACCATCCAGCTCGAAGCGGGTGGTCTCGAGCAGCCGATACGGGACTTCGTCGACGCGGGCCGGCCGGTACTGGGGACGTGCGCCGGGTTGATCATGCTCGACCGCGCGCATCTCGGCCTGATGGACATCGAAGCGCGCCGCAACGCGTTCGGTCGCCAGGTCCGGAGCTTCGAGCAGGACGTGATGGTGCGCGGGCTCGGTGACGAGCCCCTGCGGGCCGTCTTCATCCGCGCTCCCTGGATCGAGCATGCCGGGACGGGGGTAGATGTCCTGGCGGAGGTCGACGGGCATCCGGTGGTGGCGCGGGAACGCAACATGCTGGTCGCGGCCTTCCACCCCGAGCTCACGGACGATCTGCGCCTCCACGCCCTCTTCCTGGCCCTGGGATCAGAAAAAGGCCGCTCGTCCGTAAGCGGACGAGCGGGTGGGTTGAAGGACGGCCGCTCCGAACCGCGAAGTATCGACGCATGAAGGACCAGCGCGCAGAGGCGCTTGCCCGCATACTCGTGCACTACTCGGCCGCCGTGGGAGAGGGCGACGTTACCCTGATCCAGGGAGAGTCCGCGGCCGAGCCGCTGGCACTCGCCGTCTACGAGGAGGTCGTGAAGGTCGGCGGCCTACCGATCGTCGAGATGATCATGGAAGGTCAGGCGGCCGCCTACTTCAAGCATGCTCATGACGCACAACTCGACTGGGTCTCACCGACCGCGATGTGGGCAGCCGAGCACGGAGACGTGCGAATCCGGCTGATGGCCGAGGAGAACACGCGCGCACTCTCCGGAGTCGAGCCCGAGCTCCAGACGCGCCGGCAGGCAGCCGCGAAGCCGCTGATGGAGACGATGATGCGACGCACGGCCGCGGGTCAGTTTCGCTGGAGCCTGACGTTGTTCCCGACCCACGCCTACGCGGCCGAGGCGGACATGTCGCTCGCCGACTACGAGGACTTCTTCTACCGCGCCTGCCTGTGCGACCACGAGGACCCGGTCGGCGCGTGGCGCGAGCAGTCGGGGGAAACGCGGCGTCTGGCGGAATGGATCACCGGCAAGGAGGAGATCCACATCGAAGGGCCGGGCACCGACATCAAGCTCGACATCTCCGGCCGGACGTTCATCGCCGCCGACGGCCGCCACAACATGCCGGACGGCGAGTTCTTCACGGGCCCCGTCGAGGACTCAGCTTCGGGCCACGTCACCTTCACGTACCCGGCGGTCTACGGCGGGCGTGAGGTGGCTGGGGTGAAGCTGCGGTTCGAGGACGGGAAGATCGTCGACGCCTCAGCCGACCGCAACGAGGACTTCCTGATCAAGACGCTCGACACGGATCCCGGAGCGCGCCGACTCGGCGAGCTCGGCATCGGCACCAACTACGGGATCGACCGTTTCACGAAGGAGATCCTGCTCGACGAGAAGATCGGCGGCACGGTGCATCTCGCGGTGGGCATGTCGTATCCGGAAACGGGGGGCAAGAACGACTCGGCCGTGCACTGGGACATGGTGTGCGACCTGCGCCGCGGCGGGCGCATCACGGTGGACGGCGATCCCCTGCAGGTCGACGGCAAGTTCGCCGTCTAGAAATATCCAGCTACACCGCCATAGCTTGTGCGATTCGATACACGTGTATGCATCTCGCATTGCAGCAAAGGTTTGGAAGAGCGGTGACGATGGGTAGTTGACACCCCGTGCGGCCGTCAGGGCTTTGCTCTACACTGCCGCGGCTGTAACTGGGCAAACGCCGAACCTCCGCGTGTCGCGGAGGGCGGGGGACCCGAGTTGTTGGGGCTAATCCACGTTTTGTGGAGGCGCAGGCTCCTTTCGCGCCAGTCCGTCAGCTAACCCCGCAGGCTTACGAAGGAGTTGTCAGTTTGCGCGCCTCAGCGCTTGGACGTGGATACGCCCTAGCTGTATTTGCTTTATCCGTGCTCGCCGCGGCTGTGGTGGCTGCTCCCGTGTTCGCCGCAACCGGCGGTGCGGGCGTGGTAACTCCTCCTGCCGGCCCGACCGGACCGACCGGAGGCATCGGCCCGATCGCTCCGCTCACCACACCGCTGCCGACGGCCCAGCTTTCCGGCGATGGTGCGACCGCGATCCCGCCGGCGGCAGCACCTCAGGCGGTCAAGGACGCGATCTACGCGGCCAACAGGATCGTCGGGAAGCCGTACCGCTACGGCGGCGGGCACAGGCGCTTCAACGACACGGGGTACGACTGCTCCGGCAGCGTCAGCTTCGCGTTGCGCGGAGGTGGCCTCGTCAAGCGCCCGCTCCACTCGCGTGCGTTCATGGGCTGGGGTGAGCCCGGCAAGGGCCAGTGGATCACGGTGTACACGAACCCCGGCCACGCCTACGTCGTGATCGCAGGACTGCGATTCGACACCTCGGGACCCGGTCCCCGCGGGCCGCGCTGGCGCAAGGGCGCGCGTTCAGCCCGCGCGTTCACCGCGCGCCACCCGGTCGGCTTCTAACCGCTTCTACCGCTGATCGTCGTCGCGAGCCGTCCCAAGGACGGCGAGGACACGACGATCTCGTCGCCGTCCTTCAGCCAGACGCGGGGCTCGCGCACGCTGCCGACCCCGGAGGGCGTGCCGGTCGAGACGATGTCGCCCGGCTCGAGCGTCATCAGGCGAGACAGGTGCGACACCAGCGCCGGTACGGAGAAGACGAGGTCACTCGTCTCCGCGGATTGCATCGTCTCTCCGTTCAACGTCAGCGAGATTTCGATCGCATCGGGGGCGCCGGCCTCGTCCGGCGTGACTAGTGCAGGGCCGCATGGCGCCGACCCGTCGAACACCTTGCCGGGCATCCACTGCGGGGTGGCGAACTGCAGGTCGCGCGCAGAGAGGTCGTTGAGCAGCATGTACCCGGCAACGTGGGCGAGGGCGTCTCGCTCGTCCACGTCCTGCGCGCGACGGCCGATCACGAACGCGACCTCGGCCTCGTAGTCGACCTTCTCGCTCGCGGCCGGCAGCGTCACGTCGGTGCCCGCCGGGGTGAGCGCGTTGCGAAACTTGGCGAAGAAGGTGGGAGCGGCAGGGGGGTCGATCCCGGCCTCGGCGGCGTGCGCACGGTAGTTGAGCCCGATGCAGATGATCTTCTCGGGGTCGGGAACGGGGACGTCGAGCGACACGTCGGCGAGCGGGACGCCGTCGCCCTCGAGCTCCGCGGCGAGCCGGTCGAGCGCTCCCGCGGCGAGCAACTCGCGCACGCTCGTCTGCGTCGCGGTCGGGTCGATCGCATCCCATGCATCGACGACCTGGCCGTCACGCAGGACGCCCGCCCGGACGCCACGCTCGGACCTGTAGCTGACGACCTTCATGGCGCGCCAGGGTAGCGGTATCGTGGCGCGGGCAACCTGACCACGGGGGAAACATGGCAAAGGTGATCAGCTGCCAGTGCGGCGCGACGATCAAGGGAGAGACCGACGACGAGGTCATCGCGGCGGCAGAGAAGCACATGCAGGCCGAGCACCCTTCTCTGGCCGGGAAGCTGTCGCGCGACCAGATCCTCGGGATGGTGGAGGAGCGCCAGGCAGGCACTTGAACGACGAACGTCGCCCTCTCAGGCGACGTCGCGTCGGCTTTACGTCTCGAATTTCTAGCTCCGCACCGGAGCCGCCTTCCAAACTAGTTGCGACTCCGGCTCCGCGCCACTTTCTTTGGCACCTCAGTGGCTCAGGTTCACCATCACGTGCTTGATCTCGGTGTAGTCCTCGAGTGAGTACTTCGAGAGGTCCTTACCGTAGCCGGACTGCTTGAAGCCGCCGTGCGGCATCTCCGAGACCAGCGGGATGTGGTCGTTCACCCAGACCGTTCCGAAGCGCAGCTGTCGCGCCGCGTCCATCGCACGGCCGACATCGCGGGTCCAGACACTCGCCGCGAGGCCGTAGTCGACTCCGTTCGCCCAGTCGAGTGCCTCCTGGTCTGAGGAGAAGCGCTGCACCGTGACGACGGGGCCGAAGACCTCGCGCTGGATCATCTCGTCGCCCTGCTCGAGGCCGTCGACGACCGTCGGCTCGACGAAGAACCCCTGACCTCCGGCGGCCTTGCCGCCGGTGACGATCTGCGCGTGACTCGGAGCCCGGTCGAGGAACCCCGTCACACGCTCGCGCTGCGCGTCCGATACCACCGGCCCCAGCTCGGTGCCGTCGTCGGCGGGACTCCCCATCTTCAACGAGCCGGCTGCCTTGGCGAGTCCTGAGACGAAGTCGTCGTGCAGCCTTGGCCCGGCGAGCACCCGGGTCGCGGCGGTGCAGTCCTGCCCGGCATTGAAGTAGCCGGCCACCTTTACGCCCTCGACCACGGCCTCGAGGTCTGCGTCGTCGAACACGATCACCGGCGCCTTTCCGCCCAGCTCGAGGTGCACGCGCTTCAACGTGTCGGCCGCCGCGCGCGCGATCTCCTTGCCGGTGGCGATGTCACCCGTGAGCGAGACCATCGCGACGTCAGGGTGACGCACGATCCCGGCCCCGGCCGGCTCGCCATGACCGAAGATCACGTTGAGCACGCCGCCCGGCAGGTGCTCGGCCGCCAGCTCGGCGAGCCGCGCCGCCGTCAGCGGTGTTTGCTCGGAGGGCTTGAGCACGACCGTGTTGCCGGCGGCGAGCGCCGGGCCGATCTTCCAGATCGCCATCATCAGCGGGTAGTTCCACGGCGCGATCTGCCCGACGACGCCGACGGGCTCGCGCCGGATCATCGACGTGTAGCCGCGCATGTACTCGCCGGTCCCGATTCCCTCGGGGGACCTCGCCACACCTGCGAAGAACCGCAGGTTGTCGACGAGCACAGGGATCTCCTCGCGCATCGCCTCGATCGGCTTGCCGACGTTCGCCGACTCGAGCTGCGAGAGCTCTTCGCCGTGTTCCTCCAAAGAGTCGGCAATCTTCAGGAGCGCATGCGCGCGCTCGCCCGGCGGCGTCTCCGACCATCCCTGAAAGGCACGCTTCGCGGCCTGCACCGCGGCATCGACGTCCTCCTCGCCCGAGAGTGGCGCAGTCGCGATCTGCTCGCCCGTTGCCGGGTTGAGGACCGGTTCGCTGGCGCCGTCGACGGGGCCTTGCTGCTTGCCGTCGATGAAGTTTTGGATCTCGGTGCCTTTGATCGTGCCTGTCTGTGCGGCGGTCGCCATCGTCTGTCCTCCAGCGGGGTCGGTTGGGTTGTCAGGTGGTCGGCAGCGCGGCGTGCAGCGCTTCGTCGAGCGGAACGAGCGGAAGATCGAGGCTGCTCGCGACGGCAGGATGCGTGACGTGCCCGGCGGCGATGTTGACACCCAGCCGCAGTGCAACGTCGAGTGTCACCGCATCACCAAGCCCGTGCTTCGCCAGCTCCAAGACGAAGGGCAGGGTCGCGTTGGTGAGCGCATAGGTCGAGGTGATCGGGACTGCACCGGGCATGTTGGCGACGCAGTAGTGGAGCACGCCGTCGACCTGGTAGGTCGGGTCGCTGTGGGTCGTCGGGCGAGTCGTCTCGAAGCACCCGCCCTGGTCGACCGAGACGTCCACCAGCACGGCCCCGGGCTTCATGAGCTTCAGCTGGTCGCGCTTGATGACCCGCGGCGCCCTGGCACCGTGCACGAGGACGGCTCCGATCACCAGATCCGCGCGAGGGAGCATCTCCTCGATCGAGAGCGTGGACGAGTACACGGTGGAAGCGCGTCCCCCCAGCGCGATATCGAGATCGCGCAGGCGGTCGATGGACTTGTCGAAGACGAGTACCTCCGCCTCCATCCCGATCGCGATGAAGGCGGCGTTCATCCCGACGACGCCGCCGCCGATGATCAGCACGGTCGCGGCCGCAACGCCGGGCACCCCGCCGAGCAGGATGCCGCGGCCGCCGAAGGGCTTCTCCAGCATGAAGGCGCCCGCCTGGGTCGCCAGCTTTCCGGCGATCTCGCTCATCGGGGCGAGCAGGGGCAGCTTGCCGCCATCCTCGACTGTCTCGTAGGCCACGCAGATTGCGCCCGAGTCGCACAGCGCGAGCGTGAGCTCCCGGTCGGCCGCCAGGTGCAGGTACGTGAACAGCACCTGCCCCGAGCGCAGCAGCTCCACCTCGGACGGCTGCGGCTCCTTGACCTTCAAGATCATGTCCGCCTCGGCGAAGACCGCCTCGGCGTCCGGCAGGATGCGCGCGCCCTGGGCCACGTAGGCGTCGTCGTCGATCGCGCTCCCCGCGCCGGCGCCGGCCTGCACGACGACGTCGATGCCGAGCTCGTGCAGCTCGCGCGCGCCGGCGGGCGTCAGCGCGACGCGGTACTCGTCGGGCTTGATCTCGGTTGGAACGCCGACCTTCACGCGTTGACTCCCTCCGTCACCGAGACCTCGAAGACGGAGCCGTGGGCCTCCAGCTCGGGGAAGAGGTCGTCGGGGTCGACACAGCGTTCGGGCGGAAGCGCGCCGCGCGCCTCGATCCGGCCCCGCGCCAGCAGCCGCACGGCTGCGGCGGCAGGAGCTCCGGTCGAGACGACTCCGCCGCCGAGTCCCCACCGCTCGACGGGCGTGGTCACGGCGCGCACCCTTGTCTTGCGTCCCCCGCTGCAAGCTTCGATCACGTGCACCGACATGGTGCTGGGGGAAGGGGGTAGTGCCTCGGCGGCAGCGGCCTCGATCTGCTCCTGCGGCGCGCCGATCAGCTCGCGCACCCGCTCGAGCACGGCGGGGGGGAGCGAGAGCCGGAAGCTCGACTCCTCGCAGCCGAAGCTCTCGGGAAAGGTGCGCAGCTCCGAGTGCAGCGTGTAGATCGTCTCGGCCTCCCCGATCGGGTCCCCGAAGTCCACCTTGCCCCCCGGTGTCAGCGGGTCGATCTCGATCGGCTCGCCGTCGCGCAGGGCGACGGGCCGCATCGTCAGCTCGTCCACCAGCGTCTGGACCGCGTAGGGATACGACGGGCCCTGCGGCGGGTTCGTGTCGCGGCCGGCGGCCATCACGTCGAGCCGCTCGGGCCGCGTGCCGAGCTCGCGCACCGCCTTGACCGCCATCACGTTCGTCTTCCCCGGGCTCGACCCGATTCCGAGCAGGGCCAGCAGGCCGGCCTGCTCGAACTCGTCGTGCAGCTCGAGCTGCTGCCCGGTCAGCCAGTAGAGGCCGCCGAGGTCGATGTAGTGGCAGCCCGCATCGAGGCAGGCGCGCATGGCAGCCAGGTTGATGCGGTAGCTCGCGGAGTTCACCAGCACGTCGCAGTCGTGTAGCTGGGCGGCCAGTCCAGAGCGCGCGTCGGCCGTTCGCACCTGCGCACGGGATCCCCCGTGCTCGCGGGCGACGGCCTCCGCGCGCTCTTTGTGGACGTCCAGGAGGATCAGGCCGGACACTTCGTCCGACTCAGCGAGGTCTCTGACGATCGCGGGGGCGATCGTGCCGCCGGCTCCCAGCACCGCGACGTTCATCCCACCAGCTCCCGCGCCTTGAGCGCCAGCCAGAACTCGATCCGGTCGCGCGCACTGGAGAGATCGCGGCCGGTGAGCTGCTCGACCCTGCGGATGCGGTATCGCAATGTGTGGCGGTGGCAGAACAGCTCTCGTGCTGCTTTCTCCCACTGGCCGTTGTGCTCGACGAAGGCCTCGAGCGAGCGCAGCAGCTCGCCGCCGTAGTCTCCCTCGCCGCTCTCGATCGGGCCCAGCACGCTCTCGCGAAACAGGCGCAGGGCTTCGTCCTCCTGGACCGACAGGAGGAACTGAAGCGCCCCGAGGTCGCGCCAGGACGAGACCTCCGGGGCGCGGCCGTCGAGCATCGCGGTGGCCTCGAGGGCATAGCGCGCCTCGAAGAACGCACGCTTCAGGTGCTCGACGGGGGCCGGGCGGCTGGTCGCCGCGCGCACGGCGCCGTGTTCGCGTGCAAGCGCCGCGCGCGCCTTGCGAGCGAGCTCCGCCTGAGCGTCGGTGGAGCCGTCGACGACTGCACACAGAAGGCCTTCGCGGCTCGCCACCAGTGCCGGGATTCCCGCTTCGACGAGGACGGCCTCGAGCGTGGCCTCGGCTGCTTCGGGGTCCGCCATGGAGAACACCAGCACTGCGGCGCTCGCGCCGACGCCGAAAGGCCGCAGGCGACCACGCAGCTCCCCCTGGTCGAGCTCCCCCGCGATCACCTCCGCGAGGATGTCGCCCGCGAGCCGGCGCTCCGTGTCGCGCACGACCCGGCTGCGCATCAGATCGAGCGCGACGATGGTGACCGCCTGCTGCAGGATCAGCCGCTCGAACTCACCCAGCCCGCCCGTGTCGCGGATCGCGATGATCCATGCGCGCGGTCCGCCCTGGGGCTCGGCGGACACCGGCAAAGCCAGGGCCCGGCCGGAGACGTCGTCGTGACGTGGCTCGAACGGGACCGGGCGTCCCGATGCGTTGCGCTCCTCTGCCTCTGCGCGAATCGAGTCGAGCGTGCCGTCCGGCAGCTTGCGCCGGAAGTTCGCGGAAGCCATCTCCTCGCCGTGCCAGTCGAGCATCACGATCGTGCCACCGATCGCCGCCGACAGCGCGCGCGCGACCTCCTGCAGCCCGCGCTGCTCCAGAACCAGCTGCTCGAGCCTGCGGTGCACCGCGATGCCTCGCTGCAACACCTCGTACTGGTCGTTGACGAGTCGCGCAAATGCCTTCTCCGTGATCGCGATGAACGGCATCTCGTAGGGCACGTCGAACAAGGGGAAGCCGAGGCGGTCTGCCTCTGCTACGACCGCCGCAGGTATTTCGTCGTGCTCGATTCCGGTGCCGAAGCCGAGTCCCGCGAGGTGGTGGTCGACCAGCATGCGGACGAAGGCGCGCTGCTGTTCTTCGCCGTGCAACTGGATGCCCGTCGTCAGCAGCAGCTCGCCGCCTGACATCCACGGGGTGGGATCGAGCAACTCCGTGATGTGCACCCAGCGGATGGGCGACTCACCGGTCTCCTTGCCGGCCGCCAGCGAAAGCCCCAGCTCGTCGACGAGGCCCTGCACAGTGAGCATTTCCGGTCCTAGGCCGCCATTCGGTTCGACGCCTCCGAGAGGACATCCCGGAGGATGGTCTCGATCTCCTTGAACTGCTCGGGTCCTGCGACCAGCGGGGGCGCCAGTTGGATGACAGGGTCGCCGCGGTCGTCCGCCCGGCAGATCAGGCCCCGGCGATAGAGCTCGCCCGACAGGAACCCGCGCAGCAGCTGCTCGGACTCCTCGTCGTCGAAGCTCTCCTTGGTTTCCTTGTTCTTGACCAGTTCGATCGCGTGGAAGAAGCCGACGCCGCGTACATCGCCCACGATCGGCAGGTCCCGCAGTCCGTCGAGCGCCGCACGGAACTCGTCTTCGTGGGCCAGCACGTGCCCGTTGAGGTCCTCGCGCTCGAATATGTCGAGGTTCGCCAGCGCGACGGCGGCCGCAATGGGATGAGCGGCAAACGTGTGGCCGTGCGCGAACATCTCCTTGCCGTGCATGAACGGCTCGGCGATGCGGTCGGACACGATCATCGCGCCCATCGGGACGTACGCCGACGTCAAGCCCTTGGCGGTCGTAATGATGTCCGGCACGTAGTCGTAGCGCTCCGAGCCGAAGTAGTGGCCGATGCGGCCCCAGGTGCAGATCACCTCGTCCGAGATGAACAGCACGCCATGCCGGTCGCAGATCTCGCGCACCCGCTGGAAGTAGCCGTCCTGAGGCACGAAGCAGCCACCCGCGTTTTGCACCGGTTCGAGGATCACGGCGGCGACGGTTTCGGGCCCCTCGAACAGGATCCGCTCCTCGATCGCGTCCGCGGCCCACAGGGGATCGCGGTCCGCGGGCCAGCGGTAGCTGTTGGTGTTGGGCACGTGGCAGCCCCCGGGCGTGAGCGGCTCGAACTGTGCTCGCAGGGACGTGATGCCGGTGGCCGCAAGCGCGCCCAGCGTCGTACCGTGGTAGGCCAGCTCGCGGGCGATGATCTTGGTTCGCTTGCCCTCGCCGCGGATGTGGTGGTAGTTGCGTGCGAGCTTCCAGGCGGACTCGACCGCCTCGGATCCGCCGGAGGTGAAGAACACCCGGTTCAGATCACCGGGGGCGAGGGCCGCGATGCGGGCGGCCAGTTCGATCGCGGGCGGGTGAGCGTAGCTCCAGTTGATGTAGAAGCCGAGCTCGCGCGCCTGGCGCGCAGCCGCCTCGCCCAGCTCTTCGCGGCCGTGGCCGGCGTTCACGCAGAAAAGGGCCGCAAGGCCGTCAAGGTAACGGTTGCCGTGCTCGTCCCAGACGTAGCAGCCGTCGCCGCGCACGAGGATCGGCACCTCGTGGTCGGCATAGGCGCCCATGCGCGTGAAGTGCATCCACAGGTGCCGGCGGGCCTGCTCCTGGAGCGCGCTGGCGGTCCCGCTGCGCGGAGCGGCCTCTTCGATTCCTACGTTTGACGCCATCTCGGTCCTCCCTCGGACGGTGGTCTCTGACGGCCTGTACAACGTTATAGCTCGATTGGAGCAGTCTCAAGCCACTTCGGAGTGACGCTGGGCAAAGATACGGGCCGGGCGTTGTGCGGATCGTCCAACAGGAACCGGTCCTTTTGGGGCGGTTGCCCATTGTGGGGCGGATTCCCGCTCCATAGCGTGTGTGGCCTATGGGGAACGCATCGTGCGTTGCGCCGCGGCAGCAGATCGACCCGACCGGCTCGGTGATCTTTATGGTCACGTCCGTGCTGCGCGGAAAGATCGCCTGACATGGAGGCTCACGCACACACCCGGCTGCACCCGGATGCGGATGCGGAACGCGGCGACAAGGGCCTCAAGAAGAACGCGATCGGGTTCATCGACGGGCTGATCATCGGCATCGCCTCGACGGCGCCCGCCTACTCGCTCGCGGCGGTGCTGGGAATCGTCGTCGTCGGGGTCGGCGTGCAGGCGCCCGCCGTCCTTTTGACCGCGTTCGTTCCGATGTTCCTGATCGCGGCGTCCTTCTACTACATGAACCGCGCCGACCCCGACTGCGGGACTTCGTTCTCGTGGATCACCCGCGCGATGGGCCCTGCTCTGGGATGGGTGGGCGGCTGGGCCGTCTGCACCACCGGGATCATCGTGATCGGGTCGCTCGCGGAGGTGGCTGCCTACTACACGTTCGATCTCCTGACCTTCGAGAGCCTGCTCGACGACAAGTTCGCCCTGACGGTCTTCACGATCGTGATCATCGCCGTGATGACTCTGATCTGCGTGCTCGGCACCGAGCTGTCGGCGCTCTTCCAGCGGATCCTGATCTTCGGCCAGGTGGGAGCGCTGCTCCTGTTCGCGGTCGTGGCGCTCGTCAAGGTGGCCGGCGGCGACGCTCCTACGGGGTCGATCGATCCTGAGCTGTCCTGGTTCTCGCCGTTCGCGGTCGACACCCTCAACCTGCTCGTGCTCGGCCTCTTGACCGGGGTGTTCATCTACTGGGGCTGGGAAAGCGCCGTCAACCTCAACGAGGAGACCGAGAACTCGAACTCGTCGCCTGGGCTGGCAGCGGTCGTCAGCACCGTTGTGCTGCTCGTGACCTACGTCGCGGTCACGGTGGCGGTCGTGTCCTTTGCGGGCGTAGACCGGGTTGTGGAGTTCGAGGACGACGAGGGCCTGTTCGGTGCGATCGCGACCGACGTGCTCGGCTCGGGGCTGGACTGGATAGTCGTGCTGGCGATCCTGACGTCGGCGCTCGCGTCGACCCAGACGACCATCCTGCCCGCGTCACGGACGACGCTGTCGATGGCGCGCCAGGGCGCGTTTCCTGCGGTGCTCGGACGCGTGCATCCGCGCTTTCTCACCCCGCACGTTGCGACGATCACGATTGGAGTGATCTCGGCCGTGTGGTTCGCGGTCCTGTTCAACGTGTCGGAGAACTTCCTGTTCGACTCGCTCACCGCGCTGTCGCTAATGATCGCGTTCTACTACGCCCTCACAGGTTTCGCGTGCGCCATCTACTGGAGGCACGAGCTGACGAAGTCCGTGAAGAACTTCTTCTTCATCGGCGTCGGGCCGGTGCTCGGAGGCACGATCCTCGGCGGTCTCTTCTTCAAGGCGATCTACGAGTACCGCAAGACTGACGAGTCCTACTCGGGCAGCGAGATCTTCGGCGTTGCGATTCCGGTGGCGCTGGGCGTGGGCCTCTTGATCCTCGGGGTCGTGCTGATGCTCCTCTGGCGCGTGACCGGTCACGAGGGCTTTTACGGGCGCAAGCGCGAGGTGGTCGACCCCGACGTAGCGGAGGGGCGCAAGGCCGGCGTGGCCGCGGTGCCCGAGGAGGCGGTGTAGTGGCGGCTGGCACGATCGTCATCGGCTATGACGGCTCCTCGGGGGCGCGCACCGCGCTTGACCAGGCCCTGCTGCTTGCGAAGCAGTTCGGGGATCGTCTCGTCATCTGTTTTGGCGTCGAGCCGCCCGGCAACGTCGGCGAGGAGTTCAAGGAGCACAAGCGGGCGCTCGAAGAGATCGCGCAGAAGATGACAGCCGAGGCGCTGGACCGTGCTCGCTCAGAGGGTGTCGAGGCCGAGGTGGCGCTGGTCTCGGAGCGGCCGGCTCCGGCGCTGGCCGACCTGGCTGCCGAGCGCGAGGCGAGGTTCATCGTCGTCGGCAGTTACGGCGAGAGCCCGATTCGCGGCGCGCTGATCGGTGCCGTGCCTCACAAGCTCCTGCAGCTCGCGCACACGCCCCTCGTGGTCGTCCCGGCGCCGCACTAGACGCCAGACCACCCGACCCGCGCGCCTCGCTAGGCTCTTCCGCCTGATGAGCACGTACGAGCAGCTCGCCGGTATTCCCCTCGAAGTCGAGGCCTACGACCTCGAGCCGCTGGAGCAGGCTGTGTCGAGCGACTTCACGCGCGCGACGACGGTCATCCACCTGCGCGGCGCCGGACACGAGGGCGTTGGCGAGGACGTCACCTATGACGCGCTCGATCACGTCGCGCTGCAGGAGGCGGGCCCGGTCCAGGACCTCGCGGGGTCGTGGACGCTCGGCTCGTTCTTCGACCACGTCGGCGCGCTCGACCTGTTCCCGGCGGAGCCCGTGCGCGACACGTCGCGCCTCTTTCGCCGCTGGGGGTTCGAGAGCGCGGCCGTCGACCTGGCGCTGCGCCAGGCCGGGGTCACGCTGGCGGACGCGCTTGGGCGCGAGCTGCGCCCGGTCACGTTCGTGGTGTCGCTGCGGCTCGGCAGCCCCGCGACGCTCGAACCTGTTAGCCGCCGCCTCGAGCGCTACCCGAGCCTGCGGTTCAAGCTCGACCCGACGCCCGAGTGGACCGACGAGCTGATCGCCCAGCTGGTCGACACCGGCGCGGTCGACTCGGTCGACCTCAAGTCGTTCTACACGGACACGGTTGTCGACAACCCCCCGGAGCCGGGCCTCTATCGCCGCATCGCCGAGGCGTTCCCGGACGCTTGGATCGAGGACCCCGGACTGAACGACGAGACTCGGCCCGTGCTCGAGCCCCACAAGGATCGCCTCACCTGGGATGCCCCGATCCACTCCATCGCCGACATCGCCGCGCTGCCCTATCCGCCGCGGATGGTCAACGTGAAGCCGTCGCGCTTCGGCAGCGTGCGGGCGCTGATGGATGCCTACGACTACCTGGAAGAGCGCGGCATCGGTGCCTACGGCGGAGGCCAGTTCGAGCTCGGGCCGGGTCGAGGGCACATCCAGTACCTGGCCTCGCTGTTCCACCCCGACACGCCCAACGACGTCGCGCCCGGCGGCTACAACCTCGTCGACCCGCCGGCTGGGCTGCCAGACAGCCCGCTCGACCCACGCCCGAGCGCGACCGGCTTCCGTTGGGAGTAGCCGGTACGCCGCGACTCCGTAGTGCGACACATCTTGGGCGTACAGCAACGGAGAACCCGCGCACCCGGAACTTGATGGTCGCCTCCTAGAATCACGCCGATGGCAGGCCACTCCAAATGGGCGCAGATCAAGCGCAAGAAGGGCGCGGCGGATGCCAAGCGCGGGCAACTGTTCACCAAGCTCGCGCGGGCCATCACCGTCGCCGCCCGCGACGGCGGGGGGGACCCGGAGGGAAACGCCGCGCTTGCCAACGCCATCGACAAGGCCAAGAGCCTGCGCATGCCCAAGGACAACATCGAGCGCGCCATCGCCAAGGGGTCGGGCGCCGGTGGAGACGCGGCAGCCATCGAGGCGGTCACGTACGAGGGTTACGGTCCGGCGGGCGTCGCGATCCTCGTCGAATGCCTGACCGACAACCGCAACCGCACCGCGGCGGAGATCCGCAATATCTTCGGGCGCGCCGATGCGAGCCTTGGCGAGCCGGGCTCGGTCGCGTGGATGTTCGAGAAGAAGGGCGTTGTGATGGTCGATGGCGAGCGCTACAGCGAGGACGACCTGATGCCCGCCATCGACGCCGGGGCCGAGGATCTGGCGCCCGAGGGTGACTCGATCCGGATCGTCTGCGAAGCACAGAACCTCCGCGCGGTGCTGGACGCGCTCGAGCAGGCGGGGGTGGAGGTCCAGTCCACCGACCAGACGATGCTCCCCAAGAACACCGTCGAGGTGGAGGCTGACGACGCGCGCAAGCTGCTGCGGCTGCTGGACGCGCTGGACGAGCAGGACGACGTCGACCAGGTGCACGCCAACTTCGACATGCGCGCCGACGTCATGGAGCAGCTGGCGGCCTAGTGGCTGAGGGCCAACCGCGGCGGCGCCTGAGCGCGGAGGAACGGCGCCACAGCATCCTCGCCGCCGCGAACCAGGTGTTCGGCGAGCGAGGTTACGACCACGTTCGCATCGATGACGTGGCAGCGGCGGCGGGCATCTCGAAGGCGCTCATCTACGAGCACTTCGCGAGCAAGGAGGAGCTCTACATAGAGCTCATGAACAACGCCGCGACGGAGATGCTCGGCTTGCTGGTGGCCGCGGCGTCTGCGCCCGGCATGGCGGGCGCGTTGCGGATGGAAAACGCGGCCAGCGCCGGCTTCCTGTTCGTGCAGGAGCACCCGCATGCGTTCCACATGTTCGTGCGCGATGTGAGCGACCCTCAGATCTCCGAGCGACAGGAAGCGCTGCGCCGCAGTGCCGTGACGGCGATGGCCGACGTCATGGAGATGGAGCCTCCCGAGACACGCGCCGGCATGACCCGCCAGCACACCGAGCAACTGGCCGAGATGGTCGTGGCGGGCTTCTACGCGCTCGCGGACTGGTGGCTGCGCAATCCCGGTTTCCCCCGGAGCGAGCTGGTGCGCTCGATGCTGCAGTTCATGTGGCTCGGCCTCGGCCGGATGCAGGACGGTGAGCGCTGGGAGCTGCGGCTCGAAGGGAACGTCCGCATGGGCGCAGAAACTCCCTCCGGTGATCTCGCGAGCCCCGATCAGGGTGCTGGGAATTGATCCCGGCACCGCCTCCACGGGCTTCGGCGTAGTCGAGTCACGCGGCCAGCGCCTCAGCACGGTGTGCGGAGGGGTGATCTCGACCGCGGCCGACTTGCCGGTGGAGCAGCGGCTGGCGACGATCGCGACCTGCATCGGCGACCTGCTCGACGAGCATGTTCCGGATGCGCTGGCGATCGAGGAGGTCTACTTCGGCCGCAACGTACGCAGTGCCTTCGCCGTCGGCCAGGCCCGCGGCGCAGTTCTCGCGAGCGCGGGCGGGCGCGACATCCCGTGCTTCTCCTATACGCCCCAGGCCGTGAAGCTTGCAGTATGCGGGAGCGGTGCGGCCGGCAAAGACCAGGTCCAGCGCATGGTCGGGTCCCTTCTCGGACTATCCGAGCCGCCCAAGTCAGACCACGCGGCCGATGCCCTCGCCCTCGCGATCTGCCACGCGTTCCAGACAAGACCTGCGAACTGCGAACTGCGAACTGCGAACTGAAGAAAGGCGTCCGGGCCGGGGCGGAGAATCCGAACACATGATCGCTTCTTTGAACGGCATAGTTCTGGAGCGGGGAGCAGACCATGCCGTGATCGAATGCGGTGGGGTGGGTTACCGCGTGGCCGCCTCTTCCCAGACCATTGGGGCGCTGCCCGCGAAGGGCAAGCCGGCCACCTTGCTCACACACCTGATCATGCGTGATGACGCGATGCAGCTCTACGGCTTCTCCGCGCCCGAGGAGCGTGAGCTCTTCCTGGGGCTGATCTCCGTCTCTGGAGTGGGGCCGAAGATGGCGCTCGCGGTGCTCTCCGGCTCCAACGTCTCCGACACGCGGCTCGCGATCGCCTCCGGTGACGTGAAGCGCTTTCAGGTCGTGCCCGGCATCGGCCGCAAGACCGCTGAGCGCGTGATCGTGGAGCTGCGCGAGCGGATTGCGGGCGAGCTCGCCGCCGAGCCCTCCGGCGCGCCGGCCGAGGCGGGCTCCCGGGTGCTCGCCCGGGAAGGGCTGGTCGGTCTCGGCTACGACCCCGCCGAGGCGGAGTCGATGCTCGAGGAGGCAGTTGCCGCCGCGGGCGACGATGCCGCTCCGGAGGACCTGATCGCCGCTGCGCTGCGGACTGCCGTAAGGGCCGCGTGATCCCTTCGCCGGGCGAGATCAGCATGCAGGTGCCGGCCGCGCGACCGGAAGAGGAGGAGCTCGACCGCTCCCTGCGTCCGCAGGCGCTCGACGAGTTCGTCGGGCAACCGCAGGTGAAGCGGCAGCTCGCGCTGTTCATCGAGGCGGCACGCCGGCGGGGCGAGGCCCTCGACCACGTGCTGCTGGCGGGGCCGCCGGGCCTCGGCAAGACCTCCCTGGCGCACATCGCCGCACGCGAGTTGAACGCACCGCTGGTCCAGACCGCGGGCCCGGCGCTGGAGCGCAAGGGCGACGTGGCCGCGTTCCTGACCGCGCTGGAGCCCGGCTCGGTGTTCTTCATCGACGAGATCCACCGCCTCACCCGCGCGGTCGAGGAGACGCTCTATCCCGCGATGGAGGACCGCCGCCTGCCGATCGTGCTGGGGCAGGGAGCGGGGGCTCGCACCGTGACCCTCGATCTCCCGGCGTTCACGCTGATCGGGGCGACGACGCGCACGGGGCTGCTCACTACGCCACTGCGCGAGCGCTTCGGGGTCGTCCACAGGCTCGAGCACTACCCGCCGGAGGACCTAGCGCGGATCGTGCGCCGGTCGGCGAGCATCCTCGAGGTGGAGATCGACGACGAGGGCGCCCACTCGATCGCCGCCCGGGCACGTGGGACGCCGCGGGTTGCGAACCGGCTGCTGCGCCGGGTGCGCGACTTCGCGGAGGTACACGGCAACGGCACGGTGACAACCGAGATCGCGGGGGAGGCGCTCGAGATGCTCGAGGTCGACGCCGCCGGGCTGGAGCGTCTCGACCGCGAGCTCTTGAGGACGATCGTGGAGAAGTTCGAGGGCGGCCCGGTCGGCCTGTCCACCCTCGCCGTGGCGGTCGGCGAGGAGCCCGACACGATCGAGGATGTCTACGAGCCGTATCTCCTGCAGCGCGGCCTGATGAAACGAACCCCCCGCGGCCGGGTGGCCACCCCCGCGGCCTACGACCACCTCGGCGCGGAGTACCCGCCATCAACCGAACGACGGGGCGCTAGCCTTTTCTAACGGCCCGTTTAGGCGCGCCGATCAGTATTAGGAAGGCGGCGCCATGGAGAGTCGGCGCTCAGGATTCGCGGTACGGATGCCGAAGTCGATCTCATCAGAGGTGCGATGCCAGTTTTCATCTGCCCAAATTGTGGAAATCGCCTGAGCTCCCAGGACCGTACGGCCGGGTTCTCTTCGAGGCCGCATGGCTGCTCGAAGTGCGGGTTCGGGTTCATGTTCGAGCTCCTGGACGACTACTACCCCGCGCCGGACGCGGCCTTTTTCGTCTGCGACGCCGAGGCGCGGATCATCGGTTGCGGCCGCGGGAGCTTCGAGTTGACGGGGCTCAAGGACGAGGCCACGCTGGGCCGTCCCGTCAAGGAGGTGCTCGGGCTCAAGTGGGGCGACGACGACGACCCCATCGGGACGTCCCTGGAATGGGGGGTCCGCGTGTTGGGAAGGAGCGTGCAGGTGGAGGCGGAGGGCGACCTTCCGGCGAAGGCCACGGCAGATGTCTTTCCCGCCTATGACGACGATGGCGGTTTGCTGTTGGTGCTGACGCCCAAGCGGTGAAGGACCCTAGAATCACCGCGGGGATCGAGAGCTTGCCACCTCCCGGACGCGAGATATGACCTCACGCAGGCGCAACCTGATCGTGATCGGACTGACGATCGGCCTGCTGGCCGCATCGGCGCTCGTCATCGTCACGAAGGAGACCAAGCTCGGCCTCGACCTGAAGGGCGGCGTCGAGCTCGTCTACCAGGGCGAGCCGACCCCGCAGAGCGAGGTCACGCCCGAAGCGATCGACCGCGCGATCGACATCATCCGCGAGCGCGTCGACCGCCTCGGTGTCGCCGAGCCCGAGATCCAGCGGCTCGGCAACGACCAGATCTCGGTCGGGCTCCCGGGCGTCAAGAACCTCGAACGCGCCAAGAAACAGGTCGGGACCACGGCGCAGCTGCTGCTCTACGACTGGGAGGCCAACGTCGTCGGCGGCAATGCCCAGACACCGATCGCGGGCCTCTATCCGGCGGTCAAGCGGGCGTCCGAGCAGGAGGTAGTGCGCGACGAGAACAACTCGACCAAGGGCTCTTACTACCTCTTCAAGACGAACAAGCTGCTCGCCGCGGGCCCCGACGCCTCGCGCAGGGACCTGCTGTCGGAATATGACGGGCGCGTCCCGAAGGGCTACGAGATCCTCAAGGTGCCCGAGGGCACGGTCGTGCTGCGAGCCGAGCGGCCCGAGAACCTCGCCGACGACGCTCCGTTCGAGCGGTACTTCGTCGTGCGCGACAACCCGGAGGTGCGAGGTACCGACCTGAAGGACCCGCGCCAGGAGGCTGACCCCACCACCAACGAGCCGATCGTCACCTTCCAGTTCACCGACGAGGGGCGGAAGAACTTCCAGGAGGTCACACGACGGCTGGCCCAGCGCGGCCAGACCCGCCAGGTCCCCGGCCAGCCGGCGGAGAACTCCCTCCAGACCTTCGCGATCGTGCTCGACCGCGAGGTCGTCTCCCGGCCCACGATCGACTACCGCGAGAACCCGGACGGCATCGACGGCCGTACCGGCGCCCAGATCTCGGGTGGCTTCAAGCTCCAGGAGGCGCAGGACCTCGCGGAGGTGCTGAAGACCGGTGCGCTGCCGATCAACCTGAAGCCGATCAGCGAGACCCAGGTTTCCGCGAGCCTCGGGAAGCAGGCGCTGCGCGAGGGCCTGATCGCAGGACTCGTCGGCTTCGGGCTCGTGATCCTCTTCCTGCTCGCCTTCTACCGGCTCCTCGGTGTGATCGCCGGCGTCGCGCTCTTCATGTACGCGGGCCTCTTCTACGGCCTGATCAAGCTGATCCCGATCACGCTCACCCTGCCGGGCATCGCGGGGCTGATCCTGACGATCGGCATCGCGGCCGACGCGAACATCGTGATCTTCGAGCGCATCAAGGAGGAGTTGCGCGCCGGCAGGTCGGCGATGTCGGCGATCGCGACCGGTTACAAGCGCGGCATCTCGACGATCATCGACGCGAACGTCGTCACGCTGATCACGGCGTTCATCCTGTTCGTGCTCGCGACCGCGGGCGTGAAGGGGTTTGCCTTCACCCTCGGTGTCGGGACGCTCGTCTCGCTGTTCACGGCGGTGCTGTTCACCCAGGCGGTGCTCGGCACGATGGGTCGCTCCAAGATCTTGCGCAGCCCGGCGATGCTCGGGGCGGGCGAGCGACATATGACATGGAACTTCGACTTCATGGGGAAGTCCAAGTACTTCTTCGCGATGTCGGGAATCATCCTGATCGTCGGATCGCTCGCGCTCGCCACGAAGCAGCTCGACTTCGGCATCGACTTCGAAAGCGGCACGCGCGTCACCGCCGCCCTGGAGCGGGAGGCGAGCGTCGAGGAGGTGCGCGACGCGGTCCGGCCCGCCGGCATCGACAGCGCCAAGATCCAGAACGTCGAGAACCCGGAGATCGGCCAGAACGTCGTTCAGATCTCGACGGCCGAGCTGGGCCCGGGCGGAGTGCAGGGGCTCGAGCGGGTGCTGGAGAGCGAGTTCGGCGTCACGAGCGAAGGCTTTTCGAGCGAGTCGGTGGGTCCGACGTTCGGCGAGACGGTCGCGCGCAGCGCGGGGATCGCGATCATCGCATCGCTGCTCTTGATCATGGCCTACATCGCGTTCCGGTTCGAGGCGAAGTACGCGATCCCCGTCATGATCGCCCTGTTCCACGACCTGCTGATCACGGCGGGCGTCTACTCCCTCACCGGCCGGGAGGTGACGACGTCGACGGTCGCGGCGATCCTGACCATCCTCGGGTATTCGCTCTACGACGTGGTGATCGTGTTCGACCGAATACGAGAAAACGCGCCGCGCATGCCGCGAGCTGCCTTCTCCCAGATCGTCAACCGCTCGATGAGCGACGTGTTGACCCGGTCACTGGCGACTTCGATGTGCACGCTGATGGGCGTCGCTGCGCTGCTGCTGTTCGGCGGCGAGACGCTGAAGGACTTCGCCTTCGCGCTGCTGGTCGGGATCGCATCCGGTACGTATTCGTCGATCTTCATCGCGGCGCCCGTGCTGATGGAATGGAAGGAACGCGAGCCGACATTCCGACAGCGCCGGCGGCGCATCATCGAGGAGCATGGATCCGTGCCCGCTTACCCGGTCGCGATCCCGGCCGGCGAGCACGAGGCGCCGGACTCCGGCGATCGGCCTGCGAAGCGCCAGCCGCGCAGCCGGCGCAAGCCGGCACGCACCTCAGAGCCGATCGGTGCGGCCGAAGCTGACGGGCCGGACGAAATGGCGGAGGCGCTCGGACTCGAGCATGCCGACGACGGGCACGAGCTCGATCTTGAGCCCGAGCCCGAGGCAGCGACGGTGGGATCGCCTTCGGATGCGGACCGCACCGCACAACTGCGCGCCGAGCGCGCCGAGCGCAAGAAGCAGCGCGCCGCCCGCCAGGCGCGCAAGCGCAAGCACGGGAGGGCACGTTGAACATCTTGGTCTGGTCCATGATGGGCATCGCGATCTGGCACTTCGCGATCTTCGTTCCCGACCGCTTCAAGGGCGGCATCGTGGGCGCCTTCGGCTGCGCCGCGGTGGGTGCGGTCGTGGTCGGCATCGCCCTCGCCGGCGGGGAGATCGACGACGCCAGCCTCGGTACCGCCCTCCAGGCGATCCCCGGGGCGATCCTGGGGCTCGGCGCCTGCTGGTTCTGGGGCGATCGCACCGACGAGCGCTACCCGGCTGAGCCGTAGTTCCCAAAGACGTTGCCTCGTCTTGCGGGTCCGGTGGCGGGTCGCGCTGGTGGCGGGTCCGGAAAACCGGGTGGGTAAGGGAGAGGGTTCGGCCGCCTGCGCGGGTTCGCGAGCGACACCTGATCTGCGATGAAAGGCGCACGCGTAGGTGGCAAATGAGCCGTCTGCGCGCTAGGCGTGTGGGGTGCGGTGAGCGCCTGGCGGCGATCGACGAACTTTCCCCCGTTGGGTCCACTTCCACGCATGGCCAGGGGGAAAGTTCAGTGGCCAATGCGCAACGCGGCAGGCTGTCGCGCGTGATCGCGACCTTTCTTTGAAGTCTCGTGACACTCCGCTGGTTAGCGGAGCGCACACGTCGACCCTTTCCTACCCCACCTGGTTTTCCGGGCCCTGAACAACGTGGTTGGGAACTACGTCTAGCCCTTCCGTCCGTTCCCGTTCCTAGCATCGGTGGGTGACCGGTAAGTCCGAGGCGCGCTGGCGTGCCGATCCGTATCCCTACGAGCAGGCGGTCGCGCTTGCCTCCGACCTCGGCGTGAGCCACACGACCGCAGCCGTGCTGGTTCGGCGCGGGTTCGCCGATGCTCCATCCGCACGCACCTTCCTGGAGGGCGCCGAGCAGCACGACCCGGAGCGGTTCGCCGGCATCGACCGCGCCGTGGAGGTCGTCATGCGCCACGCCTCCGCCGGCACGCCGATCGCGATCCACGGCGACTACGACGCCGACGGCGTGTGCTCGGCCGCCGTGCTTGCACGCGCGCTGGAGGGCCTCGGGGCGACCGTGCACGTGCGCCTGCCCAGCCGCGACGAGGGTTACGGCCTGTCGGTCGCGCGCGTCGAGGAGCTGCACCGTGCCGGCGCACAATTGCTGATCACGACGGACTGCGGGATCACCGCGTGCGCCGAGGTCGCGCGGGCGCGTGAGCTCGGGATGGACATGGTCGTCACGGATCACCACCGGCCGGGGGAGACGCTTCCCGCGTGCCCGATCGTCCACCCGTCGGTCTGCGGCTACCCGGCCGAGCTGTGCGCGACCGGCGTCGCCTACAAGTTCGCTCAGGCGCTCTACCGCGCGGCGGGGCACGACCTCGCCGAGCTCGAGCCCCAGCTCGACCTCGTCGCACTCGCGACGGTGGCTGACCTGGTGCCGCTCGTGGGCGAGAACCGCGCGCTCGTGAAGCAGGGCCTGCGCGTGATCGCGGGGACCTCGCGACCGGGGCTGCGGGCGCTGCTGCGGGTGACGGCAGTGGATCCCCAGAGCGTTACGGAGCAGACGCTCGGCTTTGCGTTGGCGCCTCGCATCAACGCCGCGGGGCGGCTCTATCGCGCGGACGCCGCCCTGGAACTGGTCCTTACGCCCGACGACGATCGCGCCCTGCAGATCGCGCGCGAGCTCGATGCTGTCAACACCGAGCGCCAGTCCGTGGAGACCGCGATCCTGTTCGAGGCCGAGCGGCTGCTCTCCGAGCAGGGAGTCACCGGATCGGGCGGCGCTGCCGACCCGCTCTACGTGCTCGCCCACGACGACTGGCATCCCGGTGTTATCGGGATCGTCGCCTCGCGCCTCGTCGACCGCTACCACCGGCCGTTCGTAATGGTCGCCATGGCCGCGTCTGGTGACGGCCGCGGATCGGGTCGCAGCATCAAGCCGTATGACCTGCACGCCGGCCTCGCCGCCAGCGCGGCCCACCTCGAGGGGTTCGGTGGGCACCGCATGGCCGCCGGGCTCCAGGTCAGGGCCGAGCGCCTGGAAGACTTCCGCGCCGCCCTGGTGGACCACGCGCGCAGCTGCCTGACACCGGATGACCTCGTGAAGATCGAGCACGTCGACGCGGTCGTCCCAGGCGACGCACTTGGGCTCGACCTCGCCGAGGAGCTCCAGTCTCTGCGGCCGTTCGGTATGGGCAATCCCGCAATCAACGTCCTGGTTCCTGCGGCGAAGGTCTCCGACGTGCGGCCGATGGGCACCGGCGGCCGCCACGTACGCTTCTCTGTCACGTCCGGCGGTCTGCGATCACGTGCGGTCGGATTCGGCATCGCGCCCGGCAACGCCTCACTCGGCAACGGCGAGACGCGCCACGACCTGGCCGCCCGGCTGGAGGCCAACGAGTGGCAGGGCTCCGTGGAGCCACGCTTGGTGGTGCGCTCCCTGCATGCCGTCGAAGAGAAAGAGGAGTGCACTTCGAACCCCGCGGACGACACGGAGTGGTGGGCGGCGGCCTGGGCTGCCTACGAAGGGGCCGAGACCACACCCCTGCGAACTGCGAACTGCGAACTGCGAACTGTTGCGGATCGCCGCAACAAGGGCGCCCTCGGCCTGCTCGGCGACCTGATGACGACCGGAGAGCCGCTGCTGGTGGTTTGTGCCGACGTATCGCGGCGGGCGACGGTCGTGACCCGCGATCTCGATGCAGCGCGCTTCGCGCGCGCGCCGTGGGCCAGGATGCCCGCGCACTGTGCCATCGACGGCGCGTGGTCGGACCTCCTGCTCACCGAGTACGGCGCGCTGGCGGCAAACCCGTCCCTGGCAGAGCGTTTCACGCACGTGTTCGCGCTCGATCCCCCGCCCTCGGCGGCGGCGCACGCGCTGGCGGAGCGAAGCGGCCCGGGATTCCTGCACCTGGGGTGGGGCGCGGCCGAGGTCGAGTTCACGCGCGCCGTCGTCGAACACCAGCACAGCCTGCGCCCGCATCTGACCGATGTCTACCGGGCGCTGGGGGCCCTGGACCCGGCCGGATGCCCGATTCCGCGCAGCGCCCTCGAGGGTGCAGGGCGCCACCCACGGCCGGCTGCCGTGGCGGGGCGGTGCATGCGGGTGCTGACCGAGCTGAATCTCGCGAGTTTCCAGGGCTCAAGCGGTACCGTTAGCTGCACGATTACCAAAGGGCAGCGGGCCGAGCTGGAGCGCTCCGAAACGTTCAGGGCCTGTGCCGCGGCGGCCGAAGAGGGACTTCGATACCTGAGCAGCGTGACACCGAGAGCACCGAGCGTGAGGGCCGCGTAGACGGCAGTCACGACGACGGGCGTTCGGGCGAGCCGATCCTCGATGCGGGCGGCGCTCCCAGCGACCTGCCGCCCGACGCCCACATCCGGATCGGCGTTCGCGAGCGACCGGCCGCGGCGAACGGCGCGGTCGGAGCGGATCTCGGCCTCTTGCCCCACGAGCAGGAGCTGCTCGCCGACCTGTTCGCGGTCATCTCGGAGCACGCCGACGACGCGATCCGCCCCGTCGACCTCGACCAGGTCGGCCAGGCGTTCGCCTTCGCCTGCCAGCGACACGCGGATCAGCGGCGCAAATCCGGCGCCCCGTTCATAACGCACCCGGTCGGCGTCGCGAAGATCTGCGCGGGGATGCGCCTCGACACCGACACGATCTGCGCCGCGCTGCTGCACGACACCGTCGAGGACACGTCCGCCTCGCTCGAGGACGTGCGCGAGCACTTCGGCGACGACGTCGCCCAGCTGGTCGACGGAGTCACCAAGCTCACCGGCATCACCTTCCAGAGCCGCGACGAGCAGCAGGCTGAGAACTACCGCAAGATGATGGTCGCGATGGCCACCGACATCAGGGTGATCCTGATCAAGCTGGCCGACCGCCTCCACAACATGCGCACGCTCGACGCGCTCGCGAAGCAGAAGCAGATCGACAAGGCGAAGGAGACGCTCGACATCTTCGCCCCGCTCGCGCACCGGCTCGGCATCCATTCGATCAAGTGGGAGCTGGAGGATCTCGCGTTCTCGGCGCTGCACCCGCGCAAGTACAGCGAGATCAAGTCGCTCGTCAACCAGCAGCGCGAGGAGCGCGAGGGCTACGTCGAACGCGCGGGCCGCTATCTGACGCAGGAGCTCGAGGCGGTCGGTATCAAGGCCGAGGTGTCAGGACGCGCCAAGCACTTCTACTCGATCTATTCGAAGATGACGAAGAAGGGCCGCGAGTTCAACGAGATCTACGACCTCACCGCGATGCGCGTGATCGTCGACTCCGTGAAGGACTGCTACGGGGCAATCGGCATCATTCACTCGCTGTGGAAGCCGCTGCCCGGGCGCTTCAAGGACATGGTCGCGATGCCCAAGTTCAACCTGTACCAGGCGTTGCACACGACCGTGATCGGCCCCGAGGGCCGCCCGCTCGAAATTCAGATCCGCACGCGCAAGATGCACTACACGGCCGAGTTCGGCGTCGCGGCGCACTGGATCTACAAGGACGTCGGGATGTCGCGCCGCGACGGCGCCGGTCACCGCGCGCCGCTGACGAACGGCGACGAGACCGCCGACGTGGACGAGGCGGGTCCCGCGGCGCGGCCGGCCTGGCTGCGCCATCTGCTCGATTGGCACCAGGAGCTCCAGGACCCCAAGGAGTTCATGGAGACACTCAAGATCGACCTGTTCGAGGACGAAGTCTTCGTGTTCACGCCGAAGGGCGAGGTGATGTCGCTGGCTGCGGGCTCGACGCCGCTCGACTTTGCCTATGCGGTGCACACCGATGTCGGGCACCGGTGCGTGGGAGCCAAGGTGAGCGGCAAGATCACGCCGCTTCACTACCAGCTGCAGTCAGGCGACATCGTCGAGATTCTCACGTCCAAGTCCGAGCGGGGACCCTCGCGCGACTGGCTGTCGCTCGTGCGCACGACCCGGGCGCGCAACAAGATCCGGGCGTGGTTCACCAAGGAGAAGCGGGAGGACGCCGAGCACCGCGGCCGCGAGCTGCTCCAGGACACCCTGCGCAAGCAGGGCCTGCCGGCCCAGAAGATCACCGGCTCGCCGCTGCTCGCCGACGTGATCCGCGAGATGGGCTTCCGCAAGGCCGACGACTTCTACATCGCACTCGGACAGGCCAAGGTGTCGGCTCGCGTGGTCGTCAACAAGGTCATGCAGCGCCTCAAGCAGGGCGAGGCCGCCGTCGAGGAGCAGCCCGGCGAGGGCCTCGTGCGCGGCCGGGAGGAGCGCGCACGCCCCGAGGGCTCGGCATCGCGCTACGGAATCCGCGTGGAGGGCATCGACGACGTGATGGTCCGCCTCGCGAAGTGCTGCCGCCCCGTGCCGGGCGACGAGATCGTCGGCTACATCTCGCTCGGCCGCGGCATCACGATCCACCGCGAGGACTGCAAAAACGTGGCCAGCCTGATGAGGCAGCCCGAGCGGTTCACGGACGTATCGTGGGACGGCGACAACGAGACGGGCTTCCGCGTCGAGCTGCAGGTCGACGGCTGGGACCGCACGCGCATGCTGGAGGACCTCTCACGGACCTTCGCAGAGGCCGGCATCAACATCCTCGAGGCCCGCTGCACGGTCGACCACCCGATGGTCAAGAACCGGTTCGTCGTGGAGGTACCCGACACCGTCGCGCTGAAGAACTGCGTCACGCGCCTGAGGAACGTCGACTCAGTGTTCGACGCCTACCGCGTCACGCCCGGCTAGCCCCGGAGCCTCGGCACCACATCGACACCTGGGTCTAGGCGATGAACAGTAGGGAGCCCGGCGCGGCTTCGTACACGGCCTCGGGGCACGCCCCGATGTAGTCACCGTCGACCTCGAGCGGGAGGTCGCGCCCGTCGAGCGTGCGCACCGTCGCGTTCTGGATTCGCGGGAAGCTCGATGCCTGGCGGTGTTGCGCAAGGATGCCCTTGCGCGAGAACAGGCGGTAGAGGATGCCGGGTGCATCGAGGAAGAACCCCGCGCGGCGCATGACCGTCAGCGAGATCGTGCCGTCGTCCATCGCGATGTCCTCGCACACCCGCAGCGGTGTCTTGCGGAAGAACGTGTACGGATCGGAGTTCTGGACGATCGCGCTCAGCCCGGGCACGCGGTGGTCGCCGACCTGCACTTCGAGCAGCGGCGGGCGCCCACGATAGTCACGGAAGTAGCTGCGCAGCGCGGCGTACGTGAACGTCGCGTCGCCACCGCGCGCCTTCAGCCGCGGATGGGCGTCGACCCAGCGCGTCACGTCGGCGTCGATACCGACCCCGCTCGAGAAGAGGAAGTACCGGCCGTTCACGCGTCCCATGTCGAGCCGCCGCGGCTGGAGTTCGTCCGCCAGCTGAAGCAGGTGCTCGGTGGCGTCGACCACGTCGGTCGGGATCCCGAGCATCCGGCAGACGACGTTGGTGGAACCCCCCGGCAGGACCGAGAGCGGCACGTCCGAGCCCACGATTCCGTTCGCAGCCTCGTTCAGCGTGCCGTCTCCTCCAAACGAGACGACCAGGTCGAATCCCTCGCCGACGGCCTCCCGCGTCAGCTCGGTCGCGTGGTTCGGTCGCTGCGTCTCGACGGCCTCGATGTCGTAGCGGCCGCGCAGCGCATACACCACGAGGTTCTTGAGCCGTCCGGACACCGTGGTCGCGAACGGGTTGACGATCAGCAGCATCCGCGGCTTGGTGCCAGGAAACACCGACCGTGGCTCAGCGTCGGCGATCCCCGTCGTGGGCTCCGTGACAACAGGTTGCATCAAAGTATCGAGCGGGCTTCGCCCGCACCTAAGTCCTGAGAGTCGCGCTACGCGCGCCTCCATGAATATCCAATACCCGCGGCAAGCGGGAAAAGATACCTGTCGCTCATGTCGCCTCGAAATGCGCGACGCCGTCGTGCTCGACTTCGCGCACGCGCCCGTCGTTCAGCAGCAGGTCGACGTGGCCGAGCACTTCCGACAGGGTGAGGTAGGCCTGGGTGACCGCGATGTCGCCGAACAGCGCCTGCGTGAGGTCGTATCCGGTGCGCGGACGTTCGCCGATCAGGTCGTAGATCTTGTCGGCGCGGCGGCGGTGGAACTCGAAGCGCTCGTCGATCAGCGCGACGTGGTCGGTGATTGGCTCGCCGTGCCCCGAGAGCACGATCTCGGCAGGCATCTCACGCGTGCGTCGCAACGACTCCAGGTAGGTGACGAGCGCCTGCGGGCGGTTTGCCGGATCGGTTTCCTCGCGGTCCTCGAGCGGCCGGCTGATGAGCGGGTTGGAGGAGATGTGCTTGATCAGATGGTCCGCCGCGATCAGGATCTTGCGCTCCTCGTCCCAGAAGACCGTGTCGGACGGCGAGTGGCCCGGCCGGTGCAGGACCTGCAGGGTGCGGTCGCGCAGCTCGAGCTTCTGGCCGTCGCGCAGCGGGCGGGTGACCTTCGCCTTCGACCCCCAGGCGCGAAACGCCGAGGACACCGTCTGGAGCGCACGCACGATCTCGTCCGGGATCCCGTTGCGCCGCATCACGCCTCCCGCGAACTCGTCGTCGCGCGCGGCGTCCTCGCCGTAGTGCTCGGCAAAGTGCGCGAGCTTGTCGAGTGCGGCCACCTCGGCGCCCGAGTGGGAGACGATGATGTCGACCAGTCCGAGGTGGTCGATGTGCTGGTGGGTGAGGACCACCTGCTCGATGTCCTCGAGCGAGCGGCCGCGCTCGGCGAGCTGGTGCTGGAGCTCGTCGAGGGCGCGACCGGAGTTGGGCCCCGAGTCGACGAGCGTGAGCGGGTCGTCCTCGATCAGGTAGGTGTTGACGCGGCCGACCGCAAAGGGGGTGGGGATCCGCAGCAGGTGGATGCCCGCATCGGCGGCGCGGGCGAGCGCCGCATCGGCGGTGAGCGGCTCGCTCACGAGCGGATCAGGGCCAAGATCTCGTCGGTGCGGGCGTCCATCTCCTCCTTGCTGAACGCCTCGAGGTTCAGGCGCAGGAGCGGTTCGGTGTTCGACGGGCGCACGTTGAAGTGCCAGGTCCCGCAATCCACCGACACGCCGTCGAGCCACGTCACCTCGCTGTCGGCGTAGCGCTCGGCGATCTCCTTCATCTTGCCCTCCGGGTCGTCGACCGTGGAGTTGATCTCACCAGAGATGAAGTACTTGTCGCGGAAAGGTTGGAGCAGCTCAGACATCGTCTTTCCCCGCACCGACAGGACCTCGAGGACCAGCAGAGCCGGGATCACGCCCGAGTCCGCGCACCAGAATTTGCGGAAGTAGTAGTGGCCGGAGACCTCGCCGCCGAAAGCCGCGTCCTCTTCTCGCATCCGCGCCTTGAAGAACGCATGGCCCACGCGGTTCACCAGAGCGCGGCCGCCGAGCCGCTCGATGGTGTCGGGAACGGCGCGGCTGGCGCGCACGTCGTAGAGGACCGTCGCCCCCGGCTCCTTCGCCAGCACCGCCTCGGCCAGCAGGGCGGTGAGGAAGTCGCCCGGCACGAATTCCCCTCGGTCGTCGATGAAGAAGCAGCGGTCGGCGTCGCCGTCCCAGGCGATGCCGAGCTCCGCCCTGCGGTCGAGGACCGTGTCCATGATCAGCTTGCGGTTCTCCTCGAGCAGCGGGTTGGGCTCATGGCCGGGGAACTCGCCGTTGGGCTCGAAGTAGAGGCGCTCGCCTTCGACGGGGAACGAGTCGAGCAGCGGCCCCATCATCCGGCCGGCCATGCCGTTGCCGCCATCGAGCACCAGCTTCATCGGCCGGATCGCATCGGGTTCGATGAAGCCGAGCGTGTAACGCCGGAACTCCTCGTAAAGGTCGGCGCGCTCCATCGTGCCCGTGGTGGTGGGAGGGGGGAAGTCGTCCTCGGCCACCACGCGTTGCACGTCCGGTATGCCGACGTCGCCAGAAAGCGGCAGCGCGCCCTCCCGCACCAACTTGAAGCCCGCCCACTGCTTTGGATTGTGGGAAGCGGTCACCGATACGCCGCCGTCCATCTCCCGCGACCCCACGGCGTAGTAGACCATCTCCGTGCCGACCTCTCCGATATCGAGCACGTCGCACTTCTCCTCGGTCATGCCGCGGGCGAACGACTGGGCGAGGGCGGGGGAGTGCAGGCGCATGTCATGGCCTACCGCGACTCGCAGCGTGCGGTCACCGGCAGCGCGCAGGTCGCGCAGCACGCGCGCGAATGCGCGCCCCACGCGGTAGGCGACGTCCTCGTCGATCTGGTCCGGGTACGTGCCCCGGACGTCGTAGGCCTTGAAGATCCCGGGCGAGACGGTGGTCATGCCGTCTCCGCGAACGCGTCACGCAGCTTGGCCCACGAATCCGGCAGCACCTCCGGCAGCACGAGGGTGTCGCCGACCACCGGCATGAAGTTCGTGTCGCCCTTCCAGCGGGGCACGATGTGCTGGTGCACGTGTCCGGCAAACCCCGCGCCCGCAACGTCGCCCAGGTTCACGCCGAGGTTGAACCCCTCGGGACCGTAGACGTGCTCCACCGCGCCGAGCGAGCGCTGCGTGAGCGCCATCAGCTCCGCGGCGGCTTCGTCACCGAGCTCGCGCAGGTCCGAGACGTGTTCGTAAGGGGCCACCATCACGTGCCCGTTGGTATAGGGGAAGGCGTTCAGGATCACGTAGCAGCTATCCCCACGATGCGCGATCAACGCGCGCTCGTCGTCCCCCATGGCGGGGCGGGTGCAGAAGATGCACTCGTCTGGTTTGTCGCCTTTGAGGTACTGCAGCCGCCAGGGAGCCCATAATCGGTGGTTGGCCAACGGGCACCGAATCCTACGAGAGCGGCCGGAAACTGGCATTCGACCTCGGGATTTGCTTTAATCCCGCGTCACATAGCAAGCATCCAGAGGGGTGGAGGGACTGGCCCAGTGAAACCCCGGCAACCATTCCGAGCGCAAGCTCGAGAAACGGTGCCAATTCCAGCAGGCTCCAAGTTAAGGCCTGGGAGATGTGGGCAAGAGCTTCTTCGACGAAACCTCTCCCACACCCGGGCAGAGGTTTTTTTCGTTGAAGGAGACTAGATGCCAGCTGCAGCACTGAAATGCAAGGAGTGTCGGGAGGAGTACGAGCTCGGGGCGAGCTACGTCTGCGAGCACTGCTTCGGGCCGCTCGAAGTCAGCTATGACCATTCCGGGCTTGGCGACCCGGCCGAGCTGCGGCGCAAGATCCAGGCGGGGCCTCCGTCGATCTGGCGCTATGCGGACTTTCTGCCGTTCGACCGCCGCCCGCAAACGGGGCTGGACGCGGGTTTCACGCCGCTGATCCGCTCTGAGCGCCTCGCCGAGCGGCTGGGCGTGGGGGAGGTCTGGGTCAAGAACGACGCCGCCAACCCGACACATTCGTTCAAGGACCGGGTCGTCAACGTTGCGGTCGCAAAGGCCAAGGAGCTCGGCTTCGATGTCGTCGCCTGCGCCTCGACCGGAAACCTGGCCAATGCCGTGGCTGCGCACGCGGCGGCTGCCGGCCTCGACTCTTACGTCTTCGTTCCCGCCGACCTCGAGGAGCAGAAGATCCTCGCGACCGGCGTCTACGGGACCCGGCTGGTGGCCGTGAAGGGCAACTACGACGACGTCAACCGCCTGTGCACCGAGCTGTCGGGCGAGCACCCGTGGGCGTTCGTGAACGTGAACCTGCGGCCGTACTACGCAGAGGGGTCCAAGACCCTCGCGTTCGAGGTCGCCGAGCAGCTCGGGTTCGAGCTGCCCGACCACATCGTGTGCCCGGTGGCGTCGGGCTCGCTCTTCACCAAGATCGCTCGCGGCTTCGAGGAGTGGCTCGAGCTCGGCATCCTGGAAGGCTCGCTGCCGGCGTTCCACGGCGCGCAGGCCGAAGGTTGCAGCCCCGTGGCGCAGGCATTCGCCGCGGGTCACGACATCTGCCGCCCGGTGCGCCCCGACACGATCGCAAAGTCGCTGGCGATCGGGAACCCCGCGGACGGTGTGTTCGCACTCGAGGTGGCACGCCGCACCGAGGGCTCGATCGACTCCGTCACCGACGAAGAGATCGTCGATGGCATTCGCCTCCTGGCCGAGACCACCGGCATCTTCACGGAGACCGCCGGAGGAGTGACCACCGCGGTCCTCGCGAAGCTGGCCGAGCGCGGCGACATCGGACCATCCGATCGCGTGGTGCTCTACAACACCGGCGACGGGTTGAAGACGCTCGATGCCGTGCGGGATGTGGTCTCGACCTATGACGTGGAGCCGACGCTCGCGAGCTTCTCGGAGAACGTCCCTGTCAGCAGCCACGAGGCCGTGTAGTTGGCCGTGACCGTCAAGATCCCGGCGCAGCTCCGGGCGCTGACCGGCAACGAGTCCGAGACCGAGGTGCAGGCGGGCTCGGTCGGCGAGGCGCTCGATGCCGTTTACGCGCGCTATGAAGGGCTGCGTGACCGCATCACCGAGAACGGTGAGCTGCGCCGTTTCGTGAACGTCTACGTCGGCGGCGAGGACATCCGCTTCGGCCAGGGGCTCGACACCCCGGTCGGCGACGGCGACGAGATCACGATTCTGCCCGCCGTCGCCGGTGGATGAAGCTCCCCTCGTAGTCGCGGTCAGCCGCAGCTCCAGTCACGGGCCGGACAAGGCCAACCAGGATCACATCCGGCTGCTGCCCGGGATCGGCGTCGAGGGCGACGTGCATGCCGGGAGCAAGGTCAAGCATCGCTCGCGCGTCGCGCGGGATCCCGAGCAGCCGAACCTGCGCCAGGTGCACCTGATCCACGCCGAGCTGCACGACGAGCTCCGCGCCGGAGGGTTCTCTGTCGCCGCCGGGCGGATGGGCGAGAACATCACGACGCGCGGGGTCGACCTGCTGGCATTGCCCACCGGGACGCGGCTGCGCCTCGGCAGCGAGGCGGCGGTCGAGATCACCGGCCTGCGCAACCCGTGCAAGCAGCTGGATGCGATCCAGCCGGGCCTGATGGCCGCAACCCTGGACCGTGACGAGCACGGGGCGCTGGTCCGCAAGGCCGGAGTGATGGCAGTCGTGGCCGCCGGCGGCGAGGTACATCCCGGCGACCCGATCCGGGTCGAGCCTCCCGGCGAGCCGCATCGCGCACTCGAACCGGTCTGAGTAGTAGAATCAGCGTTCTAGTATGGGCGCGCTCGACGAACTGCTGCCGCACCACGAGTACACCGACACGGTGAGCGTCGGCACGACCGCCAACCCTGCGACCGCGCTGCGCGCGGCGCGCGAGGTCTCGGCACGGGAGATGCCGATGTCCCTCGGATTGCTGACGCTGCGAGCAATCCCGCTGATGATCTCTCGCCGTCGCGTGATCGTGCCGCGCGGGCCATTATGGGACGACCTCATGCGGACAGCGGGCTTTGCCGCATTCGAAGACGTCCCCGGGCGGCCGCTCCTGATGGGCTACATCGGCCGGCCCTGGAAGCCGACCGGCGGGGGCGCGCCGATCCGCACCCGCGAAGAGTTCCTCGCCTGGGACGCGCCCGGCTGGGCCAAGGTCGCCGCCGCGTTCTGGGCCGAGCCGAACGGCAACGGCACGCGACTGGTGACCGAGACGCGCATCCACCTCACCGACGAGTCGGCGCGGCGCAACTTTGCGCGGTACTGGCGCCTGGTGCACTTCGGCAGCGTGCTGCTGCGCCGCGACTGGCTGCGCGCGGCTAAGCGGCGGGCGGAGCGGACCTAGCGGTCACAGCCAGCCCCTCCGCCGGAAGAACACGACCATCCCGACGAGCATCGCGAACATCACGCCGCTGACGATCCAGAACGCGGTGTCGTCGCCCTCGCCGGGCACGCCCACGTTCATCCCCCAGATGCTCGCGATGAACGTCAGCGGGAGCACGATCACGCTGATCGATGTCAGCACGCGCAGGATGTCGTTCACGCGGTGTGAGATCACGGACTCGTTCGTGTCCTCGAGCGCCTCCACGACCTCCTTGTAGTTCTCGAGCATGTCCCAGATGCGCTCGGACGCGTCCACGATGTCGTCGAAGTAGACCTCCAGTTCGTCGCGCATGTAGCGCTGCTTGGTGCGCTCGAGATCGCGTAGCACCGTGCGCTGAGGGCGGATCGTCTTGCGGAAGTTGATGATCTCCTGCTTCACGTTGGAGATGTCGCGCACGATCTCCTCGCCGCGGCCGATGAAGATGTCCTCCTCCAGCTGCTCGAGCTTGTTCCCGATCTTCCGCAGCATCGGGAAGCAGTAGTCGAAGGACTGGTCGACGATCTGGTAGAGCAGGAAGCCGGTGCCGTTGGCGAAGAGCTGCGCGCGAACCTCCTCGTTCGTGCGGCATCGTTCGAACAGGTATTCGACGGGCTTCAGGGGCTGGTTCGGGAGCGTGATGATGTAGTCGGGGCCAACGAAGAGGTCCAGCTCACCCGAGTTGAGGCGCCCGACCTGCTTGTCGAAGATCGGGAAGTGCAGAACGATGAAGAGGTAGTCCGGGTACTCGTCGATCTTCGGCCGCTGGTTGCGGGACATGACGTCCTCGAGATCCAGCGGGTGGAAGTCGAAGTGCTCGGTCAGCCAGGCACGCTCGAGGGGGCCCGGCTCCTCGATGTGAATCCAGCGGATCCCCTCGTGGGAGACCAGCTCTACGTGCGGCTGGGTGCGCTCCGGTGACGCGGTGACGGCAGCGCCGTGGCGACGAGCACGTGTCCTGCGTGGCAGTCGTGGTCGAAAGGCGATCGGCATTGGAGTGGGTCTTCAGTGGCCGTCATCAGGTCTCCGTAGAGCTGATGCGATTGTATCCGCGCTCCTCCCGGAGGCCACTCACCTCAGCAGCCGGGCGAAGTCGTCCGGGCCGATCAGATCCAGCGCCAGGGCCTTCGCCAGCAGATCCGCCTCGTCGGCGACGTTCGTGCGGACGACTGCTTCATAGAGAGCGACCATCTCGAGTCGCGCCTTGGAGAGCGCGTCGTCCACCTGCGCAGCCTCGCCTGCGTCGAGGTCGCGGATGGTTCGCACATCGCACTCGGGGCAGCGCAGCCGCAGTGTGAGCCCGCCCGCTCCACGCTCGCGCCATGCCTCGAGCTGGAGCAGCTCCGATGCGCAGGCGTTGCAGGTGGGTGGCACGCGATCACGCACCACGAGGGGGTATGCCTTCTCGGCTGGGTCTCCGTCCATGGTCGTGTCCCGCCTGAACGCTACGGGCGGCGGACGACGTAACGGCGCCGGCCGTATGTCAGGCTTTGGCCGTGGAAGCAACCGCGCCCCCCGCACGCCGGCGCCCGTGGGGCCGGTGGCTCGCACTGGGCCTGGTGCTGTTGTTCGTGGCGCTATTGGTCTACGGGCTCGTGGCCAAGGGCACCAACGACGCGATCGACTCGGCCCTGGCCGAGGGCCGGGCCCCGCGCGCCCCCGCGTTCAGCCTGGAGGTGCTGGAGCGCGGCACCCTGCCGGCCCGCCTCGAGGAGACGCTGGGGACCGCGCTGGCCGACGGCCAGGTGACGATGGCGGAGCTGCGCGGCACTCCGCTGGTGCTCAACCTATGGGCATCGTGGTGCACGCCGTGCCGCGAGGAGTCGCCACGTTTGCGGGAGGGCTGGGAACGGCTGGGCCCCCGGGGCATCGCCTTTCTCGGGCTGAACATCCAGGACCTGCGGGGCGACGCACGGGAGTTCAGCGACGAGTTCGGCCTGACCTACCCGAGCGTCCGGGACGCCCGCCGCGGTGTGGCCGACGACTACGGGGCGACGGGGATCCCCGAGACGTTCTTCGTGGACGCCGGCGGCCGGGTGGTCGGCCATGTGATCGGAGTGGTGTCGACCGCCCAGCTCGCGGCGGGAGTCCGAGCCGCCCTTTCGGGCCAGGTCGCGGGGACGGTTTCGGGGGGCCGCAGCTTCGACGTGCGCTAGGGGGCCAAGTTCGCCACCGCGCTGGATTTACTACCCACCGGGTAGCAAAGTCATCAAGGTGCCCGACCCCGATGAATCCGTCCCACCCAGGCGGTCTCTATATGAGAGTTCCATTGCAGAGCCAGGCAGTTGACGTAAGTAACATCATTTGTGTCGAATGAAGGAAGGAAATGGCTAGATCAATCTGGAGAGGCGCCATCAGCTTCGGGCTCGTGAACGTGCCCGTGAAGCTCTACAGCGCCGTTTCGAAGAAGACCGTCCGCTTCAATCAGCTGCACGACTCCGATGGAGTGCGGATCCAGCAGAAGCGCATCTGCCCCGCCCATGGGGAGGAAGTCCCGTACGAGAACATCGTCAAGGGGTACGAGATCGCCCCCGACAAGTACGTGGTCATCACCCCGGACGAGCTCGAGGCGCTCGATCCCAAGAAGACCCGCACGATCGACATCGAGGACTTCGTTGACGTCGCCGACATCGATCCCCTGTACTACGAACACCCTTACTACCTGGTCCCCGACACCGGTGCGGCCAAGGCCTACAGGCTGTTGCTCGATGCGCTGCGGGAGACGAACAAGGTGGCGATCGCACGGGTGGTCCTGCGCTCGAAGGAGTACCTGACCGCGATCCGGCCCGCCGGCGAGGTTCTCACCATGGAGACGATGCTGTTCGCTGACGAGCTCGTCCCATCCGACCGGCTCGACGAGCTGCCCGACGACGACACGCGCGCGACCGACCGCGAGCTCGCCATGGCGCGCCAGCTGATCGAGTCGCAGGCGACCGACTTCGATCCTTCGAAGTATCGCGACGAGTATCGAGAGCGGGTGCTCGACCTGATCGAGCGCAAGGCGCAGGGAGAGGACATCTCCACGCAGCCGGAGGTCGACGAGCCCGCCGAGGTCCCCGATCTGATGGCGGCGCTGGAGGCGAGCCTCGCTGCTGCCGGCGGCAGCAAGCCGGCGGCAACCAACGGCGCCTCGTCGAAGGCGAAGAAGCCTGCCGCGAAGAAGCCGGCGGCAAAAAAGGCCGCTGCGAAGAAACCGGCCGCGAAGAAGGCACCGGCGCGCGCGAAGCGGCCAAAGGCCGGCTCCCGCTCCTAGCCGAGCAGGCGCTTTAGCTCGCGCGCGTTGCGCACCGCGTAGGTGCGCCAGTCGTTATTGAAGTAGGCGTACACGTCGACCGTCCGGCGCCACTGCGCCATGCGGTGGCCCCAGGTCTCGAGCTCGGCCTTCGCATAGTTGCCGTTGCGCCCGCGTGATCCGTAGTGGAATCGCACGAAAGTCCAGTCCGCAGTGAACTCGTAGGTTTGGAACGGGCGCTCGGGATGGTCGCCGATCACGAGTGCTGCGCCGCCGTGCCGCAGTGCTTCATAGACATCGTCGTTGAACCAGCTGGGGTGGCGGAACTCGAAGCAGTGCCGGCCCTCGGGAAGCTGGTCGAGCGCCGTTCGGAGCCGCTCCAGGTCGCAGTGGAAGTTCGCGGGCAGCTGCCACAGGACGGGACCGAGCTTGCCCGCTTCGATCAGCGGCGCGATCCGCTCGTGGAAGCGCTCCCACCCCGCGCCGAGGGTCGTCAGACGCTTGATGTGCGTCAGGTAGCGGCTGGCCTTGACCGTGAACACGAAGTCGCGGGGCGTTTGGGCGGCCCAGTTGGCGACCGCGTCACGCGAGGGCAGCCGGTAGAAGGTGTTGTTGACCTCGACGGTGGAGAAATGCTTCGCGTAGTACTCGAGCCACCGGCGCGCGGGCAGGCCTTTCGGGTAGAAGGCCTCCTTCCAGTCGGCGTAGTTCCAGCCGGAGCAGCCGATCCAGATGTCCCGGTTTGGGCCCTTGGGCCCTTGGGCATTCACAATGCTGCGGATCATGCCTCCTCCAGCCGCCCTGCTCGACGTCGACGGCACGCTCGTCGACACGAACTACCACCACACGATCGCGTGGTATCGCGCCTTTCGCCGCCACGGCCTCGTGCTGCCCCTGTGGCGCATCCACCGCCACATCGGGATGGGCGGCGACCAGCTGATCGCGTCTCTGTGCGACGAGGAGACCGACAAGCGCATCGGAGACGACATCCGCGACGCCGAAAAGAGCCTCTACCAGGAGCTGATCGACGAGGTGCAGCCGTTGCCGGACGCGCGCCGCCTGATCGAGGTGCTCACACAGCGTGGTCACGCCACCGTCCTCGCAAGTTCCGCCAAAAGCGAGGAGGTCGACCACTATCTCGACCTGCTCGACGCGCGCTCGCTCGTGGAGGGCTGGACCACCTCCGCCGACGTCGAGCATACGAAGCCCGACCCCGATCTGGTCGCCGCCGCGAAGCAGAAGGCGGGCGGCGGAGATGCGGTGATGCTGGGCGACTCGACGTGGGACTGCATCGCCGCGAAGCGTTGCGGTATACCGACGGTCGCGCTGCTCACCGGAGGATTCTCCGAGCAGGAGCTTCTCGACAGCGGGGCTGCGTGCGTCTACGAGTCGATCCGCGAACTGATCGATCACCTCGACGAGACTCCCCTCGCGGACCGATGAGGTTTTGCGCACAGGCGCGGGGGTAACCGTCTCGCATGGCCACCCGCTCGACAAATGGCCCTGCCGGTAACTCGGGGAGCACCGGCTCGCTACGGCTGCTGGTGGTCGCAAACGAGGCCGTCGGGGGCGGTCGGCTGATGGAGGAGATCTCCAAGCGTGCCGGCGACCTCGACAACGCCGAGGTGATGATCGTCTCTCCGGCCCGCGGTGCGTCGCCACTCGCACTTGCCGCCGGCGACGTTGACGACGAGATCGCCCAGGCTCACAAGCGGCTCGAGTCTTCCGTGGGCGCCCTGCGCCAGATGGGCATCATCGCGAGGGGAGAGGTGGGCGAGGCCCAGCCCGAGCTCGCGATGCGCGATGCGCTCGTGAAGTTTCCTGCCGACGAAGTCATCATCGTCGCGCCGCCGCCCGAGGAGACGACCTGGCTCGAGAAGGACCTGCTCGAGCGGGTCCGCAGCGAGGTCGATGTGCCAATCACGTATGTCGAGGTCGAGGCCGACAAGCAGGCGCCTGCGGTCACGGACGTCCAGGAGGTCTCCCCGAGGAAGCGGCAGCGGGCGGCGCAACGCCGCCACGAGGAGGCGGAGACCGACTACCTCCCGCCGATGCCGGCACGTGATCGCACCGCGCTCGTGCTTGGTCCACTCGGCACGCTGGCCCTCTGGCTGCTGACCTCCACCTGCCAGAACGAGCTGTTCCACGACTTCAGCGGTACCGACACCGGCTGTGTGGTGCTGGGGCTCCTATCGATCTTCGCCCTGATCATCACTGCGACACACGTCCCTGCCCTGCTGCTGCTTCGCAGCGGTAGGCGCACGAGCGAAGGGCTCACGCGCTTCCTTGCGGACACGATCCTCTTCTACATGCCGCCTGCTCTGCTCGCGGGCCTCATCATTGCGGTCGTCGCCTGATGGAAGACCCGGATCGCATCTCACCCGAGGAATCCCGCGAGCCTCCCGCGGGCGGGCAGAACCGCGAGCGCGAAGGTCCCGGGTCCGGGACCGAGGACGAGCAGCCCGACGTCTCGGGTGACGACGTTTCCCCGGACCCGCCGAAGCAGAAGGACGACGACAAGGCCGACCGCGAGGCGGACGAGACGTTCCCGGCAAGCGATCCCCCGGCCAACTACTAAGACCGAAACAGCTCCAGAAACAGGAAAGCGCCTGCCGGGAGGAAGACGCTTTCCAAGAGATGCCTTGCCGCTGGCAGGCAAGGTTTCTTCTTTGGAGGTGCTGTCGTTATTGCCACGAGACGAGGTTCGTAAACCGGGCGTCCGCGGGGGATTCGGGCCGCCCCGTGAGTATGATCCGCCCCGATGGCGCTCCTCATCATCTTTGTCGGCCTCACCACCCTCACCGCCGCCGCAATCGGGGGGGCCGTGGCGGCCGGCACGACCACAGCGGTGGTCGTCGCGCTTGTCCTTCACCTGGTCGGATCCGCGATCGTGATCGGCGCGACTCTCGCCGCGCTCGGACCCGACGGCAGCGACTGACGACGGTCTCTAGCGCCGGCGTCCGCGCGCGTGGATCCAGGTGCTGACGATCCACCAGATGAAGGCTGCGGATCCGGCAAACCAGAAGATCAGGTCCGGTGCCTCTAACAGCGACGCCATTAGTCGAGGCTAGCTTCCGACCGCGTCTGCGGCAACCTTTTTGCGTGGCCAGGCGGAACCCTTAACATGCCCGGCGAGGAGTTGACTTGACCGCAGCCGTCACCGCCTATCGCACCTGCCCGCTATGCGAGGCGACGTGCGGCCTGGAGTTGACGCTCGAGGACGGGACGATCAGCTCGATCCGCGGCGACGCGGACGACGTCTTCAGCCGCGGTTTCATCTGTCCCAAGGGCTTCGCCCTGAAGGCGTTGCACGAGGACCCGGACAGGATCCGGTCCCCGCTGATCCGCACCGCCTCGGGCTTCGAGGAGGTGTCTTGGGACGATGCCTTCGCCGAGATCGACCGTCGCCTGGGGCCGGTGCTCGAGGAGCATGGGCGGGACGCCGTCGCCGTCTACCTCGGCAACCCGAACGCCCACAACCTCGACGCGCTGTTGTACGGGCGGGCGTTCGTGAAGGCCCTCGGGACACGCAACGTGTACTCGGCCACGACCGTCGACCAGATGCCCAAGCACGTGTCCGCGGGCCTGATGTTCGGCACGGCCCTGAGCATTCCGATTCCGGACGTGGACCGCACGAGCCACCTGCTGATGCTGGGAGCCAACCCGCTGGCCTCCAACGGCAGCCTGCTGACCGCGCCCGACCTGCGCGGCCGCTTGCGAGACATACGGGACCGCGGCGGAAAGGTGGTCGTGATCGATCCGCGCCGCAGTCGCACCGCAGAGCACGCCGACGAGCACCACTTCATCCGCCCGGGTACCGACGCACACCTGCTGCTCGGCATGCTCAACGTGATCGTCGAGGAGGGTCTGACGGACCTGGGCGACGTGGCCCCCCACGTCACCGGGCTCGAGGAAGTCCAGGCGATCGCCCGTGAGTTCGACCCCGAGGCGGCGTCGCAGGCGTGCGGAATCGACTCGGCCGAGATCCGCCGCATGGCGCGCGAGCTGGCCACTGCCGAGAGCGCGGCCGTCTACGGGCGGATCGGCACCTGCACCCAGGAGTTCGGCACGCTGGCGAGCTGGCTGGTCGACGTGCTGAACGTCGTGACCGGCAACCTCGACCGCGCGGGCGGGGCGATGTTCACGCGGGCTGCCGCCGGGTCCTCCAACACGCGCGGTATGCCGGGCAAGGGCAAGGGCATGCGCGTGGCTCGCTGGCACACGCGCGTACGTGGTCTACCCGAGGCGCTCGGCGAGCTGCCGGTATCCGGCCTCGCGGAGGAGATCGACACGCCCGGCGACGGTCAGGTGCGCGCCCTGTTCACGCTCGCGGGGAACCCGGTCGTGAGCACTCCCAACTCCGGGCGCATGCGCCGTGCGCTGGAGGACATCGACCTGATGGTGAGCGTCGACATCTACGTGAACGAGACGACGCGGCATGCAGACGTGATCCTTCCTGCGCCGTCGCCGCTCTACCGCTCGCACTACGACCTTGCGCTCTACCAGCTCGCGGCCCGCAACGTCGCGAACTACTCGCCAGCCGTGTTGGAGCTCGACGACTCCCAGATGCCCGAGTGGCACACCCTCCTGCGGCTGGCCGGTATCGCAGCCGGACAGGGCCCGGACGTCGACGTCGAGGCCTTCGACGACATGGTGCTCGGCACCCTCGTTGCCCGGGACCTCCAGGATCCCGCCTCGCCGCTCGCGGGACGGGACGCCGGTGAGCTGATCGCCGCGCTCGAGCCCCGCCGCGGGCCTGAGCGGATGCTCGACTGGATGCTGCGTTCCGGTCCCTACGGCGACGGCTTCGGCGATCGCCCGGACGGGTTGACGCTCGAGAAGCTGGAGGCGGCGCCCCACGGCATCGACTTCGGGCCGCTCGAGCCGCGCATCCCCGAAGTGCTGCGCACGGAGAGCGGCAAGATCGAGCTGGCGCCCGAACGGATCGTCGCCGATCTCGACCGTCTGCGAGCCGCCGCCGCACGCCATCGCAATGGCGACATCGTGTTGATCGGGCGGCGTCAGCTGCGCTCCAACAACTCGTGGATGCACAACGTGCCGAACCTCGTACGGGGCAAGGAGCGGTGCACCATGCACGTCCACCTCGACGACGCCGAGCGGCTCGACCTGACGGACGGAGGGTTGGCACGCGTCACTTCCGAGCGCGGCGAGGTCGAGGTCACGGTCGAGGTGACGGACGCGATCATGCCCGGCGTCGTCAGCATCCCGCACGGCTGGGGCCATGACGACCCCGAGGCCAGGCTGGAAGTCGCGGCGGCGCACCCCGGCGCGAACAGCAATCTGCTCGCGGATGAGATGGCCGTGGACGTTCCCTCCGGCAACGCCGTTCTGAACGGCATCCCGGTCGAGCTCGCGCCGGTGCGAGCCGGCGCGCCCGCGCCCGCCTGAGTCCCGCCTAGCTCTGGTCGAGACTCGCGGCCAGCGCTCCGAGCAGGAGCACCGGAAGGAATATCGGCAGAACCAGGTGGGACTGGTCGGCGGCCACGAGGGCGGCGATCGTGCCGCCCCAGGCGAGGGGCCAGAATCGATCCATCAGTCGATTCATTGTCTCCATGTAGCAAGGGTCGGCCAGCAGACCCAACATGTCTGTGTCTTTCCGGTAAAGACCTGGGGAAAGAAATGTCACCGGCAGGGTCTTGCTCCCGGCCCCGATATGCAAGAGGATCGTCGGCCATGTCCTTGATTCGTTCGCCGCACCGGTTGGCCGCCTCTCTCGCGATCCGGGCGTCGATGGTTTACGAACGTGCGGGGATCGAGCGGAACGAGGCGGTGCTCGACGAGTGCATCGCGCTCTACCACCCGGACGTGCACATGACCTCGTCCTTGAACGGCATCACGGTCCGCACGCACGGGCGCGCCGAGCTGCGCAGCGCGATCCTCGAGGCGATGGGAGACAGACGCCGGTACCGGCACCTGAACACCGTGGTCGTCGTGGACGAAGGCGACCGGGCGATCCTGCGGACCACCCTCCTGATGCTGCAGGGCGACCGGCCCCTGGTCGCCGTCCCCGTGGAGTGGAAGATCAAGCTGCGGGATGGCCTCATCGCTGAGTCACACGGCGCCGAAGGGCCGCCGGAGGATCTGCCCAACTGGGCCCCGCTCGGCTCCACTTACTCGCTCGGAGCCGAGATACTCGCCGGGTGGGGGGACGGGCTGCTCCTGGCACGCCTCTACGACGGGCGCCCGGTGGAGCTTTCGGCACCCGCAGAGGTCGACGACCGGTGGGAGGTCGGCGACCCACTGATGGTGTTCTTCGAACACGAGGTGGTCGTCGGTTGGTACCTGCCCGACAAGCAGTTCGGCGTGGCCTTCGGCCATCGAGGCGACGCGTGACGCGCACCTACCGCTGCCGGTCCTGCGGGGCCACCTGGGTGAGCTATCCGGAGGGGGAGACCATCGAGGAGGCGGGACGCTGTCTGCGCTGCGACGGCGACATGGTGCGGGAAGGCTCCGAAGACTCCGAGGGCAACCGGGTCCTCGAAGACGACGCCGAAACGTGAGCTAACGCTCCATCAGATTGGCGAAGCGGCCCAGGGCCTGCGTGATCGTCGCCTCGTAGTCACCGTCGCTGCGCTGGACCGTCCGCAGGAACTTGCCGGCCAGCTCGACCCGTTCGTCGAGCGCGACCGCATCGCGCTGGATGTCCAAGGATTCGCCGCCGACATCCACCGTGTCGGAGGTCTTGCGAATCACGTCGCGGTAGCGATCGATCAGATCGCCTTCCGCCTGCTGGCGCTCCGCGATCGCATCCATTACCCGGCCCGCGAGCGTGAGGATCGCGATCTTCATCTCGAGGTCTTGTGCCACCCGTTCAGCTCCATCCCTCGGCGGCGTCCTCTCGACATTGTTGCCCAAGATCCAGGTCTTGGGTAGCCGAACTCATCCGCCGAAAGGCGGATTTTTCCAAATCGGTCCAAAAAGCGGAATTACGTTGCTTGAGCACCCGGGGGCCCTGCGCTTCAATTTTGGGCGATGGACAGGGAGCTCTTCCAAAGCCTCGAGCACAGGGCGCGCCGCGGAGCAACGCTCGACGAGCTCGAGACCGAGATCGCCAAGCGCAGGCGAATGCTGAGCGACGTCGAGCGGGAGGGAGCGTGGCTCTACGCGTGGGCGCTTGTGAAGCGCCACAGGGGATCACACAATCCCGGCGCCGCGAAGGGAACCGCAACGTGACGACCCTCGCGGCAGACACGGAGACGACCGCGTTTCTCGCCATGGCGCAGCGGCTGCGCGAGGCTCTCGCCGAACGAGAGGAGTTCATCCGCCTGTTCCGGGACCGCTACGACCGCTCCGAGGACGACCCGCGAAGGACTCCGGACCAACGCGTGGGGATCGCCGCCGAGCTCCTGCGGGCCGCTCACAAGGCCGACCACGTCTACGAGGACCGCGTCGACCGGGCCCTCGAGGACTACCGAGTGCTGATCACCAGCGAGCAGGAGAGCCGCTTCTAACCGGACGCGCGCAGCACCACGAGGTGCTGTTTGAACCTGTGGGGATCCTCGACGAAGTCGAGTACCTCGAACGCCCTGGATGCCCACTCTCGTTCGACGTAGGCGCGTGAGATGCAGGCTTCGCCCCACCACTCGCCGTATCCCGAGACTCGATACGGGACATACACGAACTCGCCCCGGTCATAGTCGTCGAGCGCCTGCTCGGGGTCGGGGAAAAGGTCGATCAGCGCGGCCTGCGGCGTGGACTCGGCGGTCAACTCGGCGCAGTACGTGATGAAGTGGCGCGGCCGGACCGTGAGAACCAGCAGGCCACCGGGCTTGACCACGCGCCGGAGCTCGTCGAGCCATGCCAGGTGGACGTCCTCCCGAAAGTGGCTGAAGACCGAGTAGCTGAACACGAGGTCGAAGTGGTCAGCGGCCAGATCGGTTGGCGGGAGGGGGTCGTTCACCTCGAAGCGAGACCACGGGTTGCTCTCACGGCAGAAGTCGATGAGGTCTTCGTTGCAGTCGATGCCCCACAGATTCCCGCCGGCGACATCCCTCAGGAAGAACCTGGTGATGCGACCCCAACCGCATCCGTAGTCGAGCACGCGCGTGGACTCGGTGAAGGGGCCAACATGCTCTCGGTACAGGTCTTTGAACGCTTGCGCCAGCGTGTGACCCTCGACCAGCGTCTCGTCGCCCGCCTTCCCGGTGAACCGACGTTGAACGTTCTCGTCGGGCAAGCTCGGAAGGACTCCGGCGAACAACTGCTCGTCGGTCGGAAGAGGGGCGGATTCGGCTCCGTGGACCACGCGCGCAGCAGGATTCGAACCTGCGACCTCTGCCTCCGGAGGGCAGCGCTCTATCCACTGAGCTATGCGCGCTCGCCCGCGATTCTAGATGTAGCACCTACAAGCCGCGGGCGGCCCGCTCCGCCTCGGCCGAGTCGTGGAACCACTCGACCCGCAGGATCTTCCCGTCCCGCACGGTCCACAGGTGCTGTTCGGGGATGTCGATCCGCGCGCCGCTGTCGCGGCCGGTGGCGTGAAAAACCGTGTGGCACAGGACCCGGTCGCCCAGATCCAGCATCTCGCCGAGCTCGTGGCGCTGCTCGCTGAACGCCGCAGCGAGGTTGTCGAGTACTTTCGCGTAGCCGTCGTGGCCTCGCCGAATGCCCGGGTCGACGGCGTAGTCGGGGTTCACGAACTCGAATTCCTGGTCCAGGAGCGCGAATATCGCAACCCTGTCCCCGGAGTCCCATGCCGCATAGATGCGGCGCACGAGCTGCAGGTTCTCGCTCTCGGGATCGACGGTCACGGTGCGGTCCGCCAAGATAGGTGAATGGACCTTTCCGTGCTCTTCCTCGGCACCGCCGGATCGATGCCGACCGTGCAGCGGGCGCCCGCGAGCGCGTTCGTGCGGCGCGGCGGTGATCGCATCCTGATCGACTGCGGGGAGGGCACCCAGCGACAGCTGCTGCGCAGCGTGGGGCTGCCCGACATCGAGCACATCTTCCTGACGCACTACCACGCAGACCACTTCCTGGGACTGCCGGGAATGCTGAAGACCTTCGCGCTGCGCGGGCGCGAGGTGCCGCTCACGATCTACGGACCCCGGGGTCTGCACTCCTTGATGGCGGACCTACGCAGGGTGTACGGGAAGCTCACCTACGACGTCCGCCTCGAAGAGCTCGAGCACAGCGCGGCCGTGCCATTCGAGGGCTTTTGCATCGGCGCCTACGCTGCGGTGCACCGTCTCGAAGCGCGCGGTTATGTCTTTTACGAGGATGAGCGACCGGGGCGCTTCGACCTCGGACGGGCCCGCGAGCTTGGCATTCCCGAAGGCCCCGCGTTCGGCCGCCTCCAGCGTGGCGAAGCGATCGAGTTGAACGGGCGGACCATCGGGCCCGCCGATGTGCTGGGAGATGCCCGGCCCGGCCGCAGGATGGTGTTCACCGGCGACACCGAACCCTGCGAAGCGACGGTCGCCGTGTCCGGCGGGGCCCAGTTGCTCGTCCACGATGGCACCTTCGCGGACGAGGAGGTCGAGCGTGCGCGCCAGACCGGCCACTCGACAGCGCGCCAGGCCGCCGAGGTGGCACGTGCGGCCGGCGTGTCGATGCTGGCGCTGACACACCTCTCCTCGCGCTACTTCGCTCCGGTGATCGAGAAGGAGGCTCGGGAAGTGTTCGAGCGCTCGGTCGTCCCGCGCGACTTCGACGTCGTCGACGTGCCCTATCCGGATTCCGGCCGCGAGCCGGAGCTGATCCGCTGGAGGGAATACAAGGACCGGTTCCTTTCGGAGCCGCTCGCCGAGGCTCCCTCGTAGATGGTTGATTCCACGACCACGCACGCACGGATGACGCGCCATGCCGTCGGTGGACCTGCGTCCTCGGGTTCGCCCATGCAACCAGCATGGGCTTCACCCTGCGTCCTTGCCCACCTCGGCCTGCCGCGCCCCCGTGCACACGTGGCCATGGAATCAACCATCTGGCGTCACACGCCGTTGCTACACTCGCGCCGTCGGTTCCTTTAACCCGGTCCTGAGAGGCCAGGAAGGATCACGCTTGGAGAACACGGGCATCGTCCTCGACAGGGACGACCTTCGCAGAGCGCTCGTCCGCATTGCCCACGAGATCGTGGAAGGCAACACCGTCGGCGATCCGCTCGCGCTGGTGGGCATTCACACCCGCGGCGCCCTGATGGCCCGCCGGCTGCGGGCGTTGATCGAGGAGCTGACCGGCAAGCCGGTTCCCCTGGGCGAGGTCGACATCACCTTCTACCGCGACGACGTCGGGTCGCGGCCCATCAGCGACGCGCCCGTGGTGCACTCCTCTCGCATCGGCTTCCCGCTCGAGGGGACCACGGTCGTGCTCGTCGACGACGTCCTCTACACGGGGCGCACGGTGCGTGCGGCGATCGACTCCCTGTTCGACTACGGGCGGCCAGACCGCGTCCAGCTCGCCGTGCTCGTCGACCGCGGCCATCGCGAGCTGCCGATCCGCCCCGACTACGTGGGCAAGAACCTGCCGACCTCACGCGCCCAGCGCGTGAACGTACGTCTCGAGGAGAACGACGGCGTCGACGAGATCGAAATAGCAACCTTCCAACCGCAGGAGGCCGAATGAAGCACCTGCTGTCGATCGCAGACCTCTCGCGCTCCGACATCGAGCGTGTCATGACCGTCGCGGAGAGCTTCGCGGAGGTTGTCGAGCGCGACATCAAGAAGGTGCCAACCTTGCGCGGCCGGACGGTCGTGAACCTGTTCTACGAGTCGAGCACTCGCACGAGCTCGTCCTTCGAGCTGGCCGCGAAGCGCCTGTCCGCGGACGTGGTCGCGGTGCGGTCGAGCGGGTCGGCCGTGGACAAGGGGGAGTCCCTGCGCGACACGATCGCGACCCTGTCGGCATATGACCCCGCGGCAATCGTGATCCGCGCTCCCTGGGCCGGAGCGGCCGACCTCGTCGCGCGCCAGACGGCCGCCTCGGTCGTAAATGCAGGGGACGGCAAGCACGAGCACCCCAGCCAGGCGCTGCTCGACGTGTACACGCTGCGTCGCAAGATGGGCTCTCTGGACGGCGCCGCGATCTGGATCGTGGGCGACGTCCTGCACAGTCGTGTCGCGCGCTCCAACATCCACGCTTTCACGCGTATGGGCGCGAAGGTCACGGTCTGCGGCCCGCCGACCCTGATCCCGCGCGGCGTCGAGAGCCTCGGCTGCGAAGTGCGCTACGACCTCGACGATGTCTCGGAAGCCGACGTCGTCTACGCGCTGCGGATGCAGAACGAGCGCATGGGCGAAAGCAATTCCTTCGTTCCGTCACTCCGGGAGTACATCTCCTGCTACCAGATCGACAGCCGCCGCCTGAACCCGCGCCAGTTCCTCATGCACCCAGGACCCGTCAACCGCGGAGTGGAGCTGTCTGCTGAGGTGATCGAGTCGCCGCAGGCGCTGATTGTCGATCAGGTCGCTGCGGGGCTCGTGGTCCGGATGGCGATCCTCTACGAGCTGCTCACGGGCAGCGGTCGCGACGGGGTCCCCGCAGGCGTTCCGACCCCCACGTCGGTGCAGCCCGCATGAGCGCGCAGCGCTTCCCCCGCGTGCGCCTCTGTGCTCGGCCCGCCGACCCGGCGACGCTGCTGATCCGCGGCGCACGCCTGCTCGACCCCCGGTCCGGCTTCGACGGTGCCAACGATCTGCTGATTCGTGACGGGGTTATCGCCGAGATCGGCGCGCCCGGGTCGGTGGAGTTGCCCGAGGGTGCCGAGATCGTGGAGGGCGAGGGCCAGGTTGTGCTCCCGGGGTTCGTCGATCCGCACGTCCATCTGCGCACGCCCGGACGCGAGGACGAGGAGGATCTGGAGTCGGGATCCCGCGCGGCCGCCGCCGGCGGCTTCTGCCGCATCCTCGCGATGCCCAACACGGATCCGGTCGTGGACTCCGCTTCGACGTTGCGGGCCTTGCAGGAACGCGCGTCGAGCGAGGCAGTCGTTCCGGTCGGGTTTCTGGCGGCGATCACCCGGGGCCAGCGCGGCACCGAACTGACCGAGATGGTGGAGTTGGCGCGCGAGGGGGCTGCCGGCTTCAGCGATGACGGCTACCCGGTGGTCGACGCTCACCGCCTGCGCCAGGCACTCCAGTATCAGCGGGTGGCCGGTGGGGTGCTCGCGCTCCACGAAGAGGATCCGGCGCTGTCCGGCAACGGCGCGATGCACGAGGGCGCGGTCTCCATGGTGCTCGGCCTCGACGGCATCCCGTCGATCTCCGAGTCCACGATGATCGAGCGCGACGCAGGGATCGCGGGTTACGAGGACGGTGCCATCCACGTCCTGCATGTGTCCGCCGCCGAGTCGGTCGCGGCGATCGAGCGCTGCCGGGCTGCCGGCGTGCGGATCACGGCCGAGGTCACGCCGCACCACCTGGTGCTCACCGACGAGGCCGTCGCGTCGCTCGACCCGCGGTTCAAGATGAACCCACCTTTGCGGGCGGGGGCCGACCGCGAGGCCCTCATCGCAGGCCTGCGCTCTGGCGCCATTGATTGCGTCGCCACCGACCACGCTCCCCACTCCCGGGAGGAGAAGGAGGCGCCCTTCGAGGAGGCGCCGATGGGGGTCACCGGTCTCGAGACCGCCTTCGCGGTCCTGTATTCCGATCTCGTGCTGCCCGGCGTGCTGTCCCTCGAGCTGCTGGTCGAGCGCATGAGCGCGGGTGGCGGCCCCTATGGGTTGCGTCCCCCGGTGCTCGAGCGGGGTGCGCCGGCGGACCTCTGCCTGATCGATCTCGACGCGCGCTGGACCGTGGGCGAGGCGGGATACGAGTCGCGCTCCGACAACTCCTGCTTCGCGGGGCGCGAGCTCCAGGGCCGGGTGCTGATGACCCTCGCGGCGGGATCCGTCGCCTACCGCGAGCGTGGCTTCGCGATCAGACTCGCCGCCGATCCCGGCGTGGCCGCGCGGGAGAGCGCGTGAAGCTCGACCGGGCGCGCGCCGCGCTCGTGGTCGTGGACGTCCAGGAGGCTTTCCGCCCCGCCGTGCTCGACTTCGAGCAGGTCGCCGCCAGCGTGGCCGTGCTCGTCCGCGGCGCGCGGGTGCTCGAACTGCCGACGCTTGTCACCGAGCAGTATCCGAAGGGCCTGGGGCGCACGGTGCCCGAGGTGACGGAGCACCTCGACGAGGTCGAGCCGATCGAGAAGGTCTGTTTCAGCGCCGTTCAGGCCAACGGGTTCTCGCGCGAGCTTCAGGATGCGCGCCGCGACCAGGTGCTGCTGTGCGGCATCGAGTCCCACGTGTGCGTCAACCAGACGGCCGAGGACCTGCTCGCCGAGGGCGTCGAGGTCCACGTCGCCGAAGATGCCGTGACCTCGAGGACGGCCGCGAACCGCGCACTCGGCCTGCACAAGATGGAGCGCTCGGGAGCCACCCTGACGAGCGTCGAGACCGCGCTTTTCGAGTTGCTGCGCCGCGCCGGGACGCCTGAGTTCAAGGAAGTGCAGGCCTTGATCAGGTGAGCGCCTACGTGCTCCTCGAAGACGGCACGCGGCTCGACGGCGAGGCGGTCGGCGCGACCGTTCCTGCGCTCGGGGAAGTGGTCTTCAACACCGCCATGACGGGCTACCAGGAAGCCGTCACCGATCCCTCTTACGCCGGCCAGATCATCACCTTCACCTATCCCCTGATCGGGAACTACGGCGTCTGGGCGCACGCGGTCGAGTCGGACCGCGCCCACGCCCGGGCGGTGATCATGCGCGAGGCGACCGCTGCCGCACCGGCGGGGTCCGAGGGGTCGTGGCCCGAATGGCTGGCCCGCAACGGCGTGGCCGGCGTGAGCGGAGTGGACACGCGCGGCCTGGTGCGCCACATCCGCGATCAGGGCGCGATGCGCGGCGGGGTGTTCCCCGGTGACATGCCGGTCGACCGCGCACGCGCGCTGATCGACGCGGAACCTTCGATGCTGGGCCTCGACCTTGCCCGCGAGGTGACCCCGGGAGAGCCGGTGGTGATCGGCGAAGACGGCTCCGGTCCGCGGGTCGTCGCGCTCGACACCGGGATCAAGACCTCGATCGTGCGCAACCTGCGCGAACGCGGCGTGCGGCTCACGATGCTGCCCTGCTCCACCACCGCGGACGAGGTGCGCGAGCACGAGCCCGACGCGGTGTTCCTCGCGAACGGCCCGGGCGATCCGGCGGCGCTCGAATATGTCGTAGGCACGGTGCGGGACCTGGTCGGGGAGGTGCCGGTGTTCGGGATCTGCCTCGGCCACCAGCTGCTGTGCCGGGCGGTCGGCCTCGAGACGTTCAAGCTGCCCTTCGGGCACCGCGGCGCCAATCACCCGGTCAAGGACCTCGAGACCGGCAAGATCGAGATCACCGCTCAGAATCACGGCTTTGCCGTCGTGGGCCCCGGCGGGGAGCACACGGTCGACGGCGACGAGCCGGTGCGCTGGGAGACGGACTTCGGCGCCGCCGAGCTCTCCCACGTGAACCTCTACGACCGCACGGTGGAAGGCCTGGTGCTAAGGGACGTACCGGGCGCCTGTGTCCAGTACCACCCCGAAGCAGGCCCCGGGCCACATGACTCGCTCCATTTGTTTGATCGATTTCTGGAGCTAGTGAAATGACGAGTGACGGAGTACGGAGTTACGGAGTTACGGAGAAAACCGGTTTCTTCTCCGAACTCCGTAACTCCGCAACTCCGTAACTGAAATGCCCAAACGCAGCGACCTCCAACGCATACTCATCGTCGGAAGTGGCCCAATCGTTATTGGCCAAGCCGCCGAGTTCGACTATTCAGGCGTGCAGGCTTGCAAGGTGTTGATGGAGGAGGGGTTTGAGGTTGTGCTCGTCAACTCGAACCCGGCGACGATCATGACCGACCCGGAGTTCGCGACTGCGACGTACATCGAGCCGCTCAACGTCGAGACAGTGACCGCGGTGATCGAGCGCGAGCGTCCCGACGCGCTGCTCGGGACACTCGGCGGCCAGACGGCGCTCAACCTGGCGAAGGCGCTACATGAGGACGGCACGCTCGAGCGCTTCGGCGTGGAGCTGATCGGCGCCGATTACGAGGCGATCCAGCGCGCCGAGGACCGCGAGCTGTTCCGCGAGACGATGATCGCCGCCGGCCTGCGCGTGCCAACCTCGGCGATCGTCACCTCGATGGCTGAGGCCGAGCGGGAGATCGAGCGCATCGGGCTCCCGCTGATCGTGCGTCCTGCCTTCACCCTCGGAGGCCACGGCGGCGGCATCGCGCGCACGCCCGCCGAGTTCAGCGAGCGGGTCTCGGAGGGCCTCAACGCGAGCCCGATCAATCAGGTCCTGCTCGAGCAATCGCTCTTGGGCTGGGGAGAGTTCGAGCTCGAGGTGATGCGGGATCGCAACGACAACGCGCTGGTCGTCTGCTCGATCGAGAACGTCGACCCGATGGGCGTCCACACCGGGGACAGCGTGACTGTCGCGCCCCAGCAGACCCTCACCGACGGCGCGTACCAGCAGCTGCGCGACCAGGCGCTCGCCGTGATCCGGGCGGTGGGAGTCGAGACGGGTGGGTCCAACATCCAGTTTGCCGTGAACCCGGAGGGCGGCGAGGTCGTCGTGATCGAGATGAACCCGCGCGTGTCGCGATCCTCCGCGCTCGCGTCGAAGGCGACGGGCTTCCCGATCGCGAAGATCGCGGCTCGCCTGGCGGTCGGCTATGCGCTGGAGGAGATACCCAACGACATCACGCGCCGCACGCCCGCTTCCTTCGAGCCCACGATCGACTACGCGGTGGTGAAGATCCCCCGCTTCGCGTTCGAGAAGTTCCCGCTCGCCGACGACGGCTTGACCACGCAGATGAAGAGCGTGGGGGAGGCGATGGCAATCGGGCGCACGTTCAAGCAGGCGTTCATGAAGGCGCTGCGCTCCCGCGAGCTGGACGCGAAGCTGCGTCCGTTCGCCGACGACGGCGAGCTGCTCGCGCGCCTCGAGATCCCGTCCCACGACCGCTACGAGCTCGTTTGGGAGGCGCTGCGGCGCGGGCACACCGTCGAGGATCTGCATGCTCGGACCGCGATCCACCCCTGGTTCCTGGGCCAGTTTGCGGAGCTGGTCGCCGCGGAGCGCGACAGCGGCGAAGGCGCGCTCGCCCGCAAGAAGGACCTCGGCTTCTCGGATCGGGAGGCCGGTGTCACGCGCGAGGAACGACTCGCCGCGGGCCTGCGCCCGGCCTACAAGTCGGTCGACACCTGCGCGGCCGAATTCGAGGCAGAGACGCCCTACTTCTACTCGGCATACGAGCGCGAGTTCGCGGGCGGCGAGGCCCGTGACTCGGAGCTGCGGCGCGGCACGCGGCCGAGCGTCGTGATCCTCGGCTCGGGCCCGAACCGGATCGGACAGGGAATCGAGTTCGACTACTGCTGCGTGCACGCTGCGATGACCGTGCGCGAGACCGGCCGCGACGCCGTGATGGTCAACTGCAACCCCGAGACGGTGTCGACCGACTACGACACCTCCACCCGGCTCTACTTCGAGCCGCTGACCGTCGAGGACGTGCTCGAGGTCGTCGACGTCGAACAGCCCGAAGGCGTGATCGTCCAGTTCGGCGGTCAGACGCCGCTGCGGATCGCTGCCGGCTTGGAGGAGGCCGGCGTGCCGCTGCTCGGCACGCCCGTCGAGGCGATCGATCTCGCCGAGGACCGGGGCCGCTTCGGCGGCCTGCTCGCCAAGCTCGGCCTCCAGGCACCGCCCTACGGGATCGCGCACGACGCAAGCGAAGCGATGGGTGCGGCGCGTCAGATCGGCTTCCCTCTGCTGGTGCGCCCCTCATACGTGCTCGGCGGCCGGGCGATGGAGCTCTGCTACACCGAGGAGGACCTCGAGCGCTACCTGGAGCGGGTCGAGGCCGAGGTCGCGGAGCGCATGTACCCGCTGCTGCTCGACCGCTTCCTCGAGAACGCCATCGAGCTGGATGTCGACGCGCTGGCAGACGGCGAGGACGTCTACGTCGCGGGGATCATGCAGCACGTCGAGGAGGCCGGGGTGCACTCAGGCGACTCCGCGTGCGTGCTGCCTCCGCTGAGCCTCGGGGAGGACATGCAGGACGAGGTGCGCCGCCAGACGCGCGCGATCGCGCTCGGCCTGGGCGTGATCGGGCTCATGAACGTCCAGTTCGGCCTTGTCGACAACGACCGCCTCTACGTGATCGAGGCCAACCCGCGCGCGTCGCGCACGGTGCCGTTCGTCTCGAAGGCGATCGGCATCCCGCTCGCCAAGGTCGCCTGCCGGCTCGTGCTGGGCGAGACGCTGGCATCCCAGGACCTGCCGCGCGAGCGCAAGGGCACGCACGTGAGCGTCAAGGAGGCGGTGCTTCCCTTCAAGCGGCTGCAGGGCAGCGACGCGCTGCTCGGGCCGGAGATGAAGTCCACGGGCGAGGTGATGGGCATCGCCGAGGATTTCCCGGCGGCCTTCGGCAAGGCCCAGGCGGGAGCCGGCGTGGAGTTGCCGCGTGAGGGGAGCGTGTTCATCTCCGTATGCGACACCGACAAACCGGCGGCCACGCAGCTCGCAACACGCATGCACGATCTCGGGTTCCGCGTCCTGGCAACGGCAGGAACCGCAGCCGCGATCCAGGCGATGGGGATCCCGGTCGAGCAACTGAAGAAGATCGGGGAGGGGTCACCGAACGTGGCCGACCGGATCCGGTCGGGTGATGTGGACATCGTGATCAACACACCCGCCGGCCGCGGCGCGCGCACGGACGGCTGGGAGATCCGCCGGGCGGCGATCGAGCGCAACATTCCTTGCATCACGACGATGACGGGGGCGTCGGCGGCCGCCCGCGCCATCGGTGTGAAGGACCCGTCCGGGGTGCGCTCGCTGCAGGAGCTGCACGGACAGGCGCGGGCGGCTCCCCTGGCGGAGTCCGGCGCGTCGTGAGCACCGTTGGGCTGTCTGCGCCCGAACAGGGGCCGCGGGCGATTGCGCCGTTCGGCCGGCGTGCCTGCCGCGTTGCCGCGAACGAGCGGATCGGCCCCTACGACCTGATCGCGGTCGAGGACGAGGCCGGGCCCGATCCGCTGGCGGGGCAGTTCTACATGCTGTCGGCCGCCACGGGCTGGGGCGATGCTTCCGGGCGCCCGCACCTGGGACGGGCGTTCTCGGTCTGCCGCACGGGGGGCAATGCCCCCCTCGGCTCCTCCGGAGCCTCCCCCCGGCGGCTCGAGTTCTTGCTCGAGGCCATCGGCCCGGGCACGGAGCGGCTCGGGGCACTCACTCCCGGCGAGGACATGTGGTTGGTCGGCCCGCTCGGGATCGGCTTTCGCGACCCGGCACCAGGACGGCCGGCGCTGCTGGTCGGCGGCGGTATCGGCGTCGCTCCCCTGGTGATCTGGGAGGAGGCGCTGCGGGCGCGCGGCATCCCGACATCGACCCTGCTGGGCTTCCGGAGCGGCGCGTTCGCCGAGGCGGCGGGCCTGTTCGAGGGGGAGACGGCCGTGGCGACCGATGACGGCACGGGTCCCGGCCACCACGGCCTCGTCACGGATCTGGTGGAGGAGCGGCTCGGTCCCGGCGACGAGTTGTATGCCTGCGGGCCGGCGCCGATGCTGGAGGCTGTGCGACGGCTCTGCGAGGCGCGCTCGGTGCCCGGTCAGCTCGCGCTCGAAGCGGGGATGGCATGCGGCTTCGGCGCCTGCTTCGGCTGCGTGGTGCGAACGCGCCATGGCTACCGGCGGCTCTGCGTGGATGGACCGGTGGTGTCGGCGGCCGACCTCGAAGAGGGGTGGGAGTGACAGTCGCCCCACCCAGGACCACCGGTCTCGAGGTCGACCTCGCCGGGCTGCGCCTCGCCCATCCGGTCCTGAACGGCTCGGGCACCTGGGACGCGATCGCGGCGATCCGCACGTTCGGGGCCCCCGCCCGGGATCTGCTGCCCTTCGCCGCATTTGTCTCCAAGACGATCACGCTCGCCCCCCGCGGAGGAAACCCCCCGCCGCGTCTGTGGGAGACCCCGGCCGGGCTGATCAACTCGATCGGGTTGCCGAACAAGGGTCTCGAGGGCTTCCTCGACCGCGACCTGCCGGAGCTGGCGACGTTGCCTGTTCCGCTGGTCGTGAGTGTCGCCGGCTTCTCCCTCGAGGAATTCGCGACGCTCGTGGAGGCAGTGGCGGACCGTGCCGAGGTGGCTGCTCTCGAGCTGAACGTCTCGTGCCCCAATGTCAAGTCGGGCTGTGTGATCGGCAGCGAGCGCGGCGAGATGTCAGCGCTGATGGCCCGGGTGCGCCCGCTCACGTCGAAGCCGTTGATCGTGAAGCTCACGCCGAACGTCTCGGACGTCGTTCCGGTCGCGGTGGCGGCCCAGGACGCGGGCGCCGACGCGCTGTCGTTGATCAACACGCTGCGCGCGACGGCGATCGATCCGCGCAGCGGCAAGCCTTGGCTGGGAGCGGGACAGGGCGGCCTGTCCGGTCCCGCGGTGCGGCCGGTCGCATTGGCGCTCACCGCACAGGTGGCCGCGCGCACGGGGTTGCCGATCGTCGGGATGGGCGGCATTCAAACTGGACGCGACGCGCTCGACTTCATGCAGGCGGGAGCGACCTGTGTCGCCATCGGCACGGAGAGCTTTCGCGATCCGGCCGCCGCGGCGCGCGTGCGCGACGAGCTTGCGCAAGAGCTCGATCAGCAACGTGACCGCATCTGAGCGCACCTTTGCTTTGGCGCGTTTTGCGGTCGCGTTTGTGACGCATGCACCATTGCGAATCTTTGCGACAGTTTTTTTAGGGGTCGGCGGTTGCACGGCGCGAGGCCCTGCGTATAATCGCCGCCCATGCCCGCCGCCACGAAGTCTGCTGCCACCGCCCCCGAGCGCTCACTGGGCCAGAGGATGGAGGCGCTCAACGAGGCGAATCGCATCAGGACCGAGCGGGCGAAGCTCAAGCGCAAGCTAAAGGACGGCGGCGCGAACGTCGCGGTATTGCTGCGCGATCCACCCGACTACATCCTCACCGCGAAGGTTTCCGACATGCTGCTGGCCGTCCCCAAGTACGGTCACGTCAAGGTCAACAAGATCCTGGCGCAGTGCCGGATTTCGCCGAGCAAGACGATCGGTGGACTTTCGGAGCGCCAGCGCCGTGAGCTCATCGGGCACCTCGTCAAGCGGTAACACCGAGGACCGCCGCGGGGCGCGGCTGTTCGTCATCACCGGCCCCTCCGGGGTCGGCAAAGGCACGCTGATCGCCCGGCTCCTCGAGGAGGTGCCGGACCTGGAGCTGTCGGTTTCGGCGACGACCCGCGGCCCGCGCGGCTCTGAGCGCGACGGGGTCCACTACCACTTCATGGACGACGATGAGTTTGCCCGGCGGGTTGCTGAAGACCAGTTCATCGAGCACGCGGGGTACGCCTCTCACAAGTACGGCACCCTGCGGTCGGAGGTCGATCCCCGCCTGGCCGATGGCCGCAGCGTGGTGCTGGAGATCGAGCTGCAGGGGGCGCGCCAGATCCGGGAGACCGTCCCGGACGCGATCCAGGTCTTCATCGCCCCGCCCTCGGCGGAGGATCTGCGCAGCCGGCTGGAGGGCCGGGGTACCGACAGCCCCGAGCAGATCACGCGTCGCCTCGCCGTCGCCGCCGAAGAGCTAGGGGCACGCAACGAGTTCGGTCACGTGGTCGAAAACGACGACGTGGAGCGCGCATCGAAGGAGCTCACCGACCTGGTGCTTTCGCACCTGCGTCCGGGGGCCCGGCAGCCGCTCAGCTAGAATCGTCTCCCGGCCGACCTATAGGAGGACTCTTGATCCACCCCCGCATCGACAGCCTGCTCGAACATGTTGACTCGCACTACGCGGCCGTCATCGTGGCGTCGAAGCGGGCGCGGCAGATCAACAACTACTACCACACGCTCGGCGAGGGAGTGTTCGAGGAGTTCCCCCCGCCGATGGTGGACACGCCCTCCAAGAACTACCTCACGATCGCACTGCAAGAGGTCGCGCAAGGCAAGATCAACTCCCGCTACCGTGGGGTCTAGGAACGGCGCGTAACGAGCAGTTTCTAGTTGTCGAGCCGGCTCGCGGGCCGGTGAAGAGCAGGTAGCGAATGGCAAGGATCTTGCTGGGCACGACCGGAGGCATCTCCGCCTACAAGGCGGTGGAGCTCGTGCGCCTGGCCGTCAAGGCCGGTCATGCGGTCCGCGTGATCCAGACGGCAGACTCGTTGCGCTTCGTGGGACGTGCGACGTTCGAAGGGATCACGGGCGCACCGGTGTTGGTCGAGGAGTTCGAGCGCGATCCGGCGCGCGGTGCCTACCCGGGCGAGGCCCCGTCCGACCACGATCCAATCGGACATCTCGAGATTGCCGCGCGCTGTGACGCCTTCTGTGTCGCCCCCGCGACCGCAAACACGATCGCAAAGCTCGCAACGGGACAATCCGACAATCTGCTGACCGCGGCATACCTCGCCTGCGCGGCGCCTGTGCTCGTCGCGCCGGCGATGAACAACCGCATGTACGAGCACGCGGCGACCCAGGCCAACCTCGAGACCCTGCGCGCCCGCGGCGTGCACGTCGTGGAGCCAGGCACGGGCCAGCTCGCCTCCCGAGGCGAATGGGGGATCGGGCGCCTCGCCGAGCCGGTAGCGATCCTCGAGGCGCTCGAGATGGTCGCGGGCGGCGCTCCCCGCCCGCTCGACGGCATGCGCGTGCTGGTCACCGCCGGCGGCACCCGCGAGCCGCTGGACTCCGTTCGGTTCGTCGGCAACCGCTCCAGCGGCCGAATGGGGTTCGCGCTCGCCGCCGAAGCCGCGCGGCGCGGCGCTGCAGTGACCGTGATCGCGGCCAACACCACGCTGGACCGCACGCCGGGTGTCTCGTATGTGCCGGTCGGGACGGCCGCCGAGCTGCGCGACGCCACGCTGTCCCGCTTCGGGCAGGCCGATCTGCTCCTGATGGCGGCCGCGGTGGCGGACTTCCGGCCCGAGCGCCCGCTCGACGACAAGATCACGAAGGAGGGGCGCGATTCCCTGTCCGTCGACCTCGTCGCCACGGCCGACGTCCTGTCCGAGGCCGCGAACGCCAGGCGCGAGGGCCAGCTGATCGTCGGCTTTGCCGCCGAGCACGGGCCCGCCGCGGTCACCCGGGCGCGGGACAAGCTGATGCGCAAGTGCCTGGACGCGATCATCGTGAACGACATCTCGCGGCCCGACATCGGATTCGACTCCGATCAGAACGAGGTCGTCATCATCGGGCGAGCGGGGGAGCTGCACGTGCCCCGCAGCTCCAAGGAGGAGGTCGCGACCCGCGTGCTCGATTTCGTCCAGGAGTTGCGCAGCGGTCGGGTGGGGCAGCGGGAGAAGAAGGGCCCGTGAGCCAGCACGAGGCCTACGACCTCTTCCAGCGCGGCCTCGCGCTGATCGCCGAGCGCCACTGGGCGCAGGCGACAGTTCCGCTCGAGAAGGCGAAGCGCCTCGAGCCGGACAAGAGCTCGATCCGGGAGACGCTCGGCCGCGCGTACTTTCGCAGCGGTCGGTACCGCGATGCGGCGAGCGAGTTCTCGGCGGTCGTGGAGCAAGATCCCGCCAACGACTACGCGCACTTCTGCCTCGGACGCTCGCTGGAGAAGCTCGGCGACCACCGTGCCGCGGCCCGGCACATGTCGCTCGCTTGTGGGATGAGGCCAAATAGGAGCGATTACAGGCTTTACCGCGACAGGCTGAAGGCGGCTTGAGTTACGGAGTTACGGAGTTACGGAGGAAGGCCGTTTCTCCGCACTCCGTAACTCCCAACTCCGTAACTGGATGAGGGCTCTCATCCAACGTGTGAGCTCAGCGTCCGTTTCCGTTGACGGGGAGGTTGTCGGGGAGATCGGGGCCGGCCTGGTCGTACTGCTTGGCGTCGGCCGCGGCGACGTCGAGGCGCAGGCCGTGAAGCTGGCGGACAAGGTTGCTCGCCTGCGTGTTTTTCCCGACGAGCACGGGCGGATGGATCGGTCGTTGCTCGACGTCGGTGGGGCTGCGCTGTGCGTTAGTCAGTTCACGCTCTACGGCGATACGGGGCGGGGGCTGCGGCCGAGCTTTACCGCAGCGGCCGAGCCCGCTGAGGGTGAGCGGCTGTATGAGCTTTTCTGCCATGAGTTGCAGGTGCGCGAGGTGCCCGTGGCGAAGGGAGTTTTCGGCGCGAGCATGCGTGTCAGCCTGGTCAACGAGGGACCGGTCACATTGCTCCTGGAAGCCTGAACGGGGCCCCGAAAACGGGTCCTGGGCGCCGCTATACTTCGCAGCGCTGATTTGTCAGGAGACCTGCGGTCCACCTGGGCCGCGCCTTCGAAGTGGGCCTCCGCCCACTTTTTTTGCGACATTTGTGAGCCCAGCCATGACACGACCCGCCGGCCAGACCAAACCGAATCGCGATTACAGAGCCACTCCGTCCAACCTGACGGAGCTGCAGGTACGCGTCGAGTCGCGCCTCGCGACCGCCGAGCCCGAGGTCGAGGTGCTGGCGCTCGAAACAGCGGGCTCAAAGGGATCGCCGGTCCTGCGCATCTTCGTCGACCACCCCAGTGGAGTCGATCTGGCGCTCTGCGCGCGGGTCACGAACCATCTGCGTGACCTGCTCGAGGAGTACGGCATCGAGGTGTCGTCTCCCGGCCCGGAGCGGCCGCTGACCAAGCTCGACCATTACCGGCGTTTCCTCGGCCGTCGCGTGCGCGTTCGCACCCGCGACGAGATCGAAGGGCGCCGGGACTTCAAAGGCGAGCTCGTGGGCGCGGACGAGGCCACCGTGGCGCTCGCCGGGGACTGGGGGACGATCCGCATCCCGCACGAGCGAATCCGCCGCTCGAACCTGATTCCAGACTTTCGCACCACGGGGAGGACCGAGTGACCAAGGAGATCGTCGAGGCCGTCCAGACACTCGAGAAGGAGAAGGGCATCTCGGCTGAGAAGCTCATGCTCGCGCTCGAGGACGCCCTCCTCTCCGCCTACAAGAAGACGCCGGGTGCGGCCAAGTACGCCCGGGTGGACATGGATCGCAACACCGCGGACTTCCGCGTGTTCGAGCTGCTCGTTCCGCCCGAGCTCGAGGAGCAGCTCGTCAAGGAGGCGATCGAGGAGGAGCGCACGATCGACCCCGAGACCGGGGAGCTCCGCGAGCCCGAGGATCCCGAGATCGATCCCGTAAAGCTGGCCGAGTACGGGGACCAGATCGGCAGCCGTGACGTGACGCCGACCGACTTCGGCCGGATCGCGGCGCAGACTGCCAAGCAGGTGATCCTGCAGCGCATCCGCGAGGCGGAGCGCGACATGATGTTCGAGGAGTACCAGGATCGCGTGAACGAGCTGATCACCGGGATCATCCAGCAGTCAGACTCCCGTTACACGCTCGTGCAGCTGCGCGAGCGCGTGGAGGCGCTGCTTCCGAAGTCCGAGCAGGTCGACAACGAGCGCTACGACCACGGCATGCGCGTGAAGGCGGTGATCACGGAGGTCTCGTCGAGCACGAAGGGCCCGAGCATCATCGTCTCGCGCCGCAGTCCCGAGCTGATCAAGAAGCTGTTCGAGCTCGAGGTGCCGGAAGTTGCCGATGCCCTCGTCGAGATCGTGAACGTCGCACGCGAGCCGGGCTACCGGTCCAAGATCGCCGTGGTGTCGCACGCCGACGGGGTCGATCCGGTCGGCGCCTGCGTGGGCCCGCGCGGGTCACGGGTGCGCATGGTCGTCTCGGAGCTGCGCGGCGAGAAGATCGACATCATCCCCTTCAACGAGGAGCCCGCACGCTTCGTCGCCAAGGCGCTGTCCCCGGCGCGGGTGCGCGAGGTGCTGGTCGACGATGAGAACAAGCAGGCCACCGTCGTCGTCCCCGACGACCAGCTGTCGCTTGCGATCGGCAAGGAGGGCCAGAACGCCCGCCTTGCCGCGCGGCTTACCGGCTGGCGCGTGGACATCAAGTCCGAGACCGAGTTCGCCGCCGAAGAGGCGGAGATGGGCTACGACCAGGAGGAGGAGGTCTCCGGTCGCTGCCACGCCGTGCTGAGCACCGGGAAGCGCTGCCCCAACGCGGCCGAGCCGGGCTCGCGGTACTGCGGCCTCCCGGCGCACCAGGCCCTCGAGCAGCAGGAGGGTGACGAGGTCGCAGCTACGGCGGAGGCAGAGGTGGAGACAGAGGTGGAAACAGAAGCTGAAACAGAGGCCGCAGACCCGATTCAGGCCGACGTCGAAGCGCCGGTCGACCCCGACAGCGGACCGGGCGACGCACCCTCCCCGCACGAGGAGCCCGCCGAGCCGATCGAGGCCGAGCTCGACGCCCCGGCCGAGGCGCCGGTCGGCGCCGACGCGGGCGCCCCGGCTGAAGCCGCCGCGGCCGGCACCGAGGACGAGCGATAGCCCACAGGAGCTCTATGGCCAAGAAGCGTGTCTACGAGATAGCCAAGGAGAAAGGGGTCTCCAGCAAGGACCTCATCGCGGCTCTGAAAGCGGCCGGCATCGAGGTCAAGGCGGCCGCGTCGACCGTCGACGAGGCCGACGCCACACGCGCCCTCTCTGCAGGCGGTTCGGGCAACGGGAAGCCGAGCGCTCCCGCACCTCCGGCCCCAAAGCCTGCTGCTGCGAAGAAGCCTGCAGCGGCAAAGGCCGCCGACGCCAAGCCGCCGGCCCAGGCGGCCAAGCCCAAGCCGGCACAACCGGCACCGCCGAAAGCGGCCGCCGGCGACGGCGCCGCCCCGCGCCCGCAGCGCCCGGCTCCCGCCCGGCCCGGCGGCGGTGGTGGCGGTGGCGGCGGACGCCGTCGCCGTGTCGTGATCGACTCCCAAGCTTCGCGCCGCCAGGCGCCCCATCCGCCGCCACCGCAGCGGCGCCGCCGCAGCCGCGGTCGCGGTGCCCCGCCGCCCGAGCCGAGCGAGTCGAACCAGACGACCGCAGTCGCCGAGCCCGAGGCGGTGCGGATCCCCTCGGGAGCCACGGTGCGCGACGTCGCCGAGCACCTCGGGCTCCAGGTTGCCGACGTCATCAAGAAGCTGATGCAGCTCGGGGAGATGGCATCGATCACGCAGACGCTGTCGGACGAGGCGATCGGCGTGATCGCGGACGAGTTCGAGAAGAAGATCGAGGTCGTCAGGGCCTCCGAGGACGAGACGGCGGCGCCGGTCTTCGACGACGCCGAGGGTGACCTCAGCGCGCGCCCGCCGGTCGTGACGATCATGGGCCACGTCGACCACGGCAAGACGTCGCTGCTCGACTCCATTCGCGAGACCGAGGTCGCGGCGGGTGAGGCGGGCGGGATCACGCAGCACATCGGCGCCTACCAGGTGCACCACAACGACAAGGTCGTGACGTTCCTCGACACGCCGGGTCACGAGGCGTTCACCGCCATGCGCGCTCGCGGCGCGAAGGTCACCGACATCGCGGTGATCGTGGTGGCGGCCGACGACGGCGTGATGCCGCAGACCACGGAGGCGATCGACCACGCCAAGGCGGCCGGCGTTCCGATGGTGATCGCGGTCAACAAGATCGACAAGGAGGGCGCCCAGCCAGAGCGCGTACGCGGCGAGCTCGGCGGCCAGGGCCTGACCCCGGAGGAGTGGGGTGGCGACACGATCTTCTGCGACGTCTCCGCGAAGACCAAGGACGGCCTCGACAACCTGCTCGACATGATCCTGCTGGTGTCCGAGGTCGAAGAGCTGACGGCCAATGCGGATGCTCCGGCGAGCGGTCACGTGATCGAGTCGAAGCTCGACCCGGGGCGCGGCCCAGTGGTCACGGTCCTGGTGCAGCGCGGCACGCTGAACACCGGCGACAACCTCGTCGCGGGCGCTCACTGGGGTCGCGTGCGGGCGATGCACGACTTCCTCGGCCAGCGCGTCAAGCGCGCGACGCCGGGTGAGCCCGTCGAGGTGCTCGGGTTCGACTCCGTGCCGGACGCAGGCGAGCCCGTGCGCGTCGTCGGCAACGACCGCGAGGCACGGCACCTCGCAGGCGAGCGCGCAATCCGCCTGAAGACCGAGGCGCTCGCGCGGCGCATGTCCGCCCCGGCCAGCCTCGAGGACGTCTTCGACCGCGTCAAGCAGGGCGAGGCGGTCGCGCTCAACATCGTGCTGAAGGCAGACGTCGCCGGTTCTCTGGAAGCTCTCCAGGACCAGTTGGCGAAGGTCTCGACCTCTCAGGTGGGACTGAACGTGCTGCACACCGGCGTCGGCGGGATCACGCAGTCCGACGTGATGCTCGCGGCGGCCTCGAGCGCGGTGATCATCGGGTTCAACGTCCGGCCCCTGCCGGAGGCGAAGACCCTCGCAGACCACGAGGGCGTCGAGATCCGCAGCTACACCGTGATCTACAAGATCACCGAGGAGCTGCGCGCCGCGATGGAGGGCATGCTCGAGCCCGAGGAGGTCGAGGAGTCACTCGGCATGGCCGAGGTGCGCCAGACGTTTCGCGCCTCCCGGATCGGCACGATCGCGGGCTCTCATGTGGTCCAGGGGAAGATCACGCGTGGGGCGAACGTTCGTCTCGTGCGCGAGGGAACGATCATCTACGACGGCACGATCAACTCGTTGAAGCGGTTCAAGGACGACGCAAGGGAAGTCGAGGAGGGATTCGAGTGTGGAATCGTGCTCGAGAATTACAACGACCTCAAGGACGGCGACGTGATCGAGGCGTACGAGACCCGGAAGGTCGCGCAGACGCTCGAGTAGCGTCGCCACACGGCCCCTCGTGCCGTTCCTGGTCGCACTCACGATCCACCTTTATCTGCCCGACAGCGGCAGCCTCAAGAGCAAGCGAAAGGAGCTGCTCTCCGTGCGCTCCGCGCTCAGCCGCCGCTTCGGTGCCTCGGTCGCCGAGGTCGACGCCCAGGACCTGTGGCAGCGCGCGACGCTGGCCGCTGGGCTCGTGGGGCGATCGGCCGGCGATCTCGACCGGGTTGCCGACGAGCTCGAGCGGTTTTTGCTGGCCCGGTTCCCGGACGGTGTGCGAATTGAGCGCCGGCTCGTCTCATTCGAGGACCTCGACGCCTGATTTGCTGCGAGGGTTATCGGCCGGAGCGGCGAAACGTCGCTTGTATAGTCAACAAAGGGAGCGGAGGGGGCCCACACCCCATCAGACCATGCCCAAGGACAGGATGCGGCGAGTCAACGAGGCCGTGCGCGAGGTTCTGAGCATGGCCATCACCACCGCCATGAAGGATCCACGCATCGGTTTCGTGACCGTCACAGCAGTAGACACCAGCCCGGACCTCCGTCACGCGCACGTCTTCGTGAGCGTGCTCGGCGACGACCTCCAGCGCGAGGAGTCACTCGCCGGGCTCGAGTCTGCGCGGGGGTACCTGCAGGCGCAGGTCGCCGCGGAGCTGCGGCTCAAGCACACGCCGCAGCTCGAGTTCCGCTACGACGAGACCGCCGACCGTGCCCAGCGCATCGAGCGACTCCTGCGCGAGGTGCGTGAGGATGCCGGGGAGCCGCCGGCGTGACGCTCGACACCACAACCGGGCGTGAGGAGGTGCTGGCCGAGCTGCGCTCCAGCGACAAGTTCCTGCTGACCACGCACGAGAACCCCGACGGGGACGCGCTCGGGTCCCTGGTCGCGATGAACGAGATCCTGCGCGCGCTCGGCAAGGACACGGTGATGTTCCTTTCGGAAGAGGAGTTCCCGCTGCCGTACGAGTACCGCTGGCTGCCGCTCGCGGGCGCGTGCCACACGCTGCCCGGCGACGCCGAGGAGCGCACGATCGTGTTCCTCGACTGCGGCAACGTGGATCGCATGCCCGTCAGCTTCCTGGGCCGCGACGATGCACACATCGTGAACATCGACCATCACCACGACAACACGCGCTTCGGCACGGCGAACTTCGTCGTGGACGGCGCGTCGTCCACGGCGGAGATCATCTGGGACCTCAACCAGGACCTCGGCGCCGAGCTGACGACGGAGATCGCCGAGGCGCTGTACGTCGGGCTCGTGACCGACACAGGGAAGTTCCAGTACGAGAACACGACGCAGGCGTCCCACATGATGGCCGCCGATCTGCTTGCACACGGCGTCGAGGTGCACGAGGTCTTCCGCCGGCTGTACGAGAACGTGCCGCTGGGGAAGGTCCAGCTGCTGTCCCGGGTGCTCTCGCGCGTCGAGCGCTACGACGACGGTCATCTCACCGTGTCGTACATCACGCGCTCGGACTACGAGGAGCTGAGCGCCGACGAGAACTTCTCCGAAGGCATCGTGGACCACATCCGCGCGCTCGAGGGCACGGTCGTCGCGGCGCTGATCCGCCAGCAGCTCAAGGAGGGGCGCGACGGCGTGCTGAAGGTGAGCCTGAGGGCATCCGCGGCCGAGGTCGACGTGAGCGTGATCGCTCGCGAGGAAGGCGGTGGCGGCCACCGTCAGGCCGCCGGCTTCTCCACCACACGCACCCGCGAGGAGCTGATCGAGTTCCTGCGGGCGGAGATCGCGGCCCAACTCGGCTAGGACCCATGGACGGCGTCTTGCTGGTTGCGAAGCCGGCGGGCGTGACCTCTCACGACGTCGTCGAGACGTTACGCCGCACGCATGGGGCCAAGACCGGCCACGCCGGCACGCTCGATCCCTTCGCCACGGGGTTGCTCGTGGTCCTGGTCGGGCGCGCGACGCGGCTCTCCCAATACATGGTCGGTTTGCCCAAGGCGTACCGCGCCGTTGCGCGGCTGGGCGCGGTGTCGGACACCGGGGATCCGACCGGGCGGGTCGAAGGGACCGGAAAAACCGTTAGTGAGGACGATCTGCGGCGAGCCGTCGCGGGACTTGTCGGCGAGATCGAGCAGCGCGTGCCCGCCTACTCGGCCGTGAAGGTCGGGGGCGAGCGCCTGTATCGCAAGGCGCGCCGCGGTGAGGAGGTTGTTGCGCCGGTGCGCCGGGTGGTGATCGAGCGCTTCGAGCTGGCGCGGTTCGACGCCGAGGCCCAGGAGGCGGAGCTGTTCGTGCGGTGCTCGAGCGGCACCTACATCCGCCAGCTGGTCGCCGACCTCGGTGAGCTGTGCGGCGCGGGAGCGTACTGCGAGCAGCTCGAGCGCACCGAGGTGGGGCCGTTCTCCTTGGCCGATGCCGACGAGGAGCGGTTGCTGCCGTTGTCCGCGGCGCTTCCGTTCCTGCCCGAGCGCGTGCTGTCGGCGGCGGAGGCTGATTCGGTGCGTAACGGTCGCGCCGTCGAAAACCCCGGTGGGGTAGGGGAGGAGGGTCGGGCCGTGCGGCTGACCGCGGACGGTGAGTTGCTCGCCGTCGCCGTGCGCCGCGGTGACACGCTCAAGCCGGAGACCGTCCTCGACCTGACCCTGCCGAATCCGGCGGTGCGCGGTTTGACCCACGTATAACGTGGGCCACATGTGCTCGGCACCGGGGGTTGCGTCATGGGGGTCCTGGCGTGCGCGCTGCTGTGCGCGTTCCCTGCCGGTGCCTCCGCCGAGCTCGTCGGCGAGTTCAACGCGCGCCTGACGGACGTGAAGCGCTCGTACGGCGCCTACACGGTCGTCGCCGATGCGCGCGCCTACGAGACGTCGGGCGCACCGCCGCCCGTGCTGACGCAGGCCACGGTGCACTTTCCACGCGGCGCCGGGCTGCGCCGCGCGTTCCTGCGCGACGAGTTCTACTGCGACCGTGCGCGGCTCGAGCGCTACCCGCCCGATCCCGCACGCTGTCGCAGCTCCCACTTCGCGTCCGGGACCATCGTGCTGGACGCCCGGCCGCACATCGACACGCCCTTCTCGTCCGACATCCATCTCTTCCTGGCGCGTGGAACGGCGGGAGCGCTGGCATCCGTGATCGTGCTGGTGATCCCGAACGAGTTCACTCCGGTGTACGCCTACCAGGTGCTGGAGGGCCGCCTGGTGGACGAGTCGGCCACGAGCCGCCGCTTCGGCTATCGCCTCGAGCTGCCCACGTACGTGAAGCCGCTGATTCCCGGCCTCGTCCTGCACCTGGCGGAGCTACACCTCTCGATCCGCGGGCTGCGCCTCGACCGGGGAGCCCGCGGGCCGCTTTTCTGGACGAAGGTCCCGCGCTGTCCCCGGGCTCGCAAGGTGTCCTTCGGTGCCGACTACACCTTCGAGGGCAACGAGACGATCCGGAAGCGCCGCCGGGTCGACTGCCGCCGCTTCGCGAAGCGGCCCAGCGTGCACCGCGAGGGCAAGATCCCCGGCGCTCCAGGCTGATTGTCGAGATTTGTCTAGCCTCCAGCGGGCGATGGACGTCTACAGGTCGCTTGCGGAGGTCCCTCCCGCGCCCGGGGGGCGCTCGGTCGCGCTCGGCACCTTCGACGGCGTGCACCGCGGCCACCGCCGGGTGATCGCCGCTGCGGCCGAGGGTGCGCGTGAGCGGGGAATGCGCCCGGTCGTCGTGACGTTCGACCCACATCCGCTCCAGGTGCTGAAGCCGGAGGAGCCCCCGCGTCTGCTGACCACGGCCGCGACGAAGGCGGCCCTGGTGGCCGGGCTCGGCGTGGACGAGCTGATCGCAATTCCCTTCACGGCGGAGCTCTCGCGGCAGTCGGCCGAGGACTTCTGCGACGGCGTGCTGGTGCAGGCACTCGATGCGCGGCGGGTGAGCGTGGGGTCGAACTTCCGCTTCGGGCGCGGCGCGAGCGGCGACGCCGGCTCGCTGCAGGCGCGGCCGGAATTCGAGACTGTGGTGGTGCCGCTCGTGGCGCACGCCGGAGCGCCGGTCTCGTCGAGCCGGATCCGAGAGCTGGTCGCCGACGGAGACGTGGCCGGCGCCGCGGAGCTGCTCGAGGCGCCGTACCGGCTGGTCGGCGAGGTCGTACGCGGCGATGCGCGCGGCCGCGAGCTCGACATGCCGACGATCAACCTGCAGCCGCCGCCCGGCCTGGTCGTGCCGGGGGCGGGAATCTATGCCGCGCGCGCTCACGGGGACGCCCTTGGAGCCGACATACCCGCGGCCGTCAGCATCGGCGTGCGCCCCACATTCGAGGACCACGGCGACCTGCGCGTCGAAGCGCACCTGATCGGCTTCGACGGCGATCTCTACGGGGAGACGGTGTGGCTCGAGTTCTTGCAGCGGCTGCGCGACGAGGTGAAGTTCGACTCGGCACAGGCGCTCCAGCGCCAGATGAGAGCCGATGTCGAGCAGACGCGTCAGATCGCCGCCGGGGCGTGAGGCTGCTACCTTCCTTCGCCGTGACCCTCACAAAAGAGGCCAAGACAGAGGTCATCCGCAAGTTCGCGTCCCACGAGGGCGACACGGGCTCGCCCGAGGTGCAGGTCGCGCTCCTGACGGCGCGCATCAACTACCTCACCGAGCACCTGCGCGAACATCGCAAGGACCACCACTCCCGGCGGGGGTTGCTGATGCTGGTGGGCCAGCGCAGGCGGCTGCTGAACTACCTCAACAAGCACGATGTCGACCGCTATCGGTCGCTCGTCCAGGAGCTCGGCCTCCGCCGCTGAAAAACGCCCTCAGCGCCGCCAGTACGGCTCAGAGGCGCTGCTAGCATCTGCGCCTAGATTCAGAAGAGCCCCAAAACCGCTGCAGCCGACCTGAGGCTGCCACGAAAGGAAAAGAATGCCCCCTCCCTCAGTTGACCGCGTGTCGGTCGATATCGCCGGGACCGAGATCAGCTTCGAGACCGGCAAGTACGCCAAGCAGGCAGGCGGCTCTGTGGTCGTACGCGCAGGAGAGTCGATGGTGCTGTGCACCGCGACCGCCGGCAACGTCCGCGACGTCGACTTTCTCCCCCTCACCGTGGACGTCGAGGAGCGCATGTACGCCGCGGGCAAGATCCCCGGCAGCTTCTTCAAGCGCGAGGGCCGCCCCTCCGAGAAGGGCATCCTCACCGCGCGCATGATCGACCGGCCGATCAGGCCGCTGTTTCCGAAGAACTGGCACCGTGAAACCCAGATCGTCGCGACGCCGATGTGCGTCGACCACGTGGTCCCCTACGACATCCTTGCGATGAACGGCGCCTCCGCCGCGCTCGCGCTGTCGGACATCCCGTTTCCCACCCAGATGGCCGCGGTGCGCATCGGCAAGATCGAGGGCAAGTTCGTGGTGAATCCCGCAGAGCCCGATATTGCCGAGTCCGACCTGGACCTGATCGTGGCGGGCACCGACGACGCGATCCTGATGGTCGAGGCCGGCGCCAACGAGATCACCGAACCCGAACTGCTTGACGCGCTCGAGATCGCACATGACGAGATCAAGAAGCTTTGCGCCGCGCAGCGCGAGTTGGCCGAGAAGGCCGGCAAGACCAAGATCGTCATGGAGGAGCCCAAGATCGACCAGGGCCTGCTCGACGAGATCAAGGCGTCACACGGCGACGACCTCGACCGCGCGACACAGGTCGAGGACAAGCTCGAGCGCCAGGACGCGACCAAGGCCGTCGAGGAGGCTGTGCTCGAGAAGTACGCCGCCGATGAGGACGACCCGCAGCGGCGTGCAGAGGTGCAGCGTGCGTTCGACAAGCTCGAGAAGAACATCATCCGGCAGCGGATTGCCGTCGACAAGCAGCGCCCGGACGGCCGGGCACCCGACGAGATCCGCGACATCTGGGCCGAGGTCGGCGTCGCACCCCGCACGCACGGGTCGGCGATCTTCACCCGGGGACAGACGCAGGCGTACACGGTCGCGACACTCGGCACGAGCCGCGAGGAGCAGCGTCTCGACACGCTCGGCCTCGAGACCGCCAAGCGCTACTTCCACCACTACAACTTCCCGCCGTACTCGGTCGGGGAGGCGGGCTTCATGCGCGGCCCCAAGCGCCGCGACATCGGTCACGGTGCGCTCGCCGAGCGGGCGCTCCTGCCGATGATCCCCTCGCAGGAGGACTTCCCCTACACGATCAGGGTGGTGTCCGACATCCTCGAGTCCAACGGCTCGTCGTCGATGGCATCGGTGTGCGGCTCGACGCTGTCACTGATGGACGCGGGCGTCAAGATCCACAAGCCGGTTGCCGGCGTGGCGATGGGGCTCATAAAGGAAGGCGACGACTACGTCGTCCTGTCGGATATTGCCGGGGTGGAAGATCACCTGGGCGACATGGACTTCAAGGTCGCCGGCACACCCGACGGCATCACTGCGCTGCAGATGGACATCAAGATCACGGGCGTCACGTTCGAGATCCTGAAGGACGCGCTGGAGCAGGCCCACGCGGGTCGCCAGCTGATCCTCGAAAGGATGCAGGACACGATCGCCGAGACGCGAGCCGAGCTGAGCCCGCACGCGCCGCGCATCACGTCGATCCAGATCGACCCCGAGAAGATCGGCACCGTGATCGGCAAGGGCGGGGAGACGATTCGCGCCCTGTCGGAGGAGTACGAGGCGCAGATCGACGTCGACGACACCGGCATGGTGCTCGTCTATGCCGTCAACGGCGAGAAGGGCGACGCCTGCGTCGAGGCCATCCGCCAGATGACCAAGGATGTCGAGCTCGGTGAGGTGTTCACCGGGAAGGTCGTGAAGACGACCACGTTTGGGGCCTTCGTCGAGCTCAGCAAGGGCACCGACGGGCTGCTCCACATCTCGAACCTGGTTCCCGGCGGTCGCGCCGAGACGGTCGAGGACGTGGTCAACCGCGGCGATCAAGTAACGGTGCGGGTGGTCGAGCTCAACAAGGAGCGAGGCCGCATCGGCCTGCGCCTGGCCGACGATCCCGAGATCGCGGAGAAGACGGTGGAGGAGCTGTCCCAGATCGGCACCGGCAACGGCGGCCGGCCTTCGGGCGGCGGTGGCCGTGATCGCGACCGGGGTGGCCGGGACCGCGACCGGGGTGGCCGCGGCGGACGTGACCGCGGCGGGCGTGACCGCGACAGGGGCCCGCGCCGCGACTGACCGCCTTCCGCTCCTTGGCTCACGAACACACCCTCACCCAGCTCGACTCGGGCATCCGGGTCGTAACCGAGTGCGTTCCATCCGTACGGTCGATCGCGCTCGGCCTGTGGGTGCGTGTCGGCTCGCGCGATGAGGACCCCGGGCAGGCTGGGATCTCGCACTTCCTCGAGCACATGCTGTTCAAGGGAACCGAGGAGCTGACCGCGGAACAGATCGCGCAGGAGTTCGACGGGCTCGGCGCCGACATCAATGCGGCCACGAGCAAGGAGGCGACCGTCCTGCACGCCCACTTCCTCGACGAGCATTTGGACCGCGCGTTCCAGGTGATGGGCGACATGCTGCTGCGCTCCACCTACTCGGACCTCGACTCCGAGCGGGAGGTGGTGCTGGAGGAGATCGCGATGTACGAGGACGAGCCGCAGGACAAGGTGCACGACGTCCTGTCCACGGCCGTCTTCGGCGACCATCCCCTGGGGCGGCCGGTGATCGGGCGGGGCGAGGTGATCTCGTCCCTGACGCCCGACATCGTCTCGGCCTACCACGACGCCCGCTATCTGCCGGGCGCGATCGTGGTCGCGGCTGCCGGCAACCTCGAGCACGAGACGATCGAGCGGCTTGCGGAGCGCTGGGTCAACGTCGCGCCCAACGGGAAGCCGCGGGTGCCCCAGACGGCACCGCCGGCCAGGGAGCCGCGGGTGGCGTTTCACGCCAAGGAGACGGAGCAGTACCACATCTGCATCGGTGGAGAAGGGATCTCGCGCAACGACGATCGCCGTTTCGCGCTGTCCATTCTCGACGCGATTCTCGGCGGCTCGACGTCGTCGCGCCTCTTCCAGGAGGTGCGCGAGAAGCGCGGCCTCGCATACGCGGTCTACTCCTGGGCGAGCCAGTACCAGGACACGGGGCAGGTCGGGATCTACGTCGGAACGCGCGAGGACAACGTGGTCGAGGCGCTCAGCGTGATCGGCGGCGAGCTCGCGCGGGTGCGCGACGAGCGGGTCCGTGAGGACGAGCTGCGCCGTGCACGCGAGCACGTCAAGGGCCGCCTGGCGCTGTCGATGGAGTCCACCGGCGCGCGCATGAACCGGCTTGGGCGTTCCGTGCTGATGGACACCCCCCTGCTGTCGCTGGACGAGACGATCGAGCGCCTCGAGGCCGTGACGCACGAGGACCTCGAGCGACTCGCGGGCGAGCTGTATCCCCCGGCAGGTATGTCGATCGCGGCGATCGGCCGTGACGAGAGCCTCTTCCGCAGTGCGCTGGCGCCGGTTAGCGCCGAGTTCACCACGGCGTGATGAGCATCCGCGTGGTCGTCTCGGGCGCCGCGGGGCGCATGGGGGCGACTGTGTGCGCGGCCGTGGAAGAAGCGGGTGACATGGAGCTTGTCGATCGCGTGGACCCCGACCTTGGGGTGACGCTCGAACATGCGCTGACACACTCGGAGCCGGACGTCGTCGTCGACTTCTCGATCCCGGACACGGTGTTCCAGAACACACGAATGTGCCTCGAGCACGGCGTGCACGTCGTCGTCGGCACGACGGGATTGACGTCCGAGGAGGTCGAGCAGCTGCGCGCCGATGCCGAGCGCTCGAAGGGCAACTGCCTGATCGCACCGAACTTTGCGATCGGCGCGGTGCTGATGATGGAGGCGGCGAAGCTGATCGCGCCCCACATGGTCGACTGCGAAATCATCGAGCTGCACCACGAGGCCAAGGTCGATGCGCCCTCGGGCACGGCGAAGCGCACGGCCGAGCTGATCGAGGATGCGGGCGGACGCAACGATCCCCCGATCCACAGCGTGCGGCTACCCGGGCTGGTCGCCAGCCAGGAAGTGATCTTCGGTGGCCAGGGTCAGACCCTGTCCGTGCGCCACGACACGTTCTCGCGCGACTCGTTCATGCCGGGCGTGCTGCTGGCAGTGCGTAAGGTGGCGGACGTCGACGGGCTCGTGGTCGGGCTCGAGAGCGTGATCTAACGCGAGCTGTCAGAGCTCCCGTGATTTCCGGCTAAGGAAATCACGGCATATTCGGATCAGGCCCGTTGCGGTGCGACTCGTGCAGGGGCTGGTGGCCTGATCCAGCCGCCCAGCGCCAGCTCCAGTTCCTTGGCGATCGCCAGCACCTCCATCTCGCGGTAGCGGCGGCCGATCACCTGCACGCCGATCGGCAGGCCGTCGGGCGTCCGCCCGACGGGCACCGCGGCGGCCGGCAAGCTCATCGTGTTCACGTAGGTCGACATCGCGAACAGGTCGATCTCCTCGACCTCCTTGCCTTCGATCTCGAGCACCTCGGTGCCGATCGGGAACGCTGCCGTGGCGGAGATGGGGCATACGGCGATGTGATTGGTCTCGAGCCAGGCATTCACCGCTCGCTCCAGATCGAGGCGATGGGCGAGCTGTCCCGCGTAGGTGGGAAGGTCGACGTCGAGCTCCTCGCGCCGCCGCAGCAACCGCCTGATCTGCGGTGAAAGCTCGTCCTCGCGCGGCTCGATCAACGGCCACAGCAGGGCGATCGTCTCCGCGAGGGCGATCGACTCGAACACCTCGCGGACCTCGGCCTGGTGCGGCGGGCGCTCCGCAACGACCTCGTGCCCGGCGTCCGCCAGCGCGCGGCCTGCAGCCTGCACCGCCTCGCGGATCGCCGGGTCCACCGGGCAGATGCCGTCCTCGTCGAAGATCGCGACGCGCAGGCCGTGTGGCTGATCGGGGTTGACCCGGTGCGGTGCGACGTCGGGATCGGTGGTGGGATCCGGCTTCGCAAAGATCGGCAGGAGCAGCTGCAGGTCGTCGACATAGCGCGCCATCGGCCCGATCTCCGACCACAGCTGGATGGACATCGTCTGCGCCGGCGGGAAGTGCCCTCCGTAGGGGACGACCCAGCGGCCCGGCTTCAGCCCGGTCACGCCGTTGAAATGTGCGGGCACCCGGATCGACCCGCCGTAGTCGGAGCCGACGCCGATCGGCGTGATGCCGGTCGCCAGCGCAGCGCCCTCGCCGCCGGAGGAGCCGCCCACGGAGCGCTCAGGGTTGTGCGGGTTGTGCGTCGCGCCGTAGATCAGGTTGTTCGAGTCGTAGTGGAACGCAAATTCGGGAATGTTGGTCTTCCCGAGCAGGATCGCGCCCTCACCGCGCAGGTTGCGGACCACCGTCGCGTCCTCCGTGGAGACGTTCCCCTCGAAGATCTTGGACGCGTCGCAGCACGGCATTCCCGCGACCTCGATGCATTCCTTGGTGGTAAAGGGGACGCCGTGCAGCGCTCCCACCGGTCCGCCGTTCGACAGCGCCCGCTCGGCCTCCCGTGCCTCCGAGAGAGCCTCCTCGTAGCGCGGCAGCACGACGATGTTCAGGTCCTTTTGCTCCTCGGCGCGGTCGATGTGCGCCTGCACCAGCTCGACGGGGCTGATCTCCCGGTCGCGTATTGCGGCCGCCATGGACGCGGCTGATCGGTCGAGCAGGTCGCTCATGCTGCAACCAGATCGGGTCGCCGCTCGGCCCAGGGCCGCGCCTGCTCGAGCTGCGCCGCCAGCGACAGCAGCAGCTCCTCACCGGCAGGTGGGCCGACGAGCTGGACCCCGATCGGCAGGCCCGTCGGCGATTGCACGAGCGGCAGCGAGATCGCGGGTTGGCCGGTGACGTTCCAGACCGGCGTGAACGGCACCCATGCGGCCGCGTTCAGCAGCCACTGGAACGCGGGCTCCCCGTCCTTCGGCGCAAGTCCGCCGATCGGCAGGGGTGGCTGCGCGACGGTGGGGGTGAGCATGATGTCGATGTCGCTCCAGGTGGCAACCAGCTGCCGTGCGAGCAGGCGCAGGTAATCCACCGCACCGAGATAGTCGGCGGCCTTCCACGAGTCCGCGAGCCCGACCATCTCCTGCGTCAGCGGCTCGAGCTTTTCCGTGTCGAGCGGCCGGCCGCGCAGGCGGCCGTAGGTATGCACCTCGTCCGCGACCCCGGCGGTCCAGATCTTGATGAAGTTCTCGACGTAGAGCTCGTCCGCGAACTCGGGTGCTTCCTCGACCGAGTGGCCGAGCGACTCGAGCAGCTCGGCGGTCTCGACGACAGCGGCCACGCAGTCCTCATGCACCGGCACGCCGTTCGGCGAGGCCGTGGCGTAAGCGACGCGCAGCGCCCCGGGATTGCGTCCGACCGCCTCGACGAAGGGCGCAGAGGGGTCAGGCGCCCAGTAGGGGTCGCCGGGCTCGTAGCCGGAGATCACGTCGAGAATCAACGCTGTGTCCGCGACGTTGCGGCTCACGCATCCCTCGATCGCCACGCCGCCGGCGAACTCGCTGAACTCCGGCGCCAGGGACACGCGGCCGCGGCTGGGCTTGAGGCCGACCAGCCCGCAGCACGAGGCCGGGATGCGGATCGAGCCTCCGCCATCGTTTGCGTGCGCGACCGGCACCATGCCGGACGCCACTGCCGCGGCGCTCCCGCCCGAGGAGCCGCCGGTGGTGCGCGAGGTGTCCCATGGGTTGCGCGCGGGGCCGAAGCGCTGTGGCTCGGTGACGGGCAGGATGCCCATCTCGGGCGTGTTGGTCTTGCCGACGACGATCGCGCCCGCCTCGCGCAGCCGCCGCACGAGCGCGCTGTCGATCGACGGGACCCACTCCTCCATGGCGTTCATCCCCATCGTCGTGCGCACGCCTTCGGTGAGTGCCACGAGATCCTTGATCGCGATCGGGATGCCGGCGAGCGGCCGGGAGTCCCCCGGGGCGATCGCATCGGCCTCCGCGAGCGCGCGGTCCTCGCAGAGCGTCACGACCGCGTTCAGCTCGCCGTTGAGGCGATCGATCGCACCAAGCGAGGTCTCGACCAGCTCGCGCGCGGAGACGTCGCCCTCGCGTACCGAAGCGGCAAGCTCGGTGACCGGCTGGAACATCAGATCGTCAGGCAAATCTCTTCCCCCCTCGTGGACGGGGATGAGGTTAAACGATTGATCCTGAGCGACCACTGCCTGCCAAGCTGGAATAATCGGCGCGCATGACCTCCGAGACCCCACTCGGGCCGATCCTGACCGCGATGGTGACGCCCTTCGACGACAGCGGTTCCGTCAGCGAGCCCGCCGCCCGCGATTTGATGCGCCACCTGGTGGACCATGGGTCCGACGGTGTGGTGCTGGCCGGGACGACCGGCGAGGCGGCGACTCTCGACGACGACGAGAAGCTGCGTCTGTTCGAGGTCGGCGTGGACGAGCTGGGCGGCCGTGCCACCGTGGTCGCGGGCACTGGCTCCAACGACACGGCCCACTCCGTGCGGCTCACGGCCGCAGCGGCGGCGCTCGGTGTGGACGCGGTCTTGGTCGTGACGCCTTACTACAACAAGCCCAACGCGCGCGGCGTGCGGGCGCACTTCGAGGCGTGTGCGGAGGCCGCGGGCGACACGCCGATGCTGCTCTACAACATTCCCGGGCGCTCCGTGATCAACGTCGAGGCGGAACAGCTGGTGGAGCTGTCGAAGGTCGCCAACATCGTCGGCGTGAAGCAGGCGAACGCGGACATGGACGCAGCGCGGCGAATCATCGAGGACTCGGACCTCGCGCTTTTCGCCGGCGACGACAACCTGTTGCGCCCGTTCGCGCAGCTCGGCGGGGCAGGCGGCATCACGGTGTCGTCGCACCTCGCAGGCGAGCGCATGCACGAGGTGTATGACGCGGCGCACGGCGGCGACTCGGAGCGCGCAGCGGCGCTCGACGCCGAGCTGGAGGATCTCTACCGCACCCTTTTCATCGCGCCGCCCCCCGCGACCGTGAAGGCCGCGCTCGGAGAGCTCGGCTTCGAGCTCGGCGGAGTGCGCCTGCCGCTGGTCGAGGTCGACGAGGCGGAACGGGCTGAGCTGCGCCGGATGCTGAACGCATTGCGTCCTGCGGTGGCGGCGAGGGACTGACCCTGGCTTCCCCTCTGAGGATCCTGCCGCTCGGCGGTCTCGGCGAGATCGGCAAGAACATGACGGTGCTGGAGTACGACGGCAGGATCGTGGTGATCGACACGGGCCTGATGTTCCCGACCCCCGAGATGCTCGGGGTGGACCTCGTCCTGCCGGACTTCGCGTACCTCCTCGACAACGCCGATCGGATCGATGCGATCGTGCTGACGCACGGCCACGAGGACCACGTCGGCGCCCTCCCCTGGGTGCTGCGCGAGCTGCAGGCCCGCCCGCCGGTCTACGGAGGTCCGCTGACGATTGCGATGGCGCGCTCGAAGATCGAGGAGCACAAGCTCAAGAACGTGCCGATGCACGACATCGAGCCCGGCGAGCGGTTCGAGGCGGGCCCGTTCGACCTCGAGATGGTCCACGTGTCCCACTCGATCCCCGACGCCTGTGCCGTGGCTGTCACGTGCGATCTGGGCACGGTGATCATGACCGGCGACTACAAGTTCGACCAGACGCCGGTCGACGGCCCGCCCACGGATGCAGCGCGGCTCGCCGAGCTCGGCAGGGAGGGGGTGCTGCTGCTGTGCGGCGACTCCACCAACGCCGACCGGCGTGGCACTGCGCCGTCGGAGGCGAGCGTCGGCCCGGTCCTGGAGGAGGTCATCGGCCACGCGGAAGGCCGCGTGGTGGTCACATCGTTCGCGTCCAACGTGCACCGGCTCCAGCAGGTGATCGATGCAGCGGTGGCGCTCGACCGCCGGGTTGCCGTGGTTGGCCGCTCGATGCGCAAGAACCTCAGCATCGCGCGCCGGCTGAATCATGCCGAGGTACCCGAGGGGCTCCTCGTGTCGCCCAAGGAGATCGAGAACTTCCCGGAGCAGCGGCTGGTGATGCTCACGACGGGCAGCCAGGGTGAGCCGCTGTCCGCGCTGCGCCGGATGGCTCACGGCGAGCATCCGAACGTGAAGCTGCACTCCGGTGACACGATCATCTTCTCCGCCACCCCGATCCCGGGCAACGAGCGCGCGGTCAACGAGACGGTCGACCGCCTCTACCAGATAGGCGCCACCGTGATCACGACCCAGGACGCCGCCGTGCACGCGTCGGGCCACGGCTGGTCTCAGGAGATACAGCTGATGCTGAACCTCACCCGGCCGAAGTACGTGATGCCGATCCACGGCGACCACAAGCGGCTGTACCTGCACGGAAAGCTCGCCGAAGCCGTCGGCATCCCGGCCGGCGACATCTTTCTCGGTCGCAACGGGCTGCCGCTGGAGATCAGCGAGTCGGGCGCCCGTTTCGGCAAGCAGGAGCAGACCGGCGTCGTGTTCGTGGACGGGGTCGAGGTGGGGGACATCGAGGACGTGGCCCTGCGCGACCGCCGGGCGCTGTCGGCGGACGGCATCCTGATCGTCGTGGCAACCGTTTCCGGCCAGGACGGACGGTCGCTCGCGCCGCCGGAGGTCATCACCCGCGGCGTCCCGTTCCTGGCTGAGTCCGACGGCGTGCTCGAGGACCTTCGCGAAACGGTCGGTGACTCGCTCGCGCATGCAGCCGCGGACGAGGTGCACGAGATCTCATTGCTCCAGGAGCACGTGCGTGAGGACGTGGCGGCGTTCATCTACGACCGCCTCCGGCGGCGGCCGATGGTGCTGCCCGTCGTGATCGAGGTCTAGGGAGAAGCCTACGTGTAGTTCCAACCACGTCGTTCGGGCCCGCAAAACCAGGTGGGTAGGAAGGGGTCGACGTGTGCGCTCCGCTAACCAACGGAGTGTCAGAAGACTCAAAAGAAAGGTCGCGATCACGCGCGACAGGCGCCGACCGCGAACTTTGGCTCTTTACGATCACCTGTCGGTCGTAGATCGCGGAATGTTCGGATGGCCTACCCGAACTACGTCGCCTAGGGTCCGACTGTTGGACCCTAGGAGAGAAAGTTCGCCGGGTGGCTGAACTTCCGCGTTTCGCACCCACCTGTCGGGTGCCAGGAGGGAAGGTTCGTGCAGCCTGCCGCGTTGCGCATTGGCCACTGAACTTTCCCCCTGCCCATGCGTGGAAGTGGACCCAACGGGGCAAGGTTCGTCGATCGCCGCCAGGCGCTCACCGCACCCCACACGGGGAGCGCGCAGACGGCTCATTTGCCACCTACGCGTGCGCCTTGCATTGCAGATCACGTGTCGCTCGCGAACCCGCGCAGGCGGCCGAACCCTCTCCCTTACCCACCCGGTTTTCCGGACACCTAGGCCGACGTCGGAGTGGGACGGGGCGTGTCGGGCTCGACCCGCAACGTCGAGTTCCTGACGTCGCGAATCGCTCCCTGCTCGACGAGCCGCAGCAGCACGGCCGCGACGTTCGGGTCGAACTGGGTGCCGGCGTTGCGGCGCACCTCTTCGAGCGCGACGTCGATGGAGAGGGCGGTCCGGTACGAGCGCGTCGTCGTCATTGCGTTGAATGCGTCACAGCAGGACACGATGCGCGCCTCGATCGGGATCTCGTCCCCCTTCAGGCCGTCGGGGTAGCCCGACCCGTCCCACCGCTCGTGCGAGGCTCGCACGATGCGGCCGACCTCGTCGAGGAAGCCGCCGACGCGCTGCAGCATCCGCTCGCCCTCGATGGTGTGCGTCTGCATCACCTCGCGCTCGTCTGAGCTCAAGGGTCCGGGCTTGTTGATGATCTCCTTCGAGACGGCGATCTTTCCGACGTCGTGCAGCAGCGCGGCGAACTCGGTACGCCGGCGTTCGGGGCCCGACAGGCCCATCTCGTCGGCGACCTGGAGCGAAAGCGAGACGACTGTCTTGCTGTGGAGGCCGGTGTACTCGTCGTCGTCCTCGATCAAGTCGCCGAGCAGGATTGTCGTGCCGAGGTACGCGTTGCGAAGCTGAAGTGCGCTGTTGAGCCCACGTTGGCGCTCGTGGGCGAAGATGTAGAGCAGGCCGACGACCGGAAGGACCAGCAGCAACACGAACGCGTCGTCGAGCGAGTTGAACATCGCAAGCAGCGCAATTGGGGCGAGGAGCGCGTCTACAGCGGTGACCCACGCCCAGTCACGCATCACCATGAATGGGTTGCGCCCGAGCTCGTACCACTCGCGCAATGACGTGACGACGAAGTCGAGGCTGCTCTGTGCAACGAGTGCGGCGAGGTAGATGGGCCAGTCTTCGATCTGGGGGCTCTGGGCGTCGAAGACGACCAGTACCAGCGCCGGCGCAAGCGAGTACCAGGAGTCGGCGAACGCGATGACCACGCGCTCGGGGTGACGCCGACCGAGGAGGTAGTCGGGCAGGTCACCGAGCAGGTTTCCGAGGAGGACGAACAGCGGGACCATCGGGGTCGGCAGCAGGAACAGCATCGGTACGAGTACGAGCTGCGTCGGGACGGTGAACCCGGCCCCGACCTCGAACTTGATCCGGGCCGCGATCACATGGGCGGCGACCAGGGTGCAGGCAAGCGGAATCGAAAGCGACCGCTCCGCATCGAACAGGAATGCCATCGCGACCGCGCATGCCAGAAATCCGGCGCCCGCGACGGCCTCCCCCAAGCGTTCGCGGCGATCCAGGGGCTGTGCGGCCAGGTCGCGACCGCGTTCGACCAGCTCCTCGCCTTCGAGGCCCTCGAGACGGCGATCTGGCAGGGCAGCGTCGGATCCGGGATCCATATGAAGACTCATCGCTCACTTTGCCTCGCTGCTTGAGCGGTGAAGCCATGGGCGCATGACTGGACGCTTGTCCGAGTATCCAGGGGGTGGGCTCCCACCTACTGTGGAGATCGCCCCCTGAACCCTTTTGTCACGGAAGGAAGCCCCCCAATGAGAAGCATCTTCAAGCTGCCTCTGGCAGTTGTCATCACGCTGACGTGCCTGCTCGGCATGGTCGCAATCGCCCACGCAGAATCCGGCTCATCGAACGACTCCGGGTCCACCGAGTCGGCCGAGTTGGCCCCGATCGTCGAGACCGCCGAGTCTCGCGCAACCTGCGATTACCCCCTGATCGAGAACCCGTTCACGCAGTTCGGCGACTACCTCGATTACGTGCTGGGCCCGGACGGCAAGTTCAGTGACGGCGGCGCAGGCTGGCAGCTCGCCGGGGGCGCCAAGGTCATCCAGTCCGACAAGGGCCAGTCGCTGCAGCTCCCGAAGGGGGCCTCCGCGATCTCCCCCTCGATGTGCCTGGACCTGAACTTCCCGCACTTCCGCATGTACCACAAGGTGGTCAAGCCGAAGTACGGTCTCCTCGGAAACGTCATCGGCCTCGTGCTCGGTGACGCGGACGACGCCGAGATCAAGGTCGATGTCGTCTACCACGAGATCGCCCACCCGGTGTGGACCGAGATGAAGAAGTTCGACGGCAAGCAGGGCGTGTCCGCCGGAAGCGGCTGGCGGCTCAGCGACAAGATCGACCTGAAGCCCGAGCTCGGTGGCTCGGAGCCCGGTGCCCGCCAGGCGGCGCTGCGCTTCACCGTCGTGGACGCCGACCGCAACGAGAGCTTCCTGCTCGACGACGTCTACGTCGACCCGATGCGCAGGTAGCGCCAGCTTCCCCCCGAGGGGGAACAGCAGCACCGCAACGCCCCGCGCCCTCCCCGCGGGGCGTTTGCCTTTTCAGGAGGGCGTCAGTAGGGCCAGATCAGCGCGCCGCGCTCGTCGAACCGCCCCTCGGGAAGCCAGGCGACCTCCCAGACGTTTCCCTCCGGGTCCGCGAAGTACGCCGACACGCCACCCCAGTCGCGCTTCACCGGCTCTGCACGTATCTCCGCGCCGGCCGCGCGCGCGGCTTCGATCGCCTCGGCGACCATCTCCTCGCGCTCCACGTTGACGGCCAGTGTGATCCCGCGCCACGCGTCCTGCGGGGGCATCGGACTGTGGCTCTCCTCGGCGAGCAGGTCCATCCGGTAGAGCCCCAGCACCGCGCCCCCGAGCGGGAACGCGGCAAAGTCGCCGCCGCCCGGCGAGGAGCTCTGCCAGCCGAGGCTCTCGTAGAAGGCGCGCAGCGAGGGCACGTCATAGGCGCCGACGGAGACGACGCTGACGCGACCGGGGATCATGCCGCCGCGCGCTTCTTTTCGCCGGCCTTCTTGAAGAGCGGTATCAGCCGCAGGTTCAGCCTGGGAAACAGCGCCATCGTGCGCACCAGCACCGCGCGGCTGGCCGGGACCGCGACGACGGGCCTGCGCTTCCCGATCGAGGCGACGGCCTTCTCCGCTACCTCCGCGGGCGCGAGGAAGCGCGGCGCCGAAAAGATGATCGCCGACTCTTCGTCGGCCTGGCGCTCGCGGACCATGCCGGTGTCGACCGCGTCGGGGCAGATCGCATGCATACGGATCGGAATGCCCGCGTCGTCGAGGTCACCCTGCAGGGACTCGGTGAAGCCGAGGACCGCGTGCTTGGTCGCGCCGTACACAGCAAGCCCCGGGACGGGCCCGAAGGACGACATCGAAGCCATGTTCACGATGTCGCCACCCAGCGGCCGCATCGCCTCCACGGCAGCCCGCAAGCCCCAGATGACGCCAAGGAGGTTGACCTCCACCATCAGCCGCAGTTCCTGGTCGGAGTGCTCCCAGGCCTTCTGGGTGCGCAGCACGCCGGCGTTGTTGACCCACACCTCCAGCGACCCGCGCTCCGCTGCGGCGGCCGCTGCGCGCCGGTGGGCCTCGGGGTCACGCACGTCGAGGGCCATCGGCCACGCGCGCCCGCCAAGCTGGTCGGCGGTATCACCGGCCGTCGCCTCGTCGACGTCCGTCACCAGCACGTCGAGGCCGCGTGCGACGAGCAGCCGCGCGATTTCGCGGCCGATGCCGCGCCCTGCGCCGGTGACCACCGCGGTGCCCATGCGGCTCACAGGCTATGCGATGGACGAATGGACGATGCTTCGCCCGTTCGCACATTTCGCGGGCACACTCCTACCAATGACGCGCACAAGGATGGTGCCGGTGCTGGTGACCGTGCTGGGGCTCGCGACGATCGGAACCGAGGCGTCGGTCGTCTCGGGAGGAGCCATCCTCCTGCTGCTGGCCGCGTTCTGGTGGCTCTATCGGCGTTCGGCCCGCGCGCGTTCCACCGCCGAGTCCCTCGTGCAGGAGAACAAACGCCTGCTGGCCGCGAGCAGGGTGGAGGCACTCAGCGACTCGCTGACCGGGCTCCGGAACCGCCGCGCGCTGATGAAGGACGTCGCCGCCCACCTCGAGGATGCGACCGAGGAACGACCGATCGTCCTCGCGCTGTTCGACCTCGACGGCTTCAAGCAATACAACGACACCTTCGGCCACCAGGCCGGAGACTCGTTGCTCACCCGCCTCGGCGAACGGCTCGAGATGGCGACGGACGGCCGGGCTCTCGCCTACAGGATGGGAGGCGACGAGTTCTGCGTGCTCGGACGGGCCGGCAACGATCGTGGCGCGGAAACCGTGTCGCTGGCATCCGCCGCGTTGTCAGCGATCGGCGACGCGTTCGAGATCGGGTCGTCGCACGGGGTCGCGCACCTGCCCACGGAGGCCACGACGGGGGCCGATGCGCTGCTCCTGGCCGACCAGCGCATGTACGAGCACAAGGCCGGGCGCGCTTCTGCGAGGCGCCAGAGCACCGACGTGCTGCTGCAGGTCCTCAGCGAGCGCAGCCTGGACCGTCACCGCCAGCCCGGCGACGTCGACCGTCTTGCGCGGCTGACGGCGGAGTCCTTCCACCTGCCGGAGCACGAGGTCAAGCGCATCGAGCTCGCAGCGGAGCTGCACGACGTGGGCAAGACCGCGATTCCCGACGCGATCCTCAACAAGCCCGGCACGCTCGACGCCGAGGAGTGGGAGTTCGTCCGGGGACACACCCTGGTCGGGGAGCGCATCGTCCGTGCCGCGCCGTCTCTCGCCCATGCGGCGGAGCTCGTGCGGTCGTGCCACGAGCGGCCCGACGGCAACGGCTATCCGGACGGGCTCGCCGGGGAGCAAATACCGCTGGGAGCCCGCATCGTCGCGGTCGCCGATGCGTTCCACGCGATGGTGTCGGAACGGCCCTACCGGAAGGCGATGGAGGTCGACGACGCGCTGGCGGAGCTGCAGGGGTGCTCCGGCACGCAGTTCGACCCCCAGGTGGTCACGAACTTCTGCGCCCTCGCCCCGGCGCGACACGAAACCGTCGTCGAAGTGGCCTGACCCCGGGAGGGCGATTCTGCCCTTCCGGGAGGGCGATCCCCGGCGACGTCGAAGTTGGGTTTCCGGCCCCCTGCCACGGGGCTGGTGACCCATGGCACAGACCTCCAGCCGTCGCAAAAAGAAACCTCCCGCGCGTCCCGCAGCGAAGCGCCGCCCCCCGGCGGCGCGCAAACGCCGTGGTCCCGCGCGCGGTCGCCTGAGCCAGGTGCCCCGACCGCGCATGCCGCGCATGTCCGAGCTCGACCAGCCGGCCCTCGACGCGATCGGCCTCGGCCTCGTTGCGGCCGGGCTGCTGCTCGGGTTCGGGCTTTGGACCGGCTCCGAGGGCGGTGCGGTCGGTGAGGCCGTGGTCGACGGGCTCCGGTTTCTGGCCGGCTCGGTGACTTATCTTGCGCCGCTGTTCGTGATCGGCGCCGGCGTGGCGCTTGCCGCGCGTCCCCATCTCGAGTCCCCGCGGCGCATGCGCACGGGCGCGCTCGTGCTCGGCCTCGCCCTTGCCCTCGGGTTCGCGGCCGGATCGCTCGGCCTCGGACCGGGGGGCGGGTCCCGCGATCTGTTCGACACCGATCAGATGATGGACCGCGGCGGCATTGCCGGCGAGACGCTGTACTGGGTGGTCTCGACCCTTTTCTCGAACGTTGGCGCGCATCTCACGTTCGTGGTCCTGGCGCTCGCCGGACTCCTGCTCCTGACAGGAGTCTCCATCTCACAGCTGGTCGGCCGCAGCTCGACGCTCCTGCGCAGTGGCGCCAAGGACATGCGCGCGCGTGCGGGCTCCGAGCTCGAACGCGCCCGCGCCGACTCCCGCAAGCGCACGGTCTTCGAGGAGCCGCCCGGCGAGCCGCGCATCGAGGCGCTGCATCACGCGCCGGAGGACCAACCGACCGGCGAGGCCGGGATCGTCGCGGCCGAGGACGAGGCGCTCGACGGCGAGGAGGATCCGCTTGCACAGGTCGAGCGCGAGATCCACGAGCGCGAGCCCGCCCCGCCTGCCCCGCCCGAGGACACGAGCGACCCCGCGCTCTTCACGCCCCAGGGAAAGCGTCGCTCCGCGGTCACGGAGTCCGAAGGGCTGACGTACACGCTGCCCGAGCCCAAGCTGCTGCGCCAGTCCGCAAAGGGCCAGGGGCCCGACACGTCCAACCAGGACGAGATCTCACGCACGCTGGTGGAGTCCCTGGGCCACTTCGGCATCGAAGCCAAGCTCATCGGCCGCGTTACGGGCCCCCGCGTGACGCGTCACGAGCTGCGCCTCGCGCCGGGCACCAAGGTCTCGAAGGTCACGCAGCTGAAGGACGACATCGCCTACGCGCTCGCCTCGACCGACATCCGGATCCTCGCCCCGATTCCCGGAAAGCAGGCGGTCGGCGTCGAGGTGCCCAACAAGCGTCATCGCATGGTCTACCTCGGCGACATCTTCCGCCGCGACCTGGCCGAAAAGGACAGCAAGAACGGAGGCAGCTCGCCGCTGTCGGTGTGGCTGGGCAAGGACATCGCCGGCAACGCCGTGTGGACCGACCTCGCGCGCATGCCGCACCTGCTCGTCGCCGGCACCACAGGGTCGGGGAAGTCGGGATGCATCAACACGATGCTGTCCTCGATCCTGATGCGCGCCACCCCCAACGAGGTGCGGATGGTGCTGGTCGACCCCAAGCGCGTCGAGCTGAACTACTACGAGGACATTCCCCACCTGCTCACTCCGGTCGTGCATGTGCCGCGGATGGCGGCCAACGTGTTGGCGAACCTGATCCGCGAGATGGAGAGCCGCTACGAGGTGATGGGGCAGGCGCGCACGCGCAACATCGTCGAGCTGAACCGTTCGCGCGCTGCCGCGGGGGAGCCGCCGCTGCCGTACATCCTGTGCGTGATCGACGAGCTCGCCGATTTGATGATGGTGGCGCCGGCCGAGGTCGAGGACTCCATCATCCGCCTCGCACAGAAGTCGCGCGCGGTCGGAATCCATCTGGTGCTGGCCACCCAGCGTCCCTCGGTCGACATCATCACCGGGACGATCAAGGTGAACGTCCCGGCGCGGATCGCGTTCGCCGTGTCCTCGCAGCACGACTCGCGGGTGATCCTGGACGGCGGCGGCGCCGAGTCGCTGCTGGGCCAGGGAGACATGCTGTTCCGCCCGATCGGCTCCTCGAAGCTGCAGCGCATCCAGGGGGCGTACATCACCGAGGAGGAGGTCGCCCGGGTCACAGACGTGTGGCGCGACCAGGCCGAGCCGGCCTACGAAGAGGAGCTGCTCGAAGGTCGCGAGGTGCCCGACGAAGTGGCGGAGGGCGAGTTCTCTCCCGACCAGGACGACCTGCTCGAGGAGGCGATCCGCCTGGTCGCCCAGACGCAGACCGCCTCGGTTTCGATGGTCCAGCGCCGCCTGCGGGTGGGATACACGCGCGCCGGCCGCCTGATCGACATGCTCGAGCGCCGCGGCGTGATCTCCGGATATGAGGGCTCCAAACCGCGCCAGGTGCTGATCACCGAGGCCGACATGTCCCGCGTGCTCGACGAGGGCGGCGGCGGTGTGCCGGTGCCCGCGACGGGCGACGACGAGCCTTCGCCCGCACACCCGCTCGACTGAACTCCGAGAGACGGTGCGCGGTCTGGCCCACATATAGCGTGGCCAATGTGTCGCACCGCTGCTCCCAGCGCGGCTGATTGCCGCACTTACCGGGGTTTTCATCGCGCTACCGTGTCGGCTGATGGCGGACATCGGCTCACTGCTGCGCGAGACGCGCATCCGCAACAAGATCGACATCACCACGGTCGAAGAGGCGACGAAGATCCGTGCGAAGTACCTGCGGGCGCTGGAGAACGAGGAGTGGGTCGTATTACCGGGGCCGACGTACGTCAAGACCTTTCTGCGGACCTACGCCCAGTTCCTCGGCCTCGACCCGCATCTGCTGGTCGACGAGTACAGCGCGCGCTTCGAGGAGCCCGAGGATCTCGAGGTCGCGGCCTTCGCGCGCCGGCGACGAGTCGCCGAACGGGCGCAGCGCGTGGGACCGCCGCGGCGCGGGATCGGCGCCGGTCTGGTGGTCCTGGCGTTGATCGCGTTTCTGTTCGTGCTGGGAGTTACCGGCGACGGCGACAACAACGACGAGGGCGGCGCGCAGGACCGGCAGGCCGCCGAGACCACCACGACCCGCGAGCGCGAGCGCGACCAGCCCGCCGCCTCGGACCAGGAGCCGCGGCAGCGCGCGCGCAACGTGCGCCTCGAGGTTGTCCCGGCCCGTAACGTGTGGGTATGCGTGGTGGACGCCCAGGGCAGGGAGCGGGTGGGAGGCGTGATCGTGGCCGCCGGCGACCGCCAGGGCCCGTTTCGCTCCCGCTCCTTCCGTGTGACGCTGGGCAACGGCGGCGGGGACCTACGGATCAATGGCCGCCGGCGCGACACACCCGAGCGCTCGATCCCGGTCGGTTACCTGGTGCGCAGCTCCGGGACCAGTGCGCTGCCAAGGGGCCGGCTCCCGACGTGCGGGTGATCTCCTGAGCGTTCGCGCCGGAGTCGTGGTGACCGGCACCGAGGTCCTCTCCGGCCGCGTCCAGGACCGCAACGGACCGTGGCTGGCGGACCGCCTGGCAGAGCTGGGCGTGGAGCTGGCGCACGTGATGATCACCGGCGACCGCCGTGAGGACCTCCTCGCGGCGTTGAACTTCATGCGTGCCGAAGGCGCGGATTTGATCCTCACAAGCGGAGGGTTGGGGCCCACCGCCGACGACATGACCGCCGAGATCGTCGCCGACTTCGCAGGTCGCCCGCTCCTGCTCGACGAGGCGCTCGAGCGGCGGATCGGCGAGATCATCGCCCGCTTCGCAAGGCGCTGGAACCTCGATCCCGCCGCGCTCGAGTTCGCCAACCGCAAGCAGGCAATGGTGCCCGAGGGCGCCGTTGCGCTCGACCCGGTGGGGACCGCGCCCGGGCTGGTCGTGCCGGCGAACGGCCAGGTCGTCGTCGTGCTCCCGGGGCCGCCGCGCGAGCTGCAGGAGAGCTGGCGGCAGGCAGTGCTCACCGATGCCTTCAAGCAAGCCGTGGCCGGCGCGCCTCGCTACCGGCAGACCATGATCCGGATGTTCGGAGTACCAGAGTCGGAGATCGCCGAGACGCTGCGCGTCGCCGATGCCGAGATGGGCCTCGGCGGCCTCGAGATCACGACGTGCCTGCGGCGTGCGGAGCTGGAGATCGTGATCCGCTCGGACGAGGGCAGCGATGCCGCGGCGGAGCGCCTCGTGGAGATGATGGTCGCGCGCCATGGTGACGCGGTCTTCTCGACCGACGGCAGCTCGATCGACGAGCAGGTCGCGGCGCTGCTGGAGGGCCGCCGCGTCGCCGTGGGGGAGTCGTGCACCGGCGGGCTGCTGGCCGCGCGCCTCACCGACCGCCCCGGCGCCTCGGCGTACTTCGCGGGCGGGGTGGTCGCATACTCGAACGAGGCCAAGACAGAGCTGCTCGGCGTGCCCGCGGAGTTGATCGAGGAGCACGGTGCCGTCTCCGACGAGGTTGCGGAAGCGCTCGCCGACGGGGCGCTCGAGCGATTCGGCGCCGACACCGCGATCGGCCTGACCGGTGTTGCGGGACCCGACGGAGGTACGCCCGACAAGCCGGTCGGCCGGGTGTCGTTCTGCGTCACGGCCGTCTTCGACGGCGACAAGGAGCGGGTCACGCGCTCGCTGGACCTGCCCGGGTCGCGCGGCGACATCCGCGACCGCTCGACCGCCGTCGCGCTGCACCTGCTGCGCCGGCTGCTGCGCCGCGAGTCCGCGCCACTTTGATCCTGAAGCGCATCGCAGTCGACCGGCCTGAGGATCTGAACGCGATCAACGGCCTGGTCCATGACGCCTACGCCGATACGGACCTGCTGACATTCGACGAGACGAGGCGGGAGGTCAGGCTCCCGTTCGCGCAGGAGATCGACACATGGGTGGACCTGAGGGAGGCTTCGCTTCCACTGCCGAAGTTCGTGAAGAGGCCTCGCTGGCCGGTCGGTCGGGGGACGGTCCCCTTCTTCCAGGTCAACCTCACGATTCGGCAGGTGACCGGGATGCGGCTGGGACCGGCGAGGCTCGAGGACGCCTGGATCTCCCAACGAGTTCGTGTACGACCAGCGGCTCGGCAGGCTGGTGCTCGACCCCTTGATCGGTCCCGACCTGACGCTCCACGTCGAAGCGAATGAACTCGAGGCCGAGATCACCGACCACGTGGCAATCACGATCGGCCGAACCGTCCTCGGGAGTGCCCAGTCGGATTCTCCGGTGGACGAGCTCCGGCTGCAGCCGCTCGGATGAGTGACAGCCGGGAGCGGCTCGGCAGTCCGCGCGTGCGCCTGTTCGTGGCGCTCGACCTGCCGCCGGCGATCGTGTCCGCCATGACGCAGTGGGGGAGCACGGCGTTCGGCGACCATCCGGCATTGCGCATCGTGCGGCCCGAGTCGCTGCACGTGACGCTCGTGTTCCTCGGCTACCAGTACGAGCGTGACGTCGAGCGCATCGCGGAGGTGGCGTTCGCAGAGCCCCTCGCGCCGGTCGAGCTGCAGGCCGAGCAGGTGCAGCCCGTCCCGCGCGGACGGCCGCGCCTTTTCGCGCTCGGCCTGGCCGACCGGGCCGGTGCCCTCGGCAGCTGGCAGGCCGGTCTTGCGGAGCGCCTCCACGCCGCCCGGCTGTACGAGCCGGAGAAGCGCCCGTTCTGGGCGCACGTGACGATCGCCCGCGCCAAGCGGGGCAAGCCGGCACGCGGGGTGGCGGTCCCGGACCTGCCGCCCGATCTGGCCGCCCCGTTCACGGCCGGGGAGCTGACCCTCTATCGCTCGACGCTGCGCCCCCAGGGTGCGGTTTACGAGCCACTGGCCAAGGGTAAGCAAACGACCGTTCATTAAGGTCGGTGCGCTGACACCCTGCCATCCTCGAGCCGGCGGATGCGGATAGGCTCGGCAGCCAGCTCGAAACGAGGGGGAGCGTTGAGAGGATCGCCGCAGGGAAGGGTCGCTCGCAGTTGCCTGTCGACGTTCGCGTGCCTGATCGCGCTCGCGCTCGTCGCGGTGCCCGCCGGCGCGGAGTTCCCGTACGGGACGGGACCTGAGTACAAGGTCGGGCCCGGGGTCACGCCCAACGACCTGAGCGGCGACGACAACGACTGGAAGTACGCGGCGACCCCGGAGGCCGGGAGTCCCTACACGGCCAGCCCGCGCGAGCTCTTTGGCGTGCGCGGTGCTCACGTCGTCGACCCAAACGCGTCCGTCGAGACTGCGTGGCAGACGACCACGGGCCGCCCCGACGTGACGATCGCGGTGCTCGACTCCGGCATCAAGTGGAACGACGCAGGCGCTATGAACGACCTGCGCCGCAAGACGTGGCTGAACCAGGGCGAGCTGCCGGTGCCCGACGGCTGCACACAGCACGACTGCAACGCCGACGGCGTGTTCGACGTGACCGACTACGCGGGCGACCCGCGTGTCGACCTCGGCGACTCTCGCCGCGTCGGTCCGGCCGGCGTGATGACGCCGCAGGACCTGATCATCGCCTTCTCGAACGGCAACGACGGCGACGCCAACGGCTTCGTGGACGACATCGCCGGCTGGGACTTCCTCGACGACGACAACGACGCCTACGACGACGTCCAGTACGGGCATGGCACGGGAGAGGCGCAGGGCTCCATGTCGGAGGCAAACAACGGCAACGCTGCCGGCTCCTGCCCCAACTGCATGGCCATCCACATGCGCGTCGGCGACTCGTTCGTGGCCGACGTCAACGCCTTCGCTCAGGCGGTGATCTACGGAGTCGACAACGGAGCCCTCGTGATCCAGGAGGCCCTCGGCACGCTGAACAACACGCAGCTGGCGCGACAGTCCGTCGAATACGCCTACGACCACGGAGTCGCGGTGATCGCCTCCGCCGCGGACGAGGCCGCGCAGCATCACAACTGGCCCTCGAACTACCCGCACACGATCCTCGTCAACTCCGTGACCAAGTACGACACGTTCACGCCCGTGCCGAGCTACCTCCAGTTCAACGGCTGCACCAACTTCTCGACCAAGATCACCGTCGCGATCCCCAGCACCAGCTGCTCGTCGGATGCCGTCGGAGTCGGCTCGGGCCTGGCCGGGCTGATCTACAGCGCGGCGCTGAACGCACGCGACGCGGGCGATCTGGACGACCATCCGACCTGCGAGCTCGTCAACGGCGACCCCTGCGCACTGAGCGTTAACGAGGTCCGTCAGCTGATGGCGTCGGGAACGGTCGACGCGATCGAGCAGGTCGACGACATCAACTTCGCCACGCAGCCGGAGACCGCGTGTCACCCGCTGCCGCTTCCGGGATGCACCGACAAGAACCGGCTGTTCACCGACGCGAACGTGAACCGGCCGGCCCCGTCCCCGCTCGCCACGTCGAAGAGCTATCCGGCGCGCAAGGGTTACGACGAGTACTACGGATTCGGGCGCGTGAACATGGTGAAGGGGATCGAGGCCACGGATGCAGGGACGATCCCGCCGGAAGCCGAGATCACTTCGCCGGAGTGGTACGAGCACGTCGATCCGACCCAGCCGACCGTCACGATAAGAGGCGACGTCTACGCGCGCGACAGCGCCTACACGTGCCGGGTCGAGGTGGCACCGGGCTCGGAGCCCAACAACGGCAGCACCACGGACATCCCTGCGGGCGATTTCAAGCTGGTTTCCTCGAACTGGTGTGACGGCTCCTCCCGCACGAGCGCGTTCTCGGGTGCGCTCGCGACGCTCGACCTGAACGACCTCAAATCCCGGTTCCCGGCGACCGCCGGCGCCTTCAACGGACCCGAGCCGAGCCCGGGCCCGCCCAACTTCAACGGCCGCCCGAACACCGAGCCCTACGGATTCGTCGTCCGCGTGGTCGTGACCAGCACGCAGGGCGCATTGACGCTCACCGGCCAGGACCGGCGCAACATGTACCTGCATCGCGACCAGGACATGCTGCCCGGCTTCCCGAAGCAGCTGCCGAGCGACGGCGCATCCTCGCCGCTCCTCGTCGACCTCGACGCAGACAACCGCGCCGAGCTCGTGTTCGGGACCTCCGACGGCTACGTGCACGCGATGCGCCGCGACGGCACCGAGCTCCCTGGTTGGCCCAACCGCTCCGACCCGGCGCCGCTGCACACCGGTGGGGAGGCGTTCACCAGCGGCGAGGTCGACTCCAGTGCGTCGCACAACGCGATCCTGGCCTCGCCGGCTGCGACCGACCTCGACCATGACGGCCTGCCCGAGGTGGCGGTGGCCGACATGGGCGGCAAGGTCTACGTCTGGAACGCCGACGGCTCCCTGCGCTTCAAGCGCGAGGCGGAGATCGACTACTCCGGTAAACCGCTCCAGCCGTTCGAGAACGTGCGGCGCGGCCACCGCTATCGCACCCAGCACGGCTTCATCGGCTCGCCCGTGCTCGCCGACCTCGACGGAAACGGCGGCGATCTCGAGCTGATCGCGGCCAACATGGACCGCCACGTGTATGCGTGGCATGCAGACGGCACTCCCGTCGACGGCTTCCCGGTGCTCGTGATCGACCGCTCCAAGATCAGCGCGATCGACGCGCAGACACACGCTCCGACGTTCAATGCGTCGGCCGGCGCGGACCTCAACCAGGGCGCGATCGTCGACACGCCCGCGGTGGGCGACCTGACGGGCGACGGCAAGCCCGAGATCGTTGTCGGTACCAACGAGGAGTACGCGGCCGACGACGACGGCGGCATCAACGCCGGTTTGCTCAACACGGCTTCCCTTGCGCTGCTCGGGCAGACGGGCCAGCTCGACTTCGGCAACAGCCGCGTGTTCGCGATCGACTCCGAGGGGGAACCCGGCGGTCCGACCGTCTCCGGCCCGGATCCCTACCTGCCCGGCTGGCCGAAGAAGGTCGGCCTGATCTTCACCGAGCTGCTACCCGTCGTCGGCGAGGGCATCACGGGCTCGCCGGTCCTCGGCCCGGTCGACTGCCAGTCCGGTGGCTCGGGCAAGAAGGTCGGCGTGATCCCGGGGGCCGGGCCCGGATACATCTTCAACCCGGACGGGACCTCGTGTTACGGCCAGTCGCCCGACCCCCAGGGCAGGCCACAGGACAACGCCCTCGCGACCGACTTCGCTGCCGGGACGGCCAAGTACGACACGCCGACGATCCCCGCAGTGGGACACCCCGCGTTCGGAAACCTGACGCCGGGTGGGTCGGCGGAGTTCCTCACCCCGACCGCCGGCGTGATCAGGGCACTCGACCTGGCGGTCAACGAGTACCAGGGCGGCCAGGACTTCGTCTCTGCCTTCGACACGACGACGGGGCAGTTCCACCCCGGCTGGCCGAGTCCGGTCAACGACCTCTCGTTCCTCTCGGGACCGTCAGTGGGCGATGTGAACGGTCTGCCGGGGGAGGAGGTCGTGGGCGGCACGGCCTCGCTCGACCTCTACGGCTTCACCCAGACGGGCACGCCGCTTCCCGGGTACCCGAAGCTGACGGCGGACTGGACGGTCGCGAACCCGGCGCTGGGGTCGCTCGGCACCTTCGACGTCGAGTCATCCGCGCGCAAGGTGCTCGTGGGGCTCACCCGCACCGGGACCCTGCTCGCCTACGACACGGACGCACCGTCGTGCTCTCCCGGGTCGTGGCCGCGGTTCCATCACGACAACGCGAACTCCGGCGACTACAGCCGCGACGCGACCCTGCCGGGCAAGCCGTACGACATCGCGCTTGGCGCCGGCAACACCATCACGTTCAAGGCTCCCGGCGACGATCTCATGTGCGGGAACGTCCATCACTACGAGGTCGTGAAGTCCAACGGCACGATCACGCCTTCCAACTTCGACAACCAGCAACCCGTCCCGGGGGCACCGACCCCGGCGGCGCCGGGCACCACCCAGTCCGTGCCCATTCCAACCGAACGTCGGCGGTACATCGCCGTGCGGGCGGTCGACGAGCAGGGCAATGTCGGGCCACCGGCCGTTGTGGAGATCCCGACCTACATCCGGCCGCAGGGCGCGAGCCCGCTGCGCCTGTCGCTCGTACCCGCGTTCGAAGCATGCTCGTCACCCAACAGCACTCATGGACCACCGCTCGCCGACCCGTCGTGTGCCCCGCCGCAGCAAACTTCTCCAGAGCTCACCGTCGGGGCGCCCGACGCGAACGCCAAGCCGGCCCAGTCCGCCGGATTCGTGCGCCTGCGCACGATCGAGGGCGACCCTGCGACCCCCGCCGTGGACGAGGCGGATGTGCAGGTCACCGTCTCGATCACCGACGTACGCAAACGCAGCGATCTGACGGACTACACCGGCGAGCTCGAGCTGTCGTCGCTGGCGCGGATCACCGACCGCTACAACGGGCCATCCGAGAGCGAGCCGGGCACGACGCAGGACACGCGGTTCCCGGTCACGGTGCCGTGCGCCGCGACGGCCGGATCGGTGGGAGCCACCTGCGCGGTGACGACGACGTTCGACGCGGTGATGCCGGGCGTCATCCGCGAAGGTGACCGGGAGATCTGGGAGCTCGACGCAATCGAGCTGACCGACGGTGGGCCGGACGGGCTGGCTTCCACCGCACCGAACGCGCGATTCGCCAGGCAGGGCCTCTTCGTTCCGTAGATGCAGTTTCCAAAGACGTTGTTTCGTCTTTGCGAGTCCGGCGGCGGATCGCTGGTGGCGGGTCCGGAAAACCGGGTGGGTAAGGGAGAGGGTTCGGCCGCCTGCGCGGGTTCGCGAGCGACACCTGATCTGCAATGCAAGGCGCACGCGTGGGTGGCAAATGAGCCGTCTGCGCGCTGATCCGTGTCGGGTCGCCGGTGAGTCGCCGGCGGCGATCGACGAACTTTCCCCCGTTGGGTCCACTTCCACGCATGGCCAGGGGGAAAGTTCAGTGGCCAATGCGCAACGCGGCAGGCTGCACGAACCTTCCCTCCTGGCACCCGACAGGTGGGTGCGAAACGCGGAAGTTCAGCCACCCGGCGAACTTTCTCTCCTAGGGTCCAACAGTCGGACCCTAGGCGACGTAGTTCGGGTAGGCCATCCGAACTTCCGCGATCTACGACCGACAGGTGATCGTAAAGAGCCAAAGTTCGCGGTCGGCGCCTGTCGCGCGTGATCGCGACCTTTCTTTTGAGTCTTCTGACACTCCGTTGGTTAGCGGAGCGCACAGGTCGACCCTCTCCTACCCCACCTGGTTTCCAGGCCAAGCCGGCGCCGGCGGCGCGGGCGCCGGCCTGGACAACGTGGTTGGGACCTACACCTAGCGGCCGGCCGGGACCGCGTACCGAGACGCCGGAGTATTAGAATCGCCCCGGAGGAGGGAGATGGGCCGTACACGCACGCGAGTAACGCCTGCCGGCCGGCTCGGGCCGATCGCCCGAGCGCTCGTCGACGACTTCGAAGCACGGCGCGACGAGGCTGTCGAGGATGTCGTCCGCGCGATCCTCGAGGAGATCTCCGGCTACCAGAGTCTCGAAGCGACGAGCCGGGCGGACGTGGCTGCTCACGTCGGGCTCAACCACGATGCGCTGGTGCGCTTCCTGCGCCAGGACCGTCCGCTCACCCGCGAGGATCTGATGTTCGTGCGGGCTCCCACCACACGACGTGCGAGTGCCCGGCTTCCCCTCAGCGACTACCTCCAGGCATTTCGCATCGGCTACCGCGTGATGTGGGCCAAGCTTGTCAGCGGCGCGGAGGACGTCGAGGCGCAGGCGGCGGCGCTGTCGCTCGTGCGACCGGTGATGGAATACATCAACCTCGTCTCGACGCATGCCGCCGAGGTGTACGTGGACGTCGAGCAGCGCCTGCTCGCCGAGGTCGAGCGCGTGCGCCGCGACGTGCTCGAGGACCTGCTGGAGGGCCGCAGCCCGCCGACGGGCCCGCGGGAGGAGGCGATCCGCTCGGCGGGCCTGTCCGCGACGACGCCGTACGCAGTCGTGGCCGCGTTTTCCCGGTCCGCCGCGGGCTCCGAGCACGCCATGCGATCTGCCGCAATGGCGTTCTCGCGCCTTGCCGGGACCGCGGCCGCGCCGCTCAGCGTGCAGCGCGGCGACGAGCTGGTCCTGATCGCCCCCACGGGCGGGGATGGAGGGAGCCGGCTGGCGGCCGGACTGCGCGCGTGCCACGAGCGCCTGCTGGCACGGGATGTGACAGCAGCGATCGGCATGAGCACCGTGGTCACAGGGCTCGAGCACGTGCCGGCTGCCTATCGCGAGGCCTGCGAGGCGCGTGACCGTGTCGAGCAGCGCGGGGGAGTGCTGGCACTGTGCGAGCTCGAGGCGTTCGACTACCTCACGCTGATCGGCGACGAGACGGCGCGGCGGCTGATCTCGGACGATGTCGCCAGATTCGTCGCGGACGACCTGGCCGATGAGGGGGCGCTCACCGCGACGCTGCTCGAATACGTGGCCTGCGACCTGAACGCCAAGGTGGCCGCCGAGCGGTTGTTCGTCCACGTGAACACCATGCACTACCGGCTTGCCCGGATCGGCGAGCGCACCGGTCGCGACCTGCGGCGGCTCGCCGACGTCCTCGAGCTGCTGATCGCCGTCAAGCTCGCCACCGGTACCCGGCCCTTGTGAGCGGCGACCAGTGCCATGCGGGTGATTTTGTGACTCGATCCGTAACCGGGCTGGCTCGTTCGCTATAGGCTCCGCATGAGCGTCCAGTTCGGCGCAGGGTGTGTAGTGGTCAACGGGGGAGTGGAGGAGCGATATGGGTGCAGTGGTTCTGCGACGCAGGGCAGGAACGTCGATGCTGGGCGGCTTGAAGGCACGTCTGCTCGTCGTTGTGCTGACGGTGGTGGCGCTGCTGGCGCTCGCCCCGGCGGCGAACGCCGCGATCACGAGCGTCTTCACGGCCACTCCGGCGCCCATTCCCTGCGCGGTGCAGACCAGCGGCATCCGCCTCTGCGACCACACAATCGCCGGAAACCCCGGCGGGACGGCGCGCAGCCCGGTCAAGACCTTCGACGGCGTGCCGATCGACGTGCGCGTCGCGTTTCCGCCCGAGCCGGTCAGCGGCCCGGACGGGCCCTACCCGCTGATCATGCTGTTCCACGGCTACGCGGGCTCGAAGCTCGCGGTGTCGAGCATGACGCCCTTCCTCAACGCCGGCTACGCGACCTTCAGCATGACGACGCGTGGCTTCGGCCAGTCCTGCGGTGTTGTGGCATCGCGCACGGCCGACCCGGCCGGTTGTGCGGATGGACACGTGCGTCTGATGGACACGCGCTACGAGGTCCGCGACGCACAGGAGCTATCAGCGCTTTTGGCCGACGAGGGGCGCACGTCCCACACGCAGATCGGTGCGATCGGCGGCTCCTACGGAGGCGGCCTGTCGATTGCTCTCGGGGCGCTCAAGAACCGCAAGATGCTGCCTGACGGATCGCTCGTGGCTTGGCAGAGCCCGGGTGGCACGCCGATGCAGATCGCGGCCGCAACACCGGAGGTCCCGTGGACGGACCTGGCGTACTCGCTGACTCCCAACGGGAACACCCTCGACTACGTCGCCGACGCGCCCTACGTGGGCCGCACCGGCGTCCTCAAGTCCTCATGGGAGCAAACGCTCTACAACGCGGGCAACGCGCTTGGGTTCTACGCGGCGGCAGGTGACGACCCTGACGCCGACCTGCGCAACTGGCACATCACCTTCAACAACGGTGAACCGTATGACGACGCGAACGGCGACCCGCTGCCGCCGATCGCCGACATCCGGGACGAGCTGACGACACACCACTCGTCGTACTACATCGACGACTCGGTGGCGCCGGCGCCGATGTTGATCTCGAACGGTTTCACGGACGACCTGTTCCCGGCCGACGAGGCGATCCGGTACTACAACCGGACACGCACCGAGCACCCGGGTACTCCCATTTCGCTGTTCTTCGGCAGCTTCGGCCACCAGCGCGGCCAGAACAAGGCCGACGCGCTCGCAGCCCGCTCCGCTCAGGAGCTGGCGTGGTTCAACTACTACGTCCGGGGAATCGGCACGGCGCCCGTACAGGGCGTGACGGCCTACACCCAGACGTGCCCGAACGCCGCTGCGTCAGGCGGCCCGTTCACGGCGCCGAACTGGGCGCAGATCGCACCGGGCGAGATCCGGTTCAGCTCTGCGGCGCCGCAGACGATCCTGCCGACGGCAGGCTCGGCGGCCATCAACGCTCCGTTCGACCCGCTCACCGGCCCGGGCGCCTGCGCCACGTCGCCGTCCGCCGACCAGGCGAACACAGCGACGTACCGCTTGAACGCAGCCCCCGCGGGCGGCTTCACGCTGCTGGGCTCGCCTACGATCATCGCGGACATCACGTCGCCGGGCTCGGACTCCCAGGTCGCGGCACGGCTCCTGGACGTGGACACCTCGACCAACACCCAGACGCTGGTCGCCCGCGGCCTGTGGAGGCCGGCGATCACCTCGACCCCGGAGCGGCAGGTGTTCCAGCTGCACGCGAACGGCTGGCACTTCGCCGCCGGTCACGTGGCCAAGCTCGAGCTGCTGCCAAATGACTACAACACAACGGCCAGCAACAGCTACGGCCGCTTTTCCAACAACCAGCAGAACGTGACGATCCAGAACCTGGAGCTGCGGCTGCCCGTGCGCGAAGCGCCCGACAGCCTCGGCGGCCTGGTCGAAGACCCGGCTGTGAAGGTCGTGCCGCCGGGCTACGAGCTCGCCGTCGACTACCAGGATCCGACGTACGTGCGGCCCGCGGGAGCCTCGCCAGTCCGGGTGCCGCTGGTGCCGGCCTACAAGGCCTGCACAGCTCCGGACATGCAGCACGGAACGCCGCTCTCGGCTCCGTCGTGCAGCACCCCGGATCTCGCGTCCGGCTTCCTCACCGTAGGGACGTTCGACGCCAACGGAAAGGCAACGCGTTCCGCGGGCTACGTGCGCTACATCGTTTCGCCGGGGTTGACGGCGACTCCCAACGTGGACGAGGCCGACGTGCTGATGGAGGTCTCGCTCACGGACGTCCGCAACCAGGGCTCTCTGACCGACTACACCGGCGAGCTCCAGGTGAACGCGCCGCTGCGGATCACCGATAAGACGAGCGGCCCGGCCACTGTCCAGGACATCCCGTTCCCGGTCACTGTCGCGTGCGCGGCGACGGGCGGTGACGAAGGCGGCTCCTGCGGCGTGACGACGACGCTTGACTCGGTGGTGCCCGGTGCGGTGCCCGAGGGCAAGCGCTCCATCTGGGAGCTCGGGCAGATCGAGGTCTACGACGGCGGGTCCGACGGACTCGTTTCGACCGGCGGCACGCTGTTCGCGAAGCAGGGCGTGTTCATCCCGTAGGCCGAAGCTAGACAGAGGATCCACTGTTCTGCGAGTGCCGGGCGTTGTCCCGGCACTCGCGCTTTTCTAGCCTGCTCATTCCGTCCGAGGCGACGCGTAACTTGCCTCGGTCGAGCACATGATGTGAGCCAGTGATTGAGCGGCCTGGGAGGCAAACGATGGAAGCTGCGAAGAAGAACGAGACCAAGGCCGCCAAGCCGGCCGACGCGAAGGGGAACGGCAAGCCGGGTCCGGACTCGGCCAAGAGCGCGGCTCTGAAGGCCGCAGTCGGCCAGATCGAGCGCGATTTCGGACAGGGGTCGCTGATGCGCCTCGGCGACCGTGCTGTCGTACCGGTGTCGACGATTCCCACCGGTGCGCTGTCGATCGACCTCGCGCTCGGGGTCGGCGGCGTCCCGCGCGGGCGCATCATCGAGATCTTCGGTCCCGAGTCTTCGGGCAAGACGACGCTCGTCTACGAGATCATCGCCCAGGCTCAGAAGATGGGTGGGATCTGCGCGTTCATCGACACCGAGCACGCGATCGATCCCATCTATGCGCGCACGATCGGCGTCGACATCGACGAACTGCTCGTGTCGCAACCTGACCACGGCGAGCAGGCCCTCGAGATCGCCGACGTGCTGACCCGCTCCGGTGCGGTCGACGTGGTCGCGGTCGACTCCGTCGCCGCGCTCACGCCGCGCGCCGAGCTGGAGGGCGCGATGGGCGACCAGACGGTCGGCCTCCAGGCCCGGCTCATGTCGCAGGCCATGCGCAAGCTGACGGGCAACCTGAACCGCGCCAACACGATTTGCATCTTCACCAACCAGATCCGGGAGAAGGTGGGGGTGATGTTCGGCTCTCCGGAGACCCAGCCCGGCGGCCGGGCGCTCAAGTTCTATGCCTCGCAGCGGATCGACATCCGGCGCATCGAGACCCTCAAGGAGGGGACCGAGGCCGTCGGCAACCGCGTGCGCGCCAAGATCGTCAAGAACAAGGTCGCGCCTCCGTTCCGCCAGGCCGAGTTCGACATCGAGTACGGGCGCGGCATCTCCTCCGAGGGATGTGTGCTCGACCTCGGTATCGAACACGGCGTCGTGCAGAAGTCCGGGGCGTTCTTCAGCTACGACGGTGAGCGCCTGGGGCAGGGGCGCAACAACGCGAAGGCGTTCCTGCGCGAGAACCCGGCCACGACCGCGGCGATCGAGGCCAAGGTCTACGCCGCGCTCGGGATCGAGCGTGCCGGAGTGCCCGTCGCCGTGCCGGATCCTCCGCCGGCCGAGAACGAGGCCACGCCCGAGCCCGCAGCGAAGGACGCGCCCGAGCGCCAGGCCGCCTAGGCGCCCGACCCACCCCAAGCTTCCTCACCCACCCGCAAGCCCCTCCCCAAGAACCGCCCGCTTCCGCCGTCGCGCGGAGGTGGGCGGTCGCCGATTAGGAACCGGAACCTGTGATGGATGTGGCCGCTAGAACGTAGTACTGGTGTGAGCGAAGCAACTGCCACGCACGAGCAGCGGGCCGCGGACGTCCAGTTCGACCGGCTCTACCGCTCGAGCCGGGACGACCTCTATGCGTACATGGCGACGCTCATGCGTGACCGCCACGCGGCCGAGGACGTGACGGCACTCGCTTTCGAACGGGCCTATCGCCGGCGCGGGAGCTTCAAGCCTGCACGCGGGACTGCGCGGGCATGGCTGTTCGGGATCGCCCGCAACGCAGCGCTCGACGAGCTGCGGCGCCGGGGCAGGAGGGCCGACCTTCAGGCGGATCCTCCAGCGCGCGAGGACCACGTCGACGACCCGGCCGAATCGGGCTTGCGCCGGGCGCTGCTGCGCGGGGCGCTCGAGTCGCTGGAGCCCCGGGAGCGCGAGCTTGTGGCGCTGAAGTTCTTTGCCGGCCTCACCAACGCGGAGCTCGCCACCGTGATCGGCACGTCCGAGACCAACGCCGGCACCCGTCTGCACCGGGTCATCGCGAAGCTGAGAGAGGCATGCACATGAGACTGCGTAGGAAGTCAGAGCCGAGCCCCGAAACGATTCGCACGTTGGCCGCCGTCGACGCCGCGCTCGCGGGCGACCGCGTCGAGGCCGAGCACGACGACCTCCGGCAGCTGGCCCTCGCGCTGCGTGACGAGCGCCCGCAGCCGCGACCCGAGTTCGAGCTGTCCCTGGACCTCCGCGTACACGAGGGGTTCCCGCGCGCGGACCGCGCCGGGATCCACAATGCCGAGCCGGCGCAGCGGCGTGAGCTGCACACGCCACACCGGCTGCGCACCACGCCGCTGGCGCTAGGCACGGCGGCCTCGATCTTCATCGTCGCGACGGCGCTGATCACGACGGGCGTCCTCGGGGGAGGCGGGCGAGACGACAACGCTCCGTCCTCGTCGAGCCCTCAGGAGCGCCCTGCGCTCAGCGATCAGGCGGCCGGCCGCGAGTCTGCACCTTCATCTGCGGATTCGCGGAGCACCGCCACGCCGCAGCCGAGCGTCGCTCCGCTGTCGAGCCAGGCGCCTGGCAGCGTCGCACCGCAGGCGACCAAACGCCAAGTCGAGCGGTCGGCCGAGATCGTGCTCGCCACGGCGCGCGAGCGCATCGAGGACGTGGCAGACGGTGTGATCCGCGTAACGGATCGCCAGGGCGGCTTCGTGCTCAACTCGGCGGTCTCCTCCGGCGACAGGTCGAGTGCCGGCGCGTCGTTCGACTTGCGCATTCCGACGACCCGCTTGGACGCGGCCGTCGCCGATCTCTCCGAACTCGCTCACGTGCGCTCACGCACGCAGGCGGCACAGGACGTCACCGCCGAGTTCACCTCACCGCGCCGGCGGCTCGCCGACGCGCTGGCCGAGCGCCGCGGATTGCTGCGACAGCTCGCGCGCGCCGACACGCCGAACGAGACCGCGGCGGTGCGTGCGCGCTTGCGGGCCGTGAACCGCCGTGCAAATCGCGCGCAGGCTGAGCTTCGTCGGCTGCGCGAGCGGGTCGGGTTCGCGGCAGTGAGCGTCACGGTGCGGCCCGGTACGGGTGGTGGCCAGGGCGACCCTGGATGGTCGCTGGGCGACGCCGCGAGCGACGCGGTGTCCGTGTTGGGCGCCATCGCCGGCGCAGCGATCGTGGGCCTTGCCGTTGCGGTGCCGGCCGCATTCTTCGCCCTGCTCGCGTGGCTCGCCTACCGAGCGTTCATGCGCCGGCGCCGGGAACAGGCACTGGACCTGCCAGCTGCGGAACTACCCGCCTCCGGCGATTGAGAAGCGTGTCGCGCGGTAGTACGATGCCGAGGCGGCAGCTTGGCCGCGTAGAGACCAAAAATTCGCTTATATGCAGCGCTTTTTGAAACGTTCTGAGATCGGCTTACCCATCTACATGCACCTTCGACCAGTCATGACCGCAATCGACGGAAGGCGCGGGGCGATCTAGCCCGAGCCTCACCGCGCGGACAGGGCTGGGCCGGCCAGAGCGCCGGCAGCCGCATCTCGACATTTCAGGTCTCACGAAGCCGGGCTGACGCTCGGCTTTGTTCGTTATGAGAGACGATTTCCAGCGCGACGAATTGACCGGGCCACGCCTGTTCGGCGGCGATCGGCACCGGTCGGGGAGAAATGGCCATGGAAGCTTTGATCGCGATCGCCGTTGCTTGCGGCGCGGCGGTAGTCGCAGCATGGGCAATTTGGGGAAGGTCAGGCACACCGGCCGGCTCGGTCGCTGACAGCCACACGAGGGGGCACGCGCCCGCGCCGATGGGCGGCTCGGCGCTGGTCGGCAGGTCGTCCACCGGCGCTTCGTGGACGAAGTCGAGCGCGGCCGTGACTGCGCCGGCCGACGCAGACGAGGCATTGCGGGACCGTCGCGAGGAGGTGCTGCGCATGGAGGCGCGCATCCTGCAGCGAGAGGAGACGCTCGAGGCGCGGATCGCCGACCTCACCGGTCGCGAGCGGGGCTTGGCGGAGCGGATGCGCGAGCTCGAGCAGCGTGAGACCGACGCCGGTTTGGCAACGGAGCGCGTCGCGGGGCTGACGCGCTCGCAGGCCCGGCAGGCGCTGCTGCGCGAAGTCGAGGAGGACGCCCGCCACGAGAAGTCGCGGATCGTACGGCAGGTGGAGGAGGAGACCCGCCGGGAGGCGGGCCGGCGGTCGCGCAACATCCTGGCCGCGTGCATGCAGCGGCTGGCCGCTGGACATGCCTCGGAGACGACGGTGTCCCTCGTCGAACTGCCGTCCGACGACATGAAGGGGCGGATCATCGGCAGGGAGGGACGCAACATCCGTGCGCTGGAGAGCATCACCGGGGTCGACTTCATCATCGACGAGACCCCGTCGGCCGTCGTCCTCTCCGCGTTCGATCCGGTGCGGCGGGAGGTGGCGAAGCTTGCGCTGCAGAAGTTGATCCAGGACGGCCGGATCCATCCGGCGCGCATCGAGGAGGCCTACTACCAGGCCAAGGCCGAGATCGACAACCACGTGATGGAGCAGGGTGAGCAGGCGCTGTTCGAGGCGAACGTGCATGCCATGCACCCGGAGCTCGTGAAGCTGCTCGGCCGGCTGAAGCTCCGCACGAGTTATGGCCAGAACGTGCTGAGCCACTCGATCGAGGTGTCGCGGCTTGCGGCGATGATCGCCGACGAGCTGGGCGCGAGCGCGAAGACGGCCCGGCGCGCGGCACTGCTGCACGACATCGGCAAGTCGGTCACGCACGAGATCGAAGGCCCGCACGCGCTGGTGGGCGGCGAGTTGGCCCGGCGCTACGGTGAGCCCGAGGCCGTTGCGCACGCGATGGAGGCCCATCACAACGAGGTCGAGATGAAGACCGTGGAGGCCGTGATCGTCCAGACCGCGGACTCGCTCTCGGGTGCCCGGCCGGGGGCGCGCGGCGAGTCGCTCGACCAGTACGTGAAGCGCCTCGAGCACCTCGAGGAGATCTGCTCGCGCCACGACGGGGTCGAGAAGGTGTACGCGGTGCAGGCCGGACGGGAGGTGCGCGTGATGGTCTCGCCGGTGTCCGTCGACGACGACGGCGCGGCGCTGCTCTCACACGAGATCGCTCGTGCGATCGAGCGCGAGGTCGAGTTCCCGGGCCAGATCAAGGTGACGGTGATCAGGGAGAGCCGCTCGGTGGACTTCGCGAAGTAGCGGCATTGCTCACCACACGGTATTTCACCTTCGTGCACGTACAGAAGACGGGCGGCAAGTTCATCAAGGCCGTCTGTCGTGAGCACCTGCCCGCGGACTGGATCATCCCGAACCAGCGCGGCGACCACGCCGGGCTCAGGCAGCTACCGCCGGAGAGCGACGGCCTGCCGGTGTTCGCCGCGATCCGCAATCCGTGGGATTGGTATGTCTCCTGGTACCACTTCACTCGTCAGCGCGAGCGCTGGGACGCCGACTTCGACGAGGGCTCGGATTGGCGGTGGGCGTTCGACTCGGGTCGCGCGAGCTTCAAACAGGCGGTCTCCGCGTTGTGCGGGGTGCCGATTCCGGCCGCTGAACGATCCGAGCCCGCGATCGAGCCCCGATGGGCGGGCAAGGCGCGCGGCCACGACTGGGACCTGTACAGCCATTGGTGTCACCTGACGCTGCGCGAGGGACCTGAGACCGGTCAGATCGAGATGGGCCGCTACGAGACACTCGTGGAGGACTTCCTCGGCTTCCTCGAGCGCCACGAGGTCCCGGTCGGAGAGTCGCTGACGCACGCGCTGAAGACCGCGTCGCGAGTCAACACCAGCGAGCGCGGTCCCTACCGCGACTACTACGACGCCGAGCTGAGGGAGCTTGTTCGCTACAAGTGCCGAGGCATCGTCGAGCGGTACGGGTACGAGTTCTGAGACCTGTATTTTGGGGCGATGAAGACGTATCACCTCACAACGTTCGGGTGCCAGATGAACGAGCACGACTCCGAGCGCATGAAGGGGATGCTCGAGTCGCTCGGTTACGGCGAGTCGGAGGAACGCGACGGGGCGGACCTGATCCTGTTCAACACCTGCTCGATTCGCGAGTCTGCGGACAACCGGCTGATCGGCAACCTCGGCGAGGCAAAGCGCCTCAAGCGCGAGGACCCCACACGGGTCGTGGGAGTGGGGGGCTGCTGGTCGCAGTCGCTCAAGGAGCAGGTCTTCGAACGCTTCCCGTTCGTGGACGTGGCCTTCGGTCCCGGGCAGATCGACAAGCTGGGGGAGTTCCTGCGCTCCGACGATCTGACGGCGCAGGGCTACTTCGAGTTCGAGAGCTTTCCCGGCGACCTGCCGATGAAGCGCGAGCGGCCGTTCCAGGGCTGGGTCCAGATCTCGGTCGGATGCAACTGCGTCTGCTCCTACTGCATCGTTCCGTCCACGCGCGGCCGCGAGGCGAGCCGTGCTCCAGGCGACATCGTGCGCGAGGTCGAGGCGCTCGCAGCCGACGGCGTCAAGGAGGTCACGCTGCTCGGCCAGAACGTGAACTCATACGGGCGCGACCTCCCGAAGGACGACCGGATCGACTTTGCCGAGCTGCTCGCGCTGGTCGACGGCGTGGACGGGATCGAGCGCATCCGCTACACGAGCCCACATCCGAAGGACGTGCGGGAGCGGCTGGTTGCCGCGCATGCCGAGCTGGCGAGCGTCTGCGAGCACATCCACCTGCCGCTGCAGTCGGGATCCAGCCGGATCCTCAAGGCGATGCGCCGCACCTACGACCGTGACCGCTACATGGCGCGAGTCGACATGATCCGCGCGAGCGTGCCGGACTGCGCCATCACGACCGACATCATCGTCGGATTCCCCGGCGAGACCGAGGACGACTTTCGCGAGACGATGGAGGTCGTGGACGAGGTCGGCTACGACTCGGCGTTCACGTTCGTCTTCTCGGCGCGCCGCGACACGGAGGCGGCGACGTTGGACGAGCAGATACCGCACCCGGTGAAGCGCGAGCGCATGGAGCGGCTCGTCGAGCTGGTGCAGCGCCGCGCGCTGGAGCGCAGCGAGCGGTTCGTCGGCACGACCCAGGAGGTGCTCGTCGAAGGCCCGAGCCGCACCGATCCCGCACGCCTGCGCGGGCGCACGCGCCACAACAAGACGGTCAACTTCGCGGGTCTCGCGCAGCCCGGTGAGCTGGTCCATGTCGACATCACCGGCGCGACGTCGACGACGCTTTCCGGCGAGGAGTCCCTCGTCGCCCGTGTGTCCTGACGTCATCGCCGTGTTCGGGCCGACGGGCGTCGGCAAGACGGAGGTGGTGCGCGAGCTTGCGGCGACTGCTGGGCGACCGCGGGCCGGTGGGAGTCTCCGCCGACGCGATCGCCGTCTACGAAGGCCTGGACGTGCTCGCCGCCAAGCCGCGGGACGAAGGGCTGGAGTACCGGCTCCTGTCCTTCGTGCCCGTCGCCGAGGAGTTCAGCGCCGGCCGCTACGCCGAGCTGGCACACGACGAGATCGATCGGCTCGTCGACGGCGGGCGCACGCCGATCGTCGTGGGGGGAACGGGGCTGTACCTGCGAGCGGCCCTGACCGATCTGGACCTGCGCCCACCGCCGGAGCCCGATCTGCGCGAGCGCCTGGAGCGCGAGCTTGCGGAAGTCGGTCCGGCCCCGCTGCACGGCCGGCTCTCGGCGGACACCGCGCGCAGAGTTCACCCGAACGACCGCAAGCGGATCGTGCGCGCGCTGGAGCTCGAGCTCACGGGCCACGCACCGCATGCGGGGTCCGACGAACTGTGGTCGGACCGGTTGCGCCGGCCGACCGCGCTGTTCGGCCTCACGATGGACCGCGACGCGCTGATCGAGCGGATCCGTGCCCGCGTGGCCGAGATGCTGGCCGGCGGCGCGATCCAGGAGGTGGAGCGTGCGATCGAGCTTGGCGCTTCGCGCACCGCGCGCAAGGCGCTCGGCTTCAAGGAGATCGCCGCGCACCTGGCCGGGGACCTGAGCCTCGAGGATGCCCGCGCGCGCATCGAGCGCGGGCACGTCTCATATGTGAAGCGCCAGCTGACCTGGATGAAGAAGCTGGCCGGGGTGGAGGTGATCGATCGGACCGGCATCACAGCCGCGGACGTGGCGACTCATATACATGGTCAGGTGGCGGTGGTAAGGTCGCGCTGAGCGACCGAGGGGGAAGGGTGCGGGATTGGCTCGCCGGCGGGGCATTCGTTGACGCGAACGAAGCGGCTTTGGGCCCGCCTGCCCGGCTGCAGAGCCGTCTGTCTGTCGTGGCCCTCCTCTGTGCCGCGCTCGCCGCGTTGCTGACGGCCATTGCGCTCTCGAGCGCTGCGCCCGCGCCGCCGGTCGCGATGAACGATGCTGAAGTGCGAGCCGCCTACGGGGAGCTGCCGCTTTCGTTCGTGGCGAACCGCGGTCAGATCGACAAGCCCGTGCGCTACTACGCAGAGGCACCGGGGCTCGGCGTCTTCCTCACCGAAAACAAGGCCGTGCTGTCTCTCGCCAAGGGCAAGCGTGGGGTGGCGCTCGAGATGCGCTTCCCGGGCGCCAGCGCCGATGCGCGCTTGGAACCCGGCAGGCGCGGCGAGGGCAAGATCAACCACCTGACCGGGTCTGCTCGTCACACCGGCCTCGCGCCATATGGCCAGGTCACCTACCGCGACCTGTGGCCCGGGATCGACATGGTGTTCCGAGGCCAGGGCGGAACGCTCAAATATGAGTTCCACGTCGCCCCGGGCGCCGACCCGTCTCGGATCGGGGTTGCTTATCGCGGCGCCGAGGGCCTTTCGCTTGGGGCGGCCGGCAACCTCCTGATCGCGACGCCGCTCGGGACGCTGCGCGATGCGCGCCCGGTGAGCTACCAGCGCATCGGCGGCAAGCGCGTTGCGGTCGAAAGCCGCTATGCGCTCAAGGGTTCCAGTGCCTATGGTTTCGCGCTGGGCCGGCATGATCCCGGCCGGCCATTGGTGATCGACCCCGCGACTCGAGTTACTCCACGTACCTCGGCGGGAACCACTCGGACAGGCCCAGCGGGATCGCGGTGGATGCGGAACGGAAACGCCTATGTGAGCCGGTCGACCAGGCTCTGCGAACTTCCCCACGACACCGGGTGCCTTCGACGTGACTAAGGCAGCCCGGCAATCGGGACACCTTCGTTACGAAGTTGAACCCGGACGGTACGGGACTCGTCTACTCCACCTACCTGGGCGGGACCGGCAGCGACACGGGCACCGATATTGCAGTCGACGAGAGCGGCGCGGCGTATGTGACGGGCTACACCGAGTCGAACAACTTTCCCGTCAGCCTGGGCGCCTTCGACACGAGCCACAACGGCGGACGTGACGCGTTCTTGACGAAGCTGAACCCAAGCGGCTCGGCGCTGGAGTACTCGACCTTCCTCGGCGGGGCAGCGGATGACGAAGGCGCTGAGGTGGCCATCGATACGAGCGGCAACGCCTACCTGGTAGGCAGCACCAGGTCGACGGCATTTCCCACTTCGGCGGGCGCGTACGACACCAGCT
>CAVXJX010000015.1:0-70337 GCA_963762195.1 uncultured Solirubrobacterales bacterium | reverse complement strand
TTCCTGTTCGGGATCTTCTTCACGGTCTCCCGTGGCGGCCTGGTGGCGCTGGCGGTCGCGATCGTGGCGGCCTGTCTGATGTCGGGTCGTTACCGCGTCCAGGCGACCGTTGTCGGCGTCGTGACGGCGATGTTCGTGGTGCTGTACTTCGCGTCGTTCGCGACCCTCGATCAGCGCGATCGGATCACGACCGTCGAAGGCGGCAGTGGGCGCTCGGACATCTGGAAGGTCGGTTGGCGCATGGTCGAGGACAAGCCGGTGATCGGCGTCGGTTCCGGGAACTTCAACGTGTCGTCGATCCACTACCTCCTCGTCTCGCCGGGCGCGATCGAGCGCGACGAATTCATCGTCGATACCCCGAAGGTGGCCCACAACACCTACCTGCAGATACTCGCCGAGTTGGGGATCATCGGTCTAGTGATGTTCCTCTCCATCATCGGCTTCGCGATCTGGTGCGCCTTGCGAGCTGCACAGTGGTTCGGCCGTGCCGGTGACAACCAGATGGAGATCATCTCCCGCGCGATGGTGGTCGCCCTGGTCGGCATCCTGGCCGCGGACTTCTTCATCACCGAGCAATACGGCAAGCAGCTGTGGCTGCTGCTCGGGCTTGGACCTGCCCTGCTGGGAGTCGCGCGGCGCACGTATCCCGCCGCACAGGAAGAGCGCAAGCAGTCGCGCAAGCTGCGCGCCGTACCCCGGCCGGTCTGGTAGCGATGGGCCTCCTCACGCGACTGATAAGCGCGCTGAACTCGGCGGGACGACCCGGCCGGGAGCTGGGCGTGCGCCTCGACATGCTGCGCTCGACGGGGGTGCGGTACGCGTTCCAGCGCCGGCGCGAGGAGGAGCTGCTCACGACGCTCGCCGCCGATCCCAGCAAGTCGGCCTACCGCGTGATCTGGCAGGAGGCGGCCGACACGGTCGGCGCCGAGCTGTCCGTTGTGACCGGCGAGTTCTTCGAGCTGCGCTCCAACGGCGCGAGCGCCCGGGTCTGGCGCCATTGGGTGCCGCTCGACGACGCGGTCACGTTGCGCCTCGCGCTCGACAAGCTGGCGGTGCACGAAATGCTGAGCGCGGCCGGGCTGCCGCTGCCCGAGCACCACGAGTTCGACGCGGGCCGGCTCGACGGCGCGATCGACTTCATGGCCCAGACCGATGCCGCGTGCGTCGTGAAGCCGACCGGCGGCGCCTCGGGCTCGGGCACCACGACGGGCGTGCGCACGCGCGAGCAGCTGCTGCGCGCGCGCCTGCGCGGCGCCCGGGTCGCGCGGCGCCTGCTGATCGAGCGCCAGGCCGAGGGCGACATGTACCGGTTCCTGTTCTGCGACGGCGAGCTGCTGGACGCGGTCCGGCGCCGTCCGCCACGCGTCACCGGTGACGGGCACCGCACGATCCGTGAGCTGATCGCGGCCGAGAACGCCTCGCGCCTGGACCCCGAGCATCCCGTGTCGATGCCGATCCTGCGTGTCGACCTGGACTGCCTGTTCGCGCTCGAGGCCGCCGGGCTGTCGCTGCGCTCCGTGCTGCCCGAGGGCAAGACCGTGGCCGTCAAGACGGTCACCAGCCAGAACCGGATCGAGGACAACGAGACGGTCCGCGAGCCGGTTGCCCCCGAGCTCGTCGAGGAAGCCCGCCTGGCCGCAGCGCAAGTGGGGGTGCGCCTGGCCGGAGTGGACTTAATAACCGCCGATTTGAGCCGATCACTAAAGGAGAGTGGCGGCGTGATTATCGAGGTAAACGGGACTCCCGGGCTTCACTATCACTACCAAGTCGCCGATCAAGGAAATGCCACCCGTGTAGCGGTCCCCATCCTGAGGAGACTGCTCGAAGAGTCAAGGAGATGACCCCACCATGAAGGTGTTCGACTTCGACCCCGCCGACTACGCCGAGCACTACGCAAAGCACGGCTGGGTCCACATCAAGAACGGCCAGCACCCAGACTTCCTCGCGGCCCTGAAGGGCTTCATCGACCAGGAGTTCGGCTCCCACAAGGTCGAGGGCGCCACGATCGGCGGGAACAAGCAGCAGGCGCTGTACGAGTTCCCTTCAGAGACCGAGTTCCCGGGCGAGCTGTTCGACTCCGTCGCAGCCGTATGCGGGCTCAACAGGGAGACCATGACCCTGTCGGAGCGCCACATCAAGGCGTACGACGACGACGTCCCCGCCGAGCCGGCGCCGCACAAGGACCGGTTTGCGTCGCAGGTCTCGATGGGCCTGTCGATCACGATCCCGGAGGGCTCCTACCTGGTGCTCTACCCGCACACGGACCGCGGCCGGACGCCGTTCAACGTCTCGACGCACATGCGCAAGGAGATTCCGCTCGAGGAGCGGCCCGAGAACATCGTGAAGGGCGCCGAGCGCGTCGAGATCCACGACACCGACGGCGACGTCGTCATGTTCGAGGGTTCCGCGATCTGGCACGTGCGCCACAACGCGGCCAACGCGCGCAACCTGTACCTGAAGCTGAACGACTTCAACTCCGACCCGCTGGGCGAGGACCCCTCGACCGACCAGCGGCGCGAGGAGACGATGAAGCTCGTGCAGAACGGCAACGGCCAGCTCGCGACCGCGAAGCCCGTGCTGGCGCGGCGCTTCGAGTCCGTCACCGAGCAGTTCAGCCGCCTGTGGGACCACACGCGTGTCGCTGAGGTGTGGGACGCACCGCCGGTGCCGCTGGAGGACGTCGACCTGAAGGTCCTCCAGAGCCTCAGCGGCGGGTCCGTCCAGGGCGTCGCCGACCGCCTGCAGAACGACGGCGTGACCCCCGAGCAGGTACAGGCGGCGGTCAAGCGCCTCGCCGAGCGCGGCGTGCTCGACCTGATCACGAACTAGAAGTCGTCTTCGAGCAGTACACGGCGGTCCGGGGGGCGACAAGCTCCTCGGGCCGCCGCGGTGGTCCCGGGATCCGGATAGGGTCGGACCGGTGGCATCCGTGAACGAGAGGACGGAGTTCTGGTCCCAGAACCAGCCAGGGTTTCGCTTCAGTTCGGCCGAGATCGGCTCGCCAGGCTTCTTCGTTGAGGTCGAGGCCCACCGCTACAAGCTCGAGCCCCACGTGCCTGAGCTGGCGCAATTCGACTCCTGGAAGGACCGCGACGTACTCGAGACCGGGTGTGGGATTGCCACGGACGGCATCCAGTTCGCTCGCGCAGGTGCCCACTACACAGGCCTCGACATGAGTCCGAGCGCCCTGGCCCTTGCTTCGCATCGGTTCGACCTAGATGGACAGGAGGGTCGGTTCGTCGAGGGATCGGTCACCGCGCTCCCGTTCGAGGACGAGTCCTTCGATTTCGTCTACTCACACGGCGTGATCCACCATGTGCCCGACACCCAGAAGGCAATTCACGAGTTCCACCGGGTTCTACGGCCCGGCGGAAGAATGCTGGCCATGGTCTACCACCGCGACTCCCTCAACTACCGCGTCAACATCATGGTCTTGAGGCGAACCCTGATTGCGCTCCTGCTCGTGCCCGGGATCGCGCGCGTCCTCTCAAGGCTTCTAGGCGAAGACCAGGCCATTCTGGACGGCCAGCGGGAATTGCTCCTGCAGCACGGGCTAGGCTACGTCCGCGACAAGCAGCTGTTCCTGTCGAACAACACCGACGGGCCCAGAAACCCTTTGTCCAAGGTCTTCTCACGGCGACAGGCAAGAGAAATGTGCCATGAGTTTCAGGCCGTCTCGACCGAGACCCGCTACCTGAACCTGAGGATCTATCCCGGTGGCGAGCGCCTCGCGGCAACAGCGTTGGCCAAGCGGCTGGAAACCGGGATCGGCTGGCATCTATACATCTCCGCGCTCAAGGCTTCGTAGGGGCTCAGCTCACGGCGCGCTTTGCGCGCGTGCGACCGAGCAGGCCGTTCAGGCGGCTGACCACACGCAGGCAGTTCACGAGCGCGGGTCGTACATCAGAGGTGCTGCCGACCGGATAGTGGTGGTGGCGCATGACGCTGCGCAGCCAGGTCCGGAACGTCATCTGGCCGCTGCGGCGGTACGCGAAGAAGGCCCGCACGTCACGCATCGGATACCACATCGTCAGATCGGTGTCGTAGTCCGCGGTCTGGGGCAGCGGACGATCCGTGAGCTTGTTGTAGACGAACAGCGGCAGGTCGGCGCCGGCCGCGCGCAGCAGCCCGGTGGCCGCGGTGAAGCGGTGGTTGCACTCGATCAGCTTCAGGCGCCCGTCGCGCGAGTCGCGCTTGAACTCGACGTTCCCGAGGCCGCGTAGCCCGACGCCTTCGAAGAAGCGCAGTCCAAGCTCCACCGACTCCGGGTCCCAGTTCGTCGTGTGGAAGCACCCGGATCCGAACCGGATCGGGTACTGGCGCAGCTTGCGCTTGGTCACGTGCAGGAGGGGCTGGCCGTCCTCGTCGAGATACGAGTAGTAGGAGAAGAACTGGTCGTCGGCTCCGGGAATGATCTCGGTCGCGATCATCTCGATCCCGAGCGCGACCGTGCGAGAGAGCGCATTGTGCGCTTCGACATCGGAGTTGACCTCGAAGGCCTTCATACCGGGAAAGTGCCGCACGAACTCGTGGGAGTGGACCGGCTTCAGCGCACATGGGTACGAGAGCCGCTCGAGTGCGTGCGCGATGTCGTCCTCCGTGTGAACCTCGAAGCTGAGCGGCGCCTCGATGCCGAGCTTTGCGCACAGGCGGTAGGTCTCGTGCTTGTCGAGCATCGCGAGCAGCACCTCGTCGTTCGCCTCGAACGGGACCAGGCCGAGGTCGAGCAACATGCCGCGGTTGCGGGCGATCAGATCGAGCGCCTCGTCCTCGCACGGGAGCACGACGGACCCGGCGGGTGCGCTGCGCAGCCACTCGAGCCAGCGCTCCTGCATGCCCGGCTCACGCCCGAGGCTGATGAAGTTCGTGCAGCGCCGCGAGTGGCGGACCGGGTCACGCTCGCTCCCGAGCGCATAGACCGGAATGCCGGCGTCCCCGAGGCTGCGCGCCACGGGGAGCGCGGTGCCGCCTCCGCCGAGAATGACGGCGGGCGGGCTGGTCGCGGAGCGCAGCGGGTTGCGGCGCAGCCGCGGCCGGCCTACGTGTCGTGGTGCCACCTTCGCCATTGGCGCTCCGTACCTTCTGCTGTCTTCCCTGAAACCGCCGAGGCGGCTAGTGCTTGGCGGGCTGCCGGACCTCGACGCCGTTCGCCTCGAGCATCGCGTCGACCCAGTCGTTGTTGAAGTCGCCGCGCGCGACGGCCGTGACGTAATCCGACTCCTTCGCGGCCTTCGAGTCGAGGCGTGAGAGCAGCTCGTCCGAGATGTCTCTGGGGACGATCACGACGCCATTGAGGTCGGCGACGACCACGTCACCGGGGTTCACGACGATTCCGCCGCAGGAGATCGGGTAACCGATCTCGCCAGGGCCGCGGTGCAGCGGGCCCTTCGGCGTCACGTCCCGTGCGAACACAGGAAAGTCACCGAGGCGCTTGATGGCAGGCAGGTCGCGGATCAGGCCGTCGACGATGAAGCCCGCGACGCCGCGGTGCCGGGCCTTGGTGCAGACCAGGTCGCCGAGCACGGCGGTCAGCGAGGAAGAGCTCGTGTCCACGACGATCACATCACCGGGCTGGGCGATGTCGAGGGCCTTGTGGACCATCAGGTTGTCCCCCGGGTACACCTTGACCGTGCACGCCGGTCCCACGAGGCGCAGGTCCGGGTCGGTCATGTTCCTGATTTCCGGCTCCATTGCGTAGAGCCGGTTCATCAGGTCGGAGATGTCCGGCGTCTGATGCCGGCTCAATCCCGACACTGTCTCCGGGTCGGGGCGCTCGATCTCGTAACGCAGGCGGAATCCCGGACCGGGGTGCATCTCGGCTGACTGCGGCTTACCAACCATCAGAAACCTCCATTTGACGCCGTACCCGTCTTGTTTCGCCACCGGCGGGCGAACACTTGAGCGCATTGGGCTCCAGACGGTCAGATCCGTGCGGCGGAGGACCTGAACAGCGCCTTTCTCGGGGGGCGATCCGTGCCGCTCCAGGGTAGAGGATTCCCCCGTACAGGGCCGTACCTTGTGACCCGTGACCCACCACGTAACCCTGATCCCGGGCGACGGCATCGGGCCCGAGGTCTCCGCTGCTGCCAGGCGCGCGCTGGAGGCGACCGGAGTCCCGTTCGAGTGGGACGTCCAGGAGATGGGCGCGGAGTCCTACGCCCGCGAGGGGCCGCCGCTGCTCGAGCGCACGATCGCCTCGGTGAGGGAGCGCGGGGTGGCTCTCAAGGGGCCCACGTCGACACCGGCCGGCAAGGGGTTTCGCTCCCTCAACATCGCGCTGCGCAAGGAGCTCGACCTGTATGCGGGCATCCGGCCCTGCAAGCACTACGCGGGTGTGCGCTCGCCGTTCCCCGGTACCGACGTCGTCGTGGTCCGCATGAACCACGAGGACCTCTACGCAGGCATCGAGTATCGCCACGACGAGGCGGCCACGGACGAGCTGCGGCGGCTGGTGCGCGAGACGCGTGGAGTCGAGTTGTCACCCGAAACGGGTGTCTCCTTGAAGCCGCTGTCGGGACCCGCGTCGGCGCGTGTCGCTAAGCGCGCGTTCGAGTACGCGCATGCCAACGAACGCCGCAAGGTCACAGCCGTGCACAAGGCGACGGTCATGCGGTTCACCGACGGCGTCTTTCTCGACGCTTGTCGCGATGTCGCCGACGGCTACCCCGACGTCGAGTTCGACGACCGGCTCGTGGACAACGTCTGCCACCAGCTCGTCTCGCATCCCGAGCAGTGCGACGTGCTGCTGTCGCCGATCATGTACGGCGACATCGTGTCCGACGTCGCCGCCGGACTCGTGGGCGGCCTCGGCATGGCCCCCGGCGCAAACGTCGGCGATACCGCAGCCGTGTTCGAAGCCGTGCACGGCTCAGCCCCCCGCCACGCCGGCCAAGACCGCGCAAACCCGTTCGCACTGATGCTGTCGGGAGTGATGCTGCTGCGCCACGTCGGAGAGCAGGAAGCAGCCGACGCGCCTCGAGGGAGCCATAGCCGCGGTCATAGAAGAGGGCCAAACCCTGACGTACGACCTAAAGCCATCGCACCCCACGCCCACATCAGAAGTCACGGCGGCAGTAGTGAAAGCCCTGCGAACCGCGTAACTGCGTAACTGCGTAACTAGCTCGCTTCCGCCCGAAGCCTCACATACAACTCCTCGAGCCGCTTCACCATCACGTCAATGTCGAACTCCGCTCGGCGGCGCTCCTGTCCTCGCCGGCCCATGTCCGCCGCCCGGGCCGGGTCGCGCAGCAGCTTCGCCACCGCCGCGGCGAAGGCATCTGGATCCTGCGGCTCCACGAGCAGGCCGTGCACGCCGTCGTCGATCAGGTCGGGCACTCCCCCGACGCGCGTGGCCACGACGGGACGCGCGGCCTCCATGTACTCCATCACCGACAGCGGGCTGCCCTCGAAGTCGGACGAGCTGACCGCGATGTCGAGCGCGTCGAGCACGTCGGGAATGTCCGTGCGCACTCCCAGGAACACCACGTTGTCGCCGATGCCGAGCTCCGCCGTGAGCTCCTCGAGTGCCACTCGCTCGTCCCCTTCACCGGCGATCAGCACGCGCAGGCCCGGGAACTCGTCCACCAGCGTCCGAGTTGCGCGCAGCAGCACGTCGAGCGCCTTCTGCGGACGCATCACGCTGACCGTGCCGATCACCGGCGCGTCCGGTGCGATCCCGAGCTCGGCGCGCACGTCGGCGCCGGTCGGCGGTGGTGGCGTCGGAATCCCGTTGGGCATGAACATCACGTCCTCGGGATCGATCCCCTCGACCTCGATCATGCGGCGACGGTCCTCGCGGGAGACCGCGATGAAGGCCGATGAACCACGCGCGATGACTTCACGATCGCCAAACCTCCGTAACGGCTGCCCTTGATAGGACCAAGTGTGCTCGTGCGCGACGATCACGGGGACGCGGGCAAGGCGCCCGATCACGGTGCCCCACAGGTTGGAGCCGAACTTGTGCGCGTGCAGCACGTCGACCCGCTCGCGTCGCAGGAACCGGTACAGGGGCCACCACGCCCACAGCTGACGCGCCGAGGTGCGCTTCAGCCCCATGACGTGCACGTCTGCGGCCTCCAGGTCGGCGAGCGCATTCGCCACGTGGCGCTTGGAGATCGCGACGTCGAAGCGCCGGCTTGCGCACAGCGTGCGGTCGAAGCGCTCGGGGTCGAGCCGCGTGGTGGTCTGGATCGCGAGGCGCTCGGCGCCGCCGGTCCCCAGGCGATCGACCAGCGTCACCACCCGCAGCTTTTGGGGGGACATGCGCTGAATATCATGACCCAGCCCCCGGCGGCCGATGTATTCCTCGTTCCGTTCTCATGGCCTCTACTGCCCAGCCAAGCCGCAGCTACCCCGACTTCTTCTCGAGTGCGCGCAGCTTCTCGCTGCCGGCCGGAACGCGTTTCGATCCCGCGGGTGTGCGCGGCTACTACATCGACCTGACCGTGAAGGCGGAGGAGGCCGTGTGGCCGCACCCGTCGCTGGGCCGGCTGGAGGACCGGCTCTGGGTGCGCGTGCACCAGTGGGGGCTCGGCGCCTACGAGCGCTACCTGGCCGGCGAAGGCGAGCAGTGGCTGCGGAACGCCGTCGACGTGGGCGAGTACGCCCTCTCGCAACAGGTCGAGGGTGGCGAGCGCGACGGAATGTGGCTCAACCGCCTCCCCTACACGAAGACCTTCCAGCTGCCCGCCGGCTGGCCGTCGGCGATGGCGCAGGGCGAGGGCGCCAGCCTGCTCACCCGCCTGTACCTCGAGACGCGCGACGAGCGCTACGCCGCGGCCGCGCGGCGGGCCGTGCGCGCGATGTCGCTGCCCAGCGAGGCCGGCGGCGTGCAGGCGACGCTCGACGGTCGCCCCTGGCCCGAGGAGTACCCGACCGCGCCCCCCTCGTTCGTCCTGAACGGCGGCATCTTCGCCCTGTGGGGCTACTACGACGTCGGGATGGGCCTCCAGGATGCGCAGGCCACGGCCGCGTTCGAGCAGGGCGCGGAAATGCTGGCCGCGAACCTCCACCGCTGGGACACGGGCTACTGGTCGCGCTACGACCTCTTCCCGCATCCGGTCCTGAACGTCGCCAGCTCCTTCTACCACGCGCTTCACACGAGCCAGCTCGAGGCGATGCACGTGATCGCGCCGCGGCCCGAGTTCGCCGAGACGGCAAAGCGGTTCGCCGCCTACGCGGAGTCGCGCCTGTGCCGCAACCGGGCGTTTGCGCGCAAGGTGCTGTTCCGCCTCGCCGTTCCGCGCAACGAGTTCATGTCGAAGCGCATGCGGCGGCTGCGACGCGCCTAGGCACCAGTGGCCGACGTACTCGTCCTCTGCTACCACGCGGTCAGTCCCAGCTGGCCCGCTGCCCTGTCGGTCACCCCCGAGACGTTCGAGCGCCAGCTGAAGCTGCTGGTGGACCGTGGTTATCGCGGCGCGACATTCCGCGAGGCCGTGTCGTCGCCGCAGGGCGAGCGCACGATGGTCGTGACCTTCGACGACGCCTACCTGTCGGTGCTGGATCTGGCGAAGCCGATCATGGACCGGCTCGGCCTGGTGGGAACGGTGTTCGTGCCCACGGACTACCCCGAGCGCGACGGGCCCATGGTGTGGCCCGGCATCGATCAGTGGGCCGGCGGCCCGCACGAGGCGGAGCTGCGACCGATGAGCTGGGAGCAGCTGCGCCGCCTCGCCGAGGCAGGCTGGGAGATCGGCTCCCACACGTGCTCGCACCCGCACCTGACCGAGCTCGACATCGACTCGCTCGACCGTGAGCTGATCGTGTCGCGGACGGAGTGCGAGCGCCACCTCGGGCGTCCCTGCCTCACCGTGGCCTACCCGTACGGGGACTACGACGAGCGCGTCGCGGAGGCGGCGGGAAGGGCCGGGTATCAGGCCGCCTGCACGCTGCCCGCGCGCTTTCACGAGGCGCGCCCGCTCGAGTGGCCGCGGGTGGGCGTCTACCACACCGACGACGACCGCCGGTTCCGCCTGAAGGTGTCGCCGACGCTGCGACGGCTGCGCTCCTCCCGAGCATGGGACACAGTCGACCGCGCGCGCCGGAAGCTACGTCGCGGCTAGCTGTAGTTTCCGAAGACGTTGTTTCGTCTTGCGAGTCCGGAAAACCGGGTGGGTAAGGGAGAGGGTCCGGCCGCCTGCGCGGGTTCGCGAGCGACACCTGATCTGCAATGCAAGGCGCACGCGTGGGTGGCAAATGAGCCGTCTGCGCGCTAGGCGTGTGGGGTGCGGTGAGCGCCTGGCGGCGATCGCCGAACTTTCCCCCGTTGGGTCCACTTCCACGCATGGCCAGGGGGAAAGTTCAGTGGCCAATGCGCAACGCGGCAGGCTGTCGCCCGTGATCGCGACCTTTCCTTGAAGTCTCGTGACACTCCGCCGGCTAGCGGAGCGCACGGCAGTCCGCAGTCCGCAGGTTTTTGGTTTTCCTGCGAACTGCGTAACTGCGTAACTCCGAACTCCGTAACTCGCGTACTCCCCTTACTTCCCTACACGCACCCGAACGATGTTGCTACGCCCGACGCCGGGCACGTATGCCCGCAGCTTGAGCGTCCCGGAGTGGCGCCTCACACGCGTCATCCCGAAGGGACGCGCCCGCCGCCCGATGCGGCCGAGCTGCGGCTTCGCGACGTAGGGCACCCCGCGCAGTCGCATCGTCGCGACACGGCGCCAGCGGTTGCCGACTCGCACCTTCAGCACCGCCTTCTTCGAGGCGGAGGCACGCGCGCTCACGGACTTCACCTTCGCCCGCAGGCGCAGGCGGCCACCCGGCCACACGGCACGGGTCACGGCGCGCAGCCGCACCGGCCGGGCACGCTTCTTTGGCTTCGCCACCCTCTGGGCAGGCGCTCCCGCGAAGTTGTTCGTGCACGGGAAGCCCGCCGGCACGCGGAAGTCCTTTCCTCGCCGGTTCACGAAAGGCGGCTCGATCACGACGTTCTGGAGAACAGACACCGTGAGACCCGGCTGCAGCCCAGCACCCTGGTGGCGAGCGCTCCACAGGCAGTTGCGCCGTGCGACGTTGCCGCCGCCGCTCAGCTCCCAGTCCTCGATGTTGTAGCGCAGGGCCGGGTTGGAGATGACGTTGTTCTCGACGACGTTGTTCGCGGACGTGCGCGTGAAGATCACGCCCTGGCCGTTGCCGTCGATCACGTTGCGGGCCACGTAGCGTGCCCTGCGCGTCGGGGTACATCTGCACTCCCCGGTCCGCGTTGTCATAGATCCAGTTGTCGGTGATGCGCGCCCCGTCCGAGGCCTCGACGTAGATCCCGTGGTGGTGGTTCGTCGCGGGCAGCTCGCCGCAGTTGTGAATGCGGTTGCGCTCGATCACGGTGCCCCGGGCGCGTCCGTACGAGTCGCTCCCGACGATGAAGCAGATCGTCGTGTGGTCGTTCGTGACGTCGTTGTCGCGGAACGCGACGCCGTCCCCGTAGATGCTCGGGCTCGGCAGGTTGTCGCCGTTTCGCCCGTTCAGGTCCAGCCCCTGGAACACGACGTTGTTCGCCTCGTCGGTGACCTGGACGCGGCCGACGATCGTCGCCCGCTCGCCCGGGTAGCTCGTGACCGTGGTCGGTGCGCTTCCGCTGCCTCCCTCTCTGACATCCACGTCTCCCTGGAAGATCCCGGCGCGCAGGCACCCGGTCTGGCCCGCGGACAGCGAGTTCGCGAGATGCTCGACCGTCGCGTACGGCGCGGCGGTGGTGCCGTCGATATGCGTCTGACCCGAGCGGCGAGGCGACCTTGTCGCAGCCTGCCGCGCCGGCCTGAGCTCCTCCCATGGCACCAACTGCGATTGCAGCCATTCCTGTGTACATCGCAACTTGCGTCTTGAGCTTCATCCTTGGGTTTCCCCCTAAGTCGCTTGCGAGGCAACCCATCGGCGGGCCCACGCATACCCCCTTGAGGGCTGCAATGGACTGCTCAGGCTGGCGGCGCCGCGAGCCGTTTCCCAGCCACGGCGCCGCCTGGATGCCTCAAACCGGGCCGCTAGCGGCGGCTACCGGCCTTGCGCTTCGTCCCCCTGCCCTTCGACTTTGCCTCCACCCCGCCGCGTACGCGCCTCACGGACACCGCATCGGCATCCAGCTGCGCGGCACTGTCGTATGCCTTGGCGACGATCGTGTGGGGCCCGTAGCCGAGGTTTCGCACCCGCCAGGTCTCCCGGTACGGGAGCGGACGTGTCGCGGTCCACGAGCCGGCTGTCGACGTAGAAGTCGACCCTCGTGATGCGCTTGTCGTCCTTGGCCGAGGCCGACATCGCCAGCGTCCGTCGGAACGAGGCACCGTTGCCGGGGCTCGTGATCTCCACGACCGGTGGCTCGTCCACGTCCGGAGCGGGGGCCGGCTGCGGAGCGGGCTCCGGCTGGGGAGCCGGTTGTGGCTGTGGCTCCGGCTGCGGAACCGGCGCTGGTGCAGGCCCCGGCTGTGGTGCCGGCGGCGGAGGTGTTCCGCCGCCCGTCAGCAGCGCCGCACACGGGCTGCCTGCAGCGAGGCGGAAGTCCTTCGCCGTGCGATTCACGAACTGCGGGTCCGCGATCAGGTTCTGCGACGCGATGAAGTCGCGGGTGACCATGACTCCGCCCTCTCGCGCATAGCGAGCCGGTGCGGGTCGTCCACACGCAGTTCGCGCCGCGCGACGTTGCCGCCGCCCGTCAGCTCCCAGTCCTCGATGTTCCAGCGCAGCACCGAGTTCGAGATGACGTTGTGCTCGACGACGTTGTTCGCGGACACGCGCGTGAAGATCACGCCCTGTCCGTTGCCGTCGATCACGTTGCGCGCGATGTATGCGTTCTGTGAATCAGGGAACATCTGCACACCGCGATCGGCGTTGTCGTAGATCCAGTTGTCGACCACGCGGGTGTTGTCCGCGTGCTCGATGTAGATCCCGTGGTGGTGGTTCTCGGCCGGCAGGTTTCCGCAGTCGTGGATCCGGTTCTGCTCGATGGTCACCCGCACCGCTCGCCCGTAGTCGTTCGATCCGAGCAGGAAGCAGATGCCGTTGTGGTAGTTCGTCACGTCGTTGCCGCGGAACACGACATCGTCCCCGTACACGCTCGGACTGGGGAGCGTGTCGCCGGGATGACGACCGTCGAGGTCGAGATCCTCGATCGTCACGAAGTTCGCCGAGTCCTTCACCCGGAAGCGCCCGCGCACCGTGGCGCGCTCGCCCGGGTAGCTGGACAGCGTGATCGGCGATCCTGAACTGCCGCCGCGCTCGATCGCGACGTTCTGCTCGTACACGCCGGCCCGCAGGCAGCCGGTCTGTCCGGGCTGCAGCGAGTCGGCCAGCTTTCCGGCCGTCCGGTACGGGGCTGCGACGGTTCCCGCCGCGGAGTCCGATCCGGATGGCGCAGCGACCTTGTCACACGACACCGCCGCGGGGCTGTCTGCCACCCCGGCAGCGACAATGACGGCCGCCGTTGCAAGCGCGGCGAGCAACATCCACCCGCGCGCAATCATCCTGCCTTTGATTCCCGATGCCATTTCAGCCCTCCCTGGCTTGTTTTGCGCGCCCTCCCAGGCGCGCCGGCATTCCCCTATGCACTCGGTGACCCTTGCGCCCGCCTTGAGCCGCCGTGCGCGGCAGCGTGGACGGGTGTGCGAAGACCGTCTGCGGACGCTCGGTCCCCTGCGCCCACGTTTCCCGCGCCCCGTCAGGGATGCGGGCGATCACGCCGATGTGACCCAGTAATGCGTCCGGCCAGTCGATCCCCGAAGCCCCACGGGGGCGACACGATCAGGCGCAACACCGCGTTCGCGCTCGCCTCCCAGCTCGCCACCGCGAGCTTTACGGCAATCCTCACAATCTTTCTGGTGCGGTACCTGGGGCCCGAGGACTACGGGGTCTTCGCGCTTGCCGTCGGTGTCGCTTCACTGGTCTTCCTGCCCGCCGACTTCGGCATCTCGCAGTCGACCGCACGCTTCGTCGCCGAGCACCGCGGAGACAACGAGCAGGTCGTCGACGCGCTGACCGACGGTCTCAAGCTGAAGCTGATCGCTTCCGGAGTGCTCTGCACGATCCTGTTCGCCCTCGCAGGCCCGATCTCGAATGCGTACAACGCTCCCGAGATGGCGTGGCCGTTGCGCGGCGTGGCACTCGCGGTGTTCGGCCAGAGCATCGTCGGCTACTACCGCACGGCTTTCGAGGCGCTGGGCCGGGTGTCGCTCACGCTGCGCCTGATCTCGACCGAGAGCGCGATCGAAGCGTCAGCGAGCATCGCGCTCGTACTGGCCGGCGCGGGAGTCACCGGCGCGGCTTTCGGACGAGCCATCGGCTACCTGTTCGGCATGCTGTTCGCGTTCGTGCTGATCGCCCGCGCGGTCGACCGGCGGACGCTCTCGCTGCGGCGCGGCAACACGACGGGGCGCATGAAGGAGATCGCGCGCTACGCAGGGGCGCTGCTGATCATCGACGCGGTCTTCACCGTGATCACCACGGTCGACACGCTGCTGATCGGCGCGATCCTCGGCACGACCGCCGTCGGCGTGTTCACCGCGCCCGCGAAGCTGATCGCCTTCCTCCACTACCCCGGGCTGGCGCTGTCTGCCGGCATCTCGCCGCGGCTGGCGCGCGGACGCGAGGGACCGAACGTGGACGCCTTCCAGAACGGGATCCGCTACCTGATGATCCTGCAGGCCGCGCTGGTCGTGCCCGTCGTCGTGTGGGCAGGCCCGATCGTGGACCTCATCCTGGGCGACGACTTCGAGGAGTCGGCCGACGTGCTGCGCGCGATGGCGCCGTTCATCTATCTCTTCGGCCTCGCGCCGCTCGTGTCGGTGGGGGTCAACTACCTCGGCGAAGCGCGGCGCCGGATCCCGGTCGCGATCGCCGCGCTGATCGTCAACTTCGCCGTCTCGTTCGTCCTCCTCAAGGAGATCGGCGTCGTCGGCAGCGCGCTCGGTGCGGACGCCGCCTACCTGATCTACGTGCCGGCCCACTTCTGGATCTGCAAGCAGCTGCTCGGCCTTGCGATGCGCCCGATCGTCATCACATTCGTGCGCACGCTCGTCGCCGCGGGTGCGATGACAGCGGTGATGGTCGGCTTCGGCACGGAGAACCTGAGCCTGCTGGAATGGCTTGCGGGCGGAGCAACCGGCATCGTGACCTACTGCGTGGCCCTGGTCCTCACGGGCGAGGTCACGCGTGCCGAGCTACTGACCATCAGGCGTGCGCTTGCGCGCCGTGTCGGCTAAGGAGCAGCGTGGCGAAGAAGAAGCGTCTCATCCACCTGGCGGGCTACGGAGGCCCGTATCCCGGCTCGTTCATACCGATGCTGCGCGCGATCATGCGATCCGCCAACGCAGCGCGGCTGGGAGCCGGAGGCCGTGTTCACGCCGATCTCGCGCGAGCGGGCCTGGCTTGCGGAGTTCGACGACGACGAGATCCCCTACCGCTTCTCGTCACCGGGTGCCTCGCGCCGGGAGCTGACCGCCTGGGTCGGGGACACTGCTCGCAGAGGACGACGGCCCTGTGGTCCTGCACACGCACTTCACGGCACTTCGACGTGGCGGCTGCGCTTGCCGGCTCCAGACGCGATGACACGAGCGTCATCTGGCACTTCCACACGCCCCACTTCACGGGGCCCGCCGCGTTCGCACGCAACTTCGTCAAGTGCGCAGTCTTCGGGCGCCGCGCGGACCAGATCCTGTGCGTCAGTCCCGGCCTCGTCGAGACGACCACCAAGGCCGGCGCACCGCGGGGGAAGGTCGAGTTCCTCCACAACGCAGTCGACGTCGACCGCTTTCCCGTGCTCACCGACGCGCAGCGCCACGCCGCGCGCGACGAGTTCGGGCTGCCCGCGGACCGGCCGCTGCTGGTGCACTTCGGCTGGGACTGGCTGCGCAAGGGCGGCGACGTGTTCGAGGAGGCGCTGCGCCGCCTGCGCGTCTCCGACGCGAACCTTGCCGGCGTCACCGTGGGCGGCGGCGACGACGCGCGCGCGCTGGGAGAGCGCCTCGGCCTCGGGGACGAGCTGACAGTGCTGGAGCCGACCGACAAGGTGCAGCAGATGTACGCGGCGGCCGACGTGTTCGTTGCGCCGAGCCGCGCAGAGGGCACGCCCTTCTCGGTGCTCGAGGCCGTCTCGAGCGGAACGGCTGCCGTGGTCAGCGACATCCCGGGACACGCCACCGTCGGCGCGCACGCCCCGGCATGCGTGATCACGCCGCTCGACCCGGATGCGATTGCGGCGGCCATCCGGACAGCTGCTCGAGCGCCAGCCCGCGCAGGTCGCCGCCGACTCACTGGCCGGACACGCGTGGCTGCGCGAGAACCTCGGCCTGGCCTCGTGGGCCGAGGCCATGGTGACCGCTACGAGCGGCTCACCGGCGCTCGAGTCGACCACTCACAGCTTGCAGCGCCGGTGAGACACATTGACCCCGCTATACGTGGGTCAAACCGCGCACCGCCGGCTCGCCGCTGGCTAGCCGTCGAGGAAGTCGACCACGCGCTGGCTCTCGGCTTCGAGCGTGTGCGAGCGCACGCGCTCGACGCCGGACTCGATCAGGTGCCCGCGCAGCGCCGGGTCGTCCGCGAGGCGCTTGAGCTGCGCGGCCGGTGCCTCCGCGTCGCCGGGCTCGACCAGGAGCGCGGATTCGCCGACGGCGTCCGGCACGCCGCCGACCGCGGTGGCCACGACCGGCAGTCCCGCGGCGAACGCCTCGAACAGCGTCTGCGGCAGCCCCTCGGTCCAGGACACGTGCAGGAAGGCGTGGCTCGAGCGGTACACGTCGAGGAGACCGTCCGTGATCGGCACATAGCCGAGCAGGTCCGCGTGGTCGGTGACGCCCAGCTCTTCGAGCCGCTGTCGCAGGTCGCCCTCCATCGGGCCCTCGCCGCACACGAGCAGGCGAAAGCGCTGGTCGTGCTCGCGCAGGCGCGCCAGCACGTCGGCCAGCAGCAGCGGGTTCTTCTCGGTCTCGAGCCGGCTCACGGTCAGGACTCTCAGCTCCCCGCCGTTCCAGACGCGATGGGCCGCATCCTGCGGATCGACGATCTGGTCCTCGCCGACGAGCGACACCGACAGCGTCAGCAGGCGCCCGGCGCTGCGGTAGTTGGCGGCCAGCTGCGGGCCCACGACGACCACCGGGAAGACGCGCGACATGAGCCGGAAGGCCCGCTCGAGGACGTGCGCGGCGCCCATCATCCAGCGCTTGCCCGGGTGGCGGCTGCGGGTGTAGACCGGCATGTCCTGGCGCACGCCGAGCACCACGCGCTTGCGGCGGATCGCCGCCAGCACCGCGAAGACGATCGCGAGCGGGTGCGGGCCGAGCAGCCACACGACGTCGACCTTGTCGAGGTTGCGCCAGAACGCCCGCAGCGAGAACGCCATGGCCCGCACGGCAGCCCGGGCGTCGGCCTGGCTCTCGTAGTAAGGGAGCGGCACGAAGTCGATCTCGTCCGGAACGCGGTAGTGGGAGCGTCCGCCCTTCGGGTTGAGGCGCCCGAACAGGACGAGCCGGTCGACCATCCCGGCAAGCTGCGTGATGAACGTGAAGAAGGCCCGCTCGGAGTAGTACGACTCGCCGTCGTACGAGTAGCTGTAGTCGGTGTAGACCCCTACGCGCATGCCGCGGCTCCGGGCCGGCTCAACCCCGGCGCAGGCCGACGATCCGCGCCAGCGCCGCCAGAGGCGGGCCGAATGAGGTGCATCCCCGCAGGAATCCGGCTCCCCAAGACAGGTGCATCGTCGCAAACACGGCGGCCAGCCCCGCACCCTCCTCAGGACCGTCCCTGCGGGCGGTGGGCGCGCTCGCGGCAATCACCGCGGCAGCCCAAGTCGCGACAGCGGCCCTGCAGAGGGTCTTCAGCGGTCGCGGAGCCAGCACAGCCCCGAGCAGCGCGATCACGAGCGCCGGCGGGAACACGGCCGAGCGCCGCATGCTCGAAGGGTGGTAGCGGCTGGTCTTGGCGCGGTAGAACCCGTAGCGCCAGTACTGCTTGGCGAGTCCCTTCAGCGAGTCTCGCGGCGTGTAGAGCGCGCCCAGCTCCGGCATGCAGACGATCCGGCTGCCGCGCTCGAAGAACCGCGCCGCCAGCTCGGAGTCCTGGTTCACGGGCCAGCCGTCGTCCCAGCCGCCGTACTCGTCCAGCGTCGTGCGCCGCCACACTCCCGTGAACACGCCGGTGTCGATGTCCTTCTCCTCCTCGGCCTCCCACTTGCTCGATCCCCCGGCCCCGAACCACGATCGCAGCGCGATCGCGACGCGCCGCGACCACTTCCCGGTGCCGCTCGGGATCTGGGGACCCGTGACCCACTCGACCCCGTCGGCGCGCGCGAGCCGTTCGACGCCCTTCGCGACGTATTCGGCCGGGTAGTGGGTGTGTGCGTCCATGCGCACCACGTAGTCCCCGCGTGCGTTCTGGAGCCCGATGTTGAGGCCGAAGGTCGTGCGCTGCTGCGGGTTGTCGAGCACCCTGATGCGATGGTCGTGGGCCGCCATCTCCTCGAGGATCGCCTTCGTGCGGTCCTCGGACGCCCCGTCCATGAACAGGTACTCGATCTCACCGTCGAACTGCTGCCCGAGCATCGCCAGCACGCTGTCACGGATGGCGCGCTCTTCATTGAGCACCGGGATCAGGACGCTCACGTCCACTCGGCCGTTTGATTCAGATGCCATCGCCGGAATTATCGGCCGCTACCCGGTTGAACCGAAGGGGTTCACCGGCCGGTCGGGCGGCCGCTTCAGCGAGAAGGGCACCGAGGCCTCGCCCTTCGTCCCGATCCGCGCGCGCAGGTGACCTGTACGCGGGCCTTTGAACAGGCCCTTGAAGATCCCCGTGGAGTCGGTCCGCAGCTTGCGCAGCCGCGTGTAGCCGCCCTTCCGGGAGCGCTCGATCACGACCGTGCCCTTCACGCCCCCGGGCGTCCGGCCCCAGACGCGCACGCGCTTGCCGGAACGGAACGCCGACGAACGGGAAGCGGAATGCCTGCAACGAGGCCTTCTTGGGCTGGTCGCAGGCGATTCCCGCGGCGCACCGCAGCCACAACCCGGACTGCACGGGGCCGTCGGGCGGGCCGTCACGCAGCCGGTACCACACGAACAGGGTGACGCCCGCGCTCCAGGAGCGGTAAAGCGCCTCGGAGACCCAGCGCGCGTGCAGGCCGAGCGGCACGCCCTTGGGGTCGGCGGGCGCCGTGTCCCAGCCGAACTCGGTGACCCAGAACCTGACCGAGCCGCGTGACGCGATCCGTCCGCGCTTCGCGGCGGCCTGCAAGACCTTCTGCATGCGCGGCAGATCGCCCAGCGAGATGCTGTCGGGAGTGACCCGCCTTGTGGGTCGCATCGCCCGAGGTGTAGGGGTGGTGGCTCCACACGTCGAACTGCACCTGCGGCCCGCAACCGGGAATCACCCGCAGCTTCTCGGACAGGCACAGCACCTCGCGCATGAAGCGATAGGGGCCGATCGGTCTGCGCTCCGGGGCGGTTCAGCGTGAAGGGGAACGTCGCACCCGCCACCACCACGTTGTCCGCGTGCACGCGCTGCACCCCGGTCGCGAAGCGGTTCACCATCTCGCGATACAGGCCCGGCGAGTAGTTGCTCCCGTCGGCGTTGCGCTGTGGGTACAGGAAGAAGCTCGCGTTCGGCTCGTTCCAGGCCTCGAACATGCGCACGCGGGGAAGCCCGCCGACGGCACCGCTGTAGCGTCGCGCGACGGCTTCGGCGAACAGGCCGAACTGCAGGGGGTCGGGGTTGCCCGTCCCGGATGCGCCGCGCTTGTCGCGCTCGGCCCATCCGGGCGACTGCTCGACGGTGAGCAGCGGGTTGAGGCCGGCCACAACCGCTGCGCGTACCTGGCTGTCGTGGCTCCAGCCAGTCATAGCTCGGGTCGAGCGGGTCGGTGGGGTTGAACGCGGCCGGCGGAGCCGTCGGCGCCACGTCCTTCCAGACCAGGCTGATCTTCACGACGCCGAGCCGATGCCTTGATCCGTTCGAAGTGCGTCGGGGTGAAGTCGAAGTCCTGCAGCCCCGTCACGAGCGGGCGTGCCGCGAATGCCGTGGACGGGAGCGCGAGCACCGTCAGCACTGCGACGAGCAGCGCGACGCGCCGTGAGGAGATCAGCTTGCCGGGATTCAAGGTCTGGTTACCGGGAGGCCCTGTCGCGTGCGCTGGCGCGCAGGTCCTTGAACAGCTCGGAGGTGGGGTTGAGCGCTTTGGAGCGCCTGAGGCTGCGGCGCCCTTCACGTATGGAACCAGCCTTGGTCTGGATGCGCGCCGCTACCAGCCAGGTGCTCCAGTCGCGGCTGTCGCGCTCGAGCGCGTCCTTGATGTGGCGGTTGGCGCGGGGAAGGTTGCCTGCCTGCTCCTCGATCAGCGCGAGCTGGACGTAGGGCGACGACGCCCACGGCTCCAGCGACCGGGCGTCATCGGCGGTGTCCAAAGCCCTGCGCACGTCACCTGCCTCGACCGCTGCCTGGCTCTCCTCCAAGCGCTCCTGCGCGAGCATCGGCACCGTCACGCACATCACGGCCGCCAGTACCAGGGCAACGGCAGCGGTTCGCACCACACGCCCGCGCGTGTCCTGGCCGAAGTCGGAGGCGCGCTGCAGCTGCTGCCGGTCGTCCTCGGGAAGGGTCGCGAGGCCGACCAGCATCCCGAGCGCCACGACGGCCACGAGCGCGACGATCGTCAGCTCCCACATCCAGTCGATCGCGGCGCCCAGCGCAAACGCCACCACCACCCCGACGAGCCCCGCGATCAGCGGCCGCGCGGGCCCGGCCCTCCGCAGCCGTGACATGGCGGCGACGAGACCAGTACCGAACACGAGCAGGATCAGGGCGAAGCCCACCACCCCCAGCTCGCCCAGCATCTCGAGCCACAGGTTGTGGGCGTCGCGCACGAACAGCGGGAAGTCCGCGTTCTCGGTCCACCACGACTGATACGAGCCTGCGCCCTGCCCCAAGGCCGGCTTGGTCTCCCATTGGTCGCCGGCCGCTGCCCAGAGCTGCCAGCGACCGGTGCTCGTCGAGCTCAGCAGGTGCGAGCGAGTGAAGTCTCCTTCCGTGTACTTCGTCTCGCCCGGCGGGCGCTTGAAGTCCTCGAACTTGCCGGCCGGGTCGAACGCCGCGACCCCGACCAGCGCGATCAGCGCCATCCCCCCGACGAGCGCCGCCTGCGCGACACGCGGCAGTCGCACGTCCCAGTCCGCGAACCGGCACCAGGCCCAGTAGAGCGCAACGCACGCGGCGCCGAGCAGCGCGACGAGCAAAGCGGCGCTGCGGCCCTGACCGGCCACCGCCGGCGCCGAGAGCGGGCCGTTCACGAGGTCGTCGCGGGCGAGCAGCACCTCGACCGCGGCGACGGCGCCCAAAGATCCGATTGCGGTTGCCACCAGAGCGCTCGTGCGGCGAGACGTGAGCGCGCAGAAGACGAGCACTCCCACGATGGCCACCGCCGCCCCGCCGCGGGACGAGGTGAGATAGATGGTCGCGGCGATCGCAGGGATGGGAGCCAGGGCCAGCGCGCGCAGGATGCCCGGCCGCTGCGCGACCGCGGCGCGCAGCAGGAGCGGGAGCGCCATGCCGGCCAGGATCGCGAGCCCGTTCCAGTAGTTGACCGGGTAGTGGAGGCGGGTCTGCACCGGGAAGAACGAAGGCGGTGCGCCGGGGCCGATGTCACCCCACCAGAAGCGGCTCGCCAGGGCCACGCCCACGACGCCGACGATGCCGAGCGCAAGCCCGTCGCTGACGGCGGCGGCGTGGCGGGCACGCACGGCGATCGCGACCACCGCGAGCACGCCGAGATACGTCAACACGCGGGTGAACTCGAGGAACGCCTTCTCGTCGGAGACGGCCCAGCCCGTCGAGAGCACGGTCAGGATCGCCAGCGCCGCCAGTGCCGATCCCGCGACGATCGCGGCCCGTGGGACACGCGTGGCCGGCCAGAGCTTGAGGGCGACGCCCACGGCGAGCGCCCACCACGCGACGATCCCGATGGCGGAGCGATCGGTCAGCTGGTAGCTGCCGTCGTTGAAGCCGAGCAGGAAGGTGGCCGCGCCCACGAGCAGCGTCACCACGACCGCGACGATCGCCTCGTTCATGCGCCGGGGGGCGGGCGGGAGCACGGGCCGCGACGTCGCGGCGACGTCCGTGGACCGCTCGTGTGTCCGGCTAGCCGGACTTGCTGTTCTTGTGGCGCTGATAGGCGACTGCCCCGACCATCAGGCCCGTGATCGCGATCAGGGCGAACAGGAGCCAGGTGAGGTCCTCTCCACTCTCGCGGACGGCCTTGACGGAAGCCGCCGGAACGGCCGTCGCGGAGCGAGACGAGCTTCCCCGGCCCTTATCGGCGTCCGCGCCCTTTTCCTGAGGCGCACCGAATCGTCCGGACGTCGCGATCTCCTCCAGCGAGGCGGCGTCCTTCCCGCCTTCGGCATCGAGCTTGGCCTTCGCGGTCGCCGGTAGACGGGTGCGCTCGTCCTTGGCGTCCTTCGTGGGGCTCGGTCCCTGGTTGGTGGGGAGAGTCTCCACGTACTGGTCGGCGGCGGAGAAGTCCTCGGGCGACTCGGCCGCTGCGGCCGGGGTCGCGGGCATCAGGACGAGCACAGTCAGCAGGGCGGCCATCGCCGCCAGGGTGCGGGCCAAGGCGTTCGTCAGTCCTCCCGCCAGCGCAGGAGCGAGCCGACGGTCATGACGGCGATCTTCATGTCGAGCCAAAGGGACCAATTCTCGATGTAGTAGTTGTCCCATTCGACCCGGTCGGTAAGAGATGTGTTGCCGCGCAGCCCATGAACCTGGGCCCAGCCGGTGATTCCCGACTTCACCCGGTGGCGGTCACCGTAGCGGTGGACAGCCTCCTCGAAGAGCCGGACGAACGTACCCAGCTCGGGACGGGGGCCGATCAGCGACATGTCGCCCCGCAGCACGTTCAGCAGCTGCGGAAGCTCGTCCAGAGAGTAGCGGCGCAGCATCCGGCCGATCGGGGTGCGGCGGTCGACCTCGGCGGTCTCCACCTCGACCTCGGTCGCGACCTCCGGCTGGGTCGCGGTCGAGACGGCTGCCTCGGCCACTCCGGCCGCGTCACCGTTGCCGTTGGAATGTCCGTTGGCGTGCACCGCGGCGCCGTTGCCGTTCCTTCCGTTGCCGTTGCCGGCGATCAGCGAGTCGCCCGCGTCAAGGGTCTCGAACACCCAGTGGCCGTGATTGTGGCCGGACGCCTCGGGGCTGCCCTTCATCGTCCTGAACTTGAGCATGTCGAACTCCTGGCCGTCGAGTCCGATGCGGCGCTGACGGAAGAAGATCGGGCGGCCCGAGGTGATCAGGACCGCGGCGGCAAGCGAGATCAGGATCGGCGAGATCAGGATCACGGCGATTCCGGCGACCACCCGGTCGATCGCGTACTTGATGAGGAACTGCAGGCCTTTCGGGTCGATCGGCCGCATCTCGAGCAGCGGCAGGCCGCCCAGGTGCTCGACCGAGACGCGCTCGACCGAGACCTCGAAGAGGCGCGGGACGAGCGATGCGGAGACGCCCAGCTCACGGCAGCGGCGAACCATGCTGAGCATGACGGCATGCGGCGCTGTGGAGAAGGTGAAGACGACGTGCTCGACGCCGTGCTCGGCAATCACGCGCTCGAGGTCCCAGCTGGCTCCGAGAACCGGCAGGGTCGCGGTCGAGCCGTCGATCTCGAGCGGGTCGTTGTCGAGGAATCCGACCGGACGCAGGCCGAACTCGGCCCGGTCGGTCATCCGCTTGGCCACGAGCTGGCCGACGCGTCCGGCGCCGACGATCAGGGTGGAGCGACCACCGTGGCCGCGAGCGATCGCCCGGGCGCGGGCGACGAAGAGACCGGTACGGCCCACGGAAAGCGCCACCGCGGCGAGGATGCAGGTCTGCGCGGTCTGTGCGGCCGTGTAGGGATCGTTCTCGAGCACCACACGCAGGGAGATCACGGCCATCGTCGCCACGGCTGTGGTCGACACGATGGAGCGCATCTCGTCGAGCAGGTGCGAGCGCAGCCGATTGCTGTACATGCCGCGAATCGCGAACATGATCAGCACCAGCACGCCGAAGAAGGCCACCCACTTGACCGGCATCGCGGGCTCACCCAGCAGGTGGGACATCGCCTGCGTCGCGCCACCGGCGACGAGCACCATGAGGAGATCGACGAAGAACGGCCGGGCCTGGCGCCGGCGTGCCTGCCAGCCGAGCCGCAGCGCCCCTGCCGTGGGTCCACGAAGCAGCCCTAGCCTCAGTGCCGAGCCGATCTCCTTTGAAAATAGGTCGTTAGTTCCCATGACCACTTACAACGCCCGTTCCTTCAAACGTTGAACTCGTTCGAAACTTGCTCAATTCCGAGAATCGGTGTCAGGCGGGGGTTCCGATTCCCGTTGATGCTTGACCGTCCCTGGGCACACGCCGACGCAGGGAATTCAGAATCCCCGTCGCGGACCAGGCCAAGATCACGATCGACAGTACGGACCTCCATGCCCCTTCTCCCGTAGCCGGTCGTCTTGCCCGGTCGCGGGGAGGCAGCACAGCCATTCTAAACAACGACTCCGGTGGCGTCGAACCTTCTTTCATCTGGTTCTTGTGTCGGCTCGAACTACCGCCATCCGTAGGGCAAATTGCGCCCTCTTCCCGTTACTTCGACTTAGTGTGGCCCGATACCTGCTCAGGAGCACCAAATGCCTGCAGCGCCGGCGGCACCCGGAATCCGCCGTCGGCGAGCTGGTGGTTCTCCATGATGGCCAGCAACGTACGGCCTACGGCTACGGCAGTTCCGTTGAGGGTGTGGACCGGCAGCGGCGAGTCGCCCTCCTTCGGGCGAAAGCGGCTGCGCAGCCGTCGCGCCTGGTAATCCGTCGTGTTAGACGTCGAGGTGAGCTCGCGGTAGCGCCCCTGCCCCGGCAGCCACGCCTCGCAGTCGTACTTCTTGGCGGCTGATGCACCCAGGTCCCCGGCGGCGACGTTGACGACCCGGTACGGGATCTCGAGGTCCTGCAGGATCTCCTCCTCGATGGCGAGCAGCCGCTCGTGCTCGTCGCGCGAGGTCGACGGCTCGACGAACGAGAACATCTCGACCTTGTCGAACTGGTGTACGCGGAAGATGCCGCGCGTGTCCTTCCCGGCAGCCCCCGCCTCGCGCCTGAAGCACGTCGAAAAGCCCGCGTAGCGCAGGGGTAGCTCGTCCGCGGACAGGATCTGGTCCGCGTGCAGCGCGGCGAGCGCGACCTCCGAGGTGCCGACGAGGTAGAGGTCGTCGCCGGCGATCTCGTAGATCTGTGCGCGGTCGGTCGGCAGGAAGCCCGTCCAGAACATCGGCTCCTCGCGCACCAGGACCGGCGGGATCACCGGCTCGAAGCCCTTGCCGGCCAGCTTTCGCATCGCGTACTGGACCAGCGCCAGCTCGAGCAGGGCCAATTCTCCCTTCAGGTAGGCGAAGCGCGAGCCGGACGCCCGCGCCGCGCTCTCCATGTCGATCAGGTCCAGGGCGGTCCCGATCTCGAGGTGGTCGCGCGGCTCGAAATCGAACTTGGGCGGCTCTCCGACGACCCTGACCACCTCGGCGTCCTCCTCGGTCATGCCGTCCGGAGCGGTCGGATCCGGCAGGTTGGGGAGCTCCGCGAGCAGCTCCTCGATGCGGGCTTCGATCTGCGACAGCTCCTCCTCGAGGGACTTGATCTCCTCGGCGAGCGCATTGGACTGCGCGATCGCCTCCTCGGCCCCCTCCCCGGCCCGCTTCGCCTGCGCGATCCCCTCGGACACCTTCTTCTTCGCGGCACGGCGGCTTTCGACCTCGGGCAGCAGCGCCCGCCGGCGGGCGTCCAGCTCGAGCAGCTCGTCGATCCTGTCGGCCGCGCCCCGCCGCGTGAGGGCGGCCTTGACGGCGTCCGGATCGCTGCGGATCAGCTTTAGGTCGAGCGTGGCGAATCGTCCTACTCGTCGGAGCTGCCGGACTGCCCGGTGGTACCAGCCTCGTCCGGGCTCGAGCCGCCCGATGCCTCGTTCTGCCCGCCTCCCGGCGTCAGGCCGGGCGGGCCTTTCGCGGACTTGCCGGCGAACTCGGCGACGAACTCGGCGACCGCCTCGGCGTCTTCGCCGACGACGATGTTCTGGGGCATGATCGCGCCCGAGAATCCACCGTTGCGGATCGCGTACAGGACCTGGTCCTTCGTCTCCCGGCGCTGGTCGAGGTTCGGCCCGGCGACGCGTTCGTCGGGATTGCTGCCCTCGGTGCCCGCGGCCTTCAGCGTGTGGCAGCCCGGCGCAACGCTCGGCGAACAAGGTGGCCCCGCGAGTGTCGACCTCCTGGTCCTGTCCGCAGCCCGCGCCCGCGAGGGCGCTTGCCACGAGCGCGACGCCGATTGCGATGCGGGGAGGCCTCATCGGAGCGGCATATTAGTTACCCCGGCTCTGGGTGGACCGCTGGCAGGGAAGGCGGCCCCCGGAGCGAACTAGAGGACGTCCGGCGCCGGTCGGGCGGATCAGGCTCTTAGAGCTTGCCTGCCTCGAGTGCGGCCTCCACTATTCGAGAGGCGCGCTCGCACATGACGGCGGCGAATGGGTCGGCGCCGGACGGTTCTACTCCGCGAAGATCCCCGCTATGGCGGGCCCGATCGACGCGGACGAGTTCCGGAACTCCTGCGGATACTTCGCGACCGGCGTCTGCGTAGTCACCGCCCTCGGTCCCGACGGGCCCAGCGGGATGACCGCAAATGCGGTCACGTCGCTGTCGCTCGAACCGCCACTGATGATCGTTTGCTTCGCGCTCACGTCGCGCACCCTTGCAGCGGTGGAGCACTCCCGGCGTTTCGGGGTGCAGTTCCTTGCGCATGACCAGGAGGAGGTCGCCGCGCGGTTCGCCTCCAAGATGCCGGAGGAAGAGAAGTTCGACGGACTCACGTGGGCCGAGCGCTCCGGCGTCCCCTCAATCGAAGGTTGCCTCGCCTGGCTCGGTTGTGAGCTGCGCGACCTTCACCCCGGCGGTGACCATCTGATCGGCGTGGGGGAGGTCGTCGACCTGTGGCAGGTCGCCGGCGACCCGCTGGTCTTCTTCCGCGGCGATTACTGGTCGCTGACCGAACGCGAGGACGCGCCCCCCGATGTCGACCGCGCGCTCGAGGGCCCGGGGGCTTAGAACATTGCGCCCGAGACCTGGGCGGCGCGCAGCGAGAAGGCGGCCACCAGCAGCGCGGCCAGGCTCATGATGGTCATCTCCCGGCGCACGATGCGCAGCGCGATCGTGCGCTGCTCCCCGGCCGGCAGGCCTGCGAACTCCACGTCCTCGGGCAGCTCGCGCTGCGCCGCTCCGGCGCGCATGCCCTCCGCGAACAGGTTCACGAGCAGGGGTGCGATGCCGTACATGTAGTGGATCTCGTCCGTGGGCTCGCGGCCCGCGATCAGCAGGATCGCGCCCAGAAGCACCTGCACCACCACCGATATCTGGGCGGCCCGTAACACGTACCAGAACGACACGGGCGTGGCGCCGAAAAGCGCGGCGCCCGCTCCCCAGAGGCCGGCGACCAGGTTCAGCGCCAGCACGGCGACGCCGACGACGAGGTGGACCTCAGTCAAATGAGGCCGCCGGAGGGCTGTGAGATTGAGACGGAAAGCACTATGTAACACATTGTTACAAAGGTGGTATAACTCGGATTCCAGTGCGGAATACGGCTCCCCCAGACCCGCACCAGGAGGGGTAACGAGTTGGTCGAGAGCTACCTGCCGGTGCTGGTCTTCCTCGCGCTCGGATCGATCGTGGGTATCGCCTTCACGATGCTCAACCGCGTCCTCGGTCCGCGTAATCCAACGCCGGTCAAGTCGGCGCCCTACGAATGCGGTTTGCCCTCCGACGTGCAGCATGGGTTCCGCTTCGGCATCAGCTTCTACCTGATCGCGATGCTCTTCATCCTGTTCGACATCGAGGTCATCTTCCTCTACCCGGTCGCAGTGCACCTCAAGGCGGCCGGCACGTTCGTCCTGATCGAGACACTGATCTTCGTCGCATTGCTCGCCGTCGCCTTCGTCTACGTGTGGCGCAGAGGAGCACTCGAATGGAAGTGAAGCGGGAGAAAGTTGCGGGTCCCGCCGACCTGCTGGCCCGCCAGCACCGCGCCAGCGAGATGCTGCGGGGGATCGACAGGTCCGGCGCCGACCTCGACGCGTACGTCGAGGAGAGGGTGCTGACGACGACGCTCGAGAAGGCGCTCAGCTGGGCGCGCTCGAACGCGCTCTTTCCCGCCACGTTCGGCCTGGCCTGCTGCGCCATCGAGATGATGTCGATCGTCACCGCGCGCTACGACAGCGCGAGGTTCGGGGCGGAGGTCTTCCGCGCCTCGCCGCGTCAGGCGGACATGCTGATCCTGTCGGGGCGCGTGTCGATCAAGATGGCGCCGGTCGTGCGCCGCATCTACGACCAGATGCTCGAGCCCAAGTGGGTCATCGCGATGGGCGCATGCTCCTCCAGCGCCGGGGTCTTCAACAACTACGCGCTCGTGCAGGGAGCCGACAAGTTCATGCCGGTGGACGTCCATGTGCCCGGCTGCCCGCCCCGGCCCGAGGCACTGCTCCACGGCATCATCAAGCTGCAGGCCAAGATCAAGGGAGATCCCACGCTCGGCTGGCGGGAGCGATACGGCGCACACGGCACGGAGGAGCTCGGCGACGGTCCGGAACCAAACGGCTGACTCTTGCCTGACGCCACAGGACTAGAGCTGATCGCACACGACCTGCGTGAGCAGGTCCCCGGCTCCGTGACCGATGCGGAGCACCACCGCGGCGCCGCCACGCTCGTGATCGACCCGGAGGCCGTGCTGCCCGTGCTGACCTGGCTGCGCCGCACGCCCAACCAGGACTACCACTTCCTCGCCAGCGTGCACGGCTGCGACTACCTGCCGCACGAGCCGCGCTTCGGCGTCCACTACGAGCTGCTCAACATGGAGCGCGTCGAGCGCCTGCACGTGAAGGCGCTGCTGGAGGACCCGGGCGAGCCGCAGCTGCCGGAGCTGGACTCGGTCGTGGAGCTGTTCCCGACGGCCAACTTCCAGGAGCGCGAGATCTACGACATGTTCGGCATCGTGTTCCGTGGCCACCCCGACCTGCGCCGCATCCTGATGCCCGACGAATACGCGGGCTTCCCGCAGCGCCGCGACTTCCCGATGGGGGGCGAGCCGGTGCTGTTCACGCACAACGAGCATGAGACGCCGAGGTGGTACGAGTGAGCGAGCCGTCCGGCAGCGTCCGGCAGCTGGCAGTCGGCGTAACCGCGGAGCCGGCCGACGACGCCCAGGCGGAATCGGAGCTGATGACGATCAACTTCGGCCCGCACCACCCCGCGACGCACGGGGTGCTGCGGCTGCTCGTGACGCTGCGGGCCGAGGAGGTGCTCGAAGCGATTCCCTACGTCGGCTACGTGCACACGGGGATCGAGAAATCGTGCGAGGACAAGTCGTACTGGAAGGTGATTCCCCTCGTCGAGCGCATGGACTACCTCGCCTACTACTTCAACGCGATGGCGTTCTGCATGTCGGTCGAGCGGTTGCTCGACGAGCCCGTTCCCGAGCGCGCGCAGTACCTGCGCGTGATCCACTGCGAGCTGAACCGGATCCATTCGCACCTGGTGTGGCTGGGTACGACCGCGCTCGACCTCGGCGCGATCTCGATCTTCTGGTACTGCTTCCGCGAGCGCGACAAGGTGCTCGACCTGTTCGAGTACTCGTCGGGACAGCGGATGCACACGCGCTACATCCAGGTCGGGGGGGTGGCGGACGACATCCCGGCCGGCTGGGCGGAGAAGGCGCTGCGCTTCACACGGGACATGGAGGAGCGTGTCGGGCAGTACGAGGCAATCCTCGACCGCAACGAGATCTTCCTGCAGCGCACCAGGGACGTCGGCATCGTTTCCCAGGAACGGCTGCTCGAGCTCGGCGTGACCGGGCCGCTGCTGCGCGCGGCGGGCAATCCGTGGGACCTGCGCAAGGCATCCCCCTACTCCTCGTACGACAAGTTCGACTTCAGGATTCCCGTGGGCACGGTGGGTGATTGCTACGACCGCTACCGCGTGCGCGTCGCCGAGATCCGCGAGTCCTGCAGCATCGTCCGGCAGGCGATCGAGGGACTGCCCGAAGGCCCGGTCATTACTGCCAATCGCAAGGTCGCGCTGCCGCCGCGGCACGAGCTGGCGACCTCGATGGAGGCCCTGATCCACCACTTCAAGCTCGTCACAGAGGGTTTTCGCGTACCGCCCGGGGAGGCCTACGTGCCGATCGAGAGCCCGCGCGGGGAGATGGCCTGCTTCGTGCTCTCCGACGGCTCTGCCAAGCCGGCCCGTGTACACATGCGCGACCCGTCTTTCGTGAACCTGCAGGCGCTTCGCGAGATGGTCGTAGGCGGCTACATCGCCGACATGATCACGAATCTGGCGATGCTGGATCCCATTTTGGGCGGCATTGACAGATGAGCAAGTTTGACCATTTGCGTGGGACTCCGGGGTCGCGTAGTCGTTTGGCTGCGCAGGTGTGGGAGGGGGCGCGCGTTGACGCTGATCCGGCGCTTGTGCCCGAGCCTAGTGATGTGGCGGTTCCCGACGACTTGCGGGCGACTATCGAGCACCACTTGTCTCTGTATCCGGACCGGCGGTCGGCGGTGCTGCCGGCGTTGGCGGCTGCTCAGCGTGAGCATGGATGGCTTTCGCCCGAGGCGATGCTTCAGGTTGCTGCGGTGATGCAGTTCAGTCCCGCTTACCTCGAGTCGGTCGCAAGCTTCTACGACATGCTCGAGCTACAGCCCGTCGGCACGCACACCATCTACATGTGCACGAACCTGTCGTGCCAGATGCGCGGCGCACAAGACGTGCTCGCCGGGCTCTCCGAGGCGACCGGGGCGCCGGTCGGCGGGTCGAGCGCAGACGGCGTGTTTCACCTGCGCTCGTTCGAGTGCCTCGGCGCCTGCGACATCGCGCCGATGGCGTCCATCGACGGAAACTACCGTGGACCCCTAACACCTGACGATGCGGACACGATCGTCGAACATCTTCGACGCGGAAACGCCGCGTCGGACCTGCTCCCGGAGAAGATGCCGACGATCGGTGTGCCCGCGGTGGAGAGGGATCCCTCTTCATGAGCATCCTGCTGAAGCACGTCGACGTTCCGGACCTGAACCGGATCGAGACGTACGAGCGGCTGGGCGGTTACGGCGCGCTGCGCAAGGCGCTCACGGAGATGACGGGCGACCAGGTCCTCAAGGAACTGGAGGCGAGCGGACTGCGCGGGCGCGGCGGCGCAGGCTTCTCGATGGGGAAGAAGGCCAGCTTCCTGCCTCACGGCAACATCCAGAAGTACCTGTGCTGCAACGCGGACGAGTCCGAGCCCGGAACGTTCAAGGACCGCGAGCTGATGCACCGCAACCCGCACCAGCTGATCGAGGGGATCCTGATCGCGGCGTATGCGGCCGGGATCACCCACGCGTTCATCTACATTCGTGGCGAGTACGAGGAGGAGGCGGACATCCTCGACGCTGCCGTCACGGAGGCCTACACGCGCGGTTACGTCGGCGACAGCATCCTCGGCACCGGATTCGGTTGTCCCCTGGTCGTGCATCGCGGCGCCGGTGCGTACATCTGCGGCGAGGAGACGGCGCTGCTCGACTCCCTCGAGGGCAAGCGCGGCAACCCGCGGCTGAAGCCGCCGTTCCCCGCCAACCAGGGCCTCTATCAGGGGCCGACCTTGATCAACAACGTCGAGACGCTCTGCAACGTCCCGCACATCATCGCCAACGGCGTCGACTGGTTCCGCAGGTTCGGGACCGAGCGCTCGCCCGGGACGAAGGTCGTGTCCGTGTCCGGCTGCGTGCAGCGCCCCGGCAACTACGAGATCGAGCTGGGCATCCCGTCACGCGAGATCATCTACGGGCTCGCGGGCGGGCCGCCAGACGGCCGGCGGCTGAAGGCCTGGTTCCCGGGCGGGTCCTCCGCGCCGGTTCTCACAGAAGAGCACCTCGATCTGCCCTATGACTTCGAGCACATGGCGCAGGCCGGCTCGATGCTGGGCTCCGGGGCGATCATCGTCGTGGACGACTCGGTGCCGATCGTGTCGGTCGCGCTGCGGCTGGCCGAGTTCTACCGCCACGAGTCCTGCGGCAAGTGCGTGCCGTGCCGCGAGGGGACCAACTGGACGGTGAAGATGCTCGAGCGCGTGGACAGCGGCGAGGCCACGCCGATGGACCTCGACGTCATGGTCGACGTGCAGAGCAACATCATCGGCAACTGCCTGTGCCTGCTCGGCGATTCGATGGCGATGCCCGTTGGCAGCATGATTGCGAACTTCCGGCCGGAGTTCGAAGCGCATATCGAAGCGGCTGCTGCCAGTTACGCAGTTACGCAGTTACGCAGTTCGCAGGAAAACCCGCCCATTTCGATCACCGATACGGCGGCCTGATGAGCCAGGGCGATTGGATCACCTTTTCCGTCGATGGGCGGGAGGTGCGGGCGCCGGAGGGGGAATGGCTGCTCGACGCGGCCAAGCGCGGGGACGTCGAGGTTCCCTACTTCTGTTACGAGCCCAAGCTCGGGGCGCCGGTCGGCGCGTGCCGCATGTGCATGGTCGAGGTCGAGGGGATGCCGAAGCTCCAGACCTCCTGCTCGACGCCGGTCAAGGACGGAATGGTCGTCTACACGCAGACCGACCGCGTGAAGAACGCGCAGAACGCGGTCGTCGAGTTTCTGCTCGTAAACCATCCGCTCGACTGCCCCGTGTGCGACAAGGGAGGCGAGTGCCCGCTGCAGGACATCACGTACGGATGGGGTCCGGGCCGCAGCCGCTTCGTCGAAGACAAGCGCAACTTTCCCAAGCCGATCGCGCTCTCGCCGCTGATCGCGATCGACCGCGAGCGATGCATCCTCTGCTATCGCTGCGTGCGCTTCTCGCAGGAGGTCGCAGAAGACGACCAGCTCATGTTCCTCGAGCGCGCCGACCACACCTTCGTCGGCACCTTCGACGGGCGTCCCTACCAGGCACCGTTCTCGGGGAACGTGATCGACCTGTGCCCGGTCGGCGCACTCACCAACACCTCCTATCGCTTCCGCGCGCGCCCGTGGGACATCGAGGGCGCGGGCACCATCTGCACTCTCTGCCCGAGCCAGTGCAACGTGGAGCTGACGATCCGTGACGAGCGCGTCGAGCGTGTCCAGCCGCGCGACAACAACGCCGTCGACGACGGCTGGCTCTGCGACAAGGGTCGTTGGGGCTACCAGTCCACTCGCCCGGACGGCCGCGTGCTCGAGCCGCTGGTGCGCGACGGCGGACACCTGCGCCCGGCGACCTGGGAGCGCGCGCTCGCCGCCGCGGCCGAGGGGCTCTCGCGTGCCGGCTCCGGGGCCGCGGCGGTGGTCGGCGGGCAGACCAGCAACGAAGAGGGATGGCTCCTGCAGCGCATCTTCCGCGAGGCGCTCGGCTCGCCACACGTGGACGCGCGCCAGGGCGGCCACCTGACGCCGTCGCTGGCCCGCCGGCTCTCACACCCCGACCTGGCCGCCGCGCTCCCGGACGTCGACAACGCGTCGGCGGTCCTGGTGCTGGAGACCAACCCCGTCGACGAGGCTCCGATCTTCGACCTGCGGTTGCGCAAGGCGGTGCGCCGCCACGGCACCCGGCTCGTGATCGCCACGAGCGCGCCCACCGCGCTCGACGGAGGCGCCACCGAGATCCTGCGCTTCGCGCCCGGCGGCACCGAGTCGCTGCTGCGGGCGCTGCAGAAGGCGCTCCTCGAGACCGAGAACGGCACCCCGGAGGAGGGCGCCCCGCCGAGCTCCGCGCCCGGTGGACATGCGAGCCTCGCCGGCCTGCTCGCAGAGCACTCCCTCGAACGGCTCGCCGAGATCGCGGAGGTCGACCTGACCGACCTGCGGGACGCAGCGGCGCTGCTGACCGAGGCGGACAACGTTGTCGTGATCTGGGGCGAGCGCCTCGGATGGGGCGAGCGCGGGGCGAGCGCCCTGGAGGCGCTCGCGGACCTGGGACTCGTGCTCGGCCTCGACGCCGCCGAGGGCTCGGGCCTGATCGAGGTCCCGGCGGGCGCCAACGGGCGCGGCCTGCGCGAGGTGGGATGCGTCGCCGGGATCGGCCCGGGGCTGTCCGACACGGCACCGGGTCACGCGGGCGCGGGCGCGCGCGAGGCCTGCCTGGCGGGAGACGACGTGACCGCCTTCTACCTCCTGCACAGCGACCCGCTGCGCGACTACCCGGGGCGGGCACAGTGGGACGAGGCGCTGCGCAAGGCGGCCTTCGTCGTGGCCCACCAGCAGTTCCTGAGCGAGGCGACGATCGAACACGCGGACGTCGTGTTCCCCGCCGAGTCCTACGCCGAGAAGGAGGGGACCGTCACGCATCCCGACGGGCGCCTGCAGCGCCTGCGCCCCGGCATCGGGCACCCCGGCGAGGTGCGCGCCGAGTGGCAGGTGCTGGCCGACATCGGGGCGCGGCTCGGGCTCGACGCGGCCCGATGGGTGACCGCCGGTGCGGTGCTCACGCAGCTCGCGGAGGAGGTGCCGATGTACGCCGGCATCACGCTCGACGAGATCGGCGGCCGCGGCGTGCGCTGGCAGGACCGCCCGCAGGGCGACGGCGCCGCGTTCGGCGAACTCAGCTTCGGCCCAGCCGCAGAGCCTCCCACGCCCCTCGCCGCCGGCGACGCGCTGCGGCTCTCGACACGGCCCGGCCTGTGGGCATCGTGGGTAGCCGACCACTCCCCGTCACTGCGCTTCCTGGTCACCGGCCAGCAGGTAGAGCTAAGCCCCCTAGACGCCGAACGCCTAGCCGTCCAATCAGGCGACGAAGTCCAAGTAAGAAGCAACGGCCACGCAGTCAAAGCAACAGTCCAAATCCGCGAACGAGCAAAGCGAGGCACAGCCACGCTGATAGAGGGCACGGCGGAGAGCAACGCAAACGTGCTAGCCGACAGCACTCCAGTCCTAGTCGAAATCCTGCGAACCGCGTAACTGCGTAACTGCGTAACTGCGATGTACATAGCCGACACCACATTCATAGAAACCACCGGCGTGTGGATCATCAAGTCATTCGTAATTTTCGCCTTCGTGATGGGCGTCGTACCGATGATCCTGTTGCTGGAACGCAAGCTGCTGGGCCGCTTCCAGCAACGGTACGGCCCCAACCGCGTAGGCCCGTACGGCCTGCTCCAGCCACTCGCGGACGTCGTGAAGCTGGCCTCGAAGGAGCCGTTCTATCCGTCGACGGGCGTGCCGAGACTGATGGCCATCGCGCCGGCGATCATGATCATCACGGCCCTCGCGTCGATCGCGATCATCCCGTTCGGGGACGTCGAGAACGGGTTCGGGTCGCAGTTCGGGCTGTACGGGATCGACGTGAACATCGGGGTCCTGTACGCGTTCGCGTTCGGCTCGCTCGCCTTCTACGGGCTGGTGCTGGGCGGGTGGGCCTCCGGCTCCAAGTACTCGTTCCTCGGCGCGATGCGATCGGCCGCGCAGCTGATCAGCTACGAGGTGTCGCTCGGGCTGTCGCTGATCGGGGTGGTGATGATGGCCGGCTCGCTGTCGCTGGTCGACATCGTCAAGGCTCAGGACACCGTCTGGTACGTGCTGCCGCAGTTCGTCGGCTTCCTGATCTTCACCGTCGCCGGCTTTGCCGAGACCAACCGGCCTCCGTTCGACCTGCCGGAGGCCGACGCCGAGCTCGTCGCCGGCTACAACACCGAGTACGGCGGGATGCGCTTCGGCTCGTTCTTCCTGGCCGAGTACATCAACATGATCGTGATCGCGGGGCTTGCCTCCGCGATGTTCTTCGGCGGCTGGATGGGGCCGGGCCCGAGCGGGCTCGACCCGCTCTGGATGGTGCTGAAGATGCTCGCGATCATCGTCTTCTTCATCTGGGTCCGCGCAACCATGCCGCGGCTCCGCTACGACCAGCTGATGAGCTTCGGCTGGAAGATTCTGCTGCCGCTCGCGACGCTGAACCTGCTCGTGACGGCAGTCCTGGTTTCGACGACATGAGGTGCCATGCCCTATCGACCTGATCCAGACGTGATCGCCGTTCAGCGCGGCCCCGAGCCCGGGGGTCTCGGATCAGTCGCGCGCGCCTTCGGCGAGACCCTGCGCGGCCTCAAGACAACCTTCGGCCGGCTCGTCGAGGGGCCGGTGACGATCCAGTATCCGGAAGAGAAGACGCCCGTGTACCCGCGCTTCCGCGGTCGCCACAAGCTGCACAAGTTCGAGGACACCGACCTGGAGAAGTGCGTCGGGTGCTCGCTCTGTGCGGCCGCGTGCCCGGCCGACTGCATCCGCGTGGTCGCAGCCGAGAACACGCCAGAGCACCGGGTGTCCGCCGGCGAGCGCTACGCCGAGGTCTACGAGATCAACATGACGCGCTGCATCTTCTGCGGCTACTGCGAGGTCGCGTGCCCATTCGACGCAATCACGATGGGCCACGACTACGAACTCTCGGACTACGACCGAAGTGACTTGATCTTTACGAAGGAGATGCTGTTGGCAGAGCCCGTTGAGAGAACGCCGCTGCGGAGGGAGGGTGAGTAGTTCGGAGTTACGGAGTTACGGAGTTACGGAGTCGGTAGGACCCGGAACCGCACTTCTCCGTACTCCGTACTCCGTAACTCCGTAACTGATATGGAAGCCGTCGTCTTCTTCGTAGCCGCGCTTTTGGCCGTTGCTGGCGCTGCCGGCGTTGTGCTGCAGCGCAATCCGTTCTACAGCGTGCTGTCGCTGGTGGTGCATCTGATTGCGCTTGCGGTTCTGTTCCTCTTGCTGCGGGCGGAGTTCCTGGCGGCCGCGCAGGTGATCGTGTACGCGGGGGCCGTGATGGTGCTGTACGTGTTCGTGGTTGCCTACGTCGGCAGCCTCGAGGACGCGCTGACGGAGCGCAATCCCACGTTGCGCGTCCTGGCGCCGGTGTTCGCGGTTGCGCTGCTGGTCGAGTTGTGCGTGGCGATCATCGGGTCCGGGCTGAAGGCGCTCGACAGTGAAGGGCCCGACCTCGCCGCCGGCTTCGGGTCGCCGTCTGCGATCGGGGAGATGTTCCTGACGAAGTTCCTCGTCGCGTTCGAGGTCGTGTCGCTGCTGTTGCTGATCGCCGCGGTGGGAGCCGTCGTGCTGGCGAGGCGGGAGCCCGCGGAGGAGGCGCAGTAGCCGTGGACATCGTCTGGTACCTCGTCCTGTCGGCGTTCATCTTCTGCATCGGTGCGGCCGGCGTGCTTACGCGGCGCAGCCCGCTCGTGGTCCTGATCTGCCTCGAGCTGATGCTCAACGCCGGCAACCTTGCTTTGGCTTCGTTCGCCCGCATGACCGGTACACATGACGGGCAAATCTTTGCGCTCATTGTGATGATCGTCGCCGCCGCCGAAGTCGTGATCGGCCTCGGGCTGATCGTCGCGATGTACCGCAGCCGGCTGCCGATGGACGTCGACGAGATGTCGGAGCTGCGCGGGTGAGCGTCACGACCTACGGCTGGCTCGTGATCGCGTGCCCGCTGGCAGGCTCAATCGTGATCGCGCTCGGGTGGCGCGTGTGGTCCGGCCGCACCGCAGGCTGGATCGGTTCGGCCGCGATCTTCCTCGCCTTCCTGAACGCGATCGGCGCGCTCGTGCAGCTGCAGGACAAGCCGGCCGCCGAGCGGCACGTGACCTCCTCGCTGTGGGACTACGTCGGCACGTCCGGCGTCGACGCGCGCCTCGAGATCCTGGTCGACCCGCTCGCGGTGTTCATGGCGCTGATCGTGTCGGGCGTGAGCTTCCTGATCCACGTCTACTCGGTCGCGTACATGTCCGGCGACCGCGGGTATGCGCGCTACTTCAGCTACCTGAACTTCTTCGTCTTCTCGATGTTGCTGCTCGTGCTGGCGGGCAACTTCTTCTTCCTGATCGTCGGCTGGGCGTTCGTGGGCTTCGCTTCGTACGCGCTGATCAGCTACTGGTACCGGCGCCAGACCGCGACTGCAGCCGGGATGAAGGCGTTCGTGATCAACGTCATCGGCGACGTGGGACTGGTGCTCGCCGCGATCATCCTGCTGCGCGACACCGGACACCTGGACTTCGCCCGCGTGTTCGAGTCCGCGCCCGAGACCTACTCGCAGAACGAGTGGACGATCGTCGCGGTCTGCCTGCTGATCATGGTGGGCGCGTTCGCGAAGTCCGCCCAGATCCCGCTGCACACGTGGCTGGCCGACGCGATGGAGGGCCCGACGCCGGTCTCCGCGCTGATCCATGCGGCAACCATGGTGACCGCCGGCGTGTACCTGATCGCGCGCACCCACCCGCTGTTCGAGCTGGCTCCCACGGCGGCCGACATCTCCGCCGCGATCGGAGCGATCACGCTCGTGTTCGCCGCCTCCGTCGCGCTCGTCGTCACCGACCTCAAGCGGATCGTCGCCTACTCCACGATCAGCCAGATCGGCTACATGATCATGGGCGTCTCGATCGCCGCGTACGGGGCGGGGATGTTCCACCTCATGACGCACGCCTTCTTCAAGGCGCTGATGTTCATGGCCGCGGGCTCGGTGATCGCCGCGATGGCGGGCAACCAGAACATCGACCGCATGTCCGGCCTGCGGCGCGCGATGCCGTTCACCTACGTGGCCTTTCTCGTGGCGGCGCTGGCGCTCGCCGCGTTCCCGGGCTTCTCGGGCTACTTCTCCAAGGACGAGATCCTGGCCTTCGCGGCCGAGCGCGGGGGCGGCTACTGGATCCTCTACGTCGCAGGCACGGTCGCGGCGGTGATGACGGCCTTCTACGCGTTTCGCATCGTCTTCCGCGTCTTCTGGGGTGAGCCGAACGAGGAGGCGCGGGAGCTCGAGCGCGGGCACCTCCACCATGCCGACCCGGTGAACCCCGTCACGGGCGAGCCGGAGGACACCGACGTCGGCTATCCCGGCCCGGAGCACCACATCGCCGAGCGTCAGGCGCCGATGCGCGGGGCGATGGTGATCCTCGCGATCCTCGCCGTGGTCGCCGGGGTCTTGCAGATCCCGGGCGTGACACATGTCGTGGAGAACTTCCTGCACCCGAGCTTCGAGGACTCGCGCTTCGCCGAGACCGAGGTGTCGAGCGGCATCGAGGCGCTGGCGCTGGTGGTGGGGGCGCTCGGTGCGATCGCCGGGATCGGGCTCGCGTGGCTGCTGTATGTGCAAGCAGCCGGGTACGACCCTGAGACTCGCAGAGCGCTTCCGCGGGCTGCACGACTTCCTCGCGCACAAGTGGTACTTCGACGAGTTGTACGACCGCGCGATCGTGCGCCCGACACTCGCGCTCGGTTCGTGGTCGGCAAGCGTGTTCGAGCGGTACGTGGTCGGCGGCGTGGTGACCGGCGCGGCGGTCGTCGTGCGCGCCGGTAGCCAGGCGGTGCGCGTCGCGCAGTCCGGCGTGCTGCGCTACTACGCCCTGCTGCTGATGACCGGCGTCACCGCGCTCGCCCTGTACTTCCTGGTGGTGAGCCGCTGATGCTGAGCGGGACTCGTGTTCCTGCCGCTCGCCGGTGGCCTGCTGGCCGCACTCATACCTGCGCGAGCGAACCCGCGCGCCGCCGGGATGGTCACGCTGATGTTCGCGCTCGCAACGCTCGGGGTGAGCATCGGGCTGCTCGTCGACTTCGAATCGGCCGGCGGCCTGCAGCACGTCACCGACGTCGAATGGATCCCCGAGCTCGGCATCCACTACAAGCTCGGGCTGGACGGCCTCAACCTGTTCCTGATCCTGATGAGCGCGCTGCTGTGGACGGCTGCCACCGCTTGGTCCCTGCTGAGCGACTGGGAGCGCCCGCGCCTCTACTACCTGATGCTGGCGCTCGGCGAGACTGCGGTGCTGGGCGCGTTCTGCGCGCAGGACCTTGCGCTCTTCGTCCTGTTCTTCGACCTGATGCTGGTGCCGTTCTACTTCCTGATCGGCATCTGGGGCGGCCCGAACCGGGTGCGCGCGACGACGACGTTCGTGATCTACACACTGGTCGGGAGCCTGCTGATGCTCGCCGCCGCAGCCGCCACCGGCATCCTCGCCGACGCCCGATGGGGCCGGCACGTCGTTCGAGCTGTCAACCCTTGCGCAGCGTCCGCTGTCGCAAGGCAGCCAGCAGTGGATCTTCCTGCTGTTCGCGTTCGCGTTCCTCGTGAAGATGCCGGCGTTCCCCATGCACGGCTGGATGCCGGCCGCCTACACGAACGCGCCTACCCCGGTTGTCGCGGTGCTCTCCGGAGTGCTCTCGAAGGTCGGCGCCTACGGCTTCCTGCGCATCGCGCTGCCGCTCTACCCGGATGCGGCCGCCCAATATCAGGAGCTGCTGCTGGTCGTCGCGGTGGCCAGCATCCTCTACGGCTCGGTGATGGCGTTCACGCAGACGTCGGCGACGCTCGTCGTCGGGTACTCGTCGATCGCCCAGCTCGGCTTCATCACGCTGGGGATCTTCTCTCTCACCGACGAGGGTGCCCAGGGCGCCGTGCTGCAGATGGTCAACCACGGTCTCGTGGTCGTGCCGCTGTTCTTCATCATCGCGCTGCTTGCCGCGCGCGCGGGTGGAACCGACGACCTGCGCCGCATGGGAGGCCTGGCGCTGCGCGCTCCGGTGCTCGCTGCCATGTTCCTGATCGTCGCGCTCGCGACTCTCGCGATTCCCGGATCCGCGAACTTCGCGGGCGAGTTCCTGATCCTGACCGGCGCATTCAAGGAGAAGATCGTCTTCGCGATCGTGGCCAGCATCGGGGTCGCGCTCGCGGCGGTTTACATGATCCGCCTGTACCAGCGCTCGATGCACAATCCGCTCGCGCCGGGAGCCGAGTCGCGCGAGATGAGCTTCGCGAACGGAGCCATCATCGTGCCGGTCATCGCCGTGATCCTGTTCCTCGCCCTCTATCCGCAATACGTGCTGGATCGGTCGGAGCAGGCGGTCCAGACGAGCACGCTCGGGAACCGGCTCGTCATCCGATGAACGAGCTCAACGCACCCACGATCGACTACGCGGGCCTCTCCCCGCTGATCGCGCTCACGGCCGGGACCTGCATCACGCTGCTGGCGGGGCTGTTCCCGCGCGGCACCGGACGCGCGCTATCGGTGGCGGCTGCGCTGCTCACACTCGCGACGGCGTTCGGACTTTCCGTCTGGCAGTTCGGGGACCCGAAGTCCCTCGTCGAGGGAGCCATGCGCTCCGACGACCTCTCGCTGTCGCTCGGCTTCGTGTTCTACACGGCCGCCGCGGTCGCGCTCGTCCTTTCGCTGCGTGAGCGGCCCGTTCCCACCACCAGCCTGGCCGACTACTCGGCCCTGCTGCTCGCGAGCGTGACCGGCATGGTCGTCCTCGCGGGCGCGACGAACCTCGTCACCCTCTTCCTCGGGATCGAGCTGCTCTCGATCCCCCTCTACGTCATGTGCGCGCTCGACCTGCACCGCCGCGCTTCGCTCGAGGCCGGGCTCAAGTACCTCGTGATCGGATCGGTCGGATCGGCGACGCTGCTGTACGGGCTCGCGTTCATCTACGGGGCGAGCGGCTCGACCGACTTCGGCGAGATCGCGAGCGCCATCGGCGACGCCGGCATCGCCGGGGACCCGCTGCTTCTGACCGGCATCGCGCTCGCGCTCGCGGGCCTGGCGTTCAAGGCGTCGGTCGCGCCCTTCCACCAGTGGACGCCCGACGTCTACGAGGGTGCGCCCACCTCCGTGACCGCCTTCATGGCGGTCGCGACCAAGGCGGCGGCATTCGCGATCCTCCTGCGCTTCTTCGACGTCGCGCTGCTGCCCGCCGAGGACGACTGGGAAGAGGCCATGGCGGTACTCGCCGTCACCACGATCGTGATCGGCAACGTCGGCGCGATCGGGCAGGACTCGCTGAAGCGCATGCTCGCCTACTCGGGCGTCGCGCAGGCCGGGTACATGCTCGCCGGCGTGGTCGTCGCGACCGAGCTGGGCGTGAAGGCAACCGTCTTCTACCTGTTCGTCTACCTGCTCATGAACATGGCCGCCTTCGCGGTCGTGATCGCGCGCGAGCGCGAGACCGGCTTCGGTGACCACATCGATGCGGTCACCGGCATCGGTGCCTCGCGTCCCGTGCTCGCCTGGGCGCTGACGATCGCCATGCTCGGCCTCGCCGGACTGCCGGGGACGGCGGGGTTCCTGGGCAAGTTCTTCCTGATCGAGGCGTCGGTGGACGGCAACTTCATCTGGCTCGGCATCGCGATCGCGGTCGGCTCGATGGTGTCGCTTGCCTACTACCTGCGCGTGATCGCGGCAGTATGGATGCGACCCGCGACCGCAGCGGTTCCCGTAATGGCCGGCGGCGCGCCCGAGGCGGGCGCCGTGCCGGCGCGCCGCGGTCCCGCCACGGCGGAGACCATCGTGATCGCGGGCCTCGCCGGCGCCGCAACCGTCTTCTTCGGGATCATCCCGAGCCCGCTGCTCGACGTCGCAGCGGACGCCGGGCCGCGCGCTCGGGCTCGGCTGAGCCCTAGGAGCCCGCCGCCTGTAGCCGCCCGTGGCGGCGCATCTCGCCCTGCAGGCGCTCCAGGCGCCCCTCGGTCTCGTGGTCGACGAACGTCATCGCGGCCGCGACCGCGGGATGCACGTGGGCGATCCGGTCCAGCATCTCGAGCGCGACCGCGCGATAGGTGGGATGGCCCTCGCGGCCTGAGCGCAGCTCGATCAGGTGCATCGCCTCGCGCGCGTTGAGGTCGAGCAGGTACCTGATCCGGTAGGCGAGCGAGACGGCGTAGGACGCCTCCTCGGTGAGGCCCATGCCGGCGAGGCGATCGTGCTCGGCGCGGCTCACGTCGAGGCCCTCGCGGTAGGCGTCGCCGTACCCGGCCGCCTCGACCTCCTCGGGCACGTCAGCTCCGAGGTCGGTGCCGAGGCGCTGCCACTGGCACGTCAGCATGCGGTGCCGCTGAAGGTCGCGAAAGGCGCCGTAGTCCGACACGATCTCGAAGCGGTAGTGCAGCGCCTCCCAGCCACGCCCGGGCTTGTGGCGCCGGTTGGTGCGCGGGCCGGCGAGCGCGGCGATCACCTGCGCCCGCTGGGAGGGGTCAAGGCGTCGGGCAGCTTCCTGCAACTCCGCCTCGCTCACGCCGGTCGCCTCGAACAGACACGCCGCGATCAGGTCGGCCTCGGATCCCTCGGCGTGCTGCAGGTGCACGGAGGGCGGTTCCTCGCGCGCGCGCGCGTCATCGAGCCCGAAGCGGGCGGCTGCCTGCGAGGTGCGCTCGCGCAGCGCGCCGAGGTAGTCGATCCAGGCACCGCCGCGGTCCGGCATGTCGACGCGCTTCACGAACGCGGGGATCACCTTGCGCAGCTCGGGCAGCGCCCGCGCGCCGAACTCGCGCGCCTCCGGGAGCGGCGAGGCCAAGCAGGCGCAGGAGCAGCTGCTCGTAGGCCTGGCCCGACGCATAGATGCCGACGTGGCTGAGCGAGGCTGCGGGCAGCAGGCCGCGCATCGCGTCGAGCGCCTTGGCCTTGATCGAGCGCTCCCACACAGTCTGGGGCTCGTCGCCGCGCGGATGCTGCTCGGCCGCCCAGCCGCGCAGCTGTTCGAGACCGGCGGAGTACAGGTCGAACAGCCGCTCCATCGCCGCCACGTATGGCTGCGCCGAGACGCTCGTCCCAGTAGTAGCGGTAGCGGCCGCTCGGCATGCGGCGGTCGTAGGCGATGTAGCGCGTGGACTGCTCGAGGTAGGCGGCCAGCCGGCCGCGCTGCAGGATCTTGGTGAGCACGTTCGACGACCACTCGCAGGCCAGGTGGGCACCGCCCAGCTGCGCGACCGAGTCGTCGCCGAACTCGAGGAACACGCGCTCGTAAAGCGCCTCGGCGCGCGTCGGAGCCGGCGGCGGACTCGCTGCCGCCGCGCATCCTCGCCCGCGAACTCGTCCAGGTAGAGGCGCCGCAGCGTCCCGCCGTAGCGCGAATAGCGCGCAAAGAGCGCGCCTTTGACGACCTCGGGGAGGTTCACGACGCAGAAGACCGGCGAGTCCAGGTTCGTGAAATGCGGCTCCAGGAGCCGCTGCTCGTCGACGTTGAACTGTTCTTGCGGGTAGTCCACGGGGGCGACGATGCTACCCCGCTACGCGGTCACCAGCCCCGCGTCGTGCACCGCCTCGCCACCGAGCATCGTGGCGAGCACCTGCGTCTCCGGGCAGGTCGTCGAGGTCGCACGTCGAGCGGGTCGCGGTCGACGACCACGAGGTCGGCGTGCGAGCCCGGGCGCGAGCGTGCCGACACCTTCCCAGCGCAGCACCTTCGCCGCCTCGCGCGTCCACATCGCGACGGCCTCCTCGCGCGTGACCTCCTGCGCCGGGCCGCGGTTCGTGCGGCCGCTGCCCGCGAACCGGTGGGTGCACGCAAGCTCCATGTGCTCGAACAGGTTCTTCGGCCCCCAGTCGCTGCCGCAGGAGACGTTCATGCCGGCATCGAGCAGCCGGCGCAGCGGAAGCAGGTCGGGCAGGACCTGCTCGCCCACGCGCTCGGCGAACAGATCTCCCTTGCCCCACGAGAACGACATGCTGGTGGTGACGTCGAAGCCGAGGTCGGCGTAGCGGCGGGCGTGGCCCTCCTCGACGAAGAAGGCGTGCTGCAGGATCCATCCGGCCTCGCGGAAGTCGTGCTTGGCGGCGGCGCGCTCGAGCTGGTCGAGGTACTCGTCGTGCTCGCGGTCGCCGACCGCGACGATGTTGAGCCGCAGCCCGTGCTCCGCGCAGTACTCGATCGCGCGCACGGCCTTGCTCGCGGGGATGAACTGGATGCCGGTCGTGAGGTGGCCGTACGGCCCGCGGTAGGGCTCGCGCATCACCATGAACCCGGGCCAGCACGGACCGCCGCGTGAGATCGTGATGCCGTCGATCCGCAGCAGGTCGTCGGACGTGTCGGCCATCGCCGACGCCTCTGCGAGGCGCGCCTCGAACTCCGCGTCGGTCAGCGCGCGGCACCCACGGAAACGCGTACGGCTCGGCGTCGGGCGCCGCGAGCACGCGGACGGTCAGCAGGTCGCCCGCGCGCAGCATGCGGTAGCCGTTGATCTCGTCGATCCCCATCACGTGCCCCTCGTAGACGGTCGTGACGCCGAGCGCGTTGTAGAGGCCCATCGCCTTGATCGTGCCCGTGGCCGCCTGCTCGAGCGTGAACAGCGGCAGCTCGGCGAGGATCGCGTCCCAGAACGGCTCGTTGTTGTAGTAGGTGTTGACCGAGCCGCGCAGGATCCCGGTCGGCTCGCCGCCGGCGTCCTTGTCGATCCACACGTGCCCGACGCTGGCACGGCGTGTCGGCGGTGATGCCGATCTGGCGCAGGCCCGCGCTGTTGAACGCGGTCACGTTGGGAGTGACGGGCGCCCACGCCTGGATCCAGATCGGGTGGTCCTGCGACGCGCGGTCGAGCACGTCGCGCCCGGGCAGCGCACCCTCGGCGAGGTCGCGCCACGAGCGGCGGATGAAGTAGTGCGGCTCGCCCACCGGCGTGCCCATGACCCACTCGCCGGGCGGCGTCTCGGCGGCGCGCGCCCGAAGCCGCTCGACGATCTCGTCGTGCGACGTGGCATCGGACAGGTCGACGGGCGCCTCTGCGAGCGCGCCGAAGTGCATCAGGTGCGGGTGCGTGTCGACCAGCCCCGGGATCACGGTCGCGCCGGCAAGGTCGATCACCTGCGCATCGGCGCCGGCGGCGCTGCGCATGTCGGCGGCGGACCCGCTGGCCTTCACCCGGCCGTCGCTGACGACGATCGCCTCGTCCGTGCGCGGGTCGCCGTCCATGCGCTGCACGGTCCCGCCTGTCAGCAACGTCGTCATCGAGCGGACCCTATACGCGGTCCCCTAGACGCGCCTCCGAGTGCTAGTTTGTCGTTGCTCAGGAGGGAGCAGGGGATGAGCGCACGCCACCGCAGCACCATCGGGATTCTCGCGACGGCCGCCGCGCTCCTGGTCATGACCGCAGGTCCGGCCGGCGCCACATATCCGGGCACGAACGGCAAGATCACGTTCGACGTCCAGACGTCCCAAGGCATCGACATCTACGAGATGGACACTGCCGGGTCGAACCGGACGTTGCTGCTCGAAAACGGCCGGTACTCGGCATGGTCGCCCGATGGCCGCCGCATCGCGTACACCTGCACCGGCGATGACAACTTCTCCGGCAACACGTGCACGGCCGCTGCGAACGGCTCCGCCGTCGATGTGCTCGACATTCATCCCGCCTACCCGGGCAGTCAGTATCGGCCTTTCTGGTCACCCGATGCGCAGCACCTGATCGTCGACAACAGGTTCACGTTCGGTCACGCCCCCGAGGAGATGTACGCGGAGGTCTGGCGCATCGACGCAGCGGACGGCGGCGACCCCATCCGGATGGCCAGTCAACGGGCTCTCCGGCAGCTGGTCGCAGAACGGCCGCATCGCCTACAGCCGAGTTCCGCGAGACCTTTACCGCCACGGAGCGGTGGGTGAGCAGCCTCGACGCCACGCTTCCGGGCAGCGGGACCCGCCTGACGGAAACGACGCAAGACGGCTTTGGCTCGCCCGACTGGTCGCCGGACGGCACGAAGATCGTGTTCGACAGCTATCGGGAAGGTGCCGACGGGATCTACGTGATGAATGCCGACGGATCGGGAGAGACATTGGTGTCGAATCGTGGCGGAAGGGACCCTGCGTGGTCTCCTGACGGAACCAAGATCCTGTTCGGCACCGGGGACATATGGATGATGAACGCGGATGGCACGGGGCAGATCAACCTCACGAACACGCCCACCGTGAACGAAACCAATCCCGCCTGGCAGCCGTGGCCAGGACATGTGCGGCCCAAGGCCGCGGCACACCTGCGCGTCCCCCTGTCCCGGCGTTCCTGCCCTGCCAGGCACCGACCCACACGCACGGTGCCCCACTTGCACAACCGTCCTGCGCGCCGCCGCAGACGCCGTTCGCCGCTCACATGACGTTCGGCGCGGCGCCTCCGGGCGCGTCGCCCAAGGCGACCGGCCACGTGCTCTTCAACGTCGTACGCGGCGTGCCGGGCGGGGAGAACGACTCCGACGTTCGCATTGCGGCAAGCCTCACCGATGTAAGGCATACATCGGACCTCAGCGATGGGACCGGCCCCCTCGAAGTGCAGATACCGCTGCGCCTCACCGACCGCTACAGCGACACGTTCAACCAGGATCGGGTGACCGTAGAGGACCAGACGCTGCGGATGGCCGTGCCGTGCACAGCGACGGCCGACCCGTCGATCGGCTCGACGTGCTCGGCGACCACTTCGGCGAACGCACTGATCCCCACCGGGAGCGACCGCCTGGTCCAGGAAGGACGACGCTCCGTCTGGGAGCTCGGGCAGATCCAGGTGTTCGGGGCGCTGACGACAACTCGGCAGCCTCCGGCTGGCGGTGCAGGGAATCTTCTCCCGTAGGGGTTCACTACACTCGCCGCGACCCCGGCGGAGAGGAGAAACCATGCCCGACGGAAACGGCGCCGACGGCGAACGCGAGCTCGAGGTCCTGCTCGAGGACGAGCACGTCTTCGAGCCTCCTCCCGAGTTCACCGCGCAGGCGAACGCGTCCGATCCCGCGATCTACGACGAGGCGGAGCGCGACCCCGAGGGCTGGTGGGAGAGCTGGGCGCAGAAGCTCGACTGGGCCGAGCCGTGGACCAAGGTGCTCGACTGGAACCCGCCCTGGGCCAAGTGGTTCGTGGACGGCAAGCTGAACGTCTCGCACAACTGCCTCGACCGCCACGTCGACGCCGGCAACGGCGAGCGGGTCGCCTTCCACTGGGAGGGCGAGGACGAGGAACGCCGCGACATCACCTACGCCGAGCTGCTCGACACGACGAAGCGGTTCGCGAACGTGCTCAAGGGCCTCGGGGTCGAGCGCGACGACCGCGTCGCGATCTACATGCCGATGATCCCCGAGGCGCCCGCCGCGATGCTCGCCTGCGCGCGCATCGGTGCTCCCCACTCCGTCGTTTTCGGCGGCTTCTCCCCCGAGGCGGTCAAGGACCGGATCGTCGACTGCGAGGCGAAGGTGCTGATCACCGCCGACTTCTCGCTGCGCAGCGGCAAGCCGAACCCGATGAAGGAGGCCGTCGACCCGTTGCTCGACCAGTGCCCCTCGATCGAGCATGTGGTGGTCGTGCGCCGCACCGGCGGCGACGTGCCCTGGACCGAGGGCCGCGACGTGTGGTGGCACGAAGCCGTCGAGGAAGCCTCACCCGACTGCCCGGCCGAGCCGTTCGACGCCGAGCAGATGCTGTTCCTGCTCTACACGTCGGGAACCACGGCGAAGCCGAAGGGCATCGTGCACACGAGCGGCGGCTTCCTCACCGGCGTGATGGCCACGCACAACCTGGTGTTCGACATCAAGCCCGACAAGGACGTGTACTGGTGCTCGGCCGACATCGGCTGGGTCACCGGCCACAGCTACATCGTCTACGGACCGCTCGCGAACGGTTGCACGTCGATCCTCTACGAGGGCGCGCCCGACTATCCCGACAAGGACCGCTGGTGGGCCATCGCCGAGCGCTACAAGTGCACGATCTTCTACACGGCGCCGACCGCGGTCCGCGCGTGCATCAAGTGGGGACGCGAGTACCCCGACAAGCACGACCTCTCGTCGCTACGGCTGCTCGGCAGCGTCGGCGAGCCGATCAACCCGCGCGCGTGGCTCTGGTACCACGAGGTGATCGGCGGCGGGCGCTGCCCGATCGTCGACACGTGGTGGCAGACCGAGACCGGCCACATCATGATCACGCCGCTGCCGGCGCTGACGCGGCTGAAGCCGGGATCGGCGACGACGCCGTTCCCCGGCATCCGCGCCGCGATCTACGACACCAAGGGCAAGGAGGTCGACGTCGGCGGAGGGATCCTCGTCCTCACGCGACCGTGGCCGGGCATGTTCCGCACTCTCTACAAGGAGCCCGAGCGCTACGTCGACACGTACTGGTCGCGCTACGGGCCGGACGTGTACGTGGTCGGCGACGCCGCGCGGCGCGACGCCGACGGCTACTTCTGGGTCGTGGGCCGCACCGACGACGTGATCAACGTGTCGGGCCACCGCCTGTCGACGATGGAGGTCGAGTCGGCGTGCGTCTCGCACCCGAACGTGGCCGAGGCGGCGGTCGTGCCGGAGCCCGACGAGACGACCGGCCAGGCGATCGTCGCGTTCGTGACGATGGAGGGCGGCGGCGACCCGCCCGACGGCTTCGACGTCGAGCTGCGCGAGCACGTGAGCGTCAAGATCGGCAAGCTCGCACGCCCCAAGCGGTTCATCTGGGCCGACGACCTGCCGAAGACGCGCTCCGGCAAGATCATGCGCCGGTTGCTGAAGGACATCGCCTCGGGCCAGGAGATGGGCGACGTCACGACCCTGCGCGACCCGACGGTGATGGACACGTTGAAGGAGAAGGTGGCGGCGCGCGGCGACGAGGAGTAGGCCGTTTGGTCGCCAGTCAAACATGAACTAATCTTCGTCCTCTGTCGTCGCCTCCGAGGGGGAGTCGTTCGAGGTCGAGTCATCCGGACGCTGATCGCCGGGGCGTTGTTAGCCCTCGGGGCGTGGGCGCCTCCGGCGCACGCCGCCTTCCCTGGCCAGAACGGGAAGATCGCGTTCACCGTCAGCACGACGTTCCCGCCGGTGATCAAGACGATCAACCCCGACGGCACAGGACAGTCGACGGTGCGGTCGGGACACACGCCCGCGTGGTCGCCCAACGGCCGTGACCTGCTCTTCTCCCACGAGGATGACGTCAGGCGGATGCCGGCAGACGGCAGCAGTGAGACCGTAGTGTTGGACGGTGCATGGCAGGACGCGGGCGGAGGCCAGACGTGGGGATCGCCCGCCTGGTCACCGAACGGGTCACAGATCGCCGCGACCTCGGTCACTGGCAACGGGATGGACCCACTCTTCATCGAGCTTTACACCGCATCGGCAGATGGGTCCGCGCGCCAGCGCATTGCGTTCGGGTCAGGCGCGTCGTGGCGGCCCGATGGATCCCTGATCGCGTTCAACGCGACAAACGCGAACGGTGGCGAAGGACAGCTCCGCACCGTGCAGCCCGACGGCACCGACGAGCGCGTCATCGTCTTCCCCTACGGAATCGACCCCGACTACTCACCGGACGGCAGCAAGATCGTGTACTCGTCTTATGCCCCAGGGGATAACCAAAACCTGGAGATCTACGTGTACGCGGGGTCCGGCTCCCCACCATTGCGCCTCACAAACGGCGCAGCCAGGGACGTTCAACCCGTCTGGTCGCCGGACGGCACGAAGATCGCGTTCCAGTCGAACAGCAAGGTCTACACGATGAACGCAGACGGCACGAGCCCGACGCGCCTCACCAGCGGTTCAGACTTCGAGTCGCAGCCGAGCTGGCAGCCCGTTCCCTACCCGGGCCACATTCGTCCGAAGGGGGCATCCCCCATGCGCGTCTCGCTCGTGCCGGGCTATCGCCAGTGCACCGTGCCCAACCGCCAACACGGGCCACCGCTTGCGGTCGGATCGTGCAACCCGCCTGCGCAGGAGTCCGGTCATCTGACCGTCGGTACCTCGGCGAACAGCTTCGTGAGTTACCGGACCGTGACCGGCAACCCGACCACGCCGGAGGACGAAGCCGATATTGCGCTACGGATGGAGATCAGCGACGTGAGCGAACAGGGAACGCTCGCCGACTACGCGGGTGAGGTCGCTGCGCAGGCCAGTGCGCGCATCACCGATCGCTACGCGGGCGTGCCGATGACGTCGACGGAAGTTCAGTTGCTGTTCACTACCCAGTGCACCCCCACGGTCGCCACCAACGTCGGCTCGACGTGCTCCCTTACGACCACCCTCGACACACTGATTCCCGGCCCGATCGTCGAAGGCCGGCGCTCGGTCGTGGAGCTGTCCCAGGTGCAGGTGATCGACGGCGGTCCCGACGGTGACACCGCGACGCAGCCCAACCAGGTGTTCCTGCGGCAGGGCATTTTCGTCCCGTAAGCACCATTTGCAGGGAAATGCCGCGCGCCAATTCGGGCCCCGCGCTTGCCGACACAGTGTCGAACGTGGTTTCATAGCTGGGTAATGTCACTTGCGACGGTCGCCGACGCCGATCTTGTCGCCCGCTGTAGAAAGGGCGACCAGCAGGCGTGGGACGAACTGGTCAACCGCTTCTCGCGCTACGTCTATGCGATCGCCTCGCGGGTCTACCGCCTGCAGAACGACGACGCCGAAGACGTCTTCCAGGACGTCTTCACGCGGACCTGGCAGCACCTCGACGAGCTGCGCGACGACACCGCGGTGCGGCCCTGGATCGGGACCCTGACGCGGCGGCTGTGCGTGGACAAGCTGCGTTCCTCCTCCCGGGAGCTCCCCGCGGAGCACGATCTCGAGATCGAGGACCCCAACGACGAGCTGGCGCAGATCGACGAGGCCCTGATGGTGCACGAGGCCCTGAAGCAGCTGCCGGAGCACTGTGCCGAGATCCTGGACCGGTTCTTCGCCCGCGACCAGAGCTATCACGCGATCGGCGAGGCGCTCGAGCTGCCTCCGGGTACGATCGCCAGCCGGATCTCCCGCTGCCTGCGAAAAATGCGATCGGAACTCGAGGGAAGAAAACCCCGGTTCGAGCCGTCTGATGGTCGAGGTAATTGAGATGACCACTGAGAGATACGACGAGGAACGCTTGGCTTCGCTGCTGAGAATGCTGCCGCCCGCCCCCGAAGGATGGGTCAAAGCAGCCCAGGAAATGCCGCAGGCCCGGCTGGAGATCGACCAGATCGCCCAGCGGGCACAGGAAGATGCGGACTTCCGGGCCGCCGCGATCGCCAACCTCGAGGTGGCGCTGGAGCAGGCCGGGTACAACGTGGACCCGAGCCTGCTGCCCGAGCTACGCGAGCGGCTCGCCGCCTCCTAGCGGCCCAGCTGGGCTGAACAGGGTCCTGCGGGCGACGCAAAGTACCTGCGTAGACGGATTCGCTCCCATAGACTGGCTCCGTGGGAGGCTGCGGGAGATGCGGTAAGCCGCACCCACCCGATGCGGCTTTCTGCATGGCATGCGGAGCGCGCCTCGGAGGGGTGTCGAGGTCTGACGAGCGCAAGCCGGTGACGATCCTGTTCACGGACGTCGCCGACTCGACTGCGCTGGGCGAACGCATCGAGCCCGAGGCCGTCAGGCGCGTGATGCTGCGGTACTTCGAGTCGGCCTCGGCGGTCGTCGAGCGTCACGGAGGCACGGTCGAGAAGTTCATCGGGGATGCCGTGATGGCGGTCTTCGGAGTTCCGACGGCGCTCGAGGATCACGCGAGCCGGGCCGTGCGGGCGGCGCTCGAGCTGCAGGAGGAGCTGGCCCGGCTGAACCGCGAGCTCCAGCGCCGCTGGGGTGTTCAGATCGCGATCCGCACGGGCGTCAACAGCGGCGAGGTCGTGGCCGGCGACGCGTCCGCGGGCCAGGCGCTCGTCACGGGCGACCCCGTCAACATCGCGGCGCGCCTGCAGCAGGGCGCCGCCGCGGGAGAGACCCTGATCGGCGAAGCGACGCGGCGGCTTGTCGGCGACGCCGTCGAGGCCGAGGAGGTCGAGCCGCTCTCGGTGCGCGGCAAGTCGGAGCCGCTCAAGGCCTGGCGGCTGTCCGCACGCGGCGCAGCAGACGGCGAACCTGGGCCCACTGCTCGGCCGCGAGCCAGAGCTGCGCCAGCTCCGTGAGACCTTCGAGCGCGTGGCCTACGAGCGCAGCCCCCAGCGCGTCGTCCTGATGGGCCCGGCCGGCATCGGGAAGACGCGGCTCGCACGCGAGGTCGGCGACACCCTCGCCGAGCGTGCCACCGTGCTCGTCGGAAGATGCCTGCCCTACGGAGAGGGGATCGCGTTCTGGGCCCTGGCCGAGATCGTGCGCCAGCTGGCCGGCGAGACGGATCCGCTCGCCGCACTCGAGAGCGTCCTCGCCGACGACCCGCGCGCCGACGTGCTCGCCGACCGCGTCCTGCAGGCCGCCGGCCTGGAGGAGCCGACCGCGGCCCGCGAGGACCTGACCGGCGCGGTGCGCGACCTGTTCGCGGCGCTGGCGCGTGAGCAACCGGTCGTGCTCGTGCTCGAGGACCTGCACTGGGCCGAGCCGGCGCTCCTCGACCTGATCGAGCATCTGCTCGAGCACACGACCGGTGCCCCGCTGATGCTGGTCTGCCTCGCGCGCCAGGAGCTGATCGAGCAACGACCGTAGTGGGCGCGCGAGACCCACGACTCCTCGATGCTCGAGCTCGGGCCCGCTGTCCGAAGGACACCCGCGCGCTGATCCGCCAGCTGCTGCCTGCGGGTGCGGCCTCCGAGGAGGTGCGCGAGCAGCTGACGACCCGCGCCGAGGGCAACCCGCTCTTCCTTCAGCAGATGATCGCGTTCCTGCGCGAGACCGGCGACTCCGCCGACGTCAGCGTCCCGCCGACGATCCATGCGCTGCTCGCCGCGCGCCTCGACCGCCTCACCGTCGCCGAGCGGCGCGCCATCGGCGCCGCTTCGGTGATCGGCCGCGAGTTCTGGGCCGAGGCGGTCGCGGCGATCGCCGGCGCGGGAGACACACCAGCGTGCTCGACACGCTCACGCGCAAGCAGCTCGTCGCGCCGGAGCAATCGACCCTCGAGGGCGAGACGGGCTACGCCTTCAGCCACATCCTCGTGCGTGACGCGGCCTACGAGTCGATCAACAAGGAGGACCGCGCCGAGCTGCACGAGCTGCTCGCGGACTGGCTCGAGCAACGCCATGCCGAGCGCATGATCGAGATCGAGGCGATCCTCGGCCATCACCTCGAGCGCGCCCACCGCTACCGCGCCGACCTCGGCCTCGTCGACGAGCGCTCGTTCGCGCTGGGACAGCGCGCGGCCGCACGCCTCGCCTCCGCGGGACGGCGCGCGGCACGCGCGCGCGAGGACACCGCGGCGGTCGGGCTGCTGGAGCGCGCCGGAGCGCTGCTGCCGGTGACCGCGCGCGGCAGGCTCGAGCTGCTGCCGGCGATCGGCGAGTCGCTGGAGGGCACCGCGAACCACACCAAGGCGGGAGAGATCTACGAGGAGGCGCTGGAACGGGCGCTGTCTGCCGGCGAGCGGCGCATCGAGGGCCTTGCGCGCCTCGGACGCGCGCACGTGTGGTTCGTCGCACATCCCGACATCCCCGCGACCCAGCTGGTCGAGGAGACCGAGCGCGCGATCCGGCTGCTCGAGCACACCGACGAGGAGCGTGGCCTCGCCGACGCGTGGCGACTGCTCGGCGAGTCGCGCATGTACGAGGGGCGTGCGAGCGATGGCCAGCAGGCGCTGGAGCAGGCGCTGCGCCACGCCGATCCCGACACCTTTCCCCGCCACTGGAACGCGATCTCGTTCGCCATGGGGATGTGCCTGCTCGACGGTCCCGCGCACCTCGAGCGCGCGGTGGCGTTCGCGCAGGAGCACCTCGCCGCCGCCCGCGAGCGCAGCATGCGTGCGATGGAGGCCGACATGCTCCACGTGCTCGGCGTCGCGCTCGGGCGGCGCGGCAGCTTCGACGAGGCGCGCGCGGCGCTGATCGGAGTCGACGGCGATCAGCGAGGACATGGGCCTGCTCTACATGTCGCAGTGGTCCAAGCGCAGCCGCGGGCGCATGGAGCTGGCGGCGGGTGACGCCGTGGCGGCCGAGCGCGCGCTGCGCGAGAGCTGGGACGTGCTCACGCAGATGGGCCTGCAGAGCTCGCTCGGCGAGACCGCGGTGCCGCTCGCCGAGGCCCTGTACGCGCAGGGCCGCCTCGAGGAGGCCGACTCGACGCTGAAGGCGCTCAAGGAGGAGTGGGCCAGCGACGACGCGAGCGTCAACGCTCCGCGCCTGGCCGTGCGGGCGAAGCTGCTCGCCGCCGAGGGCTGGACGCGGCTCGCGGAGGAGACGGCCGACCGCGCGCTGCGCGTCGTGCGCCCGATGGACTGGCTCTGCCTGCAGGTCGACGCGCTGCTGGCCCACGCCGACGTGATGCATGTCTGCCGGCCGCCAGCGCGACGCGCTCGCGAGCACGGAGGAGGCGCTGCGCATCGCCGAGGTGAAGGGCTACGAGGCGGCCGCGATCACGGCGCGCCGCGGGGAGATCCCGGCTTGAGCCGCGACTTCCTCGACCTGCCGCTGCGGGACTTCCTGGCCGAGGTCGCGACGCCGGAGCCGATGCCGGGCGCCGGCTACTGCGCCGCGGTCTCGCTCTCCATGGCGGCGGGCCTGGTCGCGATGGTGGCCGGCGCCTCGCGCGGGGAGTGGGGAGAGGCCAGGGGCGCCGCGGCACAGGCCAACACCCTGCGCGAGCGCGTCGCGCCGCTGGCCCAGCGAAACGTGGACGCGTACGCGACGCGCGATCGCCCGGCTGCGACCCGCGCGACGAGTCGCCCGGGGCGAGCCCGAGGCGCACACGCCTGGAGAGGTCGGCCTCGGGATCCTGCTCGAGCATGCGGCCCAGATCCCGCTGGAGATCGCCCAGGCCGCGGTCGACGTCGCCTTGCTGGCCGCCGTCGTCGCGGAACGCGGCGAGCAGGCGATGCGCGCCGATGCCGTCGCCGGAGCACTGCTGGCCCAGGGCGCAGCACGCACCGCGGCGACCCTGGTCGAGATCAACCTCGGCACCACCAGCACCGACGCGCGGGTGTTCGCGCGCGGGACCTCGCCGGGTCCGCCACCGCCGCCGCCGAGCGCGCCCTGGCAACGCTCGCCTGAAGTTTTCCCTGGAGGGAAGAAAACCGGCCGCTCCCCCGTCTGGTGGTCGTAAGCAACGATCACACGGGGGACACAATGGGCTACCGGCACTAGAACCGCACTAGATACGAAACACACAGAGACTTGAAACGAAAAGGGGCCGGCGCGGCCCCTCTTTCGTTGGGGGCTTTCTTGCAGGGGGAAGATCGCCTCGCCGGTCCCCGTCTGGTGGTCGTAGTCGTCCGTCCGCTTCGTTCTATCGGGGGGGTGTGCATGGGCTACCGCCACTAGTTCTACACTGCGGGTGACGCGTAACGCCGTTCGCGTCACGCGACCGCGTGATCGGCCCCGGGTGCCTCCGTGCCCGGGGCCGATCGCCGTGCGCCTATTCGTCGTGCGGCTCGCACTCGTAGCCGGCACCGCTTGCGCACGCCGCGCCCGATCGCATCCACCTCGCCGTTGCGATCCCCGCCGCGGTCGGCTTCCTGCGGCTCTCGTCCGGCGCACTCGCGCCGCTCTGCCACGGCTCCGCCCTGCCGGTGACCCACGCAGGCGGCATGCCGCGCGGCCAGCGGCCGAGGAACAGGACCCCCAGCGCGACGAGCCACAGCGGCATCACCAGCAGCCCGAAGCCGAGCACGAGCGCCGGCCCGAGGGCGATCCCCATGATTCCCATGAACCGCGTCAGCAGCCCGATGCGCATCGCGTCGAGCGATCCCTTGACGAGCCAGAACCCGAGCGCCAGCACCCCGGTGAGACCGAGCCCGTTCGCGATGTCGAGGGCCGGGGTGTCGAGCAGGTCGTCGGCGGCCGCCTCCGTCTGGACCGCGCGGCCGGCGAAGTCGTCGGCCAGGATCGTGTAGGTCACGGCGCGGATCAGCGTGCTGGCCGCGAACGCGAGCGGGCCCGAAGCACGCCGACGACCAGCACGAGCGCCGGCTGGTCGGGGTTGCGGTCCTTGGCGGCGCGGTAGAGGTGGACCGCGACCACCACCAGGAGCGCGATCCCGAAGGCCTGGAGGATCGAGGCAGCCGAGGTACTCGCTGCCGTGTGCGGTCGAAGTAGCGCAGGACGTGCGGCGTCCTCGTCGTTGCCGTCCGGGGCGTCGGCGTTGACGGCCTGGTACCAGATCGCGCCGGACACGAACGCAAGGCCGGACACGATCGCGGCGACGGCCGCGAACAGGCCGCGCCTGCGTTCCTGGGAGAGCTGTTCGGGGGACATCGCGCTGCGGCGGCGACTACCGCGGCGAGGCTTGGTCTTCCTCGGACATCGGCCGGACCGGGTAGTACTCGTGGTCCTCGGGGGCCACGATCCGTGAGAGCCGGTCGCCGGCCGCGAGCACCAGCGTCAGCGCGGGCGCCATCAACCCGATGACGGTCTCGACGCGCGCACGGGTGCGCTCCTGGGCGGGAGTGAGGGGAGCCACGCGGCGGGATTCTATGTGTGGTACCTATTCACCGTGCTCCTGCGCGACATCATGACCGAGCACGTGGTGACGGCCTCGCCGGCGACGCCGGTGCATCAGGTGGCAGAGCTGATGCGCGACCGCAACGTCGGCTCGGTCGTGCTCGCCGACGAGGCGGGCAAGCCGGTGGGCATGGTCACCGACCGCGACCTCACGATCACCGTGCTCGCCGGCCGCAGCGACACCGGTGCGCACGCCGAGGAGTGCGCGACGGCGCCCGTCGTGACCGGCGAGGCCGACATGGCGCTCGAGGAGGCGGCGGGCCTGATGGTCGGCCATCGCATCCGCAGGCTGCCGGTGATGGACGGCGGCGACCTCGTGGGCATCGTGACGCTGGACGACATCGCGGTCCGCACCGGCAACCTCGAGGTGGCCCGGCAGATGACCGCCGACGTCGCCAAGGCCGTCTTCCCCGAGTTCTACTTCCACCAGCGCGGCGGCTGAGCGCCTAGGCGGCTGCCGCACCAGCGGCTGCACGTAGCCGCGAGCCCAGCACCTCCGCCATCGGCTTCGGCTCGACGCCGAGGCTGCGAGCGTCCCGCGTGCCGGCCGCCGTCACCATCGGCACCTCCATCAGCTCCGCCTCCTCCCAGGTGGCGAACACCGTCGGCCCGAACATCCGCTCGAGCAGGCGCAGGCTGCGCTGCACCATCCACAGCGGCACGTGCACGAGCCGGCGGTCCCGGCCCCAGGCCGACAGGGCGAGCCGCACGATCTCCTCGTAGGTGAGCACCTCGGGCCCGGCCAGCTCGAGCCGGCGGGCCCCGCCCGGCGCGCCCTCGCGCAGGACCTTGAGGGCGCAGGCCGCCACGTCCTCCGCCCAGATCGGCTGGTAGGACGCGCGGCCGCTCCCGGCGATCGGCATCACGGGCAGCAGCGACATCCGCCGCAGCAGGGTCACCCACCGGTCGCCGGGCTCGTACACGATCGAAGGGGACATCACGGTGGCGTTCATGGGCGACTCCATCACCGCCTGCTCGGCCAGCGCCTTGGCGCGGAAGAAGCGCGTGCGCGAGCTGGGCGTGGCGCCCATCGCCCCGAAGAACAGGAAGCGCTCGACGCCGGCCGCCTCGGCATGGCGCAGCAGGCGGGCGGTGGCCACGCCGTTGAGCTCCTCGATGCTGCCGCCGGGCTGATCGCGGATCGTCGCCGCCAGGTGGACGACCTCGCGCGCCCCGCGCACCAGCTGGCGCAGCGCGACCGGGTTCGAGAGGTCCCCGAGCGTGATCTGCACCCTGCACCCGGTCGGGACCGAGCCGGCGCGGATCCCGCACCAGGACGCGAACCTGCTCGCCCTGCGCCAGCAGGCGCCGCAGGAGAGCCGAGCCCACGACGCCCGTGGCTCCGGTCAGAACGATCATCTCGGGATCATCCGGGGTTCATCGTGAAAGTTGCGAATGTCTCTAGGTCCGGGCCTCCACAAACGCCCGACCCCTGGATTCGCAAGAATATGCGCCCGTCCACCGGACGGCAGTCTCCTCAGTAGCAACGAACCCGGCTTCGAAAGAGAGCACATGACCTACGTCATCGCCGAGCCCTGCATCGGGACCAAGGACAACTCCTGCGTGGAGGTCTGTCCCGTCGATTGCATCCATCCCACTCCCGACGAGCCCGACTACGAGGCCGTCGAGATGCTCCACATCGACCCGGAGGAGTGCATCGACTGCGACGCATGCGTCGAGGCATGCCCCGTCGACGCCTGCTTCGCCGAGGACCAGCTCCCCTCGGAGTGGGACAAGTACATCCAGATCAACGCCGAGTACTTCGCCAAGAGCGCCTAGCGGTTAGCGCGACCGCGGCCTAAAGCGCTGGCGCGCTGGCGCCGACTGATCTAAGGTGATTTTCCCGTCGACCCTCGACCCAGTCTCAACGGAATGAGTGACTTGGCCACTCCAGCTTGCCCGCCGGTTCCAGGCCCGGCACGTCTTCTTCGTCCTGGCTGCGCGTGATCGCGTCGTTCGCGGTGCTGGACCTCGTGTACCGGCACGCGCTCGACTCGCTGGTCGCCTTCCAGCTCGAGGACTCCGACCCGGCCGTGCGCAACAGCTTCCCGGCCGTCGTGATCGCACTGTTCCTGGCCGGCGCCGGCGTGCTGGCCTTCGCGATCCAGCGCGATGAAGCCCGCGCACGGGCGTCGCCTGGTGGCGCCTCGCCGGCGTCGTGCTCGCTGTTCTTCGCGCGTCGAGGAGTTCCTCGGCTTCCACACCTGGATCCAGCGCCACGAGGACGTCAGCTGGAACGTGGCGTATCTGCCGTTCCTGGCGATGGCGACGGTCGTCTGGGTCGAGGTGCTGCGCGCCATGATGGCGACCACCGCCTGCGCGCGCATGACCTTCGCCGTCGGGCGTCGCGCGGCTGGCTGGTCGCCGGGCCTCTTCGACGCGGCGCGCACCGGCCGCGCGAGCGCGCTGCCCGCCGGCGAGCTGCTCGAGATGGCGGCCGCCGCGCTGATGCTGCTCGGCCTCTACCAGTACGCCCGCGAGCTCTCGCTGGCCCGCTCACCCGTCACCGACCTGCGCGAGCAGGACCTGGCGATCGCGTCTCGAGCGTCGTGTCGCGCCTGGACATGCGCAAGCTCCTGATCGGCATCGCGGCCCTCGACGATCGTGTTCGGCATCCTCGGATCGATCGTCTACCCGGGCGGCGGTGACGCTGCGCGTCTTCGACCTGAACAAGGAGCAGACGTTCCCGGCGACCTTCTCGGGGTTCCTGCTGCTCGGCGCCGGCGCGCTGGCCCTGCTGAACGGCGTGCGTGCGCTGTCCCAACACTCGCCGACCGCGCGCTGGTGGCTCGTGCTGGCAGGGGTCTTTGCGTTCCTCGGCATCGACGAGATGACCGCCCTGCACGAGGCGGTCCAGGACCGCGTCCACGTCTGGGGCCAGGCCACGCTGATCCCGATCGTGATCGCCGGCGGCGTCGCCTGGTGGATCACGCTGAAGCGGCTCGGACCGCAGTCGCTTGCCGGGCGGCTGCTCATCCTGGCCGCCGGCGTCTGGGTCGCTCTCCCAGGGCATCGACGCTCGCGCTCAACGAGCACTACGGCTGGACGATCGTGCCGGAGGAGCTGCTCGAGATGGCCGGCTCGGCGATGTTCGGCCTGGCGATGCTCGTGGCGGTGCAGGGAAGTTGTCGGCGCGAGGTCGCCGGTCGCGCAGCGCGCAGCTGCAAGTCGCAGCTGAACCCGCACGGCAGCCTCCAAGCCGCGCGCTGATCCGAGCGGCCCTGCGGCGCGAGCCGCCTGACGCGCTGCGACCATACGCGCTCCGATGACCCGCCGCCGGATTCTCGTGGTGCTCGTATTGGTGTCGGCGGTGGGGCTCGCCGCCGCGCTCGCGGCTGCACAGTTGCTCGGCGACGACGACTCGCCGGCCGGCGAAGGTGCGCGCACCCGCCAGCGCTGTCGGGCACGCAAGCGCACGGCCACGGTCTGGGCCGTCGGTGACGGCGGCGACGGCGGCGATCGCGCCAAGCGAGTGGCGGACGTGATCGCGCGGGCGCGGCCGGACCGGCTGCTGTATCTCGGCGACGTCTACGAACAGGGAACGGCCGAGGAGTTCGACGACAACTACCGACCCGTCTACGGCCGCTTCGACGCGATCACGGCACCGACGCCCGGCAACCACGAATGGCCGCGCCACGAGGACGGCTACGACCCGTACTGGGACGAGGCCAACCCGCGGATACCGCAGAACCGCCACTGGTACAGCTTCAAGCTCGCAGGCTGGGAGTTCCTGAGCCTCAACTCCGAGGAGCGGCACGCCAACGGCACGCCGCAGGTCCGCTGGGCCGAGCAGCAGGTGAGCGAAGCGGGGCACGTGCCGCATCGCCTTCTGGCACCGGCCCTTCATGAACGCGGGACGCCACGGCGACGAGCCCGGACGTCGAGCCGCTGTGGAACGCCGTGCGCGACCACGCCGTGCTGGTGATCAACGGGCACGACCACAACATGCAGCACTTCAAGCGGACCGAGGGCATGGTGCAGCTCATCTCCGGCGCCGGCGGCCACGGGCTCTACTCGAGCAACGAGAACGACCCGCGTCTCGTGTGGGACGAGGACGACGTGTTCGGCGCCCTGCGGCTCGACCTGCGCCGCGGCCTGGCGCGCTTCCGGTTCGTCGGCGAGGACGGCAAGACGCTGCACCGCGGACAGGTGCGCTGCCGTCCGCTGCGAGCTACTGGATGACCGGCAACTCCTTGCCGCCGAACCCCGGGGCGGCGGCCATGGCCGGCATCTGAACGACCGGCAGCTCGCGAGGCGTCGCGGCGACGATGCCGCGCGCGAGGTGGATCAGCGCCTGGGCCGCGGGCGCGTCGGGATCCTCTGCGACGAGGGGAACGCCCACGTCGGCCTGCACGCGCAGCTCCTCCTGCAGCGGGATCTTGCCGAGCAGCGGCGCCCCGATCTCGTCGGCAAGCAACTGGCCTCCGCCCTCGCCGAAGATCGTGTGGCGAGTGCCGTCCGGGGTCGTGAAGCCGGACATGTTCTCCACGACGCCGAGAATCTCGAGATCGAACTTGGTCGCCATCTCGGCCGCGCGGTGCGCAACCTTCTGGGCGGCGGGCTGCGGCGTCGTAACGAGCAGGATCTTGGCCTGCGGCAGGAGCTGGGCGAGCGTCATCGAGACGTCGCCGGTCCCCGGCGGCAGGTCGACCAGCAGGTAGTCGAGCTCGCCCCAGTCGACGTCCTCGAGGAACTGCTGGATCGCCTTGTGCAGCATCGGCCCGCGCCACACGACGGCGGCGTCCTCCTCGACGAAGAACCCGATCGACATCACCTTCACTCCGCCGGCGGAATCGAGCGGCAGGATCTTGCGCTGCCTCGGAGACCCGCGGCTTGCCGTGCACGCCCAGCATGCGGGGCATGCTGTAGCCCCACACGTCCGCGTCGAGCGCGCCCGCCGTGTGGCCCTTCGAGCGCAAGCGCTGCGGCGAGGTTCGCGGTCACGGTCGACTTGCCGACGCCGCCCTTGCCGGATGCCACGCAGATCACGTTGCGGACCTTGGCGAGCGCACCCTGCGGCAGGCGGTTGCGACCGAGCTTCTGCTGGAGCTGGCCCTTCTCGTCCGCGCTCAGGACGTCGAACGCGACGGCCACGGACGTCACGCCGTCGAGCGCCGAGACCTGACTGCGGACGGCGTTCTCGAAGTGGCTGCGGATGGGACAGCCGGGCGTCGTCAGCGACACCATCACGCTGACGGCTCCGTCCGGGCCGATCTCGATCGAGCGGACCATGTCCAGCTCGACGATCGACCGCCGCAGCTCGGGGTCGATCACCGTCCGCAGGGCTTCAGTTATCTGTTCTTGTGTAGGCATCCTGGGTATCAGTTTCAAATACGCAGGCCTCAACTCTAGCGGGAGGTCAGAAAGTGGCTGTAGACACGAGATATGGAGAGACCGGCGTCTTCGCCGAAGAGAACAAGGACGAACGTGAGCAGCTCATCGAGATGCTCAAGAAGGCGTACTGGATGGAGATCGAGACCGTGATGAGCTACATCGCGAACACGATCAACCCGGACGGCGTGCGAGCGCGCGAGGTCGTCGAGAACCTCCAGCAGGACATCCAGGAGGAGCTCGGGCACGCGCAGCAGTTCGGCGAGCGGATCAAGGAGCTGTACGGCGTCGTGCCCGGCAGCCTGGAGTTCACCGCCGAGCAGACATACCTCCAGCCGCCGGCGGCCCAGACCGACATCGTGCACGTCATCCGCGGCGTGATCGAGGCCGAGAACGGAGCGATCGACCACTACCAGAAGATCGTCGAGTTCTGCGACGGCCTCGACTTCGTGACGCAGGACATGATGATCGACATCCTGCGCGACGAGCAGGGCCACAAGCGCCTGTTCGAAGGCTTCCTCAGGGAGTACGAAGCCGAAGGGCGCAAGGCGTAACCCGCTGGGGGGTTAAAGACCGACGGGCCCCTTTTGACGGGGGCCCGACGGCTGAGGGAGGAGAGGTTGCTTTGTTGCTTTCTGCCGGCGTGACCCAGAGGGTCCTATGTGGCCGACAGAAACTTGGGTCGGCTGCAAGCAGCCGAAAGACTTAGACGAACTGCTGCACGCGGTCCCTTGCCTGCTTCGTCTGCGTCTGCAGCTCCTTCTGGACGCGGTCGACCGGCGGCTTCACGGCCTTCTCCAGCTCCGTGCGGAACCGGGCCGTCCGGGCCTGGGCGTGCTTGCCGTTGGTCTTGATCGTGCGCTGCGTGCTGTTGCGCTGCAGCCGCAGGAAGCGGGCCGCGGTCGTTGCGGCGCTTGCGCAGCTCGCGGTTCGCCGTGTTGCGGCGCTTGCGCAGCTCGCGCAGGACGCGGTTGCGAGCAACCGAGCCGCGGCGCTCGAACCGGCGCACGTCGCGGCGCACGCGGGTCAGCTCCTTCTCGGCGCTGGGACGGCTGGTCCAAGGCTGGATCGCGTTCACGACGCGGTCCCGCACCTCGAGCGCGGCGCCCACAGGCACCAGGAGCGCGCTCTCGGCGACGCCGGTGACCTGAGTCAGGACACTCTCGGCCTGCTTGGTCTCGGCAGCGATCCGCTGCGAGGCGGCCGCACGAACGGTCCGCTGAGCCGCGGTGGTGCGACGGCGGGCTGTCTGACGGCGACGAGTGGCCTCACCGCGCTTGCCCGCTGCGCTGCGCTGGGCGCGGGCAGCAGCCGTGTTGGTGGTCGGCCGGCGGCTGGTGGTGCGCTGGCTGGTCGTCCGCTTGCTGGTCGTGCGGGCGCTGGTCGATGCAGCGGTCGTCCGACGACGCGTCGCCTGGCCACGCTTGGCGGCGGCGCTGCGCTTCGGGCGCGAAGCATTTGAGTTGGTAGTTGCCATCTCGGTAGGGCCTCCTCTGGAGCTAAGGGTAACAAACTTACATCTAAGCTACCCAGAATCTAACAGGTCGAACACATGTTTGTCTGAGGGCAGCAAATGGTTACACGGGTCGGCCGAGGTTTCTCGACCGAACGGCTCTGGAGAGCCAAATCTTCGGATCCGCGCCCGAACCGTACGTTTATCATCGATCTCATGCCCGAGGGAGACACGATCCTCTCGATCGCCGGTCGGCTGCGCCCCGTACTCGTCGAGAAACCGCTGGAAAAGATCGAGACTCCGCAGCGCCGGCACGCGCTTGACCGGTGGCCCGAGAAACTTGCCGGATCCTCCGTCCGTTCGATCGACACCCACGGCAAGCACCTCTTCCTGCGCTGGGACAACGGCCTCACGATCCACTCCCATCTGCGGATGTCCGGGCGCTGGCGGATCTTCGAGCGGCCGTTCGACGTCGGGCGCCGCGCGCGCGCCGCGTGGCTCGTTCTGGAGACGGCGACCCACACGGTCGTTCAGTTCAGGGGCCCGATCCTCGAGCTGATCAGGGACAGCCGGCTGGGATACGACCCGTACCTGCGGCGGCTGGGACCCGACATCCTCGCCGACGAGCTGGACTGGCCGGCGATCCTCATGCGCCTCCGCTCTGACGACCCGACCCGGCCGGTCGCCGACGCCCTGCTCGACCAGCGCACGCTCGCGGGCATCGGCAACCTCTGGAAGAACGAGAGCCTCTACGAGTGCCGGATCGACCCCTGGCGCCCGATGTCCGACGTGAGCGACGAGGACCTCGAGCGGGTGGTGCGCACCGCGCGCGACATGATGCGCCGCGAGGTCCGACACGGCGGACGGCTGTCCGGGGGAGAGGTGTTCGAGCAGGGCGGGAAGCGATGCCGCCGCTGCGGCAGGGAGATCCGGGTCCGCGGGCAGTGGGACGAGAACCGGATGACGTACTGGTGCCCCACCTGCCAGACGTAAACCGGCCGCTACGCTAGCTCGATGCCGCCCGCACTCGAGATCAGCGCGCTCACGAAGCGCTACGACGACGGCACCCTGGCGCTCGACGCGCTCGACCTGACGATTCCCGACGGTGCGTTCTTCGGGCTGCTCGGTCCCAACGGCGCGGGCAAGACCACTCTGATCAACTCGGTCGCCGGGCTGGTGCGGGTCACGTCGGGGTCGATCCACGTGTTCGGTCATCCCGGCGCTCGGATCCCGGACTCGAAGGGACTTGCCGCCCGCACGATCGTCGGCCTCTCGCCGCAGGACGTCAACCTCGACCGCTTCCTGACCGTGTACGAATCGCTGCTCTACCACGGCGGTTATTACGGGCTGGCCCGAGATGACGCCGCAGAGCGAGCGGACGAGATGATCGACGTCTTCGACCTGCGCGCCAAGCGCGACACGCGCACCACACGCTTGTCGGGCGGGATGAAGCGGCGCCTGCTGCTTGCGCGCGCGCTGTTGCACGAGCCGCGGCTCGTGATCCTGGACGAGCCGACCGCCGGGGTCGACTACGAGCTGCGCATGGAGCTGTGGCGCTACATCCGGTTGCTGCACGAGCGCGGGACGACGATCCTGCTCACCACGCACTATCTAGAGGAGGCGGAGGCTCTGTGCGAGCAGATCGCGTTGATCAGGTCAGGGCGGATCGCCGCGCTCGACACACCCGCCGGCCTGCGCGAGCGCTACGACGCCGACTCGCTCGACGAGGTCTACATGAAGGCGATCGGCGCCCATGCCGAGCACGTCGAGGCGGTGTGATGGAGGCCAGCTCCGCACGGGTGTTTGCCACCTCGCCCCACGAGCTGCGCCGCCAGTCCTACCGCAGCCTCTTCTGGCTGGCCGCGCGCGAGGCGCTGCGTGTGATGCGGCTGTGGAGCCAGACCGTGGTCGCGCCGGTCGTCTCCTCGATGCTCTTCGTGGTCGTGTTCGGGCTGTCGCTCGGCAACCGCATCACGGACGTGGGTGGCTTCGAGTACCAGGTCTTCATCCTGCCCGGCCTCGTCGCGATGGCGATGCTGACCGCCGCCTACGCCAACAACTCGAGCTCGATCTTCCAGGCACGCAACGACCGCTACATCGACGACATCCTGGCCGCGCCGATGATGCCGTGGCAGATGGACGTCGGCCTCACGGTCGGCGGCGTCCTGCGGGCATTGCTGATCGGGGGCGCGCTGACGGCGATCTCCGTTCCCCTCTTGGACGTACCGATCGCCGAGCCGCTGCTGCTCGTGCCGGCTGCGCTCGGCGCGGTCCTCCTGTTCGCTTCCCTTGGAGTGATCGTCGGGATCTACGCGCAGACCTGGGACCACCACTCATTCGTGCAGAACCTCGTGATCGCACCGCTCGCGTTCGTCGGAGGAGTCTTCTACTCGGTCGACATCCTGCCGTCCCCGTGGCACGAGCTCTCGCATGCGAACCCGCTCTTCTACATGGTGGACGCAATCCGGCACGGGTTCCTGGGCGAAAGCGACGTCTCGCCGCTGGTGTCCCTGCCTGTCACGTTTGGACTGGCCGCGGCGTTGTTCACGTGGTCGGTCTATTTGTTCAGGTCGGGCCACAAGTTGAAGCCGTAGCGGCGATACCCTCGTATAGGTAGTGATGACGCACCCCCTCGATCACTTCTCACCCCCCGTCCGCGAGTGGTTCGAGCGTGCCTTCGGGGAGCCCACGCCGCCGCAGGCGGAGGGCTGGCCGCCGATTGCCCGCGGTGAGAGCACGCTGATCGCGGCGCCCACCGGGTCCGGCAAGACGCTGTCGGCCTTCCTGTGGGCGATCGACCGCCTGATCCGGGAGAAGCGGGCTGGAGGACGAGCGAGCGCACGCGTGTCATCTACATCTCACCGCTGAAGGCGCTCGGGTACGACATCGACCGCAACCTGCAGGTGCCGCTCAGCGCGATCCCGGGGGCGGAGCGCATCCGGGTCGGCATCCGCACGGGGGACACTCCCCAGAAGGAGCGCGCGCAGATGCTGCGCCGCCCGCCCGACATCCTGATCACGACGCCCGAGTCGCTCTACCTGATGCTGACGTCGCGGGCGCGCGAGACGATCGCCCACGCGGACTGCGTGATCGTGGACGAGATCCACGCGGTGGCGGCCAGCAAGCGGGGATCGCACCTCTCGCTGACGCTCGAGCGACTCGAGGAGCTCGTGCGCGCCAACGGCCGCGAGCAACCGCTCCAGCGAATCGGCCTGTCCGCCACACAGCGCCCGATCGACGAGATCGCGCGGTTCCTCGGCGGCGTCTCGGACGGAACGCCGCGTCCGGTGACGATCGTCGAGGCGCACGCCGACAAGCCGCTCGACCTCCAGGTCGTGGTGCCGGTCGCCGACCTGCGCGATCCCGAAACGGACCCCGCGGCCGATCAGTCCGACCCCGCGATGGCCGTCAACGGCGACTCCGCCAGCCGCCGCTCGATCTGGCCCAGCATCTACCCGCGCGTGCTGGAGATGGTGCGCGAGCACTCCTCGACGATCGTGTTCGTCAACAACCGGCGCCTGGCCGAGCGCCTCGCGCTGCGCCTGAACGACCTCGCCGAGGAGCAGATCGCGCGCTCGCACCACGGGTCCCTCTCGCGCGAGGCGCGCACGGAGATCGAGGACGAGCTGAAGTCAGGGCGCCTGCGGTGCCTTGTCGCGACGAGCTCCCTCGAGCTCGGCATCGACATGGGCGCCGTCGACCTCGTCGTGCAGATCGAGTCACCGAAGTCGGTTGCGCGCGGGCTGCAGCGCGTGGGCCGCGCCGGCCACACGCTGTCGCAGGTCTCGAAGGGCCGCCTCTTCCCGAAGTTCCGCGCCGACCTCGTCGAGTGCGCCGTCGTCACCAAGCTGATGCGCGAGCGCGCGATCGAGGCGACCGTCATCCCGCGCTCGCCCCTCGACGTGCTGTCGCAGCACGTGGTCGCGATGGTGGCGATCGAGGACTGGACCGTCGACGACGTGCATCGCGTCGTCACGTCCGCATATCCCTACCGCGACCTGTCGGCGACGCAGCTCGAGAACGTGCTCGACATGCTCGACGGGCGCTATCCCTCCGAGGAGTTCGCCGAGCTGCGGCCCCGGCTCGTGTGGGACCGCATCGAGGGAACGCTGCGCGCCCGCCGCGGCTCGCAGAAGCTCGCCGTCACCAACGCCGGCACGATTCCCGACCGCGGCCTGTACGGCGTGCACCTGCCGGACGGCCGGCGCGTCGGCGAGCTGGACGAGGAGATGGTCTACGAGGCGCGCGTGGGTCAGGCCTTCCGGCTCGGCTCGACGACATGGCGGATCGAGGACATCACCCGCGACCGCGTGGTCGTCACGCCGGCACCCGAGATTCCCGGGGCGATCCCGTTCTGGAAGGGCGACGGCATCGGCCGCACCTTCGAGCTGGGCTCCGCGGTGGGCGCCTTCCAGCGCGAGGTGTCGGAGATGCCGCAGCAGCAGGCGCTCGAGCTGCTGCGCGGCGACTACGACCTCGACGAGTTCGCCGCCGACAACGTCTACCGCTACCTGAACGAGCAGCGCGAGGCGACGCGCGCGGTCCCGTCGGACCGCACGATCGTGATCGAGCGCTTCCGCGACGAGATCGGCGACTGGCGGCTGTGCGTGCTGACTCCGTTCGGCGGGCGCGTCCACGCGGCGTGGGCGATGGCGGTCTCGGCGCGCCTGCGGGCCGAGCGCGACCTCGACGTCGACGCGATCTGGTCGGACGACGGCGTGATCCTGCACCTGCCCGACGCGGACGACCCGCCGCCCTCGGACCTCGCGTTGCTCGACCCGGAGGAGATCGAGGAGCTGATCACCTCCGAGCTCGGCAACACGGCGCTGTTCGGCTCGCGCTTCCGCGAGGCAGCGTCGCGGTCGCTGCTGATTCCGCGCCGCATGCCGAACAAGCGCACGCCGCTGTGGCAGCAGCGCCTGAAGGCGCAGGGACTGCTGCAGGTCGCGCGCCGCTTCGGCGAGTTCCCGGTGATCCTCGAGACCTACCGCGAGTGCCTGCAGGACTGGCTCGACCTGCCGGCGCTGAAGACGCTGCTCGAACGACTCGAGCGCCGCGACGTCGCGCTCGTCGAGGTCGAGACACCGACCGCGTCGCCGTTCGCGCAGAGCCTGCTGTTCGACTACATCGCGACGTACATGTACGAGGGCGACACTCCGCGCGCGGAGCAGCGCGCCGCGGCGCTCGCGCTCGACCGTGACCTGCTGCGCGAGCTGCTCGGCTCGGAGGAGCTGCGCGAGCTGATCGACCCCGATGCGCTCGCGTCCGTGGAGGAGCAGCTCCAGCGGCTGGATCCCGCGCGGGCGGCCGGCGACGCGGACCAGCTCCACGACCTGCTGCGCTCGCTCGGCGACCTCTCCGACGAGGAGCTGCAGGCGCGCGTCGTCCCGGGCCTCGACGCTCAGCACCTGGCCGCGCGCCTCGTCAGCGAGCGCCGCGCGGTGAAGATCCGCCTCGCATCCGAGCAGCGCTGGATCGACGCCGGCGACGCCGCGCTCTACCGGGACGCCCTCGGCGTCGTGCCGCCCGCGGGGCTGCCCGAGAAGTTCCTGGCCGACGTCGACCGTCCGCTGGAGAAGCTGCTGCGCCGCTACGCGCGCACCCATGGGCCGTTCACGACGGCCGAGGTCGCGGAGCGCTACGGGCTCGAGCCGCAGCCGGTGCTCGAGGCGCTGACGGCGCTCGAGCGCGCCGACGAGCTGGTGCGCGGCGAGATCCGCCCGAGCAGCGATGCGCGCGGCGGGCGGGAGCGCGAGTGGTGCGACCCGGACGTGCTGCGCCGCCTGCGCCGCGCAAGCCTCGCCGCCCTGCGCAAGGAGATCGAGCCGACCGACCAGGCGACGCTCGCACGCTTCGCGGTGTCGTGGCACGGCATCGACCGCTACGCGCGCAGCGGTGCGAAGGCGGAGGGCGAGCGGATGCCGCTCGACGCGGCGCCCGACCGGCTGCGCGAGGTGCTCGCTCCCCTGCAGGGCCTTGCGCTGACCCCCGAGACATGGGAGCGCGACGTCCTGCCACGCCGCCTCGGCAGCTACGACCGCACCTGGCTCGACCGGCTGTGCGCGGCGGGCGAGGTCGTGTGGACGGGCGCGGGCAGCGGCTCGGGCCGCGGCGGGCGCGTCGCTCTCTACTTCCGCGAGGACGCTCCGTTCCTCGGCCCGCCCCAGGAGCCGTCCGAGAACGGGCCGCCGGGCCGCGCGCACGACGCGCTGCGCGAGCGGCTCGCGGGCGGCGCCGCGTTCTGGGCCGACCTGCTCGTGGACCTCGACGTGTCACCGGTCGACCTGCGCGACGCGCTGTGGGACCTGGTGTGGGCGGGCGAGGTCACGAACGATGCATTCGCACCGCTGCGCGCGCGGCGGCTGTCGCTGGCACCGCCTGTCCATGCGAGCGGGAGGCGCCGGCGGTTCGGATCGCGGCGCACCGGCTCCCAGCCGCAGCTGCAGGGTCGGTGGAGCCTTGCGAGCCGCCTGTTCGAGCCGCGCCCGTCCGAGAAGGAGCGCGCGCA
>CAVXJX010000014.1:0-84696 GCA_963762195.1 uncultured Solirubrobacterales bacterium | reverse complement strand
GCTCGAGGGCCGCGCGGAACGCATCGATTGCGGCATCCGACGACCCGCGGTAGGACGATCCGCTCGGGTTGAACGGGATCAGGTTCACCTTGAACGCCCGCGGGTCGAGCAGATCCGCCAGCGCCCGGGCCTGCTCGACCCGGTCGTTCACTCCGGCGAGCATCACGTACTCGACGAACACGCGACGGCGCTTGCGCTCGTAGTGCCGGCGGCAGGCCGCGATCACGTCGGCGATCGGATAGCGCTCGTTGACCGGCATGATCTGTGATCGCAGCGCATCCTCGGGCGCGTGCAGCGACAGCGCGAGGCGCAGCGGCGGCGCCTCGCGAGCGAGCCGCTCGATGCCGGGGATCCACCCCACCGTGGAGACGCCGGTGCGGCGATGCGTGATGCCGACGTCCGGGAGCCGGCGGCATGCTCCGAGCACGGCATCGAGGTTCATCATCGGCTCCCCCATCCCCATGAAGACGGCGTGATTGACGGACACCCATGCGCCGGAAGTGCAGGGCCTGGTCGAGGATCTCGGCTGCGGTGAGGTTGCGCCCGAAGCGCATCGCGCCCGTCGCGCAGAAGTTGCATGTCAGCGGGCAGCCCGACTGCGAGCTGAGACAGACCGTCCTGCGTCCGCCCTTGTAGCTCATCAGCACGGCCTCGACCGGGAGACCGTCGTGTGTACGAAAGAGCACCTTGACCGTGCCGTCGCTGGAGCGAGCCGTGCGCTCGACCGCGAGCGACGAGAACGGCACCCGCGCGGCGAGCTCCGACCGCACCGTCACCGGCAGGTTCGTCATCTCGTCGTAGCCGCGTGCCCCCCGCGCCGTCCACTCCCACACCTGGCGCGCGCGGAATGCCGGCTCGCCCTGCTCAGCGAGAGTCTGTTCGAGCAGTTCCGGGTCCATCAAACGCTCCGGTCTGCGCGGTGCCAGGCGTCGCGCATCGGGTCGCGGTAGAAGAGGAACAGGGGCGGCGCGATCAGCAACAGGACCGCCTCGTCGAACGGCCCCGGTATCGGCAGGAGGCCCAGGGCGGCAAGCCATCGAAGCGGCTTGGGGATGCGCTTGTCCCGGGCCAGGAGGCCTGTCGCCCGGATCGTCCTGGTGATGAACTGGCGCGCGGCTCGCACGCGCACGAGTCTAGGTGAGCTCAGCCCTCGGGTTACGGTGATGTGGTGCCTAATGGTTGCAGTGCAACCACAGGAGACCACACCACGGCAACTATCCTGCGGGGAGATGGATACCACCACACGGGAGCAGGATCTGCTCGAGGCGGCGCGAGGCGGCGACGAGAGTGCGTTCAGCAGCCTCGTCGAGATCCATCGCTCCGAGCTGCACGCCCATTGCTACCGGATGCTCGGCTCGGTCCACGACGCCGAGGACGCCCTACAGGACGCGCTGCTGCGGGCCTGGCGGGGACTCCCGCGATTCGAGGCCCGCAGCTCGGTTCGCTCCTGGCTCTACCGGATCGCTACCAACGCGTCTCTCGACCTGATCGCGCGGCGGCCGAAGCGGGTGCTGCCGGTTGACTACGTCCCGGCGGCCGATCCTCACGACAACCTCGATCCACCTACCCAACCGCTCGTCGAGACGGTGTGGATGGAGCCGTACCCGGATGAGACACTCGGGATCGAGGATGGGTTCGCCGCTCCCGAGGCGCACTACGAGCAGCGCGAGAGCGTCGAGCTCGCGTTCGTCGCGGCGTTGCAGCACCTGCCGCCCAACCAGCGCGCCGCGTTGATCCTGCGCGAGGTGCTCGGTTTCTCCGCCCGCGAGGTCGCCGAGTCGCTCGACACGACGACTGCCTCGGTGAACAGTGCGCTGCAACGCGCTCGCGTGACTGTCGACGAGGGGCTGCCCGAGCAGAGCCAGCAGGCAACCCTGCGTTCGCTCGGCGACGATCGCCTACGCGAGATCGTCGAGAGCTACAGCGATGCGCTCGAGCAGGGCGACGTCGACGCCGTGCTCGGCTTGCTGACCGAGGACGCCACCTGGTCGATGCCTCCGCTGCCGAACTGGTATCGCGGCCACGAGGCGATTGCCGGCTTCCTGCGAAAGGGCCCCTTCACCGTACGCTGGCGACACGTCCCGGCTCGCGCCAACGGGCAGCAGGCAGTCGGTTGCTACACCTGGGACGAGGAGCGGCGCGCCTACGTCGCCTTTGCCCTCGACGTGCTGACCCTGCGCGGCGCACAGATCGCCGAGGTCACGGCGTTCCTCGACGGTCGGATCTTCGAGCGCTTCGGCTTGCCGGAAGAACTGCCCGCTAACGAGTTACGCAGTTCGCAGTTACGCAGTTCGCAGGAAAGGCGGCTTGTCTCGAATCCTGCGTAACTGCGTAACTGCGTAACCGCGTAACCGCGCCTAGCCTCGCGTGCGGTACAGGTGCGTCGTAAGCGGCGCGAACACCGCAGTTAGCAATGCGGCGGTCCCCAGCACGATCATGATGTCCCCCATTTCCGCGTTCCCCTCCATCAACCCGCGTGAGGCGGTCGCCAGGATCGAGATCGGGTTGACGTTCACGAACGCCTCAAGCGCAGCAGGCAGCGTCTCCGGCTCGACGAACACGTTGCTCAGGAAGGTGAGCGGGAAGATCCCCATGAACCCCGCGTTCATGACGGCGTTGGGCGAGCGCAGCAACAGACCGAGCGTCGTGAAGACCCAGGAGAGGCCGAACGCGAACACGACCACGAGCGCAAGCGCCGCGACGACGCCGCCGACTCCCGCGCCCGGGCGAAAGCCCAGCGCAACACCCAGCACGATGATCACGGTCCCGGCGACCAGGTAGCGGACGCTGTCGCCCAGCAGGGAGCCGACCAGCGGCGCGGGTCGCCAGATCGGCAGCGAGCGAAAGCGGTCGACGACCCCCTTCGTCAGGTCGGTGTTCAGCGCGACCCCGGAATAGACGGTTGTGAACAGCACGGACATCACCAGGATCCCGGGGAGGATGTAGTCCAGGTACTCGCCCGTGGAGCCGGCGATCGCGCCGCCGAACAGATAGGTGAACATCAGCACGAACATCACCGGCGTGATCGTCACGTCGAGCAGCTGCTCGGGAACGTGCTTGACCTTCAGCATTCCCCGCCAGCCAAAGGTCATCGCCGCCGAGGCGGCACTCGCGCGCGGCGGGCGCGGAGTCGAGGCGAGGGCTTTGCGCAGCGCCGCCTCGTCGCCAAGGAGTGTGGTTGTGCCCTGAGTGGACGGATTGGTGCTCATGCTGCTTTCTCCTCCTGCTCGTCGGTGGCGACGTCCTCGGCCGCGTGCCCGGTCAGGGCGAGGAACACCTCGTCGAGACTCGGCTGCCCGAGCGAGAAGCCGGCGATGCTGATGCCGGCCCGGGAAAGCTCGGCCACAGCCTCGGCTGCCCGGTCGGCGTTGGCGCACGGCGCCGACAGCGCTGTCGGGTCGGGCTCCAGGTTGACTGCGTCGAGCTCGCGCGAAAGGACACGCTCGGCCTCGGGCCGCTGGTCGGGATCGAGCAGCCGCACGTGCAGCGCACGCGACCCGACCGACGCCTTGAGCTGGCTGGGGGTGCCCTCGGCAATCACCTTGCCGCGGTCGATCACGGCGATCCCCTCGGCGAGCTGATCCGCCTCGTCCAGATACTGCGTGCAGAGCAGGATCGTGGTGCCCTGGTCCACGAGCGCCCGGATGATGTCCCAGACCTGGTTGCGCGAGCGCGGGTCGAGACCGGTCGTCGGCTCGTCGAGGAACATCAGCTCGGGCGTGACGACGAGGCTCGCGGCGACGTCGAGCCGGCGCCGCATGCCGCCCGAGTAGTTCTTGACCAGTCGCCCCGCTGCTTCGGCGAGCCCGAAGCCTTCGAGCAGCTCGGCGGCGCGCGCCTTCGCCGCGTCACGCTTGAGGCCCAGCAGCCGGCCGAGCAGGATCAAGTTCTCGCGCCCGGTCAGGTCCTCGTCGACCGACGCGAGCTGGCCGGTCAGGCTGACGGCGCTGCGCACCGCATCGGCCTCGCGCACGATGTCGTGACCGAGCACGCGCGCCGATCCGGCGTCGGGGCGCAGAAGTGTTGCGAGCATGCGGATCGTCGTCGACTTGCCGGCCCCGTTCGGGCCGAGGACGCCGTAGACGGACCCCCTGCGCACCGCGAGGTCGACACCGTCCACGGCCCGGACCTCGCCAAAGGTCTTGACAAGGCCAGAGGCTTCGATTGCGAGCGTCTCAGTCAATGCAGTTCATCGTTCCTGGAGGACTGACAACACGTTAGCGGCCGGATCCTTGAACCAGGCGATGTACGGGCCCTCGTCGCGAAAGATCCCTCGCTCGTCCTGGTTGAACCCGTCGTATCGCTCGAAGGTCACTCCGCGCGCGCTCAGTTCGTCGACCGCCTTGTCGATGTCGTCGACGGGGAAGTTGAGGATCGTGAAGGTCGCCGGGACGTGGTTCTCCTTGGGGTAGACCATTACCTGCGCACCGCCCGCGAGCTGTAGCCCGAGCATGCCGTGCTCCTCGACCACGTTGAGGCCGAGCGTCTCGCCGTAGAACTTCTTGGCCGCGGGGACATCGTCCACCGAGAAGCCGCTGAATGCCTTGGTGTCCTCGAACATGTGTCTCCCTTCGATTGTCTGAAGGTAAGACCGTGCGGCGTTCAGTAACTCATCGCACGTCGATCAGGTCCACGACGAAGACCAGGGTCTCGTCGGGCCCGATCGCACCGCCGGCGCCGCGCTTCCCGTAGGCGAGGTCCGGCGGGATCGTGATGCGGCGGCGCCCGCCGACCTTCATGCCCGCCACGCCCTGGTCCCAGCCCGCGATGACCTGGCCCTTGCCGAGCCCGAACTTGAACGTGTCACCACGGTCCCATGAGGCATCGAACTGCTGTCCGGTCGCCCACGAGACGCCCACATAGTGGACCTCGACTTTGTGCCCCGGAGCAGCCTCTTCGCCCTCCCCGACGGTGATGTCCTCCAGCTCCAGCTGGTAGGACGGGGCCTCGCCGACCGGGACCTCCACCTGGGGTTTCTCGTTGTTAGCCATGGCTCGCAGGGTAGCGGTCAGGGGCTGGCACTACCTTTAGGGCATGGCCAAGACACTCGTCATCGCAGAAAAGCCCTCGGTCGGACGCGATATCGCGTCCGCGCTCCCGGGGTCGTTCAGCCCGAGCAAGGACAAGTCGCACCTCGAAGGTGACGACTACGTGATCACGTGGGCGGTCGGGCACCTGGTAGGTCTCGCCGAACCCGACTCGTATGACCCGAAGTTCAAGAAGTGGCGCTTCGCCGACCTGCCGATCGTGCCGGGCGAGTTCAAGCTCGTGCCGAACAACGACAAGTCGAAGAAGCAGCTCAGCGCGATCCACAAGCTGATGGCGAGCGACGAGATCGAGGATGTCGTGAACGCCTGCGACGCCGGGCGCGAGGGCGAGTTGATCTTTGCCTACATCTACAGCACGTCGAAGGCCAAGAAGCCGGTCAAGCGTCTGTGGCTCAACTCGATGACCAAGAAGGCGATCGTCGACGCGTTCGCGCGACTCCGCCCGGGCGAGGAGATGGAGTCGCTCGAGGCGGCAGCCCGCTCCCGTTCCGAGGCGGACTGGGTCGTCGGCATGAACGCGACGCGCGCGGCAACGATCCGGCTGCGGGCTGCATTCGACGGCGCGGTCTCGCTGGGGCGCGTGCAGACGCCGACCCTTGCCCTCGTGGCCCGCCGCGAGGAGGAGATCCGCGCGTTCAAGCCCGAGCCGTACTGGCTCGTCGAGGCAGACTTCGCAGCCGACGCCGAGCGCCTTTACTCGGGCCGCTACCTCGGCGGCAAGCGGATCGAAGAGGAACTGGCCGCCAAGGTCGTGGAGGACTGCCGCGACCAGCGCGGCGAGATCACGAAGCTCGAGAAGAAGGAAGAGCGGGAGCGCTCCCAGCTGCTCTACGACCTCACGTCACTCCAGCGGCACGCCAACACGCGGTTCGGGTTCTCGGCCAAGCGCACCCTGGCCGCCGCGCAGAAGCTGTACGAGCAGCACAAGGCGATCACCTACCCGCGCACGAACTCGCGCTGGCTGTCGGGTGACATGGTTCCCGAGATCCGCCCCACGGCCGAGCTCGTGGGCCGGAACGGGCAATACGCGAAGGGAGCGGCGTACGTCACTGCGCTCAAGGAGCTGCCGCTCGGACGCGTGGTCAACGACAAGAAGGTCCAGGACCACCACGCGATCATCCCGACCAAGTCCGAGCACGACCTGTCGAAGATGCGGGAGGACGAGCAGAAGATCTACGACCTGGTCGCGAAGCGCTTCCTCGCGATCTTCCATCCCGAGGCGGTGTTCGAGCGCACACGGATCGAGACCACGGTCGCCGAGCACGTGTTCCGCACGAGCGGGCGCGTGCTGCTCGAGGCCGGCTGGCGATCCGTGTACGGGCAGGAGCCCGACTCCCCCGACAAGCCCGACGACGACTCGGGCGGCGATCAGCTCCTGCCCAAGCTTGAGCTGGGTGAGGATGTCGAGGCGCGCAGGGTCGAGTCGCTGCGCAAGGAAACCCAACCTCCCAGGCGGTTCACGGAGGCCTCCCTGCTCGGGGCGATGGAGACGGCGGGGAAGGACATCTCCGACGTCGAGCTGCGCGAGGCGATGAAGGACTCGGGCATCGGCACCCCGGCGACCCGCGCGTCCATCATCGAGCGGCTGATCGCGGTCGAGTACATCGACCGCGAGGGTCGCGCGCTCCACGCCACCGAGAAGGGGATTCAGGTCATCCGCCTGCTCGGGGAGCACCAGCTGACATCACCGGAGCTGACCGGCAACTGGGAGCGGCGCCTGGGGCTGATTGCCCAGGGCGAGGAGAGCCGCCCCTCGTTCATGAACGACATCGCGCGCTTCACCAAGGAGACGGTCGAGCAGCTCGACGGGCTCAAGGGCGTGAAGATCGAGCGCGCCAACCTCGGGCCCTGCCCGGTCTGCGGAAAAGACGTGAACGAGAACCGCAAGGGCTACTCGTGCTGGTCGAAGGACGACCCCGGCTGCGGGTTCGTGGTGTGGAAGAAGAAGGCCGGCAAGAACCTTCCCGCCTCGGTGGTCAAGGAGCTGATGGCAAGCCTGAAGGAATCGATCGAACGCGGGGACGACTCGCCGTCCGGGCGGACCGCGAAGCCTGTCACCGGATTCAAGGGCCGCTCGGGGCGGACATTCCGCGCCAAGCTGAAGATCGAGCGCGTGGAAGAGGGCAAATGGCGGGTGGACTTCGACGAGGAATGGGCCACGAACGGAGCGAAGGCGGCCGAGCCGAAGGGCGAGTCAGAGGCCGCCGAGGCGACAGAGGCCGCCGAAACCACGGCGCCGGCGGACGCGGCCGACGAGGCCGACGCGCCGTTGGCCGAGACGACTGCGCCCTAGCGACGGGCGTCTTTGATGAGCATCCGGGCGGCAGCTTTGCGCACGAGCTGCTCGACCTTCTGTCCCGTGGTGGCGGCCACCGCGGGCGAGATGCCCAAGGAGCGCGCATTGGGCCGCTTGCCTTCTCCCGCGAGGTAGCGGAGATAGGCGACAGCGTAGGGATGCCGTTGACTGTCCTTCGTGCCCAGCGTTGGCAATGGCGGCACAGTGCATCTCCTCCCGTTGGCGGACGGACCCTGGGCGGCCAGCCTACTTTGTCGCCGCGACGGTCTGTGAGAATGCGCGCGCAACACCGCCGAGGAGGGAAACATGGTCAAGCTCGTTTTCACGCTCCGCCGCCGAGAGGGCATGACGCGTGAGGAGTTTCAGCGCTACTGGCGCGAGCAGCACGCTCCGATCGTGAAGCATCATGCGGAGACCCTGCGCATCCGGCGCTACGTCCAGGTCCACGCCCGCGAAACGGAGCTCGACGATGCCCTGACGTCCGCGCGGGGGACTGAGTCCGACTCCTATGACGGGGTCGCCGAGCTGTGGTGGGACAGCATCGAGGACCTCATCGCCGGCTACTCCACCGAGCCGGGTCAGGCCGCGGCGGACGAACTGCTCGAGGACGAGCGCTGTTTCATCGACCTGGCGCGCTCGCCGATATGGCTGGGCGAGGAGCACGTGGTGATCGGCGCGCCGTGAACGCGGGACCCCCGCAGCTCGCCGAACGGGCGGCCGCCACAGGACGGATCGCACTCGACACGGAGTTCATGTCGGAAGGCCGGTACTTCCCGTTGCTGTGCTTGGTCCAGGTCGCGGTCGACGGTACCGACGGCCGCCCGCTGATCGGCACGATCGACACACTCGGCGACCACGATCCCGGTCCGCTCCTGCCGCTCCTGACCGACCCGCGCATCGAGGTCGTTGTGCACGCCGGTCGTCAGGACCTCTTCCTGCTGGAGCGAGCTTGGGGGGCGCGGCCGACCAACGTCTTCGACACCCAGATCGCCGCAGCCTTGACGAGCACGTCGCATCAATCGAGCTACCAACTGCTGGTCAACCAGGTGCTCGGAGTCTCGCTCAAGAAGGCCGAGAGCTTCACCCACTGGGACCAGCGTCCACTGACCGCCGAGCAGCTCAGATACGCGGGTCAGGACGTGGAGCATCTCCTCCAGGTGGCCGCGGCCCTGCACGAGCGGCTCGAGGCAGGCGGCCGCGTCGAGTGGGCGCGTGAGGAGTGCCGCGTGCTCGAAACCACGAGCGGTGACGAGCGCGACGCGCATGAGGTGTTCCTGCGGCTCACGGCCACGACCCGGCTGACGCCGGCCGAGGCGGCGGTTGCACGAGAGCTGGCCTTCTGGCGCGAGAGCACGGCCCGCGAGCAGGATCGGCCGGTGCGCGCCGTGCTCCCCGACCGGCTCGTGACGCAGCTGGCACGACGACGCCCGAAGACCGTCGAAGCGCTGAAGAAGGAGCGCGGGGTCGGCGAGGGCATCGCGCGCCGCTACGGGAACCAGTTGCTGGCCGCGCTGCGACGGGGTGAGCAGGCGCCCCCCGTCGAACTACCGCGCCGGCCCGAGCAGCCGTCCTGGTACGCGCCGTTGACGGCCCTGTGTGACGCGCTGATGCGGGCGCGGTGCGAAGAACAGCAGATCGCCACCGAGATGGTCGCGACGCGAGCCGAGGTCGGCGAGGTGGTGCTCGAGACGGTGAGCGGGCGCGAAGAGCCGCAGACCCGGCTCCTCACCGGGCTGGCGACGCGCCGTCGCCGGCGAGGAGATGCTCGACCTGCTGCGCGGCGAACGCTCGCTGCGAGTGGGCCCGAACGGACACCTGGTCGTCGACCGCCGCGGGTGAGTCTCACGTTTTGTGCGGCACGGGCGTTTGATCTTCTGCAAGCAACCAAAGCGAGGACCGATGCTCTACACGAGTTTTGACAGCCCGATCGGAGAGCTGGTACTGGTCGGCGACGAGGACGCGCTGCACGGCCTGTACATGCAGGGGGGCCGGACCGCCGTCGCAGTCCGCGACGAATGGCAGCGCGCCGAAGAGCCGTTCTCCGGCGCGCGCGAGCAGCTCGACGAGTACTTCGCCGGCCGGCGCACGCACGTTCGACCTGCCGCTCGCGATGACCGGCAGCCCCTTCCAGCGTCGCGTCTGGCGCGCGCTGCAGGACATCCCGTACGGAGAGACGATCTCCTACGGCGAGCTCGCCCGCCGGGTCGGTGAGCCGGCCACGCCGCGCAACGTCGGCACGGCCAACGGCCGCAACCCCATCTCGGTGATCGTCCCGTGCCACCGCGTCATCGGCGCCGACGGCAGCCTGACCGGCTACGGCGGCGGCCTCGAGCGCAAGCGAATCCTGCTCGACCTCGAAGCGGGCGTGCTTGCCCTCTGACAAGACCTACACGCTGATCGGCGCAGACGGGCGCCCGCACACCTCGCGCGTTCCGGGAGCTACTGGGCGGCCACCGGCGCAACAAGGTCTACGGACGCCTCGACTGCGCCGGCGCATTGCGCTGGATCGCCAAGGGGAAGTACGTACGGCACCGTGTCTTCTTCGCCGACGAGCCCGCCGCGATCGCCGCGGGCTACCGGCCGTGTGCGCGCTGCATGCCGGTCGAGTACCGCGCCTGGAAGGCAGCCGCTCACTCCTAGCTGCCGGCCTTGTAGCTGACGAGTGCAGCGCGTCCGCCGGCGCCGTCCGTGTGCATGGAAAGCACCGGGCCCACATTGCGGGCGTAGAACTTCAGCTCCTGGACCTTCGGCTCCAGCGGCACCAGGTCGCGGGTCATCAGCACGCCCTTGTAGTAACCGGCCGGTACCTCCACCTGCTCTTCCCCAACCGTGATCACCTCGGCCTTGTCCTCAGCCTTGCCCTTGTAGTACTCCTGGCGGTAGGAGAGACCCGGCACCGGGTCGGCGGGCATCACGATACCCGCGTCCGCCCCATCGACGCCGGCCTCGAACGAGCCCTCCCGGTCGACGAGCTTGCCGTTCTCGAAGTTGCGGACCGCCTCGCCGAGATACCAGACGTTCCCATCCTTGTCCTGCGCGTACCAGTCATCGGTGATCTCGACCGGAACACCGTTCTCGGTGACGACGTCGCTGATCACCCGGGCCGTGACCCCGTTGGCGATCTTCTTCGTCTTGTCGGTGACCGTGACGACGACCCGCTCCCGCTTGCCCTCGCTGTCGGTCTCGCTGTAGACCCACCTGCTGCCGGGCTTCATGGGCCAGTAGGGGTTGTCGATGTTGGTGGAGAAGTCGGCGGGGTCGAGGTTGCTCGGCTCACTCCCCTGAGGCAGGCCGCGGTTCGATGCGTCCTCGGTCGCATCGCTGTCGCTGCCGCAGGCGGCGATCGCCACGGCGATGATGCATGCGACGACTGCGATGAAGCCGAGCTTTGTCATCAGATCTCCCGTACGTGGTGGATGTAAGGTCGTTCTACCCCCGCAGAATGAGAGTCTGATGAGAGGCGCGAGCCTTCCTAGCCCTCCGGCCCGCGGGCACAAGAGGTCGAACTCCGTGCCCAGGCGCAGTTCGCCATATCGCCGGGTCCAGTCGTCGTTGAGCGCGTCGGACTGGCGCTTCATCCGCGGCTCGAACTTGAAGTCCGGCGCACGGCGGCGTGCGCGTTGATGCGCGGCACGCTCCAAGGCGCTGGCGCGAACGGAGTCGACGTGCGACCGTTGACCGAGGACGACGTCGAGGAGTGCGCGCAGTTGTGCAGGGACGTGCATGGCTTCGAGCGCACCGGCGCTTTGCGCGATGCGCTGCAGGCGTTTGCGCCGTTCGTCGGGGTCCGCGACAACCGGATCGTCGCCTACGCCACGACGCTCACGTTCTGGCCGATGGCTCACGGCGTCGCCGCGAGCGAAGACGACATGTCGGGATTGCTGCACGGGGCCGCGGCCGCGCTCGAGGAGCCGATGTCGATGCTGGTACCGCTGCAATCGGGGCTCTTCCGCTGGTCGCTCGAACAGGGCCTGCGCGCCATCAAGCCGATGAACCTGATGGCGCTCGGCGAGTACCAGGAACCGCGTGGTTCCTGGTTCCCATCGTGATCTACTGAATCTGTCGCTGCGGCTTCGCCACCAGCAGATACGCGAGGCCGAGCGTCGGAGGACGCCCGCCTGGTGGCCTCGGAGTCCGCCGTTTGCGGCGAGACGTTTGAGGAGGGCCACTGTGTGCCGGGGTTACACTCGCGCGCATGTCCGTGAGCCCCGAGCTGGGCGAACAGCGCACGGTCGAGATCCCGGCCGGGACGATCGCCTACCGCGAGCGCGGCAGCGGACCGCCGGTCGTGTTCGTCCACGGGGTCGGGGTCAACGGCGACCTCTGGCGCAAGGTCGCGCCGCACGCTGGCCGGCGAGCACCGCTGCATCGTCCCCGACCTGCCGTTCGGCGCGCACTCCCGCCCGCTGCGCGCCGACGCCGACCTCTCGCTGCCCGGGATGGCCCGGATCGTCGCCGACCTCCTCGCCGCGCTCGACCTCGACGACGTCGCGATCGTCGCGAACGACACCGGCGGCGCCGTCGCCCAGTGGCTCGTCGGCCATCACCCGCAGCGGATCGGCCGGCTCGTGCTCACCTCGTGCGACGCCTTCGAGAAGTTCCCGCCGACTCCGCAGCGCTACCTCGAGGTGGCCGCGCGGTCGCGCGCGCTCATGTGGCTCGTCGGCTGGACCGTGCAGCTTCAGGTTCGTCCAGCGGCTGCCGACCGCCTACGGCTGGGTCACGCAGCGGCCGGTCGAGCCGGCGATCATGCGCTCCTACACCGACGCCGGTCCGCACGCGACGCCGGGCGTCCGCCGCGACCTGGCCCGCCTGCTGCGCGCCGTCGACACGCGCTACATGTACGAGGCGGCCGAAGCGCTGCGCAGCTTCGACGGGCCCGGCGCTGGTCCTCTGGGCCGACGGCGACAAGATCTTCCCCCGCGACCACGGAAAGCTGCTCGCCGAGCTGCTGCCGCAGGGCCGCTTCGAGCTGATCCGCGACAGCCGCACCTTCATCCCCGAGGACCAGCCCGAGCGTCTCGTCACCGCTTCCGCGCGTTCCTGGCCGAGCACGCAGCCGGCCCCCAGGCAGTCGGCTAGACATCGCGCGTCTAGGCGACGAGGGCGCGGCCGACGCTGTCGGCTACGCAGCAGGGCTTGTCGGAGCCCTCGACCTCGAGCGTGAAGCGCGTCACGACCTGCCACCAGTTGTTGCCGACGTCGTCGACCGAGACGACCTCCGCCCTCGCGCGCACACGGCTGCCGGCCGGGACCGGCGCCGGGAAGCGCACCTTGTTCCAGCCGTAGTTGACGCCGAGGGCGAACCCGCTCGAGGAGATCAGGTCGAGGCGGAACCCGTCGATCATGGAAAGGGTCAGGTTGCCGTGCGCGACCGTGGTGCCGAAGGGGCTCTCCCGCTCGGCGCGCTCCACGTCGACGTGGATCCACTGGTCGTCGCCGGAGAGATCGGCGAACGTGTTTATGTCCTCCTGGCTCACCTCGCGCCAGGCTCCGGGCCCGATCTCCTTGCCGATCAGCTCCTTGAGCCCGTCGATTCCCTGTGCCTCGACAACCGCCATCGCGGGCGAGCTTACAGCGGACCGTCGCCGTCCGGCTGCCCGATCAGGGAGGATGTGTCGTATGGCGGACCAACCTTCCACCCGCAGCGTGAAGATCGGCGAGGACGAGCGCACCGGATGGTCCTCGGAGCGTCCGCGCCGCGCCGGTGGCCCGGAGCGCCCTCCGAACATCGCCGTGCGCTCCCGGGTGCTGACTCCCTCGGACCACCTGCGCTACTCACCGGGAAGCATGCTCGTGATCGTCTGTCCGTCGGCCAAGGAGCGCGACCGCTTCACCGAGCGGATGATCCCCAACCGCGGCTCGCTGCTGTCGCTCGGCAAGGTCCGCGTCGCTGCTCGCCGGGCGCGTGTCCGCGGAGGACGTCGAGAGCCGCGCCTCCGACGTGCTCGATGCAGCGGTCCAGAAGCGCCTGCAGGCGAACGAGACCGTCGTGATCGCCGCGGAGAGCACGGGCGCCGAGGAGCGCGAGCACTACGCGCGCATGGCGGCCGCCGCCAAGCGGCCGCGGCACCTGATCCTGCTCGAGGTGGCGCGCGCCGACGTCCCCGAGGAGGACCGCGCTGCGCTCAACGAGCTGCGGCGCCGCCTCGACGCCGGCGAGCTCGGCGCGGAGGGCTTCCAGACCGCGGTGCGCGTCGGCGGGCAGTCGGTCTCGGAGCTGAAGCGGATCGTCTTCGAGTACCCGCCGCGCGACGACTAGCTGGCGATCAGCGGGCGCCGACTGTCGCCATCGCACTGGCGACACACGTGCGCACGAGCTCTTCCGGCGCGACCTTGAACAGCTCGGGAACGCCCGGGGCCAACTGGCGCACGCCGACGCGGATCCGCGCGAGGTGCATGGTGCCGAGCATCTGCGTCCACAGGACGTTCGCCATGTAGTCGGGGTCCGCGACGGTGAAGGCGCCTGACTCGGTGCCCATCCGGAGGGTGTCGGCGATGTGCTCGGAGCAGCTCGCGATGCCCTGGCCGAGTCGCAGCCAGACCGACTCGGACACGCTCTCGTGGAGCTCGCGCGCGGGGCCGCGCATCAGCGCCAGGGTGCAGTCGATGAAGGCCGGGAAGCGCAGGCAGTAGTTCGCGTAGGTCTCGATGTTGCGCTCGAGCCGCGTGACCGGATCGGTCTCGCGGCGCAAGGCGCTCTCGAGCTCGCCGCCGAGCTCGTCCAGGTAGTGCGTGACCGTCAGGACGTAGAGCTCGTCCTTCGAGGAGAAGCTGCCTGTAGATCAGGCCGCGCGCGATGCCGACGGTCTGGGCGATCTTCTCGACCGGCGCGTCCTGGATCCCGTGCTCGTCGAACAGGGCACGCGTGGCCGCGACCAGCTCGCGCTCGCGCACCTGACGCAAGGGTCGTGACCTTTGGGCTCATCGTGAGAACGCTCGGTTGACAGTTGTTCTCATATTTTGCGTATGCTACCCGCCATGGCGGAACGCGGAGCTCCTCCCAAGGTCCCCCCGGTGCAGCGCCGGGCGCTGCGCGCCGTGCGGGCCCTCTTCACCCCGCTGCTGCCGGACGACTACCTCGAGCTGATCAACCCGCTCTGGTCGACGCGCGAGCTGCGCGGCCGGATCGAGCGGATCGAGCGCGAGACCGCCGACACGGTCACGGTCGTGATCCGGCCCGGCTACGAGTGGATGGGACACGAGCCCGGCCAGTACCTGCGCATCGGCGTGGTGGTCGACGGCGTCCACCACTGGCGCGCCTACTCGCTCACCTCCGACCCGGACCGTCCCGACGGGTGGATCAGCATCACGCCGAAGCTCGTCGACGCCGGGAAGGTGTCGCCGTACTTCGTCACGCGGGCGAAGCCGGGCGAGATCGTCCGCCTCGGCGGCGTCGAGGGCACCTTCGTGCTTCCCGATCCGGTCCCGGAGAAGCTGCTCTTCGTCAGCGCGGGCAGCGGCATCACGCCGGTGATGAGCATGCTGCGCAACCTCGAGCGCCGCGGCGCCGTGTCCGACGTCGTGCACGCGCACTCCGCGCGGACCGCCGACGGCGTGATCTTCAGCCGGCAGCTCAGCGGCCTCGCGGAGCGCAACCCCGGCTTCCGCCTGCACCTGCAGCTGACCGGACAGCACGGCCGCATGTCGCCGCAGGACCTCGACGCGCTCTGCCCGGACTGGCGCGAGCGCGAGGCGTTCCTCTCCGGCCCGGGCCTGATGCTCGACGCCCTGACCGAGCACTGGGAGCGCGAGGGCGATCCGGCCCGCCTGCACATGGAGCGCTTCCAGCCGGTGATCGGCGGCGACCCTGGCAACGGGCTCGGCGGCACGGTGCGCTTCAGCAAGAGTGGCGTCGAGGCCGTGTCCGACGGCGGCACGCCGATCCTGGTCGCGGGCGAGAACGCCGGCGCGACGCTTCCGTTCGGCTGCCGGATGGGCATCTGCCACACCTGCGTCGGCCGCCTGTGCTCCGGCAAGGTCCGCGACCTGCGCACCGGAGAGGTGCACGGGCAGGACGGCGAGATGATCCGCACCTGCGTCAACGCGCCCGAGGGCGCCATCGAGATCGCACTTTGACCCTTCGAGACAAACGAGAGAGAGGACCACCAATGTCCACAAGCCTGATCGAGAGCCCGCTCGCCCACCTGACCCCCGAGCAGATCGAGGAGCTGGGCCGCGAGTTCGACGCGATCCACGACGACGTCTACGGGGACCTCGGCGAACGCGACCGCCGCTACATCGAGAGCATGATCGAGATGCACCGCCGCCTGCTGGTGATGAGCCGCGTCGAGCTGCTGTCGGCGCACCGCCGGCCGGCGTGGCTGCTCGGCACCGCGACGCTGTCGCTCGCGAAGATCCTCGAGAACATGGAGATCGGCCACAACGTGCTGCACGGCCAGTGGGACTGGATGAACGACCCCTACATCCACTCCTCGACATGGGACTGGGACACGGCGTCGACTTCGGAGGCGTGGAAGCACTCGCACAACTACGTGCACCACACCTTCACCAACATCCGCGGCAAGGACCGTGACCTCGGCTACGAGATCATGCGCATCGACCCGCACCAGAACTGGCATCCCGTCTACCTGTCCCAGCCGCTCTACAACCTGCTGCTCGCATCGTTCTTCGAATGGGGGGTCGCCGTGCACGACCTCGACTTCGAGGCGATCCGCAAGGGCACGAAGTCGAAGGCGCAGATCAAGCGCGAGCTGAAGGGAATCGCCGGCAAGGCCAGGAGCCAGGTCGTCAAGGACTACATCGCGTGGCCGCTGATGAGCGGGCTTGCGACGGCCGCTTTCGACGTCGCCCGCGGGCGTCGCCGCACCGCGGCGCGCACCGGGCTGCGGGCGTTCCGCTCGGCCGTGACGGCGAACTTCACCGCGAACGCGAGTCCGCAACGTGTGGTCGTACGCGATCATCTTCTGCGGGCACTTCCCGGATCAGACCTACTCCTTCGACGAGGCTGAGGTCGACGACGAGCAGCGCGGCGCTTGGTACGTGCGCCAGCTGCTGGGGGCGGCGAACATCGAGGGCAGCCCCCTGTTCCACGTGATCAGCGGGAACCTCGGCTACCAGGTCGAGCACCACCTGTTCCCCGACATGCCCAGCACGCGCTACGCCGAGATCGCACCACGGGTCAAGGACATCTGCGAGCGCTACGGCCTCCCGTACAACACGGGCCCGTTCCTGCAGCAGCTCGGCATGGTGCAGCGGACGATCCTGCGACTTGCGTTTCCCGGCGGGCAGCCGCGGCCGAAGCCGGGTCCCTACCGTGGTGGCGAGGAGGTCTCGGCGGCGGCGACCAACGGCCGCGTGTCAGTCGGCTCGACGCCGGGCTGAGGAAGCGCTCGACGTCGCGCGCATCGGCGTCGAGCGCGGCGACGTCCTTCTTCGTGATGCCGGCGAAGGGCTCGAGCGCGACCATGCCGCCGTCGAGCTTCCACAGCGCCGCTGCGCGGCCGCGAACGAGGGCGAACGGCCGGAAGATTCCGTTGATCGTGACGATGTTCTGATCGGCGTCGAGGAGGTCGTCCCGCGAGACCCAGCCGAGCAGGACCGGGTCGAAGGCGCCGAGCAGCCGCGGAGGCGGCAACTCAACGGCGGGCGGCCGGCCGGCAAGCTCGACCAGACCGTCCTCGCGCTCGTTCAACTCCGACGCAATCGCGTTCAACCCCGCGCGCGTGTCGCGCAGGGGCAGGCCCGCCCACCGCGCCAGGTCGCGGTCGCTTGCGGGCCCGTGGCCGGCGAGGTAACGCCGGGCGAGCTCCGCCAATGCGGAGTCGCGCCTCACCGGGCGCGTGGCACCAAGCCAGTCACGCACGAGGGCGAAGGCTTGCTCGCGACCCGCCATCGGCCCACGGACGATGAGCCCGCGCAGCGATGCCAGGTAGAGGAGGTGCACCATGGCCTGGCCCTCGGTGCGCACGCCCGCCTTTTCGATTCGCTCACGCAACTGTGCGCGGGTGAGCGGCCCGTCGGAGGACAGCGCGCGCTCGATCACGCCAACCGCACGCTCGGCGTCGCGCGGCGGCACGCCCTCCCCCGCAAGCCGCGTGCCGCTGCCGGTCATGAGCGGCGGCGTGGTCAGCGCCTGCAGCCAGGGGTAGTCCTCACTGCGCACGAGGTGCAGCGTGCCGCGGTTGAGCCAGGTGACAACGAGCGACCGGTCGTCCGTCAGGGCGCGGTCGACATCCGCGGCGGAGAGCCCGGTGGTCCGGGCACGGACAGCCAGCCGGAAGCCGCGCGGATCCTGGCCCTGAACCGCGAGCAGGCGCTCGGCAACGGCGACCGGGTCGCGGGCCGGCTCGCCCGATAGCAGCTGCGCGGTGAGACGCTCCGCGACCTTCAACGCGGCGCGCTCAGCCGACGAGCTGCTGGACCCGGTACTTGCGTGGGCCGCGAGGGGTCTCGACCTCAACCTCGTCGCCCGGGGCGCGGCCGATCAATGCCGCTCCGACCAGGGACTCCGCGGAGATCATGCCTCGCGCGAGGTCGGCCTCGGCGCGTCCGACGAGCGTCCACGTGTGGACGGCGCCGCTCTCCTCGTCGAGGACCTCCGCGGTGCGGCCAAGGGAGAAGCTTGCTTCTGTCACGTCGGCCTCTACCACGACCGCGTTGCTGAGCCGTTCGCGCAAGAGCTTGATCTTCGTCTCCAGGTGCGCCTGGTCTTCCTTGGCGATGTGGTACTCGGCGTTCTCCTTCAGGTCGCCGAGATCCCGGGCCGCGAGGAGGCGCTCTCCCATGGCGCGCCGGCCCTCCGTCTGAAGCTGCTCGATCTCGGCCTTGAGCGCCTCGAGGCCCGCCGGGCGTGATCGCGTCGCCATCGAATTCAGGTGGAGGCATGCACGCATCCTGGCAGATGCGCGCAGCGGTACGATCGTGCTCCCGTCCTGGGGCAATCCACACGTGGCAGCGAAGGGGAGGCATGGCATGGCGTCGACTCACAGCGATCTCGAGAACGTTCTGGTCAGCGAACGGCACCTTTGGGTCGACGGCCCGCCCCATGACTTGTTCAAGGAGCTGCGGGGCGGGTGCCCAGTCCACTGGACGGGAACGATCACCGAGTACCCGGGAGAGTCCGGCTACTGGTCGGTCACGACCGCTGACGACGTTCATACGGTGAGCCGCGACTGGCAGACCTATTCGTCGGAGCGGGGCGGGATCACGGCAGTCGAGCGAGGTCTTCCCGATCGAGCTCATCCGGGCGATGTTCATCGGGATGGACCCGCCCAAGCACGACCGGCTGAAGGCGCTGTTCCAGGCGGGCTTCACACCTAAGCGGATCGCTGCGCACGAGGACGAGATCCGCGCGATCGCGGTCGATGTGCTGGACCGGCTCGATGGACGGCAAACCTGCGACCTCGTATCCGACGTCGCCCAGCCCGTCGTCTCCCGCGTGATCGGCAGCTTCATGGGCATCCCGCCGGAGGACGACGAGATGTGGGCCAACCTGATGAACTCGACCCTCGGGGCCGGGGACCCCGATCTGAACCCGGAAGGGATCGAGGCGTACTCGAGCGCGACATCCCACGGATCTTCGAGGCCTGCCGCGTGATGATCGCCGAGCGGCGCGAGAACCCGACCGACGACCTGACCAGCGTGCTCGTCCATGCTGAGATCGACGGGCAGACACTGGAAGAGCACGAGATCGTGATGGGCTTCTTCCTGCTGGTCGCGGCCGGGAACGACAGCACGAAGGCGACCTACTGCAGCGCGATGAGGGCGCTGATGGAGAATCCCGACCAGCGCCAGATCCTGCTCGACGACATGTCGCTGATCCCCAGCACCGTCGAGGAGGCGCTGCGCATGTTCCCCGCCTTCGCGCACTTCCGCCGCACGGCGACCCGCGACATCGAGCTGAACGGCCAGTTGATCAAGGAGGGCGAAAAGGTCGTCCTGTGGTACGTGTCGTCGAACCGCGACGAGACGCGCTACGAGGACCCGGACCGCTTCGACGTGCGCCGCAACCCGGAGCATCAGGCGTTCGGAGCCGGGGGCCGGCACTTCTGCCTCGGCACCGCGCTCGCACGGCTCGAGTTGCAGATCCTGCTGCAGGAGACCCTGGAGCGCTACCCGGCGATGGAGATCGACGGGACTCCGGCGTTCGTCGAGTCGCCGTTCCTCAACCAGCTGAAGACCCTGCCGGTCAGGCTTTCGCGCTAGACCCTAGGGGCGGGCGAGGGTGGCGGCGGCTCCGCGCGCCGGCTTCCTTGCGCAGCTTGCCCTCGGGGTCGTCGACCTCCGCGTAGAGCTGCTTGATCTCGCCGAAGATCTGGTCGGCGACCTCCTGCTGGCGGTCCCGGTCCGGGTCCTGCAGGCGTTCGAAGTGGAGAGGCTCCCCGTAGTAGACCGTGACCTGCGGGAACCGCAGCCGCTTCCAGTTACGCACCCGCTGGGAGCCGTAGATGGCGACCGGCACGACGGTCGCACCCGATTGCAGCGCAAGCTTGCCGATGCCGCGGCGCGGTTTCTCGGCCAGCTCGCCGGTGCGCGAGCGCCCGCCCTCGCAGTACATGACCACGCAGCCGCCGCGGGCGAGGATGGCCTCCGCCGTGATGAAGGCTTCCTGGTCGTCATGGCCGCGCCGTACGGGGAACACGCCGCCGTGCGTGTAGATGAACTGCATCGGGCGCTTGAAGAGCTGTGACTTGGCCATGAACTGCACCTGCCGGCGCGTGAACATGCCGACGAAGAAGTGGTCCATGAACGAGAAGTGGTTCGGGGCGAGGATCAACGGCCCCTGTTTGGGAATCCGATCAGCTCTGATTCCACGCGCGCGGAAGGCGACGGTGCCGTAGACGGACGTGAGGAAGCGCACGACCCCGTAGACCCAGTCCGGCTTGCGCGTCCGGGCACGCTTGTGGAACCGCTCGAAGTGCTCGGCCGGGCGCGGGTCCTTGTAGACCTGCTCGCGCATGCTGGCAAGGTTCTTTTCGCCGCTCCCCGGCTCGCCCATGCCTACCGATTCTCCCCCGACATCGGGCAGAAAGCTAGATGATCGGGGTGATCGGCGGCGTGCCGCTGCACGTACTGATTCACAGCATGGACCTACGTGGCACCACCTGTCTGGTCACCGGCGCCAATCGCGGCATCGGTCGCGCGATCGCGGCAAAGCTCGCCACGCGGCCGGTCGCCAAAGTCTTGGCGGGCGTCCGGGATCCCGCCCGCTACGAGCCGATTCCCGGCCCGGTCGAGCCGGTCGAGCTCGACCTGGCCGGCCGCGAGTCGATCGCGGCCGGCTGGCAGCGTGCCGGCGGCGACGTGGACGTGCTGGTGAACAACGCCGGCCTGTTCGAGGGTGGAAAGCTCGAGCTGCAGGATCCCGTCGCGATCGACGCAATGGTTCAGGTGAACCTCACGGCCACGATGCTGCTCACCCGGCTGGCGCTACCAGGAATGGTTGCCCGCGGGCGCGGCCTGATCGTCAACAACGCGAGCATCTCCGCGTACCTGCACCTCCCGGGCACGTCGACCTATGCCGCTTCGAAGGCCGGGGTCGTCGCGTTCAGCGAGTCGCTGCGGCGCGAGCTGCGCGGGACCGGCGTCGAGGTGATGCACCTGGTGACGCCCGGCATCGAGACCGACATGCTCGATGCGACGCGCGATGCGTACGAGGGACACGCCCAGGTAGAGCTGCGCAGCCAGTTCACTGCCGGTCAGTGGGCCGCACGTGTCGTGCGCTCAATCGAGGAGGGGGACAGCATCCGCGGACCGGGCGGGATCCTCGCGCTCGGGAAGCTCGCCTCGCGTGGCCCGGCGAGCCTGGTCGACCTCATCGCGGCGCGGGTCTTCACCCGCTAGCAGCGCCACGCTCGCCGCGCCACTCCGGTTTTGCGAGCACGATCTGTGCAACGCGCAGGCGCCGCTCGCGGAACCCGCCTTCGCTGAAGGCGAGGTAGATCTCCCACAGTCGCAGGAACTCCTCGTCGTAGCCGAGCGCCCGCACCTCCTCGCGGCGAGCCAGGAAGCGCTGGCGCCACTGCCGCAGCGTCTCGGCGTAGTGCGGGGTGATTTCCTCCAGCCCCGCGACCCGCATGTCGGTCACCCGTCCAACCGAGCGGGCGATGCTCGACACCGACGGCAGGCAGCCGCCGGGGAAGATGAGCGTGTTGGCGAAGCTCCGCAGGCGCTTCTCTGCCTCGAACCAGCGGTCATCCAGCAGGATCGCCTGGATGAGCATCGCGCCGTCGGGCACAAGCAGCCGTGAGCATGCCTCGAAGTACTCGTCGAAGTGGCGCCACCCGACCGCCTCGATCATCTCGATCGACACGAGCCGGTCGAACCGGCCGCGCAGCGCACGATAGTCCTGCATCACGACCTCCACGCGGTCGCCGAGGCCGGCAGCGGCGACCCGCTCGGACGCGAGTGCATGCTGCTCGCTCGCCAGCGTCGTGGTGAGGACGGAGCAGCGGTAGCGCCGGGCGGCGTGCAGCGCGAAGCTTCCCCAACCGGTGCCGATCTCGACGACGCTGTGCTCCGGGCGCAGGCCGATACGCCGGCACGCACGGTCGAGCTTTTCCTCTTGCGCCTGCTCGAGCGTCATTCCTGGACGCAGGAAGACGGCGCTCGAGTAGGTGAGCGACTCGTCCAGGAACAGGCGGTAGAGGTCGTTCCCCAGGTCGTAGTGGGCAGCTGCGTTGCGGCGCGCGCGACCCGGTCCGATGCGCGACAGGGAGGCAGCCCCCGCCTGGAACGGAAGGAGCAGCGGCCAGATCCTGCGGCGCACCTCGTCGAGCGGGCCGAACGAGCGTGCGCAGATCCGCGTGAGCGCGACGAGGTCGTCGGTGTCCCACCAGCCGGCGGCAGTAGCTGCGCCCGAGCCCGAGACCGCCCGTGAGCAGCGCGGGCCAGACCCGCGGGGAGTGCACCGTGACCGTGGCGCGCAGTCCGTCAGCGGGATCCCCGAACTCGTGCGAGCGGCCCGGCTTCCTCGATCGTGAGCTGCCCGCCGCGCACCCGGCTCGCGAGACGCAAGGACCAGCCGTCGCGCCGCGTGCTGCCTCATGTCCGACCCCGGGTGCGGGTGGTAGCGGGCGCCCTTCAATCGCAACCGCGCCGCCTCGAAGTAGATCGAGCCAAGGACACGCAGCGTCATCGCCGGGTAGCGCATCAGCAGCCCGTCGAGGGTACCCCTCCGAAGCTCACGACGGCGTAGCGACATGGTCGCGTCGAACACCTCCCGGCCGTCCCGTGCGGAGGAGATGTGCACCGACAGGCTCTCGCCCGGCTGCGCTGACTCGCAGCTCGTACTCGTGGTCCATCCCCATCAAAGGAGAGACATGGAACGCCTTGCGAAATCGTGCCGACAGGACCGGCTTGCCGTCGGCCGCAACCGCGTACGCGTGGCGCTCGCCCCACGGGGTGTTCGTCACCTCTACCACGACCGCGTCGAGCGCCACGCCGTCCGATGCGAAGCAGAAGTAGAAGGCGACAGGGTTGAACGCGTGGCCGAAGTAGCGCAGGCTCGCGAGCATCCGGACCGGACCGGCAGCGGTCGCGCCGGCCTCGCGCCGGGCGACGTCGCGCACCGCGTCCGCAAGCGGCACGGCCGGATCGCCGAGGAAGTCGTCGCGCCGGAAGCGGGCGAGTGCCGGCCGCGAGGCCGACCACAGCCGCGTCGCGCCCAGCACGCGCGGCACCTCGTCCAGATCGAGATAGGGAAAGAACATCGGGTAGCGGAACTGGTGCTCCATCGGCTCGAAGCGGCGATGGCGAACGCTGCCCACATAGGCGCAGCTCGCGCTCACGCGATCTCACCTCTCCCGAACCACTTGCACGCCTGCAGCGCGCTCTGGACGCCGTCCTCGTGGAAGCCCCAGCCCCAGTAGGCGCCGCAGTAGTGCGTGCGCCGCACTCCGCTGATCTCGCCGTGTCGAGCCTGCGCGGCAACTCCTTCACGGGTGAACACCGGGTGGTCGTACGTCCAGCGGCCGACGATGCGCTGCGGATCGATCTGCTCCGTTCGATTGAGCGTCACGCAGAACTGCTCGGGTGAGTCGAGTGACTGCAGGCGGTTCATGTCATAGGTCACGGTCGATCGCGGAGGCGGGTCCTCGAGCAGGTGGAAGTTCCAGCTCGCCCAGGCGCGCCGGCGCCGGGGCAGCAGGCGCCGGTCGGTGTGGAGCACCACCTCGTTGGGCTGGTAGGGGATCGCCGACAGGATCTCGCGCTCGCGGTCGCTCGGGTCGCGCAACATGCGCAGGGCCTGGTCGGAGTGCAGCGCGAGCACCACGTGGTCGAAGCGCTCGGGCTCGTGCCCGCGTGCCTTCAGCTCGACGTCGTCGACGTGGCGCTCGACCCACTCCACGGGAGTCGATGTGCGTATCCGGTCCGCGAACGGCGCCGTGAGCCGCTCGACGTAGCGCGCGCTGCCACCGGTCACGGCCCGCCACCTCGGGCGCCCGCGCAGACCGAGCTGGCCGTGGTTGTCGAAGAACTCGGCGAGGAAGCTGGCCGGAAACGACAGCATCTGCCGCGGGTCCGCCGACCAGACGGCGGACGCCTGCGGAACGATCAGCCGCTCCACGAATTCGCGGGAGAAGCCGCTCTCGTAGAGCCAGTCGCCGAGCGAGGGGCCCGAGCCGTTCAGGCCGATCAGGTCGCGTGCCTCGCGCTGGAATCGCAGCAGGTCGCGCAGCATGCGATGGAACGCGGGATCGACAACGTGGCTGCGACACGCGAAGACGCCGTTCACCGAGCCGCTGGACCACTCGAACGCCCCGTCCTGGTCCGATACCGAGAACGACATCGGGGCGGGCTGGGTGTCCACTTCGAGATGCTCGAGCAGACGCTCGAACAGCGGGTAGTTGCGGTCGTTGAGGACGATGAAGCCCGTGTCGACCGCGACCGGCCCCCGCTCGGTGTCGACGTCGACCGTGTGCGTGTGACCTCCCACCCAATCGCCTGCTTCGAAGACGTGCACGTCGTGGTCGCGATCGAGCTGGTGGGCAGCCACCAGCCCCGACACTCCCGCACCGACGACCGCGATGCGCATCTAGGCGGCGTAGGCGGCCGCGAGCGCGACACCGCAGACACAGAACGCGCCGGCGGCGAGGACCGTGGCGGGCGCGGCATGGGCGGGCAGGTCGTCGCGGTCGGCGACGGTCGCGCCGATGTCCACGAGGTCGGAGGCGGCGAGGAAGGCGAACCACGGGAGCGGGATCCTGCTCACGGCGCAGCGCCTGCACGGCCCCGGCGGACAGCAAGGCGTCGCGAGCGCCGAGCGCGCGGGCGCCGACGCGGCCGGCGCCGTGGTCGAGGCCGTCACCGAGCCAGGGTCGCGCGCCGTGCGGCACAGGCGACCGAGTGTGCGCGACCGGCGAGACGAGCCGAGCGACCGTCCATGCCGCGATGCGGGCGCCAGCGCTGACCGGGCGTGCTCGCGGCAACGACCCGGAACGAGGACCTCGATCGTCATGCGCCCAGGCGTCCCGCCTACGGATCCCGACCCGCCCGGACGCGTCATCAGAGGCCGCCAGAAGCGAGGCTCCCGAACGCCGACCGGCGTCGTCGCCGCCCACGGCGGCCTGGGCGGCCTTCTCATCCTACTCAGGCCAGAAGTCCTCGATCATCTCGGCGTCGTCGCGCGGGTCCCCGATCCGCGTCGAGACGATGATCAGCTCGGCATCGCCGGGGCCCTCGTTCCACACCGACCGCACGCACTCGGGCGCGACGCGCACAGCGGTCCCTCCGTGCAGCTCGAACACCTCGTCGTCGAGCTTGAACTCGAGCGTCCCGGAGACCACGAAGTAGATCTCCTCCTGCGTCTTGTGGCGGTGGCCGTAACCGCCCTTGCCGCCGGACCTGGGAGTCATGTGCCGGTGGGTGATCGCGACCTGCTCGGTCCCGAGCGGCTCGGAGAGCATCCTCATGATCCCCGGATACTTTCCTCCGAAGATGTCGGGCACCTCTTCCAGGCGTTTGATCGTGTAGGCGCCCATCGCGGCGATCCTACCCCTCGGGGCGCCGGCCGAGCACCTGATAGATCGACATGAATCCGGTCTCGAATCCCTTGCGCGAAGTCCTGAGGTACAGCCGCCACACGCGCACTCGCTCGGGTCCGGCGAGGCGCGTCGCATCGTCGATCCGGTCCTCGAGCCCGCGCAGCCAGTGCGTCAAGGTGGTCGCGTAGTCCCGGGGAAGCCCCTCGACGTGGTCGGTGACCAGCCCTGCGCGCTCGAGCGCGAGCTGGATGCGCGACAGGTGCAGAGGGGCGGCGTCGGGGAACACATACCGCTCGGAGAACGGCCCCGCCTCGGGGTCCCCGTGTCGCAGCCGGGTGATGCCGTGGTTGAGGAAACGCCCCCCAGGGCGCAGCGAGCGGGCGATCTGCTGCGCGTACTGGTCGATGCGGCTCGCACCCACGTGCTCCACCATCCCGATGCTTGCGATCGCGTCGAAGGGCTCGCCGTCGAGCTCGCGGTAGTCGACGACGCGGATGTCGACCAGGTGCTCCAGGCCGCGCTCGGCGACGCGGCGACGCGCAAGCTCGGCCTGCGGCTCGGACAGCGTGATCCCGGTTACGTGCACGCCGTGCTCTGCGGCCGCGTGGATCGCGAAGCTTCCCCAGCCGCACCCGACGTCGAGCACGCGCTCGCCGGGCTCCAGGGCGAGCTTGCGGCACACGAGCTCGAGCTTTTGCTCCTGCGCCTCCTCGAGCGTGGACGCGCCCCGCGAGAACAACGCGCAGCTGTACGTCATCGAGGGCCCCAAGAACAACGCGAAGAACTCCGCCGGCAGGTCGTAGTGGTGGCGTACGGCGCGTGCGTCCCGTTCGCGACTGTGGCGGCGCCCGCTGGGACGCAGCTCCGCCTGCGGCGGCCGCGGCGGGAGGCGCAGGCCGCAAGCCCGCGCCGCGGCCAGCAGCAGTCGTGTCCGGGCACTGCGGTCGATCGGCGGCGGCTGCCAGCGGTCGAGCATCTCCAGGGCCTCGTCGAGATCGTCGACCGCGAGCTCTCCCGAGACGTACGCGCGCCCAAAGCCGAGCTGCCCCGGCGCCCGCAGCACGTGCGCGACGGCGGCGGGGGAACGCACGTGGAAGGTCGGCCCACCTCCGTTGGTCGCCGCTACGCGCGTGCCGTCCCACAGCGACAGCGAGAACGGGCGCTCGGGGAGCGCCCGTTCCAGCTCGCCGGCCAGCGGAGCTGTACGCGCGAACGGCACGGCCGGATAGTACGGCCAGGCGCTAGGGCTACGCGGTCTCGGTGACGGCCTTGGAGCGCTGGCGTGCAGGATCGATGCGCACGACGTCCCACACGAGCCCGACGGACTCGAGCGCTCGGATCGTCAGCGCCGAGATGTCGATCTCGCGCTTGCGCAGCCCGTGTGCCGCCGAGGTCGGGAAGGCATGGTGGTTGTTGTGCCAGGACTCACCGAACGTCGGCAACGCCAGCCAGGAAAGGTTGCGCGACTCGTCGGGGGTCTCGAAGTCGCGCCGGCCGAAGAAGTGACAGAGGGAGTTGATGCTGTAGGTCACGTGGTGCAGGACCAGCATGCGCACTCCTCCTCCCCACAGCAGGCCGGTCAGCCCGGCCTCGACGGTGCCTCCGATCGCGAAGCCGAGCCCGAACGCGACCGCCAGGCCGCCCAGCGCCCATGCGATGAAGGTGCGATCGACGAAGCTGATCACCGGGTCCTTGATCAGGTCGGGCGCGTAACGCTGCTTCGACCCGCGCTGCGTGTGGATGAACAGCCAGCCCACATGTGCATGCAGGAGGCCCTTCACCGCTCCGCTCCATCCACCGCCGTGGTCCACGTGGGGACTGTGGGGGTCGCCCTCGCGGTCGGAGAAGGCATGGTGCTTGCGGTGGTCGGCGACCCACGAGATCACCGGACCCTCGATCGCAGCCGAGCCGAGCACGCCCAGCGTCGCCCTCACCGGCCGGCTGGTGGAGAAGCTGCGGTGCGTCAGGTAGCGATGGAAGCCGACTGTGACGCCGAGTCCCGTCAGCAGGTACATGATTCCGAAGACGACGACGTCGTGCCAGTGGAGCAGGTCGGCCCAGGTCTGCCAGCATGCGACGCCGAGCGCCACGAAGGGCAGAACCGTCACCACGCCCGTGATGATGCGGTCGCGGGTTTCGTTCTGGACCGGCTGGACGTCAGAGCGGACTACAGCCGGGCCGGCACTCACCTCGGGCGCCGCTTGGGCGCGGCGGGACGCGGAGGAAGCGCAGCCTTCTCCTCCTTCGTCATCTTTCGAACCTTGAGGGTGCCCTGCTCGATCTGATCCTGCATCGCGGCCAGCTTCTCTTGCCGGCGTTCCTCTGATCGCTCCTTCTGGGTCTTCACGTCGTCTGGTCCCTTCCGTCTTTAGTGGACAACTCTAAGTATCACCGGCCTCGGGAGCGCCGAACCCGATTGGCCCTCGAAGGCTTCGCCCGGGAAGTATGGTCGCCGCCTCGGACCGCCGCAGGGGCAAGGCCCGACTTTGCGAACTCCTTCTCCAGGGTCAGGACCTTCGCGATGCGATGTACGTCCCTTACCTGCTCGTGTTCGACAAATGTGACGCCGACCCCCCTACGACCCGCCCGGCCGGTACGGCCCACCCGGTGGATGTAGCCCTCGCGGTCTGCCGGGGCGTCGAAGTTGATCACGTGCGTGATGTCGTCGATGTCGAGGCCGCGGGCCGCGACGTCGGTCGCGACGAGGGTGTCGACCCGGCCGGACTCGAAGCGCGCGAGCGCCTTCTCACGCTGTGACTGGGACTTGTTCCCGTGCATGGCCAGCGCCTCGACGTCGCGCGCACCGAGCCGCTTGACGAGACGGTCGGCTCCGCGCTTGGTGCGCACGAACACGAGCGTCAGGCCCCGCTGGTCGTCGCGCAGCTCCTGCACGAGGGCATCGAGCTTCGTGTCGTGCCTGACTCCGACGAAGCGGTGCTGGACCTTGCCCTGCCGTTCGGCGGAGGGAGCATGCTCGTGACTGCGTGCATCGGTCGTGTAGATGTGCGCGAGCCGCCCGACCTCCCCTTCGAGGGTTGCCGAGAAGAACAGCGTCTGGCGCTTGCGCGGGAGCTTGGCGACGATGCGGTCGACGGGCGGGCGGAACCCCATGTCGAGCATCCGGTCGGCCTCGTCGAGCACGAGCACCTGCACGGCACCGAGTGACACCGCGCGCCGCTCGAGCAGGTCCTCGAGGCGGCCGGGCGTCGCAACGAGCACGTGAGCGCGTCGCGCGGCCTTGATCTGGGGCTCGATCCCGGCGCCGCCGTAGACGACCGCGACGGACAACCCCTGCGCCTTGGCGAGCGGCTGCATGTCGTCCTTGATCTGGATCGCCAGCTCACGCGTGGGAGCGAGGACCAGCACGCTCGGTCGCGGGTCGCCGGGCTTGATCATCTCGACCAGCGGCACGGCGAAGGCGAGCGTCTTGCCGGACCCGGTGGGCGACTTGACGAGCACGTCGCGGCCCTTCATGACGTCGGGCACGACGAGGTGCTGCACCGGGAACGGTGCGGTGATGCCACGGTCGGCGAGCGCCTTTACGACGGCGCGCGACGCACCAAGATCACCAAAGGATTGCGAGGGCATGTGACTCCTTGCTGACGACGCGCCAATGGCGTCGCCGGACGATTCGGGGAGATTCGACTGACCCGGATCGCCGGAGCGCACGAGACAAGAACCTCGCGGGCAGCGTCGCTACCCACGTATCTGAGGCTAGCAGGAGCATCTACGGATTGCTGCAATGACGAGCCTGAAGCTCAGTCCTTTCTCAACGGTCAGCGTGCGTTCGGCTGCCGACGCTCTCGAGGTCGAGGCGCTCTACGGCCCGGGCGGACCGCCGCCGCCGGCGCATCTGCATCCCGCCCAGGCAGAGCACTTCGAGGTGCTCGAGGGGAGCGTCGACACCCGCGTCGACGGGCAGGAGCGCACGCTGAACGTGGGCGACACCCTCGACATCCCGCAGGGCCACGGTGCACCAGATGTGGAATCCGGGAGCCGATCCCGCGCGTGTGCTCTGGCGCACGACCCCGGCCGGCCGCACCCTCGAGTGGTTCCAGGTGCTCGACGAGCTCCAGCGCGAGGGCCGGGTCGTGCGAGACGGCGTCGAGGTGCCGGGCGAGGATCTGCTCGCCGAGTACAGCGACGTGTTCCAGCTACCCCCCGGCTAGCGCCACTCCGCGAAGTCCGGGCCGCCCTCGAGAGGTGCGACGGATTTTGGTCGTACTACAACCGAAAACGCGCGCACCTCGGCCCGGCTAGCGGCTAGTCGACGAACAGGTCGGGAATCAGGTCCGCGTCGGCGCCGCCGTACGAGTAGCGCGACAGGTCCGTGACCCCCTCCTCCGCGAGCACGTCCTCGCAGAGGTAGAAGTTGCCGGTCGCCTCGCGGCTCGGGCGCGTGATGACCGCGTGCGCCGCGTCGGCGTAGATCTCCGGGCTGCGCGAGCGCGCCATCGCCTCGTCGCCGCCGAGGATGTTCTGCACCGCCGCCGTCGCGATGATCGTGCGCGGCCACAGCGAGTTGAAGGCGATGCCCTCGTCCCTGAACTCCTCGGCCATCCCGAGCGTGCACATGCTCATGCCGTACTTCGCGATCGTGTAGGCGACGTGGGCCCGGAACCACTTCGGATCCATCAGCAGCGGCGGTGAGAGCGTCAGCACGTGCGGGTTCTCCGCCTCCCGGAGGTGCGGTATGCAGGCCTTGCTGACGACGAACGTGCCGCGCGTGTTGATGTCCTGCATCAGGTCGTAGCGCTTCATGTCGAGCGCCTCCGTCCCGGCGAGGTTGATCGCGCTCGCGTTGTTCACGCAAACGTCGATCCCGCCGAAGCGCTCCACCGCCTGCGACACGGCGCCCGCCACCTGCTGCTCGTCGCGTATGTCCCCGACCACCGGTAGCGCCCGGCCGCCTGCCTCCTCGATCGCCTCGGCCGCCGTGAAGATCGTCCCTTCGAGCTTGGGATGCGGCTCCGCGGTCTTGGCGATCAGTGCCACGTTCGCCCCGTCGCGCGCGGCGCGAACCGCGATGGCAAGCCCAATTCCGCGGCTTGCGCCGGATATGAAGAGGGTCTTGCCCTCGAGGGAGCGGGCGGTCATTCCGCGCGGACCGTAACACTACGTCCGTGCCCGCTGCCCGATTGCACGACGGCTGGATCTCCTGGAACGAGACCGGACCACGTGAGCCTGATGCTCCCGGCGAGCCCGTGCTGATGATCATGGGCCTCGGTGCGAGCTCGCGTCTGTGGTTCCGGCTCCTGCCGTGGATCGCCCGCCGCCATCGCGCGATCGTCTTCGACAACCGGGGCACCGGCGACTCCTCGCCGGTGCGCTCGCGGCTGTCGATGAGCGGCCTCGCGCACGACGCGCGCGCGGTCCTGGACGACGCCGGCGTCGAGTCGGCTCACGTGATCGGAGCGTCGATGGGCGGAATGATCGCGCAGCACCTGGCGCTCGAGCACCGCGACAGCATCCGTTCGCTGACCCTCGCGTGCACGACGCCGGGCGGTCGCGGCGGCATTCCGCCATGGCGACTGATGACCACCGCCGCGCTACGCCCCATGCTGGGGTCGCGCCGCACGTTCCCGCTCGTGGCGCCCGTGCTCTACGGAAAGGCGACGCTCAAGGAGCGGCCCGAGCGGGTGCGCGAGGACCTGGACCGCAGACTCGAGGACAACACCTCAGCGCTCACCGTGTACGCGCAGATGGGCGCGATCGCCGGCCACGACACCCGCTCCCGCCTAACCGAGCTGAAGGGCGTGCCGACGCTCGTCGTCCATGGCCTCGAGGACTCGCTCGTGCCACCGGATCGCGGCCGGGAGCTGGCCGCGCTGATACCCGGCGCGAAGCTGGAGCTGATTCCCCGCTGCGGTCACCTGCTCACGACCGACGCGGAGGAAGAGGTCGCGGGGGCGATCCTGGCCCATCTCGACAGCTCCGCCGCGCCGGCCGAGCCCGAGCAGCGCCTCAGCCGGCCGGCCTGACGACCGCCACCTCGGGCTCGAGCGCGAGGTTCAGCACCTCGTCGATCGTCATCACCGGGTGGAATGCCATCTGGGCGCGCACGTCCTCGGGCACGTCCTCGAGGTCGCCGCGGTTTCGCTCCGGCAGGATCACGTCGGTGAGGCCGGCCGCGTGAGCGGCCAGCACCTTCTGCTTCAGCCCGCCGATCGGAAGGACGCGGCCCTGGAGGGTCACCTCCCCGGTCATGCCGACGTTGTGCCGCACCGGGCGGCCGCTCAGCAGCGACGCCAGGGCGGTCGTCATCGTGATGCCGGCACTGGGCCCGTCCTTGGGGATCGCCCCGGCGGGCACGTGCACGTGGAACTCCCGCTCGGCGAACGCCTCCGGCGCGAGCGCGAGCTGGTCGCCGTGTCCGCGCACGTATGACAGCGCGATCCGTGCCGACTCCTTCATCACGTCACCGAGCTGCCCGGTCAGCACGAGACCGTCCTTGCCCGGCATCGCCGTGGCCTCGACGAACAGCACGTCGCCGCCGGTGCCCGTGACCGCCAATCCGGTCGCGACCCCGGGGACGGCCGTGCGCTCGACGGACTCCTGGAAGAACCGCTGGCGCCCGAGTGCCTTTCGCACGCCGGCAGCATCGATCATGACGGGGGCCTCGGCCTCACCCGATGCGAGGCGCGTGGCGGTCTTGCGCAGCAGCTTGCCGAGCTCACGCTCGAGGTTGCGCACGCCGGCCTCGCGCGTGTAGTCGGACACGATTGAGCGGATGATCGGGTCGTCGAGGACGACCTCACCCTCGTTCAGCCCGTTGCGCTTCAGCTGTCGCGGCAGCAGGTAGCCGCGCGCGATCGCGACCTTCTCCTCGGTCGTGTAGCCGTCGAAGCGCACCACCTCCATGCGGTCGAGCAGCGGGCCGGGGATCGTCTCGGCCACGTTGGCGGTCGCGATGAACAGCACCTGCGAGAGGTCGAGCTCCACGTCGAGGTAGTGGTCGCGGAAGCTGTGGTTCTGTGCCGGGTCGAGCACCTCGAGCAGCGCCGACGAAGGGTCGCCCCGCCAGTCCGCGCCGACCTTGTCGACCTCGTCCAGCAGGATCACCGGGTTCATGGTGCCCGCGTCGCGGAGGGCACGTACGAGCCGTCCCGGCAATGCCCCGATGTACGTCCTTCGATGCCCGCGGATCTCGGCCTCGTCGCGCACGCCGCCCAGCGACATGCGCACGAACTCGCGGCCGGTTGCGCGCGCGATCGACTCGCCGATGGACGTCTTACCCGTCCCGGGCGGTCCGATCAGGGTCAGGATGGCGCCCGCTGCCCGCGCCTCCTCCGTCATGCCGCGATCGACGCGCAGCTTGCGCACCGCGATGTACTCGGTGATGCGGTCCTTCACGTCCTCGAGACCCGCGTGATCGGCGTCGAGCACCTCACGGGCGTGCACCGGGTCGAGCCGCTCCTCCGAGCGCTCGGACCACGGCACCGAGATCAGCCAGTCGAGATAGGTCCGGATCATCGATGACTCACCCGATGAGTCGCCCATCCGCTCGAGCCGGGCCAGCTCCTTCTCGGCCTGCTCGCGGACCGGATCGGGCATCCCGGCCTCCTCGATCTTGGTGCGGTACTCCTCGGCGACCGAGCCCTCGTCCTCGCCCAGCTCCTTGCGGATCGAGTCCATCTGCTTGCGCAGGAAGTACTCGCGCTGCTGGCGCTCGGCACCTTCCTGTACGTCGTCGCGGATCTTGGCCCTGACCTGCAGCTCGGCTAGGCGCTCGCGCTGCAACTGCAGCGCGCGCTCGAGCCGCTGCGTCACATCGAGGATCTCGAGCAAATTGATCTTGTCGCGCAGGCTCAGGTCGGGCGAGTAGCCGGACGTGTCCGCCAGCGGGCCGGGCCCCGTGATCGAGCGCAGGAACGCGCGGATGCGCGCGTCCGCGCCGCGCAGGTCGAGGATCTCCTCGACCACGGCGCGGTACTCGCGCTGCAGGGTGCGCACGTGCTCGTCGTTGGGCTCGGGGTCCTCGTGAACGGCCACCTCGACGCGCAGCGTGCCCGTCGAATCGGTGTTCGCGGCGCCGGGGATGCCCCGCGCCACTCCCTGGACGGCCACGGCCGCACCCCCGCCGGGGATGCGCATGCGCTCCACGACGTCGGCCACGGTGCCGACGCCGGCAAACTCGCCGTCGACGCGGGGCACCAACAGCACGCGCTCCTCGTCGCCGGTCTCGACGGCCAGGGTCGCGGCCATGCCGGGGAACACGATCGAGTCGTCGAGCGGGACGAGAATCAGGTTTTCCATTGCTCCTCTTTCCAGTCCGGGTAAGGAAAAAGCCGGATCGAGAAATGATTATAGCCACCAACGATTTGTGAGAACCATGGTTTGTGGCTAACATGGCGCTATGCAGACCAAATCGGCCCCCTCCAGCGCCACCGGGCTCGTCCTCCTGATCGCCCGGCTGTCGCGCATGGCGGGCTACCGGCTTGGTGAGGCCCTCGCCTCCATGGAGATGCGGACTCACGAGTTCGCGGTCCTGAACCACCTTGCGGAGGCCGGCCCCATCTCCCAGCAGCAGGTCGGCCAGGCGCTGCGGATCAACCCCAGCAACCTCGTCGGCCTGCTCGACCTGCTCGAGGCGGACGGCCTGCTGGTGCGCGCCCGGGACCCCGGTGACCGGCGCCGTCACCTGGTGCAGCTGACGAACGCGGGGCGCAAGCGCCTGGCCGGCGCATGGCGCGCCGCCGAGCAGGCGGAGGAGGATCTGCTCTCCCCGCTCTCCCCGGCTGAGCGCGCCCGGCTGCACGACACGCTGAAGCAGCTCGTCGGCCATGGCTGCGGGAGGCGATGCTGAGCGCCCCGGCGAGCGCCGCCGTCGATCGTCACCGGCTGCTGGCGCTGTTCAAGCCCTACCGGCGCCGCCTCGCGTCGGTGCTGTTCCTGATCCTCGTCTCGGCCTCCCTCGGAATGGTCTCTCCGTTCCTCCTGCGGGAGGTGCTCGACACCGCCATTCCGCAAAACGACACGGCGCTACTGGCGTGGCTGGTCGCAGGGATGATCGGCATCGCGCTCGCAACCGGCGCGCTCGGCGTCGCGCAGACGCTGCTCTCCAACACGGTCGGCCAGCAGGTCATGCACGACCTGCGGGCCAAGGTGTACCGCCATCTCCAGCGGCTGTCGCTCGCGTTCTTCACTCACACGCGCACGGGCGAGATCCAGTCGCGGATCGCCAACGACATCGGCGGTGTGCAGACGGTCGTCACGAACACCGCCACCTCGATCGTCTCGAACGTCACCACCGTCCTGGCCGCGACGGTCGCGATGTTCTTGCTCGACTGGCGCCTGGCCGTGGCGGCGCTGGGGCTGCTGCCCTTGTTCATATGGGTCACCCGGCGGGTTGGCGCCGAGCGCCGCCGCATCACCGCGGTGCGCCAGGACCGGCTCGCCGACATGTCGTCGCTGGTGGAGGAATCACTGTCCGTGTCGGGGATCCTGCTGGGCAAGACCATGGGCCGCTCGCCGGAGCTGGCGGAGCGATTCGAGCGCGAGTCCGCCGAGCTCGCGAACCTCGAGGTCCGCTCGCGCATGGCCGGGCGCTGGCGGATGGCGTCGGTGCAGATGAGCTTCGCGGCGATGCCCGCGCTGATCTACCTGTTCGCCGGCCTCACGATCGCGGGCGGCGGGGGCGCGATCACGATCGGCACGCTGGTCGCCTTCACCACGCTGCAGACCCGCCTCTTCTTCCCAGTGCAGTCCTTGCTGTCGGTGAGCGTCGACATCCAGAGCTCGCTGGCCCTCTTCGAGCGAGTGTTCCACTATCTCGACCTGCCGGTCGAGATCGAGGAGCGCGATGGCGCGGTCACCATGCCGCCGCATGAGGTCGCCGGAGCGGTCGCTTTCGAGGGCGTCGGCTTCCGGTATGGAGCGGAGGGTGACTGGACCCTGCGCGGGGTCGACCTCGAGATTCCGCCCGGGACGACGCTCGCGGTCGTGGGCGAGACCGGCTCCGGGAAGACGACGCTCGCATACCTGCTGGCGCGGCTCTACGAGGTGGAGGAGGGACGGGTGACGATCGACGGCATCGACGTGCGCGACCTGACGCACGCTTCGCTGTCCGCGATCGTCGGCGTCGTGTCACAGGAGACGCATCTCTTCCATTCGTCGATCGCGGACAACCTGCGCTTTGCCAAGCCAGGCGCGACGGACGAGGAGCTGGTGCGAGCCGCGCAGGCCGCGCAGATCCATGATCTGATCGAGCGGCTTCCCGACGGTTACGACACCGTCGTCGGCGAGCGCGGCTACCGGTTCTCCGGCGGGGAGAAGCAACGCATCGCGATCGCCCGCACGATCCTGCGCGACCCGCCGGTCCTGGTGCTCGACGAGGCGACGAGCGCGCTCGACACGGAGACGGAGCGCGCCGTGCAGGTCGCGCTCGACGAGCTCGCCCGCGGCCGCACCACGATCGCGATCGCCCACCGCCTGTCGACGGTCCGCGACGCGGAGCAGATCGCGGTGCTCGACCGCGGCCGGTTGGTGGAACTCGGCGATCACGAGGAGCTGATCGCGACCGGCGGCCGTTACGCTGCGATGGTCTCGGTGCAGGGCGGGGAGCTGGCAACAGCGTGAGGACGGTGGGGCAGTTCGTCCAGCGGTTCTTGGACCTCGTCGTGGCTCAAGACACAGCCGCGCTGGCGGACATGCTCGACCCCGAGGTGGTCTGGTTCGGTACCCGCGGTGGCCTCGACGAAAGCCAGGTCATGCGCGGGCCCGCGGCCGTGCTCGCGTACATGCTCGAGATCCAGGAGCCATGGGAGGAGTTCGGTGTCGAGATCGAACAGGTCATCGACGCCGGCGATGCGGTTGTCGTCTTCATGCGCGAGACCGGACGCACCCGGCACGGCGGTCCGGAGGTCCAGAACCACACGGCGATGATCTTCAAGGTGAGACAGGAGCGATTGGTCGAGATCACCGGCTACCTCGACCGCGACGAAGCCCTCCGTGCGGCGGGAGCCGCCTAGGGCAGCAGCTCCGGCTGGTGCCGCGCGAGGTGCGCGTCGATCGTCTCGCGCACCCAGCGCTGCGTGTCCTGGTCGGCCATGCGGTAGCGGGCGAGCAGTTCCTTCTGGCGCTCGAGCGGCAGGTCCGCGATCACCCACCGGACGGCGAACCGCTCGAACAGCAGTTCAGAACGGCGCCGCCACATGTCGTCGGCCGAAGCCGCCGCGCCGCCGGCCGGTTCCGCGAGCTTCGCGGCCGTGCCTGCGGAGACGGACTCGCGCAGCGTGAGCACGTTGCCGTCAGCGTCGCTGTAGTCGACCGTTGCGGCCGGCGCGACCTCCTCGCGGCCGCGCTGTTTGCGCTTCTTTGCCATCACTCGGCCACCGCGAAGCGCTGCAGCCCCGAGCGCACCCAGTCCGGCAACTCCGTCTTCTTCCAGGTTTGTGCATCGACGCACACGTGCTGCAGCCGGCCCTCGACCAACAGGTCGTCGTCGCGCATGACGTCGATCTGTGTCGTGATACTCGTCGTGCCGAGCCGCGCGACCTGTGCCCGCAGCGAGAGGACGTCGTCGAACCGGGCCGGTGCCCGGAAGCGCGCGTTCGCCTCGGCCACGACTGCATCGATGCCGCGCTCGACCATGTCCTGCCAGGGCCCGATCGCCTCCCGCCACAGCTCGGTGAACGCGACGTCGAAGTACAGGAAGTAGTTCGCGTTGAAGACGATCTGCTGCGGGTCGCACTCGCCGTAGCGGACCCGCAGTTCGTGGATGAAGGGCGCACTCACCGGCCGGATGCTAGCTTCGTCGGCGCTGTGAACGGACAGCCGGTCAACTCCTACCTGATCTGCACCACGCCGCGCAGCGGCAGCACCCTGTTGTGCGAGCTGCTGACGGGCACCGGCGTCGCGGGGCGCCCCGACGAGTACTTCCAGCAGCTGCGGTCAACCCGCTTGCCGATGACCCCGCGTGACTACCTCGAGGGCGTGGCCGCAGACATCGTGCCGCTGGAGGATCACGAGGGAAAGCTGGAGCAGCACGAGCTGTTCGACCCGCGCCGCTTTGCCGGCTTCGAGGAGTATGTGGACTGGGTCACCGACCGGGCAACCACTCCGAACGGCGTCTTCGGGGCAAAGATCATGTGGCCGTACGTGGCGGGGCTCGTCGACGGGCTCGCGGACATTCCCCGTCACCGCGACGTGGTCGCGCCGAACGACCTCCTCTCGCATGCCTTCCCGAACCTGCGGTTCGTGTGGCTGCGCCGGCGGGACCAGGTGCGCCAGGCCGTGTCGCTGTGGCGTGCGGTCCAGACCTGGCACTGGCGCAAGGACGTCGCGCCCGCCGAGGACAGGTCGGACCAGCCGGCGCCCCACTCGCGATTGCGATACAGCTTCGAGGCGATCGACCACCTGCGACGGCGGATCGCAGCCTCGGACCGCAGCTGGGCGACCTACTTCGAAGCGACCGATGCCGACCCGATGACTGTGATCTACGAGGACTTCGTCCAGGAGATGCAGGCGACGCTGACCACGATCCTTCGTCATGTGGGCGCGGACCCGGGCGCCCAGCAGCCCTGCCGGCCGCGCACCGCCCGCCAGTCCGACGATCTGACCGAGCATTGGGTGAGCAGGTACGGCGCCGAGGCGCTCGCCTTGCGGTGAACATGGCGGACCCGGGCCGGCCCAACATCCTCTACCTGCACTCGCACGACACGGGTCGCTACGTGCAGCCGTACGGGCACGCCGTATCCGACTCCTCACATCCAGCGGCTGGCCGAGCAGGGTGTTCTCTTCCGGCAGGCGTTTTGCGCGGCATCCACCTGCTCCGCCAGCCGGGCATGCCTGTTGACAGGGCAGTACGCGCACTCGAACGGGATGCTGGGGCTCGCACACCGCGGCTGGTCCTTGAACGACTACGACCACCACATCGTGCACACGCTGCACGAGGCCGGCTACCACTCGGTGCTGATCGGCGAGCAGCACATCTCCAAGCGCCCCGACGTAATCGGCTACGACCGCGTCATCAAGATCGCCACGACGCGCGCCAGCGACGTCGCGCCGGTCACGATCGACGTCCTGCGCGATCCGCCGGGCCGGCCTTTCTTCCTGTCGGTCGGCTTCTTCGAGACGCACCGCGAGTTCTTCCGTCCGGCTGCCGGCGAGGACCGCTACGTCCTGCCTCCTTCCAACCTGCCCGACACGCCCCAGACCCGGGCAGACATGGCGGCCTTTGCCGCGAGCGCGCGTTCCCTCGACGACGGGATCGGCGCGGTGCTGGGCGCGCTGGACGACCTGGGGCTTGCCGGCGACACGCTCGTGATCTGCACCACCGACCACGGCATGGCGTTTCCGGGAGCAAAGACGACCCTCACCGACCGGGGGATCGGGGTGTTCCTGATCATGCGTGGGCCGGGCGGCTTCGAGGGCGGGACTGTCAGCGACGCACTGGTTTCGCACATCGACCTCTACCCAACCGTCTGCGACCTGCTCGAGATCGAGGCTCCCGCGTTCCTCCAGGGCGAATCGCTGATGCCGCTGGTCACGGGCGAACGCGAGTCGGTGCGCGATGCGATCTTCGCGGAGGGCACCTACCACGCCGCGTACGAGCCACAGCGCGCGGTGCGCACGCCGCGCTGGAAGTTCATCAGGCGCTTTGGCGATCCGGCGCCCGTGCTTGTCAACACCGACGACAGCCCGAGCAAGGACCTCTGGGTGCAGGCCGGCTGGGCAGAGCGCGCCGTGGACCAGGAACAGCTCTACGACCTGCTCTTCGACCCGGCCGAGGCGCACAACCTCGCGGCCGCGCCCTCGGCGCAGCCGGTGAAGGACGAGCTCAGCGCGATGCTCGACCGCTGGATGGAGGAGACCGCCGATCCGCTCCTGGACGGCCCGATCCCGGCGCCTCCGGGGGCGGAGTACAACGATCCGGATCAGCTCTCACCGGGCGAGCCGACGCGCATGACGAAGCCGGCGACCACCTGACAGCTACTCCGTGGAGCCTGTCCGCGCCCAGCGAGCGCGACCGGCGCGCGTACGCAGACGCCGCGCCGGTTTCATTCTGGCTCGACTCCGGCGCTGCGCCCGCGCCCTGCGCGCCGCTCGAGGAAGGCACCGACGCCGACCTCGTTGTCGTCGGCGGCGGGCTGAGCGGCCTGTGGACGGCGATCCAGGCAAAGGAGGACGATCCCGTGCGGAACGTCGTGCTGCTGGAGGCGGAGCCGTCGCCTCACGGCGCGACCGGGCACAGCGGAGGCTTCATCGTGTCGTCGCTGACGCACGGAGTGGGCAACGGCCTCGCCCGGTTCGCCGACGAGATGCCCGTGCTCGAACGACTCGGTCGCGACAACTTCGACCAGACGGTGGCGGCGCTCGACCGCCACGGAGTCGAGTGCGATCTCGTTCTGAGCGGAGAAATGACGGTCGCTCTCGAGCCGCACGAGGAAAGGTGGCTCGCCGAGGAGGCGGCGGACCTGCGGCGGCTCGGCCAGGACGTTCTGCTGCTCGACGCCGAAACGGTGCGCGCGGAGGTGGACTCCCCGCTCTATCGCGCCGGCCTGTGGCAGCGCAGCGGCGCCGGGATCGTGGACCCGGCGAAGTTGGCGTGGGGGCTGCGGCGCGTCGCACTGGAGCTCGGCGTCCGTCTGTTCGAGAGCTCCCGTGTGACGCGGCTGGAGTCGGCGGGTATCGGACTGCGCGTTTCCACGACACGCGGCCGGGTCGACGCCCGCGCCGCGGTGCTGATGACAGGCGCCTTCCGCTCGCCCGTGCGCGCCGTGCGACGCCGGATCGTCCCCGTCTGGGACTACGTCCTGGTGAGCGAGCCGCTCGGCTCCTCCCGGCTCGCGTCGCTCGGCTGGGCCAACCGCCAGGGGATCGGCGACGCTGCGAATCAGTTCCACTACTACCGGCTGACCGCCGACGACCGGATCATGTGGGGCGGCTACGACGCCCTCTACAACTTCGGCAACGGCGTCGGGCCGCATCTGCACCAGCGCGAAGCCACCTTCGCGCGGCTCGCGCAGCACTTCTTCACCACGTTCCCGCAGCTCGAGGACGTGAGGTTCACGCACCGCTGGGGCGGGCCGATCGACACCTGCAGCCGCTTCTCGGCGTTCTTCGGCACGTCGCACGGGGGGCGCGTGGCGTACGCGGCCGGGCACACCGGGCTGGGCATCGGCGCGAGCCGCTTCGGCGCCCGCGTGGCCCTCGACCTGCTGGCGGGGCACCGGACCGAGGCAACTGCCCTGCGCTACGTCCGCACCCGGCCCGTCCCGTTTCCACCCGAGCCGCTGCGCTGGGCGGTGATCCAGCTCACGCGCAACCGGCTCGCCGCCGCCGACCGCCGCCAGGGCCGCCGCGGCGCCTGGCTACGTCTGCTCGACCGGCTCGGACTGGGTTTCGACAGCTGACTCTGCGAGCTCCACGGCGGGTAAGCCGTCGAGGCTCTCCGCGTTTTTCTGGCGCTGGTAGTCGCGCAGGGCCTCGGGACCGCCGGTGCGCAATCGCTTCGACGCCCACGCCTCCATGTGGGGACGGATGCCCTCGAAGCTCATCAGCGGCACGCCGTATCCGCACGAGTCGGCGATCCGGGCAACGTGCACAAGCACCACGGAGCGCCGCGCCTCGGAGACGGCCGGCAGCTCGAAGTCGCAGCGTTCCATGAGGTCGTCGAAGCGCGGATCGTCCGCGACCACGACCTCGCCGCGGCCGTGCAGGCGCAGGATCCGCGGCGGCCCGTCGAATGCGCACAGCATCACGACGATGCGGCCGTTCTCACGCAGGTGGGCGATCGTCTCGGCGCCGCTGCCGATGAAGTCGAGATAGGCGACTGTGTGATCGTCGAGCACGCGCAGGGTCCCGATCGGGCCCTTCGGCGAGAGGTTCACGTGGCCGTCGCCCGCGAGCGGCGCGGTGGCAACGAAGTACATCTCCCGCTGCGCGATCCACTCCCGCAGCGGTGCGTTGATCGAGTCGAAGACCTTCGCCACGCACCGAGGATACCTAGCGGTCTGTCTCGGAAAGTCCACCGGCATCCCGCGAGGTGGGGCGCTCTTGCGGTGTAGTACCCCGGAGGTGCGCCCCACCTCGGGAGGGTTGACGGTTAGACTCGCCCCGCGATGGCCGAGTTTCGCTCCGGTAAGGAGTTCCGCGAGGTGATGGACCAGGTGTTCACACTCATGAGCACCGACCCCGAGATGGGCCCGCAGCTGCGTGACGCGCGCGTGCCGCAGCGTTTCGAGTTCCCGGATCAGGACGCCGTGGTGAACATCACCTACGACGACTCGGGCGGCGACCACAACCTGCGCTGGGTGTGGTCCGACGAAGTCGACTGGAAGCCCCAGGTCGAGATGACGATGGACTCCGACGTCGCCAACAAGTACTTCCAGGGCAAGGAGAACGTGCCCATGGCGCTCGCGCGCCGGCGCATCAAGTCGAGCGGCGACGTGAAGGCGGCGCTCAAGCTCATGCCGATCACGAAGCCCGTGTTCGATCAGTATCGCGAGTTGGTCGAGCGGGATTACCCGCACCTGATGGTTTGACCGGCGAGCGCCGCAGGCGCGAAGCACATGACTTTAGGTGGGCGAAGCCCTAGATATGTCTGACCCGCACGTCACGGTCGACTCGCGGGGGAGCATCGCGGTCGTCCGGATCGACCGCGCGCCCGCGAACGCGATGAATCCGGAGCTGCTCGAGGAGATCATCAGCGTCACCGAGGAGCTCGCTGCGTCGCTGCCCGACGCCGTCGTGATCGTCGGCCGGGACGGATTCTTCTCCGCCGGGCTCGACCTGAACCTCGTGCCCACCCTCGACGCCGCGGGGCAGGCCGGCATGATCATGGCCATCAACCGCATGGTGGCGGCCTGGTACGGGTTCGAGCGACCGGTCGTCGGCGCGATCAACGGCCATGCGATCGCCGGTGGCATCGTGCTTGCGCTCTGCGCGGACTACCGCGTGGGCTCGAGGAAGGGCAAGCTGGGCCTCACCGAGACGCGGGTCGGCGTGCCCTATCCGGCGAACGCAATCGCCGTCGTGAAAGCCGAGCTGTCGCCGCCGGCCGCCCGCTACCTGGTGATGCGGGCTCATCTGGTGGACCCGCCGGAGGCACTCGACCTTGGCATGGTGGACGAGCTGGCCGATCCGGACGCGGTGCTCGCGCGGGCGCTCGACATGGCCGCGGAGCTGGGCGACATGCCCTCCGACGCCTACGCGACGGTGAAGCAGCAACTGCGGGGCCCGATGCTCGCGGAGATGCAGCGAGTGGTCGAGTCGGGCACCGACCCTGTGGCCCAGGGCTGGCTGTCGGCCGAGATCTCAGAAAAAAAGGGCTGAGGCGCTTGCGCGCCCCAGCCCCATTCCGAACGTCCTGCTGAGTTAACTAGCGCTTCAGCCTGACCTTGCGCTTGGCGCTGGAGGCGCCCGACGCGTCGGTCGCGACGACCGTGATGGTCGCGGTGACCTTCTTGCCGCGGCGCATCGCGCGCCGGACGGCACGCATCGTCTTCTTGGACAGCTTGATGCGTAGCGTCAGCACCTTGCCGCTTGCCGCCTTGCGAGAGATCCCGCGCAGCTTCAACGACTTGCTGGCTCCCGGCAACGAGATCGTCGCCGTGGCCTTCAGGGTGCACGCGGCCAGACAGCCGCCGTGAACCTCGATCGACCGCTTACCGAGCAGGTGCTGCGTGCGAGCCGCCGCCAGGACCAGGGTCGGTCCCTTCGCGCCCGCCACCGGCCCGCCCAGGATGGGCGTGATGGCGTTGATCGTGTTGGGTGCCGGCGTCGTGCCGGAGCCCGTGCCCGGCGCCGGCGTGCTGCCGGGTGCCGTGACCGTGATCGTGACCGTGTTGGTGCCGAACGCCCCGCTCGTGTCCGTGACCTTGAGGGTCACGATGTACGTGCCGGGCGTCGTGTAGTTGAACGTCGGCTGGGCCGCCGTGGAGTCGTCGAGGAGGTTGTCCCCGTCGAGGTCCCATGCGTAGGTGAGCGCGTCACCGTCCGCGTCGGTCGAGCCAAGCCCGCTGAACGCGACCGCAAGCGGTGCGTTGCCGGACGTGACATTGGCCGTGGCCTCCGCCTTTGGCGCATTGTTGACCAGCGTGTAGCGGATGCGCTTCACGGTGTCGACCGACTGGTCGATGTACAGCAGGTCGCCCTGCTGCGTGACTTCCAGGTCGGTCGCCCGGTTGGCCATGCCGGCGAACGGCACGACACTGCCCTTCTTGGGCACACCGCTTGCGTCGGGCAGGAGTGCCCAGATGCAGCTCCGCAGACGGTCTGCGAAGAACAGCGCGTTCCGGTACATGGGCGGGAAGTTCCCACCCGCTGACGGGTAGAACTCGAGGCCCGAGAGCGTGCTTCCCGGCCGTGCGTCCTGCCCCACGCAGTTCTCGTCCGGGTGGACGGGAGCCTCGTGGTCGTAGGCCCAGAACGGGGACTTGAGGTTCAGCTTGTCCGCGTACAGGCTCTCGCACATGTTCAGGTTCTGCAGATCGCTCTGCGCCCGCTTTGCGTCACCCTCGTAGCAGGGCCAACCGAAGTTGAGCTGCTTCGAGAACGAGTCGATCCGGTGCAGCTCCTCGAAGTAGCCGCCGCCGCGCTCTGCGACCCAGATGTCGCTCGTGCCGGGTCGGATTGCGAGGCGAGTAGCGTCACGGAGTCCGTACGCCACGATGCGCTTCGAGTTCGAGGTGCTGCCGTCGGCCGCCTTGCCGGTGGCCGGGTCGATCCGGATCACCGAGCCCGACAGGCCCAGCGGGTCACCCGTCGTGCGGATGTCCAGCGCACGCAGACGTCCACCCTCGGACGTCGGACGCGTGAGCGTGGAACCGGCACTGCCGGGCGGGTCACCGCACGGGTTCTTCGGCGATCCTGACTGACCCCAGTCCCAGAACTGCGAGGTGGAGCCGTCGCTGGCGGACGCATACAGCCTTCCGTCCGCACCGAAGGCGAGGCCACCACCTGCGTGGCCTGCGAACTGCTGGCAGAAGTCCTCGATCAGGATCTTCTCGGAGCCCGTCATCAGCTCACCTGCGACCTGAAGCCGCGAGATACGAGAGCCGACCGGGCAGTTGTCGACGGCGCCGATGGCCTGGAGGCCCGGCTTGTCGAGGTCGCCGTCCTGAGGATCGTTGATCTCAGGGCATGCGTCGAAGGACCCGCCGCCGTACACCGGCGGGGTACCGCCGAGCGGAGCGTCCATCGTGTAGTACACGTACACGTACGGCTTGGCCGGGAATCCCGGGTCCGTGACGATCGACAACAGCCCGCGTGCGCCGAAGTTGTGCACCTTGGTGCGCAGGTCGGCGAACAGCGTCGGGGTCGTGTCGTCGATGCTGGAATACGTCCGGATGAATCCGGTCTTCTCTGCGACGAACACACGCCCGTTGGGCGCGATTGCGATGTCCTGCGGCTTGCCGACTCCGGGGAGCACGGTGGTCTCCTCGAATCCTGCCGGAAGCGTTGCTGCGGTCGAGCTTGACGGTACAAGCATGCCCACGATGGCCGCACACAGCAGTGCGACGACCACACGGGCAGTACCAAGTCCCCTGCGTGACATTGGTCCTCCCTGACTTTCTATGAGGGGCGCCTAGCGGGGCGCCGATTGCGAATCCAATTTCAGAGTAGATGGGGAATCGCGATCTGGCGCGGGCAATTTTCCCGCGTGTCAGGCCGCCCCTGATACAGGGGCTCATCCCCGGGCTGAAGGTCAATCGGCGCGCGTGGTGGCGGGTTTTCGGCTGTACCGGAGGGGACGTAGCCGTAGTGTCGGGCGCGACCCCAAGGAGGATCAAATGGCATCGATACCCACCCGATCCCGACTCCGACCGATCCCCAGCGCCAATCCGCGCGGTCGCCTGATCGCAATCGCCGCGACAGTGTCCGTGGCCGTGCTGGCCAGCCTCCTGATCCCCTCCCCTGTGAGCACCACCTGCCCCTCCGTTGCACGCCTTACCCGCGGCGCAGCAATCCAGGCGACGGCATTCCCCGGGGTGGATTTGCGAGCTGTCGTGAACGACCTGCCCGGACTTGCCGCAGCTTCGGGACCGTACGCGGGTGTCGCGACCTCCCTGGCGAATGGCCGCACGGAGGCCGGCGTGTGGGTCGAGGAGCGCCCGCGACGACGACCGGCCGTCGACCGGCCGCTGCTCGTGGCCGGCACCTGGCCGCGAGACACAGGTCTTGTCCTCGAGCGCGGACTGGCACGCAGGCTCGGTCTGCGAGCCGGCTCCCGTGCGAGAGTCGCGACGACGAGCGGCGAAGCGAGCATGCGCATCTCCGGAATCGCTCTCAGCAGCAGCCCGCGTCGCCCGGGTGCGGCAGGAGTCGCATACGCGCGGCCGCACGACCTGCGCAGGATCTCGCCGGACGCGCGCGTGCACGGCTCGACCGTGATGCTTCGTCTCGACCGCGGTGCCACCCCAAGCGCCGTGGGGGCCTGGCTCGCCCGCCGTTTTCCGGGCCCCGAGCTGAGCGTCGCACAGCCTGCCTCGGACATGTGCCTGCCTGCGGCTTTCTGACCGGAGTCGACCGAATAGCATGCGCGCGTGGCAGGGGACGGTTCCTCGACCTCGCACACGGCCGCCTCCTCGGTCGAGTACCGCAACGTCGTCAAGCGTTACCCGGGTCAGGCGGAACCGGCGATCAACGACCTCTCGCTGACTGTCCCCGCCGGCGAGATCTGCGTGCTGGTCGGCCCGTCGGGTTGCGGCAAGACGACCGCGCTGCGACTCGTGAACCGGATGATCGAGCTGACCGAGGGCGACATCCTGATCGACGGCACAAGCATCCGCTCCCGTCCCGCGGCGGAGCTGCGACGCGGGATCGGCTACGTGATCCAGCAGATCGGCCTGTTCCCCCACCTGACGATCGGCGAGAACGTCGCGGTCGTGCCGAAGCTGCTCGGCTGGGAGAAGGAAAGGGTGCAGGGACGCGTGGATGAGCTGCTCGAGCTGACCTCGCTCGGCACCGAGCTGCGCGACCGGTACCCCGCGCAGCTGTCCGGCGGCCAGCGCCAGCGTGTCGGGGTGGCGCGCGCCCTCGCAGCCGATCCCCCGCTGATGCTGATGGACGAGCCGTTCGGGGCGATCGACCCGATCAACCGCGAGCGTCTGCAGAACCAGTTCCTGCGCCTGCAGTCGGAGATCCGCAAGACGATCGTGTTCGTCACCCACGACATCGACGAGGCGATCAAGATGGGAGACAAGGTGGCGATTCTGCGCAAGGGCGGCGTCCTTGCCCAGTACGCGACGCCGGAGGAGCTGTTGATGAGCCCGGCCGACGAGTTCGTCGAGGACTTCGTCGGCTCCGACCGGGCGCTGAAGCGGCTCTCGCTGATCCGCGTGCGCGACATCGACCTGTGGAAGGCGCCGCTCGTGCGTCCGGGCGAGCCGACCGAGAAGGCACGCGCGGCAATCGCTGACGCGGACCTGCCGTATCCGCTTGTCGTGGACGCCGACGGTCGCCCGCTCGGGTGGATGTCGGAGCGCGACATGGCGCTCGAGACGGTCCCGGAGAAACCAGACACCGCCCCCGAACCGTTTCTCGAGCGCGAGGACATGCTGCGCGACGCGCTCTCCGACCTGCTGCGGTCGGACACCCAGTACGGCCCGGTGGTGGACGGCCGCGGTGCCGTGGTGGGTGTGCTGTCTGTCGAGATCATCTCCGAGTTCCTCAGCTCGCCGGAAGCGACCATGCACGTCACGCCGGCGGCCGAGCGCGTCGAGACGTGATGCTGGCGCAGGTCGAGATTCGCGATCGCTCCGAGTCGACCTGCATCTCCGAGAACAAGCTCTGCCCAGGGTGGATCGTCGACAACTTCGACCGCTACACCGACCCGCTGGCGCAGCATCTTTACCTGACCGTGACCTCGGTGGCGATCGGGTTCGTGATCGCGTTCGCGCTGGCTCTGATCGCGCGGCGCCGGCGCTGGCTGGTCGGCCCCATCGTGGGCCTCACGGGCGTGCTCTACACCCTCCCCAGCCTGGCGGTGTTCTTCCTGCTGCTCCCGATCACCGGCCGCGGCAACACGACGGCGATCATCGCGCTCACCGCATACACGCTGCAGATCATCTTCCGCAACATCGTGCTCGGCCTGCAGAACGTTCCCGAGGAGGCCCGGGACGCAGGCCGCGGCGTCGGGCTGACCGAGCGCCAGCTGCTGTGGAAGGTGGAGCTGCCGCTGGCGATCCCCGACATCGTCGCCGGCCTGCGCATCGCAACTACCAGCACCGTGGGGCTCGCGACGCTCGCGGTGTTCGCGGGCGCCGGCGGACTGGGCGAGCAGATCATCTCCGGCAGCAACATCACGTTCAAGACCGGCGTCGTCGCCGCCGGTGGCCTGGCTGTGCTGATGGCGTTCGCGCTCGACGTGATCCTGCTCGGCGTGCAGCGTGTAATGACACCGTGGCGGAGGGCGCAGCCGGCATGATCGAGCTTGCAGGCGTGGTGTCCGAGTTCGGCGACGCGCTCGACTTCATCTTCAACACGCGTGAGGCGCAGACCGGCGGCGTCGAGGTGGGCGGGCTCGCCGAGGTCTGGGAGTTCACCTGGGAGCACCTGAAGCTCAGCTTTGCCGCGATCGGCCTGGCATGCGGGATCGCGATTCCGATCGGGCTCGCGCTCGGCCACGCGGGCAAGGGCGAGCTGCTGGCGATCAGCATCTCCAACATCGGGCGTGCCGTTCCCAGCTTGGCGCTGATCGCGTTCTTCGTCGCCTACATCGGTGTGGGGTTCACGAACGTGATGCTGGCGCTGGTGCTGCTCGCGATTCCGCCGATCCTGACCAACACCTACGTGGGCGTGCGCCAGGTCGATCGCGAGGTGATCGATGCCGGCAAGGGCATGGGCCTCAAACCTCACCAGGTCGTCCGCCGCATCGAGCTGCCGCTCGCGCTGTTCTCGATCTTCGGCGGTATCCGCACGTCCGCGGTCAACGTCGTCGCGACCGCCACGATCGCACCGCTCGCCGGCGTCCTGACGCTGGGGGACTACATCCTGAGCGCCAACGTGTACGGAGCGGATGGGCGCCTCGCGGGGGCGATGCTGGTCGCGGTGCTGGCGCTCACGGTCGAATTGCTCTTTGCTGCGATACAGCGTGCGGTCGCGCCCCGCGGCTTGCAGGCCACCACATAGCGGTTAGGCTCCTCCCGTCGCAAAGCCGCACAGCCCCCGAAAAGAGGAGAGATCCTGATGAGACGCGGTCACCCCGCCCGAGCCCTGCTCGCCGTACTTGCCGCACTTGTGTGCGCAGTTGCGCTGGCAGCATGTGGCGACGACAACAAGTCGAGCGACGGCGGCTCCGCTGACGGAAAGGTCATCGAGCGGAACGCCGACAACGCCAGCACCAGCATCACCGTCGGCTCCAAGAACTTCACCGAGCAGTTCATCCTCGGCGAGATCTACGCGCAGGCGCTGCAGGCCGCGGGCTACGACGTGCAGAAGGACCTGAACCTCGGCTCGGAGCAGATTGCGTTGAAGGCGCTGAAGGGCGGCGACGTCGATGGATATCCGGAGTACGCGAGCACCGCGCTCACTTCGTTCTTCGACGTCCAGCCGCAGGACATTCCGAAGGACGCCGCGCAGGCGGTCTCGCAGGCGCAGGATGACTTCGCCCAGGAGGGCCTCGTCGCTTACGCACCCAGTCCGTTCACAAGTGCGAACGCCGTCGGGATGCTGAAGAAGAAGGCCGACGAGCTGGGCGTCACGAAGGTCTCCGACCTCGAGGGCAAGGCCCAGGACCTGACCCTCTACGGCTCGCCCGAGTGCCGCCAACGGGCCGACTGCCTGGTCGGGCTCCAGGAAACCTACGGCTTGCGGTTCCAGAAGTTCACGCCGGTCGACATCGGGTTGCGCTACGAAGTGCTCGACAAGGGCCAGGCCGATCTCTCGATCATCTTCACGACCGACGCGCAGCTCTCGACGCGCGACGACGTGGTCACGCTCGAGGACGACAAGCAGGTGTTCCCGCCCGGCAACGTGACGTTCGTCGCCAGCAAGGAGACAGCAGACGCTGCCGGCCCTGACCTCAAGACCACGGTCGAGGAAGTCCAGAAGGGGCTCACCGAGCGCGTCATGCAGGAGCTGAACGCGCGAGTTGACGTGGACCGCGAGACGCCCAGGAGCGTTGCGCGTGCGTATCTGCGGGAGGCGGGATACATTCAGTAGCGCGGTTACGCGGTAGCGCGGTTACGCAGTTACGCAGTTCGCAGTTACGCAGGTTCTTTCTCGGGTACTCCTCCAGGCAAGCTAACTCTGGAGGAGTACCCCTATGCCTAGCAAGAGTGCGAACGTTAAGAACGAGAAGCAGTATGAGGGGCTGAAGAAGAAGGGCATGTCTAAGGAGCGCGCGGCGAAGATCGCCAACTCGCCCGGTGCCTCGAGCCGCGGCGGCAAGGCCAGCGGCAGCGGCACGCGGCGCTCCAACTCGAGCCAGGGCGGTACGACCGCGCAGAAGAAGTCGGCCGGCCGCAAGGGCGGCAAGGCAAGCGCCAAGAAGAGCTGACGCTGCAATAGGATCGGCGCGCTTTGGCGCGCCTCCCCCACGCCGATACGAACGTGCTCGGCCCGCGATGACCACGGTCCGCGAGGCGTCGTACGACCTGTTGCGCGAGCACGGGATGACGACCGTGTTCGGCAACCCGGGGTCCACGGAGCTGCCGTTCCTGTCGGGGTTCCCCGCGGACTTCCGCTACGTCCTCGGCCTGCAGGAGGCGATCGTTGTCGGCATGGCCGACGGCTACGCGCAGGCAAGTGGGCGACCCACGCTCGTCAACCTGCATACCGCTCCCGGGGTCGGCAATGCGATGGGCGCGCTCTTCAACGCCCGCGAGAACAAGTCCCCGCTGGTCGTCACAGCCGGCCAGCAGGTGCGGGCGATGATGACGATGGAGGCCCTGCTGACCAACCGCGACGCGACCACGATGCCGCGCCCTGTCACGAAATGGAGCTACGAGCCGCCGCGGCCGCAGGACGTGCCGGCCGCGCTTGCGCGCGCCACACATGTGGCAGCGACTACGCCGCGCGGCCCGGTGTTCCTTTCCATTCCCATGGACGACTGGGCGGCAGAGGCCGACAGCGAAGCGATGCAGGGCGTGAGGGAACGCCGCGTCGCAGGGCGCCCGGCTCCAGACCCGCAGGCAATCTCCGACCTTGCCCGGCGCCTCGGCGCGGCGTCGAACCCGGTGCTGGTGGCCGGTCCGGACATCGACGCGAGCGGCGCTTGGGACACCGCCGTGGCACTCGCCGAGCGTTGCCGCCTGCCGGTCTGGTCATCCCCCGCGTCGGGATCGGGCCGCCTCGGCTTTCCCGAAAACCACGCCCAGTTCCAGGGTGTCCTCCCTCCGGCGATCGCGGCGGTCGCGCAGACGCTCGAGGGCCACGACCTTGTCGTGGTCGCGGGCGCAGCCGTGTTCACCTACTACCCCTACATACCCGGTCCGGTCCTGCCGCCAGGCACGTCCTTGGTGCAGTTGACCAGTGACCCGGACGAGGCGGCCCGAGCCCCGGCGGGGGACGCGATCCTCGGCGACGTGGCGCTCGCGCTGTCGGCGCTGCTGGAGCAGGTGCCGGAGTCGGATCGTCCCCTGCCCTCCGCGCGGCCGGGGCCGGAGCCGTCACCGGACTCCGATCCGATCACCGCCACCGCGGCAGCGGCAGCGCTGGCAGAGGTGTTCCCCGACAACGGGATCATCGTGAACGAGGCTCCATCCAGTGTGCTCGCATTCCGCAACCAGGTGCGGCTCTCACGGCCGGGGAGCTATTTCTTCGGCGCCGGGGGCGGCCTCGGCTACGGGCTGCCTGCGTCGATTGGCGTGCAGCTTGCCAAGCCCGAGCGTCCCGTCGTCGCGGTGATCGGCGACGGCTCGATGCAGTACGCGATCGCCGCCCTATGGAGCGCGGTGGCCTATGAGGTGCCGCTGACGGTGCTGGTGCTGCGCAACGAGGAGTACGCGATCCTCAAGTGGTTTGCCGAGTTCGAGGGTGAGATGGGCGCTCCCGGACTCGACGTGTCGGGACTCGACAGCGTCGCGATCGCTACCGGTTACGGCATGCGGGCGCGGCAGGTCGAGGGCTCTGATGACCTGCGGACCGCGCTCGCGGATGCGATCGCATCCGGCGCGCCCGAGCTGATCGAAGTGCCGATCGCTCCCGGCATGTCGCTGGGTTGATGGCGCTGCTCGAGCCGGACGTCGCGCGCATCGCCCCGGAGGTGCCCGCCCCGGCCACCGACCGGGTGCCCGATTCGCTTGCGTCGGGCACGCCGGAGCCGCTGCGCTCCAATCTGATCGCGCTGCTCGGCGAGGACCGCGTGCTCGCACGCGTGTCGGACCTTGTGCGCTACGCCTCCGATGCCAGCCCGTACCGCATGATCCCGAGGTCGGTGGTGATGGCGCACGACATCAGGGACGTCATGGAGGTGATGGGCTACGCGCGTCGCACGGGAGTGCCGATCACTTTCCGGGCCGCGGGCACCAGCCTCAACGGCCAGGCGCAGGGCGACGGCGTGATGGTGGACGTACGCCGGCACTGGCGCGGGGTGCAGGTAGAGCACGACGGTGAACGGGTGCGCGTGCTGCCCGGCACGCTGCTCGGACACGTGAATGCGATCCTCGCCGAGCACGGGCGCCGCCTCGGGCCGGACCCCGCCTCCACGGACATCGCCACGGTGGGTGGCGTCGTCGCCAACAACTCCGGCGGGATGCGCTGCGGTGTGACGCACGACGCATACCGCACCGTGCGCGCGCTGACGTTCGCACTGCCCTCGGGGACGGTGATCGACACGGAGCGTCCGGAGGCAGAGGCGCAGTTCGCCGCGCAGGAGCCGGCTCTGGCGCAGGGCCTCGCCGCGATCCGCGACGAGATCCGCGCAGACACCGAGCTCGCGGAGCGCATCCGGCGTAAGTTCGAGATCAAGAACACGATGGGCTACCGGCTGATCGCCTTCCTGGAAGCCGACACCCCGCTCGAGATCTTCCGCCGGCTGATCGTCGGCTCCGAGGGGACGCTCGCATTCGTCAGCGAGGTCGTGTTCGACACGGTTCCCTTCGGACGGCATACGTCAACCGCATTTGTCCTGTTCCCCGGCATCGACGAGGCGGTCGCCTGCGTCCAGCCGCTGGTGCAGACGGGCGCGAGCGCGACCGAGCTGATGATGGTCCTCGCGATGAAGGCCGCGCAGGCGTTCGCGCCGATTCCCCCGGAGTGGAACGACGCGCCCAACGACGCGGCCGCGATCCTGGTCGAATTCCGCACCGACGACCCGGAGGAACTGGCCGCGCGCGAGGCCGAGGCGATGCAGATCTTCGCGGGGGCTCCGCTGGTGCAACCGGCGCGGTTCACGCGCGATCCCGAGCAGACGGAGGTGTACTGGCGCGTGCGTGAGGGGTTGCACGGCCTGCTCGGCAAGATCCGCCCGCGCGGGACATCTCTGATCATCGAGGACGTGTGCGTGCCTCCGGCCCGCATTGCCGAGGCGGCGGCGGAGATCCGCGCGCTGCTCGGGCAGCACGGCTTCCTGCCGGGGGTCGCGGGTCATGCATCGGCGGGCAACCTGCACTTCATGCTGACCCCGGCATTCGGGGAGCAGGCCGACCGCGACCGCTACGAGGCGTTCATGGTCGAACTCGTCGGGCTGATCGTCGACAAGTACGACGGCTCGCTGAAGGCGGAGCACGGCACCGGACTCAACATGGCGCCGTGGGTCGAGCGCGAGTGGGGCCCCAAGGCGACCGAGATGATGTGGCGGATCAAGGCGCTTGCCGACCCGCAGGGAGTGCTCGCGCCGGGTGTGCTGCTCAACCGTGACCCGGGCGTGCATCTGCGCAACCTGAAGGGGGCGCCCCCGATCGAGGAGGAGGCCGACACCTGCGTGGAGTGCGGGTTCTGCGAGCCCGTGTGCCCAAGCCGCCACCTCACCACGACGCCGCGCCAGCGCATCGTGCTGCGCCGCGAGATGGCCCGTCAGCCGGCCGGATCGCCGGTGCTCGCCGCGCTGCTCGACGAGTACGAGTACGACGGGCTCGAGACGTGTGCGGCAGACGGTTCCTGCAGGCTGGCCTGCCCGCTGGGTATCGACACGGGCAAGCTCGTGAAGGACCTGCGCGGTCGCGAGCATGGACCGCGGGCGCAGCGCGTGGCGCTGGCCGCCGCGCGGCGCTGGGCGGCGTTCGAGCGCGGTGCGCGTGTCGGGCTGCGCGTGGGGCCGCCGCTACGCGGCGCGACGCGTGCCCTGCGCAGCGTGATCAGCAACGAGCTCGTGCCGCAGTGGCCCGCGGAGATGCCGCGGCCGGCGCCGGCGCGCCTGCCCACCACGACGCGGCAAGGCGCGGCCGCCGTCTACCTGCCGGCATGCATCAACCGGATCTTTGGCAACTCGCCGGGATCGTCACGAGACCTGGGGTTGCCCGAGGCGCTCGTGGCCGTCTCTGCGCGTGCCGGTAAGCCGGTGTGGATCCCTTCAGATGTACCGGGACATTGCTGCTCGACCCCGTGGCACTCGAAGGGCTACGGCGCGGGCGCCGCCTTCATGGCGGCCAAGACGCTCGACTCACTTTGGGAGTGGTCGGACAAGGGGAGTCTGCCGATCGTCATCGACGCGAGCTCGTGCGCGCTCGGCTTGGTCGAGGACGCGGGGACACATCTCGACGAAGCACGACGCGAGCGCCTCGGCACGATGACGATCCTCGACTCGATCGCGTGGGCGCACGACCGCCTGCTGCCGGACCTCGAGGTCCGAGCTCGGCTGGGTACGGTCGCTGTGCACCCGACGTGCGCGACCAGGCACCTAGGGCTCACGCGCCAACTCGAGAGCCTGGCGCAGTCGCTCGCCGACCACGTCTTCACGCCGCCGTCCGCGACGTGCTGCGGGTTCGCCGGAGATCGCGGCTTCCTCCACCCAGAGTTGCCGGCCGCTGCAACTGCCGACGAGTCCGCCGAACTTTCCGGCCGCACGTTCGATGCCTACCTGTGCAGCAACCGCACCTGCGAGATCGGCCTGCGCCAGGGTACGGGGGCGGACTACGAGTCGTTTCTCTTCGCGCTCGAGCAGCTGACGCGCCCGTAGGCTCAGCCCGAATGCCGGGCGACGGCGATCGGCAGCGCCGCGTACGCCACCAGGAAAACCGGCAAGAGCACGCGCAGCACGGCGCCCCGTTGCGACGGCACCGACGAGGCGGTCATTGAGTGGGTTGTTGCTTTCGCTTCGTTCATCTCACCCCCACGTTATGGGGATGGAGCGAGGCGCTCCAGCGGTTTCTCGGCCGTTCGCGTGCCGCTTTTTCTGCACGCTCGCTCGTGATGACCCGGCTTTGCGAGGAGCACCTGCACGTCACCGGTGCGTCGCTCGCGGAATCCTGCCTCGCACCAGGCGAAGTAGAAGTTCCAGAGGCGCACGAGGCGCTCATCGCCGCCGAGTGCCGTCACGCGGTTCGCGTTGGCCCGCCAGCGAGCGCGCCACTCTTGCAGCGTTGACGCGTAGTGCACGGTGATGTCCTCCGTGTCGACTACGCGCATGTCCGTCGAGTCGCGCACACACCGCTCGATGACGGCACGTGAAGGCAGGCAAGCACCCGGAAAGATCCGCGACATGATGAAGCTGTTCGTCGCCTTGTCCACCTCGTATGCCTGGTCCTCGATCACGATCGCTTGGAGCAGCATGAGCCCGTCCGGCACGAGCAGCCGGGAGCAGCAGCGGAAAAACGTGTCGAAGTACTGCCACCCGACTCCCTCGATCATCTCGATCGACACGAGCTTGTCGAAGCGCCCGCGCAGATCCCTGTAGTCGTCGAACAGCACAGTGATGCGGTCTGAGCGGCCGGCGGCATGGACCCGCTGCAGCATCGCGGCGTGTTGCTCGCGCGAGATCGTGGTCGTGGTAACGCGACAGCCGTAGTGCGACGCCGCATGCAGGGCGAGAGATCCCCAGCCAGAGCCGATCTCGAGGAGATGGTCGTCTGGCGTGAGGTCGAGCTTCGAGCACGCCAGGTCGAGCTTTGCGACCTGCGCCTCGTGGAGCGTCGACTCCTCGGATTCGAAGTAGGCGCACGAGTACGTCATGGTCTCGTCGAGAAATAGCCCGAAGAGGTCGTTGCCGAGGTCATAGTGTGCTGCGACGTTCCGGCGGCTGCCGGCGCGCGTCATCCGCGGCAGGCGCGAGAGGACCCTCGACACCGGCGCGATCCCACGGCGCAGCCCATCCAGTCGCCGGATGTCGCGCGCGGCGATTCGGACAAGCGAGACGACGTCGTCGCACTCCCAGGCACGCTCAGCGTATGCATCGGCGAGGCCGGAGCTTCCGCGGAGGCACGCCGCCCAAAAGCGCGGCGAGAGCACGACCACGCGCGCGACCAGCGACGCGTCGGGCGGGCCAAACGTGTGGCGCCTGCGTCCTTCGACCAGCTCGATACGGCCCCCGCGCACCTCGCGCAGCAGGAGCAGGACGGCCTGCCGGGTTGTCGCTGTGCCGAGGCCCACGTCACTTCGCCCGAGTTGCTGAACCTACACCGACGACGTTGCGCGTGCACTTCCAGCCACCACGTGGTTGTCCGGGCCCCCGACTCACTGTATAACCGCGCTCATGAGGGCCTGCCCAGGATGCGGCCACGATTGCGACGAGCAGGCAAAGTTCTGTTCCGAGTGCGGAACCTCCCTCCTGCCTGACGCGGTCCGCGGGCGGCCGGCCGAGCACGAGGCGGAGCTCCGCCAGCTGACCGCACTGTTCTGTGATCTCGTCGGGTCCACGGAGCTTTCGAGCCGCATGGACGCAGAGGAGTTCGGGCAGTTGATCCACGTCTACCTCCGGCGCGCGGCCGAGGCCGTTCAGCGCTACGAGGGCGAGATCGCAAGGTATGTCGGCGACGCGATCCTCGCTCACTTCGGCTGGCCCGAGGCTCACGACGACGATGCGGAGCGCGCAGTGCGCGCGGCGCTCGACATCGTCGCTGCGATCGACTCGCTGAACGAGGAGCTCGGAGGGGACACGCAGCTCTCGGTGAGGGTTGGCATTCACACCGGGCCGGTGCTGATCGGCGAGATCGAGCGGGCGCACCAGCGCGAGATGATGGCCCTCGGCGAGACGATGAACCTGGCGGCGCGCCTCCAGGACATCGCCGAGCCGGATGGAGTCGTGATCAGCCCCACGACGCTCGAGCTCGTCAAGGGCATCTTCGTCACGCAACCGCTCGAGCCCCGTGCGCTGAAGGGGATCCCGCAACCCGTGGTTGCGCACCGCGTGTTGCAGGCGACCGGAGTACGGAGCAGGCTCGACGCAAGCGGCGCCAAGCTCACCGCGCTCGTAGCTCGTGAGCGGGAGATGTCCACGCTGGCGGATCGGTGGCAGTGCGCGCGCGAGGGCTCGTGTCACGGGGTGCTGATCACCGGCGAGGCGGGGGTTGGCAAGTCGCGGCTCGCCTACGAGCTGCGTCGCCTGGTCCGCGACGAACCCCACAGCTGGATGGAGGCGCGCTGCTCCTCGTATACGCAGAACAGCGCCTTCCGGCCAGCGGCGGAGCTGATCGAGACGGGGCTGCGGCTTGAACCACGTGACGGCCCCCAGGAGAAGCTGGCCAAGCTCCAACGGGGACTGGCAGCCGCGGAGATCGACGACGAGGAGGCCCTCTCGCTGCTCGCTCCACTTGTCTCCATCCCGGGACCAGAGGTCCCTCAGACGATGAGCCTGGAGCTGCGCCGGCGGCGTACGCTCGCGCTGCTGTCGCGCTGGATCGCCGCGCTTGCCGGCGGACAGCCGATGGTGCTTTTGGTCGAGGACGTGCACTGGGCCGACCCCGCGTCGCTCGAGTTGCTCAGCACCCTGATGGACATCGAGGTGGCACTCCTGCTTGTGGCGACGGCGCGGCCGGAGTTCGACTCACCGTGGGGAGCACGCGATTCGATGACCGTCGTGGCGCTCGATCCTCTCAACGCACTCGATGCCCGCGCGCTCGTGGACGGGCTGGCCGGGGGCCGAGAGCTGCCCGCCGCGGTGCGCGATCGCATCGTGGCTTCGTCCGACGGCATCCCGCTCTACATCGAGGAGGTTGGACGCACGGTGCTCGAGTCGGCCGCGCTGGGGGACGACGACCCGGCCGCCATGTTCGGTGAGCATCCGGAGGACGTCGAGATCCCGACGAGCCTTCAGGCCTGCCTGATGGCAAGGCTGGACCGTCTCAGCGCGGCGAAGCGCGTGGCTCAGCGCGCGGCCGTCATCGGGCGTGAGTTCGATCACGACCTTCTCGAGCAGATCGCGGGAGTGGAGCCGGTCGCCCTCAAGCACGGGGTCGATCTGCTGGTAGAGAGCGGCCTGCTCTTCAAGCGTGGCACCCCGCCACAGGCCACCTACACGTTCAAGCACGCATTGATTCAGGACGCCGCATACCAGTCGATGCTGAAGAGCACGCGGGTGGAGCTGCACGAACGCATCGCGCGAATCCTCGAGGCGCGCCCGGCTGACGACGCGTCGGCAGCGCCCGAGATCGTGGCGCACCACTACCACGCCGCCGGCCGGCTGGAGCGGGCGGTGGCCAACTACCGCCGCGCAGCGGAGGAGGTAGCACGTAGATCCGGTCATCACGAAGCCGTCGCGCATCTGCGCCGGGCCATCGAGTTGCTCGGCGACCTGCCCCCCGGGCGGGCCTTGAATGCGATCGAGCTCGACATCCAGATGCTGCTGGCCTCGTCGGTGATGGCAGTTCAGAGCTATGCGGATCCCGAGGTCTGCACGGCCTACGAACGCGCAAGGGATCTATGCGTGACGCTGCGGGACGACATTCAGATGGGTCACGCGCTCGCCGGCCTGTCGATCGTGTACTCGAACGCGGGAAGGTTGGACGAAGGCGAGCAGCTGGCCAAGGAGGTGATGGAGATCGCCGAGCGCGCCGACGACGATTCCCTACGGCTCCTGGCGCACATCCAGCTCGCCGTGCCGACCTGTTACTCGGGGCGGCCCGTCGAGGCGCTCGAGCACTGCGATCGGGCGATCGAGATCTACGACCGCGACCGCCACGGCTGGATCGCGTTCCGCTTCGTCACCGACCATGGCGTTGCGGCTCACGGCCTGGCGTCGCTGGCCTTGTGCCAGCTCGGACGCACGGAGCAGAGCCTGGGTCGGGCACACGAGTGCCTCGATCTCGCGACCAGACTGGGGCAGCCGTTCAACATCGCTTATGCGCTGACCGCAGCCGCCGTCGCCCACTGGATCCGTGGCGATCTGGCGGCTCAGGAGGAGACCGGCAAGCGGATCGAGGCGATCGGTGAGGAGCAGGCGTTCGACTTCTGGACCGGAGTCGGGCGAATCTTCCACTGGAGCGCCTGCGCGATCGCGACCCGCAACCCGAGCGCGATCCCCGAGCTGATCGAGGGAACCGTGATCGCGGCGCGCACAGGCCAAAGCGGCGGCGTAACGGCCCTGCTCGCGCTGATGGCCGAGGCCCACATGGCCGTCGGGGACGTGGGCTCGGCAGCCGGCACCGTCGAGGGAGCGCTGGCCATCTCGGCCAAAACCGGCCAGACCGATTGGGACCCGCGCCTGCTTTCCCTCAAGGCCACGCTCGGGCTCGCTTCCCGGGACCGCCCCGAGCGCGAGCGGCTGGTGGCAGCGGAAAACTGCTACCGGGAGGCGATCGAGTTGGCGATCGCCCAGTCCGGCCGGCTCGAAGAGCTGCGTGCGGCGACCATGCTGGCGGAGCTTCGCTGCGGTCAGGGTGATCGTGCGGGGGCGGTCGCGCTGCTCGAGCCCGCATACGAGCGGCTTCCCGAGCGCCCGCCGATCGCGGACGTCGAGCGTGCACGCCGGCTGCTCGCGGAGCTCGGCGCCGCTCCGGAGACCCACGGCACGACCGCCCTCCACTGACAAATCGAAAGAGGAGAAGAGATGACCAAACGAGTAGTCGAGTTCGACCTCGATCGCTACCTGCGTAACTCGAAGAAGGTCGACCTCTCGATGATCGACTGGGAGGCGGTCGCCGACCATCCGCTCACGCAGGGCGAGGTGGAGGCTCTCCACTTCGCGATGGACATCGAGATCCACACCGTGATCTACCTGCGCGATCTGCTCGCGACACGTGCCGCACACGACCCCCACGTGACCGCGTTCCTCGCATGCTGGGTGTACGAGGAGCTCTGGCACGGGGAGGCGGTCTCCGACTTCCTGCGCGCCTACGGCATCGAGGTGCCCGCCGAGTCTCGCCTCCCGGACGGCTCGACGCCGATGCCCACGCGACCGACCCGGATCCGGCGGCTGCGCGAGAACCTGGGTGTGGGGCACAAGCTGTCATTGCTGCCCACGATGTTCGGCTCGATGGTCGCACGCGACTTCGTTGCCCTGCACATGACATGGGGAGCGTTCAACGAGCTCACCACCCTGACCGCCTACTACCAGCTGATCCGCCGCTCGGAGCATCCCGTGCTGGGCGACCTGCTGCAGAAGCTGATCCAGGACGAGCGCCGGCACTTCGCCTTTTACCGCGCGCAGGCAAAGGCGCGGCTTTCGGACCGACCCTCCGCGCAGCGGCTCGTACGGACGGCGCTTAAGGCGTTGTGGACCCCCGTCGGCGCGGGCGTGAAGACGCAACAGGAGCTCGACGACGTGATGCTCTACACGTTCGGGGACTCCGCGGAGGGCCGGGAGGCAGCCCGCAGCATCGACGAGACGATCGGTGAGCTGCCTGGGCTCGGGGACCTACGTCTGTTCGAGCAGAACCTCGACGCTGCGCTGGGAAGGGCGGCGGGTCGCAGTCGTGATTGGGAGACGACGCCCGCGCGGCTGAGCGGCGAGCCGAGGCCACCGCTGCGATCGCATTGGGGAACGAGCGCCGGCCGAGAGGATGCTCCCGAGCTGGTGACGGCCGGGAACGGAGGAACGTGAGATGAGCACGCGTGTCACCAGCGCAGGCATCGACCGTGCGGCCCTTCATAGAGAACCTGCAGAACGCGGTTCTGCCCCTCCGCACATTCCGCCCTTCCCTCGATACTCGGTCGCGCTCGTACAGAACGAGTCGGAAATGATTCAGGCTCCGGGGTTCGATCTGTCGTCATTTCTTTCGGCGGAATGCCGTCCCTGGGATGTGGACCTGTATACAGAACGCACCCTCGACACGTTGATCCGCGCGGCCGGCCACTATGACTGCATCGTCATTGGCTACAACGCCACCCACAATAGTTCTCTCATCGTGGAGCAACTCGGACAACAACTGTCTGAGACGCCATTGTGCGTGCTCCATCAAATCAACGCTGAAGGACTGTCGTTTCTCCAGGAAGACCTAGCGCTCCAGCATGTGAACCTCGGTGATGCATGGAACAGGCAAGTAATGGTCGCCGCTGGTCTGGAGATGGCCGAGGAGATAGTGCTGAACTGGCCGCATCCCTTCGAGCTCGATGCGCCTCCGTCTCCGCACGACGAGCACCGTTCCATGAAGGGGCGGGAGGTCGCCTCGTTCCAGCAAGTACAGATCTCAGTGCCGCATGTCGCGAAGCGAAGCGCCGGTGTTCGGGAGGTAACGGTCGCCATGCTTCGTGATGGGGGTGCACTGTGCGCAGCGAAACCCAGCGGTGCTGGGCGCTGGCGAACGATCCTCGAGGTCGACCATGACGAACGGCGCTTACCGGTGCTGCTGCGCACGTCTTCCAGAAAGAAGCCACGTGTGCTCGTTTGCACGGCGCTGCTCGATCACGCGCATCCCGGCCACGCCGCTCTCCTCGACAACATCGTGATGTGGTGTGCCGCAGGTCGGCCTACCACGGCCGTGATAACAGGCTCGCGGCCCGACGAAGCCGGGCACGTGCACAGGACACTGCGCCTGCAGGGTACGAGATCGATACTCCACGAGAGCGAAGAGGTCGACCTCATGAGCTGGCCATGTCGTGGGGTGAGTCATGTCGTTCTCGCGCGGGCGGACGATCCAACGGAGCACGACGGATCGGTGAGCAGCGAGAGCGCGGCTGAATGGATGAAGCGAGACGGCACGATCGTCGTGGTCGAGCCGACACCAGGGGGTGCGGATCCCGATGTCACCGTAAAACATTGCGCCGTCTCGGACGAACTGTGGGTGGCGAGACTGTGGGGAACGTGGTTCTCTGGTATCCCGCCGGCGACCTGGCTGGGCGACGAGCAGCACAGCGCGAGCATCGTGCGCAGCAAGGCGGTGCTTCAAGTCCTCGACGAGGTGAACCACTTGGGCGCCGAGCAGTTGGAGCGGCTGAGGGCGAAGGGGAGCGGTGAAGAGCCGGATGGAACGCGGACCGGATATCCGGATCCAACGGAATTTCGTGAGCAGATGACACAGCTTCTCGAACAGCGCATCGGAAATGGCGACAACTGCGAGGAGACGATCGCCACCACGATCGCATGCATGGATATCGACCGACTTGCCGGCGCCGGAGTGGTGAATCGCATTGCGGTTGAGGCACGGCTTCGAAAGGAAGCGGGACTGGCCAGCACTGCATTCGCGGATCGTCTGGACGTGGCGCGCTTTTTCGGCGACGGCGAACTGCTCGCCGAGCTACTGGGGCAGTGGCCTGACTCGTCCACTGCATCGGCGGTCTTGGAGACAAAGCTGCGCGAGGCGGTAGTTGCATGCAAGATCCCTCCGGATGATCCTGAGGTGGCCCGGTTGCGATCAATTTCTCGCAAGTGGCTCACCAACACCGTGACGGAGCGGGAGCTTTGCCACAGTCCGCTGCTGGCGGCGAACTACCTCAACGCCCTGCTGCGCCTTCAAGAGCACTGGGGGAACGACCTTCCTGCCTTGAAAGCGCCCGACACGGCTCGTGACCGCGCGATCACGACGATCGCGCGGCGTGGCTATCTGATCAGCGGGAAGGGGACCGAGGGCAGGGCCCACGAGTTCGTGGGCGCCGAAGCCCGTGCTCTGATGGCGTACTTCAGATCCTGCAAGGTGGGGACCCATGTGGTGCGGGACGAGGTAGAGGCTTTCCCACCACAACTCATCGATGCGCTCGTACGGGAAGCAGAGACCCTCCGGATCAAGGGCGCCGAGGTGGACCACCTCAAGACCCGGCTGGAGTGGGGACGGAATGCCCTCGCCGGCGCAGCTTTGGCGGCTGTGCTGTTCTTCGCCTGGCTGATCTACCCTGCGGCGGACCAGATCGAGCAGAACCCGATTCTTGGCACGCTCGGCCTTGTTGGCGTCATCGTCATTCCCATGCTGATCCTCCTCGCCGCTCTCCACCGGTTCGATCTGTGTCCCGATCGGGCCCGTACGGCGGGCATCGCGGTGGCCGGCGGTTTCGATGGAATTATCGAACGTCTCAAGAATTACCTTTCCTCGCGGCCCCAAGCCGGCCCGTGAGCGACCTCATCGCCGGGCGGATCCTGGGCGATCCGCCGGTTGCAGGTTGGGTCCAGGTATCCGGTGATCGCATCAGCGACGTTGGGACGGGATCAGCGCCGGGACGTCCGACGGTCACGCATGACGGCCTGATCGCACCCGGGCTCTGCGACCTCCAGGTGAACGGTGCGGCGGGCGTCGAGGTAACGGATGGCTCCGGAGCGCTCGATCGCATCGACGCCGCCATGCTCGCCCACGGCGTCACGAGCTACCTGCCTACGGTAATCACGACAGATGAGGAGACAGCGCAGCGCACCGTGAGCGACATCGCGGAGCGGGTCGCGGATCCCAGCTCTCCTGTCGAGGGAGCGCATCTGGAGGGCCCGTTCCTGAGCGAGGAGTTTCGAGGCGTGCACAGGCGCGAACACTTACGCCTGCCGCCCACCGGGACGCCTCCCTACTACGACGACCCCAGCGTCCGTCTCATCACGATTGCGCCGGAGATCCCGGGGGCTATGGACCTGATTTCAAAGCTTGTGCACCGGCCGGCTCTGTCGGTATCTCTCGGTCACTCGGGCGCTACCGCTGCGCAAGCCGACCAAGCGATCAGCGTCGGGGCAACGTGCGTCACGCACCTCTTCAACGCGGCGAGACCACTACACCATCGCGAACCCGGGCTCGTGGGGCACGCATTACTGGACAAGCGGGTCTCGTTGGGAGTCATTGCTGACGGGCTCCATGTTGCTCCAGCTGTACTTCTGATGGTGAGGAAACTTGCCGGCGACAGGGTTCTACTCGTGTCGGATTCGAGTCCGGCTGCGGCGGCGCCTCCGGGTCGGTACATGCTCGCCGGTCTCGATATCGAGCGCACGACCGACGGCCGATCGCAAACTCTGGAGGGTGCGCTGGCCGGCAGTTCGCTGACTCTCGATCAAGCCGTACGGCGTTGGATCCAGTTCACCGAGGCACCGGTTGGTGAGGCGCTGGTTGCCGCGGGCGAACGACCGGCGCGGCTGATCGGGCTTGACGTCGGACTGCGCAGGGGCGCCTTCGCAGATCTCATTCTCCTCACCCCTGACGGTGAGCCCGTGCGCACGATGCGACGCGGACGATGGGTGGAGTGAGACGTCCCGGGCGGTTCCTCGTGACCGTCGGGTGTCAGCCTGACAATGCGATCGGCGGCCTCCATGAAACGCTCGTCGTGCGTCGCGACAACGACGATCCGCCCCTCGTCTGCGATGTCGCGGAAGAGCTGAATCACATCGTCGACCCGCGCCTGATCCAGATGCGCGGTCGGCTCGTCGGCGACCAGCAGCGGCGGATCGAGGGCGAGGGCGCGCGCGATGGCGACCCGCTGCTGCTCGCCTCCGGACAGACGGCCCGGCTTGTGCGTCCTGCGCCCCGCCATGCCGACTCGCAGGAGCAGTTCATCGGCCCGCCGGCGCGCTCGACGTGGATGCACGCCGGCAGCCCGTAGCGGAACCTGCACGTTTTCGGCGGCGCTGAGGCTCGGAACGAGGTTGAACGACTGGAACACGACGCCGACCATCGTTCGCCGGTACTCCGTCAGCCGCGCGCCGCTCAGCCTGGTGACATCGACGCCCTCGAGGGCGATGCTGCCCTGCGCCGGCTGCAGGATCGAGGCGATTGCCGAGAGCACCGAGGTCTTCCCGCATCCGCTCGCGCCGAGAAGCAGGGCCAGCTCACCGCGTCGTACCTCCATCGAGAGTCCGTCGACGGGCCGCACGACCTGACCGGCGCCGGCGTACTCCACGACCAGGTTGCTGCAGAAAAGGCTCACCGTGACCCCGCAAAGGCCAGCGCCGGATCGACCGCGACCGCGCGTCGCAGCGCGACGGCGCTCGCGACGATCCCGACCGCCATCGCCACGAGCGGCAGCGTCAGGAACGTGAGAGTGGATACCTCCACCGACATGGCAACGGCGGGCGCGATCGCCTGCTCGAGGCCGACCGCGAGCATCGCCGAGAGAATCGAAAGCAGGACGGCCTGCAGGACCAGACCGGCAAGGAGATTGCGAGTCGAGACCCCGATCGCCTTCAGCGCAGCGAAGTCTTGCGTCCGCTCGAGGGCCGAGAGGTACACGATCGCGCCGATGATGCCGGCCGCCACCACCCACAGCAAGAGCCGGATGAGGCCGATGGTCTGCTTGGCTTGCTGTACCGGCCGCGCGAGATCGCTCTTCACATCCTGGGCACCGAGCACCGCCAGCCCGCGGGGCGCAATCAGCGGCCTTCCGCGTGTCACGATCGCGGTCGCCAGCGGCTTGCCGTTCAGCCCGAGCCGCTGAGCGGCGCGCAGGGAGACGACCACGGTGGGGATACCGGCGAAAAAGGTCCTGCCCTGGGTCACGGCACCGACGCGGAAGCGTTCGCCGTTGAGGTCCAGGCGCGCACCCTCCGCGAGCCCGAGGCTTGCGTCGACCAGGGCCACGTTGCCCGGCGCCAGCATCGCCCCCTGCGCACCCGCCGGTGACCCGACGCCACCGGGCACCACGCCCAGCAGGTTCACGTTGCGCCGCGCGGGAGTCGTGGTCGTCGCGCGCAGGACTGCGACAGGGTCGGCCCGCCGGACCCCCGGGACCCGCGCCGCCGCAGCGGCCCGGTCCTCGTCGATCGTCGCCGGGCCGGTGAACGGCCCGAAGCTCTGGGCGCGGACCAGCCATGCGTCGGCGTGGAAGGAATCGACGGTGCGGTCGATCTCGTTGTCGAAACTCGCGCTGACCCCCGACATCAGGAGGCCGAGCGCGAATACAAGGGCAGTCGCGACCACTGCGATCGCGAACCTCAGGCGCCGCCACTGGAGATCCCGGAGGCCGATCAATCCACCGACACCGGGTGTCGCGAAGCGGGGACTTCTGACGGCGATCCTCATGCCGCAGAAGCTAAGGCCCGCCGAGCCGCCTCACCAGCGGCTTATCCGCATCGGGAGTGCTGCTTATTCGGCAGGTGTCAGCGCTCGGCCCCCTCATGCGCGGGACCCGTCGTCGTGGGCCTCACCTCCACCTCACGCGCGTGCCCCTCGCCAGGAGTGCGCACCGCGGCCAGGATGTCTGCGAGCGGCGTCCTTGCTAGATACCGCGGCTTGGGATCGTCTTCGTTGTCGGGCCAGCGCACGAGCCTGATCTCCCCGTCCGCGATCTCCAGCCCCGTGACGTCACCGTCGCCGAACGAGCAGCATCCCGTGTTGAAGTAGCAAGGCGGATCGATTGCGAACACCTCCTTGGGATTACGCTCGAACGCGAGCCCGAACTCGAGCTCCGCCTTCAACATCGGGATCTCCTCGGACTGGGGATCGGTGCGCCCCAGTTCGTCCAGCTCGTTGCGCACGACGCTTGGCTCCCGGAAGCGCGGCATTTCCGGCTTGTCGGTCCAGAACACCGGCCGGTGCGTGTGACCGGCGATCAGGATGGGCTTCTCCTTGTTCTGCTTTGCCCACTCGAACATCGCCCGATCATGCTTCGCGCGGAGGTTGAAGTCCTGGGCAGGGGTGTTCCCCGTGAAACCGGTCTTCCGTTGAATCGGCCGCCAGATGTAGCGCACGACCGGCCGGGCGACGAACCCCCAACGATCGCTGTCGCCCGTCCCCTGGTGACCGTGAACAAGGAACAGCAGGCCGGATGGGCCGTCTTCCTGCGTGATCTCGATCTTGATGGCCTCGTGAACTTCGAGCGAGGGGAAGATCGAGTCGAGATGCTCTTCCCGAGGCTTCTTGTGCGACCACACGTCGTCGTGGTTTCCCCAGACCCGCGTGTAGCGCTGCGGCTGCTGCTTGTGGAACTCGGCCTCGAGCTTGAGCACCGCCGAGTATTTCTCCAAGACCGGGGCAGCGTCGTTCTCCCACAGCTCCTCGACGTCGCCGAGCACGAACAGCTCGTACCCCGCCTTCAGGTAGTAGCCGAGCGCGGCACAGTAAGCCGGCTCGCATCGGTGAAAGTCGTCCGCTCCGTCTTTGACGCCCTTGTGATGGTCCGAGAAGATCACGATCCTCGCATTGTCATGGGCCCGGGTGGGCAGCTTGCCGGCGCGCTTGAACGCACCGTCGAGCCCTTCCTTGATGTCCTCGTAGTACTTGGGGTCGAGTTCGACCTGCTTGCTGGTCGTGCCCGAGATCGACGGCGTCATGGCGTTCTCCTCTCTTCTTCCTCGAAAGTTGTGTCCCAGTGGACTTGATCCCCGGCCGCGGCCGCTCGATACTTCCGCGTTGGGGTAAGACGAACGTGATGCCGACCCATCAACGCATCGGAAACCTGCTCGGGGTGACGCTCCCATTCGCAGGGTTGCTCGTCGCACTCGTGCTCACGTGGGAGCGTCTGATCGGCCCACGCGAGCTTGCGATCCTGGCGGTCATGTACGTCCTGTCGGCGCTTGGGAACAGTGTCGGGTTCCACCGCTTGCTGACGCATCACGCCTTCGAGACGTACCGGCCGGTCAAGTACGTGCTGGCCGTGCTCGGGTCGCTCTCCGTGCAGGGGCCCGTGATCAAATGGGTCGCCAGCCACCGCAAGCACCACGCGCATGCGGACGCCGAGGGCGACCCCCACAGCCCGCATGGCTTCGGCAGCGGCCTGCGTGCGAGCGTGCGCGGCCTCGTCCACTCGCATGTCGGATGGCTGTTGACCAGCGGGCACCAGGCGGATCCCCGCCGCTACGCACGCGACCTGCTCGAGGATCGCGGGATGGTGGTGATCAGCCGCGCGTTTCCCGTGATCGTGGCGGCCGGGTTGCTGATCCCGTTCGGGATGGGATATCTGCTCACGGGAACCGTCGCCGGCGGGACGGCGGCGCTGGTCTGCGGTGGCCTGGTGCGCGTGTTCCTCTATCACCACGTCACCTTCAGCGTGAACTCGGTGTGCCACTTCTTCGGATCCCGCCGCTTTGCAACCGACGACGAGTCGACCAACGTCTTCTGGCTGGCCCTACCGTCGATGGGAGAGGCGTGGCACAACAACCACCACGCCTTCCCGCGTTCCGCGGTGCACGGCCTGCGCTGGTGGGAGGTCGACCCCGCGGCGCTCGTGATCCGCGCACTGCGAAAGCTGGGCCTCGCCTGGAACGTCGTCGAGATCCCGGTTGAGCGCCAGCGTGCGAAGGAGGCCATCGCCGCTTCCTGATGGCTCGTTAGACCGGCTGCTCCGACATCTTTTCCGCGCCCTGCGTCCACTCGCCGCCGTTCACCCCGGGCACGAACCGCCCCATGTCCGGCAGCTGGATGTCGAAGGGAGGTGCAGCCTGGGGATCGATTGGCTGTTTGTCGAAGCCGAGCGCCGGATAGCACTTCTCGAACACCTGGCTGGTCGCCGCCACCTGGTCGTCGAGCAGGCCCGGTGACTCATTCTGCTGGACCGTCCCTCCGAACATGTAGGTGTGGAAAGTCCCATCGACCTTGCGGTACGCCATCAGGAGCTCCGCATCCAGCGTCGTGGGCATGAAGCTCTGCGGGTGGCCGGGGCGCGGGCACGGAGGCCCGAAGAAGTAGCGCCATACATCCGACAGCACACTGTTCTGGCGCAGCTGTGCGGAACCGGGGAAGTCCGACTCGTAGCTGCTCGCGACGATGAAGCCCTTGATCGTGACGCGATGCCACCACGTCTTCCCGATCTGCGTCGAAGGCAGCCGCTCGCCTTTCCAGGGAGTGCTCTTGTCGAGCGCCTCGGCGGCTGCGATCGCCTCCACCGGGGTCCCGTAGTTCCAGTTCGAGAACCAGTTCCAGTCCGCCATCCCGAGCTGCACGAGCTCCTCGAACTTCGGCTCTGAGGCCTCCGCATCGTCGCTGCGGTAGCCGAACGGACGCGTCCAGCCGGCACTCTCATCGGCATCGATCTGGTAGTAGCCCAGGAAGAGGTTGAACCACGGGGACTCCGGATCCGTGTAGTGCCGCGCGTATGCCGGCGAGTCCGTGCCGCCCACGCTCGCCACCGTGTTGAACACGAACTCCGGCGTGCCCTTGAACAACCTCCGCTTCACCATCTGCCCGATGTTGTTCACGACCCGTCCGTGGTCGGTCACGTGGATCCGGAGGATGTTCGGTGTTGCGAGCGCGCACGGCCCGAAGCGCGCGTTGCCGTCCATGTTCGGCTTGCCGGCATCCTGCAACTTCGGTTGGCCTCCCACGACGCCGGAGCACGGGTCGAACGTCGCCAGCACCTTTGGGTGCGCTGGATCGATACGCAATAGGTCGTGCCAGTCACCGGTGAACGGAATGCGTGCTTCCATGCTTCCACTCCCGGCGATCTCGCCGGTCTCGAAGTTCGCCGTCAGGTCGAGGTCGCCTCTGACGTGTGGATGCGCGAAGGTGAAGTCCAGTGTCTTGCCCGACGCGATCGTGCCGCTATAGACGTCACGCCCGCCGTGTACCACGGTGACCGTGACCGTTCCCAGGCCGAGGCCGACCCTCAATTGCGTCGGATGGGCGAGGTCCAGCGTCGAGCTTCCGGCGGTCACGGGAATCGTGCCTGTTGCCAGTGCTGTTGCCATCGTTGCCTCCTCCAAAGATTTCGTCGAACCTACAGTGAGCCTTCACTACAAAGCAAGGGCGTGGGCGTTCACCGGCGCGTAGAGAGGCAACGGTGCGCGCTTGCCTTTCACCCTTACCGCCGGCCTCTCCATACTTGGGACATCGAGGTCTCGCAGTCGCTCGCGCGTCTGCGCGCTGAAGAGGATCGTGTCGCCGGTCCGCCGCGTCGCTGCCTCGATGCGTGCTGCGGTGTTGACGACGTCACCGATGACGGTGAAGTCGAGCCGGCCTCCGCCCCCCACGTTGCCAACGACGACACGCCCGGTATGCACGCCGATGCCGACCGCCAGCTCGGTACGCCGGTCGATCTCGAGCGCCGCACGCATCGCGTTGTCGGCATGGTCGTCGCCCTCGATCGGGGCGCCGAACACGGCCAGCAGACCGTCGCCGATGAACTTGTCGACCTGGCCGCCGTGCCGCGTGACCACCGGGACAGCCAGCTCGAAGAAGCGATTCAGCGTGTCCACGACCTCCTGGGGATCGGCGCCGTCGGCGAGCGCGGTAAAGCCCCGAATGTCCAGGAACAGGATGGTGACGTCCATCTCCGCGGCCGCGGGGACGATTCCGCCGTCGAGGATCCGTCCCGCGACGCTTGGGTCGAGGTACTCGCCCAGGGTTCGCTCGACGCGACGGCGCACGCAGTTGTGGTCGGTGACATCCCTGGCGATCATCGACACGCCGATGACCGCGCCCTTGTGGTCGCGCACCGGAGAGGCGGCGACGGAAATGTCCACGAGGCTGTCGTTTCTGCGGAGCGCTGCCGTGTCGTAGCGGACCACATTCCCCGCCGCGGCCTGCTCCAGCGCGTCCTTCATGGAATCCCGCTCGTCAGGGGGCACCAGCAGGGGCACGGAGCGGCCGATCACCTCGCGGGCCGAGTGGCCGAACAACCGCTCGGCGCTGGAGTTCCACGTCGTGATGATCCCGTTCTGCGGAGTGACGCCGATGATGGCGTCGTCGGAGCACTCGAGAACCGCGCGGAGCCAGTGCAACTCGTCCTCCATGCCTCGCTGCGCGGTGGTATCGCGGATGACGTGGCTGAACCCGTGCAGCCGTCCGCCGCGGTCGTGCAGCGCCGTGATCACGACGCTTGCCCAGAAGCGCGATCCGTCCGCCCGGACACGCCAGCCGGTCTGCTCCAGGCGCCCGTTGGCTCGAGCCTGTTCGAGATGTAGCTCGGGCTGCGCGTCGAGGACATCGTCGGGCGTGTAGAAGCGGGAGACGTGGTAGCCGACGATCTCGTCGGCCCGGTACCCGGAGATTCGCTGGGCGCCGGAGTTCCAGCTCGCCACCTCTCCGCGGGGATCTAATTTGAAGATCGCGCAGTCCTCGATGCTCTCGACCAGTTGCCGGAAGCCCTCTTCGGTCACCTGCACCGCTTCTTCGGCCTGACGGCGTCGAATCAGTGTCCCGAGTTGCGCCGCGGCCGCGGTAACCGTTCCGATCAACTGCTCGTCGCTGTCGCGGGCCTCGGTCATGAAGAACTCGAGGACACCGACCACGTCTCCTTGCGCGAGCACGGGCACGGCGAGACCGGCTGTGATGCCCACCTCGCGCGCGAACGGCCCTCGCGGGAGATCCGGACGTGAGCCGACATCCGTCACCCAGACCGGTCGCTTCGTCGACCAGGCGGATCCCGGCAAGCCCTCGCCGGCCCGGAACGTGAGCGACTCGCTTCTGACGCGGAACGGCATGTAGGCCTCATCGGTGCCGCACCAGCACGGGTAACACTCGAGGTACGCCGATCCGTTGCGCTTCCATGCCTGTCCCATCACCCAGCCCGTGTGCGCGCAGATCTCTCGGAGCGTGAGCTCCACAGCGTCCTCGACTGTCGCCGCCTCGGCGATCGCCGGCGCGAGCTCGCGTATCAAGGCGACGTCATCGCCGGTTGCCGGGCCTGTGGGTGACGCTAGTGCGAGCTGACTGCCGTTGTCGGTATTCATCGTTTCCCCTTTTCCCCTGCGTGCAGGCTAAGGGCGGGGGTCGCACGGTTCTACGGACTTGTCGTCGGCCGACGTGCCGTATTTTCTGCAACCACGGACTAGCTGGAGCGTTGGCGCAGCGCTTCGGCGTCATGCACCGTGATCCGCCGGCGCTCGGTCTCGATCCAGCCAAGGCCGCGCATGGACTGCAGCGCCTTCACGACGGAGTCGCGCGAGCAGCCGGTCCAGCCCGCGAGCTCCTCCTGGGAAATCGGGAGGTCGATGACGACCACGCCGTCATGCTCTTCGCCGAAGCGCTCCGACAACTCGACGATCCGTGCGGCAACGCGGCTCATGCTGTCCTGTGCGCCGAACTCGACACGCTTGCGGTCCGCGTCGCGCAGCCGCGTGCTGAGCATTCGAAGGATCACCAACGCAACCTTCGGCCGGGCCTCGAGAAATGAACGAAAGGAGGAAGCGGACAACGCCACAGCTTCGACCGGCGTCACCGCGATCGCGCTCGCTGACCGTGGCTGCTCGTCCAGTACGCCCAGTTCGCCAAGCAGGTCGCCGGGGCCGCGCAGCGCCAAGATCACCTCATGGCCGTCCTCACTCACGACGCTCAATCGCACGGTTCCCGAGAGCACGACCAGAACCCGGTCCGGCTCTTGGCGCTGGTGGAACAGCGCGGATCCGCGCGAAAAGCTCCGCCCCACCCCCAGCGACCGGAGCGCAGCGGCGTCTTCTGGAGCCAAAGCTCCCAGAAACCCTCTGAGCTCGGCGGCCGGCATGACGTTGTGGCGACCCTACTGCGTAAGGGTCCGGGTGGGAAGTGCCGCCCTTGCGGAAGCGCTACTGGATCGCGTCGCCGCGCGGATCGACGACCAGCCAGGTACCGCCGAACTCGACGATGTCCTGGCACGTGATCTGCCCGGGCTTGGTGTCGGTCACGTAGTAGTAGAGGGGGTGCCCGTTGTAGGTGACCTGTCGCCGCCCGCCGCGCCTCCTCGTCGTGCCAAGGAGGTCGGCGTCCACTCCGCTCAGCGCTCGCGGCTTGCCCTTGGTGTAGACGGGCGGCCAGGCGACCGCGCACTCCCCGTAGCAGCGGCTCTTGGTCCCCGGCTCGCGGGTGAAGAGGTAGATCGCGCGCCCGCGGGCGTCGAAGAGCATCCTGCCGTACCGGCTGTTCATCACCTTGACACCCTTGCCGCGGCGCTTTCGCGCCGGCCGCGCCGGGGTCTCGGTCGTGGCTGCAGTGGTCGCGGGTGTCGTGGCCGCGCTGCTCGCCCCCGAATCGTCGTCGCCGCATCCGGCCGCGAGGAACACGAGCGCGGTGCAGACCAGTGCCGTCCCAAGCGCTGCCCTCATGAGGTGATGCTAGGGAACAAACAAGCCCTGGATCTCGAACAGCGAGTTCGGCGCCGTCCCGGCGAGACCATCGGAGCCACCGTCAAACACCTGGATCTGACCGAGCTGCCACAGCGACCGCTTGCCCGCGGGCACGGCTCCGGGTACCAAGGCGCCGGCGGTAGTCGAGATCGAGCACGTCGACCCGATCGTCGTGCTCGCGGTGGAGGCACACGGGACGGTGGCATCGAAGTTGCGGTCAGTCGACGTTCCCGGCACGTGGCCGGGGGCGCTGTTGTTGAGGCGGTCGGTGAGCCTCAGTGGCAGCCGCAGCTGCAGCTGTCCGGTGTAGTCGGGAAGGCCGGCAGTCGTTCTGCGCACGTCCGTGATGGACACGTTGATCCGGACATCCCCGGTCAGGGTGGTGAGGCGCACGAACCCGCTCGAGCTGGCGGCCGCGCCGTTCGCGTCCGGCGTACCCACGGTCAGGTTCGACGAGGCTCTCGTAGGCGGGGTGCACGACCCAGAGGCGAGCGGCGTCCCGTGGGTGGCATTCGGCGCCGCGCATGCGTTGTAGGCAGGCACGAGCGAAGCGCGCAGCGGCGATGCGCCCTGCGGCCGCACGTGTCCGGGAGGATCGACGCCCGCTCCGGTGTAGACGATGCGATGCAGCTCGAGCGTCTCGCCCCAGTGCGTGTAGTACAGCCCGTTCTTGGGCTGGAACGAGCTGAAGCTCGCGGTGGTGACGCCGTACTCGGGGAAGCCGCTGCCGAACTCGATGTGGTCGTAGCCGCCCGATCCGTTCGGTGACAGGCGGAACATCTTGCCGCACGCGAAGTCGGCGTATATGTAGTCGTCGTTGTAGGCCGCGGGCCACGCGCCCGCGGGGATGAACGTGCCGCCCGTGATGGTCGCGCAGCCCGTGTCGTGGGAGTACGCGTGAATCGGATTGGTCATCCCGGCAGGAGGCGCGCCGCAGCTGGTCGACGAGCCGTTGACGCAGAAGCCCTCACGCACGTTCCAGCCGTAGTCGGCACCGGCCGTCAGCAGATCGACCTCTTCCCACTTGAGCTCGCCGACGTCGTTGATGAACATGCGCGTGCCGGCCGCATTCGGGTCGGGCGCGAGGCGGTATGCATTGCGCAGGCCCCACGCATAGGTCTCCTGGCACTTGTTGCCGGCGGTCGTCCGGCCCGTGACATTGCAGCGCGCCGTGCCGGCGCCCTGGAAGGGATTGGAAGCCGGGATCGCTCCGTCGCGGGTGATCCTCAGCACCTTGCCGAGCAGCACGTTTTGGTCGCGCGAGGCGTCGTTTGCGCCGAGGCAGCCACCGCCCTGCCAGTCACAGCCGCCGTCGCCGGTGCTCACATAGAGGAAGCCATCCTTGCCGAACTGCAGATCGGCGCCGATGTGGTAGTCGGCCATCGCCGGGATGCCATCGATCAGGACGACCTCGCTGGCCGGATTGATCAGGTCGTTGTCCCCGAGCACGAATCGCGACACCCGGTTGACAGGAGAGGTGTTCGAGCCGATCGGGCAGGACGTGCCGTTGTTCTTGAACGTGTAGTAGAGGTAGATGTAGTGGTTGGTCTCGAACTGGGGATCGACCTCAACCGACATCAGGCCCCGTTCCCCGTCAGAGCAGGTCTTCGCAGAGATCGTCAGGGCCGGTGTTGCGACCGGGTCGAGCGAGCCGTTCTTGTACAGCCGGACGACGCCCGGAAACCTGGCGATCAGGATCCGGCCGTCGGGCACGAAGGCGACGGCCATCGGCCGGTCGATCGGCGTGACGAGCTCGTCCTGGAAGCCGGCCGGCAGCGTCGGGACCGCTTCGGCGGGCCTGGCGGCCGTGAGCAGGGCGATCAGCAGGCATGCTCCAAAGAGCACGCTGCGCCATCTCTGAAGACTGTGTGCACCCCCTGCCACCGCTCCGAGGATATACGCCAGCGGCGGTTCCGGCCCCATTGATTGTTATGACCGCGGGGCTAGTAGAGCGATTCGATCTGCTCGGAGTACTTCTCCGCGATGGGGCGGCGCTTCAGCTTCATCGTCGGCGTGAGCTCCTCCCCACCGGGTTGCCACTCGGCCCCGAGGATCGCGAACTTCTTGATCTGCTCGACCCTGGACAGGTGCCCGTTGGCCTCGTCGACCGCCGCGGACACCGCCTCCTGCACACGCTCGTCGCGCGCCAGCGCCGCCGGCGAGGCGTCGCTGTGTCCGTGCTCCTTCGCCCATGCTCCGCACGCGTCGGGGTCGAGCACCAGCAGCGCGACGTTGTAGGGGCGCCGATCGCCGATCGCGACCGCCGTGCCAATCAGGGGATGAGCGCTCTTCAGCCGCGCCTCGATGTTCACCGGCGACATGTTCTTGCCGGCCGCGTTGATGATCAGCTCCTTCTTGCGGTCGACGATCTTCACGTATCCGTCCTCGTCGATCTCCGCGATGTCACCCGTGTGCAGCCAGCCATCCGGGTCGAGCGCCTCGCGTGTCTTCTCGGGCTCGCCCCGGTATCCCGTCATCACGATGTCTCCGCGCACGAGGAGCTCGCCGTCGTCGGCGAGCTTCAGCTCGACTCCTTGCAGCGGCGGGCCGCAGGTGCCCACCTTGACCGCGCCGGGCGGGTTGATGGTCGCGCACGAGGACGTCTCGGACATTCCCCACAGCTCGCAGATCGGCAGCCCGAGCGCCGCGAAGTACTCGAGCACCTCGACCGGCGTCGGCGCCGCCCCGACCACGAGCCATGCGCACTGGTCGAGCCCGAGCTTCTCCCGGATCGCGGCCTTGTGCTCCTCGGGCAGGGCCGCCGGGTCCGTCACGCCCTGCGCCTCGAGTCCCGCTTTGATCTTCTCCCAGATGCGCGGCACCGAGCCCCACGCCGTGGGGCGCACCTCGGGCAGCGTCTGCACGATCGCGCGGGGATCCGACAGGCATGTGAGCGTGAAGCCCAGCACCATCAGCGACTGGTAGTGCGACGCCCACCGGTCCGCAATGTGCGCGGACGGAAGGAAGGAGATGATCCGGCCGCCGGTCTTGGTCGGCAGCCGGTCGACGACCGCACGGATCTCAGCCATCAGGTTGCGATGGGTCAGCTGCACGCCCTTCGGCGGTCCGGTCGTCCCGGAGGTGTAGATCAGCGTCAGCACGTCGTCGGCCTCGACGGCGCGCCACGCCGCCTCGAAGTCGAAGCCCGGCTCGCCCATCTCCTCGAGCTGCTCGAGCGAGATCGTTCCCTCTTCCTCTCCGTCGACGAGGACGACGTGTTCCAGCGCCGGCGAGTTCTTCTTTGCCGCCAGCACGATCGGCAGGAACTGGCGCTCGGTGATCACCACGCGGTTCGCCGCGTTGCCGAACAGGAACTCGACCTGCTCGGGAGCGGAGGTGTTGTAGATCGAGAACGCGGTCGCGCCCAGATGCATCGCTCCCGTATCGGCGATGTGGAACTCCGGCCGGTTGACGAGCATCAGGGCGAGGGTGTCGCCGCGGCGGACGCCGAGGCTCGCGAGCCCGGCCGCGATGCGCCGCACCCGTTTCGCGTAGTCCTCCCACGTGATCGAGACGCCGTCGCCGGGAGTGCGCAGGGCCACGTCGCCCGGCCGCTCGGCGGCGGTGATCTGAAACGCCTCACACAGAGTTGCAGCCGCAAGTGCGGCCGGCTGCTCCGCTGAAACCTGCTCTACGGTGCCGCTCTCCATCCCTCAGGCCGGAACCACTACCGGCTGCTAGCTTGAGCGTCGATGACCTTGACGGTAGGGACCGGCCCGTTCGGGCAACGCCCCGGCGGCACGTTCAACTTCGAGCGGCCCCGCACCAAGGGAGTGATCTGGTTCGAGGACTCCCCGCGGCGCATCCGCGCGCGGCTGGGCGGCGAGACAGTCGTCGACAGCCGCCATCCGAAGCTGCTGCACGAGCACGGGCATCTGCCGATCTACTACTTCCCGCAGGACGAGGTCAACATGAACTTGCTGGTGCCCAGCGACAAGCACACGATCTGCCCCTACAAGGGCGAGGCCTCGTACTGGTCGGTCCGGGCCGGGGGCAAGGTCGCACGCGACGCGGTGTGGAGCTATCCGGAGCCGAACGACGACGCGCCGCCCCTGGCCGGCTACATGGCCTTCTACTGGAACAGGATGGACGAGTGGCTGGAGGAGGACGAGCCCGCAATCGTCCACGCGCGCGACCCGTATCACCGCATCGACATCCTCGATACCTCACGGCACGTGCGCGTCATCGTGAACGGCGAGACCGTTGCGGACACGACGCGCGGACGGGTCCTGTACGAGACCAGCCTGCCGCCCCGCTGGTACATCCCGCGCGAGGACGTGCGAATGGATCTGCTGCAGGAGAGCGACCAGCGCACCGGCTGCGCATACAAGGGCTATGCGTCTTACTGGTCGCTGGGCAGACGAGGAGAACGTCGTGTGGTCCTACGCCGACCCGCTCCACGAGGCGGAGCGCATCAAGGACTACCTCGCGTTCTTCAACGAGCGTGTGGACATCGAGGTCGACGACGAGGCGCAGGAGCGGCCGGTGACGCAGTGGTCACCGAGCTAACGCCACCTAGGAGTAACTGCGGACCTTCGCGTCCACCTCGTAGTCGTCGGGGCGTCGCACGGGCGTGGTGTGCGGGCCCAGGGTGACGCCCGGCACCCTGGGCGTGAACCCGGCAGGCTTGGCGGGCAGCCCATAGTCGGCGGCGTGGTCGATGAGCTTTGCGACCGCGCGTTCGGAGACGGCGGAGATCGTGAGCGACGGGTTGACGCCGAGCGACGTGGGGATCGCGGAGGAATCGATGCAGAAGAGGCCCGCGTTGTCGAACACCTCGTTGCGATGGTCGACCACCCCGTAGTCCTTCGAATCGGCCATGCGGCAGCCGCCCAGCGGGTGCGCCGCGAAGACGTGCCGCATGCTGAGCTTCATGAACTTCCCGATCCCGCGGCGCTCCGCGATGGAGCGGATCGCGGCATCGGCCGCCTCGCGCACCGCGACGGACTGTTCCGAGAGCGTGTAGGTGAACGGCCCGACCCCCACGGGGCCGGCGTTGGGACGCACATGGCTGCCGGACGGGGGCGGCGCGAGGAACTCGCCGTCGTGCGTGTCCTCGACCATCGCGAGGATCTCGATGTGATTGTTGAACGTCGACAGCGCCTGCTTTTTCTGCAGCCCGTAGAAGGACGGCTCCCCGGCGGGGGCCCGGGCGTCGTCGTAGAGCGTGTGGGCCAGCGGCGAAAGGTAGATCTCCTGGAGCGTGAAGCGCTTTCCGTCGTTCGCGTTGCCCGGCTTCGACGTCCAGAAGTCGTAGCTCATCGTGGTGATGTGGTTGCCCTTGTAGAACTGGCCGTATCCGGGTAGCCCGAGCACGTCGCGCACCTTCTTCTCGTCGTACTCGATGGCTGCCATGTGGTCGCCGTTCACGCCGAGGTGCTTCCCGACCTGCGCGGACACGCTCGGCAGGGTGGCGCGCGAACGCATCAACAGCGGCGTCGACCCCATCGCGCCCGCCGCAAGAATCAATACCTTGCACTCGATCTGGGTCGTGGTTCCGGTCGGCTGCCGCGTGGGATTGGCGCTGTCGTTGTCGATCTCGGACACGTTGACGATGTAGCGGTACGGGGTTGCTGTGCTGCGCGTGATCTGCTCGGCCTGGGAGCTGGGCCGCACCTGCACGCCGAGCTGCTCGGCCGAGGCGAGGTAGTTCGTGATGACCGAGTTCTTCGCGGCGTAGACACACCCGGTGTGGCACCACTTCGCCTGGATGCAGCGGCTCAGATCGATTGCGAGCGGCACGCGGTCGCACGTGTGGCCGGCATAACCGAGCGTCCTGGCCCACAGCCCGCCGGACTTTGCCACCTGTTTCCACGACGGCTGCTGCACCCGCAGCGCCCGCTCGACGCGCCTGTAATAGGGGTCGAGCACGGCGCGACTGATCCGGCTCGGCCACATGCGACGCTCGGGGCCGTCTCCCGGGCGCCGGTCACGGCGCTCGAACGTCTCACGCGGCGATCGCAGGGAGGCGGCCAGGTAGAGGTTCGAGCCGCCGCCCACGCCGTCGCCGATTACCACCTGGGCGCCCTGCCCCTGGACCAGCCCGTAAGTCTTCGACAGGTGCTCGATGTCCGTCGACTGGCGGAAGTCCGTGTGCTTGTGGCGGCGCCCGCGCTCGAGCACCATGATGCTCGCCGACACGCCGGCCGCCTGGTACAGCTCGGCCAGCCGGTAGGCGGAAATCGAGCCCCCGAAGCCGGACCCCACGATGCAGACGTCGACGCGCTCGGCCATCTACAGATCCGTCATTTTCACGGCAGGTAGCCGAGCGTCGTGCGCTCGCGGGACAGATGCCGCCCGTAGGAGTACTCGGCGTAGCCGTTTGGCGCGATCCCAGGGTGACCGATGACCTGGTAACCGGAGGCCGTGTCGATGGACGCGTTCGGCAGGGTCGCCTCCGCCATGAACGCCGCGAACGGCACCGCCGCGGCCGCCTCCCACACGACCACCGACGGGTTGCTGGCCGCGAGGCCGGCCTTCATCACCTCGATGCGATTGGAGAAGTTGAGGTCGAGGAACTGGCCGCCGCGCGGTAGCGACCGGGTCTCGACTTCGGCCAGAAAAGCGGGCTCGAGCGCGTCGAAGCCGATCAGCGGGTCGTGGAAGAGGGCCAGGGCGTCCGTCTCGACCGCGCCGGGCTCGTGGTGTACACCGGCGATCGCCTTGGGGTGGATCTCGTGGCCGAGGTCGGTGAGGGTGGCCGCGCGGCCGGGGATGAACGTGTCGGCGACGGCTTGCAGGGTGGCGTCGGCCAGGTTTACGGCCGCCTCAGAGGGCGCGACCGTCGCGAGGATCCGGTCTGCCGCGGGCAGCGCGCTGAGAATCAGGCCCCCCACTCCCAGCACCGTGGCGCGCTGCAGGATCTGGCGGCGCGACAGCAATTTGCCCAGTTCAGCCGGGCCCTGCGGCAACTCGAAATTCTGGTGCATGCCCCGCTCCCTCTTTTCCGACGCATACTCTCGGCGCCTCGGGGGTATTCCCCAAAACGAGCCACGCTGAACATTCGTTCATTACGAGGCTCTCCGGTAACCAGCGTCGATATTAGGGGGTTCCCCGTGCTCCGCAAGCTCACCGTCGTCGTCATCGCCGTCACCGCCTCGCTCTGCTGGGCGACGACCGCTGCGGCGGCGCCGATCGCGCCGTACCACGGCGAGAACCCGTTCAAGTGCCAGATCCAGAACACCGGCTTCGGCGTGGACTACCCCAACCCCGAAGCCGACCCGTTCTGCGTCAGGTACAACAAGACAAACCAGAACCTGCGGCACATGGGCCTGGTGGACTTCCTGCTGCTCGAGCCGGCGCGGGTGGGGACCGCGGCGCCGAAGTGCTTCTACCACCAGTCCGACCGCTGGACCGGCTCGGTGGTCAACGGCGGGCAGGAACTGTGGAACTGGCGGGGCCGCTACTTCTTCGACAAGGCACGCGGCATGGGCGGAGTCTTCGTGACGGACGTCCGCGTCCTCGGACAGCCGTACGACCCGCGCCTGCTGCCCGGCTTCCCACCCGAGTTCAACGAGTACTTCGGACCCGGCGGGGGCGGCGCCTACACGGACACGGTCGCCGCGGAGCCGACTTGCGCCGCAAAGGTCGACACGCCGGAAGAGATCGAGGCGGTCTACCAGCCGGGCTGGCAGTACCCGGGCTAGTTACGCAGTTCGCAGTTACGCAGTTCGCAGGAACGGCAAAGTCCTGTCTCAAATTCTGCGTAACCGCGTAACTGCGTAACCGCGTAACTGACTAGCCTTCACGGCGTGGAACCTCGCCGCGTCCGAGACTCTCAGGCCGCCCTGATTCGCTGGATGGGCATCCAGGAGGCCAACAGCGCCGGGTTCGTGCACGGCGGCAGCGTGATGAAGATGTGCGACGAGGCCGCGGGCATCGCTGCCGTAAAGCACTCGCGCTGCCGGGTCGTGACCGCGGCGATCGACCGCATGACCTTCCTGCACCCGGTCCACATCGGGCAGCTGCTGACATGCCGCGCGAGTGTGAACGCGACGTGGCGGACGTCGATGGAGGTCGGCGTACGTGTCGAGGCGGAAAGCCCTCGCACCGGAGAGGTCCGCCACACGAGCACCGCCTACCTCACCATGGTCGCGATCGACGATGAAGGCGGGCCGATCGCGGTACCGCCGCTGGCCGTCGAGTCCGATGACGAGCGACGGCGCCAGCGCGAGGCGGAACTGCGCCGTCAGAACCGGTTGAACGAGCGCGACCAGATCAGGGAAGGCCGCAACGACTGAGACTCGGCTCGCCGCGTCTAACATGTCGGCATGTCCCTGCTCGGCCGCATCAAGTCCCGCATGATCGACCCCGCGCGCGCCCTGCCCGGGCGCGACGCGGCGATGCCCGTTCCGGACCGTCACACGGTGCTCGGCAACCCTCTGACCCCGCCCTTCCCGGAGGGCTTCGAGCAGGCGGTCTTCGGCATGGGCTGCTTCTGGGGCGCCGAGCGCCTCTTTTGGGAGACCGAAGGCGTGTGGACGACCGCGGTCGGCTACGCCGCGGGCTTCACGCCGAACCCCACCTACCAGGAGGTTTGCTCCGGGAGCACCGGCCACACCGAGGCAGTGCTGGTGGTGTACGACCCCGCGCAGGTCAGCTACGAGGACCTGCTCAAGATCTTCTGGGAGGGACACGACCCCACGCAGGGCATGCGGCAGGGCAACGACGTCGGGACGCAATACCGCTCCGGGATCTACTACACGACCCCCGCGCAGCAGGCGGCCGCGGAGGACTCCCGCGCGATGTACCAGGAGCGCCTGAACGAATCCGGCTTCGGCGAGATCACCACGGAGATCGCGGAGGCGGGCCCGTTCTACTACGCCGAGGACTACCACCAGCAGTACCTCGACAAGAACCCCGGCGGCTACTGCGGCATCGGCGGCACGGGCGTGAGCTGCCCCACCGGGTTGTCGCTCCCGAAGTCGACCGGCGACCAGCGGACTCTAGGCAGCCTCTGATCGTTCCTCGGCGCCCGGGCTCTCAGCGGCTTCGTCCGGGTAGTACTCCCAGTGCCCACTGAAGTCCTTTCTCGTGTAGGCGAGGCTTGCCGGGCACTGGATCAGCGTCAACTCGCTCCACGGCCCCAGGTAGTAGTCGCCGACGCCGACGCCGATCCCGGCGCCGAGCAATCCGGGAGGCCGGGCGTCGAAGTACTTCCTCCAGTACTTCTCGGAGTAGAACAACGCGCAGTAGTCAGTGAAGACGTACTCGTCGATGAAGACGTAGCCCTTGTCGGTCAGGTGAGGCCACAGGTTGAGCACGCAGTCGTGCAGGCTGGCCTGGTAGTCGACATCGAGAAGGCACAGAACGATCGGTTGATCGTGGTGGGGAAGCGTGTCCTCAAAGAAACCCTTGACGAAAGTGCAGCGTTCGATCACGCCGTGTCGGCGAACGTTCTCTTTCACCTGCTCGATCTCGGCCTTGAGGAACCCTTCGCCTTTCGGATTGGCGTACTTGTCTCGAGGATCGGCAGGAGGCAGGCCCTCGAAGGAGTCGTAAGCGACCAGATCGCGTCCGACAACTTCGCACACGAGTGACAGGTTTGCGGTCGCCCCTCCTCGGAAGCAGCCGCACTCCACGACGACCCCTTCAACCTCCGGAGGGATCTCGAGGAGCTTGGCCGCCATGGCCAGATGTGCCTTGTAGGACGTGAGCGTTTGGATCCGCCTCGTATTGCGGTACATCCGAAGCGCGAGCCGAAGCTTCTTCGCCCACGTCATGCGGTACGAAGGATGAATACGCGTACTGTCGAGGAGGAACAGCACGGCCAGCGGAAGCGAGGCGGCGCGGTACGCGGAGTTGATGAACAGCGGCAGCTTCACCTTGAGGGCTTCATTCAGCCGGCTGCGCCGTGCCTTTCGCCGTTGATTCGATCCGTCGCTGGCCTGCACCGGGCTCATACCTAGCCGGACCGCTCGCGCGCAGCTTCGATCACCGCGAGCGCCTCAGCGCGATTCCCGAACCCGCGGGTCGCCGTTTTCTTGTCTTCGAGGTCCTTGTAGACCTGGAAGAAGTGCTCGATCTCGTCCCTGAACTCCGGGCGCAGGTCGTGGATGTCGCGCGCGTGTGCCCAGACCGGATCGTTCTGAGAGGTGCAGATCACCTTCTCGTCGGAGCCCTTCTCGTCCTCCATGTAGAAGACGCCGATCGGCCGCGCCCGGATGCGGCAGCCTGGGAACGTGGGGTCCCCGGCAAGCACGAGCGCGTCGAGCGGATCGCCGTCCTCCCCCATCGCGCCCTCGATGTAGCCGTAGTCGGCCGGATAGCTCATGGAGGTGAACAGGCGCCGGTCGAGCACGATGCCACCGAGCTCGGCATCGAACTCGTACTTGTTGCGCGATCCGGCCGGGATCTCGACGAACACGACGACTTGAGAGGCTTCCACGCGCGGAATATAGCCTCCTAGAATCCGCCGCTTGAAACTGCGCGCGCTCGTTCTGTGGGACATCGACGGCACGCTGGTCGACTCGGCGAAGCTGGGGCGCGATGCGTTCCTGGTCGCGTTCGAGCGCATCACCGGCGCCCCGCCGGTACGTCTCGTTCCCTTCGCGGGCCGCACGGACCTGGAGATCGCGGCCGACCTGCTGGAGCAGTCGGGGCACCACGCGCAGGACGGTGTGATCGCCGCATTCGAGGGCGAGCTGGCTGCCGCGATGGCGGAGCTGGCCGACGAGGTCCGGCGCCGGGGGCGCGCCTACCCGGGGGCACGGGCGGCGCTGGAGCGGCTGGGGCGGGAGACCGGAGTGGTGCAAGGCCTCCTGACCGGCAACATCCCCGCGAATGCGCGCGTGAAGCTCGGTGCGGTCGGCCTCGATGGCCTCGTTGACTTCGACATCGGCGCCTATGGCTCCGACCACCGAACCCGCTCCGAGCTGGTGGCAATCGCGTGCGGGCGGGCGGAGCGAAAGCTCGGCGTTTCCGTACCGCCCGACCGCGCGGTGCTCGTCGGTGACACTCCCTTGGACGTCGCGGCAGCGCAGGCGGGCGGTGCCCGGGCGGTCGGCGTGGCGACGGGACCGTACTCGGTGAAGGAGCTCGAGGACGCGGGCGCCGATGCAGTCCTGCCGGACCTGCGTGACACGGAGCAGCTGGTCGCCGCGGTCCTCGCAGTCGGGTAGCGTCCTCGGTGTGACAGTCGTCGCCGACCTCGACCTTCCCAAGTTCGACTACACCGACCCCGGCCTGCGCGGGGACCGCTTCCACGAGACGATGCAGGACCTGCGCGAGCGTTCGTGGATCGCGACGTCCGAGTTCGGCTACGTCGTGCTCGACCGCGAGGCCGCCGGCTTCTTCCTGCGCTCACGCCAGGCACAGTTCCCGGGCACGTACATGTTCGACCTGCTCGGCATCACGGACGGGCCGCTGCGCGAATCGCTGTTGCACAACATCCTGACGCTGGGCGGCGAGCAGCACGCCCGGCTGCGCGCCGCTCGTGCGACCTTCCTTCACGCCGAAGGCCGCGGACAAGTACCGGCCGGCGATGCGCGGGTTCCTCGAGGAGCTGTGGGAGCCGGTCGCGAGCGCCGGCCGCTGCGATTTCGTGCGCGACTTCGCCAAGCCCTACCCCGCGCTCATGATCGCGACGGTCGTGGGCGCGCCGCTCGAGGACGCGGCCGAGCTGCACCGGCTCTCCAACCTCCTCCAGCAGCAGTTCGACGCGATCGCGGTGATGACGCGGCGCGAGGAGCTCGAACGCGCGGCCGAGGAGTTCGACGCATACGTCGCGAAGCTGGTCGCGGACCGGCGCGCCAGCCCGGGCGAGGACCTCGTGTCCGAGCTGATCACGGCCGAGCAGGAGGGCGACCGCCTGTCCGACGAGGAGTGCCGGGCGCTCGTGCGGGACGTCCTCAACGGCGGCGTCGACACCACGCAGAGCCAGCTCTCGCACGGCGTGCGCATGTTTGCGGACCACCCGGATCAGTGGGAGCAGCTTGCCCGCGACCCGTCGCTCGCCGTGCAGGCCGCCGAGGAGGTGCTGCGCTTCGAGCCGGTGGCGCCGTTCACGGCGCGCGTGATGCTCGAGGACGTCGAATTCCGCGACGTCACGTTTCCCAAGGACACGGTCGTGATGGCATGCCAGTGGACCGCCAACCGTGAGTCCGAGGGCGACGCCGACCCTGAGCGGTTCGACATCCGGGCCGAGCGAGGGGCGGCCAAGTCACTGACCTTCGGCGCCGGCCCGCACTTCTGCCTGGGTATGAACCTCGCCCGCGCCGAGCTGCAGGAGGGACTGGCCTTCCTCGCGCCGCGGATGCCAGGCCTGGCCCTCGACGGCGAGCCCGGCTACGAGACGATCACGGGCATCTACGGGATGCACTCCCTGCCCCTCAAATG
>CAVXJX010000013.1:0-64989 GCA_963762195.1 uncultured Solirubrobacterales bacterium | reverse complement strand
CTCGACCTTCAGCACGCGCATGAACGCGTCGACGATCTCCTCGTCGAACTGGGTCCCCGCGCCGCGCCGCAGCTCCTCGCACGCGGCCTCGTGACCGATCGCCGGCCGGTACACGCGGTCGTGCGTCATCGCGTCGTACGCGTCGGCGACTGCCACGATCCGTGCCTCCAGCGGGATCCCGTCACCGACGAGGCCGCGTGGGTAGCCCGTCCCGTCAGGCCGCTCGTGGTGGCTGTGGACCCACTCCGCGACCTCGTCCTGCGTCGCCCCCTCGACCATGCTCGCGCCGATCTGCGGATGCTTGCGCATCACGGCCCACTCTTCGGCGTCGAGCGGGCCGGGCTTCATCACGATCGAACTGGGAATCCCGACCTTTCCCACGTCGTGCAGCACAGCTGCCAGCACAAGCCGCTCGAGCCGGTCCTCGGGGTAGCCGACCGCGCGTGCGATCTCACGCGCCCAGCGGGCGACGCCGGCCGAATGCTCGTGGTTGTCGAGAGATTCCGCCAGCGTGACGAGGCTGAGGATGCGCGCCTCACCCCGCGCGCGGCGCCGGCGGGCCTGTCCGGAGAGGGCGCCGGCGGCGCTCGGTGCGTAGATCACCGTGCAATCGCGGCCGATCTCCTTCGCCGTGTAGAGCGCCTGGTCGGCGCTCTCCATCAGGTCGTCGGCCGTGTCGCCATGCTCCGGGAAGGTCGCGATGCCGAAGCTGATCGTGAGCGGCACGGGGTCCTCGGCAAAGCCTTCGCGGATCGCCTGGCGCATGCGCTCTGCAGCAATGTGCGCGCCGCGCTCGTTGCTGTCGGGGAGCACGACGGCGAACTCCTCGCCGCCGACGCGGGCGACCAGGTCGATACGCCGGTTCGAGGCACGCAGGATCTCACCGGCGCGGCGCAGCACATCATCGCCACGCGGGTGCCCGAGACGGTCGTTGACCGTCTTGAAGTGGTCGAGGTCGCCGAGCACGAGGGTCAGCGTGCGATCGCCGCGCCGCGAGCGTTCCACCTCCAACTCGAAGGTCTCGTCGAAACCGCGCCGGTTGCGCAGGCTGGTCACCGGATCCTGCCGGGCGGCATCTGCGAAGCGGGCCACGAGGCCGTCGAGGCGCTCCTTCAGCATGCCCACCAGTGCGACGGCCACCACCAGGGTCCCGACGGTCATGATCCAGCGCGGGGCCGCCTCGCCGATCGCCACAAGGCCGTCCTGTGCGCCCGAGGTGACGTCGCCGACGACGACCGCGGCATAGGCGATCGCGATGAACAGGACCTGCATGACCGCCTGTCCGCGGCCGAAGAAGAAGAGCGCGTAGAGCGCAAGCCAGATGTAGAAGAGGGCGTACGGGCTCGTGCGGGCGCCGCTGTAGCCGATCATCACCGTGACGAGCACCGTCCCGAGCGCGACCAGGGCCTGGAACGCCCAGGGTGGGATGCGATCGAAGAACGCGACTGCGACGCCGCCCAGCACGGCAGCCAGCACCGATACCCGCATCAGGCCGGCCTCGTTCGCGGCGGCCGGCGAGTACGGCAGCGCGAGCCATGCCAGCGTGAGGAGGACTCCCGCCGCGCACAGGTAGCAGCCGGTGAGCACCATCAGTGCCTGCGCGGACGACCAGTCCTGCAGCGTGTCGTCGCGCCGCTCCTCGAGGTGCCTCATCAATCGCTTGGTTCCGGGCAGCCGGACCAGATTTCCGCTCATCACAGACCCATATCGGCCGATCGAGGGAACAGGCTGAGTCTCGTTTCAGACCCCGGATGCGGCCCTGCGAGAGGGGGATAGGCTCCACTCGTGGCCGTCGAGCTAGTGGCGCTGGTAAAGCACGACTGCCCGGTATGCGACCAGCTGCTGCCGGTGCTCGATGCCGCCGCGGCCGGCGGGGCCCCGATCCGAGTGTTCTCGCAGTCGGGAGCGGAGGAGACCGCGAGCCAGGCCACTCGCCTTGGCTTGTCCGCAGTGCCGCCTCTCGACGACGAGCTTGCTCTGTCGCAGCGCTTCGACCCGGACGCTGTGCCGGCCGTACTGTTGCTGGACGGAGGAGACGAGCAGGGTCGCGTGGAGGGGATCGCCCGCGACCGGTTGGCGGAGCTTGCCGGGCGCGCCGGTGTGGCGCTCGACCTCGACGACCTGCCCGAGTGGCGCCCGGGCTGCGCGAGCCTCACGCGCGACCCGCAGGTGGCAGCGTCGCTCGCCGCGCGCGCCGCACGCCGCGACGGCAGGATTCGCTCGCGCTCGATCGAGATCGGCGGGCTCGAGGACCCGTTCGAAGCGCTCCTCGACCGCGGTCTGACCGACGGTCTTCCGGTGGTGCCGCCCACACCCGAGCGCGTGGTCGCGATGCTCGAGCACACGAGCCGCGATCCGGATGAGGTCGTTGGCGTCCTGCCGCCCTACGACGGCGAGGCCAGTGTCGAGAAGGTGGCGATCAACGCCGTGATGGCGGGCTGCCCTCCCGCCGCGCTGCCGGTGGTCCTGGCCGCCGTGGAAGCGGCGTGCGCGCCGGAGTTCGCGCTGCATGGCCTCGTGGCCACCACCTATCCCGCCGGTCCGACGGTAGTGGTGAGCGGCCCGTACACGCAGGAGATCGGCATGAACGCTGCCGGCAACGTGCTCGGGCAGGGCAACCGCGCCAACCTGACGATCGGCCGCGCGCTGCAACTGGTCGTCCGCAACGTGGGCGGCGGCAAGCCGCAGGAGGAGGACCGCGCGACGCACGGGCAGACGGGCAAGGTCGGCTCCTGCTTCGCGGAGTTGATCGACGGCGCACCGTGGGAGGGGCTGGCGCAGGCGCGCGGTGTGCCCGCGGGCGAGACGGGCGTCACCTTGATGGCGACCGAAGCCCCGCGCGCCATCGTGGACCAGCTCGCACGCGAGCCGGACGGCTTATGCGCGTCGTTGGCCCTGGCGCTCGAGTCGGTCGCCAACCCAAAGCAGCGGCTGGCGTTCGACGCGATGCTCTTGGTTGGACCCGAGCACGGACGTGTGTTCCGGGACGCGGGCTGGGGCCGCGCACAGGTCCAGGCGAAGCTGCACGAGCTCACGCACCGCCGGGCCGGTGATGTCGTGCGCGGCGCGCTCGGCTCTCCCGAGGGCGTGGACCCGCAGTTCGTCAGCGATCCCGAGATGCTTGTCGCGAAGTTCGCGGCGGCGGACCGCATCCTGCTCGCCTATGCGGGCGGGGACGCGGGTCTCTTCTCGATGGTGTTCGGAGGCTGGGCGTCGGGTGAGATAGGGTCGGCTCCCGTGACCAGGAGCATCGAACCGTGGCGCTAGAGACCATCGAGATACTCGATCCGACGCTGGAGCGCGAGCCCTCCGAGCTGCCCCTCGCCGCACCGCTCGCCGAAGGCGGCCGGATCGCTTTGCTCGACATCCGCAAGCCGCGCGGCGACGTGTTCCTCGACGAGCTGGAGCGTCTCCTCGCAGAGCGCGGACACGCGGTCGAGCGCACCATGAAGCCCACCTTCACGAAGCCGGCGCCGCCCGACGTGCGCCGCGAGATCGCCGCGCGCTGCGAGGCGGTGATCGAGGCGCTGGCCGACTGAGGATCCTGTGTGTCGTGCGGTCTGCGCGACGTCCTCGAATTCGAGCGGGAGGGGAGGCCGGCGGTGCTCGTTGCCTCCGACGTGTTCACGGGTGCGGCTGACAAGCAGGCGCAGATGCTGGGCCAGCCGGCGGCGCGCCGCGCCTTCGTTCCACACCCCGTTCAGGACCGCACCGACGAAGAGCTGCGCGGGCTTGCGCAATCCGTGGTGGACGAGCTGCTTGCCGCGCTCCAGCGCAACGACGGCGCCTAGCGCAGCGGCGTGGACAGAGGGGCGGCGACGTGGGCCGCCCAGTGCAGACGAGCCTCTCTCCTACACTTGATCGCCGATGAGGAAGCTCGTGATCCTTGGCTCCACCGGCTCGATCGGCGTGCAGGCGCTGGATGTCGTGGCCCGCGCCGACGACATCCAGGTCGTCGGCCTGGCGGCGGCGTCGAGCTGGGAGCGCCTGCTCGCGCAGGCATCCGAGTTCGACGTGAAACGCGTCTGCCTCCAGCACGAAGCGCCCGCTGAACAGGCGCGCGCAGCCTGGAGCGGGGAGGTGCTGGCGGGCGCCGAGGGGCTCGTCCGGCTGATCGTCGAGTCGGGTGCCGACCTGGTGCTGAACGGCCTCGTCGGATCGGCAGGGCTCGCGCCCGACGGTCGCCGCGCTCGGCGAGGGCATCGACGTGGGGCTCGCCAACAAGGAGAGCCTCGTCGTCGGCGGTGACCTCGTGATGCAGCTCGCCGAGGCCACCGGAGCAACGGTGATCCCGGTCGACTCCGAGCACTCGGCGCTGCACCAGCTGCTGCGCTCCCAGGCCCCGGGGACGGTGACGCGCGTCGCGATCACGGCCTCGGGCGGCCCTTTCCGGGGGATGACGACCGAGGACTTGCAGGACGTCGGCGTGCGCGACGCACTCGCCCATCCCACCTGGGAGATGGGGGGCAAGATCACGATCGACTCCGCGACTCTCATGAACAAGGGCCTCGAGGTGATCGAGGCACACCACCTGTTCGGGTTCCCGTATGAGCAGATCGGCGTCGTCGTCCATCCGGAGTCGATCGTGCACGCGCTCGTCCACCTCAACGACGGCGCCACGCTCGCGCACCTCGGGCATCCGGACATGCGCGTGCCGATCTCCTACGCGCTCCACTACCCCGAGCGCGCGGACGTTCCGGTGCAATCCCTCGACCTCGCCGCAGTCGGGCGCCTGACCTTCGAGCCGCCCGATCCCGACACCTTCCGGTGCCTGGCACTCGCGCGCGACGCGGCGATCGCCGGCGGCACCGCGCCCTGCGTGCTGAACGCAGCGAACGAGGTCGCGGTGCACGCCTTCCTCAGAGAGGCGTTGCGTTTCGTCGACATCGCACGCGTGATCGAGGGAACGCTCGACGCGACCGAGGCAATCCCCGTCTCCAGCTTCGACGACCTGTACGACGCCGACGCCGAGGCACGGCGGACGGCATCGGCGCTCGTCGAGCGGCTGGCGGTGCGCGCTTGAGCTGGTTCCTCGCGTTCGCGGGCTTCTCCGCGCTGATCATCCTGCACGAGCTCGGCCACTTCGTGGCGGCGAAGCGGGTCGGCATGAGAGTCGAGCGGTTCTCGCTCTTCTTCCCGCCGTACCTCGTGCGCAAGCGCCGCGGCGAGACCGAGTACTGCGTGGGCCTCGTGCCGCTGGGCGGTTTCGTGAAGATCACCGGCATGAACCCGGAGGAGGAGCTGCCTCCGGACGTCGCGCCGCGCGCCTACTACCACCAGCCCGTGTGGAAGCGGATCGTCGTGATCGGTGCGGGGCCGCTTGTGAACCTCGTGATCGCCTTCTTCCTGCTGTTCGGGCTCGCGTTCGGCGCCGGGGAGCCGGAGCCGCGCGTCGCTGACGTCACGCCCGGCTCGGCCGCCGCCGAGACGCTGCGTCCCGGCGACCGGATCCTGTCGGCGGACGGGCGCAGCAGCAGCGACCCGACGGTGGTCGCCCAGCAGATCTCGAGCCACAAGTGCGCGGGTCCGCAGCGTCCCGGTTGCCGCGCCGCGACGCCGGCCGTGCTGCGGATCGAGCGCGACGGCCAGATCGTGATCGTTGCGCGTGCGCCCGCGCTACAGCGCCGAGGCGAAGCGCACGGTGATCGGCTTCTCGTTCGGGCGCCGGCCGCTTGACCCGAGCATCCCCGAAGCCGCCGAACTGTCGCTCGACCTGATGTGGACCGTCACCTCGGGCACGGTCACGACCCTCGCGCAGCTCTTCAACGCCGACAAGCGCGACGAGCTTTCCGGGCCGGTCGGCAGCTACGAGGTGACCCGCCAGGCGTTCGAGTTCGACAATCGCCGGGCCCTCACGATCCTGGCGCTGATCAGCCTGTCGCTGGGCGTGATCAACCTGTTCCCCTTCCTCCCGCTCGACGGTGGCCACATCTTCTGGAGCGTGGTCGAGAAGATCCGCGGCCGCCCGGTGCCGTTCCGCATCATGGAGCAGAGCGGGGTGCTCGGCTTCATGCTCGTCGCCTTCCTGTTCATCATCGGCCTGTCGAACGACATCGGCCGCCTCACCGGGGACGGTTTCGACCAACCCTGACCGGGTCGATATGCTCGTTTCTCTGCTTTCTTGAGAGGAGAGGGAATGGAACGCGCAACCGTTGACAAGACCGCTCAGCCCAAGGGCGTGGAGGGAACGACCGTCGCAGCGGCCTTCGAGCTCACTGCGCAGGCCAACCCGGACCGCGTTGCGCTGCGCACGCGCGGCGGCGAGTCCGAGATCACCTGGGGCGAGTACCTCGAGCAGGTCGACCGGGTCGCGCTGGGGCTGCGCGGCCTCGGTGTCGGCTCCGGCGACGTCGTCGCCCTGATGCTCACGAACCGGCCCGAGTTCCACCTCGCCGACATCGGCGTCGATGAGCCTCGGCGCGACACCGTTCTCCCTCTACCAGACGCTTGCTCCCGAGCAGATCGCCTATCAGGTGAAGGACTCGGGGGCCGAGGTGATCGTCACCGAGCCCGCCTTCCTCGAGAACGTGAAGAAAGCTCTTGGAGAGCTTCCGGGCGTCCGGCACGTCGTCCTGGTGGACGGCGAAGGGTCCGAAACGGACACCATCCCCTTCTCCGACCTGCTGGGGACCGAGGGCGAAGCCGAGGAGATCCGCCGCTCACGCGCGGCCGTCGCGCCCGGCGACCTGCTGACCCTGATCTACACCTCCGGGACCACGGGGCCGCCAAAGGGCGTCCAGATCACGCACGACAACATCATGAGCAGCGTGCGCGGCTTCGAGGACGTGATCGACTTCCCCGAGGGGGCGCGGGTCGTCTCCTACCTGCCCATGGCGCACATCGCCGAGCGCGCGACCGGTCACTACATCCCGCTCGTGCTGGGCCACAGCGTGACGTGCTGCCCCAACCCACGCGAGGTGATCGCCTACCTGCCCGAGGTGCGGCCCAGCTGGTTCTTCGCGGTGCCGCGCATCTGGGAGAAGCTGAAGGCCGGCCTCGACGCGATGGTCGAAGGCGAGCAGGACGAGGAGCGCAAGCGCGCGCTGAAGTGGGCGCTCGACCTGGGGCACCAGAAGGTGCGGCTGGAGCAGAGCGGCAAGGAGGTGCCGGCCGAGCTCGCGCAGGAGCACGCGAAGGCCGACGCGATGGTGCTGTCCAAGCTGCGCGAGCAGCTCGGGCTCGACCAGCTCGAGGCCGTGTACGTCGGCGCAGCACCGACACCGATGGCGGTGCTCGAGTTCTTCCACGCAATCGGGGTTCCCGTGGCGGAGCTGTGGGGCCTCTCGGAGAGCTGCGGCAGCGGCACCGTGAACCTGCCGGACGCGATCAAGCTCGGCACCGTCGGTCAGGTTGCGCCGAACATGGAGCTGAAGCTTGCAGACGACGGCGAGGTCCTGATCCGCGGCCCGCAGATCATGACGGGCTACCGGAACATGCCCGACAAGACGGCGGAGGCGATCGACTCCGAAGGCTGGCTGCACACCGGCGACATCGGCGAGCTCGACGACGAGGGATACCTGAAGATCGTCGACCGCAAGAAGGAGCTGATCATCAACGCCGCCGGGCAAGAACATCTCGCCGGCGAACCTCGAGTCGAAGCTGAAGGCGCATCCGCTGATCGGCACCGCCTGCGTGATCGGCGACGGCAAGCCGTTCCTGTCGGCGCTGATCGTGCTGGACGCCGACATCGCCCCCGTATGGGCTGCGGGCCAGGGCATCGAGGACACGTCGCTCGAAGGCGCTAGCGGACAATCCAGCGGTGCGTGAGGCGGTCCAGTGCGGGGTGGACGACACCAACGCCCAGGTCTCGAACGTCGAGGGCATCAAGAAGTTCACGATCCTCGGGACGGACTGGCTGCCGGGCGGTGACGAGCTGACCCCGACGATGAAGCTGAAGCGCAAGCCGGTGGCGCAGAAGTACGGGTCACAGATCGAGGCGATGTACGCGAAATAGGCAAGTCATGTCGGAAGAGGACGTCGACGTCGTGCGGCGCGTATGGGAAGCGTGGGACCGCCGGGATACCCCCGCTATGTTCGCGCTGTACGACCCGGCCATCGTGTGGCAGAGTCATTACGGACCGATCAGCGGTCCATACCGTGGTCACGAAGGAGTCCGTCAGTTCTTTCAAGAGTGGACGGACGCACTCGATAGCTTCCATTTGCAGGCTGAGGAGTTCATCGACGCAGGTGACTGCGTCGTCGTCGATGTCAAGGTCTTCGCGCGCGGGAAAGGCAGCGGAGTCGAGGCGGAGATGCCGCAAGGCCAGCTGTGCAGGGTCCGGAACGGCCTTGTGATCAGCATGGAGTTCTTCGAGTCGAAGGAACGGGCCCTCGAGGCCGCCGGACGCGAGTAGCGTCAGGCGGTCGTGCTCACTGCCGCAGCTCCATCTCGGCATTCTCTGACATAGGCTCCCCACGTGCCCCGTAAGTACTGGCCACCCCTGATCTTCCTGCTGCTGGTGCTCCTGTTCCTGTGGTGGGTGCGGCCGATCTTCCACGGACTCGCGATGTTCTTCTACACGAGCCCGATCGTGTGGCTCCCGCCGATCGCAATCGTCGCGATCGGACTCGTCATTCTCCGTGCGCGCGGGTCCAAGCTCAGCAAGCGCGACCTCGAGCTGCTGACGCGGAGGGGAGATGACGAGGGCGACGGGTCTCTCCGCGACCACCTGCCCTCGATCGGCTCCGGTGCGGGTGTCATTGCCGTGCTTGCATTTGCCTCGTTCGTGCTTGGCGCGGCCTTCAAGGCACCGCTTACGAATCGCGCCATCTACAACAACACCGAGTACGCATCGATCGGTGGGCTGCCCGAAGGCGGCGTGGTCCGCCTCGTGCCGCAGGAGGTTGCGGTCCAGATCGCCTCCAGCGGCTTCAACTCTCCGACCGAGAAGCTGACCGACTTCCGCAGCGTCCTGACCCCCGAAGGACTTGGGTGGAGCGCGTTCCGCACGCCCGACGGCGCATTTCGGATCTTCTCCAAGAAGAGCCAGGGGATCGTGACTCTGAACGCGGAGTCGACCGAGCGGCAGGTGAAGGCGGCCGATGCCGAGTTCGAGATCGCTCCCGGGCAGCTGTTGACCGACAACTTGCGCTGGAGACTGCTGAAACGCCACTACTTCGTCGACCTGGCTAATCCCGTCGCCGCGCTGGACCCGCAGGGGCGCCCGATCATCATCGTTCCCTACGTCTCGTACAAGGGATGGCTGATTCGACGCCCCGTGCTCGGGGGAGTGTTCGTCGTCCATCCGGACGGAGAGATCGAGGACCTCTCGCCCGACGAGGCACGAAAGCGGCCCGAGATCACCTCGACGGGGCGCCTGTTCCCGGACACGCTCTCCCGCCGGATCCAGGATGCATACGCCTACAAGCGCGGGATCTGGAACCGGTTCGTCCTGCACGAAGAGCAGACTCAGATCAGCGACACCGAAGACAACAAGCAGCCTTACCTGATCGACTTCGGCGAGCGCGGCACCAAGTGGGTGACGGTTGCCGAGCCGTACGGCCAGGCGTTCGCGGCCAATGCGATCTTCCTGACGGACACGGTCACCGGAGAGACCGAGATCTGGCGCGTCCCGCGCGACGCGAGCCTCAGCGGCAACCGCCGCGCGATCGAGACGGTGCGGTCCGTCTCGATCCCCGGCGTCGTGTTCGCGGGGGAGGGAGCGCGGGGAACAGGCGGCCGGTTCAAGGTCGTGGAGCCGCGGCCCGTGTTCGTGAACGGCCGCCTGCAGTATCTCGTGTCGGTCATCCCCGAGAACGGCAACTCGGTGTCGAAGAGCGTCATCGTCGATGCGGCGCGTAACAAGGTCGTGGCGATCTTCGACAACGACACGGATCCGACCGCCGATCAGGCCACGCTGCGCTACCTCGCAGCCGGAGAGCTGGACCGAGATGCAGTGCCGGGGCAGGAATCCGGCACCCCGGGCGGGGCGGGGCAGCCGGCGGCGACGCCGACGCCCGGACGGGACCGGCAGCCTTCCGACACGCCGCGAGACATTCAAAGGCGCCTGGAGCGGCTGATCCAGCAGCAACGGGACACGCTGCGCGAGACCGAGCAGCTGCGGCAGGAGCTAGAGCGCAGCAGGTAGCCGTCAGCCTCTGGCGACGCGGTAGATGAGGTGAGTCACGGCCGGGGAGTGGACGGCCTTCTCGATCTCGAGCCCGAGCGGCTCGCTGCCGAGGTTGTCGAGGAGCCGGACACCACCCCGCAGCAGCACGGGCGCGACATGGATCTGCAGCTCGTCGACCAGCCCGGCCGCCAGGTACTGCTGGATGACGTCCCCGCCGCCGGCCACCACGACATCCTTGCCGCCGGCGGCCGCCAGGGCCTGCTCGGCCGCAGATTCGATGCCGTCGGTGACGAACGTGAACGTGGTTCCTCCCTGCTTGGTCACCGGCTCGCGCGGGTGGTGCGTGAGGATGAAGACCGGGTGGTGGAAGGGCGGCTCGTCCCCCCACCAGGCGTCGGCGTTCGGGTCGTCCTCCCACTTGCCCTCTCCGCCGCTGAACATGCGCCTGCCCATCACGGTTGCGCCCCTGTTCTGCAGCGATTCCTCCAAGACCTCCGAGTCCACATTGGCCTCCCCGCCGGAGAGACCGTGCGACTCGCGCCAGCCCTTCGTGGCGAAGACCCACTCGTGGAGCTGTTCACCGCCCACGCCGAGCGGATCCTCCATGGTCGGATCCGGCCCCGCCACGAAGCCGTCGAGTGACATCGATATCTCGCACACGAGTCTTGCCATCAGGCCTCCTTGCGCCAGCCACCTGACGCGTAGTTGTCGAGACCGGCGAACAGCTCGCCGGTTTGCAGGGTCGCCATGCCGTGGTGGTATTCGGCGACCAGTGCCTCGTCGAGGGGCAGCGACCACTGCTCGTATGACGAGCGCCGGTCGCTGCGCAGTGCGGCCTGCGGGCGCGATGCCACGTCGTGCGCCAGGGCGACCGCCGCGGCGAGCGTCTCGCCGGATCCGACGAGGCGGTTCGCGAGACCCATGCGCAGCGCTTCCTCGCCACCGACACCACGCCCCGTGAGGATCATGTCGAGCGCGTGGCTGTGGCCGACCAGCCGAGCCAGGCGGATCGTGCCGCCGTCCATCAGCGGAATGCCCCAGCGGCGGCAGTAGACGCCGAAGACCGCGTCCTCGGCTGCCACCCTCAGGTCGCACCACACGGCAAGCTCGAGGCCGCCGGCGACGGCGTGGCCCTCAACAGCGGCAATCACCGGCTTGCCGAGCAGCATGCGGGTCACGCCAAGCGGACCGTCGCCGTCAGGCTCGACACGGCTCGCTCGGGGAGCGCCGCTCTCCCTCATCGCCTTCAGGTCCGCGCCCGCGCAGAACTTGCCGTGAGCGCCCGTGAGCACGGCGACGGCGAGCGTCTCGTCGGCATCGAAGCCGCGGAACGCATCCGCAAGCGCGTCGGCCGTCGGGCGGTCGACGGCGTTGGCGACGTCGGGCCGGTCGATCGTGATGACCATGACCGGGCCGTCGGTCTCGCAATGGATCGTCATGTCATGCGCTCCTTGTTCGAGGAAGTGTCGTCGGACTCGCTGCGGAACGACCCCCCGCGCTGGCGCCGGACGATCCGAGTGGCATCGAGCCCACGATGCTCGCCGACCGGGCCGCTGGGCCGTGGATAGCGCGCGAGCAAGTCCCGCCGGCCACCAGGCTCGCGCGTCTCGACTTCGAGCAGATCGCTCGTCACGGTGAGGAAGTTGTAGGAGGGGTGCGCGTAGCCGCGCACTCGCCGCGTCGAGGCAGTGCCCGAATGGATCAGGAACAGTCCGGCAACGGGCCAGACATGAGGGACGTGCCGGTGGCCCCCGAGCACGATGTCGACTTCCGCCGAGCGCAGGAGCTCGAGCGCATCGCCCGCATCCCAGACCTGGTTGCGATCGCGACCGGTTCCGGGGATCGCAACCAGGTGATGGTGCATGACGAAGATCCGCAGTGCCGCTTCACCGGAAAAGGAGTCGAGGATCCATCCGTAGAGCTCTCGCCCGACCTCGCCGTCGTCGAGATCGGGCTTTGAAGAGTCCACACCGACGACCTGTACGGGGCCGTCGGGGGTCTGGAAGGTCTCGGCATAGGCGCGCTCCCCGAACAGGTCCTCGTAGTGGAGGTAGCCGACGCTGCGCGCGTCGTGATTGCCGGGCACATAGGCGACGTCACGGGCTTCCAGGCCGTCCAGCCGCTCACGCGCGTACTCGAACTCCTCGCGGTAGCCGTTGGCGGTCAGATCACCGGCAACGACGACCAGGTCAGGGCGCTCGGCGTTGACCTCCTCGATGGCCGCGTCGAGCAACCGGTCCTCGAAGCGCGGGTCGAGCACGTGGATGTCGGAAAGCTGCGCGATGCGCATCAGGCGCCACGGTACCGCTATTTGTCGGCGAGAATGAGGCGGCGTGATCCTCGGACTTGCCCTCGCCCTGGCGTGCGCGCTCGGGACGAACGTCGCGTTCCTGCTCAAGCACCGCGGCGCGGTGCTGGCCCCGCCCGTGCGCGCTCAGCACCCGCTACGCAGCGCCGCCGGCCTGTTTCGCTCCAGGTGGTTCGCGCTGGGGTTTCTCGTGGCGATCGGAGCCTGGGGGCTGCACGTCGCCGCGCTCGCGCTGGCGCCCCTGTCGATCGTGCAGGCGGTGCTGTCCGGCGGACTGGTGTTCCTCGCCGTACTTGCCGAACGCTACTTCGGCTTCCACCTCGGACGCCGGCAGTGGGTCGGCTTGTTCATCACCGCGGCCGGGCTGGTCGTGATCGGGGTCACCTCGGGCACGGATGCGAGCGATCCCCCGGGCTATGCGCTGGCCGCATTGATCGTGGTGGAATGCACCGTCCTTTTCCTCGCCACCGGGCTGGCTGCCTTTTCCAGCCGGCTCGGCGTCGGGCGGGCGGCCGAGGGCATGCTCCTCGGCGTGGCCGCCGGTGCGCTGTTCGGTGTGTCCGACATCGCGCTCAAGTACTTGACCGACGTCGTCGGGGACGGCGTGCTCGAGCTCGTCAGTCCGTGGTTGGTGGTGGCAGTGGCAGCTTCGGTGGTCGCCTTCTATGCCTCGGCCGCCGGCTTGCAGCTCGGCCCGGGCGTCGAGGTGATTGCGCTCACCTCGGTCGCCGCCAACCTGATCGCGATCACCGGCGGGATTCTGGTCTTCCGCGACCCGGTCGGAACTGGGGCGGTCGAGATCACCGGGCGCATGGTCGCGTTCTGCATGGTCATCGTCGGCGCGGCGCTGATGCCCGCGCCAATGCGGGCGGCTCGCATGCACGCACCTTGAGGATCAGACCTCCAGCCGCGACTCCTCCAGATCGAGCTCGCGCTCGATCCTGTGCATCACGTCGTTGCTGATGACGCCGCCGTTTCGCAGCTCGAGCAAGGCGCGGCGCTGGACCGTGTACAGCTCGTGCAGCAGACGCTGGTAGGAGACCGAGCGGTCCTCGATGCCGTCCTCGTCCTCGAGCTCGCCCGCCCGGATCTCGAACCGCCGCATCCGGAATCTGTACATGCCGCGCACACGCTCGATCGTGTCGTCGCGCGTCCATTCCTCGACGGCCAGCTCGTCCAGCCGCTCCAGCGCCGCACGCGACGCCGCGAGCCGGGCGCGGACCTCCTCTTCCTGTTCCTCGGAGCCGTCCTCGTGCACCCCGAGGCGCCGCAGCAGCGCGGGCAGGGTGAGTCCCTGGCCCACGAGCGTGACGAGAATCACCGACGAACGTGATGAACAGGACCAGGTCCCGATCGGGGAGCGGAGCCCCGGCGTCGGTCTCGAACGGCAGTGCCAGGGCGGCCGCCAGCGAGACCGCGCCGCGAATGCCCGCCCACGCGCCGACGATGCGCTCGCGCGGCCCCACGCGCCGCGCGCGCTGCTGGGGGCGGCGATCGAGTGCGCGGATCACATAGGGCATCGTGAAAAACCACGCGAACCGGACGCCGATGACCGCGGCGCACACGAGCGCGGAGTAGCCGATCAGCTCTCCCGCGCCGCGCCCTTCGAGGCTCTCGACGATCACGGGCAGCTGTAGCCCGATCAGGATGAACAGGCTCGCGTTGAGGAGGAAGACCAGGATCTCCCAGATCGCGAATGACTGCAGCCGCGTCTGCGGCGTCGTCAGCTCCGGCGCCCGCCAGCCGAGATAGACCCCGGCTGTGACCGCCGCCAGCACGCCTGACAGGCCCAGCTCGTCCGCCGGGATGAAGGCGGCGTAGGCGGTCAGGAGCGAGATCGTGATCTCCGTCTGCGCGTCCTCGACGCGCCGCCGGATCTCTGCCACGACGTACGCGACCACGAGCCCCACCGCGATGCCGCCGGCCGCCGACCCCACGAACTCCAGCCCCGCGTCGACGACAGAGAAGCTGCCCCCGACGGCGGCCGCGACAGCGACCCGGTACGCGACGAGCGCGGTTGCGTCGTTGACCAGGCTCTCGCCCTCGATCACGTTCACGAGCCGTCGCGGTGCGCCGAGGCGGCGCATGATCGCCGTGGCGGCGACCGGATCGGTCGGCGAGACGATCGCCCCGAGCGCGAACGCCATCGGCCAGGAGAGACCGATCACCTCGTGCCCCAGCACCGCGACCGAGCCCATGGTCGCGAGGACCAGGCCGATCGAGAGCATCGAGATCGCCCGCAGGTCGTTGCGCAGCGCCCGCAGGTCCGAGAAGAAGGCGGCCGCATAGAGGAGCGGCGGCAGGAAGACCAGGAGCACGATGTCCGGCTCCAGCTCGATATCGGGCATGCCGGGCAGGAGGCCGAGCAGCAGGCCGCCGAGCACCAGCGGGATCGGGTACGGGACCGATCGAGCCACCGCGCCAGCACGTTCAGCCCGGCGACCGAGACGAACAGGACGGCGAGAAAGACCTCGAAGTGCTCCACGGGACGCATTGTTGCCCGACCTGAAAGTCTTTGCCGCGTGGGCGAGCAGGTCGTCATCGATCGCCGGTTCAACGGACCGCCCGACTCGGCGCACGGCGGCTACGCGTGTGCGATCGCGGCTCAGTTCCTCGACTGGTCCGCAGAGGTCAGCCTGCGCATGCCGCCGCCGCTCGAGCACCCGCTTGCGGTGCGTCGCGACGACGACGGCTCGGTGACGCTCAGCGACGGCGAGGCCGTGGTCATACAGGCCAGGCCCGCGGATCTGCACCTCGACGTCCCCGATCCGGTCTCGCTCGCCGATGCCGAGGCCGCCGCCGGCGCCTATCCGTGGCTCGGCCGCCATCCGTTTCCGACCTGCTTCGGATGCGGCCCGCAGAGAGCGGCCGGCGACGGCATGCGCGAGTTCCCCGGTCCGGTCGCCGGTCGCGAGGGGATCTTTGCCACGCCCTGGATCCCGGATGCCTCGCTGGCCGATGCGTCCGGCGAGGTCGACCCGATCTTCACGTTCGCTGCGCTCGACTGCCCGAGCGGCATCGCGACCATCGAGGCCGCCGGAACCAGGAACGTGCACGTGCTGGGGCGCCTGACCGGCCAGGTCCTGGCGCCGGTCCAGGCGGAAGAGCCGCAGGTCGTGATCGCCTGGCCGACGGCCGTGGACGGGCGCAAGCGGTACGGCGGCGCCGCGATCTTCGGCAACGGGGAGCTGCGCGCAGTCGCCGAGGCGCTCTGGATCGAGGTGCGCGACCCGAACAGCTTCGGGGCGAGCGCCACCGGCTAGCGCTCCACCTGCGCCGCCATTGGTCCGGGTGCGCCGGTTTGGCTAACACATCCGTGTGGGAGGCCGAACCTACTCAAGACAGCCTCCGCCGCCCTCCATAGCCGGCTGTCTCCTGTGCGCTTTCGTCCGGAAGCCACCCACGCAACTCTTACGAATAGGAATCCCTGTGAGCGCAAACGCCCTGCGGCAGCTGCCGCGCGTGCTGGCCGCCACCTGCGCGGTGGTCATGATCCCCCTGCTCTTGGTCAAGGGAGCCGCCGCCGCGACCGGGCTCAGCTCCCCGCTGCTGTCGATTGGCGCAGTCGTGGTGCTGTCGTTCGTCGTGGCCAGCGCGGGCGCCGCGTACTGGTCGCGCCGGCCGGGCTCGCGCGACATGGTGTTCGGCGACCTGATGCTGTGGGGCTGGCTGCGCCGCATACGCACCGAACGGCGCCTGGCCGAAGTGTGCCGGCTGCTCGGACTCGGGCGCTCGGGTCACAGCGTGCTTGACACCAAGCTCAGTCAGGCGCAGCAGACGAAGCTGCTGGAGCGTCTGGGGTCCTCCCTGGAGGCACTCGATCCCCACACGCACGGCCACACCCAGCGCGTCACGAGGCACGCCACGATGATCGCCCAGCGGATGGGCCTGTCGGAAGACGAGGTTGTGAAGGTGCGCACCGGCGCCGCACTCCATGACGTCGGAAAGCTCGACACTCCTCGCAAGGTTCTCAACAAGCCGGCCAAGCTGACCGACGCTGAGTTCGAAGTGATCAAGCGCCACCCCGTTTCGGGCGGCGAGATGGTTGCCCAGCTCGGGGATGCGGAGATGACGGCAATCGTCCGGCATCACCACGAGCGGATCGACGGCCAGGGTTACCCCGACCGCCTGTCAGGAACGGGGATTCCGATCGGGGCCCGGATCATCGCGGTCGCCGACACGTTCGACGCCGTCACTTCGAGCCGCCCATACCGCCGGGCCCTCAGTCATCGCGAAGCGCTCCAGATCCTCAAGAATGAAGCCGGGTCGCAGCTCGACGCCGATGCTGTTGCCGCATTCCTCAGCTACTACTCCGGCTCCCGCAGCGCATCCCGGTGGACGTTCTTCCTGAACGTTCCGGAGCGGATCGCCGCAACCGTGAGGGAGGGAATCCACACGACGGCCGCCGCTCCGATGGCAAAGAACGCCGTCGCCGTCGCGGCGACTGCGGTGCTCGGCAGCTCGCTCGCGGCCCCGATCGCCGCCGGGATGCAGGGCAAGCCGGCCCACAGGTCCGCCGCCCACGCCGGCGTGGTTGGGACCGCGGACGCCACCGGCGTCACGAAGATTCGCGTAGGGGCGGCGCGAGCCGCCATGTTGCGGACCGCGCGCCGCGCCCAGATGAAACACGACGCGGGTCCCCCCGGGAACTCGGGTCCTGGGCAGCCGGAAACGGCCGGACAGCGGCCTGCCCGCGTTGGTGGCCCGGGGCCAGACGTACGGGAGCAGCCTGGCCCGAAAACCGAGGCCGGAGCCGGCAAGGGCAAGCCGAAGGACAAGGATTCCTCGGCGAAGCCCGGCCACGCGGGCAAGCCCGACAAGGTGGCGAAGCCCACTCCGCCCGGTCACGGAAGCACGCCGCCAGGGCAGGACAAGCAGGAGGACAAGAAGGCCTCACCGCCCGCCACCGATCTCCCCGCCGGCCCGCCGCCCAATCAGGGGAACGGGAATGACAAGGACAAAGCGAAGGACAAGGACAAGTAGTCGGCTGACTCAGACCGGACGCAAGTCGCCCGCCACGAAGCGGTCGCGCAGGACGAACTTCTGCACCTTGCCCGACGGCGTCATGGGGAACTCGTCCACGAAGACCCAGATACGGGGTGCCTTGTACGCCGCGAGCTCCGCGCGGACATACGAGTCGAGCTCGCCCTTGGCCGGTGCCGCGCCCGGCGCTGCCCGGACGAAGGCGCACACCTGCTCGCCCCACTTGTCGTCGGGGATCCCGACGACCGCCGCATCACCGACGGATGGGTGGGTGAACAGGCGATCCTCGATCTCGCGCGGGAAGATGTTCTCGCCGCCGCGGATGATCATGTCCTTCAGCCGGCCCTCGATCCGGCTGTAGCCGCGATCGTCCATCGAAGCCAGGTCACCGGTGTGGAGCCATCCATCAGCGTCGATCGCGTCCGCGGTCGCATCGGGCATCTCGTAGTAGCCGTGCATCACCAGATAGCCCCGCGTGCACAGTTCGCCGACGATGCCGCAGGGGACCGTCTCACCCGTGAGCGGATCGACGATCCGTACCTCCGTCTGTGGAAGCGGGCGGCCGATCGTGGTGGCGCGGTCGTCGAAGCTGTCGTCGAGGCGGCCCTGAGTGATCACCGGCGAGCTCTCGGTCTGGCCGTAGATGATCGAGAAGCGCACGCCGAGCCGGTCCTCGATGCGCTTCACCAGGTCGGGCGCCACGACCGCGCCGCCCGAGAGTGCCGCGCGCACCGACGAGAGGTCGCGGGTGTCGAACCCGGGGTCCTCGGTCAGCGCGATCAGCACGGTCGGGACCCCCGCCAGCGCCGCGGCGTGCTCCGTCTCGATCAGATCGAGCATGAGTCCGGACTCGAACGCGAGGACGGGGACGTGCGCGAGCTGGTGCGAGACGCAGCCCAGGGCGCCGAGCCCGCACCCGGCCGTGTGGAACAGCGGGAACGGGTTCACGTAGGCCTCGCCGGGCGCGAAGTCGAACCGGCCCAGTGTCAGCCGGGCGTTGTTCGTCAGTCCGCGGTGGTGCAGGAGCGCGCCCTTCGGAAAGCCGGTCGTGCCTGAGGTGTATTGGATCTGCACCGGGTCGTCCGGCGTGACCTCGGGAAGTTTCTCCGTGGGCGCGCCGGACTCGAGGAATGCGTCGAAGTCGGTGAAAGCGATCGCCTCGCGAAGCGTTGGAAGCTCGCCCCGCACGGACTCGAGCGACTGCGCCATCGGGTTGCCGCGAAACTCGGGCATCAGGAAGACGCCGGCCGAGCCGGACTGCTCCAGGACGTATTTCAGCTCGCCGGGCTTGTACGCGGGGTTGACCGTCACGAGGATCAGGCCGGCCAGTGCCGCGCCGAACTCCACGACCTCCCATTCGGGGATGTTGGGCGCCCACACGGCGAGGCGTTCCCCCGGCGCGAAGCGCCCAAGCAGCGCGCGGGCGCAGCGCTCCGCGTCGTCGAGCAGCTCGCCGTACGTCCAGCGCCGGCGCTCGGCCGGATCGGGATGCCCGCCGATCAGCGCAGTCGCGTCCGGCACAGCGTGCGCAGCGTCACGCAGGATCCCCCCAACTGTCGTGTCAAGGACCGGCTCGCTCTGGTCCGCGGGGTAGTACGACTCGCTCAATGCTGGGGACGTGATGGCCATGTTGCTCCTCTCTCGGTCTGTGCGCACACTACCCCTCGTTAACATGGCTGTGTGCCCTCCAAGCGCCAGATCTGGGTAGGCGGCGTCCCGGTCGGCGGCGGGGCTCCCGTCGTCGTGCAGTCGATGACGAAGACGGACACGAGCGACGTCGAGGCGACCGTTGCGCAGATCGGCCGCATGGTCGACGCGGGCTGCGAGCTGGTGCGGGTCGCCGTGCCGCGCGACAAGGACGTCGCAGCGCTCCCGGCGATCCTGGCGCGGTCGGCAGTTCCGGTGATCGCCGACATCCACTTCAACCACACGCTCGCGCTGAAGGCGATCGACGCGGGCGCGCACTGCATCCGCCTCAATCCGGGGAACATCGGAGGGCGGGAGAAGGTGGCCGAGGTCGCGCGTCGCGCCACGAACGCCGGCACGCCGATGCGGATCGGCGTCAACTCCGGCTCGCTGCCGAAGCACCTGCACGATCTCGAGCGCGAGGATCCCGTCGAGGCGCTCGTGCGGGCGGCGGTCGAGTTCGTCGAGATGATGGAGGACCTCGACTTCGAGAACTTCAAGGTGTCGGTCAAGTCCACGAGCGTGCCGAACACGATCGCGGCCAACCGACTGCTCGCCGCGCGCATCGACTATCCGCTGCACCTGGGAGTCACCGAGAGCGGGACGAAGTGGTCGGGCTCGCTGAAGTCGGCGGTCGGGCTCGGCACCCTGCTGGCGGAGGGAGTGGGGGACACGATCCGAATCTCGCTCTCCACCTTCCAGGCCGAGGAGGAGGTCAAGGTCGCGTGGGAGATCCTGAAGGCGCTCCAGCTGCGCGAGCGCGGGCCCGTCCTGATCGCCTGCCCGACCTGCGGCCGCCTGCAGTTCGACATGGACACGGTCGTGGCCGAGATCGAGCGGCGCCTCGAGCGCTACGAGCAGCCGATCGAGGTGGCCGTGCTCGGCTGTGCAGTGAACGGCATCGGCGAGGCCTCGCACGCAGACTTCGGCATCACCGGCGCCAAGAACGAGGGCATGATCTTCGCCCACGGCAAGCCGCTGCGTAAGGTCCCACAGGACCGGCTCGTGGAGGAGCTGTTTGCCGAGATCGACAAGTCACTCGCGCGCGGCGGCGTCGAGACGGATGCGCGCAAGGCCGCCGAGGCGGCGGACTGGCTCGAGCAGATCGAACGCGAGAACGCCGGCGAGCTCACGCCGGAGCGAATCGCCGCGATGGAGCAGGCGGCGGCTGCGGTCGAGCCTGATCCGGAGCCCGAGGCGGTTGCCGGGCGCCGCTTCAACCGCGCCCAGACGTAGGCGCCACCGAAACCGAGGGCGGGGACGCAGGCCGGTGCCCAGTATCACCGGCGAAACCATAAGTACCGCCGGTGGTACTGGCCTCGAGCAAAGGAGGTGGGCGTCGGCGGCGGGTCCCGGAAACCAGGGAAACCAGGTGGGGTAAGGGAGAGGGTGCGGCCGCCTGCGCGGGCTCGCGAGCGACCTAGTCGATCGGCGTCGCGGCGCGGCTGGTGCCAAGCGCGCGGTCTCCGGCGAACGCGCGGTAGCGGTAGCGCTCGCGCGCGGGGGAGGCGCGTCTCGAAGTAGCCGGCGTCGTCGGTCTCCAAGCGCCTGGCGGCCGTCCATGCGCCGTCACGGCGCAGCTCGACCTCGACGGTCCGGGTCCCCTCGCCGGGACGCACGCGGCCCCAGACCAGCACTCGGCCCGCGACCGCGCGTGTGCACGACGATCGGCAGGCGAAATGCTGCCCACGCCGGCTTGCGCCGCCCGTCGGTGAAACGCAGCCCGGTCTGGAAGCCCGACCAGACCGCACGCTCGTCGACGCCCTCACGCGGCGGGTCGTCGTGCATCAGGTACTGCGAGTAGCTGCGCAGGCGCGGGTAGCGATATGACAGCTCCTCCTTCTCGTTGATCAGGGCCGCCTGGCGCGCCAGCGTCGTGCTGACCGTGGGGTCGGGCGGATTGCTCTGCAGGCCGAACTCCGTGTTGTAGATCGGGAGGTCGAGGGGCATTCGCCCGGCCCGCGCCGCGCGGTCGAGGTAGCGGCCGAGCCGGCGGATCGCCAGCAGGCTGATGATGTCCTTCTTGGCGGGGACGCGCTGCGTGGGACCGTAGGGGTGATGCGCAAATCCGTCGACCTCGAGCCGCGCGAACGAGGCGCAGGTGCGGTCCACCAGGGCACGATCGAAGTTCTCGTCGAGGCACAGCCAGCGGCGCATGAACTCGGCGGGACCGATCGTCGTCCCCGGTTTGCCCACCGGCGCGGTCTCGCCGACCATCACCTGCGCATCGGATGCGTGCTCCCTGATGCGAGGCAGAGCGGCGGCGACAAGCTGCCGGTAGATGCGCGGCGACTCGCGCTGCGGCTTCAGGAACAGCACGTGGTTCGGCTCGTTCCAGATCGACAACCACTCGACCTTCCCGGAATAGCGCCGGGCGACGGCCTCCGCGAAGTCCCCGAACTCTTCGGGGTCCGGCCGCGTGTTGACCGTGTCGTTGGTCACGCGCTCCCGGCCCGCGGTCGCCCAGCGCGGCGTGTCGGGAGCAAGGTAGGCGACGACGCGGAAGCCCTTGTCCGCGGCGCGGCGCAGGAGGTCGTCGAGATTCCCGAAGCCGGGGTAATCGTCGGGGTCGGTCGCATCGAAGCGCGGCCGCTCGCGTGACAGGGGCCGCGGGGCGACCTCGTTCCACTTGATCGCGACGCGCAACGTGTCGACGCCGAGCATGCGCAGCTCATCGAGTGTCTGCTCGCGCGTGGTCTCACCCTCGCGCACCAGCGAATCGTGGTCTTCGAACACCGACCACTGCGACCTCGACGTCGGTGAGGCGTCCTCGGACTCGCCACACGCGCCCAGGGCCACCGCGACGCCCAGCGCGAGTGCGACGATGGGACGTACGGCTCACGGCGCGGTGCGGCTCGTTCCGATCACGTTGCCCTGCACGTTGTACGCGCGAAAGCGGTAGCGGCCCGACTTGCGGCGGCGCACCCCGAAGTAGCCGCGCGGGTCGGTCCCGATACGCGGGCCGAAGCTGCCTCCCTTGCGCTGCAGGCGGACGAAGCGGGGGCCGACGCCCGGGCGCACGCGGCCCCACACGTACACACCGCGGCGGCGCTTCTTCACGACGATCGGGAAGCGGTATGCGTTGTAGGAGGGCTTTGCGCGGCCGCTCGCGAAGCGCAATCCGGTCTGGAAGCCCGACCACTTCACGCGCAGCGAGCCACGACGCGCAGGATCGTCGAACATCAGGTACTGCGAGTGGCTCTTCAGGCGGGAGTAGCGATACGCATACTCCTCCTTCTCGTTGATCAGCGCGGCCTGGCGCGCGAGGCTCGTGCTCACGAGGCGGTCCGGCGGGTTGCTCTGCAGACCGAACTCGGTGTTGTAGATCGCCAGGGTGCGGGTGAACCGCTTCGCGCGGCGCGCAAGATCCAGGTATTTGCCGAGACGGCGGATCGCGAGCATGTTGATCACGTCGCGCCCGCGCGGCACCCGCGCTGTCGGGCCGTAGGGGTGATGCGCGAAGCCGTGGGCGTCGATCCGCTTGAACTTGCGACAGCCGGATCCGCGGCTCGTGCGCCTGAAGCGATTGTTGAGACACAGCCACTTGCGCAGGAACTCCGTCGGACCCATGGCGATCGGCGCCCGGCCGACCGGGGCGAGCTCGCCCACGAAGATCCGTACTCCGCCGGGGCCGTTGCGCCGGATCAGGGGCAACGCGACGTCCACCATCCTGCGGTAGAGGCGTGGCGCCTGGGACGTGGGCTTGAGGAAGTTCCGGTGGTTGGGCTCGTTCCAGATCGTGAAGTAGCGGACCGCCGGCAGGCCGGCAAACTTGCCCGAGTAGCGCTTTGCGACCGCCGTCGCGAAGCGCCCGTACTCGCCCGCGCTGACCTTCCAGTTCGACGTCGCGGCGCTGCGACCCCGGCTACCCGCCGTCGCCCAGCGTGGGGCGTCGCCCGTGACCGTGACGATCACCCGCATGCCGAGCACCCGGGCCCGCGTGATCAGGTCGTCGTAGGGGAAGAACCCGGGATATGCGGCGGGGTTCGACGCGTCGAATGCGGGCTTCTTAGCTGCTCCCGGTTGCGGCGCCACCTCGTTCCACTTGACCTCCACGCGCAGCGTGTCGGCCCCCATGTGAAGCCGCAGCTGCTCGAGCGTGCGCTGGCGGCTCGGCCGGTGTCACCCGCACGAGCGCGGTGTGGTCCTCGAACACCGACCACATCGACCGCGATGCCGAGGCCGGAGCGGGGAGGAGGAGCGACCGACGCGCCCACCGCCAGAACGAGGCGGAGCGCCCTCATCGGCCTATCCGATGATCGGCTTCGCGGTGCGGCTCGTCCCGAGCAGAACGCCGTCCTTGTCGTACGCACGGAAGCGATAGCTGCCGCCCACCGGCCGGTTGACCCCGAAGTACCCCAGCGAGTTCGTCTTGATCTTGGCACCGGAATTCTGGCCGCCCTTCTGCAGCTGGACGGACCGGACTCCCGATCCGGGGCGCACCCGTCCCCAGATCGCCACGCCGGACCCGCGCTTCTTCACGACGATCGGGAACCGGTACGCGTTGTACGCGCTCTTGCGGCGGTTGTCGGCGAACTTCAGGCCCGTCTGGAAGCCGGACCACTTCGTCGACGCCCCGCCGGGACGAGCCGGGTCGTCGAACAGCAGGTACTGGGAATGGCTCTTCAGGCGGGAGTAGCGGTACGCGTACTCCTCCTTCTCGTTGATCAGCGCCGCATGCTTCGCGAGGCTGGTGCTCACGAGGCGGTCCGGCGGGTTGCTCTGCAGGCCGAACTCGGTGTTGTAGATCGGCAGCTTCGCCGGTGATGCGGCCTGCGCGCGCAGCCTGGTCGAGGTACTTGCCGAGCAGCCGGATCGCGAGCATGTTGATCACGTCGCGCTTCTTCGGGAACACGCTCGGTGGGACCGTACGGGTGGTGCGCGAAGCCCTGCGCGGCGATCTTCTTGAAGCTGCTACACCCGGCGCCCGACGACGTGCGCTTGAAGCGCTTGTTGACGCACAGCCACTTGCGCAGGAACTCGGTGGGACCCATCGCCTTGGGCGCGCGACCGACCGGAGCGAGCTCGCCCACGAGGATCTTGGCACCCGGAACGGCGTTCGCGCGGATCTGCGGGATCGCCGCGTTGACCAGGTCGCGATAGATCTTCGGCGCTTCCTTGGTGGGCTTGATGAAGTTGCGGTGGTTGGGCTCGTTCCAGATCGAGAAGTAGCTCACGGACGGCAGCTCGGGGAGCTGGCCCGAGTAGCGCTTCGCGACCGCTGCCGCGAACTGCCCGTACTCGCTCGCGAGCACGCGCCGGTTGGCCGTCTCGAAGGTGTTGCCGAGACCGCCCTCGGTGGCCCAGCGCGGCGCATCGCCGGTGATGGTCATGATGATCCCGAACCCGAGGTTCCTCGCGCGGCGCACCAGGTCGTCGTAGGGGTACCAACCCGGATAGGAGTTCGGTCCCGACGCGTACGCGAGCGGGTCGGAGGCGTTGAAGTCCGGCTTCGTCTTGGCGCCGGGCTCGGGCGCGACCTCGCTCCACTTCACCTCGATGCGCAGCGTGTCGGCACCCAGTTCGTTGCGGATCTCCTGCAGCACCTTCGCCCGAGTCTCATCCCCCGACTTGACAAGCGCAGTGTGATCCTCAAACACGGACCACTGCGACTTCGATGCCAAAGCCGAACCGGGCAGCGCAATGAGCGCCACCACGGCCACGCACACCAGAACTGCGTAACTGCGTAACTGCGTAACTCCGAAACTCATGTTCACCTCGCCTTTGCAGTTCTGCTCGTACCGAGCTGCGCGCCGCCCTGCACCGCGAACCCGACGAACCGGTAGCTCGCCCTGCTTGAGCGCTTGGCCGTGAAATAGCCGCTGGAGTTCGTGGAGATTGGGGATCCGTCGTTCACGAAAGAGCCTCCCTGTTTGCGTTGCAGCTGGGCGAATCGCTTGCCGCTGCCTGGCCGCACACGGCCCCAGATCAGCACGCCCCGGCCTTGCTTTGTTCCTCGCTTCTTCACGACAATCGGCAGACGGTAGGCCTCGTATGAGGGCTTGACCGTCCCGCCGCTCGTTTTCAGGCCCGTCTGGAAGCCGGCCCACTTCAGCGCCGAGGGGCCGGGGCGAGACGGATCATCGTGGAGCAGATACTGCGAATAGGTCTTCAACCGCGGATAGTTGTAGGAGTACTCCTCCTTCTCGTTCAGGAGCTCCGCCTGGCGCGAGGGCGACGTCGAGATGAACGGGTCCGGCGGGTTGGTCTGAAATCCGAACTCGGTGTTGTAAATCCCCAGGCCACGGGGAATCCGGCCCGCGCGGGCTGCCTTGTCGAGCACGGTGCCGAGGCGCCGGATCACCGAGATGTTGATGATGTCGCGGCGCGCGGGAACCGCGCCGGTGGGCCCATATGGATGGTGGGCGAACCCGTTCGCCTGCACCTTCTTGAAGCCCGTGCAGCCGGCCTTGCGCGCGGCGCCGCCGCGCAGGCGCTTGAAACGATTGTCCAGGCACAGCCAGCCCTGGATGAAGCGCTTGGGCCCGATCACCTTGGTCGCGGTGCCCACCGGGGCCAGCTCGCCGACGAAGATCTTCGTCCCGGCAGCCGCCGCGGCGCGCAGGGCGGGGACCCCGCGCTCGACCAGGCGCCGGTACACGCGCGGCGACTGGGAGCGCGGCTTCAGGAAGAAGATGTGGTTCGGCTCGTTCCAGATCGAGAAGTACTTGACCGCCGAAAGGCCGCCGAAGTTGCCGGAGTAGCGGCGCCCCACGGCGCGTGCGAAGTCCGCGAAGTCCTGCGAGTCGACCTTGTAGTTGCCGCCGCGCCCGCCCGCCGTCGCCCAGTTCGGGGCATCGGGCGCGAGCGTGATCATGATCCTGAAGCCCTTGGCGACCGCCCGCTGGACGAGATCGTCGTAGGGCTGGAAGCCCGTGTAGGCGGCGGGGTCCGTCGCGTCGAATGCCGGCTTGCTCTTGGATCCCGGGCTGGGCGCGACCTCGCTCCACTTCACCTCGATCCGCAGCGTGTCGGCGCCGAGGGCGCGGATCTCGGTGAGGGTCTGCTCGCGGACGCTCGGGCCCCGACCTGACCAGGAACACGTGGTCCTCGAACATCGACCACTGGGACTTGCTGGCGGCGGCCGGGGATGCCAGCGCAAAGCGCGGCTGCAAGTGCGCAGACGAGAACTGCTGTCAGGCGTGTGGGGGTCATGTGCGTCAAATCCCTGCTCGAGTTTCGGCCGCGCCACCACGACCCTTTGTTCCAACGCCTCGCAGCACGTCAGGTTGCGGTGGGCGAAGGGTAGCTACGGCTGATTACGGAAAAGTTGCCTCACGACGTCGAAGGACGGCTTGCGTACGCCCAGCTCGTCCACCAATCCCTTGCTGTTGTAGGGCGGGCGCGGCTGCGGGTTGCCCCCGTCGTATCCCGGTTTCACGCGGAAGTCGCGCAGGATCCAGACCAGCGCGCCGTTGAGGAAGTCCATCTGGCCGGATCACGTTCAGGTGGAAGTCCAGGAAGTCGCGCTGGAACTCGAACGTGCCCTTCTCGGTGGGCAGGTCCGGAGCGGCTGGCCTCGGCCCCGAACTCGGTCACGAACAGCGCCTGGTCGCGGATAGTCGCTGTGCAGGCGCTCCAGGTACGGCGCGAGGCCGGCCCGATCGGTGATCGATCCCAGCGGCCCGGCGTACCAGCCGAAGTAGTCGTTCACTCCCAGGGCATCGAGCTTCGTGTAGAGCTGCTGCTTGCCGACGGTCGGATAGCCGGGGAAGGCGAGGCCCACGAGGCGCGTCGGGATCCAGCCGCTTGGCGAGCCGCGCCGCGTCCATCACGTAGCGCGTGAATCCGCGACCCGGCTTCGACGTGTTCTCGTTGCCGAGGCTCCAGACGATCACCGAGGGGTGGCTGCGGTCGCGGTTCACCATGTCGCGCACCTGCTGCACCGCGCGGCGGCGCACAGCGGCGCTGCGGAACAGCTGGTCGCGCATCTGGTAGACGGGAACCTCGGACCAGACCACGATGCCGTTGCGGTCGGCCAGCTCGAGTGCGAGCGGGTGCATCGGGTAGTGCGAGCGCGTCATGTTGGCGCCCAGGTCGCGCAGCAAGGTGAAGTTCGCGCGGATGTCGTCGGGGCGCAGGGCGGCGCCGCGCACCGGGTCCTCCTCGTGCAGGCTTGCGCCGCGCAGTGTCAGGTGGCGGCCGTTCAGGAGCATCCGGCCGCGATCGTCGCGCTCGATGCTGCGGATCCCGGTTCGCTGCGTATATCGCTGGACCACCTGGCCGTCGAGGCTCACCTCGAGCTCGACCGTGTAGAGATGCGGATCCTCGGGGCTCCAGAGCCTGGGCGAGGCGATGCCGGCGCTGCCGCGGAACAGGTGGAAGCCGCCCGCCGCGATCGTCGTGGGGTTGAAGTTGATCCGCTTCCCGCCGACCGTCGCCGTCACCTCGGCGCGGGCCGGCACGGCGCTCCATGTTCGCGACGACGGCGCGCACGTAGATGCGTGCGTCGCACGTCGGGCAGTCCAGGCGCGGCCGCGCGAACACGTTCACGAAGTCGAACGTGTCGACCCGCCGCAGGTAGACCTCGCGCAGGATGCCCGCGTAGTTCCACCAGCCGCCCACGTACTTGCCCCCGTCGCGCACGCCGAGCGGGGGAATGGCCGCCTCGGTGCGGCGGCTGTCGACGCGCACGACGAGCCGGTTCGTCCCCCTGCGCACGCCCTTGGCCTCGAGCTCGAACGGCAGGTACCCGCCCGTGTGGCGGCCCGAGACGGCGCCCGTTGAGCCATACCGTCGCGCGGAAGTTGACCGACTCGAACCGCAGCACCCAGTTGGTCGCCGACCCGGCCGGCGCCTCGAAGTCCTTGCGGTACCAGTGCACGCCGCCGAGGTAGCTGCGCGCCGACGTGTCGCCGGCGTTGGCGGCGTCCGGCACCGTGACGGCCCGCCAGCCCGCGAGCGCGCGCGTGCGCTGGAACCCCGCTTCGAGGCCGCGGTCACGCCGGTCGGAGCGCCGGTACCACGTGCCGTCGAGCAGATAGCGTCCCGATGGGCCGTTCGTGTACAGCGCACCCTCGGAGGGCACGTCCGCGGCGGCGGGAGCAGGCAGCGCGAGCGGCACCGCCACCAGCACGGCACACAGAACAGTGAGCTTGCTTTTCAGGGAAAGCACAAGATCTCGAACAGACGCCGGGGGGAAATGTCGCGGCAGGGTGATGCCTGCACACACGCTTGCCGTGGCCAGGACCGACGGCAGCGCGGGGCCAAAGCGCCTGCATACGGTACAGACCGCGTCAGCGGTTACCGCCGATACACTCGCGGGCCCCTGCCCTGATGACGCGCCTTTCCAGCTATTTCCTGCCGACCCTGAAGGAGCCGCCCGCGGACGCCGAGGCGATCTCGCACGTCCTGATGGTGCGCGCGGGCCTGATCCGCCAGCTCGGGACCGGCCTTTGGACCTATCTCCCCGCGGGCTGGCGCGTCCACCGCCGGATCGAGCAGATACTGCGCGAGGAGATGGAGCGGATCGGCGCGGGGGAGATGTCGATGCCGGTGCTGCATCCGCGCGAGCTGTGGGACCGCACGGGCCGCAGCACCATCCCGGAGCTGTTCAAGCTCGAGGACCGCAACGGGCGGCCGCTCGTGCTGGCGATGACACACGAGGAGAGCATCACCTTCCACATCGCGCGCGACGTGCGCTCGTACCGCGACCTGCCGCTGCTGCTCTTCCACATCCAGACCAAGGAACGCGACGAGCCCCGGCCGCGCGCCGGCGTGCTGCGCACGCGCGAGTTCGTGATGAAGGACTCCTACAGCTTCGACCGCGACGTGGCGGGGCTCGACGTCTCCTACGCAAAGCACGCAGATGCCTACGACCGCATCTTCGACCGCTGCGGCCTGCGCTGGTACAAGGTCGAGTCCGACGTCGGGATGATGGGCGGGATCGGCGCGCACGAGTACATGGCGCCCTGCCCGGCCGGAGAGAACGAAGTCGCGCTGTCGGATGCCGGCTACGCGGCCAACGTCGAGATCGCCACGGGCACGCCGCCCACGCCGGCGTTCCCCGCGCGGCTCGACGCACCGGAACGGGTCGAGACGCCGGACGCGCGCACGATCGAGGAGGTGTCGAGCCTGCTCGGCGTCGATCCGGCGACGCTGCTGAAGTCGCTGCCGGTGGTCAAGCAGGACGGCACGCTCGTGCTGGCGCTCGTGCGCGGCGACCACCGCGTCAACCCGATCAAGCTCGCGAACGCCCTCGGCGAGGAGACGCGACCCGCGACCGAGGACGAGATCCGCGCGGCATTCGGCGCCGAGCCCGGCTTCATCGGCCCCGTCGGGGTGTCCGTCGAGGTCGTGGCCGACAACAGTGTCGAGTCTGGGGTGTACGTCGCGGGAGCCAACGAGGCCGGCATGCATCTGCGCGGCGTGGAGCCCGGACGCGACTTCGAGGCGCGCTTCGCGGACATCCGCACGGTCGAGGCAGGGGACCGCTGCCCCGACGGCGGCACGATCCGCATCGAGCCCGCGATCGAGGTGGGCAACATCTTCAAGCTCGGGACCCGGTACTCGGAGGCGCTGGGCGCCACCTACCTCGACGAGGACGGCAAGGAGCAGACGATCGTGATGGGGAGCTACGGCATCGGCCCGGCACGGATCGCCGCCGCCGCGATCGAGCAGTACGCCGACGAGAAGGGCATCTCGTGGCCGCGCGCGATCGCTCCCTGGGACGTGCACCTCGTCGCCCTGGGCAAGGAGGGCACCGAGGAGCGCGAGCTCGCCGAGCGCCTCTACGAAGAGCTGCAGGACACCGGTCTCGACGTGCTGTACGACGACCGCGACATGCGGCCCGGCGAGAAGTTCGTGGAAGCCGAGCTGCTCGGCTGCCCGCTGCGCGTGGTCGCCGGAAAGCGCAGCCTCGAGTCCGGCGAGCTGGAGGTGCAGGTGCGGCGCGGCCTCGAGCAGCGGGCGGTGCCGATCGACGGCGCCGCGGCGGCGCTGCGCGCGCTGCTGGACGAGCTTCCCTGATGCCCGAGGGGACCCGGATCGGCGTGGGCCGCCTCTTCGGCCTGCGCCGGGGCGGTCCGGAGCCGCCGCAGACCCGCGCCGGTGCGCCGCTTGCGGCCGTTCACGATCCCGAACCTGATCGGCTACGTGCGCATCGGGCTGCTGGGGGCGTTCGTGGCGATCGCGTTCTCCACCGACGACGGGCGCGATCCGCTTGCGACCACCTGTTACGTGCTCGCCGCCACGTCCGACTACCTCGACGGAATCGCAGCGCGCGTGACCGGCCAGTACAGCCGGCTGGGCGCGCTGATGGACCCGCTTGATCGACCGGCTCGTGGTGATCGCGGGCGTCGTGGTCGTGTGGCACTTCGAGCTGCTGCCGCGCTGGGGGCTCGCGGTGCTGATCGCGCGCGAGGTCTTCATGCTCGGCGCGGTGCTTGCCGCGCTGCGCGCGGGCCTCGACCTGCACATCAACTGGATCGGGCGGATCGCCGTGTGGCCCACGATGAGCGCGGTCGGAGCCGCCCTGTTCGGATGGGACGGCGTCGACGAAGCGTTCCTGTACCTGGGCATCGCGGGCTCGATCGCGGCGACCGTGCAGTACGGGATCGACGCGCGGCGCGAGCTGCGCGCCCGGCGCGCACCGGCCTGACGCTCTGTCGCTGGAGCGTCGCGGCCACGCCGATCCATCGTCTCGTCGCGCTCCGTCCTTGACCGCACTCCTCCCGCGACAGGCGGTTCCTGGGAACATCCCTGGTTATGAAGGCCGTCGTCATGGCCGGAGGAGAGGGGACGCGTCTGCGCCCACTTACCTCTAACCAGCCCAAGCCGATGGTGCCCATCGCAGGAAAACCCTGCATGGAGCACATTCTCGAGCTGGTGCGGCGGCACGGGATCATCACCGGCGTCGCGACCCTCGCCTACATGCCCCAGGTGATCCGCGGCTACTTCGGGGAGGGGTCGCACCTGGGGATCGAGCTGGACTACTCCGTCGAGGAGGTGCCCGCCGGCACCGCCGGCAGCGTGAAGCTGGTCGAGCCCTACCTGGACGAGACGTTCCTGGTCGTCAGCGGCGACGCCGTCACCGACATCGACCTCACGTCCCTGATCGAGTTCCACCGCCTACAAGGGAGCGATGGCGACCATCGCGCTGAAGCGCGTTCCAGACCCGCTCGAGTTCGGGGTCGTGATCACCGCCGAGGACGGCCGGATCGAGCGCTTTCTCGAGAAGCCCACGTGGGGCGAGGTGTTCTCCGACACGATCAACACGGGCATCTACGTGCTCGAGCCCGAGGTGCTGCGCAGTGTGCCCGACGACGTGCCCTACGACTTCTCCAAGGAGCTGTTCCCGAAGCTGCTGGCCGAGGGAGCGCCGCTGTATGGGTTCGTCGCCGACGGCTACTGGCAGGACGTCGGCAACCTGATCCAGTACCAGGAGGCCAACCGGGACGCGCTCGACGGGCGAGTCTCGCTCGAGCTGCCCGGCACGCGGCTGCGCGAGAACGTGTGGGTCGGGGAGGGGACCCTGGTCGAGCAGGTCGAGCAGATCGAGGGCCCGGCGGTGATCGGCAACTACTGCGCGATCGACGAGTCGGCCTCGATCGGCCGCTACACGGTGCTGGGGAACAACGTGATCGTCAAGGAGTTCTGCGAGACGGAATTCACTGTCGTCGACGCGAACACCTACCTCGGCCCGCGCACCCAGGTGCGCGGCGCCCTGATCGGCAAGAACTGCGAGATCCGTGCGCACGCGTCGGTGTCCGAGGGTGCGGTCGTGGGCGACGAGTGCTCGATCGGCGAGCAGGCGACGATCGCGCCGCACGTTCGCATCTACCCGTTCAAGCGCGTCGAGATGGGCGCGCAGGTCCAGCGCTCGCTGATCTGGCAGCCGCGCGGCGCCTCGACCCTGTTCACGGACGACGGCGTGACCGGCATCGTGAACGTGGACATCACTCCCGAAACGGCCACGCGGCTGGCCATGGCGTACGGGACGACACTGCGCCGGGGAGACCAGATCGTGGTCAGCCGCGACGCCCACCCGGCCTCGCGGATGATCAAGCGGGCGATGATCGCCGGCATCACCTCGACGGGGGTCTCGGTAGAGGATCTGCGCGTGGCGACCAGCGCCGTCACGCGCTTCGAGCTTGCGAACACGACAGCCCCCGGCGGGATCCACGTGAAGATCTCCGACCGTGACCCCGAGCGGATCCAGATCATGTTCTTCGAGGGCGACGGCACTCTTGCCAGCGACGACACCCGGAAGAGCATCGAGAAGTACTTCAACCGGCAGGAGCTGCGCCGCGCGCTGCTCAACCAGCTCGGCGACCTGTCCTTTCCGCCGCGAGTGACCGAGGCCTACGTGAGTGCGCTCGTCTCGCATGTCGACGTCGCGCGCATCCGTGCCGCGCGGCTGCGCATGGCGCTCGACTACGGGTACTCCGGTGCCGCGATCTCGATGCCCGCCCTGCTGCGGTCGCTGCGGGTGGAGTCCTTCTCGACGCACTCCGTGATCGACCCCGACGAGCAGGCGATCCTGGCCGCCGACCTGCCGGCCTTCACCACGCAGACACGCCGCCTGGTCGAGGCGATGGGCGCCCACCTCGGCGTGGTGCTCGACCGCGCGGCCGAGCGGATCGTCCTGATCGACGAGGAGGCACACGAAATTCCTCCGGACATCGCCCTGCACCTGCTGATCGGACTGGTCGCAAAGCATCACGCCGGCGAAGGCCGCATCGTGATCCCGGCCAACGTGTCACGTGTCGCCGAACGGATCGCGGCCGCATATGACGTGCCGGTCGAACGCGCCGGAATCACGCAGGCGGGGCTGATCGCGGCGGCTGCCGGCGGCGGCGTGATCTTCGCGGGGGCGCCCGACGGCGCCTACGTGTTCCCGGCGTTCCAGCCCGGCTTCGACGCGATCATGAGCACGGCCGCGGTGCTCGAGCTGCTCGCGCTCGAATTCAAGCCGCTGTCCGAGTTGCGCGCCGAGGTGCCGGCATCGGCCCTGATCCACCACCGCGCCCCCGTGCCGTGGAGCCTGAAGGGGCTCGCGATGCGCGAGCTGAGCGAGCGGGTCACCGGGTTGCGCGACCCCGATGCGGACGGAATCCGCGTCGAGGAAAACGGCGGCTGGGCGCAGCTGGTCCCGGACCCGGACGAGCCGTTGTTCCACATCTACGCCGAGGGCACGTCCGACGACGAGTCGGCCGACCTCGCCCGGCGCTACCGCTCGCTGCTCGACGAGGTGCTGGACACCGCCGACCGATGAGCGCCGCGGTGGCGGCCCCGCCGCGACCAGGTGCGCGGCTTTTCGGCTGTTGTACGCCCAGGATGTGTCGCACCCAACGGCCCTGAGGCTCGTACAAAGGTCCGGACCCTCAACCTCTGATCGACCCTTGCCGAACCGGACGTATAATCCCGCGCCAGAGGCAGGCCCCAGATGCCAGCCGACTTGCGCCCGGACCCGCGCTCAAAGGGGTTCGGCCATCGACGACCGATAAGGAGCCACATGGAGGACTCGTTTCCAGACCTCGGATCACTCTCGGACGCTGAGCTCAAGGAGCTGATCGCGAAGTTCACCGAGGAGGAGGAGCAGGTCTCCTACAAGCGTCGCATCCTGCACGGCAAGATCGACATCCTCCGGGCCGAGCTGGTCAACCGCCTGCGCAAGAAGCGCGAGGAGGGTGAGGCGGTCATCACGGGCGCCGACGTGCAGCAGCTGACGGACATCCTCGCCGGCCGGGCGCTGGGCGAGAGCGACGAGCTTCCCAAGGGCCGCTGAGCCACAGGATGGTTGATCCCACGACCACGCACGCGCGGATGACACGTCATGCCGTCGGTGGATCTGCGTCCTCGGCCTCGCCCATGCAACCAGCATGGGCTTCGACCTGCGTCCTTGCCCACCTCGGCCTGACGCGCCACCGCACGCACGTCGCCGTGGAATCAACCATCTAGACCCATGGAAGCGGGTAGAGCGACCCAGCACTGCCCCGAGTGCGGCTTCATCAACAACCCGGGGGCGAACTTCTGCCAGAAGTGCGGAGCGCATCTGGACGCCGAGCAGCAGGACGGCGACCAGACCACGATCACCTACAAGGTCGACGAGACCGGGGAGTTCAAGGCCGTCGACGTCGAGGAGGTCGTGTCCACGGAAGGTGGCGCACTGGTCGTGCGCACCGGCGGAGGGCGAGCGGGCGAGACGTTCCCGGTCGAGGGGGAGCGGGTCACCATCGGCCGCAGCCCGGAGGCAAACGTGTTCCTCGACGACGTGACCGTGTCCCGCAACCATGCGCTGCTCGTGCGGCGCCGGGACGGCCTCTACCTCGACGACCTGGGCTCCCTGAACGGCACCTACGTGAACCGGCGCAGGATCGAGTCGCACAAGCTCCAGAACGGCGACGAGCTGCAGGTCGGCAAGTACAAGCTGACCTACCTGGAGCGTTGATGGCGATGGATCCTCAGACGCGCACGCCACAGGCCCCTTACGGGGAACGCCCCCGGAAGATGACGATCGGGGCGGTGTGCGACATGCTGCGCCGCGAGTTCTCCGACATCTCGATCTCGAAGATCCGTTATCTCGAGGACCAGAAGCTGCTCTCGCCGCGGCGCACCCAGGGCGGGTACCGGCTCTACTCGACGGCCGACGTGGCGCGCCTGCGCACCATTCTGCGGCTGCAGCGCGACGAGTTCCTGCCGTTGCGCGTGATCCGCCAGGAGCTCGCGGCGGGGCGCACCGCGCCGGCGGGGAGCGAGGACGGCAGCGACGAGTCCCCTGCAGCGCGGCGCATTGCGATCTCGAGCGGTCCCGCCGAGACGCACTCGCTCGACGACGTGCTGGAGTACAGCGGGGCCGATCAGCAACTGCTCAAGGAGCTCGAGGAGTACGGCGTGCTCGCACGCGGGCGCAACGGCGCACGCGGCTTCGATGCCGTCGAGCGCGAGATCGTCCGCACCGCCGCCGAGCTGCGCCGGTACGGCGTCGAACCGCGAAACCTGCGGGTCCTGCGCTCCTCGGCTGACCGCGAGGCGGTGCTGATCGAGCAGCTCCTCGGTCCGGCGTTGCGCTCTCGCAATCGCGAGCGCAAACGCGAGGCGGTCGACAGCCTCGAGAACCTCGCCGCCGTGATGTCGCAGCTGAAGCACCTGATGCTCGTGCGGGACCTACGCAAACTGGTTCAGGAATAGCTACGTGCCGAAAGCGCGCCGGTCTCGCGTGATAGCCGCAGACCGCGGCGCGGTCTGGCGCCTCGTCGCCGACCCGCACCACCTGCCGCGGTGGTGGCCGAAGGTCTCGCGCGTGGAGGACGTGTACGAGCGCGAGCGCGGCGCCGGGACACGCTGGACGAACGTGCTCGAGACCGCGTCGGGCAAGGGCGTGAAGGCGGAGTTCCGCTGCCGGCGCTCGCGGGAGCCGGAGGAGTACGAGTGGGAGCAGGAGATCGCGGACACGCCGTTTGCGAAGGTCTTCAAGAGCTCCGTCACGACGGTCAGCCTCGACGACGAGGGCGAGGGCACGCGCGTGACGCTCGAACTGGACCAGGACCTGCGCGGGCTCTCGCGCCTCGGCGGGTTCATGATCAAGCGCGCATCGGCGGACCAGCTCGACGGCGCGCTGAAGCGCCTCGAAGAAGTGCTCGGCGAGGGCAAGCGTGCCTGAGCTCGAGCGGCCGATGAAGTGGTGGGGGTGGGGCGACCCCGACCACCAGGCGTCCATCCCCGAGCCGGCACTGGCCGCGCTGCGGTCAGAGCTCGGCGCCGGCGACCGGCACCTACCCGTCCCGTCGCTGGAGCAGATCGAGCTCCCGGACCCGGCGCTCGGCAAGAAAGCGCGCACCGGGCTCGCGGATGCCGTGGGCGAAGCGTGGATGAAGGACGACCGGCTCACACGCGTGACCCACGCGGCAGGCAAGAGCTACCCCGACCTGCTCAAGATGCGCTCCGGCTCGCTGGAGTGCGCCCCCGACGCGATCGTGTACCCAGCGAATGCCGCAGAGGTGCGCACCGTGCTCGAGGCATGCGCAGAGGCGGGTGTTGCGGTCGTTCCGTTCGGTGGAGGCACGAGCGTGGTCGGCGGCGTCGAGCCGCTGCGAGACGGCCACGAGGCCGTGGTCAGTCTGGACCTCGGCCGCATCGCCCACCTGCACACGGTCGACAAGCGGTCGCTGACCGCCGTGCTGGGAGCGGGCCTGCGCGGCCCCGCTGTCGAGTCCGGCCTCGCCGCGCACGGACTGACGCTCGGCCACTACCCGCAGTCGTGGGAATTCGCGACCGTCGGCGGTTGGGTGGCGACCCGCTCCGCCGGCCAGGCCTCGACCGGATACGGCGCGATCGACAAGGTCGTCTCGGGCCTGCGCTGCGTCGCGCCGGGCGGCGACATCGCGCTGGCACCGATACCGGCCACTGCCGCCGGCCCGGGCCTGCGGCAGCTCCTGGTCGGCTCGGAGGGACTGTTCGGCGTGATCACCGAGGCCACGCTGAAGGTCCGGCCTGTCCCGGAGGCGCAGCGCTACGAGGGCTGGATGTTCCACGACTTCGAGGAGGGGGCCCACGCGTTTCGCGCGCTCGAGCAGCGTCACGTGATCCCGGACGTGGCGCGCCTGTCGGATCCGCACGAGACGCGCCTGTCGATGACGCTGTCGGACGACGGGTCGCTCCAGCGCCGCCTCGGCCGCCGTTACATCGGCGTGCGCGGCTACGACGGCGGGTGCATCGCGATCCTCGGCTTCGAGGGAGAGCGCCGCGATGTCGACGTGCGCAGGGCGCTGGCCGGCCGCATCCTGCGCCGCGCCGGCGGCCTGTCCCTGGGCACCGGCCCCGGCCGCGCCTGGAAGCACGGCCGCTTTGAGGGTCCGTATCTGCGCGACACGCTGCTGGATCGCGGCGTGATGGCGGAGACTCTGGAGACGGCTGCGACCTGGTCAGGGCTGATGGGCCTCTACCGCGCGGTCGGGAACGCGATCCGGTCCGCGCTCGAGGCACGCGGCACGCCCGGCCTCGTGATGTGCCACATCTCACACCTGTATCCGGACGGCGCATCCCTCTACTACACCTTCATCGCGCCGCAGCAGGCTGGCCAGGAGATGGATCAGTGGCGCGCGGTCAAAACCGCCGCGTGCGATGCGATCGTCGCGAACGGCGGCACGATCACACACCACCACGCGATCGGCCGCGACCACGCGCCCTGGATGCCGCGCGAGATCGGCGACACGGGCATCGATGCGCTGCGAGCCGTCAAGGAGCGCCTCGACCCCGCCGGCATCCTCAACCCAGGGAAGGTGCTGCCGTGAAGGTTCCCGAGACCAACATGCACGACGCGCTCGGCATCGAGATGGAGGAGGACGGCGACGGGGTCGTCAAAGGCCGCCTGCCGGTCACCGACCAGGTGCGCCAGCCCTTCGGCCTCGTGCACGGCGGAGCGCTGCTCACGCTCGCCGAGTCGCTCACCTCGTTCGGCACCTGGATGGGCGTCAAGGACGACGGCCAGGTCGCGATGGGGCAGGAGATCAACGCAAGCTTGATGCGCCCGATCACGACCGGGCACGTACATGGGACGGCCACCGTGCGCCGCCGTGGACGGACCGCGTGGGTCTGGGAGGTCGAGATCAAAGACGACGCCGACCGCCTCTGCGCATTGATCCGCGCAACGATCGCGGTACGCGACGCGCCCGGCGGGCTCGCGTAGTCGCTGTGCTGGGTTGTCCCCCTGTCAGGGGGTAAAGTCAGCACAGCGTCGCGTTGCGCTAGCCCTTGAACCTGTTCGTGATCGGCAACCTGCGGTCGCGGCCGAAGGCGCGGGGTGAGATCTTGATCCCGGGCGGGGCCTGGCGGCGCTTGTACTCGGCGGCGTCGACCATCCGGATCACGCGGTCGACCACATCGGCCGGCATGCCGCGGCGGATCAGCTGCTCGCGGCCCTGGTCCTGCTCGACATAGGCCTCGAGGATCGCGTCGAGCACGTCGTAGGAGGGCAGGGAGTCGGAGTCCTGCTGCCCGGGCTTCAGCTCGGCTGACGGCGGGCGCTCGATGATGCCCGGCGGGATCACCGGCTTCCCACGGGTGTTGCGGTAGTGGCTGAGCCGGTAGACGAGCGTCTTGGGCACGTCCTTGAGCACCCCGAAACCGCCCGCCATGTCCCCGTAGAGCGTCGTGTAGCCGACGGAGTACTCGCTCTTGTTGCCCGTCGTCAGGACGAGCCACCCGAACTTGTTGGACAGGGCCATCAGCAGGTTCCCGCGGATCCGCGCCTGGATGTTCTCCTCGGCCACGCCGGATTCCGTTCCCGCGAACACCTGCTCGAGGGTCTCGTCGTATCCGCGCATCAACGGCTCGAGCCCGAACTCGAAGCGCTCGATCCCGAGGTTGTCCGCCAGCGTGCGCGCGTCACTCTGCGTTTCCCCGGAGGAATGGGGGGAGGGCATCACCGCACAGCGCACCCTGTCCGAGCCAAGTGCGTCGACCGCGACGCAGACGGTGAGGGCGGAGTCGATCCCTCCCGACAGGCCCAGCAGCACGCCCTCGAAGTTGTTCTTGTCGACGTAGTCGCGCAGCCCCAGGCACAAGGCCTGGTAAACCTCGGCGTCGCGGTCGAGCGGCTTCGCGCGCGGCCCGCCGACCTCGGTCGAGTCGTGATGGGCGGGAGCGGCGAACTTGCCAAGGTCGGCGACCACAGGACGCCGCACGCGTGTCGCGTGGCGGTGGCGGGCGTCGCGCAGGCGGGCGGCCTCCGCCGTGGACGGGTCGATGTCGCAGACGATCAGCTCCTCCTCGAACTGGACCCCGCGAGCCGTCAGCTCCCCCTCGGGGTCGACCACGAGGCTGTAGCCGTCGAAGACGAGCTCGTCCTGGCCGCCGACCAGATTGCAGTAGACGACGTAGGCGAGGGAGTCGCGGGCACGCTGGGTCAGCATGCGCTCGCGCTCGGCGCCCTTGCCCCGGTGGTACGGCGAGGCCGAGATGTTGACGATCACCTCGGCGCCGGCCAGCGCCACGTCGCTCGCGGGCGGGCCCGGCTCCCAGATGTCCTCGCAGATCGTCAGCCCGAGCGTGGTGCCGTTGATCCGCGCGACGGCAGGCGTGTCTCCCACCTGGAAGTAGCGCTGCTCGTCGAACACCCCGTAGTTGGGCAGGAACATCTTGCGGTAGATGCCGCGCACCTCACCGTCCGCAAGCAGGGCGAGCGAGTTGAAGACGTCCTCCGCGTGCTCGGCGAACCCGACGAGCGCGACGGTGTCGCGCACGTGTTGGGCGATCTCGTCCAGCGCCCGGCGCCCGGCCTCGAGGAAATGGGTCTTGAGCAACAGGTCCTCGGCCGGGTAGCCGTTCACGGCCAGCTCGGGGAACACGACGAGCTGGGCGCCCTCGTCAACCCCGCGGTCCAGGTAATCCCGGATCTTCCGCGCGTTACCGTCGATGTCGCCGACGGTCGTGTTGATCTGGGCGAGCGCAACCCGCAAGCGGCCTGGCAATTTCGCTCACTCGAGCGATTCTACGCATGGCTGCGGGCCCTTCACGGTCCTGACAGGCCGTGCAACTGCGCGTTTAGCCGCAGTCGAGGCCAGGGTATTAATCAACCCCGGAACCCCAAGCAAGAACTTGGAGCCAGCCCAGGGACCAGCAATGGCCCGGTTTCAAGGCTTGGGCTCAGCCGCGCAGGCCCGGTCCGACGCCCGGGCCTGTGCGCGTTCCGGGGCTCTTTTCTCTTCTTGCGGGTGCGGGCGGCCGGGGACCCTCCCCGGAGACGCGAAAACCGTTTTAGTCTCCGGGGAGGGTCCCCGACCGCCCGCCTCGCACTTCACACAAGCCCCGGCCACGCGGAAGCCCGGTCACACCCCGGGCGGTTAAAGGGGAAAATGCGGTCTAGCGGCCTCGGCCGGGGACGCCGGCTGAGATTCGTAGCGCCAGGTACTCTGCCCCGCCATCCTCAGTTGCGAGGACCTCGTCCACCAGACGCTCCAGCGACTGGCCCAAGCCTGGGACCTCCATTTCGCCCAGTAGGCCCTTTGCGCCACCCTGGTCCAATGGGCCGATGCGGAAGTTCAGGGAGCCGTCGTCGTCGGAGATCTCGACGCCGACGTCGCGGCCCGAGATGTACTCCGATGCATGTGCGGCGATCGCGTCGCTGACGAGCACGGCGTCGGCGAGCCGGTCGAGCGGGAAGTCGGCACGGGCGGCCAGGATCGCGGTCACGCGGCTGGTCACCGTTGCGACCAGCGGCCCCGGCTGGATCAGCATCTCCGCCGCCTGCGGGGCCTCGGTGGGATGGTTGGCGCGCGGCGCCCGCTCGTCGTGAAGGGGGTCGAAGTCCTCGTAGTCGCTCGGTGCGAACACCATCTCCACCTCGAGCCCGAGGTCCGACCGGCCCCTGATGTTGAAGCTCCGTGAAAGCGTGGCGATCAGGGGGAGGCCGAGGCCGAGCGTGCGCTCCTCGACCGCGATCGAACGAGGCTGGATCCCGGCACCGAAATCGCGTACCAGCACGCGTGCGCCCACGCCGTCCGAGTCGGCGTCGATCTCCATCAGGCCGTCGTCGGTTTCCTCGTAGGCATGCAGGACCACGTTGTTGCAGGCTTCCGTGACGGCGGTCTTGATGTCGCCGAGCAGGTCCGGGTCGAGGTCGTAAGCGTCGCCGAGGCCCGTCAGCGCCTGGCGCACGACGGCCACATTCTCTGGACGTGCGGGCAACCGGAGGCTGACCGCTGCGCTCATTCTGGTCCGTGTCCGGTGCTGGCGGCCGCCACGGCCGCATCCCGCGCAGGGTGCACGGGCAGTACCGGGATCAGACCCGTCACCTCGAGCACTCTACGCACCGCTCCCGAGTCGTCCTGACCGAGCGCGACTGCGAACCCGACGCCCTCCTCGTCCGCCCGCCGGCGCGCCTCCAGCAACACGCGCAGCACAGAGGAGTCCACGAAGGTTGCCGGAGTGAGGTCGATCACGAAGGGCACACGCTCTCCGATCAGCACGTCGACCTGCTCGGTGATCGAGGGAGCGGTGTAGACGTCGTGCTCTCCCTGTACGGCCAGCACCGCGACTCCGTCCGCGGCCGTTCGATCCACCTCGATCCGGTTCTCCTGCACGGCGCGAACAATACTGAGCGCGCTCCCGGAGCGACCGGATGGCCGGTACGGTGGATCCAGTTTCCCTGCGCTTCACGCGATCTCCCATGAAGCAGCATTTCCGCATCAAGAGGCGGCTTAAACCGGCTTTCCGCCAATATGTGCTACGCGGGGTTGGCGACCAGCAGGTCGCCGTCGACACCCGTTTCCGGCGTCACAAGGATCGCGCCCTCGCCAGAGGCGTATGCCTCCTCGCCGTGTTGCGTGGTGTCGAGGCCCTGCGCCTCCTCGCGCTCGGTGACGCGCAAGGGCATCAGCGCACCCATCACCTTCAAAAGCGCGAACGTCATCCCGAAGGCGTATGCAGGGGCGGCCACCGCCGCCAGGGCCTGGTCGCCGAGCTGCGCCGCGTTGCCGTACACCAGCCCGTCGGCGACGCCGTTCCAGGACGCCTGCGCGAAGAACCCGATGAACAGGATGCCCGTGAAGCCGGCAATACCGTGCGCGGCCAGCACGTCGAGCGTCTCGTCGACCCGCGTCCGCGGTCGCCAGACGATCACCGCGTAGGCCGGGAGTGCAACGAAGAACCCGAGCGCCATCGCCCACCCCGGGCTGACGTAGCCGCCCGCCGGCGTGATGCCGACGCAGCCCACGATGATGGCGGTCGCCGCTCCGATCGCCGTTACCCTCCGGCCGCGAATCAGGTCCAGCGCGAACCACGCCAGGAGCGTGCAGGCGGGGCACAGCAGGGTGTTCGTGAACGCAAGCACACCCGCATCGCCGGTCGAGAACCCGCTGCCGCCGTTGAAGCCGAACCAGCCGAACCACAGGATCCCGGCGCCGAGCAACACGTAGACCGCGTTGTGCGGAAGGAGCGCCTGGCGCCCATAGTCCTTGCGCGCGCCGACCACCAGCGCGGCGGCCAGGGCGGAGAACCCCGAGCCCATCTCGACCGGCACGCCGCCTGCGAAGTCGAGCGTCCCGCCCTCGATCAGCCAGCCGCCGCCGAAGGCCCAGTGCGCGAGCACCGCGTAGACGAGCACCGACCACAGTGCGGCGAAGATCATGAAGGCGCCGAACCGCATCCGCTCCACCACGGCTCCGGAGACGAGTGCAACGGTGATGATGCAGAAGGTCGCCTGGAATGCCATGAAGACGAGGTGGGGGATCGTGGTCCCGTCACGAGGCTCGAAGGTGACGTCCTGCAGCGCGACGTGGCCGAGGCCCCCGACCAGGTCACCGGTGCCGTCGAAGGCCAGCGAGTAGCCCACGAGCGCCCACGTGACAGCCGCGATCGCAGCCGCCGCGACGCACATCATGAAGGTGTTGAGCGCGTTCTTCGCGCGAACGAGGCCTGCGTAGAAAATCCCGAGCCCGATCGTCATGAAGAGCACGAGCGCGGTCGCGGTCAGCATCCATGCGGTGTCGCCCGTGTCGACCTTGGCAGCTTGCGCGAGAGTCAGGACGTCCATCAGGCACCCACCGGCGTCACGGCGAGGTCGTCGGTCTCGCCGGTGCGGATACGGACCACCCGCTCGAGCGGCACGACGAAGATCTTGCCGTCCCCGACATCCCCGGTGCGGCCGCCCTCGCAGAGCGCCTCGATCGTCGGCTCGACGAACGGATCGGAAACCGCGACCTCGAAGCGGACCTTGTCCGAGAGCCCCATCTTCACGGTCGTGCCGCGGTAGGTCTCGACCCGGTCGCGTTCACCTCCGTGACCCTGGACACGACTCAACGAGAACCCGCGCACGTCGGCGCGGTAGAGGGCTTCCAGCACGTCGTTCGCCTTTTCGGGACGAACGATGCCGATCACGAGTTTCACAGGCCGCCTGTCCTTTCGGGTCGGGGATTCCCCAGCACAGGCCCAGATTCTCGGCTCGGGGCAGGGAGCCGGGTATGGACGCTCGTACAGGATTGCCGCGCGGGCCGTTGTCCAGGTGGACAACGGGATCCCGCAAGGACCGGCGTTGCGGGTTTGAACCGGGGAGCGCTAGGCGGAGCCGGAGGGGGTGCTGGGCTCGCCCGACGATCCGTTCGAGCCGTTCGCCGGGCTGGTGACGGCAGCCCGCCGGCGCGCGGGGCGCCGGCCTTTGCGCTTGGTCAGCCCGGCGGCGGCGCGCAGCTCGTCGATCGAGTCGCGGATGCCCTGGGCGACCAGGTAGAGGTCTCCCATCGCGTCATAGTCGGCGAGCAGGCCGAAGTTCAGCCGGCCGTTGTAGCTCATGATCGCGATGCACAGCGCCTGGCGCTGTGCGAGCGGGGCAAGTGGGAACACGTCCTCGAGCTGGCGCCCCAGCACGTACAGCGGGATCTGCGGTCCGGGTACGTTCGTGATCACGAGGTTGAAGAAGCGCTGGCGCGCCTGCAGCCGTCCCGCCTGGGCCAGCACGGTCTGCGGAGCGAAGCCGGAGATCTGCGTCAGCATCTCGGCGCCGACGGCCATGCCGCTCTGCTTGAGGTCACCGAGGGCGGCGCTCACGATCCGGAGGCGCTCCACCGAGTCGGCCTCGTAGACAGGCAGCGGCGCCATCATCGCGGCGACACGGTTGCCGGTCATGCCGTACTCCTCCTCGCGGCGCACGCTGACAGGCACCATCGCCTTCATCGTGAGGGCGTCCACCTGCTCGCCGCGCTGCTTCAGGAACTCTCGCAGGGCGCCGGTCACGACCGCGACTACGACGTCGTTCACGGTCCCGCCGAGCGCGTTCTTGATCTCCTTGATCTCGTCCAGGTCCGTGCGGACCCAGTCGAAGCGGCGATGCGGGCCGATCTCGACATTCAGCGGCGTAGGGGGAGCACCGAGGCCGGTTCGCGCGAGCGCACCGACGGCGGCCAGGCTGTCGATCCCCTTCGAGACCAGCCGCCGCGGCGCCCTGAAGGCGGATCGCGCTGAGCGCACGATCTCAGCCGGCTGGATTGCCCGCTCGATCAGCGCATCACCCAGCAGCTGCATCGAGGTCGGCTCCGGCCGCGGCACCCACGTCGAGTCCGATCCGGGCGGTGTCTCCGGATCGGCTGCCGTGTCGAACAGGACGGCAGTGATGTCCACTCCCGCGACGCCGTCGACAAGGGCGTGATGCGTCTTCGACAAGAGTGCGAAGCGCGGCGGCACGTCGTCGAGCTCGCCTTCGCCGTTCCCGCCGGCCGCGGACGCGCCGTCCTTGCGCCCCAGGCCCTCGACCAGCCAGATCTCCCACAGCGGCTTCGTGCGGTCGAGCTGCTGCGCGAACACGCGACTCGCGAGGTTCTTCAGCTGCTCCTCGCTGCCGGGCGGCGGCAGCGCGGTCGCGCGGACGTGGTAGCGCAGGTTGAAGTGGGGGTCGTCCACCCACACGGGCCGCCCCTGCCCGAACGGGACGAACCGGAGCTTCTGGCGGAAGCGCGGGACCAGCGAGAGGCGCTCCTCGATGTGCGCGAGCAGATCGTCGTAGCTCGGAGCCTCACCCTCGAAGATCGAGACCCCGGCGACGTGCATGTGGGACGAGCCGTCCTCGAGGTGCAGGAAGGAAGCGTCGAGTGCGGTCAGGCGGTCGGACAAGGGCGCATCTTCCCACCATTTGGCGGTGAACGCCAAATACGGGAAACAAAATGACGGGAGCGCCGTAGCGCGGGGCTTTAGTGCGCGGGGTGGGGCGTGGGGTGGGGGGCGGGGATGCCGCCGCCGGACAGGCCGCGGTCGCCGCGTTCCAGCGATGCGCGCGTGGCATCCACGAGCGCGGGCGCCGTCTCGGCCGCGCCGGGGAAGTCGGCCCAGCCGACGGCCACCTCGAAGCTGCCGCCGTCGTATCCGGCGCTGATCAGCCGGCGGCGGACCATATCCGCAACGGTGCCGGCAACTGCGGCGGCGCCCGGGGCGGTCGTCTCCGGAGTCATCACCGCGAACCGCAGGCCGCCCAGATGCGCCGCGCTGTCTTCGACGCGGATGCGACCCAGCACACCGCGCGCGATCGCGGTTATGAGCCGCTGCTGCTGCCCCGGTTCGAGCTGGCCGGAGAGACTGCCGGTGACCTCGACCATCACGAGCGCCAGGGGCCGTCCGTGTCGCGCTGCACGCGAGAGCTCCGTCTCGACAGCCGACTCCAGCTGGTCCTCGGTCAGAAGGCCGGCGCCGTAGCGGAAGGATCCCTTGACCCGCAGGCCGAGCCGGTCCTCGGCGAGCATCGCGCGCATCACGAGCACGAGCCCGCACAGCACGACGAGCGTGGCGAGCAGCATCGTTACGCGGATCACCTCGAGGCGGCTGGTGTCGGTCCTTCCGACGATCAGCAGCAGGACGGTCAGCATGATTGCGATCACACAGAGCTGGGCGACGCTGGCACGCACCGGCAAGAACGACGCCGCAAGCGCGACAACGAAGGTGAAGAGGATCGTGAGCTCGCTGTGGGCCGCGCCCGAAGCATGCGCCAGCGCTGCGATGTGCGCACTCATCAGCACCAGCATGCAGGCGAACGCGAAGCGGGGGAGGCTGGACCACGGCAGGATGAAGGTGACGCCGGCGAGGACTGCGGCGGAGGTCGCGAACAGCCGCATCTGCGAGATGTCCGAGCCGGGGATCTCCAGCGGCCCGACCGTGGCAAGCGCGCCTGCGAAGGCAATCGCCGCCCAGACCGCGGCGGCCATCCGGCTCGTGAGTTGGGTTTCCGTGCTCGCGTTCACAGCGGTGAGTTTTCATCGGCACGTCGGGGCTCTCCCAATAGACGCAATTGACCAGCTTGCACGCGGGATTCCGGCCGCGCTTGACACCGCTATTAGGCGACCCTAAGATGCGCGCTGCAGTTAGGGTCCCCTAATGCCCCGATGGCGGCGCAGAGGAGCAGCGAGACATGTACGGAGCACGTGTGAGGCTGGCGGTCACGAGCGCCCTGGTGGCGCTCACCCTCGGTGCCTGCGGCGGTGATGACGGAAACTCGGCCGACAGCGGGGCGTCGGACACCGGAGCGGCACAGGGGCAGGCCGACCTGGCCGCCATCAAGACCTTCCTGCTCGAGCACACGGAGCGGCTTTCCGGCGAGGTCGCCGCGATGCGCGAGGGCGCCGAGCGCTACTACGCGATGGCGAAGGCCACCGGGTTCGACTACGACCGCCTGCTGGCTGAGCGCCGCGCGCAGGTGCGCGCCTTCGTCAGGGAGGGGCAACGGCAGTTCGCCGCCGCCAACCCGGCGTACGAGGAGATGGAGGGAGTGGTGGCAGGCGTGCCGTCGCTGGCCGACTTCGACGTGAGCATCGATGCGGGCGGGGACGCATCGGACCCCGAGAACGCGGTGCCATTCAGTATTCGCACGGCCGAGGGGCGCACCTACAAGCAGCCCGGAAACCTCAACTACCTGGTCGAGACCTCGCTGTTCGGGACCGAGCCGAAGTTTGCCGCCAAGGGCACCCGGCCCGATCTCGACGACGACGGCCGCGTGGAGTTCGGCGAGGCGCTGCCCGACGCCTCGTTCTATCTGGCCGCAACGCAGGAGTTCGAGCGCACCGCACGCGACCTCGGCGCCGCGGCGCGCAAGTGGCAGCCGACGCTGCAGGACGCGCTCACCGCGCTGGTCGTGATGACGCCCACCATGTCCGAGTACTTCGAGGCGTGGAAGAACAGCCGGTTCGTGGCCGGCGAGCGGGCGACAGAAAAGGCGTTCGTGGCGGCATCGCGGCTCCAGGACATCACCGACATCCTGTCGGGGCTGGTCCTGATCTACGACAACGTGGAGCCGCAGGTGGCCAAGGCCGATGCCCAGCAGGCTCGCCAGACCGCCAGCAGCCTGGAGCGCCTGCACCGCTTCGCCGCGCGCCTGCGCGACGCCGAGCGCGACGGGCGGCGCTTCACCGCTCAGGACGCGGACACGCTCGGCTCCGACGCGCAGGACCAGGCCGAGGCGATCGCGGGCCAGATCTCCCAGGCCGCCGGCCGGCTGAACATCAAGCTCGAGACGTAGCCCAACCGGAGGTCTGTGCCCGTACGCCGCCTTGCCATGCTGTCACTGCTCGCCGCCGGCATCGGGCTGGGCGCGGCAGCGCCTGTCCATGCCGCGCAGACGCCCCCGTGGCGTGCAGCTGAGCAGGTGCGCGCGGGGCTCCTCGACGCCCAGAGCGAGCTGATCCTCGGCGGTCCTCGTTCCGCAGAAACCGGCATCGAACGGGCACGTTCGGCGTACCGGCTCATCGATGGCCCGATCGCGCGCTCCGACCGTTCGGCCGACGCCGCTGCGATGGCCGCGCTCGCGGACGCGGGCCGGGCCGTGCGCGGGGGGGACCAGGCGCGCCTGGCAGCGGCCCGGGGCGCCGTGCGGGCGGCTCTCTTTCGCGGCAGCTACGCGGTCGCCGTGGACGCCGCCCGCCGCGGCAACGCGGACCTTGCACGACGCTGGCTGCTCGTGCGGGAGTTCAGGACGGCCACGCGGTTCACCCGCCCCGGTGCCGACGCGACGCTCGCCGTCGGGCGCCTCGCCGCCGGCACGCTCTCCGCGCGCCTGGCGCGCCAGGCCGTCGCGAAGGACCTGCTCGACGCCTACCAGGGCCGCCTGCGCGAACTGCTCGACGACGCTGCCCGCGGGGCGGAGCGCGGCCTGCCGAATCGCCGCGCCGAGGCTGCCACCCAGGCCGCCGGATACTTCGCGATCCTCACCGACCGCTACGCCGAGGACCGCGGGCGGGCTGCCGCGCGACGCGCGACCGCCGCCTTCGCAGAGCTCGGGCGCGCCGCCCTGAGCGAGGACCGCGGCCGGTTCTCGCAGGCGATCGCGAGGGCCCGGCGGTCGCTGGTCGGCTTCACGGCCGCCCCGCTCAGCCCGTCCGAGGCGGCTCGGCGCGCCCAGCAGCTGCTGCGCTTCCTCGCGCTCATCCCGGTCGAATACGGGCGCGGCGTCAGCGACACCCGCGTCACGAAGGACTTCGAGATCCAGGAGGCCGTCGCGTTTCACGGCGGCGCGAGCGCGGCGCTCGCCGACCTCGCCGACCAGCTCGCCAAGCGCAGCCCGGCGCGCATCGCCGCAGCCCGGAACGACCTCGCTCACCTCGGCGCGCTGCTCGACACGGCGACCAAGCGCCCGGATGCGGTCGCGCCGCACGACGACGTCGAGCAGCTCACCAACCGCGCGGTGGACGCGCTCGAGGCATCGATGCCGGACAAGTGGCTGGAGGAGACCGACGAGTCCGACTATGACCTCATCGCGCTGACCCTCGACCGGATGGAGGCCGCAGCGGGAGCGGGGGACTACCGTCAGGCCGAGCAGGCGCGCCTGGAGGCCTACGCGTTCTTCGAGTTCGGGCCCGAGCGGCGCCTGAAGGCGTTCGACATGGGTCTCGCGCTCAATGTCGAGGGGCTGTTCTGGTTCGGGGCGCTTGACAGCGCGGGCCTGGCCACGCAGATCGCGGACCGCGCGCCACGGCGCGAGATCCACGAAACCCGCCTGGTGCTCGACCGCAAGCTCGCCGACTCGGCCGCGACGCTCGGCGACAGTGCCAACAAGGCAACGGTCGTGACGAACTCGGCAGTGATCGTCTTCCGCGAGGGCCTGGAGGCGGTGCTGATCCTCGCCGCCATCACCGCGTCGTTTGTCGGTGTGCGCCGGCGCCTGCGCACCGCCGTGCTGGTCGGCGCGGGGCTCGGCCTGGTGGCGAGCATCGTCACATGGGCGCTCGCGCAGACGTTGCTCGGCTCGCTCGAGCAGTACGGCGAGAAGCTCGAGGCCGTGGTCGGGCTGATGGCGATCGTCGTGCTGCTCCTGATCACCAACTGGTTCTTCCACCGCGTCTACTGGTCGGAGTGGATCGGCAAGTTCCACCGGCGTCGCAAACGCCTCGAACGGTTTGACGACGCTCGCTTCGGCTTCCTCTCCGCACAGGTCGTCGGGCTTGCCCTGCTCGGGCTCACGAGCGTCTACCGCGAGGGCTTCGAGACCGTGCTGTTTCTGCAATCGCTGTCGCTGTCGGCCGGGACCACCACGGTGATCGAGGGTGCCAGCCTGGGCCTCGCGATGACGCTCGCCGTCGCCGTCGTGACCTTCGCCCTGCAGCGCAAGCTGCCCTACAAGAAGATGCTGATCGTCACCGGCGTGATGATCGGGGTCGTGCTCGTCGTCATGGTCGGCCAGACCGCGCGCACGATGCAGGGAACCGGCTGGCTGGCCATCACCCCGGTCGGGGGAGAGATCCCCTACTGGGCGGGCCTGTGGTTCGGCGTGTACCCGACCTGGGAAACCCTCGGCGCCCAAATCGGCGCCGCCATGTTCGTAATCGGCTCCTACCTCCTAGCCCAAGAAATCCGAGTAAAACGCCCCCAACGCCGGGCAAGGCGAGCGCCGGCACCATCCCCACTCAACGGAGCGCCTGAGCATGCGGAGGAGCAAGCCGCGGCAGGCCGGCCGGTCAGTGTGCCCGAGCGGGGACTAAAAACGGTTTCAGCGTCCCCGAACGGGCACGCTGGCCGGGTGGCCGGGGGTCCAAGGGAAGAGGAGCCCCGCCGCAAAGTCAATGCGCGATAACGCGGCTTATGTCAACCTGGCGCCCTCAGCCCGGTTTGGCCTCTATGTAGGCCACGGCTGAAGGATTGATCCACACGGGCTCGCCCGTACCCGCCCGCTCCAGGTTCAGCAGGCGTCCGCTCCGGGCCTGGAGCTCGATCAGCTTGCGGACATCGTCGAGTTCCTCCGCGACCTCCAGCGTGAGATCTTTCTCGAGAAGACGATCAGCGTGGGCATCCGGCGAATCTAACCACAGCTCACAAGGTGGACAGCAGGAACGCCACGGCGAACCCAAAGACGACCACTAGGCCTACGGCGGGCCGGCGGCCGTAATCCTCGTAGGCCTGGGGCATCATCGTGTCCGCCAGCATGCAGAGGACCGCGCCGCCTGCGAACGCCTGCGTCCAGGCGACCACGTTGTCGGACGCCCCGTCCAGGAACACGTAGCCGGCGGTCGCGGCGATCCCGGACACGATCACGATTCCGACCCAGCGCACGAGCACGGCCTGCAGGCGCTGACCCGCTTCCTTGGAGCCCGCCGTCGAGGACAGAGCCTCCGGGACGTTCGAGAGAAACACGGCGCCCACGAGCGCCGCTTGCACCGTTCCCCCGTTGAGGAGCGACAGCCCGATCGCGGCCGACTCCGGCACCGCGTCGAGCGCGGCGCCGAACGCGATCGCCTTGGCGTTGCCGTCGGTTCGCTCCGTCCCCGGGCGCATCCGCATGGCTCCGCCCATGCGGTCGATCCACCAATCGCCGGCGAAGAAGGTGAGCGCGCCGGCACCGAGGCCAAGCGCCACGGCGTCGCCGCCGCCGATCCCGTAGGCCTCTTCGGTCAGCTCGAACGAAACGGCTGAGATCAGGGTTCCCGCGCCGAAAGCCATGATCAACGCGATCAGGTGCCGCGGGATCTGGAGGAAGTAGCCGGCTGCAGCACCAAGCAGCAGCGACGAAGCGGCGAACAGACCCCAAAGGGCGGCCTCGAGCATCCCGAGGTTGTACTACTCCGGCTCGGGCTCCTCCTCGCCCGGCCAGGTGCCGGTCAGGCGCTCGAACGAGCGGCGCGCATAGTGGTCGAACGCTCCCTTGGTGGCCCGGAAGACGGCGCCCTCGACGGCGAGGGCGGCGAACATCTTCGCCTCGGAGATGTCGCGGTGCTTGGCATCCGGCGGCTCGTCCTTGTCGATCATGCCCCAGACCTGCTCGAAGAGCTTCCGCGCGACGAGGCCCGCGAGCGAGGCCGCCGAGGATGCTGAACGGGGTGAAGAGCAGCTTTGCCATCGTCAGAGCGTTACCCACACGGTGGTCGGATAAACGATCCCGGTCCGCGCCGCCCTATCCTTTGTGTCATGGCAACCGACGTCACCGAGGCCGAGTTCCAGCACGCCGTCATCGACCGCTCACGCGAGGTGCCGGTGGTCGTCGACTTCTGGGCCGAGTGGTGCGGGCCCTGCCGGCAGCTGACCCCCGCGCTCGAGCGCGCCGCCGGGCGAGCGTGCGGGCAAGCTCGACCTCGTCAAGGTCGACGTCGACGGCAACCCCGGCCTGGCCCGCGAGTACGGCGTGCAGGGCATCCCGGCCGTGAAGGCGTTCAAGGACGGCCAGGTCGTCGACGAGTTCGTCGGCGCCCAGCCGGCTCCGATGGTCGAGCGGTTCATGGACAAGCTCGTCCCCTCCGAGGCGGACGCGCTGGTGTCCGAGGGCGACGAGGACTCGCTGCGCCGGGCGCTCGAGCTGCAGCCCGGACGCGCCGACGCATCCGTCTCGCTCGCACATGCCCTGATGGACCGCGGGGAGCTCGACGAGGCGGGCAAGGTGCTCGACGCGGTCAAGGGAGACTTTGCGGCGGAGGGCCTCGCCGCGCTCGTCCGGCTCAAGCAGGAGCACCCCGACGGGCCGGTCGGCGAGGCTGCCGACGCGCTCCTCAAGGGCGATACCGAGACCGGGCTGCAGGGGCTGATGACCGCGCTCGAGCAGGCAGACGACGACGAGCTGAAGGATCGGCTGCGCAAGGCGATGGTCGGCGTGTTCACCGAACTGGGCGCAGACGATCCGCTGACCCGCGAGTACCGCCGCAAGCTGGCCGCGGCGCTTTACTAGCTTTCGGCGATCTCCACCTTCGTCATCACGATCGGCTCGCTCGGCGGGCCGTCCTCGGTCGATGCGAGCGCCTCCATCGCCTTCACGTTCTCGATGCCCTCCGTGACCTTGCCGAGCACCGCGTAGTCGGCCGGCAGGTTTGCGTCCGGACCGGTGACGATGAAGAACTGGCTGCCCGCGGTGCCGGCCGGCTCGGTGCCGCCCTTCGCCATCGCGACGACGCCCTCCGTGTAGGCGACGTCGTCCGGCGGCGCCTCGCGCGTCTTGTAGCCGGGGCCGCCCGTGCCGTCGCCGTTGGGGTCGCCGCCCTGCACGACGAAGCCGGGCGCGATGCGATGGAAGCCGAGGCCGTCGTAGAAGCCCTCGCGCGCCAGCGACACGAACGACGCCGAGGTCTCGGGCGCGCCCTTGGAGTCCAGCTCGATCACGAACTGACCGCAGCTCGAGTCCACGGTCGCGGTGTAGGTCTTGTCACGTTCGAGTTTCAACTTGGGCTTCCCCCTGTCCTCGACATTCTTGGGCTGGGGCGCGGCGACCTCCTTGCAGGCCGACTCGGCCGAGCCCCCGTCGTCTCCCCCACTCGAGGCGATCAGCACGACGATCCCGGCGATCGCGGCAACGCCGAGGATCGCGGCCGGGAACGCGTACTGGCTGCGCATGAAGCGGGCGAGCATCGGCGCAGGTTACAGTGGCCGACCGATGACCACGCGCCTTCTCACCATGCTTTGCTGCGCGGCGCTGGTCGTGGCCGGCTGCGGCGATGATGCCGGGGACGGCAGCCCTTCGAAACCTGGCGAGCTGACCGTGAAGATGACCGAGTACGAGTTCGAGCCGCGTGATGTGACGGTCGCGCCGGGGGCGACGATCCGTGTCACCAACGAAGGCGAGATCGCCCACAACCTCAAGGTCGAGCGCGGGCCGGATCCGAAGCAAGAGACGCAAGAGCTGGCCGGGACGGACAGCTTCCTGCCGGGCGACGCCGAGTCGTTCCAGGCGCGCCTGCCACGCGGCCGTTACGCGATGGTTTGCACGGTGCCGGGCCACCGGGAGCTCGGCATGACAGGCCGCCTCCGGGTGCGGTGACTGCCCTCCTTAGAATCTGAGCGCATGTGCAGGTTGTTCGCAGCGGCGGCAAGCGCGCCGGTGGACGTGTCGTTCGAGCTTTTGCGCTCGGACAACTCGATCCTGCGCCAGTCCGAGGAGCACGACTCCGGCTGGGGCAGCGCGTACTACTCCAAGGACGGCGCTCCGGACGTGCGCCGATTCGCCGACGCCGCCCACGCCGACGACTCGTTCGACGAGGTCACGAGCGGCCGCGCGCGGCTGATCATGGTGCACGTGCGCCGTGCGACGATCGGTGGGCTGAAGCCCGAGAACACACACCCGTTCAGCCGCGGGCCGTACACGTACTGCCACAACGGCACGATCCTGAAGGCCGCGCAGCTCGAACCGCTCGCGGACCGTCCACCCGCCGGCGACACCGACTCGGAGCGCTTCTTCAACATGCTGATGACCGGTTTCGACCACGACGACGTGATCGGCTCGCTGCGCCGCGCGGTCGAAAGAGTCTGCGCGACGTGCCGCTTCTCCGCGCTCAACTTCCTGTTCTGCGACGGACGGCGCATGTACGCGTACCGCTTCGGCGTCTACCGGCTGTTCTGGCTCCCGCGCGATCTGGACCTCGATGCCGACACGGACACGCACCACCACGTACATCTGGAGCGCCCGAGCGGCAGCCACATGGTGCTCACCGCCAGCGAGCATACTCACCGAGGCCGAGCCGTGGATCGAGATGGGCCAGGACGAGCTGCTCGTGTGCGATCCCGACGACGCCGAGCATCCGCGCGTCGAGCGCCTGCTGGGCGACCGCGCCGACGAGATCGAGTTCGTACCGCTCGACTCCGGAGAGCTGAGCGGCGCGGCGCGTGGCGAGTGGGCCGCAAAACGCGCGGCCACCGGCTTTTGACTCCTCGCCCCCGCAGCCGCGGTGTGCAGCGACTTGCCCGCGGTATGAACAACGTGGTCACGAGAGCGCCGTGGACCTGGCGCCTCGTGCGCGGGCCCATGCGAGCGCTCTTCGAGCGCGTTGCGCCCGAGTGGGACGACCGCTACGCGGGCGACCCCGACCGGATGATGCCGCTCACGGCGGCACTCGACCTGCTCCCCCACTCCCCCGCCCGCGTGCTCGACGTCGGGACCGGTACCGGTGCGGGGGCCCTGCTGGCCGCGGAGCGCTGGCCTGACGCCGAGGTGCTGGGGATCGACATGTCCCCGGCGATGATCGAGGTGGCGAGCGCGAAGGACGTTCGCCCCGGGGTGAGCTTCGAGGTGGCCGATCTGGCACAGCTCGACCCGGGTCGCGGGCTACGACCTCGTGACGATGCTCAACATGCCGCCGTTCTTGCGGGCCGGTCGCTGCGGTGCTGCGCCCCGGCGGGCACGTGGCGCACATTGCCTCCCGGGGACCGGTCACGCCCTTCTACACCCCGGCCGAGAAGCTCGCCCGCGGATACGGGCGCCACGGGCTCGAGACGGTCGCGTCCGGGGCGGCCGGGCCCGGGACCTACTACCTTGCGCGGCGGCCATGAGCGACGACCGCAAGTTCGCGATCCTGATGAACCCTGCCGCCGCGGGCGGCAAGCCGGTGCGCCTGCTGCCCGAGGTAAGGAAGGAGCTCGAGGCCGCCGGGGCGGCATACCGGGTCATCGAGACACGGGACCTTCCCCACGCCACCCACACCGCTCGCGACGCGGCCCAGAACGGCGAGGTCGTCGTCGCGCTGGGCGGCGACGGACTGGTCGGGACGCTCGCCGGCGCGCTGCACGGCTCGGCCGCGCTGGGCGTGCTCCCGGGTGGGCGCGGGAACGACTTCGCGCGCGCGATCGGCATACCGCAGGACATCCCGGGCGCATGCAAGATCCTCCTGGAGGGCGTGCGCAAGGCGCTCGACCTCGGCGAGGCGAACGGCAAGTCCTTCGCGTGCATCGCATCGATGGGCTACGACTCCGAGGCGAACCGGATCGCAAACGAAGCGCGCCTGGTGCGGGGCAACCTCGTCTACGCGTACGCCGCGATCCGCGCGTTGATGGCGTGGAAGCCGGCGCGGTTCACCGTGCGCCTCGACGGGCGCGAGCACCGCTTCGAGGGTTACACGGTCGCGGCCGCGAACACCGCCTACTACGGCGGCGGCATGCAGATGGCGCCGGGCGCCGACCCCTCCGACGGCCTGCTCGAGGTGGTGTTCGTCGAGCAGGTGTCGAAGCGCCGCTTCCTGGCCAACCTGCCGAAGGTGTTCAAGGGCGAGCACGTGGCGGAGGACACGGTCAGCGTGCACCGCGCGCGCGAGGTCGAGATCGCGGCCGACCGGCCCTTCGACGTGTACGCCGACGGCGAGCCGATCACGACGCTCCCGGCGACAGTGCGGCTCGTGCGCGGCGGCCTCAGCGTGATCGCTCCGCGCGCCGAGTCGTCTTGACGATGCTGCGGGCCAAGGTCGGGCTCTCGCGCGCCGTCGGCGCCCTGTCGCGCGCGAGCCGCCGCGGCGGCGGCACCAGCCTCCCGGGAAAGGTGCTGCTGCGAATGGAACCGCGAGCGGTCGGGCTGCTGGCACGCGGCCTCGACCGCGGATCCGTGGTCGTCAGCGCGACGAACGGCAAGACGACCACGTCCGGCATGATCGCGCGCATCCTCGCCGAGCACGGCCTGACGCCCGTGCACAACCGCGCGGGCGCGAACATGAAGGGCGGCGTCGCGACGGCGCTGCTGGAGCAACGCGGCGACATCGGGCTGTTCGAGGTCGACGAGGCGTGGCTGCGGGAAGTCGTGAGCGAGCTCTCCCCGCACACCGTGTTGCTCTCCAACCTCTTCCGTGACCAGCTCGATCGCTACGGCGAGCTGGAGATGCTGGCCGACGAGTGGAGCGCGCTCGTCGCTGCGCGCGAGGGGAAGACCGCGTTCGTGCTGAACGCCGACGACCCGCTGGTCGCCGACCTCGGGCGTGACACCGAAGGGAACCCGCGGCAGCGCATCACCTACTTCGGGCTCGAGGACCGCGCGCACGCGCTGGAGCGCATCGAGCACGCCTCGGACGCGAAGCACTGCCGCCGCTGCGGGACCGCGTACCAGTACTCGGCGGCATACCTCGGTCACCTCGGCGACTACGCCTGCCCGAACTGCGGCAACGCGCGCCCGCAACCACAGGTGTCGGCCCGCGAGGTCGAGCTGCTGGGCATGTCGGGATCCCGGTTCACGCTCACCTCGCCGCGCGGGGAGACGCGCATCGCCCTGCGGCTCCCCGGCCTCTACAACGTCTACAACGCGGTCGCGGCCGCGGCCTGCTGCCTCGAGCTCGGGATGAACCTCGAGGAGATCAGGCGCGGCCTGGAGTCCTTCGCGGCGGCGTTCGGCCGCGCGGAGCAGATCCCCGTCGGCGATCGGCGGCTCGCGATCCTGCTCGTCAAGAACCCCGCGGGCGCCAACGAGGTCTTCCGCACGCTTGCGGCCGCCGGCGACTCCGGGCTCGACGTGTGGATGGTCCTCAACGACCGCATCGCCGACGGCCGTGACGTCTCGTGGATCTGGGACGCCGACTTCGAGACCCTCGTTCCGCACGCGGCGCGGGTCGTGTGCTCCGGCACGCGCGCCGAGGAGCTCGCGCTGCGCCTCAAGTACGCGGGTGTGTCGCCGGAGCGGCTCGAGGTGGTCCCGCCGCTGGAGCGCGGGCTTGACCGTGCGCTCGGCGCGAGTGGCGGCGGGACGCTGTACGCGCTACCGACATACACCGCGCTGCTGGAGCTGCGCGAGGTGCTCGCCGCACGTGGTCACGCGCCGCCGTTCTGGGAATGAGCGTCGTCGATCCAGCCGCGATCTGGCACGAGGTCGAGTGCGGCTCCTACGAGGCCGACCTCGCGCTGTGGGAGGAGCTGGTCGACGAGGGCGCGGAGGTCGTCGACCTCGGATGCGGGACCGGCCGCGTGTCGATGCGTCTTGCGCGGCGTGGGCGCAAGGTGACGGCGGTCGACCAGGACCCGAGGATCCTCGAGGTCCTCGAGGAACGCGTTGCCGAGCGTGAGCTGGCGATCGAGTGCGTGTGCGCGGACGTGCGCGAGCTCAGCATCGGTCGCTCGTTCGACGCCGTCCTCGCACCCATGCAGCTCGTGCAGCTGATGCGGGGCGCGAGCGAGCGCGAGGCCATGCTCACCCGAGCATTGCGGCACCTGCGTCCGGGGGGCGTCTTCGCGGCCACCCTGATGGACCTCGAGGGTGAGCCGCTCGGCGAGGAGTACGGCCCTCCCCCACCCGACATGCGCGAGGTCGACGGCTGGGTGTACTCGAGCCAATCCATCGGGGTCTATCCGATCGACCGCGGCCGGGCCATCGCGATCGACCGCATGCGGACTGCCGTGGCACCGGACGGAAGGCAGCGGAAGAGCATGAACCGGATCCGGCTCGAGCTCCTGGAGCCGGACCAGCTCGAGCGCGAGATGCAGGCGGCCGGCCTGGTCGTGCAGGGCCGCCGGACGATCGCGCCGACCGAGGAGCACGTGGGAAGCATCGTCGTGATCGGCACCGCTCCCGAGGCGCCGGCATGAGCCTCCCGGCGCTGCGCGTCATGTGGCTCTACCCCGACCACATGAACATCTACGCCGACCGCGGCAACATCTCGGTGCTCGAGCACCGCTGCGCTTGGCGTGGAATCGGCTTCGAGCTGGGAACGGCTGGCCCCGGCGACCCGGTCGACCCCGACGCGCACGACCTCTATTACATGGGAGGCGGCCAGGACCGCGACCAGGCGCTGGTCACGCGCGACCTCGCCGAGACGAAGCGCGACTCGCTCTTGGCGGCGGTGGACTCCGGTGCGGCGTTCCTGGCGGTATGCGGTGGCTACCAGTTGCTCGGTCACGCTTACGAGGTGCCGGGCGGCGTTCCGATGCCCGGCCTCGGGCTCGTCGACCTGCGCACCGTGCGCGAGCCGGGCGAGCGCCTGATCGGCAACGTGCGTGATCGAAGCTGACCTGGGCGTCGGGCCGCAGCGCATCGCCGGCTTCGAGAACCACGGCGGGCGCACGTATCTCGGCGCCGGGGAGCAGCCGCTGGGCCGCGTGGTGTCCGGGTTCGGCAACAACGGCAAGGACGGGGCCGAGGGCGTGCGCCGCGGCAAGCTGATCGGCACGTACCTGCATGGGCCGCTGCTACCGAAGAACGCTTGGCTCGCGGACGTCCTGATCAGCTGGGCGCTGGAGCGGCGGACCGGTGCGGTGCCGGAGCTGGGGGCGCTTGACGACGAGATGGAGGACGCGGCGCATGAGTCTGCGGTGCGGGCGGCGCTGAGGTCTTGATCGCGTCAGTAAAGGCTCGGCGTGAAACTGCGGATCACGCCACCCGGTGCGCCACGCTCGAGCCCAGGGCATGGAACCTGAGAATCGCGAAACCCGCTACCAACTTGATAAAGGAGCCTCAAGGGCGACCCCCTTTGCGCTTAGTGATCGGAGGCTGAGTGCCGGGCCCTACCGGGTCGCCCGGGAGCGGCCCAACCGGCGCAGACGGGGTTTCGGCGCCTCAGCGACCGGGTAGCGGATCGTCACTGGCGGTTTCTTGCATGCCGGGCCGCTGCATCTGCTCTTCAACATGTACGTCCTCTATGTCGCTGGGACGCTTCTGGAACCGGGAATCGGGACACCCCGCTTCCTCGCCATCTATTTCATCTCGCTGCTCTCCGGCTCCTTCGGAGCCCTGCTGCTCGACCGAACTCGCTCACGGTCGGCTCCTCGGGCGCGATCTTCGGCCTGATGGCGGCTGTGCTGGTGATCGCCCGCGGTCGCGGCATCGAAGGGCTCGCCACCAGTTCGGGTTCTTCATCGTTCTCAACCTGGTGCTGACGGTCTCGATCCGAACATCTCGATCGGAGGCCACCTCGGCGGGCTGATCGGGGAGCCTTCGCAGCGCTGATTGTGCTCGGATTCGAGCGCATTGGCTCGGCGCGTGTCGGGTCGCGTTCGAGGCCGCACGGCTCCGGGCCGCCGGGCTCGCCGGGTTTCGGCGTCTTGGCGACCGGGTGAGCCGGATTACCGGGTAGAGGCGCCGGCTCTGGCTGCGGCGGTTCAGGGCCTCCTGGCCCGGGCCTTTCGAGAATCTTCGATGTCGTTGCCATCTCTCTCTCCCTCCTGTTTGCTGTCCTCTGCCGCAAGTGAATCCGGTAAGGGATCCCCAAAGAGAAGACACTCGTTTACCGCGGGAGCGATGATCTCTCGCTCCTCCGTGAACGTCTTCGGCGCGCGCACTCCGAGCTTCTCGTAGAGCTCACGCCGGTGGACATCCATGATCGAGCGAACGACGCTCCCCCATCTCGTTGCCGCGCCGACTGCGCTTCGGTATGCCAGATACGCCAGCACGAATGGAATCGCGTAGACCGGCAACGCATACCAGGCACACGGGCTGGATCACGACAGCGTCGGCCACCAACACGACCCCGACGACGCCTGATCTCGCCCCCCATCGGACGCAATTCGAAGTGTCACATCGCTCTTTTCGTTTGCGAGCACCATCCGATTCCTGCGCAGACAGGAACAACTCGACTCTCGACCATCGGACGATGCGTTGTGGTCCCCAACCGTTGATCGCTGTCGCCGTAGGCGCGGATCGCGTTGCACGAAGCTGGTCGAAGTAGTTTCGGTCGTGATACTCGGGGCGTTCGCCAGAGACGCCGTTGTCGAGGTAGCCCGCTTCGGTCGCCGCGCGGTGGAACCCTCGACGTCGCGTTCTCCGACGCGGGATTCTGCGAGATGCACGTGTTCCGTATCGGTGGCCCGGCCCGTGCGAGAACGAGCCGCTCGTCCACGGAACTGAGCATCGGGCGTGTTGCCTGAAGCCTGAGGGGGTACCCCGCGACAGGCGCAGATCGGACTCGTAGAGCGCTTCGCAGCAGCAACCCAGCGACGCCGATCCACAGGGGACTCCGGCCCTCCGCATCACGAGCACCCTTCGACGCTGTTGCCGTCCTGATCGAGGAATCCGCCGTAGACGTCCGGCGAATACTGCGGCCGCTCCCGGGCGGAACGTCATCACGGTAGCGGCCTCCGTACCGCGCGCCAGAACTCGTCGACTTGATCGCGCGACGCCGCCGCGAACGCGATGTGCAGCCGGCGGTCATCGGCTTTCATCCGTGGCTGGCCCCAGACCGAAGTCGTCCCTCTCGGTGAATTCCTCGTCGCGGTTCGCCTGATCGCGCCCAGTTCGCGACATTGTCGCGTAGAACGACTCCGATGCCTCCCTGTCCCAACTTGGATCCCCACGGGCGAACCGCCGCATTGTTCCGCCTCGAATGGATGTGACGCCGTGCCAGCCAAGAAGGCTCGACGAGGCAGCCGACGAGCTCTACGGGCTCCCGCTCGCGGAGTTCACGAAGGCCCGCGACGACCTCGCCAAGCGCCTGCGCAAAGAAGGGCACGGCGACGAGGCCGACGCGGTCAAGGCGCTGCGTAAGCCCACGGCTGCCGCCTGGGCGCTGAACCAGCTCGCCCGGCAGCGTCCCAAGGACGTCGAACGGCTGCTGGCGACCGGCAAGCGGCTGCGCAAGGCGCACGAGGCGCTGATCGGCGGTGGCGATCGCTCCGCGCTGCAGGAGGCCTCTGCCGAGGAGCGCGCGCTGATCGACGAGCTCGTGCGCGATGCAGCGACCAGCGCAACGCTCGAGGAGCGCATCCGCGACACCCTGCACGCGGCGGCGCTTGACGAGCAGACGGCCGCTGAGCTTGCAGCGGGCCGGCTTACGCATGAGCGTGAGGCCGTGGGGTTTGGCGGTCCGACTACCGGGCCCGCGCCGGCGAAGACGACCGTCAAGGCCTCGCGCCCCGACGCAAAGCGCCAGGCTCTCGAGCGCGACCTCAAGAGCGCCAAAGCAGAAGAACAGCGGGCCATACGCGAACACGAACGCTCGGTCACGGCGGCCGAGCGGGCAGGCAAGCGTGCAGACGAGGCCCAACGACGCGCCGACGAAGCTCGCTCCGCCCTGCGCGAAGCCGAGCAGCGCGAACGGGACGCAGCAAAGGCAGCGGACCGCGCCGTCCGGGCGGTCGATGCAGCGAAGAAGAAGCTCGGCTAGTTAGGCCGCGTCGGCGCGCAGCTCCGCCGGGGGCGGAGGCGTCGACTGGTCCGGCGCCACGGGAGGCCGCTCGCGCAGCTCGCGGGCCAGCTCGTACACGTGGGGACCGACCTGGGCGACGGTGTTCGTGACGCTCGCCAGATCGTCCAGTGTGCGCCGCACGTCGAACGAGCGGGCGCCCGGGTTGATCGCCCTCACGTACAGGACGAAGTGGCCTTCCTTGCCGGCCGGCACGTACTCGAAGTCGATCCGGCCCCACTCCCGGTGGGTCTGGCGGTGCTGCGCTTCGTGCAGTACGACCTCGAAGGCCTTGGCCCACCGGTCGTCGACGCCGGTCTCGGTCCGCACGCGCAGCGTGTCACCGAGCGGCACGACCGTCGGCCAGTCCATCATCACTTCGTACTTTCTCGCAACGCTCACGCTGCCTATATCGGCAGCGACCGCTCGGACATTACCCTCAGCGAACGAAGCGACAGCACTTCTGCGTGGCCCGCAGCACCGGGTCCCGCGCGCCGAACAGCAGCTCTCCGAAATCGAGGGGCGCGTTCACCCGCCGGCCGCCAAGGCGGCCGCGGATTCTTCCCTTTCTCAGGTCGAATACGAGCAGTCCACGCGCCGCCTTCGCGCCGGTGACGCGCAGGCGCATGCGCGGCGACAGGAAATCCCCTCTCCCGCCACCCCCCGTCACAGAGGTGATCTCCACGCCCGGCACGTACGAGTAGCGATCGAAGCGCCCCGTTGCGGAGAACCGGCCGCCCCGTAGGCCTCCCAGCCCCGCGAACTCGTCGGTGAAGAGCGTGTTCAACGAGTAGATGAACTGCTGGAGCGCGTCCTCCACCGAGAGCCTCGCGGCCGCCAGGGTCCGCCCGGCGGGTCCCGGAACGCCCCCGGCCGGCCGCAACGCCGCAAGCGATGCGGGCGGCACGCGGGCCGGCCGGAAGAGCAGGATCTCGATCACCTCGGCCAGCGCCAGATCACGCGTGGAGCACGCCACGGCGACGGGCTGGTCGGCGAAGAATCGCCGCACTGCGCGCGCCGCACAGCCGGAGATGTCGCTCCCGAGCACCGAGTGACCCACGCGCGGTACGGTCAGCATGGTCGCGCGCGGCAGCAGCGCGGCCACTTCGCGCGCCTCCTCGGTAGGCGTGCGCAGGTCGAACTCGCCGCTCAGCAGCAGCGCGGGCACGTTGGGCAGCGGGCCGCTCTCGGGCTTGCGCGCGGGGCCGTTGGCGGGCCAGTGGGCGCATAGGCGCAGCCCATCGGACGCGCGCCCCGTCGCACGGTCGAACGGGAAGAAGCTGGCATCCGGGATCGTGCCCGCGCCCCCGATGGCCTTCCCCCAGCGCTGCGAGAACGGATCGATCAGCTCCCAGGGAAGCGGACCCTCCTCACACGTGGTGGCGGCGTACAGGCCCGGGCTGAACGACGTGATGGACTCGCCGACGCCTTCCGCGAGCGCCGCGCGCCGGGCGGTCCGCAGCAGCGGCGCGGCGTCACCCTGCAGCGCGGCCCGTACCCCCGCCGGCAGCTCCGCTCGCAAACTGGGATCGGCGTCGCCGCCGATCAGTATCCGCAGCAGCCGCAGCCTGCCCAGGCGCCTCGCACGCCGCTTGCCGTCCGCGCCCACGACGTCTCCTCGCAGCGGGGTCGCCGCGAGTCGCTTCACCAGCGCCTCGAGGTCACCCACCGGGTCGGTGGTCGCAGCCGCGCACGCGCCCTTCGCACACAGCGACCGCAGCACTCTCGGGACGGCGGCAAAGACATCGCGCGTGAACGGGTCGGGCCCGTCCAGCGGAACGATCGAGTCCAGCAGCAGCCGTTCGACCCGGCCGGGATAACGGTGGGCATAGGCAAGCGCCACCTTGGTTCCATACGAGGTGCCGTACAGGGCAATGCGCTCCAGGCCAAGCTCGCGCCGCACGACCTCGATGTCGTCGGCCGAGTCGATCGTCGTGTAGAAGGCGCGTCGCGATCCGATCGCCGCGGCGCACGCGGTCACCGCTGGGCCGACCGGCCCGATGCGCCTCTGCTCGAGCGTCGGACACGCGAGCGCACCGGATCGACCGGTACCCCGCTGGTCGAGCACGATCAGATCGCGATCGCCAAGCACGGGCGCCAGATCGGCGGCAAAGCTCAGCAGGCCAGGACTCGCTCCCTGCCCCGGTCCGCCGGCGAGCGCAACGATCGCTCCGCGCGGCGCCCGGGCGGCCGGGACCCGGTGAGCGAACAGGTCCACAGATCCGGCAGCGCGCCCGGTGTGGTCGAGCGGGGCCCGGGTCAGCGTGCACTGCGACTTCGTCGCCAGCCGCCGCACCAGCGCGGGCGACACGTCCAGGAACTCCGCCTCCTCCACATCGACGCGTGCGCAGGTCGCGCGCTGGCTCGCGGCCGTCGCCGACGCCGGGAACAATGCACCAAGCACCACGGCGACAAGCAATACGGCGATCACGCGATGACGCTAACCGGCGTGCGGCGCGACCGCAACGGCGTCGGTCAGCGGTGCATCATTCGACCCCACTCGAGCCGAAGCCGCGTGCTCCGCGGACGGTCTCGGTGAGCGAGGCGGCCTCGGCGAACTCGACGTCCGGGACTTCGGTGACGACGAGCTGCGCGATGCGGTCGCCCAGCTCGATCGTCGAAGGACTCCACGCGGTCGGTGTTGAGCAGCAGCACGCGCACCTCGCCCCGGTAGCCCGCGTCGATCAGCCCGGGCGCGTTGACGAGTGCGATGCCGTGGCGGGCGGCCAGGCCGGAGCGGGGCAGCACCAATCCTGCGTGGCCCTCCGGGATGGCGACCGCGATGCCCGTGCCGACACTCGCGCGCTCGCCCGGTGCGATCGTCGCCGCCTCCGCCGCGCGCAGGTCCCATCCCGCGTCGTGCTCGTTTGCGCGCTCCGGCGCGCGCGCCGCCGCGGACAAGCGCTGGAAGGAGACGATCAACCGGGCTCGTGGCCGTTGCGGTCGTACGGCCGCAACCGCTCGGCGACCGCTGCCGGGACGCGTGCCTTGACCCGTACCCCCGAGGCGGTGTCCTCGCGCTCCAGGTCGCCGGCCAAATCGTGCAACTCCGACAGCACGGCGCCGCGCTCGTAGGGCACGAGCAGATCGACAACCTCGAGGCCCGCGCGAAACTTCTGCTCGACACGCCGGCGCAGCTCCTCGAGGCCAGCCCCGGTGAGGGCCGAGACCGGCACGGCGTCACGGTGGAGCGCAGCGACCAGCTTCTGCTCGTCGGCATCGAGCTGGTCGATCTTGTTCAGCACCAGCAGGCGCGGTTTCGAGCCAGCGCCGATCTCCTCAAGCACGTCGTCGACCGCGGCGGTCATCCCCTCCAGCTCGTCCTCCGGCACCGAGGCATCGACCACGTGCAGGATCAGATCCGCGTTCACCGTTTCCTCGAGCGTGGCCTTGAACGCCTCCACCAGCTGGTGGGGCAGCTTGCGGATGAAGCCGACGGTGTCGGTCACGAGGTACGCTCGGCCGTCGTGCCGGAACGACCGCGTGGTCGGGTCGAGGGTGTGGAACAGGCGGGACCCGACGCCGACCTCGGCGTCGGTGAGCGCGTTCAGCAGCGTCGACTTGCCCGCATTCGTATAGCCCGCGAGCGCGACGCGCGGCGTATGGGACTCCTCGCGGCGGCTGCGCGTCAGGCGCCGCGAGCGCTCGACTCGCTCCAGCCGGCGCTTCAGCTGCCCGATGCGATCGCGCGCGAGGCGGCGGTCCGTTTCGATCTGCGACTCACCGGGGCCGCGTGTGCCGATCCCGGCGCCGAGCCGCTCCAGGTGGGTCCACAACCCGCGCATGCGCGCGAGGTTGTATTCGAGTTGCGCCAGCTCGACCTGCATGTTGCCCTCGGCGGAGTGGGCGTGGTCGGCGAAGATGTCGAGGATGATCGCGGTGCGGTCGATCACGGGCACGCCGACCGCCTCCTCCAGGTTGCGCTCCTGGCGCGGCAGGAGCTCGTCGTCGACCGCGATCAGGTTCGCGTCCGCCTCGCCCACGGCTTCTTTGAGCTGCGCGAGCTTGCCCTTGCCGAAGTAGTTGTTCGGGTCCGGCTGCGGGCGGCGCTGGACCAGCTGGCCCGCGACGGCGACTCCCGCTGTGCGCAGCAGCTCCTTCAGCTCGGCCAGGTCGTCGCGCCCGTCGGGCCGTGAAGCGTCGGACGGCAGCACCGAGATGCAGAAGGCGCGCTGGCGCGCGCGCGGATTGACGACCCCTGCGCCGGCGGCCGGCGCGTAGCGCCGACTGCTTCGTGCGACCGTTCCTTTGAACCCGTGACACCCAT
>CAVXJX010000012.1:0-304700 GCA_963762195.1 uncultured Solirubrobacterales bacterium | reverse complement strand
GATCCGCTTGTAGAGCGTTGATACGAAGTTGGCGAGCCCGAGCGCAGAAGTCAGAACTGGGCAGCTCGTACTCCACCTCGAATACCGGCTTTCCGATCCTCGTGAACGGCCGCACCTTGTCGCACTCGTCGTACTGGAAGCACTGTTCGACAACGGCGAAGTCGAAGTGGCTGCGCAGCTCCAGCGCCTGATCGAGGTCGTTCTTCAACCCCACGGCCATGCCCGCGTGGTGCGTCAGATTGGCGAGTCGCCGGTTGTAGCGCAGCTGATCCGCGGCGGTCAGCGGAAAGCCCGTCTCGTTGGCGTAGCCGTCGACGTTGTCCGGCTCCACGGCGTCGAATCCCTTGCGCCGGCAGGTGGCGATACGGTCCGACATGATCGGGGTGAGCGCGTCGAGCCGGCGAATGTCGAGCCACCGCTCGCCGGGCCAGCCGTTGCTGCGCCCGAGCAGGGAGCTGGGAAAGCGTTGCCGGTCGGGACGCCAGTCCTCCCACGTGCCGGCGCTGACGTAGCAGATCGCATACCCACCGAGCTTGTGCAGCCGCGACACGTACGACTTGGGCGTGTCGAACCCGTCGACGTCGTACACCCGCGCGCTGCGGATTATTCGTGGGGTGTCCTGAAGTTGGTAGGACCACCCCGCGGTGAATGGCGGCGGCTTGCAGCTTCCGCTACACGGGGCGGCCTCGCCGTCGTCGAGCACGAGCGTGAGAGCCACGCCGAGGGCCGCGACCGCCGCGCTCCCCAATACGGCCGCTCGAACGAACCGTCGCCCGGATCTGTGCGTCCTGGGATCCATCCCTGAGTTATCGGCATTCTAGGCGGTGCCTCCAACTTCCAAACGCGCAGGGCGTAGGATCGCCGCGCCCCCGACGCCAACGAAAGGACGACCGATGAGCGACGTCATCCTGAGCGAGCGCCCGGCCCCGCACGTGCGGCTCGTGACGCTCAACCGGCCCGAGCAGCTGAACGCCATCAACTCCGAGCTGTGCGCGGCGTTACACGAGGAGCTGCGGTCGATCGCGGCAGACCGCTCCTGCCGCGCCGTGATCCTCACCGGTGCCGGGCGCGGCTTCTGTGCCGGCGTCGACCTGCGCGGCTATGGGGAAGCGCCGGGGAATGACGGCCGCGACCCGGCGCGGGACCACTTCGGCAACCAGGAGCACATGTCGAGGCTCATCCTGCAGGTGCGCGCGACGCCGCAACCGGTGATCGCCGCGGTGAACGGTGGGGCGGCAGGGTTCGGGATCGCGCTCGCGTGTGCGAGCGACATTCGCTACGCGGCACGCAGCGCGGTGTTCCGTGCTGCGTTCATCAACATCGGTCTCTCGAACTGCGACATGGCGACGAGCTGGCTGCTGCCGCGCCTGATCGGCGCCTCCCGAGCGCACGAGCTGATGCTGACCGGCCGGCGCCTCGACGCCGACGAAGCAGCGCGCATCGGGTTGGTCGCCGACGTGGTGGATGACGACCGGCTGCTGGCGCGGGCCGGGGAGGGAGCCGAGCAGGTGGCGACCTGGGCCCCATGGGGCGTCCGGCTCACCAAGCAGGGGATGTGGGCGGCGCTCGAGATCCCGTCGCAGCAGACGGCCGTGGAGTACGAGGACCGCCAGCAGATCCTGGCGCTGCACGGGACCGCGCCGCGCGAGGCGATCAGCGCGTACCTGGAGAAGCGACCGGCCGACTTCGCCAACTGATGGCCGCGCGGCTGCAAGACCTCGACCTCACCCTCTCGTTGCCCAAGCACGAGGGGAAGAAGCGGCTCGAGGCCGCCCAGCGGCGGCTGCTGGCGCTGCGGCTGCAGCTGGGCGGGAAGCTCGGCGACGACGGGCCCCTCGGTCCGGCCGTCTGCATCCTGGTCGAAGGCTGGGACGCATCCGGCAAGGGAGGAGCGATCAAACGGCTTGTCGCGCCGCTCGACCCACGGCATGTGCGTGTCGCGGCGTTCGGCCCGCCGACTCCGGACGAGAAGCGCCACCCCTACCTGTGGCGCTTCGGTCCGGTGCTTCCCGGCCTCGGCGGCATGGCCGTGCTCGATCGTTCCTGGTATGGGCGCGTGCTGGTCGAGCGGGTCGAGGGCTTCGCGACCGTCGATCAGTGGTCGCGCGCCTACGACGACATCGTGGCCTTCGAGCGCATGCTGGGGCGTGAGGGAGCGATCGTGATCAAGTTCTGGATGCACATCTCCGACGCGGAGCAGCTCCGTCGCTTCGAGCAGCGCGCGGCCGACCCGCTCAAGCGCTGGAAGCTGACCGATGACGACTGGCGCAATCGTGCGCGACGTGCCGACTACGAGCGCGCCGTCGAGGACATGCTCGCGCGTACGGACCACGAGCTGGGGCACTGGCACCTCGTCGAGGCGGAGTCCAAGGGCTATGCGCGCGTGAAAGTGCTCGAGACGACGATCGCCCAAATCGAAAAGGGCATGCGGGAGCGCGGCTTCGAGCCGGTCGCCATGCCGGAGGAGTGAGCGCGCAATCTCTGGAGCCGGCTAGCAGCCGCGCCGGGAGCGTTCCCGCTCCCGGGCGAGGATGCGTCTCGCCAGCGTCCCGTTCAGCTCGTCGAGGTACTCGGACATCGTGGCTTCCTCGCCAACTGCCCGCAGCGTCTCGTCGAACGTGTACAGGACATCCTCGTCGCTCAGCCCGAACTGCCGGGCCGACTCGAACACCGCCCGAAGCGGGGTGGCGGTCGCCGAGTAGTTGGAATTGATCCGTTCCATAACACGTCGCCTACCCAAGGCGCGTTATGCAGTAACCATCCCGCGGACCGCAGTGTCATGCGGTTTCTCAGGGTCTTCTCATCTTCAGCCGATCAAATTCCACTGTGCGGGTTTTGATCGTGGAGGACGACATGCGGATGGCTGCCGCTGTCCGGCGCGGTCTCCAGGGGGAGGGCATGGTGGCCGACCTCGCTTCCACCGGCGAGGACGCGCTGTGGATGGCCGCCGCCACGGAATTCGACGCCGTCGTGCTGGACGTGATGCTGCCGGGAATCGACGGCTTCACGACCTGCCGCCGGCTGCGAGAGGACGGGGTGTGGGCGCCCATCATCATGGTGACGGCTCGCGACTCGGTTGACGATCGCGTCCAGGGGCTCGACCAGGGCGCCGACGACTACCTGACCAAGCCGTTCTCGCTCGCCGAGCTGCTGGCCCGCCTGCGCGCTCTCGCACGGCGCGGACCGGTCGAGCGCCCGACAGTGCTCGAGGTCGGCGACCTGCGGATGGACCCCGCCACGCAGCAGACCTGGCGGGGGGAGGAGGAGGTTGCGCTTTCCCCGAAAGAGTTCGCGTTGCTGGAGACGTTCATGCGCCGGCCCGGAGAGCTCCTCAGCCGCTACCAGCTTCTGGAGCACGCTTGGGACTACGACTATGAAAACCGCTCCAACGTCGTCGAGGTCTACGTCCGCTACCTGCGCGAGAAGATCGACCGGCCCTTCGGCGTGAAGTCACTCGAGACCGTACGAGGCGCCGGTTACCGGCTCCGGAAGGACGGAGGGTCGTCCGACTGAGCCGCCTGCCGATCCGGGTGCGGATGACGGCCGCCTTCGCGCTGGCAATGGCGCTGCTGATCGCCGCGATGGGGGCATTCGTCTACGTGCGCCAGGAGGAGCATCTGGACGAGATCGTGGACACGTCACTGCGTTCGCGCTCGGACGACGTCGCTGCACTGGTGCGGTCGAGCGACCGCAGCCGCTCGGTGGTCGGAGGGCCGCGGCTGGTCGAGTCCGACGAGGGGTTCATCCAGATCCTCGCTACCAACGGGCGGCTGCTGGACGGCACGAGCAAGGACAACCTTGCGTCATTGCGTCCGGACGAGGCGCAGAGGGCCGCGCGCGGCCCTCTGGTGCTCGAGCGCGAGGTCGGGGGAGTCGACGGGCCGGCGCGGATTCTCGCGCGCCCGGCGCGATCACAGGGCAGGACCGTCGTGGTGGTCACCGGTGCGTCGCTCGGGGACCGGGACGACTCCCTCAACACCTTGTGGAGGTCGTTCCTGATCGGGGGGGCGATCGCCGTGGTGCTCGCCTCGGGCATCGGCTACGTCCTCGCGACGATCGGCTTCAGACCGGTGGAGGCGATGCGGCAGCGCGCGAAGCGGATTTCTCTCACACGCGAGGGCGAGCGCCTGCCGTTGCCGGACGCGCACGACGAGATCCGGCGGCTCGGTGAGACGCTCAACGACATGCTCGCGCGGCTCCAGGCATCCTTTGCTCGCGAGCGCCGTTTCGTTGCGGATGCGAGCCACGAGCTGCGTACACCGCTTGCGGTCGTGAAGGCTGAGCTGGAAGCGGCGATGCGCGCGGAGGAGAACGGCGGCAGCGTACGGGAGTCGCTGGTCGCCGCCCTCGAGGAGACCGACCATCTCGCGCAGCTCGCGGAGGACCTGCTGCTGATCGCGCGCTCGGCGGACGGTCAGCTGCCGGTACGCCCCGAAGACGTCTTGCTCCACGACCTGCTCGAGCGCACCGGTCAGCGCTTCGCCGACCGTGCGCAGGAGCAGGGCCGCCGGATCAATGTCGATGTGCCGGCGGACCTGAAGGTAGCCATCGACCCGCTACGCAGCCGCCAGGCGCTGGGAAACCTCGTCGACAACGCCCTGCGCTACGGAGCCGGCGACATCAACCTTGCGGCTCGCGCTTTGGACGGTGCGATCAACATCGACGTCAGCGACGAAGGCGCCGGCTTCCCCGCCGAGCTGAAGCCGCACGCCTTCGAGCGATTCTCCCGCGGCGACGGCGCCCGCACCAGAGGCGGGACGGGCATCGGGCTGGCGATCGTGCGCGTGATCGCCGAGGCCCATGGTGGGACCGCAGAGATCGTCGACACCGTGAACGGCGCAACGGTGCGGCTGCGCGTGCCCGCCGCGGTGCCCTCCACAAAATAATTCGCCTCTCTCATGTCCATCTCAGTGTCGCGGGCACACTGACGATATGACACGAATGCACACGATATTGAGCGTAGGAATGCTCGTGCTCGCGATGAGCGCGGGCTCAGGCGGCCTGCGGGCCGCGGACAGCGAGTCCTACGCCCAGGTGGCAGAAGCACAAGCGCAGCGTGCCGAGCAGGCAGCGCTCGAGGTCGTCGAGCGCGGCCACGTGGTGTCCGTCGCGCACGACCACGCAGGTGTGGCCCTCTGGAAGGTCAGGGTCTTCAAGCCGACCCAGTACCTCGAGGGTTTCGCATCGGGACCCACCAAGGGACCCACGCTCGCGGTGTACTTGGACCGCAACTTCCACTGGCTGCGGACCAAGGTCGAGGGCTATGGCCCCGACCCCGAGTGACGCGCCTCAGCGCCGGGGTCTCATCCTGGTTTCATGCAGAGACGCAAGATTGAACTTCGAACCAGAACGTGAACGGAAAGGTGGCAAGGATGAGTAAGCGCAGAAAGCTGTTGATCGGCGGTGCGGTCGTCCTCGCGATCGGTGCAGGCGGCGTGGGATACGCCCAGGCCGGAGGCGATGACGACGAGAACGTGACCGGCCCGGACGCGGACCGCGCCAAACAAGCCGCCGTCGCGGTGGCGGGCGGCGGCCGTGCCGTCGGCGTCGAACGCGAGGACGACGGCGACGCGGCCTGGGAGGTCGAGGTGCAGCGCGACGGCAAGACCGTCGAGGTGAAGCTCACCGGTGACCTGAAGCGCGCCGGTGTCGAGACCGACGACGACTCCGGCAGCGCCGGAGACGACGAGGCCGGAGAACGGGACTGATCGGTCCGTTCCTCTTGATCTGCGCGTGCTGCGCGCTGGTCGCCGCGGGCTGTGGGTCTGACGGCGACGGAGACACCACCCAGAGCACCCCCGCCTCCACCACCACGACCACCACGACCGAGACCACTGCCGCCAGCGGTGCCGCGGACCTGCCGCGGGGCGACGAGCCGGTCGAGCTCGACCCTGCCGACTTCACGACGAAGATCGACAACCCGTACTGGCCGATGCCGCGGGGTGCGAAATGGGTCTACACGTCGGATCAGGAACGGATCGTCGTCGAGGTGACCAACCGCAAGAAGCGCATCGCAGGCGTCGCGGCGCTCGTGCTGCGCGACACCGTTACCCAGCGGGACGGTGAAGGGGTCGTGGAGGTAACCGACGACTGGTATGCGCAGGACACCGAAGGCAACGTCTGGTACCTGGGCGAGGACACCAAGGAGTACGCGGACGGCAAAGTGTCATCGACCACGGGCTCCTGGGAGCACGGGGTCGACGGTGCGTATGCCGGAATCATCATGGCCGCGAAGCCGCGGCCTGGGATGACCTACCGCCAGGAGTACTACGAAGGTGAGGCAGAGGACGTTGGGGAGGTAATCAGCGTGGACGCAAAGGTCACCGTTCCCTTCGGCTCGTTCGACAACACCGTGAAGACGCAGGACTCGACCCCGCTCGAGCCCGACGTCGTGGAGTACAAGTACTACGCCCGGGGTATCGGGCATGTGCTCCGGACCACCGAGGACGGCGGCGGGCGCGAGGAACTGATCAGCTACACGAAGTAACGGCCTACCTGCGAACGACCTTCCGTTCCACGCCACGCACCTTGTCGCCGCGCTGCGCCTTCGCCCGGTCTCGCCCGCGGCCGCCGTTGACGATGTCGCGGGCCCCGTTCTGCGACACGTCGATGTAGTCGTTGCCGGCGTTGCCGAACACGCGGTTGCGCCCACCGTCGCCATGCAACCGGTCCGGGCCGCCCTGTCCGCGCAGCAGGTCGTTGCCGCCCCCGCCCCGGATCAGGTCTCTGCCGCGTCCACCGCTGAGGGTGTCGTTCCCGCGGTTGCCGTCGACGCGGTCGCGCCCGTCACCCCCGCTGATCCGATCGTTGCCGTCGCCACCCCGCAGCACGTCGTTGGCACCCCTGCCGCTGATGCGGTCGTTGCCTGCCAGGCCGCAGATCACGTCGCGGCGCGGCGTGCCGCGCAGCACGTCGTTACCGGGCGTGCCGAGGATGGTGCACTTGGATTTGCTCTTCCCGGACCCCGGCTTCGGCTTCGGCTTGGGCTTCGGCTTCTTCTTGCCCTTGCGCGGCGGCGGGACGCCGTGGCATTTGCCGGCTCCCGAGTCGCTGAAGGCGTTGCCGGTGGGTGCGATGAACCGCCAGGAATAGCCCGTCGCCTGCAGGGTCAGCTCGAGGACTCCGAAAGCCGTGTTCTGGCGTACCTCGCTGTACTTCTTCGGCGCTCCGATGCTCCCCAGGGAGTGACCGCCGGTCCCGACCACGAACTGACGGATCCCGAACGCCGGACTGCGCCCGACCCCGGTCTGGGGCGCGAACCGCTCATAGTGCCGCGCGTGGCCGGCCAGCGCGACGTCGACGCCGCCCTCGTAAAGGGCCCTGTACAGGGGCCCCATCGAGATCGCTCCGCCCGGCCGCCCTGAGCTGTAGCGCCCGGCGTGCATATAGGCGAGCGTGCAGGAGGTGGGGTGGGCCGCGAGATCCGCACGCAGCCAGCGTTCCTGTTCCGATCCGGCCGCGCACCCGACGTGCGTGCAGTTGGAGTTGAGCGCGACGAGGTGCCATGCCCCGAGGTCGAAGCTGTAGTAACCCTGGTCGCGGCTCCCCGCCGGGCCGCCGGGCGCACCGGGTCCGTTGAAGTAGTCGAAATACCCTGCTGCGCCCGCCGTCGAGTAGTCGCGGTTGCCGGGCGCGGGATGCGTGATGGCTTTCAGCTGGCCCCAGCCGGGCTCGTACGCGGCGGTGTATGCGGACAGGGTGCCGCAACAGGATTGGGCGTCGCCGAGCGTGAGCACTCCGGCGAGGCCACTCGGCAGCAGCGCCGCAGTCTCGGCCTGACGGCACTTGTCCGGCGTTCCCGCACCAGCCGCAAAGTAAGGGCTGGTCGGGTCGCAGGCGATGTTCCCGGCCGCTGCGATCACGGGGTCGGCTGCGCGCGCGGGCCCCGGCAGCAGAGCCGCCGCAAAAGCGACGGCAGATACGGCGATGACGACGATGTTCTTGAAAGTCAGGCGTTCCTTCGCCCCTGTGCTCAGCTTCATTGCCTCAATTCGTCGGGTTATGGATCCGCAACCACCGTAGCGGCAAACGCGATGCTCTTGCCATCCGGAGACCAGGTCGGTTTCGAGGGAAAGATCTTGTCGTCGGTCAGGCGCCGGATGGTGCCCGTCCCGTTCGAGGCAATGACCGCGACCGTGGCCTTGTCCAGCTCCTGGAGGATGAAGGCGATGGCCTTGCCGTCGGGCGACCAGGAAGGCTCCTGGGCGCTGGTTGCGCCGTCGGTGATCGGCCCGCGTCCAGTGCCGTCTGATCTCATCGTGACGATCGCCCACTTCCCGTTGGCCCGCTGCTCGGCGAACGCCACCCTCTTTCCGGTCGGGAACCACGTGGGATTCGTCTGCTGCTTGGAGTCGTTCGTGAGCCGCCGCTCCTCACCGGTCGCGGCGTTGACCGCGAAGAGGTCGTAGTTGGTTCCCTCCACCTGGCGATGGAATGCGATCCAGCCTCCGACCGGGGCCCAGTTCGGCGCTTCGTCCGACGCGCCGGTCGTCAGCCGCTTCGACGCGCCGGTCTGCGAGTCGACGATGTAGATGCCGCGCCCGAGCGAGACAGTCGCGACCCGGTTGCCGTCGGGCGCCCACGAGGGCTGGAACAGGTGCTCGACGTTCGTGTCGATTGTCGCCTCCGGCGCGCCAACCGCCTCGGGATCCACCTCAGACAGGGTCGAGGAGCACTCGTCGCAGTCCATGGTGCTGAACGCGATCTCGCCCTGGGCCGACCACGAAGGCTCGAGCGCGCCTTCGCCCTGGTGGTTGGTCTCCTGCGCGAGCTGGCCGCTTGCGACGTCAACCGTGTAGATGTAGGAGTGACCGACGTGCGTGTCCACCTTCGGGCCGGACTCGGGTGGGGATGCGGAGTCGGCGACGCCGAGGACGAGCGCGGTCGAGGCCATGACGATCGCCGTCGCGGTGACCGCGATCGCCTTCTTGGGCTTGTTCGACAGAAGGCGCATGGCTAACGCAGCGTGACCACGAGCTCGGGTCGCAGGGTGGCCGCCTCGCGGTTGTAGAAGTCGATGCCGTCGTTGGAAGTGGTCGCCAAGTTGAAGCTGTACGTCCCATTCCCGGTGACGAAGGAAGTCACGTCGTACTCCACCCAGGTGTTCACCGGAATCGCGCCCTTGTCGGCGGTCGCCACGCTGGTGCGGGCCGGGCGCGTGTTCCAGTTGACCGCGGTCTCGCTCCAGGACGTGCCGGTCGTGTAGACGGCGGGGCCGTCCGCCGTGCCGTTGTAGGCGTAGAGGCGCAGCTTCGCGCTCTGCACGGTCCCCGCGGGTGCACCGGTCACGGTGAAGCGCAGGAAGCTCTCGACGTCAGATTCGCTGCCGCCGTTGGAGCGCAGGTAGGCCGTCCCGTAGTTGGTGGTCGCATTCGCCTCCTGGACGCGGGCATCCGCCTCCGGCGACAGGGTCAGAACCGTCGCCGCGGCCGGCGTCGTGGCCGGCACGGAGTTGCTGGGGTCGGAGATGTTGCCGGCGGCGTCCACCGCACGCACCTCATAGTTGTAGGAGCTGTTCGCGGACACAGTGGTGTCGGAGTACGCCGTCGTCACGCCGAGGCTCGCGATCTGAGTGCCGTTGCGGAAGACCCGGTAACCGGTCACACCGACGTTGTCGCCCGCGGCCTGCCAGGAGAGATCGACCCGCGACGCGCTCATGACGGTCGCAGCGAGGCCGGATGGCGGCGGCGTAGGCTTCTGCGTATCCGGCGCGCCCGTCGTCACGATCAGCACGGGTCTATCGGTGGCGGCCTCGCGCGAGCGGAAGTCCGCCCCGTCGCTCGAGGTGCCGGCCAGGCCGAAGCTGTACGTGCCGTTGCTCGTCACGAAGGACGTGACGTCGTACTCCACCCAGCTGTTCGTCGCTACCGCACCCTTGTCGTCGGTCGTCACGCTCGTGCGCGGCGGCCGGTTGTTCCAGTTGACCGCTGTCTCATTCCACGCCGGGTTGGTCGTGAAGACAGCCGGCCCGTCCACCGTTCCACTGTATGCGTAGACGCGTAGCTTGGCGCTTCGGATTGACCCGGCCGGTGCGCCGCTGACCGTGAATCGCAGCAGGCTCTCCACGGCTGGGTTGGTTCCGCCGTCGACACGCAGGTTGCTCGTGGCGTAGTTCGTGGTGGTCGCCGAGGCCTGCACACGGGCGTCGGCCTCCGGCGAGAACGTGAACGTTGCCGAGGCGGCCGGGGTGGTCGCCGAGGCAGACCCGCTGGCGTCCGAGACGTTCCCCGCTGCATCGACGGCGCGGACTTCGTAGGCGTAGGTGGTGCTCCCGGCTACCCCCGTGTCGGAGAAGGTCGTCACCGCACCGATGGTCGCGATCTGCGTCGCGTCGCGGAAGACCCTGTAGCCGGTCACGCCGATGTTGTCGCCAGCCGCATCCCAGGCGAGGTTGACCTGGTTAGGTCCCGCGGCGGTCGCGCGCAGGTTGCCGGGCGGCGTCGGCTTCTGCCCGTCGGGGACGGTGGCGGTGGTCCGGTTGCTGGCGTCGGAGAGGTTGCCGGCCGCGTCGAAGGCCCGCACCTCGTAGTCGTGGCCGGGCGCGGTCACGCTCGTGTCCGAGTAGGTCGTGACCGCACCGAGCGTCGCGCTCAGCGCACCGTCGCGGTAGACCTTGTAACCCGTGACCGCGACGTTGTCTCCGGATGCGTCCCAGGCGAGGTCGACCTGGCTCGCGGTGGCGGTGGCCCTCAGGTTCGCGGGCGCACTCGGCTTCTGTGTGTCGAGCATCGTCGCGCTCGCGATATTGCTCGGATCCGAGACGTTCCCGGCAGCGTCGAGCGCGCGCAGCTCGTACTCGTAGGTGTGCGGTGCGGCGACGTTGTTGTCGGTCCACGCTGTCACCGCACCGATGGTCGCGACCAGCCCGCCGTCACGGCGAATCTCGTATCCCGTCACCGCCCTGTTGTCGCTCGCGGCGTCCCACGTGAGGTCCACCTCGCCGGAGCCGGCCTGCGCCTGGAGGTTTGCCGGCGGGCCGGGCTTCTCTGTGTCCACCGTGAGGACGGTGACGTTCGCCGTGGTGCTCTCGTCCGATACGTTGCCCGTCGCGTCCAGCGCCTTGACGTAGTAGGCGTAGCTCCCCGGACCCACCGGATCGGTGTAGGACGTGGCGGGCTCGATCGTGTCTACCAGCAGTCCGTCCCTGAACACCTCGTAGCCGGCGACGCCGAGGTTGTCGCTCGCGGCCTCCCAGGTGAGCTGTACCGGCCCGCCGTCGACAGCGCTAGCGGCGAGGCTGCCCGGCGGTGATGGAGCCTCCGCGTCGGGCACGATCACGCCCGCGGGGTTGCTCGGGTCGGACAGGTTGCCGGCTGCGTCCTCGGCGCGCACGCGGTATTCGTGGTCGCGTGCCGGTACATCGGTGTCCGAGTAGGAGCTCGCCGGGCTGACGGTCGCGATCAGGGCGTCGTTACGGTACACGCGATACGCCGTGACGCCGACGTTGTCAGTGGATTCGTCCCAGCTCAGATCGACCTGATCGGACCCGTTCAGCGCTGCGGTCAGGCTGCCCGGAACCGTGGGCAGCTCGTCATCCGGCACGAGCATCGTGACCGTGTCCGCGTTGCTCGGGTCCGAGAGATTCCCGGCGTCGTCGACCGCAAGTACGTGGTACGTGTAAGTGGCCGGCGGGAGCACGTTGTCCGTGTAAGAGGTGGTGGTGCCGTCGACCGAGTCGATTTGAACGTCGTCACGGTAGATCAGGTAGGCCACGACGCCCACGTTGTCGGTGGACTCCTCCCAGGTGAGGTCCACCTGGAATGCACCCTGCGCCGTGGCGTCGAGGTTCCCCGGCGCGGTCGGGTCCTCCGTGTCCAGCACCTCGGCCGTCACCTGGTTGCTCGGGTCCGAGAGGTTCCCGGCAGCGTCCACCGCGCGCACGGTGTAGTGGTAGGTGCCCGGGGCGATCGGGCCGTCCGAATATGACGTCGTCGTCGCGCTCACATTCGCGATCGGCACCGCGCCGCGGAACACGCGGTATCCGGTGACGCCGACGTTGTCGGTCGCCTGGTTCCAGCTGAAATCGACCCGGCTGGAGGTCACGGCTGTCGTGCGAAGGTTCCCCGGTGGCGTGGGCTTCACGGTGTCAGGCACCGTCACCGGCGCTTCGTTGCTCGGGTCGGAGAGGTTGCCCGCGGCGTCGATCGCGCGCACGACATAGCGATAGGTGACCGCGGCGGAGACGGACGTGTCCGAATAGGAGGTCGCCGTCGCCCCCGGGCTGCCGACCAGGTTGCCATCGCGGAAGACCCTGTAACCGGCCACGCCCACGTTGTCGGTCGACGCCTGCCAGCTGAGATTCGCCGAGCTGGAGGTCGTCGACGACACACTGAGGTTGCCCGGCGGCGTCGGCTTGGTCGTGTCGGGCACGTTTGCACTCGCAGTGTTGCTCGGGTCGGAGAGGTTGCCGGCCGCGTCAACGGCGTGCACGGTGTAGCTGTATGGGCCCGCCGCGAGGCCCGTGTCGGCGTGCGACCTGGCAGCGGCGCCCAGGCTCGCGATCTGCGCCGTGCCGCGGAACACCCGGTAGCCGGTGACCCCCACGTTGTCCGTCGACCCCTGCCAGCCCAGCGCGACCTGGCCCGCACTGCCCGTCGCGGTGAGGTTGCCCGGCGGCGTCGGCTTGGTCGTGTCGGGCACGTTTGCGCTCGCAGTGTTGCTCGGGTCGGAGAGGTTGCCGGCCGCGTCAACGGCACGCACCGTGTAGCTGTATGGGCCCGCCGCGAGGCCCGTGTCGGCGTGCGACCTGGCAGCGGCGCCCAGGCTCGCGATCTGCGTCGTGCCGCGGAACACCCGGTAGCCGGTGACCCCCACGTTGTCTGTCGACCCCTGCCAGCCCAGCGCGACCTGGCCTGCACTGCCCGTCGCGGTGAGATTGCCCGGCGGGGTGGGCTTGGTCGTGTCGAGAGCGCTGGTGGTCACCACCAGCTCCGGTCGTAGCGTCGCGGCCTCGCGCGAGTAGATGTCGACGCCGTCGGTGGAGGTGCCGGTCAGCCCGAAGCTGTACGCGCCGTTGCCGGTCACGAAGGAAGTGACGTCGTACTCCACCCAGCTGTTCGTCGGAATGGTGCCCTTGTCGTCGGTCGTCGCGCTCGTGCCCGGTGGCCGGCTGCTCCAGTTGACAGCAGTCTCGTTCCAGGCCGGATTGGTGGTGAAGACTGCAGGCCCGTCCGCGGTTCCACTGTATGCATAGACACGCAGCTTCGCGCTTGCAATCCCGCCCGCCGGCGTACCGGCGACGTTGAACCGCAGCAGGCTCTCCACCGACGGAGCGCCGGAGCTGCCGTCGACCCGCAGGAAGCTCGTCGCGTAGTTGGTGCTGGCGGTCGAGGCCTCCACGCGCGCATCGCCCTCCGGTGAGAACGTGAACACCGCCGACCCGGCCATCGGGGTCGCAGAGGCGGAGTTGCTCGGGTCAGAGATGTTTCCGGCCGCGTCCGTCGCGCGCACGGTGTAGCTGTAGGTGCCCGGCGAGAGGTTCGCGTCGGTGTACGAGGTGGCGGTGCTGCCCACGGTCGCGATCTGCGTCGTGCCGCGGAACACCTGGTACCCGGTGACGCCCACGTTGTCGGTCGACTGGTTCCACAGCAGGGAGACCTGGCCGGTTCCGGCGGTCGCCCGCAGGTTGCCCGGGATCGAGGGCTTGATCGTGTCGGGCGCAGGCGGCGTGCCGCCGTGACATGTGCCCGACCCGGCGTCCGTCCACGTCTTGCCCGCCTCGGGAACGAACTGGTAGTCGTAGCCGGTGGGTTTGAGAGTCATCTTCAGCACGCCGTACGTGTTGTTCTGACGCACCTCGCTGTTGGGCTTCGGCGTGCTGATGCTGGTCCAGAATGCGCCGCCCGTGCCCACCACGAACTGGCGCAGCCCCCGGGCGTTGTCCAGGGCACCGCTCGGATTCTGAGGCGCGAAGCGCTCGTATGAATGGGCGTGCCCTCCGAGCACGACGTCGGCGTTCGCGTCGTAGAGCGCCTGGAACAGCGGCTTCATCTCGTCGGCGTTGCCGTCGTGGCCCGAGTTGAAGCGCGGGTCATGCCAGTAGGCGAGGGTGCAGTACTTGTCGGCGTTGGCAGCGAGGTCGGCCTTCAGCCACACCTCCTGAGCCGAACCCGCGCTGCACGGGATGATCGTGCAGTGGTCCGTCGAGTTGAGGGCGATCAGATGCCAGGTCCCGACGTTGAAGCTGTAGTACCCCTTTGTGCGGTCGCCGGCCGGGCCGGTGGCGGCGCCCGCGCCGTTGAAGTAGTCGAAGTAGCCGGCAGCACCCGAGGTCTTGTACTCGTGGTTCCCTGCCGCCGGGCGTGTGATCGACTTCACGCGGCCCCAAGTCGGGTGGTAGGAGCTGTTGATGCCCGACAGGCTGGCGCTCTCGTACTGCATGTCGCCCAGGATGAGGACCGCCGAGAGGCCTGCGTCCACGAGCAGGTTCGATGTGTACTTCTGACGGCAGCGGTCGGCCGTGCCGTTGCCGCCGTTGTAGTTGGAGCTCGAGGAGCTGCAGGCGATGTCGCCGGCAGCCGCGATCACGGGGTCCGCAGCAGGTGCGCTCGCGACGCTGAGCTGAGCGAATGCCGCGCCAAGAATTGCGACGCAGGCATACCTCCGCACGCCCCTACCGCTTGTTCCGACCCTTGCCGCGCCTCCGGCCATCCTGACTCCAAGCTCCTGCGGCGACTGCACCGGCTGCCCCGGCAACACCCCGTTGACCGAGAAACCTAACTCACCGACGGGTCACAAATCAAGCACCTCCCAAGAGGGTCAGCTCGCCGAGGAAATTAAAATTACCCCTTGTGTTTCCAGCGCAAGTTGCGTTATGTTGCGACTGCTTTACGGATGGAGGCACGGAAAATGAATGTGGATTCGGCACGGAAGGCAGGCCGTCCGAAGCGTCACGGCAGACGTTTCAGCGAGCCTTGCGACACAGCGGGATAGCGGACCGTGAATATTGCTTTCAGGTCACGCGCCGCTCGGTCGCGTGAGAACGGAGTCATCTCTCAGGACGCTGCGCACGCCGTATCGACGGCGGACTTCGGCCTGAGCGAAACCACGCCGGCGGTGTCGGTGATCGTCCCGACGCGTGCGGAGGCCGACAACGTGGCACCACTGGTCGCACGGCTCGACCGAGTGCTCGCGGACCTCCCGGTGGAGGTCATCTTCGTCGACGACAGCGACGACTACACGCCGGATGCGATCCGCAAGATCGAGTCCTCGCGGGCCGTCTATCTGATTCACCGCTCGCCTGGTGAGCGTGAAGGCGGCCTCGGGGGCGCTGTGGTGGCCGGGATGCGCGCTGCGCGGGCACCTTACGTGTGCGTCATGGACGCCGACCTCCAGCATCCCCCGGAGGTACTGGAGGAGATGTACCTGGAGGCGCTCGGCGCCGCATCGGACATGGTTGTCGCCAGCCGCTTCTGCGCCGGAGGGGACAAGGGCACGTTCGGGCGGCTGCGTTCGGCACTGTCACGAGTCTCCTCGCGGGCAGCGATGCTCCTCTTCCCGAAGGCCCTGTGGCACGTGAGCGATCCGATGAGCGGGTGCTTCTTGGTCCGGCGGGACGCCGTGGACCTCGACTGCCTGCGTCCGAGGGGATTCAAGATCCTGCTCGAGATCCTCGTCCGGACGCCCGGGATGACGGTCTCCGAAGTGCCTTTCGGGTTCGCCGAGCGTCATGCCGGTGAGACCAAGGCTTCCGCGCGCGAGGCCCTGCGGTACGTCGCACAACTTGCCCGCCTGAGGCTGGGGCAGATGACGGCGCGGTTCGGCCGCTTCACTGTCGTGGGCGCCACCGGCTTGGTCGTCAACACCCTGCTGCTGGCGTTGTTTGCGGACGTGGCGGGCATCTACTACGTCGCCGCCGCGATCCTCGCGACCCAGGGCTCGACCCTGTGGAACTTCTGTCTGACCGAAGGCTGGGTGTTCGCCGATCGCGAGCACGAGCGCACTCGCGGGCGCCGTGCCGCCATGTTCTTCGCGATGAACAACGCCGCGCTTGCGCTGCGGGTGCCGCTCCTGTTCGTGCTCACGAGCGCTCTGGGGATGCACTACCTGCTCTCGAACATCCTTTCCCTCGTCGCACTCACCGTGATCCGCTTTGGCGTCGCCGATGCGTGGATCTGGGCCAAGGCGCAGCGCCGCGAGGTGGGAGCGTTCAGCTACGACATCCACGGCATCGTCCAGGTCACTTCGGAGGTGCGCCTGCCGGAGCTGCATCGGTTCCTCGTGCCCGAGGCGCTCACCCGTCCGACGATCCGCGTCCGGATCGGCCACATGCGTGGCCGCCCCGAGAGCAACGGTCACGTCGCGCTCAACGGGAACGGCAACGGGCATCACAGCAACGGCAACGGCAACGGGCATCACAGCAACGGCAACGGCAACGGGCACCACAGCAACGGGCACCACAGCAACGGGAACGGCAACGGGAACGGCAAAGTCCCGGCCATCACCCTCGGGCTTTCCGAGCTCGGCGACGTCAAGTCGCGCACGCTGCGGTACTCGGAGGGCATGGGTGGATTTGGCTTCGGCGTGGAGATCTCGCAGGTGGGGGAGCGCGTCGAGGTGCTGGCGGCTCCATTGCTGCAGCGCTCTCCGCACGTGCTCTACACCAACGTCGTGGAGCCGATCCTGCGCTGGACGTTCGCCAGCAAGGGATACGCGCTCGTGCACGCCGCGTGCTTCGCCGACGGGGACCAGGGGTTCATGGTCACCGCTCGCACCGACACCGGCAAGACGACGACGACGCTCAAGCTGCTCGATCACTTTCCATATTCGTTCCTTTCCGATGACCTCACGATCGTTTGCCCGGACGGCCGCGTACTGGCTTATCCGAAGCCGCTGACGATCAGCCGCCACACGGTGCACGCGGTCAAGACGCCGCTGTTGTCCAGGCGCGAACGGGTAAAGCTGGTGCCACAGAGCCGCCTCCACTCGCGGTCGGGCCGGCGGTTCGCAATGGTCCTGGCTGCCATGCGGATCCCGGCCGCAACGCTGAACGCGGTCGTCCAGCGGTTGATCCCGCCACCCAAGTACGACATCGACCGTCTGATCCCGACCGCGCGCGTGGCTCCCGAGGCCAAGATCGCCGGCCTGGTGATCATCCAGCGCGAGGGCGACTACGAGGTCAAGATGGAAACCGAAGAGGCGCTCGAGATCCTCAGGGAGAACTGCGAGGACGCATTCGGCTTTCCGCCTTACGCCAAGATCGAGGAGTTTCTGCAGGGCATGAACGGGCACGACCTGAAGGTCGCCGAGCGTGACATCGTCACCCAGGCCTTCGGCACCGTGCCGGCGACTCTGATCGCCAGCAGCACCATGGACTGGTGGCAGCGGCTGCCGGGCGTCATGGGCAGCCCGATTCTTTAGTCGCCCGCGAGTTGAAAGCACCTTTTCGACCGGTTGCCCACCTCCTTCGGGACTCCGAAGCGGAGCGCCTCTTTCAGGCTTACGAGCGCCCGCGCGACGACCTGACCCGGGCCGGCCGGATCGCGGAATTCCTGTGGCGACATCGCGGCTCGCTGATACTCGCGGTAATCCTCGGGATCGCCGCGATCCCGAGGATGTGGGCCATGACGGACGTCGGGCTCCGGGGAGACGAGGCTGTGTACGCGGGCCAGGCCGCCGTGCTGGCCGGCGACGATCAGCTCGACCGCTACTTCGTGCTGGCGTCGCGTGGGAACTCGAACTTCCTCTTCTATCAGCAGGTCGTCGCGTTCTTCTACCTGATCTTCGGCGTCTCCGACGTCGCGGCCCGCCTGGTCGCGATCGGTTTCAGCCTCGGCACCGTGCTCGTGTGCTTCAGCCTCGGCAAGACGCTCTATGGGCGCAACGTGGGGCTGCTGGCGGCGCTGTTCGTCGCGCTCAGCGGCTACTCCGTGCTGCTGGGAAGGCTCGCGCTGCTCGACTCGACCCTTGTGTTCCTGTTCTCGCTGACCCTCCTCTTCTTTGCGAAATGGATCACGACGAGCCGCAATGTGTGGCTGTACGCGTTCGCGGCCTGCACGGCGCTGACGATCCAGGCCAAGGTCACCGGGGTGCTGGTCCTGATCATCGCGTTGAACTACCTGCTGGTCTCCAAGGAGCTGCGGCGCCTGACCGTGCGCAGCTTCCTGCTCGCTTCCGCGGCGTTCCTCGTGTTCTTCATCCCGGTGATGGTGCAGATCGCGCTGAAGTCGGACCAGCTGGCCGAGTTCCTTGGTGACAGCGGACAGCGCGCCACCCAGGTCCCCTGGCACTACTACCTGGACAAGCTGACCGGCTTCGAGGGCTGGGTCACACCCGTGATCTGGCTCGTCGGCATCGCCATCGCGCTGCGTCGCTGGACAGCGGGCGACCGCCTGCTCCTGTTCTGGGTGTTCGTCGTGCTCCTGTTCTTCCAGGCATATCCGCTGAAGGCGTTCAACTACCTGCTGCCGTTGATCCCGGCGGTGTCGATCCTCGCGGGGCGCGCAGTTCACGAAGTCGCACGCGTGATCGTACGGCGCTGGAGGGTGATGGAGGAGCGGCCCAAGGTGGGCTGGGTGGCGCGCGCCTCGCGACCCGTCGCGCTGCCGGTGGTCCTGCTGGCCGGCGTTTGCTCGGTCGTCGTCATGGCATCGCCGGTCGTCGACGTGGCCAAGACCGATACGTACTTCGGACTGCGCGAAGCGGCCCGGTGGTTGGAGGCGAACACGAAGCCCGACGACGGCGTGATGACCCTCTCCAAGGGCTCTGCCCAATACGCGCTCTCGTTCTACGCGCGCCGCGACGCCTATCCATTCGGCCGGTTCCGGCTCGCGACAGTGTTTCCGGGCGGCACCGTTCGCAGTCCGCATCCCGCCGCCGACGGTCCGTCGCGTGACTGGGTCAATTACTGGCCACCAAGGCTTGTCAAGAGCCGCGAGGTCTCGTACCTCGTGTACTACACCGACGAGGGCGACGACCCGCCGGAGAACCCGCTCGTGGATTCGTCTCACCAGGAGCGTTTCAGGCGCTTTATCGAGAACTATGGCGGCAGCTTGCAGCACGTCGTGTACCGCAACCACGAGGCTCGGGCCTGGATCTACAAGGTCTCGAAGCTGTTGCCGCGGCCGCGCATCACCTTCAAGCGCGGCAAGCGCCGGGTGACCGTGAGAGGCCGGGGGTTCCGGTTCAACTCCCGCGTGAGCCTGTATTACCACCAGGCCAGCCGGGGCACCTACAAGGCCGACCGGGACGGTTCGTTCACCGCGCGGATCACCGCTCCCTACTACGTGCAGCGCCGCTACTGGCTGGTTGCGACCGATGACTTCGGCAACTACGCATCGGCTGTCGGCCTCGAGCCCACCCTCCGCAACAGGAGGGCACGTCGCCGAGCCGGAGCGGGTCAGGAGAGCGCGGACCGGCGTCCCGCGCGCGCCCGCGGGCCGATATCGGTCGAGCTCGACATGCCCAAGGCCGTGCAGGTGGGGTCCGAGCTGCCGGTCCGGGTGCGTGCGAAGTTGAAGCGCTCCGGCGCGCCGGCGGCGCAGAGCCACCTCTTCTTCCAGATCTTCTCGCGCGACGGCAAGACGCCCGTGCGGTGGCGGGAGCGTAAGACCAACACGCTCGGAAGGGCATACCTGCACGTCGCCGCGCTCGAGCTGCCCGGCTTCTACAAGCTCGCGGTATACGCGTCCCAGGCCGGCGGCCGCGGCCTCGTCACGCGGACGTTCAAGGTCAGACGCCGCTAGCTGCCGGCCAGCCGGCCCGGCGCTCCGCTCCCCTCCGTCTCCAACTTATACCGCACAGGGGGCTTGCAACAAGCCCCGGGTCGTGCCCCATAATCGCTCGCCGAAGGCACCAAACCTCCGGAAATGGGAGTCGTGAAATGCGTGTGACCGAGCATGCGGTGGTGATCGCCGGAGGAGGTCCGACAGGGCTGATGCTGGCGGGCGAGCTGGCGTTGGCGGGGGTCGACGTTGCCGTTGTCGAACGGCGCGCCAGCCAGGACCTTCCCGGCTCGCGCGCAGGCGGTCTGCACTCACGCACCATCGAGATCCTCGATCAGCGCGGGATCGCCGAGCGGTTCCTCTCGGAGGGACAGGTGGCCCAGGTCGGGCAGTTCTCCGGGGTCCCTTTGGACATCAGCGACTTTGCCACCCGGCATCCCTACTCGCTCGGGCTCTGGCAGAACCACATCGAACGCATACTGGCCGGCTGGGTCGGCGAGCTGGCGGTGACTTTCTACCGCGGACGTGAGGTGACGGGTTTCGCGCAGGACGAAACCGGAGTCGACGTCCAGCTTTCCCACGGCCAGTCGCTGCGGGCGCAATATCTTGCCGGGTGCGACGGAGGACGCAGTCTGGTTCGCAAAGCAGCCGGCATCGAGTTTCCCGGCTGGGATCCGACGACCAGCGCCCTGATCGCCGAGGTCGAGCTGGCCGAAACGCCGCCGGAATGGGGCACCCGCCAGGATGCCATCGGCATCCATGGCCTCGGCAGGGTGGACTACGAGATCCGCGACGGCGAGATCGTCTACGCGGATAGCGGACCAGTACGGGTCATGGTGACCGAACGGCACGTCGGATCCGCGAGCGAACCCACACTGCGCGATCTCAGCGAGGCGCTCATCACCGTGTACGGGACCGACTACGGGATCCACAGTCCCACGTGGATCTCCAGGTTCAACGACATGACCCGGCAGGCCGCGGCCTACCGCGACAGACGGGTGCTGCTGGCCGGCGACGCCGCACACGTGCATTCCCCGGATGGTGCGCAGGGCCTCCAGACCGGAGTGCAGGATGCAGTGAACCTGGGATGGAAGCTGGCCCAGGTGGTCAACCGGACATCGCCGGAAAGCCTCCTGGACACCTACCACGCCGAGCGTCACCCGGTCGCTGCCCGCGTGCTGCGCACCACGATGGCGCATGTCGCGCTCCGCCGCCCGGACGAACGCACGGAGGCCTTGCGCGACACTATTGCCGAGCTCCTCATGGGGGACGAGTCGCGCAGGCGCTTCGCCGCGTTGATGTTCGGGCTGGACATTCATTACGACCTCGGCGAGGGACACCCGCTGCTCGGACGCCGCATGCCCGATCTCGACCTGGTCACCGCCGACGGCCCGCTGCGGGTCTTCACCCTGCTGCACGATGCCCGGCCTGTGCTGCTCAACCTCGGTGAACCCGGCGACTTCGACATCACTCCATGGGCAGATCGGGTTCAGCTGATCGACGCCAAATACGTTGGTCCGTGGGAGCTTCCGGCACTCGGAACGGTCACCGCTCCCACCGCCGTGTTGATTCGGCCCGACGGATATGTGGCCTGGGTGGGAGAGCTGTCCCAGCTGGGGCTCGCTGACGCCCTGGCCACCTGGTTCGGACCGCCTCCTGTGGCGTAGCTCTTTCTCAGGCCGAGCAAGGACTGTTCGGCCGAGCTGGAACGTTCCAATCATCGAATCCATCGGATTCGCTTGGAACGATCGCCGCCACTTGCGACCGCGACACGTCAACGAAGGCGAAAACCTCCCGAAGCTTCCTGACGGTGAGCGGGACCCATTGGCGTTCGCACGGCTGCAGTTCGGCGATGTAGGGCCACTGAGCCCGGACAGTTGCGGGTGGATCGACCCTCACCCGTACGGGCGTCAGCGAGCGCAAGGCCTCGCGATGCCGCTTTTCGAGATCGCGACTCCAGAAGCCGATCGACGTCACCGCAGACCGGCCCTCGCCAAGAATGCGGCGCAATTCCGGCGACCGTGAAACGAGTCGGCGCGCCTCAGCACGTTCTGCCTTCGTGAGCTCCTGTCGATGCGCCGAGTCTGTCTCGTTCGAGCCGCTCCTGTTCGGCGGGCCCGCCAGGGTGGGCACGCATCCCACCTCCTCGGTGGCAGCATCTACCTCGCAGGCGTTCGAGATGCCGTCGGGAAACTTGGCGGTGCACTCATAGGTGCCCTTTGCTTTCTGCCCGACAGGACGCGGGAAGTCCGAGGTTCCCGTGCGGCGGCACTCGACGCGGGACGGCGGCTCCTCGCTGCCTTTTTCATCGCCCGCCGTGGGATATGTCTCCAGCACGAGCCGTGCCGCTGCTTTGTCGTCCTCGGTCTTTCCCGCGATGGTCGTGTCTTCGTCGCCACAGCCGAGCAACGCAACCGAGACACCGATCAGCACGACACTCCGATAGCGCACGCGCACAGTATTGCGGGCGGAGCCCGACAGCGGGCTCCCGGGAAACGTGCTTAGGTCAGCGGGTCGTCTGCGGCTCGCGCGCCGCGCCCGGCACCAGCTCGCGGCTGATGTGGCGTCCGTAGCGGCGGGCGGCATCCGTGATGTCGTCGAGGTCGACGAGATCGACGCCGAGGTCGCGCGTCACCTCCCGCACAGCTTCGATCTGCCGCGTGGTCCACCGCGAGTAGAGCGCGAGCGCTTCGACCCGGGCGTGCTCGGCGCGCATGCCTGCGTCGTGCAGCTCGATCGTGCCCCACAGGCTCACGATTCCGATCACGCCGCGGTAGTCGACGGTGGAGAAGTTCATGTCGGGCTCGTAGTAGGCATAGACGCCGCAGGTGCATCCGCGGTCCGGTGCGCTGTGTCCCGGTGGAGCAGACCGGGGAGCGTGCGCGTCCGGGGCTTCCGATCCCATGCAGGTTGCCGTGACGTCTCGCTCGGTCCAGAAGACCGGGAGATAGACGGACCTCAGCGCACCGTCAACGACACGCCAGCTGCGGAACGCCACGACCGGCTCGATCAGGTCGGGCGTCTGGAAGTCCGCCGCGTCAGGGCGCGGAGGAGAGATCTCCTCGATCACTGGTGCGCCCGGCTCGGAGACTTGCGCGGAGTGGGGGAGGGCGACTGCGGCGGCTTGTCCTTGTGCGGTGCCCGGGCCGGCTCGGAAGCGGAGCGCTCGTGCTCGGCCGGCTGGCGGATCGGCTCGACCCGGATGGTGCGTGAGGGCTTGCGGAACGTGGCGCATGGCTGGGCCTGCCGCGAACGGAGCTCGGGTCCGGTTCGTCTGCGTCGGGATATGTGGGGCAAGTGGTCCAACAAAGCTTGCCTGCCGGCCGGGTGCCGGCGTACCGCCTCCTCAGTCCTCATCGGCGGGGTGGAAAGTCGCTTTAGCTCGTAAAGGGTAGCTCGATCGCCTGCCTGGTCTGTCAATACCCCGTTACAGGTCCGTTACCAGGGCGTTAACCGCATGAGAGGGCGCCCAAACCGCGGTTGGGTGGCGCACTATGCAACATGAGCACGCTATGAGTGCTCATGTTGCACTTCAGTGGGAGCCGACTCCCAAGTCGCGCGGGCTTGCCCCCGACGACAGGACGACGGCCCCTACGGGATCAGGACGCCCTGCACCGCGAAGAGCCCGTTGCCGGCGCTCGAGTTGAGGCCGTCCGGACCTCCGTCGAACACCTGGAGCCGATCGAGTTCCCACAGGGCGCGCCGGCCGGTTGGCACCGAGCCCGGTAGGACGGCATTGGCGCTGGTGGTGACCGAGCAGGTGGAGCCGATCGTCGCGCTCGCGACCTGGTTGCAGGTCATCGCCACCGGGAACTGGGTGTCGACGACCGTTCCCGGCACGCCGCCTCCCGCGCCGCTGAGCCTGTCGGTGATGCGCAGGGGAAGCACGAGCTGGAGCTCGCCCGTGTAGTCCGCGCCGGCCTGGTTGTTGGCCGAGCCGCATGCGCTCGTTCCGATACCGCACCGGACGTCCGTGATGCTGGCCGTTACTCCGACGTCGCTGGGTGACGGGGAAAGGACGGTCAGCTTGATCGAGCCGTTTGAGTTCGCCGGAGCGCCGTTCGAATCCGGAGTGCCGAGAGTGAGGTAGGGCGATACCCGGGTCGGCGATGCGCACGATGGATCGTCGAGCGGGGTGCCGTGGACCATGTTCGGGGTCGTGCAGGCCGAGTAGGCGGGGACCAGCGGGACACGTATGGGCGATGCACCCTGTGGGCGTGCATAGCCGGCGACCGGGTTCACAGTCGTCTGCGTGCTCGTGGTGTTGTTGCCCGTGGCCGGGTCCGCGGCATCTGAGTCGACGGTCGCCTGGTTCGTGATCGTCCCGGCGCTCGGTCGCCTGATGCGGATGGTCACGGTCGCGCCGGAACCGTCCGCGACGGCGCCCAGAGCGCAGCTGACCGTGCCGGCAGCCTCAGTACAGCTTCCCTGTGATGCCGTTGCCGATTCGAACGTGACACCGGCCGGAAGCGTGTCGGCCAGGGTCACGCCCGGCGCGCTGGAGGGGCCGGAGTTGTGGACCGCGAGCGCGTACGTGATCTGCTCGCCCACAAATGCCGGGTCGGGCGAGTCGGTCTGTGAGACAGACAGATCCGAGACCGGGTCGACCGTGGTCTCGGCGGTCGCGGAACTGTTGTCGGGGTCGGGGTCGGCGACCGCGGAAGACACGCTCGCCTGATTGACGATCGTCCCCGCCGATTGCGGCGTGACCTTGATCTCGGCGCTCGCGACTGCTTCATCGGCGAGCGTCCCGAGGTCGCACGTGACCGTCCCGGAGGATTCGGTACAGCTACCCTGCGATGGCGTGGCCGAATCGAAGGTCACATCACCCGGCAGTGTGTCGGTCAAGGTCACCGCGGTGGCGGTGTCGGGCCCGGAGTTCTGGACCGTGAGCGTGTAGGTGAGTTGCTGGCCCAGCTCCAGCGGGTCCGGCGAGCCCGTCTTGGTCAGCGACAGGTCGGCGGCATCGCCAACCGTCGTCTCGGCGCTCGCATTGTTGTCCAAGGGGTCGGTGTCGAGGGCCAGGGAGAGGACGCTGGCCTGATTGGTGATCGTGCCCGTGCTCTGCGGCCTGACCTTGATCGCGACAGTGGTGGTCGCCGCGTCGGCGAGGGTACCGAGCGCGCAGTCCACGATCCCGGCCGCCTCGGAGCAGGTGCCCTGCGAGGGCGTTGCGGATTCGAAGGTCACTCCGGCGGGCAGCGTGTCGGTCAGCTGAACGGCCGGAGCGCTCGAAGGGCCGGCGTTGTGGACGCTGAGGGTGTAGGTGAGCAGCCCACCCACCGGCACCGGGTCGGGCGAATCGGTCTTGGTCAGCTCGAGGTCGGCGGCCGGGTTCACGCTCGTCTCGGCCGTGGCGGAGTTGGTCGAAGGAGTCGGATCACCCTCGGCAGCGGAAACGGTCGCCTCGTTCGTGATCGTCCCCCCTTCCTGCGGGGTGACTTCGATCACGACACTGGCACTTCCCTCGTCGGCGATCGTGTCGAGCGCACATGTGACGGTCCCGCTCACGTGTGAGCAGCTGCCCTGACTCGGCGTGGCGGAGCCGAACGTCACCGTCGAGGGCAGCGTGTCGGTGAGCTCGACCGCGGTCGCGCTCCGCGGGCCCGCATTGTCGACCGTCAGCGTGTAAGTCAGCGGCTCGCCCGCCAGCACCGGGTCTGGCGCGTCGGACTTCGTCAGTGAGAGGTCGGCGACGGGGTCGACCGTGGTGTCGACGCTCGCGCTAAGGTCCGCAGAATCGGGGTCGGCGACGTCGGAGCTGACGCTCGCCTGGTTGGTCAGCGTGCCCGGTCCCTGAGGCGTGACCTTGATCTCCACGCTCACGCTCGCCCCGTCGGCGATCGTGCCGAGCGCGCACGTGACGGTGCCACTCGACTCGCTGCAGCTGCCCTGGGCGGGATCGACGGAGTCGAATGTGACGCCGGCGGGGAGGGTGTCGGTGAGTGTGACCCCGGTTGCATCATGTGGCCCGGCGTTGGCTACGGTCAGCGCGTAGGTCAGCTGGTCGCCCTCCAGCACCGGGTCCGGGGCGCCGGTCTTGGTCAATGACAGGTCGGCAGCCGGATCGACCGTCGTCTGCGCGCTCGCGGAGTTGTTCGGCGACGAGGGATCCTGGACGCCGGAGCTGACGCTCGCTTGATTGGTAATCGTGCCGCTTGCCTGGGGGCGGACCTTGATCTCGACGCTTTCGTCGGCTTCGTCGGCGAGCGTCCCCAGTGCACACGTGACAGTTCCCGCCGACTCGGAGCAGGTGCCCTGGGTGGCGTCGGCAGAGTCGAACGTGACCCCGGCCGGAAGAGTGTCGGTCACCTCCACCGTCGTGGCGCTCGAAGGCCCGGCATTGTGAATGCCGAGCGTGTATGTGAGCAACTCGCCGGCCAGGATGGGATCGGGCGAGTCGGACTTCGTCAGGGAGAGGTCGGCTCCTGGATTGACTGTCGTGTCGGTGCTTGCCGAGTTGTTGCCGGGAGCCTGGTCGGCGACAGCGGAGTCGACGCTCGCCTGATTCGTGATCTGGCCGCCCTCCTGCGGGCGCACCTTCACCTCGGCGCCGGCGTCGGCACCGTTCGCGATCGTCCCGAGCGCGCACGTCACAACTCCGCTGGACTCCGAACAGGTGCCCTGGGTCGACGTGGCGGACTCGAACAGCACACCGGCCGGAAGCGTGTCGGTCACGACGACCGCCGTCGCGTCCTGCGGCCCGCCGTTATGCACTCCAAGCGAATACGTCAGCAGGTCGCCTGCCGACACGGGGTCGGGCGAATCAGACTTGGTGAGTGACAGGTCCGCCGTCGCATTGACGGTCGTGTCGGCGCCGGCCGCATTGTCGCCGGGGTCTGTGTCCGCGGTCATGGCGAAGACGTTGGCACTGTTGCTGAGGGTGCCCACTTCGTTCGCCGTGACTGTGATCTGCACTGTCGCGTTCGACTCATCGGCAAGTGTCCCGAGCGAGCAGAGCACGGAGATTCCCGAGCTGAAGCAGCTGCCCTGGCTGGTCGTGAGAGACACGAACGTGACCCCGGTGGGCAGCGTGTCGCTCAGCGCCACGCCGTTCGCGGCGGATGGCCCGGCGTTGTGCACCGCAAGCGTGTAGGTCAGCTCGTCGCCGAACAGCACCGGATCGGCCGAGTCGGTCTTGGTGAGCTCGAGGTCCGCGGCTGGGTCGACGGTGGTCTGTGCGCTGGCCGAGTCGTTCGACGTGTTCAGGTCGCCGGCACCGGAGGTGACGCTCGCCTGGTTGGTGATGGTTCCTTCACTCTGGGGCCGGACCTTGATCTCGACACCGGCGCTGTTGCCGTTGGTCACGGTGCCGAGCGCACACGTGACGGTGCCGGCCGACTGGGAGCAGCCGCCCTGAGTGGCCGTGGCGGAGTCGAAGGTCACCCCCGACGGCAGGGTGTCGGTCACCGTCACACCCGGTGCATCCTGCGGCCCGCCGTTCGAGACCCCCAGGGTGTAGGTGAGCAGCTGGCCCGCGAGCACCGGATCGGGTGCGTCGGACTTCGTCAGCGCGAGGTCGGCCACAGGCTTGACCGTCGTCACCGCGCTTGCCGAGTTGTTGGCGGTGTTGGGGTCGGTGGCCGTCGACAGGACGGTGGCGTCATTCGTAATGGTGTCCGGCGCGCCGGTGTTGACCTTGATCGTGACCGTGGCGTTTGCGCCGCTCGCGAGTGTGCCGAGTGCGCAGATGACGGTGTTGCCCGAGCGGGCGCAGCTGCCCTGCGTGGTGGTGGCGGATACGAAGGTCTGCCCGGCGGGCAGAGTGTCGCTCAGAGACGTACTCGGCGCGCTGGCCGGGCCCGCGTTGTTTACAGCGAGCGTGTAGGTGAGCTCGTTGCCCGACAGCACAGGATCGGGTGCGTCCGAGTTGGTCAGGCTCAGGTCGGCGACCGGATCGACCGTCGTGGTCGCGCTGGCCGCATTGTTGACGACCGCGGGGTCGGCGGTCGCCGCGGACACGCTCGCCTGGTTTGTGATGGAGGTGCCCGAGGAGGGGGTCACCACGATGTTGACCGTAGCGTTGGCACCGTTTGCCAGTGCGCCGAGGTTGCAGGTCACGGTCCCGCTCGAGTGGGAGCAGCTGCCCTGCGATGGCGTGGCGGAGTCGTAGGTAACGCCACCCGGGAGCGTGTCGGTAACCGTCACACCGGTCGCGCCTGAGGGCCCTGAGTTGTGGACCCCGATCGCATACGTGAGCTGCTGGCCGGATGACACCGGGTCGGGAGAGTCCGACTTCGTGATGGACAGGTCGGCGACCGGGTTCACGAGAGTGCTGGCGCTTGCGGTGTTGTTCGCAGCGCTGGGATCGCTGACGGCCGAGGTGACGCTCGCCTGATTGGTGATCGACCCCGTGGATGGTGGCGTGACCTTGATCGTCACGGTCGCGTTCGCGCCGCTCGCGATCGTCCCGAGCGTGCACGTGACGGTGCCGGACGCGTTGGTGCAGCTGCCCTGTGACGCCTGACCGGAGTTGTACGTGACGCCGGCGGGCAGCGTGTCGGTCACGACCACGCTGGTGGCGCTGGACGGCCCGGCGTTGCTGGCGGTCAGCGTGTAGGTCAGCTCCTCTCCCTGCAGCACCGGGTCGGGCGAGTCGGTCTTGGTCAAGGAGAGGTTCGCCGACGGGTTCACCAGGGTGGCCGCGCTGGCAGTGCTGTTGGCGGAATTCGGATCGCTGACGCTCGAGGAGGCACTCGCCTGGTTGGTGATCGATCCTGTCGACTGCGGCGTGACCGTGATCTGGATGCTGGCGCTGGCGCTGTTCGCAATCGTTCCGAGTGGACACGTGACGGTGCCCGCGGAATGCGTGCAGCTTCCCTGCGAGGGGACGGCGGAGTTGAAGGTCACACCGGCCGGCAGCGTGTCGGTCATCGACACCGTGGGAGCACTTGACGGCCCGGAGTTCTGAACGCCCACCGTATAGGTGAGTGGCTGACCGACCAGCGCGGGATCGGGTGCGTCCGTCTTCGTCACGACCAGGTCCGCCACCGGGTTCACGAGGGTGGTCGCGCTCGCCGAGTTGTTGGTGAGGACAGGGTCGATAGCGGTGGTCGTCACGCTCGCCTGGTTCGTGATCGATCCCTGGGCCTGCGGGGTGACCTGAATCGAGACGGTGGCGTTTGCGCCGCTCGCGATCGTTCCCAGGGCGCAGGTGACGGTGCCGGACGAATGCGAGCAGCTGCCCTGGGACGGTGTCGCCGAGTTGAAGGTCACTTCGGCCGGAAGCGTGTCTGTCAGCTGCACCGCCGGTGCGGCCGAGGGCCCGGCGTTCTGGGTGGTGAGCGAGTACGTGAGCGGCTGGCCGACCAGCACCGGATCCGGCGCGTCCGACTTCGTCAGCGACAGGTTGGCAGAGGCATTGACCGTCGTCGTCACGCTCGCACCGTTGTTGGCGGTGTTCGGGTCCCCCGTGAGCGACACGACGTTGGCCTGGTTGGTGATCGTCGCCACCGACTGGGGCGTGACCTTGATCGCCACGCTTGCATTGGCGGTGTTGGCCAGGTTGCCCAAAGAGCACGAGACCGTGCCTGAGGTGTGCGAGCAGCTGCCCTGCGTGGGAGTGGCGGAGTTGAACGTGACTCCGGCCGGCAGCGTGTCGGTGAGTGTGATGCCGGTGGCGGTCGAGGGGCCGGCGTTGCTGACCCCGACCGTGTAGGTGAGCTCGCTACCCTGCGCGACGGGGTCGGGGGAGTCCGTCTTCGTCACCGCCAGGTCTGCGGACGGGTTGACCGTCGTCGATGTGGTCGAAGTGTTGTTGGCGGTGCTGGGATCGTTGACGCTCGAGGCGACGGTCGCCGTGTTGTTGATCGTTCCCGTCGACTGCGGCCGGCCCTTGATCTGGATCGTCTCGTGGTTCGTCGATCCCGACCGCCAACCGTGCCGAGCTGGCAGGTCACGATGCCGGACGCGTGCCCGCAAGTGCCCTGCGACGGCGTCGCGGAGTCGAAGATCATCCCGGCGGGCAGGGTGTCGGTGACCACCGTGTCGGTCGCTGCGCGCGGCCCGGCGTTGGCCAACATCGAGGTTGTACGTGACCTGCTGGCCGACCAGCACCGGATCGGGCGTGTCTTGCTTGGTCACCGACAGGTTCGCGTTCTGCGCGGGCGCGTTGTAGGTCACCGGGTCGAACGTCCTCCCGAGCTCGTCCGTCGGTGTGACGGTCACCGAGGTCCCGTTCACGCTCACGAGCAGGAAGTGGTGTACGCGATCCTTGGTGGCGGGTACGGGACCGGCGCCGCATGCGCTGCCCACGTTTGAGGTATTGGACCAGCCGAGCCCGTAGAGGTCGTTTGCGCTGCAGCCGCCGCCACCGATGGACTCGAGGTTTGCGCCGCCGCCGCCGCTCACGTATGTCGGCACGCCCCCGGCGGGAACGCTGTTGCGCTGGTAGTTGTGCGAATGCGCGCTGAAGTCGACAGTCACGTCGTGCAGCTTCAGCAGTCCCTCCAGGCTGTTCGCTCCCTGAAGCCACGTGTCGGAGGCGGTAGACGACTGGTCCGAGTAGAGCGGGAAGTGATGGAACGCGAACCGCAGCGCCCGTGGATGGGTCTCGAGGTCGTTCTTGAGCCACTGGTACTGCGGCGAGTTCGAGCCCCCAGTGGTTGTCGAAGTCGTTCTTGAACAGGTTGGCCGTGCCGACGTTGGTGTCCTCCCAGGCGGTGTGGAGCACATAGAACCGCGCCACGCCGGCATCGAACGCGTACCACCCGGTCGGATAGTCCATCTGGTTGGTGCCATTGGTGCAGCAGTACGTGTCGGTCTGGTAGTGCCCCCCGGAGGTGGCGACCGCCGTGTCCTGCGGCCAGTTGACGAGGTGCGTGGAGCTGTTGTGGTCGTGGTTGCCGATCGCCGGGAAAAGTGGCAGGGACGCCCCCGCGACCTTCCAGTAGTTGGGCCCGAAGACCGCACTCGTGTTGTCGCCGACCTCGATACAGGTCGCCGTAGTTCTTCTGGCTACCGACCTCGTAGGCGTTGTCGCCGGTCGTCACGGCGAAGCGCGAGCCGCTTGCGGCGATCTGCGAGATCAGGTTCGCCTGGTTCGGGTTGCCGGCCCCGACGCTCTTGCCCCAGTTGCCCCACACGGCGAACTTGAACGGCTGGGTCGATCCTGCCGGCACCTGGGTGGTGAAGATCGGGCTCGAATCGGTCCCGAGCAGGTCGAGCTGCGCGTTCCCGAAGTACACGCGGTAGCAGTACTGGGTGTTCGGCGAGAGGCCCGTGATCTGGGCCTTCCACTGGTACTCGGAGACGCCGTTGACGAGGATGAAGGTCCGCGTCGCCGGTGACGGTGTTCGCGGTGCAGTTCCCGGGCGGGCCGTATTTCACGAACCCGTTCTGACGACGAGATGTCGGTTCCCCAGTTGACCATCACCGAGGTCCCGACGAGGTCCGTCAGGTACGGGTAGCGCTTCAGCTTGACGTCATAAGCCCCCGACGCGCCGGTGGGCAAAAGGGCAAGCGCGGCCACCGTCACCAGGACGGCCACCCCCAGCACCCTGCCTTGCATCCTGCGTTGCCTCAATCGGCTGCTCCCTGCCCAACGGCTCCCGCGACCGCCTGTCGCGGGCGTCCTTGTGCCCCGAATCCACCGGCTGGCGCGATCCTATTGGGAACCAGCAGCGAAAAGCAACCCGCCTCAGGAGCAGGTTTCTCCTAGCGCGGTAGGGCGCCCTATCCCTGCTGGTCGGCGGGTTGCGTCGTTCCCCAGATGTCCTTCTGGGTCCTGTACGCACGCCGGTCGAGCTTCAGCGCCTCGCGGCGGACCTCGGCCAGCTCGGCGGCACCGAGCTTGCGCTCCTTGATCAGGACGAGGATCTCCTTCTCCTTGCCCCCCCGTGGCGCCGCTCGAGTGTTGCCCACGCCCGGCGCGTAGTACTTCAGCTGGAAGCCGTCGTCGGGCTCTTCGGGGTTCGTCTCCCTGGTCACCACGACGTCGTCGTAGCAGCCGGTCGGAACGCAGTCGCGCTGTCCGGTCTTTTCGACCCGTGCCACGTCCCCGAAGCCGATCGTCGGCGCGTAACCCTGGCGGTAGCGAGACGTCCCGGCCTGCGGATCGGCGCGCATCATGATTCCCGCCTCCGCCCGGTCGACGCCGGCCAGCCATGTGTCAGGCGCGTCTTCGAAGTTTCCGCGCTCGTCGTACTCCTCCGGGTACTCGCCCAGCAGCCAGACGTTCCCGCTGTCGTCCTGAGCCCACATCGCAAGCTCGCCCTCGAGGAGCTTCCCGTTGTTGATGTCGCGGTCCCACAGCACCACCGTGCGTACGCCGTTGATCTCCTTCGTGAGGTCCGTGACGGTGAAGATCACCTGGTGTGGAAGGCGCCCCAGGCCGCGGTTCGAGCGGCCCTCGAAGACATACTGGCTCCCTGGCTTGAGAGTCGAGTACTTGTTGTCGATGTTGGTCGAGTCGGAGAAGTTCTTCGCGTCGAAGTCGCTGTGTACTGCCGGCTTCGCGTCTGCCTCGGCCTTGTCGTCACCTCCGCAGGCGCCGAGCGCCAGGGGTAGGCCGACGATGGTCAACGCCGCGAGCATCGCGGCCACTCTGGAATGCAGCACTTTCCAACCCTTCCTGGTCGCCTACTGGTTCGCCGGGCGTACCCGCGCGAGCAATTGCTGGTTCTGGTTGCGGAACTGCTCCTCGTACTGGGGTCGCACCTCGCGCTCCACCGGCTCGATCTCCTGCTTCTCGCACTCGAGGTCGGCGTTGGCGATTCTGACCTCCTCCTCCTGCAGCGCAGTGAGGGCGGCACGGTCGAAGCTGGCTCCTGACGGGATGCTGGACGTCCCGGGCCTGACTCCGGAGCCGACAACCGCCCGGAAACGCTCGGTGAGGTCCTCGTCGATCGCGTCCGGCTCCTCGTAGCGGTAGCCCTTCTCCTGCATGCACGCGGTCCACTTCTCGTTGGCCTGCACCATCCGCTGGTCCTGGATGATGCGCTCGTCGAGCCCATCGAGCCGCTCCACCAGGGAGTTCAGCACGGCCGCTCCGCCGAACGAGGCATCGCTGGCCTCCTTCGTGCAACCGCCGAGCTCGCTGAAGTCGCCCGCGTCGACGGCCTCGGCGAAGGTCACGCCGGGGTTGTCACCGCCGAGCGCGCGATCGTACGCGGCCCGATCCGCCGTCGAAAGGCCCGCGCGGATGCGCTCGTTCGGGTCAGATTGCTGGTTGCCCTTGCCGAACAGCGTGCTGATGCCGTAGCCAAACTGCTTGGTGAACTCCTCGTCGCTGATGCGCGCCTTGCCGGTGATGGCCTGCTGCGCCGCAAACGGGTCCACGGGCTGGTACTGGAAGCCCTGCGCACGCATGCACTCGCCGATGCGGTTCTCCACGCGCGCCTGGATCTCCTTGGCGCTGTCGCCGCCGAAGCCAATCGTGTCCTCCAGCTCCTGCGGTGGCTCTGCCGGCTTGTCGTCGCCGCCACACCCCGCGATCGCGACCGCCGCGATCGTCATGAGCACCATGACTAGAAGCCGGTGACGCAGCACGGCCATGTGGTTCCTCCCCTTTGCAACTCGGTTACCGACGCTTGAATCCGAATGAACATATCGACTGACCTGGTATCTGTCGCGTTAAGTTGTGCCCGCGCGCAATGCTTCTACCGGCTCCATCGCCGCCGCTCGCAGCGAGGGGTACGTCCCGGACAGCAACCCGATCAGTGCTCCGATCAGCGGCGCCGCCAGCGGGATCAAGGGATCGAGCACCGGAGTCCACGTACGGCTCGCCGCGACCAGCACCACCACCAGGATCCCCAGGCTGGCGCCGATGATGCCGCCGAGCAGGCCCATCACCGTGCTCTCGATCAGGAACTGCGCGGCGATATGCCGGCGCGCCGCGCCCAGGGCCCTGCGCAGCCCGATCTCGCCCACCCGCTCGAGGACCGAGACGAGGGTGACGTTGGCGATTCCGAGCGCGCCCACCAGCAGCGACACGCCGCCGAGCAGCAGGAAGAGCGCATTCAGATCGTTCTCCACGTTGCCGCGCAGCTGTTCCGGGTCCGGCGGGGCCGCCACGCGCAGCAGGGCCGGGTCCGTCGGATTGAGGGCCTCGGGCGCCTGCTGCACGATCAGCTCGACCGCTCCGATCTCGGTCTCGATCTGCACCGAGCTCGGAGACACCACGCCGAACTCATTGCGGGCTGTGCCGTTCGGGATCGTCAGGGAGCCGAGCAGCGACACCTGGCGCTCGACGCCTCCCACGAGTCCGATCACCTGATAGAGACGGTCGCCCAGGAAGATCGCCGGCTGCTGGTCCAGGTTGGTGATTCCGAGCCGGCGGGCTGCGTTGATTCCCAGGACCGCCACGCGGTCGCCACGCGCGGAATGCCCCCGATCGGGGAGCCGCCCGGCCACGAGGTCCGCGCGCACCGCGCGCCAGAGCCCCGGTGACGCTGCCCTCACGGGAAGCTGCACGTCGGTGGTGCCGAGCGGATCGTTGATCGGCACCGACCGCACCAGCGCGCCACGGACGTTCACCTCTGCGAGCGTTCCCGCCTCCGCCACGCCGTTCAGCCGGCGCATCCGCGCCTCGGCGTCCCAGGGGATCACGTCCTGCGCGGCGCCCCCGCTGCGCTGGGCTGCCGGAACGGGTGTAACGACAACGTCTGTGGCGGCGACGGCGTCGAAGCGCCCGACGATCTGGTTGCCGGCAGTCTTCGAGAGGCCGAGGGTCGCGACGAGCGCCGCCACGCCGATCACCGTCCCCAGCACGGTCAGCGCCACGCGTGCGGGGCGGGCCATCAGGCCTGCGGCAGCCTCCGACACGAGGTCGCGCAGCTCCATGCGCGGCTCGGGCAGCGGGCCGTCCGTCTCCTGGCGGCGCGGGATCCGCGGGCGAGGGATCCTCACCGAGCCACCTCCGTCAGGTGACCGTCCACCATGCGCACCTCGCGGCGCGCGTGGGCAGCCACGTCCTCCTCGTGGGTGATCACGATCAGGGTCAGTCCGTCTTGCTCGAGGTCGTGGAAGAGCGACAGCACCGACTCCGTGTTCACGGAGTCGAGGTTGCCCGTCGGCTCGTCGCACAGCAGCAGACTTGGCGACCCGAACAGAGCCCTGGCGATCGCGACGCGCTGTTGCTCGCCGCCCGAGAGCTTCGTGGGGAGAAAGTCACGGCGATGTCCCATGCCCACTCGCTCGAGCGCAGCCTGGGCCCGCTCCATCCGCCCCTCGCGGTCTCCGCCCGAGTAGACGTCCGCGAGCATCACGTTCTGGACCGCGGTGTGATGGCCGAGCAGGTGGAAGGTCTGGAATACGAAGCCGATCTTCCGCGCGCGTAACGATGCGCGCTGCTCGTCGCTGAGGCTGGCCGCGTCGATGCCGTCGACGAGGTAGGTGCCTGCGGTCGGGCGGTCGAGGCAACCAAGGATGTGCAGCAGCGTCGACTTGCCGGAACCTGACGGCCCGACGATCGCCAGCCAGTCACCCTTGGAGACGGTGAGGTCGATTCCGCGCAGCGCCTCGACCGGCGGCTCGGTGCCGAACACACGGCGCACGCCGCGCAGCTCGACCACAGGCCGGCTGCCGTTCGAAGCCACGGGGTCGAGGGCGGGTGCTGGCTCGGCCATCTGTAGCTAAGGCGTGGTGCCCGACGCGCCCGAGCCGCCGCCCGTCGCACCCGATCCATTGGAGCCGCCGTTGGTTCCGCCCGAGTTCGTGCCGGTGGCACCGGTGGAACCCGTACCGCCGCTGCTGCCGGTCGAGCCGGTCGAGCCGGTCGAGCCCGATTGACCGGTCGAACCGTTCGCGCTGGATGCGGGCGGGGCTCCTGCCCCGGCAGTGGCGTCGCGCTTGCCGACGACCACCAGGTCTCCGGGGTTCAGCTGACCGCGCACGGCGCGGATCTCGACCAGACCCTGTGCCGCGAGGCCCGGCTCGACCGAGACGTATTCGCTGGGGCCGCCGCGGCGCTGAACCTGGACCCGAGAGCTTCCGTCCGCGCCCACGGTGAGCGCGTTGACCGGAACGGTCAGCACGGCCTCGTCGGTGCTCTTGACCGCGATCGTGAGCTTCACCGACGCGCCCACGAGCTGGGCCGGAGCGCTGCGAGGCGTGATCGAGATGTACACGCGTCCCTGCTCGACCTTGTGGGTGCCGGGGGTGTCCGCAACCTGTGTCACGACTCCGGTGGCCTTGATCCCGAGGTCGGGTTCCTCGATCGCGACCCGCGCGCCCGGCCGCACCAGCTTGGCGTCCGTGAGCGACAGCGAGGAATCGATCGCCAGGCGAGAGTTACTGACTGTCATCACGCGGCCGGAGACGGGATCGCCGCGGCGCACCCGCACGGAGTCGACCCGCAGTGGGAGCGTGTTGAAGAAGAGAACCTCGTCGGCCGGGACCGACACGCCGACCTTGCGGGCAAGCCGCGTGACCTCGCGCTGGGTGCTGCGCGACTCCTGGCCGGCAGCCTGCACGACCAGCTGATGGAGCTGGTTGTCGTTGGGGTTGCGCAAGATGCGCAGGCGCCCTGAGGCCAGTCTCACCTGGCGGCGGGCGCTTGGCAGCGTCCGCTGCGCGCGGGTGAGGTCGGCCCGAGCCTTTGCAACCGCGTCGCGGCCACCCTCGCGCATCGCATTCCCAGCCGCGATCGAAGCGTTCACGTCCGCCTGCGCGACCGCGACGTCGTCGGTGGCGCCACGGACGGCGGCCTCGAGCACCGCTCGTTCCGCCGGAGTCGTGTCCGGCGGAGCCGTTGCCAGGTTGCGTTGCGCGTCGAGCAGGGCATCACGTGCCCTGCTCAACGCTGCACGCTTGAGCGCCGTATCGGCCGAAGCCAAAGCGTTGTCGCGGCGCTGGTTGGCGCGCGCGAGCGACACGGCGCGGGTCTGGAAGGAAAGGTCGTGCTGCGCCGTGATCAGTGTTTCGCGCGCAGTCTGCAGGTCGATGCGCGCCTGGGCGATCTCGGCCGGGGCCGCGCCGCGAGCCGTGATCTGCGCCTGCAGGTAAGCGTCACGTGCTGCGGCCGCGGCTGCCCTTGCCGCGCGCAGCTGGTCGAGCTGCGTGTCCGTCGCACCAAAGGGGGTCCATCCGGCGCGCTCGTACCAGCGCACCACGGCGGACGCGGTCGCCCCGTCGTAGCGGCCGTCGATCCGGCCGGGCGAGAAGCCCATGCGGGCAAGCGCGGTCTCGAGCTGGCGCACGTCCTGCCCGCGGCTGCCGGGCTGGATGTCCCTGTGCGACGGCTGCGCGCCGCGCAGCACGAACACAGGGCGGCCGGAGATCGACATCGCAAGGCTTCCCTCGCCGACCCGGGCGCCCTGCCGGGGTCGAGTTGTGACGATGTCGGTGCCGCCGCTCGCGGAACTGCTCTGCTTGAGCGTCGACGTGGCAAGCACGACCGGCTGTGGGGAGCCGTAACGCACCGTGCCCCGCACGATGACCTCGCTCGAGAGCACCCGTCGCTCGACGGGCACGGTGATCGAGGACGGATCGGGTGCCGCGGTCTCAGCTGCGATCTGTGCGGGCGACTTGATCTGCGCGCCGGCGACCCATGCGCAGATCGCGAGTAGCACCGCTGCCCCGAGCCCGATGAAAACCGTTCGGTTACGACGTCCCATGCTCATGCCCCCCAGCGTTCATGCCGGGCCCCTGCGCTCGTAGGTCAAGCGCGCCTCCCTGCAACAGCGAGTAGTTGCTGGCCAATCGGGATCGAGTGTAGTGCGAACTTGCCACGCGCGCCAGTCCTCTTAACCTTTCTGACAGGCGTCGTCCAGCGGTGTTCGTGCATGCGTCGCGCGTGGCCATTCCAACTACAAATAGACGCCCGGGATGAGACGTGGATGGGAGCGTTCGAGCAAGCAGAAACGCACGGCCCGTAACTTCGCTTGACTTTGTCAATCGGCGCTAGTTAGGCTCGGTCGCAGGTATGTTTCGATCCTCGGATCAGGGCCGATCCGAGAAAGGCCTACAAGGAGGACAGGGGATGGGCGGCGTTACTGCGAGCAATCGTGCTCGAAGCGGGAGCGGGTTGAAGCGGTCGGGTTCCCGCTTGCTGCTCGGATCTGTGATCAGCGTCTTCGCGATGCTGTCGGTGCCCGCTGTCTCGCTCGCGATAGACGAATTTCCTCTCACCAATCCGTGTTCCGTTGCGCCCGCACCGGAGGTGGGCACCTGTCAGCCCGCCGGAATTACCACCGGCCCCGACGGGAACCTGTGGTTCACCGAGGAGAACGGCAACCGGATCGGCCGCATCACCCCCGGCGGAGCGATCACAGAGTTCACGGCCGGTCTGTCGGCCGGGGCACAGCCGACCGAGATCACACCCGGTCCCGGGGGGCTTTGGTTCACCGAGTCGGGCACCAGCAGGATCGGGCTGATCACGACCGCGGGTGCAATCACCGAGTTCCCGGCCGGCGCCGCGCCGGACGGGATCGTCGCCGGTCCCGATGGAAACCTGTGGTTCACCGAGCCGGTGGCGGAGCGGGTCGGCCGCATGACCCCGTCAGGCACCGTCACCCACTTCGACCTTTCGTCCTGTCCGTGCGAGCCGGGTGACATCACTGTCGGTGCGGACAACCGCGTGTGGTTCACGGAAGGGCTGGGCAACAGGATCAGGGTCATCAATCCGCTGGCCGGCAGCACCTCAAACATCCAGAGCAGCCTCGTCACACATCCCCTGCCCAACCCGGGCAGTGACCCTTCGGGGATCACGGCTCTGGGCACGTTCCTGTGGTTCACCGAGTTCGCCGGCAACCGGATCGGCCGCATCAGCGTCGCGGGAGGCGCGATCGCGGAGTTCCCGGCCGGCGGTGGTGAGCCCTCCGGCATCGTCGGCGGCTCGGACGGGGCCCTGTGGTTCACGGAGACCGCTGCCAACCGGATCGGCCGCATGACACCGAGCGGCGCGCTCACCAACGAGTTCGCCGTTCCGACGGGAGCCAGTCAGCCGGGCGACATTGCGGCCGGGCCCGACGGTGCGCTCTGGTTCACCGAGCTCGTCGGCAACAAGATCGGGCGGATCGCTGTAGCGCCACCGTTCGTGCCGCCGCCTCCGCCACCGCCGCCTGCGGGTACGGCGACAAAGAAGAAGTGCAAGGTCCCGAAGCTGCGCCGCCTGACGGTAAAGAAGGCCAGGAAGAAGCTGAGAAGGGCCGGCTGCAAGTACAGGATCCGCGGGAAGGGCAGGTTCTCGTCGTCCAGGCCAAAGGCCGGTCGGACCACCTCCGGCACGGTGACGGTGAAGTTCAAGAAGGCGAAGGCGAAGAAGCGGTCCCGGCGCTGATCTAGCCGTAGTTTCCAAAGACGTTGCTTCGTCGCGGCGGATCGCGCTGGTGGCGGGTCCGGAAAACCAGGTGGGTAAGGGAGAGGGTGCGGCCGCCTGCGCGGGTTCGCGAGCGACACCTGATCTGCGATGCAAGCCGCACGCGTGGGTGGCAAATGAGCCGTCTGCGCGCTGATCCGTGTGCGGTCGCCGGTGAGTCGCCTGGCGGCGATCGACGAACTTTGCCCCTTGGGTCCACTTCCACGCATGGCGCGGGGGAAAGTTCAGTGGCCAATGCGCAACGCGGCAGGCTGTCGTCGCGTGATCGCGACCTTTCTTTGAAGTCTCGTGACACTCCGCCGGTTGGGGAGTGCACACTGTCCTACCCACCTGGTTTTCCGGGCCAGCCGGCGCCCGCGGTGCGGGTGCCGGCCTGAACAACGTGGTTGGGAACTACCGCTAGCGGATCGTCCTGACCGCCTCGGCGGCGGCAATGCCTGCCACGATGAGCGCCGCTACCCGGTCGGCCCACCACCAGCCGAACGCATCGTCCAGCCAAAGCCCGGCGAGGGCGAGCAAAGCCACCCCAGCGCCGATGCCGCTGAGCGCCCCGTCGCCCCGGAGTGCGCGGCTGTTCAGCTGTGCGCCCACACGGCGCTTGGAGTAGGCCAAGGGGGTCAGCACGACGACGGCCAGCCCGGCCACCACGATCCCGAGGGTCGAGTGGCCTGGATGCGATCCGACAGCGAGCGCGTGGACGGCGCTGACGGCGAGGACGAGACTGACTGTGCCGAGGGCGGCCGCGACGACCACCGCGGCTCGGCCTTCCACGTTCTCACCCCGGCCGCTGTGTCGCAGCTCTGCCCGAAACCGCCAGACCAAGACGGCGGAGCCGGTCACGTCCGCCAGGACGTTCAGCCCCAGCCCGAGTACCCCGAGGCTGCCGTCGAGCAGACCGACCGTGACCGACACTGCGCCGGACACAGTGCCCCACACGATGGAGATCCACGTGAGCCAAAGCGCGGCGACGATCAGGCGCCTCCGCCGCGCGTCCAGGCTCGTCACTCGCGGTCTGCGGGCAGCGCGATCGAGAAGGCGCTGCCCTCGCCCTCCTTGCTGTCGACCCAGATGCGGCCACCGTGGGCGTCCGCAACCTCCCGGCAGATCGACAGGCCGAGCCCGCTGCCGCTGCCGTCGCGGCCGCGGGCCTGATCCGCCCGGTAGAAACGGTCGAAGACCCGCTCACGCGCATCCGCAGGGACCCCCGGGCCGGTGTCCGCCACCGTTACGCCGACCTCCCCGTTGCGCTGCCACGCGCTCACGCGGACCTCACCGCCCGGACCCGAGAACTTGATCGCGTTCTCGATCAGGTTCGTCAACGCCTGGTGCAGCCGCTGCGCGTCGGCATCCGCCTCGTAGCTCCCCCCGTTCACTTCCAAGTGCAGTCCCTTGGCCACGGCCAGCGGCCGGAGCGGCCCGACAGCCGCGTCGATCGCGTCGGCGAGGTTGATCTGGGTGGTCAGCAACTCGAGCCGGCCCTCGTCGACGCGCGCCAGGGTGAGGAGGTTTCCCACGATGCGACTCATCCGGTCGACCTCCTCGCGGGCGCTCTCGAGCACCTCGCGGGCCGCGGGAGAGAGGCCGTCGTCCATGAGGCTGACATCGAGCTCGGCGCGCATCGCGGCCAGTGGGGTGCGGAGCTCGTGGGAGGCGTCCGTGATCAGCCGGTGCTTCTCGTCGACGCCCAGCTCGAGGCGGTCGAGCATCGCGTTGAGCGTCACCGCGAGCTGGCCGATCTCGTCCTGTGCGCGCGGCAGCTCGATGCGCTCGTGCAGCCGGTCGATCCCGATCTCGTTGGCCTGCGAGGTCATCCGCTCGACCGGCCGCAGCGCCTTACGCGCCAGCCACCAGCCGCCGACAGCCGTGGCGGCAAGCGCCGCCGGCAGCGCAAGCAGCAGGAGCAGCAGCACCCGCTCCACCGACTCGTCGACCTGTCGCAGGGACTCCGCGACGACCAGCACGCGCTGCTGGCCCCGCCGCCTTACGGGAACGACGACCGCCCGGAAGCGGGGTTCGCCGAGCCGCAAGGTGAGCGTCTGCCGCTCGCCGCCGAGGGCCCGCGCGATGACCTCCTTCGGTACCACCAGCCGCCGGCTCACAGGACCTCCATAGGAGACGAGCACGCGACCGCCCGGCGCGACCACCTGGGCGACAGAGCTGCCCTGGCTCAGCACCGTGTTGCTCACGTCGCGGAAGTCCCGGGGACCCTCGAGGGCGTAACCGCGCGCAATCTGCACGGAGCCACCCCGCACGTCGCGCTCGATGGTCTCCTCGAGGTCGGCTCTCAGCTGCAGCACCAGGAAGGTGCTGAGCCCGACGATGATCGCCGCGAGCAGCAGGGCGTACCAGGCCGTGAGCCGGACACGGATCGGCAGCTTCATTTTGACTCCACCATGAAGCCCACGCCGCGTACCGTGCGAATCAGCTGCCGGCGGCGGAACGGGCGCTCGAGCTTCTTGCGCAGGTAACCCACATAGACGTCCACGACGTTGGTCGACCCGTCCTCCGACTCGTCCCACACGTGCTCGAGCAGCTCGGTCCTGGGAACCACCTCGCCCGCTCGCCTGGCCAGGAACAGCAGCAGGGCGAATTCGCGCGGCGTCAGGTCGACCTCGCGGCCGGCTCTGGTGACGACGTGCGAGGCGGGATCGATCCGCAGGTCCGCCACCTCGACGACCGCGGGGCGCTCCGAGGGCCCGCGGCGGGTCAGAGCACGCAGCCGCGCAAGCATCTCGCCGAAGTCGAAGGGCTTGACCAGGTAGTCGTCCGCCCCGGCGTCGAGGCCGCGGATGCGGTCTTTCACGTGGTCGCGGGCCGTGAGCATCAGGACCGGAACCCACTGCTCGTTGCGGCGCAGCTCCCTGCAGACTGCGAAGCCGTCCTTGCCGGGGAGCATCACGTCCAGGATCACCGCGTCGTAGTCATAGGCGCTCGCCTGTGCGATCGCCTCGTCGCCCGTGCCGGCGAGATCGACCACATAGCCCTCGCGCTGTAGCCCGCGCTGCAGCGCTCTGACCAGCTTCACGTCGTCCTCTACAACCAGCAATCGCATCGTCAGTCACCTACAGCCTAGGTGCCTGTATCGGTCATCACGCGCATTCGCGCAAATTAGGGTTGACAAACCAGAAACGGTGCATGTAAGGTCGTCCAAGTCTGAGAAAGCTCTGAGAGAAGATTGTGAAGCTCTCAGGGGGGGTTAAAAAGGGGTTCCTGACAGCGGCCGGGACGGCCGCTCGGGGGGAGGCATAAATGATTCGTTCGATCGTCCGGTCGAGCCTGCGGTTCCGGCTGCTCGTGCTCGCAATTGCCGTCGGAGTGATGGGCGTTGGCATCGCGCAGCTGCGTAATGCGCCGACCGACACCCTTCCCGAGTTCACGCCGCCCTACGTCGAGATCCAGACGGAGGCGCTCGGTCTGTCCGCGGAGGAGGTCGAACAGCTCGTCACCGTGCCGATGGAGGCCGACCTGCTGAACGGCGTCGAGGGAATCGAGGTCATGCGCTCGGAGTCGCTTCCGAGCCTTTCGTCGATCACGCTCGTGTTCGAGGACGGCTTCGACCTCTACACCGGTCGCCAGCTCGTCCAGGAGCGGCTCACGCAGATGGGCGCGGCAGCGCTGCCGAACATCTCGAAGCCGCCGGTGATGCTGCAGCCTTACTCATCTTCAAGCCGACTGCTGATGTTCACGCTGGACTCGGACAAGGTCACGCCGATCGAGAAGTCCGTGATCGCGCGCTGGACGCTCCAGCCGCGCCTGCTGGGCGTGCCCGGAGTCGCGAACGTCGCGATCTGGGGCTTCCGTGACCGCCAGCTTCAGGTGCAGGTCGACCCGAAGCGGCTGCACGATCGCAACGTCTCGCTGAAGCAGATCATCGAGTCGACCGCGAACGCGCAGATCGCCTCGCCGCTGTCCTTCGTCGAGGGTGCCGTTCCCGGTACCGGTGGGTTCATCGAGACGCCTCAGCAGCGGCTCGGCGTTCGCCACGTGTTCGACAAGCTCACGCGGCCCAGCGAGCTGAAGAAGATCCCGGTCGACGGCTCCAACCTGCGCCTCGGCGACGTGGCCCGGGTCGTGGAGGATCACCAGCCGCTGATCGGTGACGCGGTCGTGAACGACGGCGAGGGTCTGATGCTGGTGGTCGAGAAGCTCCCCGGCAAGAACACTCTCGAGGTCACCCGTGGCGTCGAGACCGCGCTGGAGGACCTCAAGCCCGGCCTCGCCGGCATGGACCCGGACACTTCCGTGTTCCGTCCCGCCAGCTTCATCGAGGACGCCATCGACAACCTGACGCTGGCGCTCGTGATCGCGGGCATCCTGATCGCGCTGGCGATCGCGGCGTTCATGTTCCAGTGGCGGACCATCCTGGTCGCGCTGTTCACCATCCCGCTGGCGCTGGTCGCGGCAGCCCTGGCGCTGGACCTGCTGGGCGAGACGTTCAACGCGCTCTCGTTCGCGGGCTTGGCCGTAGGTCTTGCACTCGTCATCGACGAGGCGGTCGCCGGGGCCGAGAACATCGGGCGCCGGATGCGCCAGCACAAGGAGGCCGGCAGCGACAGGCCGACTCTCGACATCGTGCGGGAGGCGACGTCCGAGATCCGCAGCCCGCTGGCGTACGGCACCTTCATCGCGCTGCTGGCGATCGTGCCGGTGGTGGTGATGGAGGGCCGGCCGGGTGCGTTCTTCGAGCCGCTCGCGCTTTCGTACGCGCTCGCAGTCGGGGTCGCGATGGTGGTCGCGCTGACGGTCACGCCGGCACTCAGCATGCTGCTCTTCTCGCTCGGCTCGCCGGGCCAGGGAGAGTCCAAGCTCGCCGCGGCGCTGCGGTCGCGCTACGACAAGGCGCTTGCGAAGGTTGCGGACAAGGCGCGGCCGATCATGATCGGGGCCGCCGCTCTGGTCATCATCGGAGCGCTCGCGTTTGCGCTCCAGGACAAGTCCGTGATCCCGTCCTTCAAGGACCGTGACGTGCTCGTCAGCCTCGACGCCGAGGGCGGCACGTCGAACACGCGGATGACGGAGATCGCGACCGACGTGAGCCGCGAGCTGCGGTCGCTGCCCGGCGTTGACAACGTCGGCGCGCACGTCGGGCGTGCAGTCGCCGGCGACCAGCGCCAGGACGTCAACTCCGCCGAGGTGTGGGTGAGCATCGACTCCGGCGCGGACTACGACAAGACGTTCGCATCGATCGAGGACGCCGTGGGCGGGGTCCAGGGCGTCGAGAGCGACGTCATCACCTACTCCGAGCAGAAGATCCGCGACGTCGGCGCGCTGCGCAACGGCCAGAACCTGGCGACGGGCGAGGGTATCGACGTGCTGACCGGCTCCGACCAGCCGCTGACCGTGCGCATGTTCGGCCAGGAGCTGGATGTTCTGCGCCGCGAGGCGGCGAAGGTCCAGACGCTGATGGCCCAGACGGACGGAGTCGTCGATCCGCAGGTTTCCCAGATCACGGCAGCGCCGAACGTCGAGGTCGTGGTTGACCTCGACAGGGCACGTCAGTTCGGTGTGAAGCCCGGCGACGTCCGCCGCGCGCAGGCGACGCTGGTTCAGGGCCTCGTCGTGGGCAGCGTGTTCGAAAACCAGCGGGTGTTCGAGGTGGTCGTCAAGGGCACGTCGGACCTCCGCCGCAGCGTGGCGGACATCCGCGGCCTGCTGATCGACACACCTGCCGGCGATCAGGTCCGCCTGGACCGGGTTGCGGACGTGCGGGTGCGGGACGTTCCGATCTCGATCCCGCGTGACTCGGTCTCGCGCTACCTCGACGTCAACGCCGACGTCAGCGGGCGCAGCCTCGATTCCGTGGCAAGCGAGCTCGAGGGCAAGCTCAGGAACGCCTCCTTCCCGATCGAGTACCACGCGGAGGTGCTGACGCAGACCTCGAGCTCCGAGGTCAACCTCGGCCTCGTGATCGGCGCAGCGCTGGCGGTCCTGATCGCGACCTTCCTGCTGATGCAGGCAGCCGCGCGGGGCTGGCGCCTGGCGGTGCTCGCATTCGCGATGCTGCCCCTCGCGCTCTCCGGCGGGGCGATCGCTGCCCTGATCGACGGCGGGTACGAGCTGGGATCGCTGGTCGGCTTCATCGCGCTGCTCGGCATCGCGTCGCGCAACGTGATCACGCTGATCCGGCGCTACCAGGACCTGGAGCGCTACGAGGGTGAGAAGTTCGGTCCCGAGCTGGTTGCGCGCGGCGCGCGCGAGCGGCTGGCGCCGATGCTCACGACGGCCGTGTCGCTGGGCCTGGCCGCTCTGGTCTTCGTGATCATGGGTGTCCAGCCGGGGCTCGAGATCGTCAACCCCATGGCGATCGTGATCCTCGGCGGGCTCGTGACCACGACGGCCATGAGCCTGATCGTGCTCCCGGTGCTCTACCTGCGCTTCGGCGGCCAACAGCCGACACTCTCGCCGGAGGAGGAGCTGATGCACCGGTGGGTCGGCATCGAGCCGGAACCGGCCGGTGCCGGCGAGCCGGGCGCGGCCGGCGGCCACGGATCAACCCCTGTGACGACGCAGGACGGAGGTGAGTCGAGTGAGCGGTCGGCTGTCTAAGTTGACGCGGCTCCTGGCCGCCGGCCTGGCTGTCGCCAGCTCCGGGCTCGTCCTCGCGGCGTGCTCGGAGGTGGAGTCCAACCTGCGGGACGCCCAGCCCTATGAGGTCATAGGACCCGAGGACGCGGCCATCAAGACGGTCAAGATGGACGACGCGACCGCGGCGCTGATTCCAGTCAAGCTGGCCGAGGTCGGCAACGAGGGGCGCCGGAAGGTGGTGCCGCACAACGCGGTGATCTACAACCCGGACGGCGACGTGTTCGTCTACACCAAGCCCGCGGCGGAGACGTACCGGCGGGCGCCGATCGAGATCGTCCGGGCGGACGGCGACGTCGCGACGCTGTCGAAGGGCCCGCGCGCCGGCACGAAGATCGTGACGACGGGCTCGGCCGAGCTGCTCGCGACCGAGTACGAGATTCTCAACCAGCATCCATGACCAGGGACGGGGGTTTGCGCTAATGCGTTGGATTGTGGGACGTAGCTTGCGGTACCGGTGGCTGGCGGTCTTCGGCGCCGCGGCGCTGCTGATCTTCGGTTTCTTCCAGACCCGCAACGCGGAGACGGACGTCTTCCCCGAGTTCGCGCCGCCGATCATCGAGGTGCAGACCCTGGCGACGGGGAACTCCTCGACCGAGGTCGAGGAGCTGATCACGATCCCGATCGAGGACGCGCTCAATGGCGTCGAGGACCTCGAAGAGATGCGCTCCTACTCGGTCGAGCAGGTGTCGTCGATCAAGATGTACTTCAAGCGCGGGACCGACCGCAACAAGGCGCGGCAGCTCGTGCAGGAGCGCCTCGCCGGCGTCACGTCCCAGCTGCCGCAATGGGCGAGCCCGCCGTTCATGATGCCGGCGCTGTCGTCGACGAGCCGGATCCTGAAGATCGGGCTCACGTCCGACACCGTGTCGCCGCTCGACATGTCGGCGATCTCCTACTGGAAGATCAGGCAGCGCCTCACGCGCGTACCCGGTGTCGCGCAGGTCCTGATCTACGGCGAGCGGCTCAAGCAGCGCCACGTCCAGGTCAACCCGCGCGTTCTGGCTGAGCACGGGATCACGCTGAACCAGGTCATGGACACCACGTCCAACGCGCTCGATGCGGGCGTGCTCATGCACCAGGAGGCCTTCACGGTCGGTCAGGGCGGGTTCGTCGAGTCGAACGGCCAGCGGATGAACGTCCGCAGCATCCAGCCGATCGTCTCCGAGAAGGAGCTCGCAAAGGTGCCGATCGAGCGCATCAACGGCAGGCCGATGCGCCTGGGCGACGTCGCGAACGTGGTCGAGGACACGATGCCGCTGTGGGGCGACGCCGGCATCGGCGGCAAGCCCGGCATCATGTTGATCGTCCAGAAGGTACCCGGCGCCAACACCCTCGAGGTGACGAACGGCGTCGAGGAGGCCATGGACGAGATGAAGCCCGGCCTGCCCGGCATCGAGGTGCACGACGGCATGTTCCGGCCTGCGACCTTCATCGACCTCGCCCTCGACAACCTGATCCAGGCCATGCTGATCGGGATCCTGCTCGTGGTCCTGATCCTGAGCGCGTTCCTGTTCGAGTGGCGCACGGCGTTCATCAGCTTGCTCGCGATCCCGCTGTCTTTGATGAGCGCACTGGTGATCCTCGAGATGACCGGCGCGATCATCAACGTGATGATCCTGGCGGGGCTGGTGGTCGCGATCGGGGTGGTGGTGGACGATGCGATCATCGATGTGGAGAACATCGTGCGCCGATTGCGCCAAGCGCGTGGGGAAGGCCGCGACGTGTCGACGTTCAAGGTCGTGCTCGACGCCTCAGTCGAGGTCCGCAGCACGATCATCTACGCGACGCTGATCGACGTCGTCGCGATCGTGCCCGTCTTCTTCCTGTCGGGGCTGTCGGGCTCGTTCTTCCAGCCGCTGGTCCTGGCCTACGGGCTCGCGGTGCTGGCGTCGATGATCGTTGCAGCGACCGTGACGCCCGCGCTCTGCTACCTGATGCTCTCGCGCGGCCACCGGCAGAAGGAATCGCCGCTGACGCGCGTGTTGAAGCGCGGCTACGGCGCAACGCTGGCAGTCCTGATCCGGCGGCCTCAGCCCGCGATCCTGGTGGCTGCGCTGACGATCGGGGCCGGGTTCCTGGTCTATCCGACACTCGGGCAGTCGCTGCTCCCGAACTTCAAGGAGAACGACCTGATCACCTACTGGGCCACGAAGCCCGGCACTTCGCTCGAGGAGACGATGCGGATGGCCAACAAGGGCTGCAAGGACTACCTGGAGGAGATCCCATCGATCGAGCAGTGCTCCTCGCACTCGGGACAGGCGCTGCTCGGTGACGAGATCCACGGCGTCAACTTCGACGAGCAGTGGGTGAGTCTCGGCAAGGGCTACGACTACGACGACAGCCTTGCCCACATCAGAGAGGTGATCGACAGCTACCCCGGCCTGTACCGGACCACCCAGACCTACCTGCGTGAGCGCATCAAGGAGGTGCTGAGCGGCTCGAACGAGTCGATCGTCGTCCGGACGTACGGCCCGGACACCGAGGTCCTCAAGAAGAAGGCCGAGGAGATCGTCCAGGGCCTGGCTCGCGTCGAGGGCACGGTCGACCCGGCCGTGGAGCAGATCGAGCAGATCCCGCAGATCGAGGTCGAGGTCAACGTCGGCGAGGCGCGCCGCCACGGCATCACTCCGGGCTACGTGCGCCGTCAATCGTCCGCGCTGATCGCCAGCGAGGAGGTCTCCGACATCTTCACCGGCGGCAAGGCGCTCGACGTGATGGTCTGGACTCAGAAGGACTTCCGCGACAGCGTCACCGACGTCGAGAACATGCTGATCGACACGCCCAAGGGCGGCCAGGTGCCGCTGAACCGCGTGGCCAATATCGACATCAAGCCGATCGCGAACGCGATCAAGCACGAGCGGCAGACGCGGCGCCTCGACGCCACGGCGGATGTGGCGGGCCGAGACCTGAAGTCCGTCGTGGGCGACGTCAAGACGGAGCTGGCGAAGGTGGACATGCCGCCGGGTTACCACGCCGAGGTGCTCGGCGAGGCGCCCGAGCTGAACGCGGCCCAGGACGACCTGCTCCTCTACGGGATCCTCGCGATGATCGTGGTGTTCCTGCTGATCCAGGCGGCTCTCGGAAGCACACGCTTGGCACTGCTGGTCTTCCTGCTGCTGCCGATGGCGCTCGCCGGCGCCGTGCTGGCGGCGAAGTTCGACACGGGCGTGCTGTCGCTCGGCTCGCTGGTCGGCTTCCTGACCGTGCTCGGGATCGCGGGGCGCAACGGCATCTTCATGGTGGCGCACTTCCGGCACCTGGAGCGGGAGGAGGGCGTGCCCTTCGGGCCGCAGCTGGTGCTGCAGGGAGCCAAGGACCGGCTGGCGCCGATCCTGATGACGGCGCTCGCGACCGGGCTGGCGCTGGTGCCGCTGGTGATCGCGGGCACGATCCCGGGCCACGAGATCGAGCACCCGCTCGCGGTCACGATCCTCGGCGGCCTGTTCACAGCGACCCTGCTGAACCTGTTCGTGCTGCCTTCGCTCTACCTGCGCTTTGGCAAGAGCAGGCGGGATCGCCGCGCCGCCACGGTGGCGCAATCGACCTAGGGAAGGGTCAAGGAGACGACGTGTCGAGGCGGCCACACCAGCGAGGTTGTGGCCGCTTCGACGTATGTGGAACGGGGCCGCTGAAACGGGTTGACCCGCCCGAAAGCCGCTGGTAGGTTCGCTCTGGGATGGGTGGGTCGTCGTCGTTTGTATTTTCTTGGCTGATTGACGGCATCCTGATCCTGGGCGGTCACGGGGACACTGTCACCGGCAATCAGGTGAAGACGGGGACCCCGGATGACGGCTCGGGCATCGGGATGGTGCCGATCGTCGGCGCGGTACTGATCGGCCTGTGCGCGCTTGCACTGATGTCCTGGCTCAACCGCCAGGAGAAGGAATCCGGGGACCTGGCCGTCGATGGTGGCGGTGCGATGGCCCTGAACCTGAGGGCGGTTGTGCCGCTCGGTTTCATCGTGGCGGTGATCGCAACGCCGCTGATCGTTTGGACGGCTTCTTCGGGCGGCGACGAGAAGAACCTGACCGTCGAGCGATGGACCAACGACAAGGGCGCCCCGGAGCTGCTCGTCTCACTCCCCAGCAAGGAGCTCAACACGCTGGCGGGAACGCGGGGCAAGCGTTCCGTGCGGCTGGAGTGCACCGGCCGCGACGGTCAGCGCGTAATCGTCGCGCGGCAGAAGTGGCCGTTCATAAGGGAGAAGGGGTACGAGTATCCACACGCTCACCAGCCGGCGACCTCGGATCAGGTCCGGCGCGCGGAGAAGTGCCGCCTGCGGGGCCACCGCCGCAGCCTGAAGGCCTCCGTGAGAGGCGCACTCAAGAACTGAATCAACCGGGCTGAATCAACCGGGCGAGTGGGCCCTGCGTTCGTGCGCGAGGATCTTCGCCGCGAGATCTGCGCTCAGCTCCTCGACCGGATCCCCGGCGTCCGGGTCGTGGGAGGTGCGGTTGCAGACCTCCACGATCGTGGCCCAGATCTCCTGGTCGCCCAGGCCGAACTCCACCGCGGCATGGAAAGTGGCCCCGAGCCGCCCCACCGTCTGTGCGTCTTCGAGCATTCGATCAACCTCCGCCATCCGTCAAGTATTCGCACCTGGGTTGTGCCGGTTCCCCCTGAGATGGACATGAGTGAACATGAGAGCCGGCAACTTGGTAAACCACCACGATGAAGCTCGAGGGCATCCACCACATCACCTGCATCACCGCGGACGCCCCACGCAACGTGGACTTCTACGCGCGCGTGCTCGGCCTGCGGATGGTCAAGAAGACCGTGAACCAGGACGACCCGAGCGTCTACCACCTCTTCTACGCGGACGAGGAGGGCAGTCCGGGGGCGGATCTCACCTTCTTCGAGTTTCCGGGGGTACCCGTCGGCCGCGCGGGCGACGGGATGGTGCACCGGATCACGTGGCGGGTCGGGTCCGGCGATGCCCTCGACTTCTGGGCGAAGCGGCTGGGAGATGAAGGCCACGAATCCAAGCGCGACGGGAACCGCCTGCATTTCCGCGACTTCGAGGGGCTCGGACTGGAGCTGGCCGTCGTGGACACGCCGGATCCCCCGCTGATCGCCGAGCATCCAGAGGTGCCGCAGGAGCTGGCGTTGCAGGGATTCGACGGCGTGCGCGCGTACGCGGCCGATCCCGAGCGCAGCCGTCCTCTATTAGAGGAGGCACTTTCGTTGGAGCCCACCGGCGAGGAGTGGGAGGCACGCGGCGAGCGCCGTGGCAGCCTGTACGCATACGACCCCCCGCCCGCGGAACGGGGCCTCCAGGGAGCGGGCACGGTCCACCACGTCGCATGGGCGTCCCACGACGAGGAGCACGAGGCGTGGCGGGAGCGGGTGATGGCCGCGGGCGCACGCCCCACGCCGGTGATCGACCGCTTCTGGTTCAGGTCGATCTACTTCAGGGAGCCAAGCGGTGTGCTGTTCGAGCTTGCGACCTTCAGCCCCGGCTTCGCCGCCGACGAGGATCCCGCGCATCTGGGCGAGAGCCTCGTGCTGCCGCCGTTTCTCGAGTCACGCCGCGCGGAGATCGAGGCCCGGCTCACGCCGGTCCAGAATCCCCGCGTGGGCTGAGCTCGCGGTCTACTTGCCCGGGGCGCGGTAGGTCGTCCGCGTCGAGGTGGCGGCGCCCGATACCGGCGTCTGCTTGACCTTCGTGCTGAACGTGCGGCTGCGGCCCCGCTCCAGCAGGCTCTGAGAGCGGTCGCTCACGCGGATCGCGCCCTTGCGGAAGCTGACGGTGATCTCGTCCGCGCCTGCGGCCGGCAGGCCGAACACCCGCAGGGTGCGCCGGCTCACGTACTCGACCGAGGCATCCGCCGACGTGTCGACGCCCTCGTTGATCTTGCTCTCGACCAGCGAGAGGTTGTTGCCGACCGTCACGAGCAGCTCCTTGAAGTTCGGGCGAGTCGGGGTGCTTCTGCACCTTGACGCGCACGCTCGGGCGGATGCTCCGCGCGCCGTTGATCGTCCCGGTGACGCCCGGTCCGCAGCCGTTGACCTTTGCCTCGACGGTCGCGTCGGAGGTGCTCGTGCCGTTGTGGCCGTAGAACTTGACCAGCGACTCGACGTTGTTGAACGTCGAGGTCGAGTTACTGCGGAAGCACAGGTCCTGGCGGTTCAGGAAGACGCCGGTCGTGCGGCCGCCGTTCAGTGCGACCCGCAGCTCCGACACCGGCAGCTGCGGTGCGTTCAGCACGAGCGACTGGATGCGCTTGTTGTTGATCAGCGTGGTCTTGGTCTGGATCTTCACGTTTACGCGGCCGTGGAGGTCGAGCAGCAGCCCGGGAAGCGACGTCCCGGTCTGCTGGATCAGATAGACGGGCCCCTTCAGCTCCTCGGCGAGGTAGGGGCTCTTCGCGACGACGCCGCCGAACTTGGAGTCGGCGGGACAGCTGTCGGCGTCGGCCTGGGCCTGGGTGCAGGTCTTGTAGGCGGTGTTGTTCGTGTTCAGCTCGACCGGGAGCGTGATCTTGTTGCCGCGCTGGTCTGAGTCGCCGGTCGGCTGGGTGATCTTGATGACGACCGGCGGGTACTTGTTGAACGCGGTCGATCCGCGGTCGCCGATCTCGAACGAGATCGCCGGGCGGAACGGCACGGTTTCGCAGCCGATCGTGCTGAAGGTGTAGGCCGGGCCGGAGATCGGCGTCGGGTTGTCATAGCCGGATGCGTCGCCGGTCGAGATGTGCTGGCCGCAGACTGGTGGGGTTGCGGACGTAGCTGTTGGTCGAGCCGGTGAGCACGAAGGACAGGGACTTCACCTGGAGGTTGGTCCCGAAGGTCGAGGCAGGCAGCCGGTTCACGTCGCTCAGTACTCCGGTCAGGCCGTAGTCGCCCCCGCCGCGCGGCGTGATGTAGAAGGGGATCGACGACACCAGGGTCGCCGGGCCGGCGACGGTCACGACACCCAGGCGGCCGGGCTCGTTGCCGATCGGCTCGGCGTTGTAGACCGTTCCCGTGAAGCTGCCCGTTGGCGTGGTGCCGTTGGCCGCCGCCACGGCGTCCAGGCGCGACGTCCCGATCCTGCTCGCCGCCGGACACGTGTTCGTCTGGAGAGCGGCCTCAGGACACTTGGCCACGGACTCGGGGTTGCCGAGCAAGCCGGCGGCGAAGTTCGTGCGCGCGACCTGCAGGTCCTCGCTCGAGTTCGGGTACGTGAAGCGCGACCAGGAGCCGGCGTCCGGGAACGCCCCTGCCTGTTCCGTGGAGGGGCCGTTGAGCGGGACGCTGTACGGGCCCGGCAGCGCGGGGGTGATCTTGTAGGCGTCGATCGTGACCTGGGCCGGCGCCGTCGCGGGGGCCATGAGGGCGATCACGGCTGCCGCCGCTCCGATCAGAGTCCAAGTGCGCGTGCGGGGCCGTCCCATTCTCTCCTCCATCTTCGATCGCCCAGCGCGCGAAGGGTTCACGCGCCTTGGAATCGATTCTCCGGTCTCTATCGGACGCCGCGCCGAAGTCCTGAAAGGCCTTGGTCCGCACTCAGACAAGCGTGGACCACTAATAAACGGTGGTTCAAGAAGTCGGCGGAGCGGGTATTCCTCGTTGCGTCCCAGCAGCCGCGTCGGCCGGATCAAGCGCTGCGGGTCGCTTCTTTGATCACAGAGACGTCGTCGCAAGGGGGAACGTGATGAGGCGCAGGTCCGTCAGCTGGGTGGTTTCGGTGATCGTGGCGGCAGCGCTCGCCGCCTTCTTCGCGCCGGCGGCGTCTGCCCGCGACGACGCGGTCACCTCGTTCGACGGCACCCGCATCGTGCTCTCGTTCTTCCCGGCCGAAGGACTCCAGACGGGCCAGAAGGCTCCGACGATCCTGATCGGCCCCGGCTGGTCGAGCGGGCGCGACACCGATGAGAACGGTGCCTCCAGCGACCTCTTCGGCAGCACCGGCGTCGGACCGTTCCGCCAGGCCGGCTACAACGTCCTCACCTGGGACCCGCGCGGCTTCGGCGAGTCCGGCGGCACCGTGCAGGTCGACTCGCCGCAGTACGAGGGGCGCGACGTGCAGGCGCTGATCGACTACGTCGCGCGCCAGCCCGAAGCCCAGCTCGACGGCACGGGAGACCCGCGCCTCGGCATGTCCGGCGCAAGCTACGGCGGCGGCATCCAGCTCGTCACGGCTGCGATCGACTCGCGCGTCGACGCGATCGCGCCCGACATCGCCTGGCACTCGCTCGTCACCAGCCTCTACAAGGCCCAGTCGCCGAAGGCCGGATGGGGCTCGGCCCTGTTCGCGCTCGGCGTCCAGGGCGGCACGATCCCTGGGATCCCCGCAGGCGAGACCGGGACCCTCGACCCGCACATCACGAGCGCGTACACCTCCGGCCTGGCCTACGGCCACTTCCCGGAAGAGGACCTGCAGTGGTTCGCCTCGCGCGGCCCGGGGGCACTGGTCGACAGGATCCGCATCCCGACGCTCCTGATCCAGGGGACCGCCGACACGCTCTTCACGCTCGACGAGGCCACCACGAACTACAAGATCCTGCGCGCGAACAACGTGCCGACGAAGATGATCTGGTTCTGCGGCGGCCACGGCGCATGCCTGACCGACGGCGGTCCGGCGCTGTGGGTCGAGCAGCAGACGGTGCGCTGGTTCGAGCGTTATCTCAAGAACGACACCTCCGTCGCCACCGGACCGCGGTTCGAGTGGATCGCCGACGACGGTCAGGTGCGCAACGAGCGGGAACTACCCGCCACCGTCGCGTCAGTATCCGGCGGCGCTGGGCTCCGGCCTGCTGCCGATCAACCCGGACGCCGGCTCGTCGGGCGCGCTGGTCGCGGCGACGCCGAGTCCGCTCGGCCTGCACCTGCCGATCAGAAGGCCCCAGCCGGGCAGCCAGATCGTCGGTGCACCGAAGCTGACCCTGTCCTACAGCGGCCAGGGCACCAGCTCGTCTACCGCCGTCTACGCGCAGATCGTCGACAAGAAGCGCAACATCGTCGTGGGCAACATGGTCACGCCGATCCGCCTCGTGCTCGACGGGTTGCCGCACACCACCACCTTCACGCTGGAAGAGATCGCCGCCAGCGTCGAGGCCGACTCCTCGTACGAGCTGCAGATCATTCCCGCCACGTCCGTGTACGGCCCGCAGCGCGTCGCAGGGCTGGTCGACGTGACGAGCGTCGGGCTGTACCTGCCGATCGCCAATTAGGAGCGCCAGCCGGCGCACGGGGGTCGGATATGGTTGCCCGCGGCGATGGCAGAGTTGAGAGATCTCGCAACGGGGCTCGGCTTCCCTGAGGGACCCGTCGCGATGAGCGACGGCAGCGTGATCGTGGTCGAGATCGCACACGGCACGGTCACGCGTGTCGGCACGGACGGCTCCAAGGAGGAGGTCGCGCGCCCGGGCGGCGGTCCGAACGGCGCCGCGGTCGGCCCCGACGGCAACCTCTACGTCTGCAACAACGGCGCCGCCTTCGACTACCTGGAGATGGAAGGCATGGAGGGCATCCGCGTGCCGCGCCAGCCCCCGAGCAACTACAGCAACGGCCGCATCGAGCGCATCGACCTCGCATCCGGTGCGGTCGAGGTCATCTACGAGGAGTGCGACGGCCGCCCGCTGCGCGCGCCCAACGACCTCGTGTTCGACGGGCACGGTGGCTTCTACTTCACCGACCACGGGATCCGCGAGCACCGCACGGCCGATCGCACGGGCGTGTTCTACGCGCAGGCCGACGGCTCCTCGATCCGCGAGGTGATCCCGCCGCTCGACGCCCCCAACGGGATCGGGCTCTCGCCTGACGGCTCGCGCCTGTACGTGGCCGAGACCTACTCCGCTTGCGTCTGGCAGTGGGAGGTCGCGGGCCCGGGTGACGTCACCGTGCCGCAGGGCCTGCTCCCGCACGGCGGCGAGCTGCTGACGCGGCTTCCGGGGTTCCAGTTCCTCGACTCGCTGGCCGTGGACGGCGAGGGCAACGTTTGCCTCGCGACGCTCGGCTCCGGCGGCATCACGACCGTGAGCCCCGAGGACGGGTCGGTGCTCGAGTTCGTCGAAGGCGGCGACCTGTTCGTGACGAACATCTGCTTCGGCGGCGAGGACCTGCGAACGGCCTACATCACCCTGTCGGGCGCGGGGAAGCTCGCCGAGGTTCCGTGGGCGCGGCCGGGCCTGGCGCTCGCGCACTCTGCCTGAGCCCCGCGGCGAACGCGTCGAAGCGATCTGCGAAGCGGCTGTACGCGGGCCAGCTCCCGCCGGCCGCGTAGGGCCGGAACCGGATGAACATCGAGTCGATCAGGCGCGTGTCCGCGCGCACGGTCCTTCACGATCTGGCCGTGAGGCGGCTCGCGGTAGGCGAAGTTCAGCGCGTCCTCCGCCCGCTCCCAGATCGTGAACGTCATCGCGCCGCGATACATGTGCTCCGGCCCCGCGGTGCCCGCGATCACGCCCGGGGCGCGCACCAGCAGCGGGGTCGTGCGGTGGATTCCCCGCCAGAAGAACCACAGGTTGCGGGGCGCGATGTTCGCGAAGGTCCACATCACCGCCGGCCCGTCACCGGGACGAACGCGCTCGCAGGCCTGCGAGCGGTTCGTGCCCGCGGTAGGTCCCGTGGGTCCGGAAGGGTTCCAGCAGGACCTCGCAGTACTCGTCGGTGTCCTCACGCCAGGCCCGCGCGATCGGTGAGCTCTCCTTGAAGGCCGCGAGCGCGGCCTCGTCCCTCCACAGGCACATCGCCATCTGGCGGCGCGGGTCGACGCGCCCGATCGTGAACCCCTCCCTGCGCGGCGAGCCGACGAACACGAGCCGCCTGAACAGCAGTCCCTCGGCGCGCGCGAGGACCGCGCGGTCGCGCATCAGACTGCGCGCGGCGTCGCGGCGCGAGCGATAGCGGAACAGGTGCGTGGATGCGACCGGGGTTCCGGGGCGGCCGTTGGTGGACATCTCGAGGCTGACCCTACCGGCCCCGAAAAGCCCTCGGCCCGCCAGAGGCGGGCCGAGAGTGGGGGAGGGGAGGTACTGCTATGTGTGGGAGGTACTGCTATGTGGGGAGGTGCTGCATCTTGGGGGGAAGCTTGGCCCTCGGCCCGGCCATCCGGGCCGAGGGGTGTGGGGGAGGTTGCGTGCGCTACTTGGTCCAGCTCGTCGACCAGCGGCTCTTGCTCCACCGCGACCGTGCGGGGTCGATGCTGCCGTTCGACGTCTCGGAGCAGTTACAGCTCCAGCGGGAGCGGCTCATGCCGGCGCTGCTCCAGCGGGAGCGGCTCCAGCGCGAGCGCGTGTAGTCGATCTTGCCGCTCGCCTTGTCGACGAACGTGTTCGGGGCGATGCCCGCGTTCGGGTTGTTCGTCGCGTTCGACTTGACCGCTCCGAGCGCGTGCGCCTCGACGCCGGTGCCCGGCACGTTGCGCGCGCTTGCCATCAGCATGCCCTTGACCCGGTCGGGCGTCAGCTCGGCACGGTGCTCGAGCATGTTCGCGACGAGACCGGCGACCATCGGCGCGGACATCGACGTGCCACCGGCGCGGATGTACTGACCGCTGACGATGCAGGTCGGGCACATCGAGGCGAACTCGCTGCGCGGGGAGAGGTTCGAGACGATTCCCGATCCCGGTGCCAGCACGTCCGGCTTGCTGTAACCGTCCTGCGTCTTGCCGCGGCTCGACCAGTCGGCGAGCTTGTCGTCGGTCAGCTTGCTCGTGCCCTTGTCGTCGACAGCGCCGACGGAGATCACGAAGGGGTCGTTGCCTGGGGCGTACGAGACCGCCTTGGGGTCGCTGCCGCGGTTACCCGCAGCGGCCACCACGACGATGCCGCTGAACCAGGCCGCCTCGGCCGCGGCGTCGAGCGGGTCCGTCTTGTAGGACTCGGCGACGCTCGACTCGAGCGACAGGTTGACGACGCGGATGTTGTACTTCTCCTTGAAGTCGACCACGAACTGCAGGCCGTAGATGACGTCGAGGATGGTCGCCTCGCCCTTCTCGTCGGAGACCTTGACCGAGACGAGGTCTGCCTCCGGGGCGACGCCCACGTACTTGCCGCGCAGCGAGTCCTTCTTGTCGCGGTTGTTGCTGTCACCGGCGATGATCCCGGCGACGTGCGTGCCGTGGCCGTAGCGGTCGTCGTCGTTCTTGGCGACCGGGTTGGTCACCGCGGTCGCGACGATGCGGCTGTTGCCGCGGGCGTCCTTGAAGTCCGGCACGTCCTCGGAGATGCCCGTGTCGATCACGGCCACGCCGATTCCCTTGCCGGTCCCGTACTTGTCCCAGACCTTGGTGGACTCGAGCGACTGGTTGTACGAGGTCGCCAGCTGCTTGCTGTTGACCGACTTCGACTCGACGCCGGCGTTCAGAGAGACCGCGCGAACGTCCTTGTGGGACCCGAGGCGGTTCGCCTCACCGGCGCTCATGTCAGCGGCGAGACCGTTGATCACGTGCAGGTCGCCGGTCACGCGGCCACCGGCCGTGCGAACGATCTGACGAGTCTCGCGGGGCGCGACGTCGGCCTTGAACTGCACGATCGCCTCGACCTGCGTGCCGGGCTTCGTACCGGCCAGCTTCGCGAGCGCGGGGCTTGAGCCGCCGTCGAACGTGGCTGCGGCGGGGGGAAGGTCGCTCGTCGGCGCGGGGGCGCCGGCCGTTGCGAGGGCGAACGAGAGGGCAACTGATGCGATCAGGAGAGCAACGGCGCTGAGCGCGCAGAAGCCCCAGCGGATACGCAGCGGGGGGGCAGAGTAGGTCACGAGCGGATCAACCTCCGTGTCGATCTCGGGGGGAAGGGGGGGCATCCAGCGGCCCGGTCCTGACCTCGGCAGCAACCTTGCTGCGTCTGTGGCGGGGGGGCCGAACTCCACCTTGCGTGAGGCAGAGAACCCCGGCAACTCTTTGTGGGGCTTTTGGACCTTTGTTCTAGGGTGCAGGCCCTAAACGGGTGTTTTCGGCGTTTAAATGCGCCTCGATGGGGCACTCCGCCGTTCGCCGGAAGTGACGGCGTGCGCGACAGTCATGGGAGGGCCCGGCTGGTAGGGCCGTCCTGAATCGACCACGGTGGCGGCGAAACCCCGAACCGCCCGCCGTGGGAGCCGTGTCTAGCCGGAGCCTGCGAAGTCGAACAGGCTGCGGGCCTTGGGCGCTTCGTCACGGCCCAGCGGCATTGCCAGGTAGAAGCCCTGACCGAGCTCACAGTGGAGATCCCTCAGGGCCTCCAGCTCCTCGGCCGACTCGATGCCCTCCGCGACCACGTGCAGGTCGAGGGCGCGGGCGAGGTCGATGATCATTCGCGCGAACGACGATTCCTGACTGCCACGGGCCATGCCCTCGACGAAAGGCTTGGCGATCTTCAGGATGTCGAGCGGCAGCTCGCGCAGGTAGCTGAGCGACGAATAGCCCGTACCGAAGTCGTCGAGCGCCAGCCGCACGCCCAGGTCCTGCAGCGTGCGGAGTGCGGCCTGGCTGGATTCGGCGTCCTGCAGGAGGCTCTCGGTGATCTCGAGGACGAGCAGGTTGGCGTCGAGGCCGGAGTACTCCAATGCCGCGACGACCGTCGCCGGCAGGTTGGGATCGCGCAGCTCTACCGCGGAGAGGTTCACGTGCACGCTGATTCCGTTGCTGCCGCGCGACGCATCCTGCCAGGCCCGGGCGCTGCAACAGGCCTCCTCCAGCACGAACTGGCCGAGGGCGATGATCATGCCGGTCTCCTCTGCCAGCGGCACGAATTCCGACGGCAAGAGGCGGCCACGACCGGGATGGTTCCACCGCACGAGCGCCTCCGCGGCGTTCACGTCGCCGGTCTCGAGCGAGACGATCGGCTGGTACTCGACGATCAGCTGTCCGCGCTCGACCGCTCTCTGCAGCTCTTCCTTGAGGCCGTGGCGCTTCAGCACCGCATCCCGCATGCCGGGGTCGAACATCGCGTGGCGACCCTTGCCCGACTCCTTCGCCCGGTACATCGCGAGGTCGGCATTGCGGATCAGCTCGTCTGCGTCATGACTGTCGTGCGTCGTCGCGATCCCGATCGAGAGGTGGACGAAGATGATCTCCCCGGCCGCGCTGACGGGCTGCTCGAACGCCTTCATGATGCGTTCTGCCACCATCGTGGCGCTCTCCTTGACGTTGCGCTCGTCGTTCACCATCACGGCGAACTCGTCGCCACCGAGCCGGGCGATGGCATCGTCGGGCCGCACCGAGTCGCGCATCCGCCGGGCGACGGCGACCAGCAGCGCGTCGCCGGCACCGTGGCCGAACGAGTCGTTGAAGGTCTTGAAGTCATCGAGGTCGACGAACAGCACGGCAACCTCGCCGGTGTCGGCGTCGAGCGCTCCCTTCACCTGGTTGGCGAACAGGCTCCGGTTCGCGAGGTCGGTGAGCGGATCGTGGAAGGCCTGGTGGTGGAGCTGCTCCTGCAGCGCCCGCAGCTGATGGACGGCCTGCTCCAGGCGGTCGTACTGCAGGGCGACGCTCGCATTGTTGGCAAGCGTCTCGAAGAGCTTGAGGTCCTCGTCCGTGAACGACCGGATCACCCCGTACCGGTTGGCCAGCATGATCGTCCCGATCACGCGGTCCTCACCCGGCAGCACGGCAACCATCGCGTCGGTCACGAGGCGGCCGTCGAGATATCGCCGCAGCCGTTCGGAGTTGAAGGGCCGCGCGATGTGGAGCGCGGGCCGGTCAGCGTCCACGAGGTCCCGTAGCTCGCCGGCCACGGCCGGGTCCATCGGCTCCATCACCTCCTTGTATTCGCCCGGCCCGAGGGTGGTCCGCAGCGGCGGGTTGCCCTCTGAGCCGAACAGCACGATCTCGGCCATCTCGGCCCGGAAGGACTCCAGCGACCGCTCCAGCAGGCCTTCCAGCGCAAGCACCATCTCGGGCGAGCGCGACAGCGTGCGGGTGGCCTCGTAGAGGAACTCGAGCCGCTCGTGGCGCTGGCGCTCCATCAGGTACGCGCGGTAGGCGAGGTAGACGACCAGCGCGGGCACCGCGAGCAGCGGTATCGCACGGGCATCTGTCGACACCACGATCGCGCCCGCGAGGCCCAGCGAAGTGTTGGTGGCCGTCACGATGAAGTCCATCGCCAGCATCTGGCCGACCGTGTTGAGGCGCAGGATGCCCTCCGAGATCGAGATCGCGAGGCCGATCAGCAACACGGTGATCACGGCGCTCGCCTGGGTCGCGAGCAGCACTGCGACCCAGGTGTGGGGGTCGAGTGCCGCACCGGCTGAGGCCACCATGTGCACGACCATCGTGGCGAGGGATGCCGCGAGCGCGAACTGCGAGAGGTTGAAGACCAGCTTGACCGGAGTCAACCGGCGCTCGATCACAAGCGTCGCCGCCGATCCGAGCAGCGCTCCCAGCAGCAGGTCGCCCCCGGTCGCGAACAGCAATCCGAAGACGAGCGGCAGATCCCCGAGCGTGAAGGAGTGGGCGCTGCGCCGGAACTGCAGGTGGACCACGCAGCTCTCGGCCACGAGGAAGCCGATCGCCAGGCCCCACCAGGGCAGGCGGGGATCAAGCAGGGCCGGGAGGTCCTGCACCACCGTCAGGTAAAGGGCGAGCGCCGCTCCGGCGATCGCGAGATTCAGCCACCACACCGGGCTCACGCGCGCGAATCGCCCGGCAACGCCCGTGATCGGCTCGTCGGGGGATGCGTCGTGGGGCTCGATGGGCGACTCGGCCGGCGGCGGCCCGCCGCTGGCTGTGGATCCTGTCGGAGTCATTGGTACCACTGATGCCTGAAATCGGCGTTGCAAGGGCGACACTTGATCTACGGGCGCCGCCCGGCGGCGCCCGCCCGACTAGCATCGCGCCGGAACCCGCCCGACCGAAGGAGTGCTGAATGGCCAGCGTGATCAAGTTTCTCGGCGACAGCGAGCTGATGCTGCGGGTGCAGGAGGACGTAGGCGCCGTGCGCGATGCCCATGCGGCCTCCGGGGGCGCGACACCTTTCCCACTCACCTTCGAGGCGAACGGCGCCACCGTCTATGTCAACCCGGGCGCGATCGCCTACTGGTTCTCGGTCGGCGAGCACGCCGCGGAGTAGCTCGATGCGCGAGCTCACGTGGACCGGCGAAGGGGTGGAGGCACGCGAGGCCGACGCGCCGGCGCTCCAGGGTGATCGGGAGGCGCTGGTGCGCCCGGTGGCGGTCGCGACCTGCGACCTGGATCTGGCGATGGTCGCCGGTGAGACGCCGTTCCCGGCCCCGATCGCCCTCGGGCACGAGTGCGTGGCGGAGGTCGTCGAGATCGGCGACCGTGTGCGAGGAGTGCAGCCCGGCGCGCTCGTCAGCGTGCCGTTCCAGATCTCTTGCGGCGACTGCGTCGCCTGCCTGGCCGGGCACACGGCGAACTGCCGCACCGCACCGCCTTTTTCGATGTACGGCTTCGGTCAGGCAGGTTCCAACTGGGGCGGCTTCCTCTCCGACACGGTGCGCGTGCCCTACGCCGACCACATGCTGGTGCCCCTGCCGCCGGGGCTCGATCCCGCGGCGGTCGCGAGCGCGTCCGACAACATCGCCGATGCGTGGCGCGCGATTGCCCCCCCGCTCGAGCGCGAGCCGGGCGCGGCTGTGCTCGTCATGGGCGGCGGTGGCGCCGGGTCGATCGGCCTGTACGCCGCCGCAATCGCTGTCGCCCTGAAGTCGGAGCGCGTGGTCTACGTGGACTCGCACGAGGGGCGCAGAGCGATCGCCGCGGAGTTCGGAGCAGAGGCCGAGGACCGGACCGGCAAGCGGCCGGGACGGTTCCCGGTCACGGTCGACGCGAGCGGCGACCCGGAGCAGCTCGTGCTCGCGCTGCGCTCGACCGAGCCGGACGGGATCTGCACCAGCACCGCCATCTACTTCGGAGAGCAGCCGGCGTTGCCCCTGCTGGAGATGTATATGAAGTGCGTCACGTTCGTCACCGGCCGTGTCCATGCGCGACCGGCGATCCCACACGTGCTCCAGCTCGCCGCGGACCAGAAGGTGCGCCCCGAGCGCGTGACCTCTCGCGAGGTGGAGTGGGACGACGCCGCCGCGGCCCTGGTCGAGCGCGACTGGGTGAAGCTCGTCTTCCGGCGCTAGCGGGCGCTAGTCGATCTTGTCGCGTGTGCGGCGGCCGGCCGAGCCGCTCTTGTGCACGGCCTTGCGGGACGAGCTGAACGGCTTCTGAAACCAGCGGCCCAGCCGGCCCGGGGCCTTACTCGCGGCGCCCTGGCCCATGCTCAGCGGCTTGGACCCGCCGCGCTCCATGTGCCTGGACATCCGCGGCGCGAGGATGGCCACCAGGAACAGAAGGAGGCAGAAGGCGATGATTGCTGCAATAAGCATGTTTTCAGCGCCTACCCGGATTCGGGCGCAGTAGTCATCCCCGGTCAGCGCGGGGCGAGGGAGCGGATCCGCAGGTTGTATCGCTCGCGGGCCGGGACGGTGCCGATCGCGGAGCGCACGCGCGTCTCACTCTCGAACGTACGGCGCAGCAGCAGGCCGTCCGCCCGCCGCAGCCACGAGTCCATGACATAGCCGCCCGTCACGCGCTCGGAGAATGCCGCGCGGACCCGCAGGCGCACGGCGTCCACGCGCTGTCCCGCGACCGCGAGCGGGCCGATCGAGACCACTTCGCCCCGGGCGACCACCGCGATGCGGGACGCGCGGCAGCGGTCGGTCCAGCGGAAGCCCTCCTTTATCTGTGCCGGTCGCGGCACGCGGCGCCCCGAGCAGCGGTAGTCGTACTCCTCGACCTGTCCGAAGAACTCGTGGTGGTCGGTGACCGATTGCAGCCGCCAGGTGTCGCCGGTGATGCAGTAGCGCCACTCCGCCCAGCGCGCGGGGCGTGCGTCCCAGCGCTCGGTCAGCTCGCAGCCGGAGATGCCGACCGTCACGGTGCTCGTGGGCCGGTAGCGATGGCTCGCGGGCAGCGGGCCGCCGATCCGCTCGAAGCCTGCGGTCGAGTACTCGTACACACCTGCCGGCTGGACCTCCCCCGTACCGGCGGGCGCTGAGGCATCGCCGGAGTCGTCGCCACATCCCGCCAGGGCAAGGAGGAGCAGGAACGCTGCAACAGCGGCGCGGACGGCGTGCATCGGGGCATCTTCCCCGTTCCGTCGGGTGTCAGGGATACCTTCCTGAGTTCGACATGGAAGCAGTGAGAACCCTTCAGACATCCCTTCAGCCGGTCCCCGACGACGGCGTTGCGCGCGTGTCCGTCGACGGCGACCATGTCTTTATAGAGAGCCTCTCGGTCGAGGATCGCACGCTGGTCGAGCTGATCGAGCACCGCGCGGACCGGGAGATAGCGGCCGCCGAGACCGTTGCCAGCGCCCTCGGGATCGGTGCGCGGGTGCTGGATCGCGAAGCCACCGGGGCCGAGGTCGATGCGATCCGGCGCGAGCTCGAGCGCGCATCCGCCGAGGCCGAGCACTCGTTCGCCGAGCGGGCTCGCCGGATCGGCGAGGACCTCGAGAAGCAGTTCGAGCGCTTCGTCGGCGAGGACGGGGGCGCGATGTCGAAGGTCCTCGATGCGCACGGCGAGGAGCTCACCGAGCTGATCGCCCGCCACTTCGGAGGCGACCGCAACACCGCCGTGCAACACCAGGTCAAGGAACTCGTCGCGAAGTCGCTGACCGACTCCCGCCATGACCTGCTGCGCCAGTTCTCCGCCGAGGACGGCCACAACCCCCTGGCGGACTTCAAGGCCGAGGTGGTGCGCGCGGTCAACCGCTCGGGCGAGTCGCAGAACAAGCTGGTCGAGAAGATCGCCCACCTCGAGACCGAGGTGCGGCGCCTGCGCGACGCCGAGGAAGCCGAGGTCGAGCTCGCCGCCGAACGGGAGAAGGGCACCGGGAAGGGCCGCACCTTCGAGCAGCACGCCTTCGAGCTGCTCGAGGACTTGGCGGCGGCCCGCGGCGACATCGCGCACCACGTCGGCGACGCGCGCTCCGAGAGCGGCGGCAAGAAGGGCGACATCGTGATCGAGATCGATGCCGGCTCGGGCTCCGCGCGCGGCCGCATCGCGATCGACGCCAAGGATGAGCGCCTCTCCAAGAATCGTGCCTGGGAAACGCTCAACGCCGCGCTCGCCGAGCGCGACGCCGGCTTCGCGATCCTGCTGGTCGCCTCCGACGAGAAGGTGCCCGCCGGGCGCCAGCAACTACACGAGTACGAGGGCAACAAGATGATCGTGACCCTCGACAAGGAGACGCTCGACGGCCGCGCCCTCGAGCTCGCTTACCGCTATGCACGATGCCGCTGCCTGATGGCAGCCGAGCGTGACCTCGCGCTGGACGCCGTCGGCGTGCGCGACGCAGCGGATGAGGCGCTGTCGGCGTTGAAGGACGCGCAGCGAATCCGCAGCTCCCTGACGGGAGCCAGCAAGAGCGTCGACGCCGCCCGCGACACGCTCGACTCGATGGTCGGCCGGGTCGAGAGCTCGCTGGCGCGCGTCGAGTCGCTGATCGCTGAAGCCTGAGCGCCGCCCCGGCGGCCGGTCGGAAGCCTCGTGGGAGGCGCTAAAACCGTTCTTAGCCTCCCACGAGGCTCCCGACCGGCCGCCTTGAAGGCCACGATCGAGGTGCGCGGGTTAACCCACATATAGCGTGGGTAAAGCCGCGCACCGCGGACGTTGTATCCTGGTGCGATAGTTGCCGACGGCGCTCGTATCGTCCCTTACCGCACCCGGACTTGTTATTCGTCCTGGTGCGGATAGGTTGGCCAACGGGCGCCCGAGGCGGCGGTCCAGGGTCGAGGTGCGCGGCCTTGGCGTCGTAGAGCAACACAAATTCAACGCACCTCACCGCCCCGCCTCCCGACCAAGCGGGCCAGCCCTGCTCAGCGGGTATGCCAACTAGGTGCGAGTCGTATGGCTCCTAGCGTTTGTGGCCACCGCCTTCCTTGCCGCCGTGCTCGCGGCGTTCGGTGTGTTTTTCGTCTGAAATGCCGTTCTCATCCGACCCTCCGGACACGGCCAGCGGCGTCCTGGTGGGCCTTGGGTGCCACTTCCTGGCCGCCTCGCTCGTGCTCGCTTGGGTCGCTCGCCGGGCGTGGCGCTTCTACAGAGAAGGGCGTCAAGCCGCACCGATTGTGAAGAGGTAGGGGAGGGATGGAGGGCGGCCGGGGGGCCTCCCGGGGGAATCAACGCGATTTTGGCGTCCCACGGGAGGCCCCCCGGCCGCCCGCCCCGCCGAGGCTCAACTGTCCCACTTCGCGTTAACAAGAACGCGCAATCTGCGGCGACCAATGCTCGCTAAGGTGTGGCGAACTTTTCGACTGTCGGAGGAGGACTCGCTAAATGGCTGTCTCGCACCTGGACCGGTTGAGCGCGACCGACGCCAGCTTTCTGAACCAGGAGAGCGACCGCGCGCACATGCACATCGGGGCCGTGCTCGTCTTCGAGGGCCCTCCGCCGACCTACGACGAGTTCATCGAGCATGTCGAGGCGCGCCTGCACCTCGTGCCGCGCTTCCGCCAGAAGCTGGCCTTTCCTCCGCTGCAGTCCGGGCGTCCGGTGTGGGTCGACGATCCGCAGCTCAACGTCGAGTACCACGTGCGGCATTCGTCCCTGCCCGCGCCCGGGGATGATCGCCAGCTCCAGGAACTCACGGGCCGCGTGTTCTCCCAGCAGCTGGACCGCTCCAAGCCGCTCTGGGAGATGTGGCTCGTGCAGGGCCTCGAGGACAACCGGTTCGCGATTCTCACCAAGACGCACCACGCACTTGTGGACGGTGTCTCCGGTGTCGACCTCACGACCGTGCTCTTCGACGCGAACCCCGTTCCCGGCGGCCTGACACCCCCGATCCGGCCGTGGGAAGCACAGCCCGAGCCGGGCGACGTGCACCTGCTGGCGCGAAGTGTCGAGAACATGGCCAAGGTGCCGCTGCGGCTGAGCCGGCGCGCGCTGAAGTCGGCAAGGCGCCCGCGGGAGACCGCAGCCCAGGCGTTCGAGGTGGCCGAGGGGCTGGGTGGAGTCGCCTGGGAGCTGATGAACCCCGCGCCGGAGGTACCCCTCAACGCTGAGATCGGACCGCACCGCTCGTACCGCTGGGTGCATTCGCATCTCGACGACTTCCGCACAGTCAAGGACACGTTCGGCGGCACCGTGAACGACGTCGTGCTCGCCGTCGTCGCCGGCGCCCTGCGCAGATGGCTCAATACGCGAGGTGTCAAGACGGGAGGCATGGAGTTGCGCGCACTCGTGCCGGTCAGCCTGCGCACCGAGGAGGAGCGCGGCATGCTCGGCAACCGCCTGGCCGTGTTCCGTGCGCCGTTGCCGGTCTACGCCCAGGACCCGATCGAGCGGCTGCGCATCGTGCGCGAGGAGATGGGCAAGATCAAGCAGTCGAAGCAGGTGATGGGCGCCGAGGCACTCGTGGCGCTCAACGACTTCGCGCCGCCCACGGTGCTGGCGCAAGCCTCGCGCCTCAACTTCTCGACGCGTCTGTTCAACCTGATCGTCACCAACGTGCCGGGGCCGCAGTTCCCGCTGTACGTGCTCGGCCGCGAGCTGGAGACGGTCGTCCCGGTCGCCTTCCTGCCGGAGAAGCATGCGCTCGCGATCGCGATCTTCTCCTACAACGGCAAGGTCAGCTTCGGTTTGCTGGGGGACTTCGACGCGATGGACGACATCGACGTCGTCGAAGCAGGGCTCGAGGAATCGCTGCGTGAGCTTGTCGCAGCGGCCGAGGCACGCCGCCCGCCACGGCGGCGGCGTGAGCCGGCACGGCAGCCCGCTCCGGCCCCGGCCGAGTAGAACCCTGGCTGGAGCCGCGCGCTCCTGGAATAATCCGACGGCATGGATCCCCGCCGCAAGCGCACGATCCGCCTGACCATCGCGCTGAGTGTCGCGGTGGTCCTCGGCGGAGCGCTGATCTACACCTCGTTCAGCGGCGCCACCGAGACGCGTCAACCGTCTGAGCTGCTCGCGAACGCCACACCGGGCAAGTCATACGAACTGACCGGCAAGGTCGCCGACGGATCGGTAAGCCGCACCGACGACAAGCTGATCTTCAGGGTGCGCGACCGCACGGGGACAGCATCCGTGCCCGTGCGCTACGAGGGAGCGGTCCCCGATCCCTTCCGAGAGGGCCGCGAAGTAATCCTCAAAGGCAAGATGGACAACGGCCAATTCATCGCAGAACGCGACAGCCTAATAACAAAGTGCCCCAGCAAATTCTCGAAAAAAGAGCAGAGCTAACTCCCTCCCATCCACTTGGGGAAGGAGAGGGGCAAGGTAGGTAGCGCCCCGGGGGGAGGGCCTCCCGGGAGACTAAAAACGGGTTCAGCGTCTCCCGGGAGGTCCTCCCCCCGGGCCGCGGAGCGCCAGCAGACCCGACAGCTACAATCACCCGCCGATGTACTCGATCCTCTCAGTCGCGCAGGTAATCATCTGCTTCGTCCTGATCTTCCTGGTGCTGCTCCACTCGGGCAAGGACAGCGGGCTGTCGGGCGCCTTCGGCATCGGCGGCGCCGGCGCGGGTCCGTTCGGGGGCGGGTCGCTCGTCGAGCGCAACCTCAACCGCTGGACGGTCGGGTTCGCGATCGCGCTTGCGGTCAACACCGTCGTCCTGCTGAAGATCTAGCCGCCCGCCCGAGCGGCGTAACGCCAGCCCGACCGCAACGGCTACGAACTGGATGCCTGCGGCCAGCAGCAGCGTGCCGCGTGCGCCGAACGTGATGACGGCGGGCCCTGCGGCCGCCGCTCCGATCGCGAAAGCGCCGACCTTCAGCGACGCGGCGGTGGTGAAGATCTGGCCGAGCAGCTCGCGGGGCGTCCAGCGCTGGCGCGCGCCGAAGGTTGCTGCCAGGCCGGGACCGTCGGCGATGCCGCCGAGCGCGATCAGCGCCAGTGCCACCGGCAGTGACGGCGCGAGCGGCCAGGTCAGCATCAGGCAGCCGAGGATTGCGAGGGCGCCGAGCATGACGTTCTCGGGCCGGAAGCGCGTTTGCAGGCGCACGAGTCCCAGCGCCCCGAGCATCGACCCGGCTGCGAATGCGGCCCACATGTAGCCGGACACGCTGCGGTCCACGCCCAGCTCGTGGGTGGCGAAGAAAGGGAACGCGATGGTCAGCAACCCGATGCCGCTCAGGTTGATCGCCCCTGCTGCGGTCACCGAGCGCAACGCGGGTGTCGCGGCCATGACTCGCAGTCCGTCCCGCACGATCGCATGCAGCGGGCGGCCGGGGTCCGCGGTGGGCGCGCGTGCGTCCATCTGCGGGATCCGGGCGATCAGCCCGAGTGCCACGATGGTCAACGCCGCCTCGACGACCAGTGCGACGTCCGGCCCCGCGATGGCCGAGATCGTCCCGGCCAGGGCCGGCCCGGCGATGATGGCGATGTTGAAGCTCGTCGCCTCCAGCGCGTTCGCCTGCGGCAGCAGCTTGTCCGGCACGATTACCGGGATCAGGCTCGTGAAGCCGCCGAACGAGAGCGGCCACGTGATCCCGGCGACCAGCGCGACCATCGGCACCAGGAAGTCCGGCGCGTTGCCGGCCAGCGCCACAATGGCCAGCACGGTCGTCGCGGCCAGGACCTGATCGAGCATCATCACCTGCCGGCGGCGGCCGCTGCGATCGAGCCACGCGCCGAGCAGCGGTCCGGTCACGAGGCTGGGGAGCGTCACCGCCGCGACGGTCGCTCCAGCGAGGGCCGCGCTGCCCGTGCGCTCGAGCACGAGCAGCACGACGCCGACCGAGAACATGTCGTCGGCCAGCCGCGTGATGGTGGCTGTCGCATAGAAGAGCGGGTAGCCGCGATGGCGCCGCAGGCGCCGCAGATCGCCGGTGGCCATGCCCTGATCGTCTCACAGCACTGTCCGCCGGATAAGCTGCTTCTCCGAGCCAAATTCCGGAGGAGACTTCATGGACTTCGATTACAGCCCCAGGACTCAGGAGCTCAGGGAAAGCCTGCTCGAGTTCATGGACAGCCACGTCTATCCGGCGGAGCAGGTGTGGCACGCCCAGGTCGAGGAGTCAGGCGACCCGTACTTCCACCCCCCGGTGATGGAGGATCTGAAGCAGGAGGCCCGGTCCCGCGGGCTGTGGAACCTGTTCCTTCCGGATGAGCGCTTCGGAGCGGGACTGACCAACCTGGAATACGCGCCGCTGGCCGAGATCACAGGCCGCAGCCACATCGCTCCGGAGGCGCTCAACTGCGCTGCTCCCGACACGGGGAACATGGAGATCCTGACCGAGTTCGGGACACCCGATCAGCAGAGGGACTGGCTCGAACCGCTGCTCGAGGGCGAGATCCGGTCGTGCTTTGCGATGACCGAGCCCGAAGTAGCCAGCTCCGACGCGACGAACATCCAGAGCCGCATCGAGCGCGACGGCGACGAGTACGTCATCAACGGCCACAAGTGGTGGACCAGCGGAGCGGCCAGCGAGCGCTGCAAGATCTCGATCCTCATGGGTGTCAGCGACCCCGAGGCGGACCCGCACCGCCGCCACAGCATGATTCTGATCCCGCTCGACACGCCGGGCGTCGAGATCGTGCGCACACTGCCCGTGTTCGGATACGACCAGGGACATGGGGGCCACTGCGAGGTGCTGTTCGAGGACGTGCGCGTGCCGGCCTCCAACATGCTCGGCGAGGAGGGCTCCGGGTTCGGAATCGCGCAGGCGCGGCTCGGACCGGGCCGCATCCACCACTGCATGCGGGCGATCGGCATGGCGGAGCGCGCGTTCGACCTGATGTGCGAGCGTGCCCACAACCGCGTGACCTTCGGGCGCCCGCTCGCCCGCCAGGGCGTGATCCGCGAGTGGATCGCCGAGTCGCGCATCGAGATCGAGCAGGCTCGCCTGCTCGTCCTGAAGACCGCGTGGCTGATGGACAAGGCGGGCAGCAAGGGCGCGCGCATCGAGATCTCCGCGATCAAGGTCGCGGCCCCCGAGGTCGCAATTCGCGTGATCGATCGAGCGATCCAGGTGCACGGCGGCGGCGGGGTCAGCAACGACTTCCCGCTGGCTGCGATGTACGCCGGTGCGCGCACCCTGCGGATCGCCGACGGCCCGGACGAGGTGCACAAGCTCTCGATCGCACGGCGGGAGCTGCGCCGCTACGAACCGCAGCTCGAGCCCGTCGCGTCGTAGCGCCGGGTCGTACCGTGAAGGCGGTGGTGACGGGCGCCGCACGCGGCATCGGCGCGGCGATCGCCGCCGCATTGCGGGCGGACGGCATGGAGGTCGTGACGATCGACCTGGCCGAAGGTTGCGACATCCGGCTCGATGTCGCGCGCGATGCCTTCCCCGATCTCGGCGAGGTCGACGTGTGTGTCCCGAACGCCGCGATCACCACCACGATCGCGCCCGCGCACCGGATGACGCCCGAGCAGTGGCAGCGCGACATCGATGTCAACCTGACCGGCGCCTTCCGCACCGTGCAGGCATGCCTGGGCGGGATGCGCGAGCGCGGCTACGGGCGCATCGTGGCGATCTCGAGCGGAGCGGCGCGGAGCGGCCTGCCCGGACAGGTCGCGTACAGCGCGTCAAAGGCCGGCCTGATCGGGATGGTGAACACGATCGCGGCCGAAAACGTAGCCAGAGGCATCACCGCCAACACAGTCCTGCCCGGGTTCGTGGAAACCGAACAGGTCCGCGCAATGCCCCCCGACGTGCTCGAACGAGTCACGCAGGCACTACCGTCGGGCCGCATGGCAACCCCCGCCGAGGTAGCGGGGCTGGTCGCGTACCTCGCCTCAGAAGCGGCCGGCTACGTGACGGGCCAAACGATCGGAATCGACGGCGGCCTACAGCTAAACACCCGCTCCATTACCTGAACTCGCTGTAGCGCTCCCGGAATCGTTCCGGGATGTCGGCCGGGTCCTTGTACCAGTACCAAACACATGGATCGCGGTCGAAGTCGTCGGGCGGATCGCTGGGGTAGACCGGAATGCCCGTCCAGCGCATTGGCAGAATCTCGTTCATGAAGGAACAGTGGGTGCAGTACAGCGGGAAGCCCTCGCGTCCATAGCTCCAGTCGTGGGCTTCCTTCGTGACGCCAAAACCGTTCGCCCCCTCGTAGGCACCGTTGCGCCAGAGTCGCTGCCCGGAGCCGCAGGGGTTCATCGCGAACGTGAACTTCTCCTCGTCCTCGGTGATCGTGAACGCGCCGGGATTGGGTCCCGTGCCGCTGCACGAGTGGGCCCGCCAGTTCGCCGCAAGGGCGTTGACCATCCAGCGGCGGTCCTGCTTCACGATCGCCTCCGCGTGTGAGCGCCAGCCGCGCTCGAGGCTGAACTCCCACGCCTCCTCGACTCCGTCGTCGCCGAGTCGCTCCTGAACGAAGCTGACGAGGCCCGCCATGCCGCCGGCCATCAGGTCGTGCAGCAGGCGCCATTCGTGCTTCATCTCTTCGCACAGGGCCTTTGCGGCCTCCGGGTCGCCCCGTTCGATCGCCTCGATCGCCCGGTCCATCGTCGGGCGTGACATGTCGTCCAGCTCGTGCTGAGAAAACCAGCGTTCTTTCACCTGCGCCTCCTTTCGTCGTGCGCCCGGGCCCGGGCCGGGTCAGCCTATAGGCCAAACTTTCTGCCGATGAATCCCCTGCTCCCGATCGCCGCTGTCGAGGCGGGCACGACCGAGCTCGTCGTCCTCGGCATCCTGGTCGCCGCGGCCGCGCTCGTGATCGCCGGCCAGTCGGCGCACGTTCCCTATCCGGTCGCGCTCGTGCTCGGCGGCCTGGCACTGGGATTTGCGCCAGGGGTACCGACCGTCACGCTCGAGCCCGACCTCGTACTGCTGATCGTGCTGCCGCCGCTGCTCTACGCGGCCGCGTTCTTCTCCTCGCTGCGGGATCTGCGGGAGAACGTGCAGACGATCGGGGCGCTGTCGATCGGGCTGGTGATCGCCACGACCCTGGGGGTGGCAGTCGTCGCACACGCATTCATCGACGGCCTTTCCTGGGAGGCGGCCTTCGTACTCGGGGCGGTCGTCTCGCCGACCGACCCGGTGGCTGCGACCTCGATCGCCAGCAGGCTCGGGGCCCCGCGGCGGGTCGTGTCGATCGTGGAGGGAGAGAGTCTCGTAAACGACGCGACCGCCCTCGTGATCTACAAGTTCGCCGTCGCGGCGGCGCTCACCGGCAGCTTTTCGCTGGTGGACGCCGGCTTCGACTTCACGCTGAACGTGCTGGGAGGACTCGGCGTCGGGCTCGTGATCGGCTGGATCGTGACGTGGGTCCGCCGCCGCCTAGACGACCCGACGACCGAGATCGCCATCTCACTGATGACGGCGTACTTCGCCTACCTGCCGGCAGTCGCGCTGGACGTGTCGGGCGTCGTCGCGGCGGTGACCGTCGGCATCTATCTGGGATGGCACGCGCCCGAGTTGGTCTCACCGGCTACGCGGCTGCAGTCCTTCGCCGTCTGGGAGATCCTCGTCTTCGTCCTCAATGCACTGCTGTTCACGCTGCTGGGTCTGCAGTTCGAGCAGATCCTCGACGCGCTCGACGGCTATTCGGCCGGCGAGCTGATCGCTTACGGCGCGATCGTCAGCGCCGCCGTGATCGTGTTCCGCATCATCTGGGTCTTCCCACTCACGTACCTCCCGCGTTTTCTGTTCCAGCACGCGCGTGGGATGCACGACCACACCCCCTGGCAGCATCCGCTCCTCGTCGGGTGGAGCGGTATGCGCGGTGCCGTGTCGCTGGCGGCGGCGCTCGCGATCCCGCTGGAGACCGACGCGGGCGCTCCGTTCCCCGAGCGCGACCTGATCATCTTCATCACGTTCTGCGTGATCCTCACGACGCTCGTCCTGCAGGGCCTGACGCTGCCGTGGATGATCCGCCACCTCGACGTCGGCGACGAGCACGAGCGTGAGACCGAGGAGAGCAAGGCGCGCCTGTATGCGACCAGGGCCGCCCTCGACCGCCTCGACAAGCTCGAGAACGAGGACTGGGTGCGCGATGACACCGCAGAACGGATGCGTGCACTGCTCGGCTACCGCAAGCGCAGGTTCGCCGCGCGCTTCGACGGCGAGGACGACGGAGGCTTCGAAAAACGCTCACTCAACTACCAGCACCTGCAACGGGAGATGCTCGAGGCCCAGCGGGAAGCGCTGGTGCAGCTCAGGCGGGAGGGCCAAATCGACGACGAGGTAATGCGCCGTGTACAGCGCGATCTCGATTTGGAAGATACGAGGTTGGAAATCTAGTTACGGAGTGAGGGAGTTACGGAGTTACGGAGTATGGGCTTTTCTCCGTACTCCGTAACTCCGGACTCCGTAACTCGCTTCACACTGCGGCGAGATGCCTGACTCGGCCTCGTTTGCGTGTGAAGCGCCGCCGCCGGATGCCGTGCGGGCGGTGGCCGCGTAGTTCCCATAGTGCTCTTTCGAGCGCGCCCGGCAGCCGGCGAACCTCGGGTAGGGCTTCGGGGTCTGCGTAGAGGCCGAAGAACATCCAGTCGCGGTAGCTGAACATGCCGATCGAGAGCGTGTGGCCCTCGGCCAGCGGGACCACCGGGTAGGCCTCCCGCAACGCCGCGCCCGCCATGTAGACGGGGAACCGTGGGCCCGGGATGTTCGAGACCGTCAAGTTGTAGACGTGCTTGCTGCCGACGAGCTTCGCGGCAGGCGTCTTGAGCGCGTTCGGGAGGTAGCCGAGCGCACCCATCAGAGCCTCGAAGCCGGCTGGGCGATTCGAGGACTTGAAGGCCTCCGTTTGCTCGTGCACCCGCAGCAGCCGCGCCTCCGCGCGTCCGAGCTCGAGCGGCAGTTCGACGAACGCGAACGAGATCCGATTGCCGAGCGTGGTCCGTTCGTCGTCGGTGCGAACGCTCACGGGCACCATTGCCTTCAGCGGGCGGACAGGCTCCCCGCTGCTCAGCGCGAGCGCTCTCAGCGCGCCGGTCACAGCCGCGAGACACACGTCGTTGACCGTCACGTCGTGCATGCGCTTGATGCGGATCAGCTCCTCGATCCGCGCGCGATGGCAGACCAGGATGCGCCGGGGGCCGAGGGATGCGTTGAGGAACGAGGCCGGCGCCGGGCGCAGCAGGTCGCGGTCCAGCGAGAGTGCGGCACGGCGTACCGTGCCCGCGACGCTGTCCTGCCCCGGGCGCGCCAGCCGGGTCAGTCGCAGCGCGGCGGAGACCGTTCCTTCGGCCCCTCCGCGCAGCGAGGCCAACGTTAGGCCGAGCGGACCGGGCGGTCCAGCAGGCTTCCACTCCGGGGGGCTCGTCGGCCGCGCGTCGGGATCGGCATCGAACAGGAGGAGCCCAAGCTCGACGGCCGACTTCCCGTCGACGAGTGCGTGGTGCATCTTGAAGACGATCCCGAGCTTGCCGTCCTCGAGGCGCGGCAGGAAGTACAGGTGCCACAGGGGACGGTCGCGCAACAGTGGCTGCGAGAGCGCCTCGCCCGCCATCGCCATGAAGCGATCGTGCGAGACCGCCTGGTTCTCCGCGGTGAGACGCGTCACGTGCGCGCGCACGTGGAAGCGGGGGTCGTCCACCCAGTACGGCTCGCCCATTCCGGGGGGCGGAAATGCCAGCCGCTGTCTGAACCGCGGAGCGAACGCAAGCCGGGCGTCGATGCCGTCCGCAACCTGCTCGAGAGTCGGCCGAGGACGGTCCCCCTCGATCGCGAACAGCCCGCACCACGCCACGTGCATGTGCGCGTTGGAGGTCTCCACCCTCAGAAACGACCCATCCAAAGGGGTCAGTCGCTTCACCTGACGAAGCATCCTCCAATCACCGGATGTCTTCCTTGCCACGGTAAATTGACCGACTGGTGAACGACCCCGCTCCCCTGACGGACGGCGCCGCGGCGGACGTCGCCTACGACAGCCCTGCCGGTCACTGGGTGCTTGCCGTCGCGGTCCTCGGATCTGGTCTGGCGTTCCTGGACGGCACCGTCGTCAACGTCGCGCTGCCCGAGATCGGCCGCGACCTCGACGCGTCCACCAGCGACCTGCAGTGGATGCTCAACGGCTACCTGCTGACGCTGGCGTCGCTGATCCTGCTCGGCGGGTCGCTGGGCGACCGCCACGGGCGCCGGCGCATCTTCGTGATCGGCGTCGGCATCTTCACCGCGGCCTCGCTGCTGTGCGCGATCGCACCGAACGCGGAGATGCTCATCTTCGCGCGGCTCCTCCAGGGCATCGGCGGAGCGCTGCTGACACCCGGGAGCCTGGCGATGATCGAGGCAAGCTTCCGTCCCGGGGACCGTGCCCGCGCGATCGGCGCATGGTCGGGACTGGGCGGCGTCGCGGCCGCGATCGGGCCGCTGCTCGGCGGCTATCTGGTCGACGCGGTCTCGTGGCGGGCGATCTTCCTGATCAACCTCCCCCTCGGCATTTTCGTGATGCTGATGGCGGCCCGCCACGTCCCCGAGACCCGCGACCCCATGGCGCACGGCCGCCTGGACATCACCGGTGCGACGCTGGTCGCGCTCGGGCTCGCCGGCACGACGTACGCCCTGATCGAGGCACCGGGAAAGGGCATGAGCCCGATCATCGTGCTGACCGCCGCCGGCGGCGTCGCGGCTCTGATCGCCTTCCTCGTGGTCGAGCGGCGCAGCGCCAATCCCATGATGCCGCTCGACATCTTCTCGTCGCGCCAGTTCACGGCCGCCAACCTCGTCACGTTCGTCGTCTATGCGGCCCTCGGCGGCGTCTTCTTCCTGCTCGTCTCGTTCCTGCAGATCTCGATGGGCTACAACGCGATCGAGGCGGGTGCGGCCTCCTTGCCCATGACGGCGCTGATGCTTATGTTCTCGGCCCGGTCGGGTGCGCTCGCGCAGCGCATCGGGCCGCGGATCCCGCTGACCGTCGGCCCGTTCGTGATCGCGGCCGGGCTGCTGCTGATGATGCGAATCGATCCGGGCGACAGCTATGTATCGAGCGTGCTCCCCGCGGTCATCGTCTTCGGTGCGGGCCTCACCCTCGTGGTGGCGCCGGTCACCGCGACCGTGCTTGCCGCGGCTGACTCCCGTCACTCGGGGATCGCCTCGGGAATCAACAACGCGGTGGCGCGCGTCGGCGGCCTGCTGGCGGTCGCTGTGTTGCCGCTGATCGCGGGTCTCACGGGAGACAAGTTCTACGACCCCGCGGAGATGACCGACGGCTTTCACATGGCGATGGTCGCGTGCGCGGTGCTGTCAGTGCTGGGCGGGATTCTCGCCTGGACGACGATCCGCGACGACGTGTTGCACGGCGAGCCGGACGCGGAAGCGCGCCCGACCCACTTCTCGTGCGACGTGACCGGTCCACCGGTGCGACGGCGTTTCGCGGAGGAGGCCAAAACGCTCTGAGCTACCGTTGAACGGAGACATGAGCGACAGGGCCCTGCACATCGAAGATCTGACGAAGCGCTACCCGACCGGGGTCGAGGCACTGCGCGACATCTCCCTCGACGTCGAAAACGGGGAGTTCTTCGGCCTGTTGGGCCCGAACGGCGCCGGGAAATCGACCCTGATCCACTGCGCGACCGGTCTCGCGCAACCGACGTCGGGAGCGATCAACGTGTTCGGCCACGATGCGATCGACGACTACGGCGAAGCGCGGCTCGCCATCGGGCTGGCGCCGCAGGAGATCAACCTCGACTGGTTCCTGACGGTCGAGGAGACGCTCGACTACCACGCCGGCTACTTCGGCATGCCCAAGCGCGAACGGCGCGAGCGCGCCAAGGAGCTGATCGAGACGTTCTCGCTCAAAGAAAAGCGCGCGGAGCGCACGCGCACTCTGTCCGGTGGGATGAAGCGCCGGTTGATCCTGGCCCGCGCCCTGATGCACCGGCCGCGCTTGCTGATCCTCGACGAGCCCACCGCCGGCGTCGACATCGAGCTGCGGCTCGAGCTCTGGCAGTACGTCCAGCGCATCAACCAGGAGGGAACGACGATCCTCCTCACGACGCACTACCTCGAAGAGGCCGAGCGGCTCTGCGACAAGATCGCCTTCATCAACGAGGGCCGGATCGTCGCTCAGGGCTCGAGCGCCGAGCTGTCGGCCACGTATGGCGTCGCGAACCTCGAGGACGCCTACCTCGCGCTGGTCGGACGCAACGAGCTCTCGCGCTCGCGCGTCGAGGAGCTCGCCTCCTGAGCGCCGCCCAGATCCGCTTCTTCACGCTCTCGCGGCGCGAGGTCAACCGCTTCATGAAGATCAAGAAGCAGACCATCGGCGCCCCGCTGCTGGAGACGTTCCTCTACATCTCCGTGTTCGGAGCGGCGCTCGGCTCGCGGATCGACCAGTTGCACGGGATCGATTACGTGGTCTTCGTGATCCCCGGCCTGATCATGATGGCCTGGGCGATCAACGCGTTCTCCAACAACGCCTCGTCGATCCTCCAGCAGAAGTTTCAGGGCGCGATCCAGGACCAGCTCTCCTCGCCCGCGTCGCCGCTCGAGCTGCTGGTGGCGTTCTCGCTCGGCGGTTTCATGCGCGGGCTCGTGGTCGCGATCCTGACGTTCACCGCGGCGTCCTTTCTGGTGGACCTGCCGGTCGACCATGTGCTCGTCTTGTTGCCCTCGCTTTTCCTTGTCGGGACCTTCTTCGCACAGCTCGGGGTCTTGATCGGCGTGCGCGCCGAGCAGTTCGACGACGTCGCGATCGCGCAGACGTTCGTGCTCCAGCCCTTGATCTTCCTCGGCGGGGTCTTCTACTCGGCGTCCCTGCTGCCCGAGCCGTTCGAGACGATCACCCACTTCAACCCCGTCTACTACATGATCGCGCTCGTCCGGTACGGATTCCTCGGATATGCCGAGGCCAACGTGGCGCTCTCGCTGCTGTTGCTGACGATTGCGACCTCAGCCCTGTTCGCCGTCAACCTGCGCCTGTTCACGAAGGGGTACAAGCTGCGGGCATAGACCTATTAGTGCGATCGTTTTAGTATGATCGCTCTTATGGGCCGTCAGCGAGTTCATCAGCCGCACGCGATCCTGGACGCCACGCGGACGCTCGTACTGGAGGAGGGCGCCGGGGCCGCGACCGTGGGAGCGATCGCGACCGCGAGCGGTGCCCCGATCGGGTCGATCTACCACGCGTTCGGATCGCGCGACGCATTGCTCGCCCGCCTTTGGATTCGCGCGGTGGAGCGCTCCCAGGCCCGCTTCCTGGAGGCCCTCGAGGCCGGTGACCCACGCGAGGGCGCTGTCGCGGCCGCGCTCTCGATCTACGACTTCGCCCGCGACGAACCGGGCGACGCACGGCTGCTCGCCTCGCTCCGCCGTGAGGACCTGACTCAGTTACCGCTCCCGGCCGCAGTTGCCGCAGAGCTGGCGGAGCTCAACCGTCCGATCCAGGACGCCATGCGTGTGCTGGCGCGTCAGCTGTTCGGGCGAAGCAGCAAGGAGCGAGTCGAACAGGTGGCGCTGTCGGTCTTCGACCTGCCCTACGGGGCGCTTCGGCGGCATCTCGTCGCCGGAACGAGGCCACCCGCCTCGATGCGCCCGCACCTGGCGCGGGCGGTACGCGCGGCACTGGAAGACGGATAAGGAGGAGTGATGTCAGACCAGAACGTAGAGATCGTCCGGCGGCTCTTCCAGACCGTGGAGGAGCGCGATCTGGAAACGATGTTCGAGTTGTACGACCCCGAGGTCGTGATACGCGAAGCTCCGTCGCTGCCCTACGGCGGCGAGTACCACGGCCATGCAGGCGTGGTCGAGCACGGCATCGGCTACCTCGGCACCTGGTACCCGGTGCAAGGACCCGAGGACGCGTCGCTCGACCCGGAGTTCATCGACGGCGGCGACCGGGTCTTCGTCCGGTGGCACCAACGGGCGACCGCGCCGGACGGCGAGCAGGTCGACCTGCCGGCGATCAGCGAGTACTGCATCCAGGACGGGAAGATCGTGAGCTCGGCGATGCATCACTTCGACACCGCCGCGATCCTGGACTTCCTCGAGCGCGCGGAGGCGGGCTCCTAGCTTCAGCGAAGCGCCCGGTCGCGTGCGAACACGAGCGGATCCGTCAGGACGATCTGGCAGTCGGGTGGCGCTGCTCCCTCGATCGAGTTGCCGCAGTAGCCGACAGCAGTGTCCGGTGCACGGACCTCGTACGCTCGCCCCCCGGTATCGAAAGAGAAGCCGGTCAGCCGCCGACCGAAGCGGGCAAGGGAATACCTGCCGGACTTCAGCGAATACCGGAACGCCCCGAACCTTCCCCGGCCGCAGGAAACCGGTGCCGCCGCGCAATAGCGCGCGAAGTACAGGTTGCGGGCGTCGAGCGACACACCGACGAAGCTCTGTCCGTCGAGGCCGCAGGTCGTGTCGGCGATCCGCCGGCTTCGTCCTCGGAGGGAATTCAGCCGGATCTGCCCGTTGTTGCAAACCGGTCCCGGATATCCCGCATTGACCGCCAGCCGCCGCTCGTGAAGCTCGAGCTCCTCGATGGCGCAGCGGCCGCTGCGGCAAAAGTGGGAGGGGATGGTCGCCAGCTGTCGTGATCGCCGCGACCGTGGAGCACTCAGTGTGCGCGTGTAGATCCGCGGCACACGAGTCGGGTGAGCGTCGGGGACCCGGGCCCATGCGACGCGCCCTTCCCAGATGGTCGGTGCCGTCTCCGATGCGTTCCGGGTGCTCGGGCCGACAAGCTTGGACTCCCTGCCGGCCGACAACGAGTAGCGGTACAGGTCGCAGCCCCGGGGCCGGGCGCCTGGCGACGTGCAGCGGGAGTACACGATCGCCGGCGAGCCAGCCGTGTCCGGGCCGACGTCGAGGTCGAACGCTGTCGCATGTGCCGCGACGGGGAGTATCTCGGGCGGCCCGCCCTGTCGGCTGACGGCGAGTCGGTATGCGCTCGCGGCCTGATCGTAGGTGCTGAACGCCGCCACGCCGCTCCAGGCCCGGATCGGGGTCGGGCGGGTCGTCGTCCCGATCGATGAGTCGGCCCATGCGCCTGCGCTCAAGGCCGCCGCGCCCAAGCCGGCGAGGCACGCCGCTGCCAGCAGGCGGAGCTGAATGCTCACATCGGCAGACTATCCGCGATCAAGCCCGATAATGCCGGGATGTTCCGGATGGCTGCGCTCGAATCCCTGCCGCGAGTTCCGCTCGAGGAGGGCGTGTGGATGCCCGTTCGGCGTACGCTCGGCATCACCGCATTCGGGGTGAACGCATACACGGCCGACCATGCCGGTGACGATCTGATCGAGCGCCACGACGAGACGAGCGCCGGCGCGGGAAAGCATCAGGAGCTCTACACGGTGTTGACCGGGCGTGCGTCGTTCGAGGTCGGCGGCGAGCAGTTGGACGCGCCCGCCGGGACGATGATCGCGATCGAGCCGGGCACCGTGCGAAGCGCCACCGCCGCGGAGCCCGGAACGATCGTGCTCGTAGTCGGCGGCCGTCCCGGGGACGGTCTGCCCGTCTCTCCGTTCGAGTACTGGTACGCGGCCCTGCCGGCACAGGAGGCGGGTGACTACGAAAAGGCCTATGAGATTGCCGCCGAGGGGCTGAAGGACTGGCCGGACCACGGGACGCTGCACTACGCGCTCGCCTGTTACCGCGCGCTCTCCGGACACCACGACGAGGCACTTTCGCACCTGCGCATCGCGTTCGAGAAAGATCCGCGCACGCGGGACTGGGCCGCAGAGGACTCCGATCTGGACGAGCTGCGTGGGCACCCGGGCTATCCGGCGTAGCCTTTGGTTGCTCTCTCGGTATTCTCGCCTCGATGGCCGTCGCTCCCACCCGCGGCGCCGTGGTGATCACGGGCGCCTCCACCGGCATCGGGCACGCCTCCGCGCTGCATCTCGCCTCGCTCGGCTTCAAGGTGTTCGCAGGCGTGCGCCGCGAAGAGGATGCCGAGCGGCTGCGCGCCGCCGCGAACGGCAGGATCGAGCCGGTGCAGATCGACGTCACCGACCAGGCCTCGATCGAGTCTGCGGCCGGACGTGTGCGCGAGGCAACCGGGGGCCGCATCGCGGGCCTCGTGAACAACGCCGGGATCGCCGTGCCGGGCCCGCTCGAGCACCTGCCCATAGACGAGTTCCGCCGGCAGATCGAAGTGAACCTGACCGGCCAGGTCGCGGTCACGCAGTCGTTCCTGCCGATGCTGCGCCCCGGCCGGGGGCGGATCGTCAACATCGGCTCGATCGGCGGGCGGGTCGGGATGCCGCTGCTCGGGCCGTATGCGGCGTCCAAGCACGCGATGGAGGGTCTGACCGACTCGCTGCGCAGGGAGCTGCGCCCGTCGGGCATCGAGGTCTCGATCATCCGGCCGGGGCCGATCGCCACCGAGATCTGGCAGCGCGGGAACACGAAGGCCGACGAGCTGCTCGAGCGAATGCCTGCAGCGCAGGAGCACTACGGAACCGTGATCGCCGGCGCGCGGGCCGGAGCCGCCCAGCGGATGAAGGAGGCGATCCCACCGCAGGAGGTGGCGGAGGTCGTCGCGCACGCGCTGACGTCCGACAAGCCGCGGACCCGCTACCTGGTCGGCCCGCGCACCCGGCTGCTGGCTCTGATGGCGACCTTTCTGCCCGACCGCTGGTTCGACCGGCTGATCGAGCGCATGTCGCGGAGCGACCAGCGTGGCTGACATCTGCGGTCACCTCGACCAGATCGAGCCGGTCACACCGAGCAGCACAGTGGGATGCTCGCAATGCATTGCGATGGGAGCGCGATGGATGCACCTGCGCCTGTGCCTGACCTGCGGCGAGGTCGGCTGCTGCGACTCGTCACCCAACAAGCACGCAAGCAAACACGCCGCCGAGCACGACCACCCAATCGTGCACTCGTTCGAACCAGGTGAAGAATGGAACTGGTGTTACGTGGATAACGTGGCGTTCGCGGTCGACGGATTGCCGGTGGAAATCACGGCGCACGAGTAGATGGGAGTGGCGGAGTTACGGAGTTACGGAGGAATAGGGGTTTTCTCCGTACTCCGTAACTCCGTACTCCGTAACTAAAGCTGATCTGCTTCGGTCGGCAAGCCGAGCAGCAGCCTGCCCGTGAGCTCCCAAGTTTGTGGGCCGACCAGCATGTGTTGGGTGGCTGCATGGATGTCGCGGAAGTGTCGTTGCAAAGGGCTGGTTTCGTAGATCGAAGTACCTCCGCCGAGGGCGTAGGCCGCGTCGACGACTTCGGCCGAGGTGATCGTCGCGTGCGTCGCGGCGAGGCGCAGCGCGGCCTTCTCCCCGACGCTCACCTCGCCCTGCTGGCGCGCCTCGGCCCAGCCGCGCTCGATCTCCGTGTACAGCAGCTCGCGCGCAGCGCGCAGCGTCGCCTCCGCCCGTGCGACGCCCGCCTGTGTGGCGGGGCGCTCGGCCAGGCGGCGGGAGCTGAGGGTCGGCGTCTTTCCGCCGGCCAGCTCGATCAGGTCGTCGATGGCGGCGCGCGCGATCCCGAGCGCGACTCCGGCGATCGCCAGGGCGAGCAGCCCGAACACGGGAAACGAGTACAAGGGCCCGCGTTCGATCGGCTTGTCGCTGAGCAGCGACGCCGAGCGCTCGGCGGGCACGCGCACTTCGTGCACCTGCATGTCATGGCTGCCGGTCCCGCGTAGGCCGGACACGTTCCACGTATCGATCACCTCGACCTCGGACGCCGGGAACAGGACGAGGCGGATGTCGGGCCGTCCCTCGGACAGCATCTGGCGTTTCCCGTCCTCGATCACCATGCAGCCGCCCATCAGCCAGTCGCAATGGTCGATGCCGCTCGCGAATGCCCAGCGCCCGGATACGACGTAGCCGTGCTCGTCGGCGTGCGCCGTCCCACGGGGCGCGAAGGCGCCGCCCGACACCGATGCCTCGCCGCCGAACACGTCGTGCGCTGCGGCGTCGTCCATGTAGGCGGCCACCATCCCGCTCGTGGCGCAGGCCGCGATGCACCATCCGGCGGCTGCGTCGCGACGGGCCAGCTCCTCGACCGTGGCGACGAACGTCGCCGGGTCGCTTTCGGCTCCTCCCAGCGACGACGGAACCAGCATCCGGAAGAATCCACCGGCGACAAGGGCCTCGACCACTTCGCGTGCGAGCCGCCGGCTGCGTTCCCCCTCGTCGGAGTGCGCCGTCAGGAGAGGCGCGAGCGCACGGGCGGCGTCGAGCTGTGCTAGCCCCATCGGCTCGGGTAGCGTAGCCGACAACCCGCAGAGGACCGCTGACCCCCGAACCCGAATCAGGAGGGCGATGAACGAGCAAGTGAACCGGCAATGGCTCTTGGCCGCGCGACCCGAAGGCATGGTGGAGCCGTCACATTTCGAGCTGCGGGAGTCGGCAGTGCCGGAGATCGCGGACGGAGAGTGCCTGGTCCGCAACCTCTACCTGTCGCTCGACCCGGCAATGCGAACGTGGATGACGGCTCAGCGCAGCTACGTGCCGCCCGTCGAGCTCGGAGAAGTGATGCGGGGGATGTGCACGGCCCAGGTCGTCGAGAGCCGCACGCCCGACTACAAGGAGGGGGACGTGCTGGTCGGTGTGTTCGGCTGGCAGGACTACGCGGTCGCGAAGGGCGACTGGTCCATCAACAAGGTCCCGGCGGGCACTCCGCTCACCTGGCCGCTGAGCGTGCTCGGCATCACGACGCTGACGGCGTACTTCGGGCTCAAGGAGATCGCGAAGCCCAAGGAAGGGGAGACGGTCGCGGTGTCGGGCGCGGCCGGCGCGACGGGATCGGTCGCGGCGCAGCTCGCCAAATCGTGGGGGTGCCGGACGATCGGCATCGCGGGCGGCTCCGAGAAGTGCGAGTGGCTGACCGGCGAGCTCGGCCTCGACGGCGCGATCGACTACAAGGCCGAGGACGTCAAACGCCGCCTGCGCGAGCTTTGCCCGGACGGGATCGACGTGTTCTGGGACAACGTCGGCGGCACGACACTCGAAGCCGGCCTGGCCAACCTCGCGACGCATGCCCGCGTCGTACTGTGTGGCGCGATCGCGAACTACAACGCCGACAACCCAGCCGGTCCGCGCAACTACATGAACCTGCTCGTGAAGAGAGCCCGCATGGAGGGCTTCGTGGTGTTCGACTATCTCGCGCGCACGAGCGAGGCGCTTGCCGAGCTCACGCCGATGATCGAAGACGGGCGGCTGCGCCACCGCGAGGACGTGCGCGAGGGACTCGAGCAGGCACCCACCGCATTGATGGACCTCTACTCCGGCGACAACAAGGGCAAGCTCCTCGTGAAGATCGCGGAGGCAGTGTGAAGCTTTCCCTTTCGTCGGAGCTCCAGGCGGGCGTGGAGGCGGTCCTGGAGGACTGGGACGCCTCGGGAAAGGTGGCGCGTCTATGGGATGGCGATGCCGCTCTTTGGACCGGCGGCGACGAGTCGAGCTGGCTGGGCTGGCTGAACGTGCCCGGCGAGCAGCTGGGCAGCATGGACGATCTGCGCCGCCTGGCCGAGGAGGCGCGCGCCGACGGCTTGACCCAGGTCCTGCTGCTGGGGATGGGGGGATCGAGCCTCGCTCCGGAGGTGCTGGCCGAGACCTTCGCGGGTGGAAGCGCCGCGCCTGCGCTGCGAGTCCTGGACTCGACGGACCCCGCCGAGGTGCGCGACGCCGAAGCATCCGTCGACCTGACCCGCACCCTGTTCTTCGTCTCGAGCAAGTCGGGCTCGACTCTCGAGCCGAACGTCCTCAAGCGCTACTTCTGGGCCAAGCTGTGCGAGGCCGTGGGGGACGAGGCCGGAAGCCGTTTCGTGGCCATCACAGATCCCGGGTCGGCCCTCGAGCACGAAGCGCTCGAAGACGGCTTTCGCAAGGTGATCTACGGGCGCGAGACGATCGGCGGCCGTTACTCGGCGCTCTCGAACTTCGGCATGGCGCCCGGCGCAGTTGCCGGAGTGGACGTGGTGGCGCTGCTCGAGCGCTCCCGCCGCGCGGCCGAGGCCTGCGGTCCGGACTCGCCGGTGGAGCAGAACCCCGGCCTGGTGCTCGGGGCCGTGGTCGGAGTGTGCGCGCTTGCGGGGCACGACAAGCTCACGCTCGTGACGTCGCCGGCCGTCGCAGATTTTGGAGCCTGGCTCGAGCAGCTCCTGGCCGAGTCGACCGGCAAGGACGGCAAGGGCGTCATCCCTGTCGACTCCGAGCCGCTGGGGGCGCTGGAGGCCTACGGCGAGGATCGGCTCTTCGTATATCTCAGGGTCGACTCTGAACCCGATGCAGATCAGGACGCCGCGATCGGGGCACTCGCTGAGGCCGGCCGTCCGGTCGTGCGCATCGACCTGGCCGAGCGCATGGATCTGGGGGCGCAGTTCTTCGTTTGGGAGTTCGCGACGGCGGTCGTGGGGGCGCTGCTGGGAGTCAACCCGTTCGACCAGCCCGACGTCGAAGCGTCCAAGGTGAGGACCAGAGAGCTCACCGACCGGTACGAGGAGACCGGCGAACTTCCCGACGAGGCGCCGATCCTGGAAGAGGCGGGCCTGGCCGCGTTCGCGGACGAGCGCAACGCCGACGCGCTCGGCGTGCACACCTCGCTCGACGCGCTGCTGGCCGCCCACCTCGGTCGCGTCGACGACGGGGACTACGTCGCCCTGCTGCCCTACATCCAGCGCTCGCCCGAGCACGAGCAGGCACTGCGGGAGATCCGCGGCGTGGTGCGGGACCGCACCCGTGCGGCGACCTGTGTGGGGTTCGGGCCGCGGTTCCTGCACTCCACCGGGCAGGCTTACAAGGGCGGCCCGAACACCGGGGTGTTCCTGCAGATCACGTGCGACGACGTGGTCGACCTCGAGATCCCCGGCAACGGCTACTCGTTCGGGGTCGTAAAGGCGGCCCAGGCCCGGGGCGACCTGGCCGTGCTCGGCGAACGTGGGCGTCGTGCGCTGCGGCTGCACATCGGCCTCGACGTCGAGGCTGGACTGCGGTCGCTCGGCGGAGCCGTGACACGGGCGTTGTCGGCATGAGCGTTGTGCGCGGGGGAATCGACGTGGGCGGCACGAAGATGCAGGCCGCGGTTGTGAACACCCGTGGCATGGTGGTCGGCGAGGCACGCAGGCCGACTCCCGGGACTGCTCCAGCCGACGAGGTGATCGCCGAGCTGGAAGGCGTGATGCGCGACGCGCTGGCGAACGCCGAGCTCGAATTGTCTGCGCTGCGGGGCGTGGGTGTCGGGTGGCCCGGGCCCGCGAACGAGCAGGCCGGAACGGTCGAGCGGGCGGTCCACGTTGCCGGGCTGAAGGACGGCTATCCGTTGACGGATTCGCTGGCCGCGGCGCTTGGCACGCCGGCGTACGTGGGCAACGACGTGCAGGTCGCGACCAACGCGGAGTTCGCACTCGGCGCGGGAAAGGAGTACCGCTCGATCCTCGGAGTGTTCTGGGGCACAGGGGTCGGCGGCGGCATCGTGCTGGACGGCAAGCCATGGACGGGGCGCGGCTCCGCCGGTGAGATCGGACATGTGGTCGTGCGGGAGAATGGAAGGCGTTGTCCCTGCGGGCGCCGCGGCTGCATGGAGGCCTACGCGGGGCGCGCCGCCATGGAGGCCCGCGCCCGGCGCGAGGTCAGGCGTGGCAAGCGCACGATGCTGTTCGAGATCATGGAGGACAGGGGGCGCAGCCGGCTGACGAGCGGCGTATGGGAGCGGGCGCTGCACAAGGGCGATCCGGTCGCGACCCGTTTGATGGACCGCGCCGTGCGGGCGCTTGGGGCCGGCGTGGCCTCATCCCTGAACGTGCTCGACGTCGAGGCGGTCGTGATCGGAGGAGGGTTGGGCGTGCGGCTCGGCCCGATGTACCTCGAGCGAATCACCGCCGAGATCATGACCCACCTGTTCTCGCCCACACCCGTCGACGTGCGGATCGCCGCGCTGGGCGACCTGGGCGGGGCGATTGGCGCGGCGCTCCTCGCGAAATCCCCTTCACGAAGCGGAAAAGCGGCTCCCCCAGAATAATTTCGCACGATCGTTCGTTCATATGCTATTTTGCGGCGCAGCCGCTAATGGATACCGCCGTGGGAAAGGTCGAGGAGAGAGCTGACGGGCGTCGCGCCCGCGGCGATCGCACCCGCAAAGCGATCCTCGATCACTCCATCCAGATCGCTTCCAGCGAGGGACTCGAAGGACTCTCGATCGGGCGGCTCGCAGAGGAGCTTGGGGTCAGCAAGAGCGGCCTGTTCGCCCACTTCGGGTCGAAGGTCGAGCTGCAGGTCGCGACGGTGCAGGCGGCACGTGAGGTCTTCCTGGACGAAGTCGTCGCATCCGCACGTGTCGGCGGCGGGGTCCAGGAGATCTATTCGCTGACGGATGCCTGGCTCGGCTACATGGAGCGCGAGGTCTTTCGCGGCGGATGCTTCTTCTCCGCCGCGTCGCTCGAGTTCGACGGCCGTCCCGGCCCGGTTCGCGACGAGGTCACGAGCATGATCAGCCAGTGGCTGATGGCGCTCGAGGCGGCGATCCAGGACGCCCAGGAGGCCGGCCACGTGCCGGACGATCTCGATCGGCGCCAGCTTGCGTTCGAGCTGCACTCACTCGGCATGGGCGCCAATTGGGCCTTCCAGCTTTACGAGGACCGCGAGGCGTTCGACCGCGCGCGGTCCGCGATCCGGCAGCGGCTCGATGCGCTTTCGCCGCTGGCACCGTTCGAGGTCGATGTCGACGAGGGCGCGGCTCGCCGGACCCTTCGTACGCAGATCGCCCGGCTCGAGCGCGAGCTCGCCTCCCTGTTCGCCGCGGCTCGGCCGGGCGATGCCTTCGACTGGCAGGTTGGGTCCTCAGGCGCTCCCCGGGTCCTCGACATGGGTGGCCTCGAGACGCTACGCGACGATCTCGCGACACGCGTGGAGGAGATCCGTCACGCGCAGCGGGAGCGGGCCGAGGGGTTCGAGGACAACCGGGCGCTGATCGAGGAGATGGTGACCGATCCCGCCGATCACAAATGGCGACGTGTCTCGAACGACGACATCGGGGAGGACGGTTGCAAGCACTATCACTCGACGCCCAGGCTCGGTCTCGTCGGCATGCTGATGGGCTGGTGGCGCGTCAAGATCTCGTCGGGTTGTCCATAGCTGTGCTCGGGATGGGGGAGAGCTGATGGTCAGAGCTGCTGCCGACAGGGCATTCCTGCCTGCCAAGAACCTGTTCGAGCAGGTCGGCGACATGATGATCCTGACCGGCAAGACGATCGTCTCGGCGATCCGCCCGCCCTATCCCTACGGGGGCGAGTTCATGTCGCAGTTCCTGTTCGCGCTGCGGCTTTGCTGGTTCCCGCTGCTGATCTCGCACGGTCGCCTTCGGCTACGGCGCCCCGGGCCTGCAGGCGGCCAACTTCCTGACCCTGTTCGGCGCCCTCGACCGGCTCGGGGGCTTCTTCGTGTTGGCCTCGATCCGCGAGTTCGCGCCGTGGGTGGACTCGATGATCGTGGCGGGCGTGGCCGGCACCGCGGTGACCGCCGACCTCGGCGCGCGCAAGATCCGCGAAGAGCTCGACGCATTGCAGGTATTGGGCGTGGACCCGGTCAAGAACCTCGTGGTGCCGCGCTTTTTGGCGCTGATGCTGGTCACCGGCCTGCTCGACGTCTACGCGCTGATCTTCGGGATCTTCGGCGGCGTGATGGCCGAGATCGTCTACCACCAGAACCTGGCCGGCTTCTGGGCCACCTTCTTCGCGAACGCCTCCGTCACGGACCTCTGGGGGTCGGTCGTGAAGACCACGATCTTCGGCGCGATCATCGCGATCGTGTGCTGCTACAAGGGCATGACCGCAAGCGGTGGTGCGGCCGGCGTGGGTAGAGCCGTGAACGAGGCGGTCGTGATCGCCTTCTCGGGGATCTGGGCGTTCAACTACGTGTTCACGCAGACCCTCTTGGCCACCCATCCCGAGATCCTGGTGATCAGATAGCGATGGCCGCAAGACCCGCCACGCGTGGCACCACCTCGACCGGGATCGGCTGGCTGGCCGTGCCCCGCGACTGGGTCGCCAGCCTGGGCGACATCATCCGCTTCTGCGGGCAGTCCTTCGGCGACATCTTCAACGGCAGCGTGTTCCACTTCTTCGGCGAGGCCCTGCGCCAAGCCGGCATCCTGATCCTGGGCAGCGCGATGGTGATCTGGGGGATGGTCTTCATCTTGGGCCTGCAGTGCGGGATCGAGGGCGCCTACTTCAACCGCTCGGTGGGCGCGCCCGCCTACGCGGGCGTGTTCAGTGCCTGGTGTGACCTGCGCGAGATGGTGCCCTACATGTTCGGCTACATCATGAGCGCGAAGGTCGGCACCGGGATCGTGGCCGAGCTCGGCGCGATGCGCATCAACGAGGAGATCGACGCGCTCGAGGTGATGGGCGTGCGCCCGATCACGTTCCTGGCCGCGACCCGCCTGCTGGCCGCCTGGATGGTGCTGCCGTTCATCTACATCGCGGCCGTCGGGGTGGGCTTCTTTGCCTCCTACCTGGCGGTCGTGGAGCAGATCGGCGAGGTCTCCTCGGGCGGCTACTTCCTGATCTTCTGGATGTTCCAGAACCCGCCCGACCTGCTGTTCAGCGTGATCAAGGGGATGGCGATGGCGACCGCGATCGTGGCGGTCGGCTGCTACTACGGCTACAGCGCCTCGGGCGGCCCGGTGGGCGTGGGCCAGGCCACCGCCAAGTCGATGATCCTCAACATGGTGCTGGTGCACCTGATCGGGATGATGGGCTCACAGATCTTCTGGGGTGCGAATCCCCGGGCTCCAATCGGGGGGTGAGCGGTGGCTACGCGTCCCATAGACCCCCGTCGTCCGACGGGGGGCTGGTTCGACATACCCCGCGACTGGATCGCCAATACCGGAAGCATCATCGGATTCGCCGGCAAATCCTTCGGCGACATCTTCAACGGGCGCGTCTTCCACTTCTTTGGGGAGACGCTGCGCCAGGCGGGGATCCTGATCCTGGGCTCGGCGATCGTGATCTGGTCGATGGTGTTCATCCTCGGCCTCACGTGTGGGATCGAGGCCGCCTACCTGAACCGCCAGTACGGCGCGCCCGCCTTCGCGGGCGCCTTCACTGCCTGGTGTGACCTGCGGGAGATGGTGCCCTACATGTTCGGCTACATCATGAGCGCGAAGGTCGGCACAGGGATCGTGGCCGAGCTCGGCGCGATGCGCATCAACGAGGAGATCGACGCGCTCGAGGTGATGGGCGTGCGCCCGATCACGTTCCTGGCCGCGACGCGGTTGCTGGCAGCATGGATGGTGCTGCCGTTCATCTACATGGCCGCAGTCGGCGTCGGGTTCTTCGCCTCATATCTCGCGGTGGTCCAGCAGATCGGCGAGGTGTCCTCGGGCGGCTACTTCCTGATCTTCTGGATGTTCCAGAACCCGCCCGACCTGCTGTTCAGCGTGATCAAGGGGATGGCGATGGCGACCGCGATCGTGGCGGTCGGCTGCTACTACGGCTACACCGCTTCCGGCGGACCGGTCGGCGTGGGCCAGGCCACCGCCAAGTCGATGATCCTCAACATGGTGCTCGTGCACCTGATCGGCATGATGGGATCGCAGATCTTCTGGGGCACGAATCCGCGCGCTCCGATCGGGGGCTAGCCGTCCGGCGCTTCGCCCCTTAGGGTTACGTCGCCCGGAACCGTTGCGAGGAGACGAGGTGACCCAGACTCATATGGAGCGGCTCAGCCCGATGGACGTTTCGTTTCTCGACCAGGAGAAGCGGGGGTCGCACATGCACATCGGGGCGGTGATGATCTTCGAGGGACCGCCTCCGTCGCACGCGGACCTGCGTGCGCACATCGAGTCGCGGCTGCACCTCGTTCCCCGGTACCGCCAGAAGCTGATCTACCCACGGCTCGAGATGGGCCGGCCGCTGTGGGTCGACGACCCGCGTTTCAACCTCGAGTACCACGTCCGGCACACGGCGCTGCCGAGCCCTGGCAGCGAGGAACAGCTGCGCCTGCTGACCGGCCGCCTGTTCTCCCAGCGCCTCGACCGCTCGAAGCCTCTGTGGGAGCTGTGGCTCGTGCAGGGCCTCGAGGACAATCGCTTCGCGCTGGTCAACAAGACGCATCACTGCTTGGTCGACGGAGTCTCGGGCGTCGACATCACCACGGTGCTGTTCGACACGTCGCCGACGCCGACACCGGTCGGGGCCGAGCCGTGGACGGCGCGGCCGGAGCCCTCCGATGCGGCGCTCATGGCGAAGGGCGCCGAGGGGATCGCGAAATTCCCTTTCCGGCTCGCCCGCCGCGCACTCCACGCAGCGCGCCATCCGGCCGAAACCTTCGAGGAGCTCAAGGAAACCGTCGAGGGGCTCGGCAACATCGCCTGGAAGTTCGCCAATCCGCCGCCGCCTACGCCGCTCAACGTGCCGATCGGCCCGCACCGGCGGGTGCAATGGATTCGCATGCCGCTGAGCGACCTGAAGGCGATCAAGAACTCCCTCGGCGGCACGGTCAACGACGTGTTCCTGGCCGTCGTGTCGGGCGCGCTCGCGCGCACGCTGAAGCGGCGAGGCGTACGCACCGAGGGCCTCGAGCTGCGCGGCATCGTGCCGGTCTCGATCCGCGCGGACGACCAGCACGCTGCGCTCGGCAACCGCATCACGGCGATGCTCGGACCGCTGCCGGTGTACGCAGAGGATGCCCAGGAGCGCCTGCGCATCGTGAGCGAGGCGATGAAGGGACTCAAGGAGTCCAAGCAGGCCGTGGGCGCCGAGGCGCTCACCCGGCTCCAGGACTTCGCGCCGCCGACGATCCTCGCGCAGGCCTCGCGGCTCAACTTCTCGCAGCGCGCCTACAACCTGCTGGTCACGAACGTCCCCGGGCCGCAGTTCCCGCTCTACCTGATCGGGCGTGAGATGCAGGAGCTCGCTCCCGTGCCGTTCCTGGCGCCGGAGCGTGCGCTGGCCGTCGCGATCATGAGCTACAACGGCAACGTGACGATCGGGCTGATGGGCGACTACGACGCGATGGCCGACCTCGACACGTTCGGCGAGGACGTGGAGCGATCGGTGGCGGAGCTGGTGGAGGCGAGCAGGGAGCGGACCGCGGCTAAGACCGCGTCCGGTTCGCGGTCCAGCCGGCGGTCGGTGACGCGCAGCACGGAGTAGCCCGCGACCTGAAGCGCGGCGTCGCGCCTGCGGTCGCGCTCGAAGGCGGCGCGGGTCCGGTGGAACTCGTAACTATCGAGCTGCACTGCGACCCGCCCGTGCTCCCATACGGCATCCACCTCCTGGTCGCCGATCCAGATGTTCAAGGCGGGTTGTGGTAGGCGAGCGTCACGGCACAGCCGGGCGAAACGCCGCTCGACCCCCGAACGGGTGAAGCCAGGGTCATGATAGTCGCTGCAACTCCTCCCGCAAACGGCGCGGCATCCTCGTATGCTCGAAGGCGCGCAGGTCGAACGTACCTTGGCGCTCCGCTGACTCGACGCGCACGGCCGAGCTGATCGGCGCGCACCACGCCGGCGAGATCACACAGCGTGCGGGCGACGGACGTAACCGGGATGTTCTTCGACCAGTGCCCGGTCATCGTCGCGAAAGCTGCCTGACCCGGTGCACGACGATGCCCGAGCGTGCTTTCCAGTCAGCAGATCACATCGATGCGACTACCGGAATAGAGAAGCAGGCCGTGCAAGCGATGCCAGCGCATCGGTGGCTGAGGACAGCCCGCTCGGGCCGCATAAGCCAGCACCGCGGCCATCCATCGACCATTGGCCGTCAGGCCGCGACGTCCGACCGAATAGACGCCGCGGTGAACTCGGTGAAGGCGTCCCGTTGGGCACGGTGCTGCACCGCGTCCTTGCCGAACCCGAGATCGATGAGCTGGCGATAGGCGATCACGCCGTGCTGCCGATCGCGATATCTCGGCGATGGCGTGGTCGAGCGGAATTTGTTCGCCTATATGGCGGGTAAGTTCCATCGGCACCAGCGTCGCAGGCAAACGCGCGCGGGGGAGGCGGTGCGTGTGGCGTTACGGTGCCAGGCGTGTGAACAGACGCTCGAGCGCGGGGCGGAGGATCTTGTGCTCGAAGTCGCTGCGCGGCGTCGTCAGCTGGCCCAGGATCAACCCGGTGATGGTTGCGACGACGACATGTGCGTCCATCGCCGGATCGTCGGAGCCGGCCGCACGCAGGCCCGCCTCGGCGAGGCGCAGTTGCGCCAACTCCCACCGCCCGACCTCCTCGCGCAGCGCGGGCCGGCGCGCGGCTTCGAGCAGGAACTCGTAAAGCGCGATGGGGCGCGCGGGGTCGGCCTGCACGTCGGCGGCGAGGGCCGCGGAAACCTCACGGGCCCAGTCGGCGGGCGCGACGTGGCGCGGGGCCAGGTCGAGCACGAGGCGCTCGAACCGCTCCACTTCCTCGCGCGCGGCGAGCGCGACCGCCTCGCGAAAGATCTCCTCCTTGGAGGAGAACCAGTACGTCGTGGCCGACACCGCAACACCCGCGCGCTCGGCCACCGCGCGGTGGGTCAGCGCATCCGGGCCCTCCTCGCCGACCACGTCGATCGCGGCGCGCAGGATCGCATCCCGGCGCGCGGCGCCGCGTGGGCCTTCCCGAGTTTGGTACATTTGTGCCACTCGTTGGGACAAACATACCAAAACCGACATCCAGGCTTGAGAGGTAGACCCATGGCAAGCGTCGCCGAGCAGATCACCTACACGGACCTCTACGCCCGCTGGGAGCGCGGCAACTGGCGCGCGACCGAGATCGACTTCACCGAGGACCGCCATCAGTGGTGGAACGTGATGACGGAGTTCGAGCGCAAGGCCGCGCTTTGGAACTACGCGCTCTTCTTCTGGGGGGAGGACGCCGTCACGGACGGCCTGTCCCCCTACATCGAAGCCGCCCCGCGGGAGGAGCAGAAGTACTTCCTCGCCACCCAGCAGGTGGACGAGGCCCGCCACGCGGTCTTCTTCGCCCGCTTCATGCATGAGGTGTGCGACGTCGGCGACGGCACGGTCGCGGGCGGCCTGGAAGCGATCAAGCCTGAGCTGACCTGGGGCTTTCGCATGGTGTTCGACCGCCTCGAGCAGATGTCGGAGGAACTGCGCAATGACCCCTCGCTGCCGCGGCTCTCCGCGGCGATCGCGCTCTACCACGTCGTGATCGAGGCCACGCTCGCGCAGCCCGGCCAGCACTTCATCACCAACTATCTGCACGAGCGTGACCTGCTTCCCGGCTTCCGCGAGGGCATGGACCGCATCGCACAGGACGAGCAGCGCCACATCGCGTTCGGAGTGAAGCTGCTGTCCGACATCGCGGCGCCCAACCCGGAGTGCCGCCGCGCCGTCGCGGACCTGCTGCGCGAGGTGCTGCCGTGGACCGCCTCGGTGCTCGTCCCGCCGGGCTGGGACCTGCGCTACACGGAGGTGTTCGGCTTCAAGCTCGAAGACATCGCGATGGAGGGAGCGCAGTCGCTGGAGACGAAGATGCGCAGCGCCGGGATGCCGATGGAGGACCTGCCCGGGCCGCCGATCTTTGCGTTCAACCTGCCGGCCGAGCGACGCGTCGAGAACGGGCTGCGGCTCGTCCGCAGCGGTGTGCTCGGCGAGAAGATCGGGCCGCCCAGCTCCGACCCGAAGACGGTCGCGGCGCTGTTCGACCTACTGGGCGCGAGCCTCGACCACAGCAAGGCACCGTCCGAACCCGGCACCATCCAGTGGGACTTCGCCGACGCCGAGCCGTGGCACCTGGTCGTCGCAAACGGCGACACGCGGGTCGAGCCCGGGCGCGCCGAGCGCCCAACGGTCACGTTTCAGTGCCGCTTCGAGGACTGGGCCGACGTGTTCGCCGGCCGCGAGCACCCGCTGCGGCTCGCCGCCCGGCGCCGCCTGCGGCCGAGCGGAGACTTCCGCTGGCTATGGCGCGCGCGGGGGATGTTCCCCAAGTAGGAACCGGCGCATCCGACGCTCCTGGACGTAAGACTCAGTTTCGCTCCCAGCCACCGTGGAAATAGCGGTGGTCAAAGGATTCTGCGACCAAAGGAGGGTCACATGAGGAAGCTCTTGGCTGCTGGACTGCTCGTCCTTGTTGCGGTGGCGCTGATCGTGTCGGTGGCGCCCGCCAAGAACGGGAACGGCGGAAGGCACCTATCCGCGCACCTCGACGGGTACCAGGAGGTCCCGGCGATCTCGACCACCGGCAATGGCAAGTTCAAGGCCAAGGTCCGCGGCGACTCCGTGGAGTTCAAGCTGCGGTACGGCGATCTCAGCTCGCCGGTGAAGTTCGCGCACCTCCACTTCGGGCGCGAAGCAACCAACGGCGGCGTGATCGCCTTCCTGTGCGGCGGTGGCGGCAAGCCCGCCTGTCCGCCGTCCGGAGAGGTGACCGGCACGATCGTGCCGGCCGACATCCTCGACGTTGTGAGCCCCGGGCCGAGCCCCGCACCTCAAGGCATCGCCGCGGGTGAGTTCGACGAGTTCGTTCGGGCCCTGAAGGCCAAGGCGGTTTACGCCAACGTCCACACCGACACGTTCGGCAGCGGTGAGATCCGCGGTCAGGTCGGTGGACACGGCCACCACTTCGGGCACGGCCACGGCGGCAAGAACAAAGACCGCGACTAGCGCCCTGGGTGACAGCACCTCGAACGAGAGGCCCGCAAATGCGGGCCTCTCGCGTTCACTGCTAGATCCAGCGGCTCCGCCGATCGGCCGATCGGTCGCCCGAGGGCATGTGTCGATATCCCATGGGTCATGCCGCTGCCATCACACACCTTCGAGAACGTGTCCGGGGCGATCGAGTTCATCCAGCGCGAGCTGGGGCCAGCCGCGATGCGCACCCCGCCGGTGGTCGTCACGCCGCTGCGCTCCGACGACGAGGGGTCCGACGACGGGGGGTACGGCTATCTCGTGACCTCGGCCGACTTCCGCGAGGAGCTCCGGCTCTCGCCGCAGGACGACGAGTACCTGGTCGAGCAAACGCGGGCTGAGGACAGGTTCAGGACGGGCCTGCTCGCATCCGCGCGCGGCGCGATGGTGATCGTCGACAGCGACGGGAAGATCGTGCTCGCCAACGCACAGACCGAGAGCCTCTTGGGCTACACGCCCGAGGAGCTGACGGGACGCGGCGTCGAGACATTGATCCCTGCGCGCTACCACGAACGCCACCCCGGGCACCTGGCCCAGTTCTTCGGGAACCCGCGGGCACGCCCGATGGGGACGGGCCTCGATCTCTGGGCAATTCGCAAAGACGGGACCGAGCTCCCGGTCGAGATCAGCCTCAGCCCGCTCGAGACCGAGCAGGGCGTGCTCGCCGCCGCCGAGATCCGCGACGTCACGGAGCGCAAGCGGTTCGAGCTGGAGCTTCAAGAGACAAACGCACAACTCGCGGCCGCGAGTCAGGCCAAGGACCGCTTCCTGGCCAGCATGAGCCACGAGCTACGGACGCCGTTGAACGCCGTGATCGGGTTCACCGGCACGATCCTGATGGGTCTGAGCGGCCCGCTCACCACAGAACAGCGCAAGCAGCTCGAGACCGTGAAGACGAACGGCAAGCAATTGCTTGCGATCATCAACGACCTGCTCGACCTCGCCCAGATCGAGTCGGGAAAAGTGGATCTGACGTTCGAGCCGGTGGATTGCCGCGAGCTGCTGGAAGAGGTCGTGTCGGGTCTGCGGCCGGTCGCCGCTGCCAAGGGCATCGATCTTCAGATGGTCATGGCGGACACCACCGTGACTCTGCACACCGATCGGCGCGCGCTCAGCCAGATCCTGATCAACCTGGCCAACAACGCGATCAAGTACACGGACGAGGGGAGCGTCACCGTCGAGCTCGACAGCCACGAGAACGGTGGCGGGCCCATGACCCGCTTCACCGTCGTCGACACGGGACTGGGCATCAGGGAGGAGGACCGCGTGCGGCTATTCACGGCTTTCCAGCAGGTCGAGCCATCGGCCACGCGTCGTCACGAAGGGACGGGTCTCGGCCTGTACATCAGCCAGAAGCTTGCGGAACTCATCAACGGCACCCTCAACTTCGAGAGCCAGTACGGGTCCGGGAGCAGGTTCGTCCTCGAGTTGCCGAAGGCGGGGTGAATGGCGGCCACCATTCTCGTGGTGGAGGACAACCGCGCCAACATGGAGCTCACGGACTACCTCCTAAAAGCGTCCGGCTACAGCCCGGTGCTGGCCCTGAGCGGCGCCGAAGGCGTTCGCCTGGCCATCGAGCAACGGCCCGACCTGATCCTGATGGACATCCAGATGCCAGGCATGGACGGCTATGAAGCGACCGCCACGATCAGGGACGACCCGGCCTTCCAGGAGTGCCCCGTCGTGGCCGTCACCGCCTTCGCCATGGTCGGCGACCGGGACCACGTCCTGTCCCGCGGCTTTGCCGGCTACATCTCCAAGCCGATCGAGGCCGAAACCTTCGTGTCGCAGGTCGAGGCATACCTGCCGCCCGTTCTCCGCACGGCAGCGGGCGCCGCATGAGCTCGATCCTCGTTTTGGACGACCGCCCGGCCGACCGGCAGCTGCTCAAAACCGTGCTCGGGCATGCCGGTCACGGCGTCAGCGAGGCGGCGACGGGCCATCAGGCCCTGGAACTCGCGCGTGCCGACCGGCCGGACCTGATCATCACGGACATCGTCATGCCGGAGATGAACGGCTATGAGTTCGTGCGGCGGCTGCGCGCCGAGCCGGAAACGAAAACGGTCCCGGTGATCTTCAGCACGGCGAACTACAGCCTCGACGAGGTGCAGCGCCTGGCCGCGGCGGTCGGCGTGTCGCGGTTTCTCTCCAAGCCGTCGGAGTTCGACGACATCATCAGCATCGTCGACGAGGCGCTCGGCGCACCCACGTCTCCGCCACCGCGGCCGCTTGCGGGCGAGGAGTTCGATCGTCAGCAACTGCGCCTGCTGAACGACAAGCTGGTCGAGAAGGTCCGCGAGCTGGAGGCAGCCGACGCCGAGCGCAGGAAGCTCATGAGCCAGCTGGTCAACGCGCACGAGGAGGCGCGCCGCCATATCGCGGAAGAGCTGCACGACGACTCCATTCAGGCCATGGTCGCGATCGGGATGCGTCTCGAGATGCTGATTGCGGGCACGTCGGACAACGAGCTCGCGGATCAGCTCGTCCGGCTCCGGGACGATGTCGCGGTAACAGGCGAGCGTCTGCGCCACCTGTTGTTCGAGCTGCAGCCGGCGGAGCTCGACAGGAGCGGATTGAGAGTCGCGCTCGAGGTCGTTCTCGAGCAGACCTATGCCGACGAGGGACTCGAGTACGAGGTCGTGGATCGCACGACGCGCCAGCCGACCGAGGCGGTGCGCACCCTGCTCTACCGGGCGGGGCGGGAAGCCTTCGCGAACATTCGCAAGCATGCCGGCGCCGCACGCGTCGAGGTCCTCCTGGATCAGGACGTTCGCGGTTTCTCGCTGCGGGTCAAAGACGATGGCACCGGATTGGACGTCACGCAGGCGCTGCGGGTGCGGGCCGGGCATCTCGGGCTGCCGGCGATGCGCGAGCGGATCGAGATGGCGGGCGGAACGCTGAGCCTGGATAGCACCGGAGGGGCCGGCACCGCGCTCGGAGTGTGGCTCCCTGACCTGGAAGCGCCCGATGACTGAGCGGACGCGCGTGGTGGTCGCCGACGACCACCCGATGTTCCGCAAGGCCGTCGAGGATGCGATCAAGGGCAGCCCCGACCTGGAGTTGGTCGGGACAGCAGACAACGGGCGGCTGGCGATCGATCGGATCCGCGAGCTGCGACCCGACGTTGCCGTGGTTGACATGCGGATGCCCGAGCTCGACGGGTCCGAGGTCCTGAACGCCGTGATCCGCGACGAGATCCCGACGCGAATGCTCTTTCTATCGACGCATACCGACAGTGGGATGGTCTACGACCTGCTGGCCCGGGGCGCCGCCGGATATCTCGACAAGATGTCGTCTGCGGGAGAGGTCTGCGACGCGATCGCGACTGTCGCGCGCGGACAGGTGGTGCTGACCAGAGGCCTCGACGACGCCGTTCTGCAGCAGATCCGCCTGCGTGGCGACGATGGGGACGGGATCGCGCTGACGGCGAGGGAAAGGGAGGTGCTGAAGCTGGTATCCGACGGGCGCTCCGCCCCCGAGATCGCCACACGTCTCTACATAGAGGCGTCGACCGTGAAGACCCACCTCCAGAACATCTACGAGAAGCTTGGTGTCTCCGAGCGGGCGGCTGCGGTCGCCGAGGGTATGCGCCGGGGACTGCTGGAGTAGCCGCCCAGCGCCGCGTCGCAGAGCCGCTCGCCGACGATCTCCTCCATCAGCACGAAGAACGCGTCGACGAGACGGGGGGCGAAGTGGCCGCCGCGCTTCCCCTTGACGATGCGCAGCGCATCTTCGATCGGCCAGGCGCCACGGTGGGGACGGTCGCTGATGAGGGCGCCGAACACGTCTGCGATGCCGGCAACCTGTCCCTGGAGCGGGATTGCGTCTCCGGAGAGCCCCCGGGGGTAGCCGCTTCCGTCGAGTCGCTCGTGGTGGGTCCAGGCGATCGTGGCGGCCAGGTCCTGGCGCGGATCACCAGAGCCGCGCAGCATGTCCCGGCCGAGCTCGGTGTGGCGCTGCATCTCGTGCCGCTCCGCCGGGGTCAGCCTGCGGGGCGCCGTCAGGATCGAGGCGGGGATGCCGGCCGCGCCGACGTCTCGCATCGGCGTCGCGAACCGCATCGACTCCGCGTCGAGTCCCATGCGCCCAGCCAGCATGGTCGCGTAACGGCTGGTGCGGTCCGTGGGCGCGCTGTCCATCTTCCGGTGTTCATCGTCCGCGCGCGCGGCCGCCAGGATCGGCCGATCGGGCTATCTGGGGCTCTGGATCGCTACGGCGCCCAGTGGCGCATGTCCACGCCGAGGTCCAGCTGAGGCAGGTACCACCCGACGGGCTGCTCGTGCCCGTCGAAGTAGACGATCGCTGGGACCCCGATGTCGAGGCCGGCGCGGATCGGTGCGAGCACCGGCACCTCGAGGTCGCGCCCGTCCTGCAACCTGAGTAGCACGCGGTCGCTACGAGGCGCGTCACGCACCGTTGCCGGGACCACGCTCGCTGCGCCGATCTCGGCTGCCCCGTCGTGCTGGGTCTCGCCGGCAGGCGCCGTCGTGGTGGTCGCGTGCGGCGCGTGACCGTAAAGCTCCGTGTACCGGTACGCGGCCTCGGTGCGGTTTGCGACTGCCAGCTTCTTGAGGATCTGGCTCACGTGCGACTTGACGGTGTTCTGCGAGATCACGAAGCGGTCGGCGATCTCCGAGTTCTTAGCGCCCGTCGCGATCATCTCCATGACCTCGAGCTCGCGCCGGCTCAACACCTCGCGCCGCGGCACGATTTGCGGCCTGGCGGTCAGCAGCCAATCGATCTCGTTGCTCGCTCTCGCACCGCGTGCGGGCCGTCCGGCGCCTCCGACCGCAGCCGCGCCCGTGAACACAGCGGCCAGCGCGACGTATCCGACCGCGCCGTGTGCGACGTCGTGCATCACGTGGATTGGGATCGCGAGTGCCAGGGCGGTCGTAGCCGCGACGAAGCCGATCACCATCCCGAAGTCCCGCGCGACGATCCAGATCGGAAAGACGAGGAGGTACCAGAGCGCCTCGCCCGGATCGAAGAAACCGAGAAGTGCGACACCCGACGTGATGACAGCCACGCCCACAGCGTCCAGGCGGCTCATCCCCCTGGTGAGACTGCCGAACACAGCCGGCGATGCGTTCTCGACTTCCGCCGTCATCCGCATTCCCTTCTGCTCCACAGGCAAGTAACAGAACTAGCTAGTACGTCCTTATTACTCCATTTCGGTCCGGCCGGGTGCGATTCCTCGCAATATCCGCCGATCGGACTACGTCCCCGGTCTGCCGTCTGACACAGCGATGAGCTCCCCTCACACGACCGGTGGAGGGCTGCCCCCCGATCGGGGGAGCAGCAGTTCCTCCGCCGCTCTCCATCAGGCGCGGGATGCCCTGCCCATGGCCCAGCGACGAGGCCATAGGTATGAACATTTTCGCCTCATCTCAGGCAGCAGACAGCACGTCGGGAAGTCCCACCGGAAGCACGAATGGCCGGCTTGGCCGGCTCGTCGGGATCATCGTCCTGGTGGCCGCAGTCCTGACCGTCCTCCCCGCCCAGGCCCGTGCAGGTGACACCCGATCGGCCTACGCATCTGCGGGATGCAAAGGCGCCGACAAGACCGGCCAGAGCGTCAAGCGCTTCCGCAAGGCCATGACATGCCTGCACGACAGCGAGCGTCGCGCCCACGGCGTGCGCCGCCACCTGCGGTTGAACCGCGACCTTTCGCTCGCCGCCGCCAAGCATGCCCGCGACATGGTGCGCCGCCACTACTTCGAGCACCGTTCGCCGAGCGGCACGGACCACATGGACCGGATCGCAGCCGGCGGGTACAAGCCCAACGCGGGTTCATGGAGCGCCGGGGAGAACCTGCTCTTCTCGCGGGGCAACTCGACGCCGCGTCAGATGTTCGGCGCGTGGATGAAGAGCACCGACCACCGCACCAACATCCTGCGCAGCTGCTGGAAGGACTTCGGCCTCGGGATGGTGCAGTCGTCGCCCTTCGGCGATGCCGGCGGGCTCACCATCGTCGCGCTGTTCGGCAAGCACAGGGGTGCTTGCCGCTAGAGCTGGTACGGGAAGTAGTCGCCGACCGCGGCCCCCAGCGGGACCGCCGACTTCTTCCGGGCGACGATGACGAGGCGCTTGGCTGCACTGAAGAGGGGCGTGCAGGTGGTGAGCACGAGCCGGTCCTCGACACCCGCCCGGAGGACCGAGACGCGGGACGGCGGTACGACCAGAGCGTCCTCGACGGCGTACGTGAAGCGGCCGTAGGGCATGGTCATCACGACCTCGTCTCCGGTGTCGAGCCGGTTCAGCTTGCGAAACGGCGCGAGGTACGTCGTGCGGTGGCCGGCGACGCCCACCGTGCCTCGCTCCCCGGGAAGGACCGTCGATGCGTAGTGACCCGGGCCCTTGCGCAGGTTTCGCGGTGTCGCGCCGGAAACGAAAACCAGGCTGACGTCGATCGCGGGAATCTGGATGCGCCCGAGGGCATCGCCGTCGTCCACCGTGCGCTCCAGGCGCTCGGCGAGTGCAGCCATCTGGCCCGCCGGGGTCGGGATCGCCGCTGCCTGTGTTCGCGGAGCGGGCGCCTTGAAGGCGCGGTTGGTCTGCTCGAGCTGATCCTCGAGCGCGCGCTGCTCGCGCTGCGCGAAGAGCGCCGTGACCGGCTCCTGCCAGGCAAACGTGACGACGGCCTCCATCACCGCGAGAACGCCGGCTGCGAGCAGCACGACGGCAGCCGCGCGCATCAGCCTGCGGGCTGACGGCAAGGCCGGCGACGCGGGGGCACTGCCGCCCCCGCGTCGTGCGCTGCGCCTCTCAGTCGAGGCGGGAGTGCCGGAACAGGGCTGCGGAGCCGGCAAGTGCGAGTCCTCCGAGAAGCGCTAGGAGGGACGTGTTCAGCCCCGTCTGCGCGAGTTCGCCGCTGGGGCTTGCCGCGCCGCTCGAGGTCGTGTCGTCGACCTGCGCGACCACGGTCGGCTGGCTGTCGCTGCTGCCGTTGCCCTCGTCGCGTGTGCCTGCTTCGCCCTTGACTTCTTCCTGGGGGCGCGATGCCGGCGCCGGCGCCACTGCCACCGCGGGCGCGGGAGCTGCGGCCGGGGCCACGTTCACGAGCGCCGGTGGCTGCACCTCTTCCACAACGGCGGGAGGGGCGACGACCGGTGGAGTCGTCACCGTCGGAGTGGTGTTGGTGGGGGTGGTGTTCGTCGGAGTGGTCTCCGTCGGGGTGGGGGGATGGTCGTACTTGCCGACCGCACCGGCCGCGAACAGGCCGAGGGCGAGCGCTGCCACCGCAGTCGCGATCGCCGCAGAGTGCATGGATGAACGGAACACGGACATGACCTCCTGGTTGTGACGTTCGGCGCAGGCCGGTCCGCTTTAACGCTCAGACTTCCCCTGGCCGCCGCACGTCATGGATTGAGCAACGCTCTTTGGTTCGACCGCAAACTGGGCGATCCCATCGCTCCAAGGGATGAACGGGCTCGTCTCTTCGGGTGATTTATGCGGGCAAACCCACTCACCCTCGATGCGGAGGCCTGTTGTGCTGCTAGTCGTCGACTACCAGGGCGCCATCACAGCGAAGGCAGCTATCGGCTGGGTCCTGGGCTGGTGCCCCTTCGGGCTTCAACCAGATCGCGCCGCAGACGCTGCAGCGCATGCGCGGGGGGTCATCGAAGCTCATGCCGCGCCATTAGGCGCGGTGCAAAACGCGTCATCGTGTTCTCCTTTCCATTCACTCGGGACTCCGTTCCTGTACCTCGACGCTAGCACCGTCTGGCGCCCTCAACGCTTAATGGAGGGTTTCATGCGCGAGAACCCCCCGAACTGAGGGCCCCGTTCGTCCTATGGAGCGATGGGAGCAGGCGCGGAGCGGTCGAAATAAAGTCGCATGCACCGTCAAACCGAGGAGTTCCGAGCGGCAGTGGGGTGTGTGCTGGTCGCCGATCACCAGACGGACGAACGCAGCCAGCTCGCCGGGGTCATCGATCGCATGGGTCATCGGGTGCTGGAGGCGGCCGATGCGCGGCGGGCGCTCGAGCTGACACGTTCGCACGGCCCCGACGTCGTCATCACCGACCCGCGGATGCCGGGGGCGAACGGGTCCGAGTTCGTGCGCGACCTGCGCGATGATCGAAGCGTCGGGGACACCCCGGTGATCTTCTCCACCGGGGGTTACGTCGAGGCGGAGATTCGCGCCCTTGCCGCCGCGTGTGACGTTTCGGGCATTCTCCCGAAGCCATGCCAGCCGGAGACGGTGGTAGCCGTGGTCTGCGAGGTCCTCGGCGTCCGTGCCCCCGCCGCCGACATCTTTGGCCGCCGGCGGCCGAGCGAGCTGAACGAGCTGCTCATGCAGAGGATCTGCGAGCTGGAGGCGGCGAACGTCAAGCTCGCGCGCACCAGCATCGACCTGCAGCGCTCGAACGACGACCTCCAGCACTTCGCCCACGTCGCCTCCCACGATCTCTCGGAGCCGGTGCGCTCGGTGTCGGGGATGGTTCAGCTGCTCGCGCGCGGCTACGAGGGGCAGCTAGGTGACGACGCGGACATGTACATCTCGCACGCCGTCGAGGCGAGCAGGCGCATGCAGGAGCTGATCGACGACCTGCTCGAGTATTCGCAGATCGGCCGCGGTGAGCTACGCCGGGAACCGACCAGCTGCGCCGCACTGCTCGACGCTGTCATCGAGACCCTCAGCCGGCCGATCGAGCAGACCGGGGCGGACGTCTCGGTCGATCCCCTGCCCACCGTGCAGGCCCACCCCAGGCAACTGCAGCGTGTCTTCCAGAATCTGATTTCGAACGCGCTCAAGTTCCGCGGGGAGTCGCATGCCCGCATTCGTGTCGGGGCACTGCAGGAGGGCGGCACCTGGCGCTTCTCGGTGACCGACAACGGGATCGGGATCGAGTCCCGGTACGCAAGGCGGGTGTTCGAGGTCTTCAAGCGCCTGCACACGCGCGACGCCTATCCCGGCAGCGGCATCGGGCTGTCGATCTGCAAGCGGATCGTCGAACACCACGGCGGCAGGATCTGGGTGGAGCCGGGCGAGGAAGGTGGCAGCAGCTTTCAGTTCACGATCCCCGACGAGAAGGAGTACCCCGCATGACATCCGCACTCGCGCCGATCAAGGTCCTGCTGGTGGAGGACAGTCCTGACGACGTTCTGTTGACCGAGGAGGCCCTGCGCCACGGGAGGATGGCCAAGGGCCTGAGGGTCGTGAGGGACGGCGAGGAGGCGCTGGACTTCCTACATCGGCGAGGCCGGTACAGGGCGGCGCCACGCCCGGATCTCGTCCTGCTGGATTTGCACCTGCCGAAAATGGACGGGCTCGAGGTCCTCGAGGAGATGAAGCAGAGCCCCCGGCTGCGCATGCTGCCTGTGGTGGCCTTCACGAGCTCGACCGCCGAGCGTGAGGTGCTGCGCGCCTATGACAGCCACGTGAACGCTTTTATCAACAAGCCGCTCGACGTCGACGGTTTCATCCGGACGGTCCGCGCGATCGAGGAGTTCTACATCAAGACCGTGCGGCTGCCGAAGATGCGCTCCATCGCGGTGTTCTGAGCAGGCCCCCCCTTTTGGGGGAGCCCATACCCCCGAATTCCCCCATACGGGGGATCCGATCCCACCTTTCTGACGATAGGCATCGGCCTCGTCGGTAACGAATCTACTGGTAAGCCCATGGCCACCACGCGAGAAAGCCGGCTCGCCCGCGACCCGGCCCCGCCCGAGAATTGGGAGCCGCGCGTCGTGGAGGCAGCACGGGACGCGGTCGTCACGATCGACTCCCTCGGCCGGATCCTGCAGTTCAACCGTTCGGCCGAGCGGATGTTCGGGTACCAGCGCGAGGACGTGATCGGCCGGGAGCTGGCGGAGACGATCATTCCGCCCGACCTGCGGGCAAATCACTGGGCGGGCCTGCTCCGGTTGACTGCCGGCGACAGCCCCCGGATCCTCGATCGGAGGATCGAGATGCGCGCCATGGCCCGCGGCGGCGAGCAGTTCCCGATCGAGCTGACCGTGACGCAGACGAGCGATTCGCCTCCTGTGTGGACCGGGTTCATCCGCGACCTGACGATGCTCAAGGAGGCCGAGCATCGCAGCTCCCGGAAGGCCCATCTCTTTGCTGCCGCCGAGGCGCTGTCGCAGATGGGCAGCTGGGAGCTCGACCTGCGCACGTACCGCGGGGTCTGGTCGGACGGTCTGTACCGCATCCACGGCCTCGACCCGCGCTCCTTCGAGCCAACCATCGAGCGCTATCTCGAATGCGTGCATGTGGACGATCGCGAGCGCACGGCAAGCGTGATGGCCTCCGTCGTCGAGAGCCCGGGCGAGATCCCCGAGGAGGGCATCACCTGGGAGTACCGCATCCTGCGCCCGGACGGCGCCGTGCGCGAGATTCGCGTCCGCGGACGGGTCGAAGCCGACGAGCGCGCCCAACCCGCTCGCTGGGTCGGGGTTGCTCAGGACATCACCGAGCAGCGCCTGACCGAGCGTGAGCTCCGGGCCCACGACGCCGTCGAGCAGGCTCTGCGCGAATGGGTGTCCTTCGACGAGGGCGTCACCGGCCTGCTCCGGCAGCTCGGCACGGCACTCGAGTACGAACTGGGGTCCCTCTGGACATGGAATGCCGACGCCGGGACCCTGGGCTGCCGTTCCTTCTGGAGTGCTCCGGGAATCAAGGTCGACGATTTCGAACGGCTCACCCGTGCAATGACCTTCCGACCGGGGCACGGGGTCCACGGACGGGCATTCAAGTCCGGGCAGCCGGTCCTGACAGAGAATCTGAACAGGGATTCGAAGCTTCCGCAACAGGCGGGGTCGGCCAGGCTGGGGCTGCGGACGAGCCTGGCATTTCCGGCGGTTGGCGACGACGGCCCGCTCGCCGTCCTGTCGTTCTACAGCTTCGACAAGCACGAGTCCAGCGAGCGGCTCGTACGGACCTTGACCGGGATTGGTCGTGAGCTGGGCCGCTTCCTGGACCGCCGCCGCGCCGACCTGAGCCCGCGCCGCATCTCGAAGCGCGAGCTGGATGTGCTGCGTCTCGCAGCCGAAGGAAACACCGGGCCTCGGATCGCTGAGCAGCTGGTGTTGAGCCCGGCGACCGTGAAGACCCACTTCGAGAACATCTACGACAAGCTCGGTGTCAGCGACCGGGCCGGCGCCGTCGCCCACGCCATGCGGATCGGCCTGATCCGCTAACGGCTAACAGCCGCCCTACTCGATGATCCCGAGGCGCAGCGCGACCGCGACCGCGGACGGACGATCCGGGACCCCGAGCTTCGAATAGATGTTCTCGAAGTGGGTCTTGACCGTGGTCGGGCTCACGAACAGCTCCTTTGCGATGCGCGGCCCGGACTTGCCCACGGCGGCAAGCTGCAGCACCTCGAGCTCCCGGGGGGTGAGGGACGGTGGCAGGAGCTCGCCGCGACGGGTCGCGAGGAACTGGCCGATCTCGTACCCGATCCAGGTCAGCGAGCGCAGCAGCCGCCTTGGTAGCGGCGCCTGGTCTCGCGACAGAAGCTCGATCACTGCCAGCACCTCGTTGCCCGAGATCGCGGGGAACGCCACCGCTCCGCGCAACCCCGCCTGTGCCGCAGCCTCCCGCGCCGGGTAGGACGGATCCTCCTGGATGCGAACCATGTTGATCGGCGCTTTGGTCTGCCACACCCGCCCCGGCAGGCCGGTCCCCTGCGGAAACCGGCGCCGGCGCACATCCGCCTCGAACGCCTCCGCCTCCGCAGCTTCGGACTGCCAGTACGCGTGGGCAACCAGCACGTCTTCATCCGGAGCCCACAGTGCCCCAGCGGTGAACTCGATGGACCTGGCGAGATCCCGCAGCAGCCGGACGGCGTCCTGCTCCAGCGAGCTCCACCTCGCCAGCGCGTGCGCCACCGCGACGTGGGCCGAGACCTCTCGCTCCGCGCCCCGCTGGTCGGTCACGTCCCGCACGGACCCAACGATGCGCCACGGCCGGCCGTCGCGCTCCTCCACGACTGCCAACATCGAACGCAGGTGACGACTGGAGCCGTCGCGGAGCAGGATGCGGGACTCGATGGGGTGCAGCTTGCCCACCTTGCTTAGTGCGTTGATCTCCCTTTGCACGCGCTTACGGTCGTCGGGATGCAGCCGGTCGAACACGAAGTCCGGTGCGGGCTCGATCTCGCCCGGCGCGTATCCGAAGAGGCGGTAGAGATTGTCGGTCCAGAACAGCTCGCCCTTTGCCGGAAGCCATTCCCAGCTGCCGAGCTGACCGACCACCTCCCCGAGCTCGAGCAGCGTCTCCTTCCGGAGGCGCTCTGAGGCGTCGCTGCCGGTCAGGTCGCGTATCCAGGCGGCGTAGCGCAGCGGCCGATCGCTCGTGCGAGTCACGGTCAGCTCGGCCGGGAGCTCCGCCCCGTCAGGACGCCGCGTGGCGATCCTGGCCCGCCCGATGGTCTCCAGTGGGATCCCCCCGGGCAGTTCGACCAGCTCGGTGATCGGTGTGCCGATCAATTCCGATCCCTCGCGCCCGAACAGATCCTCGGCCGCACGGTTGACGTCAATGGCGCGTCCGTCCTCGTCGACGACGAGGGCCGCGTCCGGTGCGGCATCGAGAACGGGATGGCTCATCGGCACCCCCATACCGATCGTGGGATGAAGCGAGAAGCGAGCAGTAGCTTACCTCGCCCGGCAAGCGGCCCGCGCCAGTGGCACTCCGCTCGGGCATCCGTCCAGCCCGGATGAGCACGGCGCTGCCGGATCCGTCTACACAGCGGTGCGACTCAAGCTCTCGCCGCTGGTGGCCGTGGCGCTCGCCCTGCCGGCGAGCGCCGACGCTGCGCTGTCATTCCGCCCGCCGTCCGTTCCCTCCGGGCTGGCCGTCACGGCCTCCGGCCGGGACCACGCACGGCTCGTGTGGGGCCCGAGCCGTCCCGGCGACAGAGCCGTAGTCGCGTACCGTGTCTATCGCGACGGTCATGCGTACCGGCGGGTGCGGCGCCGTTCTCTGCGCGTGCTCGTCGCGCGCAGACACACCTATCGTGTCGCCGGGATAGACACGCGCGGGACTGTCGGCCCGCGTGGGAATCCGGTGAAGGTCCTCAGAGGCCACCATCCCCCGATGCGTCCCGGAAGGCCGCGAGCGACGACCGTGACCGCGTCGCGCGTGCGGCTGTCCTGGCCGGCGGCCCGACGGCGCAGCGGCCGCATTGCCGGCTATCGCATCTTTCGCGACGGCCTGCCGGTGCGCCAGGTGCGCGGGCGAGCAGGAGCCGATCGCGATCTTGCGTCGGCAACGCGCTACAGGTTTACCGTCGCGGCGATCGACACACAGGGATACATGAGTGCCTCGACCGCGCCGGTGACCATCACCACAGCGCGGCCGCCGGCATCGCAGGGCCGCGCGCACGCGTTCCTGCTCGCCTCGACCGGCGAGAGCTTTCGAGATCTCCAGCGGCGCTACTCGCGGATCGGGACGGTCTATCCGACCTACTTCGACTGTCGTGCCACCGACGGCGAGATCATGGGTCGCGACGACCCGCTGGTCACGCGCTGGTCGCAGCTGCGCGGAATCCTCGTGCTGCCGCGCTTCAACTGCCAGCGGCCGGACACGCTGCACAAGGTGCTCACCGATGCCCGTGTGCGCGCCGCAACGCTGGCGCGGCTCGTGGCGCTGGTGCGCGACCACGGCTACGACGGCATCAACATCGACTTCGAGAACGGTGCCGCCACCGACCGCGATGTACTCACGTCCTACGTTGCGGACCTGGCCAGCCGCCTTCACGTGATCGGAAAGCGCCTCTCCGTAGCAGTGTCGGCGAAGTACGAGCACACCACGACCGGAAGGTCGGGTCTCTACGACTACGCTGCCCTCGGACGCGCGGCGGACTACGTGTTCGTGATGAACTGGGGCTGGCATTGGGCCACTTCGGCGCCGGGCGCGCCCGACGACATGGAGCTTGCGCGCAGGGTCGCCGACTACGTGGCGTCGATGCCCAACAGGTCGCGGTTCGTCCTTGGCACGCACCTTTACGGGATGGACTGGCCCAACGGCGGCGGGCCGGCCAACGAGGCGACCGCGCTCGAGCATGCCGACGTGCGGAGCCTGGTGGCGCGGGTCGGCGCGCGGCCAATCCTCGACCCGGTGGCGGACGCCTGGGTCTTCAGCTACACGGAGAACGGAGTCCACCACGAGGCGTGGTACCCCGATGCGGCGACGATCGCGCGCCGTGTCCGGCTGGCCCGCGACCGTGGCCTCGGGATCGGGTTCTGGCGCCTGGGGCGCGAGGACGGGCGCATCTGGGACGACCCGCTGCTTGCCCGGGATTGACCGCGAGCCCGGCGCCGCACGCCGTCAGGGCACGAAGATGCCCTGCACGAGAAAGCGGCTGTTCGGCGTCGTGGAGGCCTCACCATCTGAGCCGCCATCGAGTACCTCGACCTGGCCCAGCTCCCAGATGGCACGCTTGCCGTCGAGGACGATGCCGGGGGTGACAGCGTCGAGCGTGGTCGTCAGTGTGCATGTCGCACCGATCGCCATCGACGCGGTCGAAGCGCAGGGAACCTGAACCAGCGCATTTCCAGCAAGGGATTGGTCCACCACCGTCGCGCGGCCCGACCCTCCCACGTTGTTGGCGTCCGTCAGCCGGAAGACGGCGTTGGGTGTCAGCTCGCCTGTGTAATCGGGACCAGCCTGGTTGTTGGCCGCGCCGCACGTCGACACGCCGGCTTTGCAACGCACGTCCGTGACACTGAACTCGATCGCGACATCGGAATTTTCCGGCGACGCGGCATCGCCGACGACGCTCAACCGCACCGACCCGGTCGAGCTTGCCGGCGCACCGTTCGCGTCGGGTGCCCCGATCGTGAGGAAGCCGGATGTCTGTGCAGGTGGCCCGCAGGACCCATCGTTCGACGCACCGCTCAGCGCGGGCGGCCCGTGCAGCAGGTTGGGCGTGGTACAGGCGGCAAATGCGGGCACGAGCGCGATCCGCATCGGCGAAGCACCCCCGGGGCGCACGTAACCAGCCGGAGGAGTCGTTACGAGCAGCAGGATCGCGACGTTGTCGAGCAGCTCGTTGGTGACCGCCAGATCCTGGTCGGTATCGGCATCGAAGTCTCCGACCGCCACGGACGTCGGGCCGTCGCCGCTCGCGAAGTTGGTCGGGCCGGTGAAGGTTCCACCGGTACCGCCCACCAGTATCGAGACGTTGTCGGACCCCTGGTTCGCCACGGCCAGGTCCGGGTCCGAGTCGCCGCTGAACTCGCCGACCGCCACACCGTCGGGAAGATTGCCTGAGGCGAAGTTCGTAGCCGTGCCGAAGCTCGCGCCCGCGCCGCCCAGCAGCACCGAGACGTTGTGGCAGAGCTCGTTGACCACGGCCAGGTCCGGGTCCGAGTCGCCGTTGAAGTTCCCTGATGTGATCCAGGTGGGCGCGCTGCAGACCGATACGTTGGTTGGCCCGGTGAAGCTGCCTCCGGCAGCGCCGACCAGGATGGAGACATTGTTGGTGGCCTCGTTGGCAACAGCCAGGTCCGGGTCCGAGTCGGCGTTGAAGTCAGCGACCGTGACCGACCGGGGCAGCCCGCCGGTGCTGAAGTTGGTGGGAGCGCCGAAGCTCGCGCCGGCACCGCCGAGCAGGATGGACACGTTGTTCGAGCCCTCGTTCACGACTGCCAGGTCCCGATCCAAGTCGCCGTTGAAGTCCCCGACACCCAGGGACTGCGGAGTGCTGCCGACGACGAAGTTGGTCGGCGCCGAGAACGTTCCGCCGGCTCCCCCGGTCAGTATCGAAACGTTGTTGGAGGCCTCGTTCACGACCGCCAGCTCGGGATCGGAGTCTCCGTTGAAGTCGGCTGCGACAACCGCGAGGGGCGTCGTGCCGGCGACGTAGTTCACGGGCGCGCTGAAGCTGGCGCCGGCGCCGCCGAGCAGTACGGAAACGTTGTTCGAGCCCTGGTTGACCACCGCCAGATCGGGATCGGCGTCACCGTTGAAGTTGCCGGTCACGACCGACTGAGGGGCGCTCCCGACGGCGATGTTGGTCGGCCCGGTAAAGGTGACCGCGTGTGCGGCGCCCGGCATGCAAAAGGCGCACACCAGGAATGCGCAAGCGAACGGCAGGCGAAGCCGAGCGTTGGTCCGGGCGCGCCTATCGATACGTGCTGGAGGCATCATCCGGCTGCTACCGCCCTTTCTTTCGCTTGGCCTTCACCAGCACTCTCTTCGTGGTGCGCGTTCCCGCTCGCGGTTTGCTCGAGACCACTCTTCCTTTGCCGCGCAGGCGGTAGCGGCAACCGGCTTTGCGCAGCTTCCGACGCGCCTTCTTGACTGCCAGGCCCCGCACCTTCGGGACACGGCACTTCTTCGATTTACTCGACTTGGACTTCGGCTTGGTGACCACCGGCGCGAGTGTGGGCGGCGGCGTAAATGACGATCCGGCCTCGATCCGTCCGATCTTGTTGCCGGCGAACTCGGTGAACCAGAGTGCTCCGTCGGGTCCGGCGACGATCCCTCCGGGCTCGCTTCCGGGCGTGGGGATCGTGTACTCGGTGATCGCGCCGCTGGTTGTCATCCGGCCGATCTTGTCGGCCCCGGTCATGGTGAACCAGAGCGCCCCGTCCGCCCCGAACGCGATCCCCGAGGGCCCCGCGCCGGTGGGCCCGAAATGGGTGACCGGAAGGCCGACGGGCGGGATCCGGCCAATCCGATCTTTACCGAACTCCGTGAACCACAACGCGGTCGCGGAAGCGACGATTCCAGAGGGGTCTGTTCCCGGCTCGAGGTCGTACTCGGTGATGTTGCCGGCAAGGCTGATCACGCCGATCTTGTTCGCCTCGGATTCCGTAAACCAGAGCCGCCCGTCGGGCCCCGGGGTGATGTCGCCGGGCAGGAACCCGCCCGGCAGCGGATACTCCGTGATGTCCCCCGCGGTCGTGATGCGGCCGATCTTGGCGTTTCCGTTGTGCGTGAACCAGATGGCGCCGTCGGGTCCCGTGGTGATCCCGTCCGGACCGCTGCCCAGCGGGAGCTCGAATGGAGGCAAGAAGACGCCGGCGGTGGTTATGCGGCCGATCCGCGGCGGGCTTGCCCCGAACTCGGTGAACCAGAGCGCGCCGTCGGGCCCGGCCGTGATCTCCGAGGGGCCGCTCGGAGGGTTCGGGATCGGAAATTCGGTGATCGCTCCGGCCGTGGTGATCCGGCCGATCTTGTGACCGTTCTCCTCCGTGAACCACAGAGCGCCATCCGGTCCGAGCGTAATCCCGGCGGGCTGGCTGACCGGAGTCGGAACCGGGTACTCGGTCACCGCGCGCGCAGGCGACGGCACCGCCGCGAGGGCGACCAAGACCAAGAACAACACTCCCTGCCGACGCTGCATGCCCCTCCGTGCTCCGTTCCCTGGATCGTGCGGGTGAGCCTAGCCAGTGCGGCGCGGCGGAGTCAAGGCGGCGCTCAGCCTTGTCTCATCTCCTCTCACGACCCTCTCATGCGGTGCGGGCACCCTTGAGGAAGTCAATCTCGCCCCACAAGGAGGATCGCGTGAACAGACGCATGACTGCAGGATTGGCTGTCCTTGCCTTGGCGATCGCCGGCGGAGCCGGCATCGCGGCCGCAGACGGCGGCTTCGGCCTCGACGACGGCAAGGATCTAGCCACGCAAGCGGAGATCACCCAGTCGCAGGCCCAGAGGGCGGCGAAGTCGGCCGTCTCGGGATCGCTCGGCGAGACCGACCTCGAGCATCACGAAGGCACCCTCGTATACAACGTGGACGTGGGCTCCAAGGACGTCAAGGTCGACGCGTCGACCGGCAAGGTCGTTGCCGTCAGCGACGACGACTGACGAGGAGATTTGGGTAACGGGGCCGTGTCGGCGGCCCCGTCCCGGGATCTCTCTAGAAGACCCGCTGGTGTCGGCGGCTGAGCGTAAATCCGTGGCCGCTGGTGCGGCTCCTGCAGGTCAGACCGCTCGTTCGCGAGATGCACCGGAACGACCCGAATCGCCGCGACGTCCCATAGGCGAGGTCACGCGCCTTCCGCGGGTCAGTGACGGTGTCGGTGATCTTGACTCGCCGCGCTCGCTTGCGTCGCTCCAGCACGAAGCCGACGTCGTTCAGCGACAGCACGTCGCAACGTATGAAGGCGCCTGACTGCCCGCTCGTGGAGTAGAGGCAGTAGATGTTCCGCGAAGGCGTCCGAAAGCTGGTCGTCTTGGCCGTGGCCGGGATGGCGCCGGCGAAGACGACGAGTGTCGACGCGAGCAGTCCGACGATGACGGTGCCGGTCCGAGGAGCCTTCAGCATGCGTCGCCATGGTGCACCCCTGATCGGACGGGAGTAGGGTCCGCGCCAAAGCAAGCGAGCGAGGAGCCGGCATGAGCGCGAAGTGGACGAGCGACCAGATTCCTGACCAGAGCGGGCGGATTGCCGTCGTCACCGGGGGCAACAGCGGCCTCGGGCTCGAGACGACGCGCGAGCTTGCCCGCAAGGGCGCGCAGGTCGTGCTCGCGTGTCGCGACACGGCCAAGGGTGCGGCGGCTGCCACGGAGATACGGGTCGGTGACCCGACCGCGAGGATCGAGGTGGCGACGCTCGACCTGGCCAGCCTGGATTCGGTGCGGGCCTTTGCCGAGTGGGTCCGCGGCGAGCACGGGCGCATCGACATCCTCGTCAACAACGCCGGCGTGATGGCGCCGCCGCGCCGCGAGACGGCAGACGGGTTCGAGCTCCAATTCGGCACCAACCACCTCGGCCACTTCGCCCTCACCGCCCTCCTGATCGGGGCGATGGAGCACGACGGCGCTCGCGTCGTCACGGTCAGCAGCGGGGCGCATCGCATGGGCCGGATCAAGTTCGACGACCTGCAGAGCAAGCGTCGCTACAACCGCTGGCGTGCCTACGGACAGTCGAAGCTCGCGAACCTGATGTTCGCCTTCGAGCTGGATCGCCGCCTGCGCGGCGCCGGGTCCCGGATCCGGAGCATCGGCGCGCACCCCGGGTACTCCGCGACGAACCTGCAGAAGGCCGCGGCACCGATGGTGGACCGGCTGGTGATGGTGGTGACGAACCGCCTCGTGGCGCAGAGCGTCGAGGTCGGCGTGCTGTCGCAGCTCTACGCCGCCACCAACCCGGCCGCCGAGGGCGGCCAGTACATCGGTCCCGACGGGATCGCCGAGCAGCGCGGATACCCCGAACGGGTCGGGTCGAGCAGCGCGGCCCGCGACGAGGCCGCCGCGCGGCGCCTGTGGCAGGTCTCCGAGGAGCTCACCGGCGTGTCGTTCGAGCTGCCGGTGGGCGCTACCGCTTGAGCTCGTAGCGCAGCTCGACCATGCCGGTGTCGAACGTGCGGGTTCCAGCGAGCTGCATCGCGCCGCCAGGGACGCGGCGATCGAACAGCGGCTTGCCCTCGCCGAGCACGACGGGAACGACCGTCACGATGACCTCGTCGAGCAGGCCCTGGTCGGCGAACTGGGAGGCGACGTTGCCGCCGCCGACAACCCACAAATCGCGCTCGCCGGCGGCCCCGATCATCTCGTCGTAGAGATCGGCGACGGCGGCGGCGGCGAACCTGATGTCGACGCCGTCACCCTCGAGCCGGCGTAGGTCGCGGGAGGTCAGGATCCACGTCGGCTTGCCCTTGTACGGCCATTCGCCACCTGCGGCCTCGTGGGCGAGGACGAACTCGTAGGTGGCCGATCCCATGACCAGCGCGCCGACGCCGTCGTAGAAGCGCTGGAAGGAGCCCTTCCCCGGCTCGACACCCTCGCCCTCGAAGCTGCCCTCGTACTTCATCAGCCACTCGAGCGTGTCGTCCGACTCGGCGATGTATCCGTCGAGGGAGGCCGCGCAGTAGTACTGCGACTTGCTCAAGTCTCACCGTGCCAGTAGTCGACCGCACTGGAGCGCGTTGTCATCAGGTCGTCGCGCTTGTCGCGAGTCCAGACCCCGATCTTGTCGCTGTCGGGATACACCGTCACCGCGGGGTACTCCACGGTGGAGAACATGAGCACGCGCACCGTCTCGCCGGTGTCGTTGCCGACGCGGTGGGCGCCCTCCGGCCCGTTGGGAAAGCACACCGTGTCCCACGGCTCGAGCTGCTCGGTGCCCTCGGGATGGCGGACGGTCGGGCGTCCCTCGAGGACCAGCAGCCACTCCTCCTCCGTGTGCTCGTAGTGGTACGGGCAGATCGCCTGACCGGGAGGCAGCTCGTAGACGCTCGCCCCGAGCTGCGACGAGCCAAGGTCCGGGGCGAGTCGCATTCTTCCGGACCGGAACCCGGGCGGGTCGCTGTCGTTGTACTCGAACGCGGGGGAGGCGATGTTGACGCGGCGCATGCTCAGGCCTCCGTCTTGGCGCCCGCGAACCCGGGCGGCAGCGACGGCTCGACGCGCAGCAACCGCGCCGGGAATTCCGGCAGCCACCAGTTCCACCGGCCCATCAGCGAGATCACCGCCGGGACGATCAGCGCTCGGATCACTGTTGCGTCGAGCAGGATCCCGGCGGCGAGGCCGGTGGCCATCATCTTCAGGTCGGTGCCTGGGCCCGACGCCATCGCGGTGAAGGCCAGGAACAGGATCAGCGCCGCGCTCGTGACCAGCCGCCCGGTGCGGGCGATGCCCCGGATCACGGCCGTCTCGGTCGAGCCGGTGCGGTCGTACTCCTCGCGCATGCGCGACAGGATGAACACCTCGTAGTCCATCGAAAGGCCGAACAGGAACGCGAAGATCATCAGCGGCATCCAGGATGGGATCGAGCCCGTCGCCTCGATGCCGAAGAGTGCCTCGGAGCCGTAGCCGTGCTGCCAGACCAGTACGAGCACGCCCCAGGCCGCCGCGACGCTGAGGATGTTGAGCACGATCGCCTTCAGCGGCAGCAGCAACGAGCGGAACGCGCGCGCGAGCAGGATGAACGTCGTGATCGTGATCAGCGCGATCATCAGCGGGAAGCTGCCGTAGACGGCGTCGATGAAGTCGGCGTTGGAGGCCGGCTGGCCGCCGACGCGAACGTCGGGACCGGCCGCGTGCGCCGTTTCGCGCACAGCTTCGAGCGTGGACTCGCCCTCGGCGGATCCGCTGTCGGGGATCTGGATCGCCTCCACGAGCGCGGTGCCGCCGCGGCGCCAGTCACCCGACTCGGGCGCCACGGCGCCGTGGATTCCGTCGACCTGGCGCAGGTCCGCGGCCACCTTCCGCGGGTCGGTGTCGCCCTCGATCAGGATCTCGTGGGGGAGTATCGACCCCTCTCCGATGCCGGCCTTCTCCAGTGCCACGAGGCCGTCCTTGGCGTCGCCGGACTTGGCGACCGTGTCGGCGTCGGAGGACCCCAGCTGCAGGTCTGTCGCGGCGAACACGAGCGCCAGGATCACCGCCATTCCCGCGCCGGCCGCGAGCCAGCGGTGCCGCGCGACGCCCTCTGCCCAGCGCGTCCAGGCGCGACTCGCCTTGTCGTCGGTGCGCCGGTGGGGCCAGTCGAGCCGCTGCCCGAACTTGGCCAGCACGACGGGCAGCAGGGTGATCGCGACCAGCGTCGAGACCAGCGGGATCAGCAGTCCGCCGTAACCCATCGAGCGCAGGAACGGCAAGGGCAGCGCGATCAACGCGAACAGCCCGATCGCGACCGTGATGCCGCTGAAGATGACCGCGCGACCGGCGGTCTCCATCGCGCGCTGCACCGCCGCCTCGCCGCTCGCACCGTGCGCGCGCTCCTCACGCCAGCGCGACACGACGATCAGCGCGTAATCGATCGCGACCCCGAGGCCGATCAGCGCGATCAGGAACTGCACGATCGGCGAGACGCTGGTCAGCTCGGTCAGTACCAGCAGCAGCAGGAACGTGGTCATGATCGACACGGCCGCCATCACGATCGGGATCACGGCCAGGAAGGAGGCGAACACGAAGGTCAGCACCAGGAGCGCGCCGACGCCGCCGATCAGCGCCTCGATCAGCACGCCCGGTCCCTCGTTGTCGGCGCCCGAGTCCTCCATCAAAGCGTCGAATCCCGTCAGGTGGACCGGCGCGCCACCGACGGTCGCATCTCGCAGCGCCGCACTCGCGGCCTTCTCGGCGCGCGGGTTCTCCCCGAAGAACGAGTCGGGGTCGGGCTGCGGATAGACGACCGCGAAGGTCGTGCGGCCGTCATCGGAGACGAAGGTCCGGTCGCCGGTGGACGCATACGAGGCGAGGCGGGAATCCGGGAGCGTTTCCTCCAGGCGCCGGTCCATCCGCACGAGGTCCGCTCGCACGCCGGGGGAGTCCACCGTCTTGCCCTGCGGCAGCGTGACCACCGGAACCAGGGGCACCGTGTTCCCGCCCGTGCCGCTGTAGTGCTTGGAGATCTCCACGTTGGTCTCCCAGCCCTCCTTGTCGGGGACCGAGAACTCCGGATCGAGCGCGTCCGTGGCCGGCCCGGCGGCCATCACGCCGGCGATGAAGAGCACGATCCAGCTGATCACGACGGTGCGCTTGTGAGCAAGGACCCAACGGGTGAGCGCGGACAAGAACTACCTCCTTCGGGAAATGAGCAGCCTGGAAAGGTACGGGCTGCGGCCGTCGGCTACAACGGTTCAGAGATGAAGCTCACACTCCCTACCATCTTGCGTCCATGACGGCGATCGAGATCGACGGGGTGAGCAAGCGCTTTGGCTCGGTCCAGGCCGTCGACGACCTGTCGTTCACCGTCGAGGCGGGCCGGGTCACCGGCTTCCTCGGTCCGAACGGCGCGGGCAAGAGCACGACGCTGCGGATGTTGCTGGGCCTGATCCACGCCGACACGGGCGCCGGCAGCTTCGACGGGCGTCGCTACGAGGACCTGCCGCACCCGAGCGCCCACGTCGGCGCGGTGCTCGAGGACGCGAGCTTTCATCCGGGGCGCAGCGGCCGCAACCACCTGCGCGTGCTGGCCGCAGCGGGTCGCCACCCGGCGAGCCGGGTGCAGGAGGTGCTCGACCAGGTGGACCTCGCGCATGCGGCAGACCGCCGCGTGCGCGGCTATTCGATGGGGATGCGCCAGCGCCTGGCGATCGCGGTGGCACTGCTCGGCGATCCGGAGGTGCTGATCCTCGACGAGCCCGCGAACGGCCTCGACCCGCCCGGCATCCGCTGGATCCGGGACCTCCTGCGCGCGCAGGCGGGGCGCGGGCGGGCGGTCCTGGTGTCGAGCCATCTGCTGTCGGAGGTCGCGCTCAGTGCCGACGACGTCGTCGTGATCGCCCACGGCCGGCTCCGCGAGAGCGGTCCGCTCGAGCGCGTGCTCGGCGGCGGCGACGGGCCTGTCACACGCGTGCGCGCCCGCGATGCCGAGGGGCTGACGGGGCTGCTCCGCGACCGGGGCATCGCCGTGGAGCCAGACGGCGAGGGTGTCCTCCTCGTGCGCGGCGTCGCGCCGGAGGCGGTGGGCGAGGTCGCGGCCGAGCACCGCGTCGTGCTGTCCGAGCTCGGCGTTGTGTCCCGGTCGCTGGAGGACGCATTCCTGGAGCTCACGGAGGATCAGTCGTGAGGGCACTGCTGCAGGCGGAGCTGCTGAAGCTGCGCACGACGCGCACCTTCATCGCGCTCACCGCGGTGGCGCTCGCCACGTCGGTGTTGCTGACCGTGCTGGTGAGCGTACTGACCGAGCCCAGCGAGGAAGACGTGCTCGTCGACGTGTTCACCGCCGACACGAGCAGCCTCTTCATCCTGCTGCTCGCGGTCATCGGCATCAGCGGCGAGTGGCGTCACCGCACGATCACGAGCTCTTTGCTCGCCGCTCCCGACCGGCTGCGGTTCCTCGCCGCCAAGACCGTTGCGTTCGCTGCAGCGGGCGTCGTGATGTCGCTGGTGATCTCCATCGTCATCGCGATCGTGGGCCTCACGATCCTCTCGGTGCGCGACCTGCCGGTGCCCGAGGCCGGTGAGCTTGCCGTCCAGGTTGGGCGCAATGCCATTCCCGCGCTCTTGCTCGGTGCATTTGGCGTGACCATCGGTGCGCTCGTGCGAAACCAGGCCGTCGCCATCGTGGGCGTGCTCGTGATCGGCCTCGCGATCGAGCCCACTGTCGCCGGGCTCGCTCCAGACGTGGGCCGGTTCGGGCCGATCGGCTCGCTGCCCAGCGCGGCGGCCGACGATCCCTCGAGCGATTCCGGATTCGACGAGGACTTCCTCGCGCCGGGCCTCGCGGCCCTCGCGATGCTGGCGTGGATCGGCGTCACGTTTGTCGTGAGCGCCGGACTGTTGCGCGCCCGCGACCTGGACTAGCCAGGTGACTAGCGACCATTGAGCTCGAGCGCAGAGCCACGGGTCGTTACTCCGATCGTTTTCGAAGCTACCGCGTGCCGTATGGGAAGCGGGGATCGTCGCCTTCTGCGACCGCTGGCGGCGCAGTCCCACGTTCTTCGATGTCGAGGCGGCGGTCCACGCAAAGTTCAGCTGATTGCGGACTGGGCGCGCAGCTTCCGCATCGCCTTGCGTGAAGCATCCGCGAGGGTGAGAAGGTGCGTTACCTTGGTTTGCAGGTCCGCACCTCATCGAATCGCCCGCCTCGTTCTGGCCCTACGCTTACGCTTTCGCAGCAAGCGATACATAGCCACTGAGCGTCCAGGCCCCCCCCCCCCCCCCGTGGGAGCACGCTCTCAGGTCACGAGGGTCGCCGTCAGGTTGATCTCCTCGACGCCCGCGAGCGCGCGCGAGACCGGACAGCCCTGCTTCGCCTCCTCGGCGTGCTCGGCGAAGTGGGCCTGGTCGATCCCGGGCACGCGGCCTTCCGTCTCCAGGTCGATGCGCTGGATCGTCGGCCCGGCGTCGGTCTGGCGCAGATGCACCTTGGCGACCGTGCGCACCGACTCGGCGGGGTGCCCGTGCTCGGCCATGACGTTCGCGAGCGCCATCGAGAAGCAGGCCGCGTGCGCGGCGGCGATCAGCTCCTCCGGATTCGTGCCCTCGCCCTCCTCGAACCGGGACGAGAACGAGTACGCGCCCTTGAAGACGCCGTCGCCGACGGTGAGGTCACCCTCGCCGCCCTTGAGGTCGCCGCGCCACTCGGCGCTGCCGTTACGTGTTGCCATGTCGCGCTCCTGACTGTCGTGGTTGGCGGATCAGTTTGCCTGACGGTCTTTCGTATTCGGCGACGAGGCGCTTGGGGGCGCGGATCCGCCAGGCGTCCTCCAGCAGCTCGGCGCAGCTGGACCCGGTCCACCGCCTCGAGCCGCACCAGCACGTAGGGATAGCCGTCGTAGTGCGGGGTCGTGAAGAACACCTCGGGGCTGCCCTGCAGCAGCGCCTCGCGGCATCGGCGAGGTCGAGCACTCGCACCACGAGCGCGTCGGGGTCGGTGCGCAGCCGGCACATGAGCTTGCCCTTCACCTTCAGCGCCGGGGTGCCGTAGGACGTGCGACGTCTCGACTCCCGGGAATCCGGTGCCGATCTCCACCACGTCTTCCCATGTGGGCATGGAAAGACTGTAAGAAGAATGGCAGGGTAACTCCTCCCACAGGGGTACGTCGATCATTCCGCGGGAGGACGCGGTCACCGCGGCCGTCGGGTACCTTCGGGCGGGGACGGTGAGGTGAACTCGACGCTCGTAGCCGCTTGGACCCTGAACGCGGAGCGCCTCTCGAAGAGGGACCGCCTGATCGACGTCGCCGTCGCGTGCCTCGTGTTCGCGTTCGGTGTCGTGATCCTGCTCGGCGAGGGGCTCGGGCCGCCGCCGGAAGCCACGCGCGACGGCGATGCGCTCGGCGTCGTCCTGCTCGCGCTCGCCTGCATTCCGCTCGCGTTTCGCCGCGTCGCGCCCTCACTCGTGCTGGTGCTGACGGTGGCGGCGGTCGTGCCGATCCTCCTGCTGCGTTATCCGGGCGAGTTCAGCAACCTGCCGCTGATCGCCGTCTTCTCGCTCGCGGCCGCGGGCGAGCGGGAGGCCCTCACGCCGCGGGCGGCGACGGTGCTCGTGGGGATCGCCTTCGTCGCTACGGCCGGCGCCTTCGTCGCGGTCGACGACAGCTTCCCGCTCGCCGAGCTCCTCGCGGCGGCGGCCTTCTGGCTCGCCGTTTGGTTCGCCGGTGACCGGACGCGCCTGCGACGCGAGCGGATCGCCGAGCTCGAGCAGCGCGTGCAGCAGGTCGAGCGCGAGGCCGAGCGCGACCGCCGCCTCGCCGCCGCCGAAGAGCGCACGCGGATCGCCCGTGAGCTCCACGACTCCGTCGGACACGCGATGAACGTGGTCCTCGTCGAGGCGGGCGCCGCCCGGCTGCTGCGCGACCGCGATCCGCCGCGCTCGCGTTCCGCGCTCGAGACGATCGAGCAGATCGCGCGCAGCACGATCGAGGAGATCGATCGCCTCGTGCGCCACCTGCGCGAGCACGGCCCGGCAGACGAGGGAGCCTCTCCGCTGCCCGGGCTGCGTGACATCGAGACGCTCGTCGAACACCAGCGCACGGCCGGCCGGCCGGTCACCACCCACGTCGAGGGCGAGGAGCAGCCCCTTCCCGCCGACGTCGACCGGGCCGCGTACCGGATCGTCCAGGAAGCGCTGACGAACGCGGTGCGTCACGGCAGCGGCAGCGCCGACATCGTCGTGCACTACGGCCCCCGCGCGCTCGAGGTCAGCGTCACGAACACGCTGCGTCCTGACGGCGACAAGGTCCCGCTGCTCGAGATGCTGCCCGGGGGCGGGTCTTCGCACGGTGGTGGGGGGCACGGCATCGTCGGCATGCGGGAGCGGGCAACCCTGCTCGGCGGCACTCTGGATGCGCGGGGAGAGGACGGCGTTTTCGTCGTGCGGGCCCTGCTGCCCTACAGGGGCGAGCCTGCATGACGGCTGTGCGCGTGTTGCTCGTCGACGACGACGACCTGATGCGCGCCGGCCTGCGGGCCGTGCTGTCCAGCGACGAGACCGTCGAGGTGGTCGGTGAGGCGACGGACGGGCTCGAAGCGGTCGAGCGAGTCGGCGCGCTTGCTCCCGACGTCGTGCTGATGGACGTGCGCATGCCGCGCCTCGACGGGATCTCCGCGACGCAGCAGATACTGTCGACGGACCCGTCGGTGAAGGTGCTCGTGCTGACGACGTTCGAGGAGGACGACTACATCTTCGGTTCGCTCAGCGCCGGCGCTTCGGGCTTCCTCCTCAAGCGGACCAGCCCCGAGGACCTGATCGCCGCGATCCACACCGTCGCGGCCGGCGAGGCGCTGCTGTCACCGTCGGTGACGCGCCGCGTGATCAACCGGATGGCCCATCGCCTCGACCGGGCCCAGCCGTCGTCGGAGCAGCTGGAGGAGCTCACGCCGCGCGAGCGCGACGTGCTCGAGCTGGTCGCCCTCGGACTGAGCAACCGCGAGATCGCGGACCGGCTCGTGATCGAGGAGTCGACGGTCAAGACTCATGTCAAGCGCATCCTGATGAAGCTCCACCTGCGCGACCGCGTGCACGCCGTGATCTTCGGCTACGAGAGCGGTCTGGTCACCCCCGGCCATGACTCGGCCCTGCCGGGTTAGGCCAGCAACGCGTCGATACGGCGCCGGGTATCGGCCCCGTCGGCGAGGGCGTAGAACGGCTGTCCGTTGCTCGCCGCCCACGGAACCAGTACGTCGAAGTCCAGGTCGCGGATGATTTCGAGGCTTTTCATGTAAAGCGCGCGATCGCTCGACTCGAGCACGGCTGTGGCCCACTCGCCCTCGTCGAGCATGACCGTGTCGCCGGTGAACAGGAGGCGGTGCTCGCCGCTGTCCCACAGGTAGGCCGTGGCGCCGCTCGTGTGTCCCGGGATGGGGATCATCTCGAAGTCGTCATCGAGCGTCGAGCGCGCGGAGAAGGTCTCCGCGACCGCCAGCGTCTCAGCGACCGATGCGCGCTCGCGTTCGTGCACCACGAGCGGCGCACCGAACTGCGCGGCGATCGCGGGACTCGCGAACGAGGCCTCGTGGCGGTGATTCAGGTAGTGGCGGGAAACGCCGCCGAGGTCAGCCATCGCCCGCACGTCGGCGTCGGTCGCCGGAGCGCCGTACACCAGCAGGTTGCCCCGATCGCGCCGCAACAGGAAGGAACGGATGTATAGGGACGGAGCGAACGGCAGTGGATGCGGCGTCGACGCGTAGAGGCTGGGCAGCTCGGTCTGCATGTGCCGGAGCGTTTCTTTCAAGTCTCGTTGACACTGCGCGCTCGTAGCTCGAGCGGACGATCTCACGTTCCCGCACCCACCGAGCAGGGGATGTCGGCAAAGCACGCGCCGGGACGCGCGGCACGAGGCTCAGTTCCCGCGGCCGAGGTGAATGCTGCCGCCGAAGCGTGCTCCACTTCACTCCCCAGATCCCACTTCCTTCAGGCATCCACTGCAACCTGCTGCTGACCGCGTGCTCTCGAGTGTCTGACTGTCATCTAGTGCCGCCGTCGCCGATTTGCTGGCGTCCTCCCGTGTGCATCTCAACCGCACTTAAGTCAAGTGACCTACCAACGGTTCGCGACCCACCTAAGCCGGGGCGGACTGCAGGATCGTCTCGAGCAGGCCCGGGAACCGCGCGTCGAGGTCGTCGCGCCGCAGGCGTGTTCAGGCGCGTGGTGCCCTCGGGCTCCTGGCGGATCACGCCTGCCTCCCGGAGCACCTTGAAGTGATGGGTGCACGTTGACTTCGATACGGGTACGTCGAAGCTCCCGCAGGTCTGCGGCGGCCCGTCCTCGGCGCGGGCCAGCGCGGCGACGATCTTCAGGCGCACCGGATCGCTGAGCGCATGCAGCACGGCGCCGAGCTCGAGCTCGGCGCGAGTGGGGTGGGGGATCTCGGTGGTCGTCTGGGTCGGCATCGCTTTACAGAGCCAATTGTACGATGATCGTCGTACAAGTGCTACCGTACGACAACCATCGTACAACGCTCTGCACCGAGGTATCCCATGGACCACGCACCGACACCCAGGCAGGCCGACTCCCCGCAGGCGCAGCGCGCGCAGCGGGGGGCGGCTGCGATCACAGCCCAGTACATCCACGACCTCTCCAGCCGGCACGCCCGCGGAGCCCTGCACCACCCCCGCCGGAAGATCTCACGGTTCGCTCTTCCCTCGATCCCGCCCCGGGCAGCCCGATGAGCGGGACCGTCGCAACGCTTCAACCCTCGGTGGACCGCGGCGAGCGGGCGCGCTGGCTCGCCCTCTACGTGCTGTGCGCCGGATTCCTCATGATCATCCTGGACTCGGCGATCGTGAACGTCGCGCTGCCGGCGATCCAGAGCGATCTCGGCTTCTCGCAGGCGAACCTCGCGTGGGTGGTGAACGCCTACCTGATCGCGTTCGGCGGCCTGCTGCTGCTGGCCGGGCGCATCGGCGACCTGATCGGCCGCCGGCGCATGTTCATGGCGGGCCTGACGATCTTCACCGCGGCGTCGCTGTTCTGCGGCCTGGCCCAGACCGAGGGCATGCTGATCGGCGCGCGGTTCCTGCAGGGGGTCGGTGGTGCAATGACGTCCGCGGTGATCCTCGGGATGATCGTGACGATGTTCCCCGAGCCGGGGGAGCAGGCGAAGGCGATCGGCGTCTACAGCTTCATCGCGGCGGCCGGCGCTTCGATCGGGCTGCTGGCGGGCGGCGTGCTGACCGAGGCCCTCAACTGGCACTGGATCTTCTTCGTGAACCTGCCGATCGGCATCGCCACCGCGGTGCTTGCGCTGCGGCTTGTCGAAGACGACAAGGGCATCGGGCTCGGCCGTGGCGCCGACGTGCTCGGGGCGCTGTTGGTCACGACGGCCCTGATGCTCGGCGTCTACACGATCCTCGAGGTCGGCGACTACGGCTGGACGTCCGGCGCGCACGCTCGGCTTCGGCGCGGTGTCGCTCGCGCTGCTGGCCGGGTTCGTCGTGCGCCAGGCGCGCACGGCCAACCCGCTCATGCCGCTGCGGATCTTCCGCTCGCGCAACGTCTCGGGCGCCAACGTGGTGCAGATGCTGATGGTCGCCGGGATGTTCGGCATGTTCTTCCTCGGCACCCTGTACCTGCAGGACGTCCTGGGCTACGACGCCCTCGAGATCGGGCTCGCGTTCCTTCCGGTCGCCGTCCTCATCGGGGCGCTGTCGCTCGGGTTCTCCGCCCGCCTCATGATGCGGTTCGGCGCCCGGACGACCCTGGTTCCCAGCCTCCTCCTGATCGTCGCCGGGCTCCTGCTCTTCACGCAGGCGCCGGTGGACGGCAGCTACGTCGCCGACGTCCTGCCGGTGATGGTCCTGCTCGGCCTGGGCGCGGGAATCGCGTTCCCGGCGATGGCGACGCTCGCCATGTCGGGCGCGACGCAGAGCGACTCCGGGCTGGCATCCGGCCTCGTCAACACGAGCATGCAGGTCGGCGGGGCGATCGGTCTTGCCGTGCTGGCGACGCTCGCGACGAGCCGCACCGGGACCCTGCTCGACGGCGGCGCCTCGAACGCCGCTGCGCTGACCGGCGGCTTCCACCTCGCCTTCGGCGTCGCCGCGGGCCTGGTGGCGGCGGCGATCGTCATCGCGGTGACGGTGCTCGAGCCCGCGGCGGTCACGGCGGTCGAGGAGGAGCCCGAGCAGGAGCTGGCGCTGGAGCCGGCGTACTCCGAGGCCGCCTAGCGCCACGATCAAGGTGGCGCGGGTTTTGCGCCTACGGCGAGCAAAATCCGCGCCACCCGGGTCACGACCGCCTCAAGGTCGTCGCAGCAACCGCTCCACCGCGAGGCTCGCCCGGCCGATCGTGCGGCTCCAAACGCGTAGGGGCGCACGAGCGGGTACCCGTGACGGGCGATTGTCGGCGGCCTTGCGCTGCTGCGGGCCGCGCGCCGTGAGCGCGACGGCCTCGTCGTCGCGGGCGGATGCCCTGCCCGCTTCGACCCAGGCGATCCGGAACGCCAGCCCGCCGGCGAGGTAGAGGACGCCGGTCACGTTGCGCCCGGCGGCCGCCCGCCGACCAGCCCGAGCGCAAGGCCGCCGCCGACGAGTCCCTTCGCGGTGGCAAACTGCCGGCCCGCCGCGCCCTCGGACAACGCGTCGCCCACGCGGCCGAGCCGGCGCTCGTTCACCGCCGACAGCGCCAGCTCGGTCAGGATCGCGGCGGTCTCCAGGCGGGCGAGCGCGATGCGCGTCGGATGGTCCTCGGCCTGGCCCGTCGCGGTCAGCGCGAGCCGCGTCGCGGCCGCGCCCGTCGCCGTCGCGGTCGCGACGAAGATCGGCCCGAGGAAGATGCGGCTGCGGGCCCACACCGGCACGGCGGTCGCTGCGAGCAGAACGCCGGCGTAGGAACCGAGGTAGCCGCCGAGCAGCGCGTTGACCGCGCCCAGGCTCCGCGCGGTGCGACGCCGCCCGAGCAGGTCGGCGCCGACGGCCGCCGCGCCGACCGAGCTGAACGCGGCCAGACACCAGGCGCCGAGGCTCATCGGCGACCGCGGCTTGAAGACGCGCAGCATGTTGAGGAAGCGCGCCGGGCGGCCGAGGTCGGAGATCAGCAGCGCCGGTGCCGGCACGACGGCGGCGAGCGCGACCTTGCGCGCGACTGCGGCCGAGCGCTCGTCGCCCGCCAGGTCGGCGGCCAGCGCGACGAACGCCGATCCCGACGCGACACCGCCGAGCCAGAAGTACAGCCGGACCTCCCAGGTCCACACGGGCGCCTTCAGGAACGGCCCGCGCAGGTCGGCCGGCCGCGCTCGCTGCGCATCCGGCGATTTGCCGCGGCGACCTGGCCCGGCTGCGGCTCCGCGCCGCTGTAGCGCGTGTCGGGCCCGTAGAGGAACGACTCGCGCGCGTCGCCGAACGCGGGCGCGCGAGTGCGACGTCCTCGCCCTCGACCGCCGCGCGCCACGAGCCGGCTCCCCGCGCGAGCCGGTCGCCGGGGTCATGTCGCGCCGCTTGCTCACGGGCGCCTCCGGGCGCTCGCGAACGCGACCACGGCGCCGGCTGCCGCCAGCAACCCGGCGCCGAGCGCCGCGACGGTCGCGGGGACGACGTTCTCCTGCACGGGTGACTCGGCATTGGCCGGGAGGCCGAAGCGCTCCGGCGGCTCGGTCAGCAGGAAGAACGCACCGAGCCCGCCGGCGAGCTCGTCGTCCGGCTCGTCCCCGGCGCCGTACAGGTACGCGCCCTGCTCGCCGCGCTCGTGCAGTGCGGCCACCCGCCGCTCGGCGACCGCGACGAGCTCGTCGTAGGGGCCGAACTGGATCGAGTCCGTCGGGCATGCCTTCGCGCACGCGGGCTCGAGCCCGTCCTGCAGCCGGTCGTAGCAGAGCGTGCACTTGCCGGCCCGGCCGTCGATGTGGTCGCGGTCGACGACTCCGAACGGGCATGCCGGGATGCAGTAACCACACCCGTTGCACACGTCGGCCTGCAGCACGACGGTGTGGTGCTCGGTGCGGATCAGCGCGCCGGTCGGGCACGCGTCGAGGCAGCCGGCGTTCGTGCAGTGCTTGCACACGTCGGACATGAAGATCCAGCGATCCATGTCGGCAACTGCCTGCGCGACGTCGAACGTTTCGTCCGCGGGAAGCGTGGGAGCCGCTCCGCCTTCACCGGCGGCGAGTGCCTCGGCGGCCTGGGCGCGGCGCTCCTCTGATGGCTCGAGCAGCTCCAGGAACCGGACGTGGCGCCAGGTCGACGCGGACAGCTCGCCGGTGTGGTCGTATGAGCCGCCCTTGCGCGACTTCGGCCCGTCGGCAGGCAGGTCGTTCCACTGCTTGCATGCGACCTCGCAGGCCTTGCAGCCGATGCACACGGTCGTGTCGGTGAAGAAGCCCATCCGCTGCGCGCCGACCCGGTGCACGGCAAGCTCGGTCACCGGCCCGCCTCCTGAGGGTTTTCGGCCGGCGGGTCGTCCTGGTTCGGTGCCACCGGGGGGTGCGGCGCGGCGGCGCCTCGCAGGCGCTCGGTCGACGACCCGCGGCGCCGCCCGGCACGCACATCGCACGTGAACGCCTTCGACTCCTGGATCGAGACGTTGGGATCGCCGGTGATCGCGGTGAGGTCGTTTGCCGAGTCGCCCGGGTACGGCGTCGAGTAGCCCCAGTGCCACGGCAGGCCGATCTGGTGCACGCGCCGGCCGTCGATGCGCAGCGGCCGCATGCGCTCGGTCACCTGGGCGCGGGCCTCGATCTCGGCGCGCTCGGTCTCGATCGTCATCCAGTCGCCGTCGCTGATGCCGCGCGCGCGGGCAAGGACGGGGTCGATCTCCGCGAACATCTCGGGCTGCAGTTCGCCCAGCCACGGGACCTTGCGGCTCATGCCCCCGGCGGTGTGCTGCTCGGTCAGCCGGAAGGTCGTCGCCACGACCGGGTAGCGCGGGTCCTCGACGGCGTGCACCGGGTTCTCCGGGCGCCGCCAGCGGATTGCCGCCGGGTCCGCATCGATCTGCGGGTACAGAAGGTTGTGGACCGGCGACTCGACCGGTTCGTAGTGCGTCGGCAGCGGGCCGTCGAGCAGGCCGCTGGGCGCGAACAGCCACGCGCGCCCGTCGGCCATCATGATGAACGGGTCGTCCCCGCTGATCGCGTCCATCCCCGTGGCGTCGGCCGGCGCGCGATAGTCCGGCGGCTTGTCGGCCGGGAAGTCGGGGACGTCGTAGCCGGTCCAGCGCGCATTCGCGGCGTCCCACCACAGGTACTTCTTTCTTTCGCTCCACGGGCGCCCGGCCGGATCGGCGGACGCGCGGTTGTAGAGCGTGCGGCGGTTCGCCGGCCAGGCCCACGCCCACTCCGGTGAGACGTGGCCGCCCTCCTTGTCCGGGTCGCCCGGCTCGCGCCGCCTGGCCTGGTTGACGCCGTCGGCGAAGATGCCGGAGTAGATCCAGCAGCCGCAGGCGGTGGAGCCGTCGGCGCGCAGCTCGCTGAACAGCGACAGCGGCCGCCCGGTCGCAACGTCGTAGCCGTTGATCTCCTTCATCACCGCCTCCACGTCGGGCTCGCGCGTCGCGCCGTGCTCCGGGTAATCCCAGCGCAGGTTCACCAGCGGCCAGTCGCGCGCCTGCGTCGATCCGGCGTAATGCGCGCGCACGCGCTTGGCCAGGTGGTGCATGAACCACAGCTCCGAGCGCGCGTCTCCCGGCGGTTCGAGCGCCTTGTCGCGGAACTGGACGAGCCGCTGAGTGTTCGTGAAGCAGCCCTCCTTCTCCACGTGCGCGGCGGCAGGCATCAGGAACACTTCCGTGTCGATGTCCTCCGGGCGCAGCTCGCCGGACTGCACCTCCGGCGAGTCGCGCCAGAACGTCGCGGTCTCGATCTCGGCCAGGTCGCGGACGACGAGCCACCTCAGCTTGGCGAGCGCACGGCGGTGCAGCCCCGCGTGCTGGGACCCGACCGCCGGGTTCTGCCCCATCACGAAGAAGCCCTCGACGCCGCCGTCGAGCATGCGCATCATCGTCGCGAAATGCGAGTGGTTGCCGCTGATGCGGGGGATCGCCGCGAAGCCGAAGTCGTTGGCCGGCGTCGCCGCATCCCCGAACCATGCCTTGAGCAGCGACACGATGTAGTTGTCGAACGCCGACCACCAGCCGCGGTCGGAGCCGCCGGTCGCGATGTAGGTCTCGAGGTCGAGCTCCTGCTCGCCGGCGCGCGGCATGTGCAGGTACCCGGGCAGCAGGTCGTAGAGCGTCGGGATGTCAGTCGAGCCCTGGATCGAGGCGTGCCCGCGCAGTGCGAGGATTCCGCCGCCGGGCCGGCCGATGTTGCCGAGCAGCAGTTGCAGGATCGCGGCGGTGCGGATCATCTGCGCCCCGTCTGCGTGCTGGGTCCAGCCCAGCGCGTAGCAGAAGGCAGTCGTGCGCTCGCGCCCGGAGTTCGCGATCAGCGCCGCGGCCACGGCGTGGAAGTCGTCCTGCGAGATGCCGCAGATGCGCTCGACCGTCTCGGGCGTGTAGCGGCTGAAGTGGCGGCGCAGGATCTGGAACACGCAGCGCGGGTGCTGCAGCGTGTCGTCGCGCGGCACCTCGCCGACGAGCATGCCGGCGCCGGTCGTGTCCTCGAACGCCTGCGCCGAGTGCTCCCTGACCCCTGCGGCCGAGGGCATCTCACCTCCCTCGTAGCCCCAGGTCGACCGGTCGTATGTCCCGGTCTCGGGATCGAAGCCGGAGAAGATGCCGCCGAGGTCCTCGGCATCCCGGTAGCGCTCGTTGATGATCGTCGGCGCGTTCGTGTAGTTGACGACGTACTCGCGGAAGTACGACTCGCTCTCCAGCACGTGACGGATCAGGCCGCCAAGGAACGCGATGTCGGTTCCCGCGCGGATCGCCACGTGCCGATCGGCGAGCTGGCTGGTTCGCGAAAAGCGCGGGTCGACATGGATGATGTGCGCGCCGCGCTCCTTGGCCTTCATCACCCAGCGGAAGCCGACGGGATGAGCCTCCGCCATCGCCGAGCCCTCGATCAGGATGCAGTCCGCGTGCTGCAGGTCCTGCTGGAACGTGGTGGCGCCGCCGCGCCCGAACGAGGTCCCCAGACCGGGGACCGTGGAGCTGTGTCATATGCGCGCCTGGTTTTCGATCTGCACCGCGCCCATCGCCGTGAACAGCTTCTTGATGAGGTAGTTCTCCTCGTTGTCGAGCGTCGCCCCTCCGAGGTGGGCGAAGCCGAGGGTGCGGTCCACCCGCCAGCCGTGGCGCTCGGTGTCCTGCCAGCCGGCCTCCCGCGACGCGATCACCCGCGCGGCGATCATGTCCATGGCCTGCTCGAGCTCCAGCTCTTCCCACTCCGTGCCGCCCGGGCGCCGGTAGCGCACCTTCGTCAGGCGTCCCGGCTGCTGCACGAGCTGGCGCGACGCGCTCCCCTTGGGGCACAGCGTTCCCTGGTTGATCGGCGAGCGCGGGTTGCCTTCGATGTCGACCAGCTCGCCACCGCGCGTGTAGACGAGCTGCCCGCACCCCACCGCGCAGTACGGGCACACGGACTCGGTGACCTTCAGCCCGGCGATGCGCGCGCCCGCGGCAGCGGTGGTGGGGGAGACGGCGCTCGGCCCCATGCCCCAGTCCAGCGCCCGCCCGAAGAGCGGGATTCTCCGCACGCGTTCGAAGGAGCGAGGGCGCGACATCGGCGTATCCTGCCACCCCCGGCAACGAGTCACCGTGCTGGCTTTCCCCCCTGGTGGGGGGAGAAGTCAGCACAGCGGCTGCGCCCGAGCTAGTCGATCAGGCGCGCGGTCAGCTGCCGCACCGCGAGGCGCCACAGGCCGACGGCGAGCGCCATCAGCGCGAGCAGCCGCAGCGGGTCCGTCGCTTCGAACCCGAAGCAAGCGTGGCGGACCAGCTCCACGAGGTGATAGAGCGGATTGAGGTTCGCCGCGACCTGCAGGCCCTGGGGCAGTTGGTCGATCGGGAAGAACGTGCCTGCCACGAGGAACAGGGGCGTGACGAACAGGGTGGTCACGTAGCTGAACTGGTCGATCTTCTGGACCGTGCCTGCTACCGCGATGCCGAAAGCCGCAAAGGCAAGCGCCGTCACGAAGCAGAACAGCGGAACGAGCAGCATCCCCGGCGTGGGGTCGAGCCCGAAGGCGATCGCGACGAGCAGTGGGAAGCAGCCGTAGAAGCCCGAGCGGATCCCGATCCACAGCGCCTCCGCGGTGACCAGCTCCTCGACGTCGACCGGAGCCGCGAGGATCGCGTCGTAGGTGTTCTGGAAGCGGTGCTTGACGAATGTGCCGAACATCGCGGGCAGCGCGCTGGAGAAGATCACCGCCGTCGCGACCATGCCCGTGCCGACGAACTCGATGTAATCGAGCCCGTCCACCTGGTCGACGATCGTCGAGCCGAGCCCGACGCCGAAGGCGAGCAGGTAGATGATCGGCTCGAGCACGCTCGAGAACGTCGTCGCCTTCCAGAACGTGCGGAAGTTCGCCACCTCGCGGCTCATCACGCCGCCGATCGCAGCCGGCTCCAGCCGTCTCATTCGGCCTCCGCTCCGGTGAGCAGCACGAACACGTCCTCGAGCGAGGCGGCGCGCCTGACCGCGTCCGGCGGCACGGCGCCATCCGTCGCGTTCTCGGCGCCCATGATGGCGATCGCGGGACCCGCCGGGCGGACCCGCAGGCCGTGCGCCTCGGCGTTCGCCTGCACCTCGGCGAGGCGGTCCGGCGGCGCATAGACCTCAGCCGTCTCGCGGCCCGCGTACTCCGCGATCAGATCGCCGGGCTTGCCCCGCGCGATGATCTTGCCGTGGGCCATGACGGCCACCTCGTCGGCGAGCCGCTGGGCCTCCTCTATGTAGTGCGTGGACATGAGGATCGTGGTTCCGCGGGTGCGCAGCCCGTCGATCAGCGACCACAGCTCGGTGCGGATCTGCGGGTCGAGGCCGACGGTCGGCTCGTCGAGGAGCATCAGCTGCGGCTCGTGCAGGAGCCCGCGGGCGAGGAGCAACCGCCGCCGCATCCCGCCCGAGAGCTTGTCGACCTCGTCGCGGCGGCGAGCGGTCAGGCGGGAGAGCGCGAGCCCGCGCTCGACCGCGGCCCGGACGTCCTTGACGCGGTAAAGACGTGCGAACACGGCGAGGTTGTCCTCGACCGTCACGTCGATGTCGAGGTTGTCGAGCTGGGGCACGACGCCCATCTCGGCGCGCGCGGCCTTCGCCTCGCGCGGCAGCTCGTAGCCGAGCACACGCAGTTCGCCCGAGTCGGCGACCGCCTGGCCCGTGAGCAGCCGCATGGTCGTCGACTTCCCGGCGCCGTTGGGGCCGAGCAGGCCGAGGCAGATGCCGCGCGGCACCTCGAGGTCCAGCCCGTCCACGGCGGTGATCTCACCGAACCGCTTGACGACTGCCTTCAGTTCGATGGCAGACATTCCGATTGAGGATACGAGAGCCGGAACACCGGTCTGTGATGATCACCACAAGGTTCGTAGCCATCCTCGCCATTTCGCTCGTCGCCGGCATTGCGACGGCATATGCGGGCACGCCGGGCCCCGACCGGATATCCGCTAACAGCCGCGACAACACCATTCACGGCGGGCGCTCGGCGGACACGATCTTCGGCGAAGGCGGCGACGACACCATCAACGGTGGCACAGGTCATGACCGCCTCTTCGGCAACGGCGGGAACGACAAGCTCGACGGCGACACCGGCGACGAGCTCCTGCACGGCGGCCCGGGCGACGATCTCGCCATCGGGGGCTTCGGCCGCGACGAGGTGAGAGGCGGCACCGGTCACGACCAGCTGTACGCCAACGAGGCGGGCGACCGCCTGTACGGCGACGAGGGCAACGACAAGCTCTACGGCGGATCGGGCACGGACACTCTCATGGGCGGGGCGGGGGACGACGACCTCTCGGGCGACTCCGGTAAGGACCGTCTCTTCGGCGGCCCCGGAGACGACGTGCTGCACTCCAACGATCGCGGCGCGGAAGGCCTGGCGGACTGCGGTCCCGGAAATGACGTGCTCTACATCGATCCGTACAGCAGGAGAGGCGGGATCTCCGACAGCCACATCGACAAGAGCGACTGCGAACGGGTGATCGAGGCGCACCCGCCGCCCCGCGATCCGGACGAGGGCGTCACCCGCTTCAGCAGGCCCGGGCGGCACACGCTGAACGGAACCCGGAAGAACGACAAGCTCCTCGGGATGGCCGGGAACGACACACTGAACGGCAAGGACGGCGACGACGTGATCTGGGGCGACCGGCTTCCGAACACGAGCGGCGACGACACGATCGACGGCGGGGCGGGTGACGACCAGATCTGGGGCAACAGCGGGAACGACCGGATCGTCAGCGGGCCTGGAACCGACCGGGTCGACTGCGGGCCGGGACACGATGTCGCGTTCGTCGATGCAAGCGACCGTGTGATGGATTGCGAAGAGCGGCACTGAGCCGCGCATAGACTCCTCCACCGGCGGGTAGTCGCCTCACATGGCGCGGTACGGCTACAGCCTGATGTGCGAGTTGTACGGCCCGCAGGAGCTGATCGAGCAGGCCCAGCGAGCGGAAGCGGCGGGGTTCGACTTCCTCACGATCTCCGACCATTTCCATCCGTGGCTCTACTCGCATGACCACAGCCCTTACGCGTGGAGCGTCCTCGGTGGGCTCGCCGTGAAAACCGAGCGGGTCGACCTCGTCTCGTTCGTCACCTGCCCGACGATCCGCTACCACCCCGCGATCGTCGCCCAGAAGGCCGCCACGGTCGCCGCGATGAGCAACGGCCGTTTTCACCTCGGCCTGGGCGCGGGCGAGAACTTGAACGAGCACGTCGTCGGGCACGGTTGGCCTCCCGCGCACGTGCGCCACGAGATGCTGGCCGAGGCGATCGACGTGATGCAAGCCCTCTGGACCGGCGGTTACCACTCGCACGATGGCAAGCACTACACGGTGCACAACGCGCGCGTCTTCACGCTGCCTGACGAGCCGCCTCCGATCCATGTCGCGGTCAGCGGCGCCAAGTCGCTCGCACTCGCCGCGCAGGCCGGCGGAGGCATGGTGGCCGTGGAGCCAAGCTCCAAGCTGACGCAGTCGTTCGACCAGACAGCGGGAGGCGGGAAGCCGAAGTTCGGTCAGATCGCGGTCTGCGTGGACGACGACGAGGCGCAGGCGCGCCGCGTGGCGCATGAGCGCTTTCGCTTCTCGGCGCCGGGGTGGAAGGTCATGGCGGAGCTGCCCAACCCGATCAACTTCGAGGCGGCCACCGCTCATGTCCGCGAGGAGGACGTGGCTGAGAACATCCCCTGCGGACCCGATCCCGAGCGGCACGCGGAGGCCATCCGCAAGTGGACCGACGCGGGCTTCGACCGCGTCGCGGTCGTGCAGGTCGGCGAGCCGGAGCCCTTTTTCCAGATGTGGGAGAGCGAGCTGCGCCCACGCCTCGCCTAGTCGTAGGATCCCGCGGGTGAGCACGGTCACCGACTCCCGCGCGCTCGACACGCTGTGCGTGAACACCATCCGGACGCTCGCGATGGACGCGGTCCAGCGCGCGAACTCCGGGCACCCGGGCACGCCGATGGCCCTGGCGCCGGTCGCGCACGTGCTCTACACGCGCATCATGCGCCACAGCCCGAGCCACCCGGACTGGCCGGACCGGGATCGTTTCGTGCTGTCGGCGGGGCACGCGTCGATGCTGCTCTACTCGATGCTCTACCTGACCGGGTACGGCCTCACGCTCGACGACCTCAAGAGCTTCCGCCAGCTCGGCAGCCCGGCGGCCGGGCATCCCGAGTACGGGCACGCCGCCGGTATCGAGGCGACCACGGGGCCGCTCGGACAGGGGATCTCCATGTCCGTGGGCATGGCGCTGGCCGAGCGCATGCTCGCGGCCCGCTTCAACGACGGCGATCACCAGCTTGTCGACCACCGCACCTTCACGATCGCAAGCGACGGCGACATGCAGGAGGGCGTGGCCGCGGAGGCATCGTCGATCGCGGGGCATCTCAGACTCGGCCGCCTGATCGCCTTCTACGACGACAACCACATCTCGATCGAGGGCGACACGAGCGCGGCGTTCTCCGAGGACGTCGGCCGCCGCTACGAGGCCTACGGCTGGCACGTGCAGAACCTCGGGGAGCGCCTCGAGCTCGACGACATCGAGGCGGCGACACGCGCCGCGATCGACGTCGAGGACAAGCCGTCGCTGATCATCGTCAGGACCCACATCGCGACCGGCAGCCCGAACAAGCAGGACACCGGGGAGGCACACGGCTCGCCGCTCGGCGAGGAGGAGGTGCGGCTGACCAAGCGCGTCTACGGCTGGCCCGAGGACAAGCAGTTCGAGGTGCCCGAGGCCGCACTCGCGCACTTCCGCGCCAGTGTCGAGCGCGGCGAGCAGCTCGTCGCCGAGTGGTCCGAGCGCGCCGCCGCCTACCGCGAAGCGCATCCGCAGCGCCTGGCCGAGTTCGAGCGCATCGTCGCGCGCGGGCTCCCCGAGGGCTGGGACGCCGAGGTGCCCCGCTTCGAGGCCGGCGAGAAAATCGCGACGCGCAAGGCCTCGCAGACCGTGATCCAGTGGGCGAGCCGCGTGCCCGAGCTGGTCGGCGGCTCCGCGGACCTCGCTCCCTCGACGCTCACGCTGATCGAGGGCGCCGGCAGCGTCGGCGCGGGCGACTACTCCGGCCGCAACCTGCACTTCGGCATCCGCGAGCACGGCATGGGCGCGATCGTCAACGGCCTCACGCTGCACTACATGCGTGGTTACGGCGCCACCTTCCTGATCTTCTCGGACTACATGAAGGCGGCGATCCGACTCGCGGCGCTGATGCGGCTCCCGTCCATATTCGTGTTCACGCACGACTCCATCGGCTTGGGAGAGGACGGGCCGACGCACCAGCCGATCGAGCAGCTCGCGTCCCTGCGTGCGACACCGAACGTGGACGTCGTGCGACCCGCGGACGCGAACGAGACGGCGCTCGCGTGGCGGTTCGCGCTCGCGCAGACAGAGACGCCGACCGCGATGGCGCTGAGCCGGCAGGGGCTGCCGACGTGGGACCCGGCGGAGGTGCCGGACGACGCGATCGCCCGCGGCGCCTACACGCTGCGCGAGACCGGGGAGGGTGCGCCGCCGGAGGTGATCCTGATCGCCACGGGCTCCGAGGTCCACGTCTGCAACGCAGCCGTGGACCTGCTGGAGGCCGACGGCATCGGCGCACGCTTGGTGAGCGCGCCGTGTCTCGATCGCTTCGCCGCGCAGGACGCGGCGTATCGCGACTCGATACTGCCGCCGGCGTGCCGCGCGCGCCTCGCGGTCGAGGCTGCGTCGCCGCTGGGCTGGGACCACTGGGTCGGAGACGACGGCGACATCCTCGGGATGGAGGGCTTTGGCGCGTCGGCTCCGCAGCCGGACCTCTACGAGCATTTCGGTTTCACGCCCGAGAACGTCGCGGCGCGGGCACGGGCGGTGTTGAAGCGGGTCGGCGGCTGATGCAGGTCGGCTTCATCGGACTGGGGCGCATGGGGGGGAACATGGTGCACCGGATCCTGCGCGACTCCGATCACGAGGTCGTGGCGTGGGACCCGGCAGATGCGGCGGTGCAGGAGGCCGCGGGGCACGGCGCCGCGGCGGCGGAGTCACTTGCGGACGTGGTGGCGAAGCTGAAGCCTCCACGGCACGTGTGGATGATGATCCCCGCGGGGGAGCCGACACAGCAGACGTTCGAGGCGCTGCTCGAGCTGCTCGACAAGGGTGACTTGATCGTCGACGGCGGCAACTCGAAGTGGACCGACTCGAAGGAGCGGGCGGCGCTGGCGGGCGAGCGCGGGATCGAGTTCGTGGACGTGGGCACCAGTGGCGGCGTCTGGGGCCTGGAGGTCGGCTACTGCATGATGGTCGGCGGCAGCGACGACGCGATTGCACGCCTGGCCCCGGTGCTCGACGCGCTCGCGCCGACGGACGGCTGGGGGCACATGGGCGCAAGCGGCGCAGGCCACTACGTGAAGATGGTGCACAACGGGGTGGAGTACGGGCTCATGCAGGCCTACGCCGAGGGCTTCGAGCTGATGCACGCATCCGACTATGACCTCGACTTGCAGTCGATCGCCCACCTGTGGAACCAGGGGTCGGTCGTGCGGTCGTGGCTGTGCGAGCTCGCGGAGCGCGCGTTCGAGGAGGAGGGCAACGACCTCGCCGGGTTGCGCGGCTACGTGGACGACTCCGGTGAAGGCCGCTGGACGGTGTTCGACGCGATCGACAAGTCGGTCCCGGCGCCGGTGATCACGCTGTCGCTGATGGCACGGTTCGCGTCGCGGCAGGACGAGTCGTACGGAGCGAAGGTCCTCGCAGCGCTGCGGAACCAGTTCGGCGGCCACGCGGTCAAGAAAGCGGAATAAGTGGCGACCGTCGCCGAGCAGCGCCGGACCGGGCAAAAGGAGAACCCGCTGGTGGAGGGTCTCGAGCGCCTGCCGGTCCATCCCACGACCCTCGTCATCTTCGGTGCAACCGGCGACCTCGCTCTGCGTAAGCTGTTTCCCGCCATCTACAACCTCGCGCACGAGGGCTCGCTGCCGGAGCGTTTCAACCTGATCGGTTTCTCGCGGCGCGACCTCGGGGACGACGTCTTCCGGCAGAAGGTGAGCGAGTCCATCGAGCATTACTCCCGCCGGCGCCCGGACCCGCAGGTGCTCGACGCGCTGCTGCGCCAGGCGCGCTACGTCCCGGGTTCGTTCGACGACCCGGACGGATACGAACGGCTCACGCACGCGGTCGAAGAGTTCGACAGCGACGCCGGGGTGGAGTTCAACCGCGTCTTCTACCTCTCGACCGCGCCTGAGTTCTTTCCCGTGATCGTGAAGGCACTGGGCGCTGCTCGCCTGCACCGCAAGAAGGGTTGTGCGGTGCGCGTCGTGATCGAGAAGCCGTTCGGCTACGACCTCGCTTCCGCGCGCGCCCTGAACCGCACGGTCCTCGGTGTCTTCGACGAACGGCAGGTCTACCGCATCGACCACTATCTCGGCAAGGAGACGGTGCAGAACCTGCTGGCGTTCAGGTTTGCGAACGCCATGTTCGAGCCGGTCTGGAACCGCAACTACATCGACTCCGTCCAGATCACCGCGGCCGAGGACATCGGGATCGGGACGCGGGCCGAGTACTACGACGGTTCCGGCGCCCTGCGCGACTTGGTCCAGAACCACATGCTCCAGCTGCTGACGCTGCTCTGCATGGAGCCGCCGTCGGCCTTCACCGCCGACAAGCTGCGCGACGAGAAGGTGAAGGTCGCCCAGGCGATCAGGGCGCCGGCCGAGGAGGAGGTGCCCGGCATGTCGGTGCGCGCCCAGTACGGTCCCGGCGTGTCGGGTGGGGAAGTATGTCCCGGCTACCTCGAGGAGGACGGAGTCCCCGGCACTTCGACCACCGAGACCTATGCCGCGCTGCGGCTGGAGGTCTCCAACTGGCGCTGGGCCGGCGTGCCCTTCTACCTGCGCACGGGCAAGCGCCTCGCGCGCCGCGTCACCGAGATCGCCGTGACGCTCAAGCCGGTGCCGCATCTGGCCTTCCAGCAGGCTGGCTCCGTCGGCGTGCAGCCGAACCAGCTCGTGCTCACGGTCCAGCCCGACGAAGGCGTGTCGCTCTCGCTGGGGGCGAAGATCCCCGGCCCGCGCATGCGCATCCGCCCGGTGAACATGGAGTTCCGCTATGGAACGAGCTTCCTGTCGGAGTCGCCCGAAGCCTATGAACGCCTGATCCTCGACGCGATGCGCGGTGACGCGAGCTTGTTCACGCGCGAGGACGAGGTGCGCGCGTTCTGGGAGATCTGCGACCCGATCCTCAAGGCCTGGTCCGCCACGCCCGGGCCGCTGCCTGTCTATGCCGCCGGGTCGGCGGGACCATCCGAGGCGGACGCGCTGCTGGACGCGCCGGCGAAATGGCGTGGCCTCTGATGGAAGTCTGATGGAAGCCGGCGGATCGGCACGAGTGCTCAACATGGTCGCGGTCGTCGACCGCGACCGCCGAGCGGAGGTGGAGGACAGGCTCGCACGGGTGGGTCGTTACCACCCGTCGTTCACCATCATCTGCAGCGTGGGGTCCGAGCAGCCCCGCGGCGAGAACAGCGACCGGGAACACGTCACGCTCGACCTCGCCCCCGAGCAGCTGGCACATCTCGACGCGATCGTGGATCCGTTGCTCGTGAGTGGCCTCTCGACGGTGGTGTGGGCGCCCCACGGCTATCCCGAGGCGGTCGACGCGCTGCTCAGGCTCGCCGATGTGGTGCTGGTCGACTCGACGGAGGAGCCCGACATCGCCACGTCGCTTGCCCGCGTGAGCGAGCTGGCCGAGCGCGTGTATGTGGTCGACCTGGCGTGGCTGCGCAGCACGCCGTGGCGTGAGCGGGTCGCATTCACGTTCGACCCTTCGGAGTGGCGGGCGGAGCTCCGGCACATCAGCGCGGTCAGGGTGCGCCACGGTGCGGACTCGGCGGTGGCGGCCCTGCTGCTGGTCGGCTGGCTTGCCTCGCGCCTGGGATGGACGCCGGAGGTGCTCGCCGGTGACGGCGATGGGGTGCTGGCCGGCGATGCGCATGCGAAGGGCGGCGATGTGCAGATCACGCTCGAGCCGGCCACCGCGCTTGATGTCCCCGGCCTTGCCGGATTGACGCTCGAGACGAGCGAGGGAATGTCGATCTCGCTCGACCGCGCTCCCGGCGGGCTCGCGGCACGCCGCACAACGCCCGCGCGGGGCGAGTCGGCGTGGACGGTGCTCGGAGCCTCGCGTGGCGAGAGCGGCATCCTCGGCGAGGGTGTGCGGCAGGCGCTGCTGCGCGATCCGACCTACCGGCCCGCGGTGGCCGCCGCTCGCGCGATGCTCCCGTCATGAACCGGCTCGTGGTGGACGATCCCGCCGCGGTGGCCGCTGACCGCCTTGCGGCAGCAATCAGCGACGGCGGGCACATCGCGCTGACGGGTGGCTCCACTCCGCGCGCGGCGTACGAGCTGCTGGCGACCATGGACGTCGACTGGACCCGTTGCACGTTGTGGTTCGGCGACGAGCGCTGCGTGCCGCCCGACGACGAGCTCTCCAACTACGGGATGGTGCGCGCCGCGTTGCTCGATCGCCTGCCCGGGGAGCAGCCTGCGGTGCGGCGCATGGAAGGGGAGCGCGGTCCGCACCCGGGCGCCGACGCGTACGAGCGCGCGCTCGCCGCGGAGGTGACGAGGTTCGACCTCGTGCTGCTGGGGCTCGGCCCCGATGCCCACTGCGCGTCGCTGTTCCCGAACGATCCGGCACTGGACGAGCACCGCCGCTCCGTGGTGGGGGTGGAGCACGCAGGCATGGAACCGCTGGTGCCGCGCGTGACCATCACGCTGCCGGTGATCAATGCGGCACGGGCAGTCCTCTTTCTGGTGACGGGCACCGGCAAGGCCGAGGCCGTGGCGCGCTCGTTCGCGGGTGAGCCCGATCGCAACGCGCCTGCGAGCCTCGTTGCCCCGGCGAGTGGGACGCTGACCGTCTTGACGGACGCGGCCGCGGCTGCGCTGCTTCCGAGTGGGTCGAGGCAATGAAGATCGCCTGCGGCTTCGACCACGCCGGCTTCCCGCTGAAGGAAACGGTGCTCGACGTGCTGCGGGACGAAGGCCACGAGGTGATCGACCTCGGCACCCATTCGGCCGAACCGGTCGACTATCCAGACGTGGCCGTCGACGTCGGCGAGGCCGTGCGCGGCGGTGCAGCCGAACGCGGAGTCCTCGTGTGCGGCTCGGGCGCGGGTGTCGCGGTGGCGGCGACCAAGATGGCTGGGATCCGCGCCGCCACCGTGACCGACACCTACACGGCGCACCAGGCCGTCGAGCACGACGACGTCAACGTGCTGTGCCTGGGAGCGCGCGTCATCGGCCCTGCGCTGGCCGGCGACATCCTGCGCGCGTTCGCGGCCGCGTCGTTCACCGGGGAGGAGCGACACCAGCGCCGGCTGGACAAGGTGAACGCGATCGAGCGAAAGGAAAGCCAGTGCGCGTGATCGAGTGCAGCCGAGTGAGGCGGGCGGCCCGGCGCGCCTCCCCGTGGAACGCCGGGCCGCTGCGGCCTGGCGATCATCCCCTGTCACGCCGAGACGGCGATGATCAGCGATCGCGTCCCGGATCCTCTACCCGTTGCCGGCCGCTGGCGTTAAGGGGCTGTGATCGACGATGAACTTTTCGCTACGCGGGCTGGAGCAGGACCTTGAACGCCCCATCCTGTTTCTTCTGGAAGATCTCGTAAGCGTGGGGAGCATCGTCCAGAGGCAGCCGGTGCGTCGCGAAGCCGTCGACTCCGAGCGGGATCCTCGTCACCGGACAGCAGCGGCAGGATCTCGGGGATCCAGCGCTTGACGTTGGCCTGTCCCATGCGCAGGTTGATCTGCTTGTCGAACATCTGGAGCAGCGGCATCGGACTTGCCGCGCCGCCGTAGACGCCGGACAGCGAGACGTTGCCGCCCCGTTGAACCAGCTCGATCGCCATGTGCAGCGCCGCGAGGCGGTCGATGCCGGCGGTCTCGATCATCTTGCGGGCCACGGCGTCCGGCAGCATCCCGGCGATCCTGTGGGCGAACTTGCCGATGGGTGACCCATGCGCCTCCATGCCGACGGCGTCGATGACGGAGATCGGTCCGCGGCCGCCGGTCATCTCGCGCACGACTGCGGGGAGGTCGTCGTGCGCCTCGATGTCGAGCGTCTCCACGCCGTGCAATCTGGCCCGCTCCAGGCGCTCGGGCACGAGGTCCACGCCGATTACCTGTCCGGCGCCGCGATGCTGGGCGACGCGGGTCGACATCTCCCCGATCGGCCCGAGGCCGAGCACCAGGACGGTCTCGCCGTCCGGGACGTCGGCGTACTCGACCGCCTGCCAGGCCGTGGGCAGGACGTCCGACAGGTAGACGAACCGGTCATCGGGCGGGCCTTCCGGGACTTTGATGGGGCCGTAATGTGCCTGCGGAACCCGCAGGTACTCGGCCTGGCCGCCGGGAACCTGCCCGTAGAGCTTGGTGTAGCCGAGCAGCGCCGCACCGGTGTCCTGCTGGCGTACCTGCGTCGTCTCACACTGCGACTGCAGCCCCTTGTCACAGGTGTAGCAGTGCCCGCAGGAGATGTTGAACGGGATGACGACACGGTCGCCGGGAGCGATGTGCGTGACCTCCGACCCTGTCTCCTCGACGATCCCCATGGGCTCGTGTCCCAGGATGTCGCCGGCGTCGATGAACGGCCCGAGAACCTCGTAGAGGTGTAGGTCCGATCCGCAGATTCCCGTGGACGTGATTCGCACGATCGCGTCGGTCGGGCTCTCGATCGCAGGATCCGGAACGGTGTCCACCCGCACGTCATGGGTTCCGTGCCACGCAACTGCCTTCATAACCCCTCCTGAAAATCGACTTCCCGCCGGATACCCAGATTCGGCCCTCGAAACCTTCCAAGGGTCAGCCCCTGGACTCGCGGAACTACGGCGTTAAACCCAAACATTTGTCTCCCAGGCCGACATTGCGGTGATCCGCAATCGCTGCGATCCGTATGTGTCCAAACACCTCGCAGCAGACCCGGCCGCCGTTACCAGGTGGCCGCCGAGAAGGGAGACAGCAATGACTGATCCAACGACGGAGCGCAGCGAACAACAGCCGGTCGCGATGGAGAGACTCGCTCGCGACCCCTCTTCGCGCAAGCGTTTCCTTGCAATGGTCGGAGGCACGGGCGCGGCCAGCGCGTTCGGCATCTTCCTCGCGGCGTGCGGGGACGACAACAAGGACACAACTGCCACGCAGTCTGAGAAGCAGCCCACGGACTCCGGCACAAGCCAGTTTGGAAAGGGAGATCTGGGAATCCTCAACTACGCGCTGACGCTCGAGTATCTCGAGGCCGACTTCTACCGCGACGCTGCGGCCAGCGGCATGCTCAAGGGCAGCATCCTGGAGGTCGCAAAGACCTTCGGCGAACACGAGCAGGAGCACGTGGACGCGCTCGAGGCGACCGTCAAGAAGCTCGGCGGCACGCCGGCGAAGAAGCCGCAGTCGAAGTTCCCGCTCGAGAACCAGGCGGCGATCCTCGACCTGGCGGCGACCGTCGAGAACCTGGGCGCCTCCGCATACCTCGGCCAGGCGGCCAACATCAAGAGCAAGGAAGTCCTTGCCGCCGCGCTTTCGATCCACTCAGTCGAAGCACGCCACGCAGCGGCCCTGAATGCCGCGATCAAGAAGAACGTCTCACCCGACGGTCCATTCGCCCTGCCCGCAACCGCCGATGAGGTCTTGAAGCAGGTCAAGCCCTTCATCGTCACCGCCTAGGCGATCCATCGCCCGGAAGGAGCAACTCATGAACAACGAATCACGACTCAGCGACCCGGAGCTCGGCACCGTGGAGATCGACGGCATCAGTCGCAGCTCGTTCATCCTGAAAGGAGCGCTGGCGGCCGGTGCAGTTTACGGAGCGAGCACTGTCGCGCCGTTCGTCGGCCAGGCGTTCGCGCAGGAAGGCGGCGACGTCGAGATCCTCAACTTCGCGCTCACCCTCGAATACCTCGAGGCCGACTTCTACGGCAAGGCGCTCAAGAGGGCCGGCTTGCGCGGTGAGCTGAAGAAGATGGCGCAGCAGTTCGGTGACGCCGAGCAGGCGCACGTCGACGCCCTCATCGGCACGATCAAGGACCTCGGCGGCACGCCCGTCAAGTCGCCGCGCTTCTCGTTTCCGATCAGCGACGAGGCGAGCTTTCTGAAGCTCGCGGTCACGCTCGAGGACACGGGAGTGTCCGCCTACAACGGCGCGGCCCCCGCGATCAAGTCGGCGAAGGTGCTCGGTGCGGCCGGAAGCATCGTGCAGATCGAAGCCCGGCACGCCGCGGCCGTCAGGCAGCAGTCCGGCATGGCTCCCGCCCCGGACGCGTTCGACAAGACGCTTCGCATGAAGCAGGTGCTGAGCGCGGTCAAGCCGCTCATCAGGGCATGACCTCCATCGCACATGACAAGAGAAACGGATCGGTGATCGCATGCCAGGAATAGGACCACTCGAAATCGTTGTAGTGCTCGTTATCGCACTGCTCGTGTTCGGCCCGAAGCGCCTCCCCGAGATGGGGCGTTCTGTCGGCAAGGGAATGCGCGAGTTCAAGGACTCGCTGACCAGCGACAAGGAAGACGACGACGACCAGGTGCAGATCGCGGCTGTCGTCGCACCCCCGGTGCCGACATCCCCGGTGCCCGCGGCAGCGCCGCGTGAAGCAGTGCGCAGCGGCTCGTAGAGCAACCACGCATGCTCCGCGCACCAATCGCCCACGAGGAGCGCTTGACCATGGTCGAGCACCTCGACGAGTTCCGCAGCCGTTTGATCATCTCGGTCGCGGCGTTCCTCGTGGCACTGGGGCTCTGCTTCTGGCAGAACCACCTGATCCTCGACCTCCTGAACGCACCGCTGCCGGGCGATTTCACGCCCGTCACGCTGGGAGTGTCCGAGCCGTTCATGACGACGATCACGGTTGCGGCCTACGCCGCGATCCTGCTGTCGCTGCCGGTGGTCCTCTATGAGGCATACGCCTTCCTGCTGCCGGCCTTCAGTCGCGGCCAGCGGCGAGTCGCGGTGCCGCTGCTGGCGATGGTGCCGGTGCTCTTCGTCGCGGGCGTCGTCTTCAGCTACCTGTTTGTCCTGCCGGCGGCGCTCGACTTCCTCGTCAACTTCAACGACAGCGAGTTCAACACCCAGATCCGCGCTCGCGAGTACTACGGCTTCGTTGCGATGACGCTCGGAGCGCTGGGGATCCTGTTTCAGATCCCGGTAGGTGTGCTGGCAGCGACGCGCATCGGGTTGACGACGCCGCGCAAGTTGCGCCGCGGACGAAAGCATGCGGTCATCGGAATCGCGATCGTCGCGATGCTGCTCCCCGGCACGGACCCGATCACGATGCTGATCTCGATGGCCCCGCTGCTCGTGCTCTACGAGGCCAGCATCGTGCTCGCCGCGATTGCTGCGAAGGCGGTTCCGCCGTCCACGACGACACCAGTTTCAAGTCCAAGCGGCCGCTAATCAGTTGCGGCCCTCACAGAGAGGAAACACGCTATGACGGATCACATCACGGTAGAGATGGTCGACACGGACGGTGCGGGCGAAACGCGCGCTGACATGTTCCGCAAGGCCGCGGTCGGTGGCGGCACGCTGCTTGCCGGCGGAGTGCTGCTCGGCGGGCTCCCCGAGCTCGCCGAGGCGCGGAAGTCCAAGAAGCAGGACGTCGCGATCCTGAACTACGCGTTGACGCTCGAGTACCTGGAGGCCGAGTTCTACACGCAGGCCGTGGCCAAGGGTGGGCTCAGCGGACCGACGCTCCAGTTCGCGACCACGGTACGCGACCATGAGAACGCGCACGTGACGTTCCTCAAGAGCGTCCTGAAGAGCAAGGCGGTCAAGAAGCCGACCTTCGACTTCAAGGACACGGTGACGAACCAGGCCAAGTTCCAGGCAACGGCGATCGTGCTCGAGGACACGGGTGTCACCGCGTACGCGGGGCAGGTACATCGGATCAAGCAGACCGTGGTGCTGAAGGCGGCCGCGTCCATCCACTCCGTCGAGGCCCGTCACGCAGCGTGGATTCGCAACCTCGTGGGCCAGCCGCCCGCGCCGGCGGACTTCGACAAGGCCGCCTCGATGAAGAAGGTGCTGAAGGCAGTCAAGGGCACCGGGTTCATCGTCGGTTAGTCCTCCGAACTGATCGGAAGGGGTCGGCCGACTGGCCGGCCCTCGGGTCTACCCGGCGTTGGGCGGCTTCGGGATCGGCCGCTCGGCGAGCGCGCGGGCGACGGCGACGAGGTTCGCCGCGGCTGCTTCCCCGGTGCTCTTCGACCAATCGTGCTTGTGGTCGGACTCGAGGTAGGACGGTCCTGCTCCCGGCCCCATGTTCCAGTAGGTCCATGCCTGGCCGGGAACGGTGAACCCGATGTCGATCAGCGCTCCGGCGATCTCACTGATGACGTGGTGAGCGCCGTCCTCGTTGCCTGTCACGACGACGCCGGCCACGCGGTTGTATGCGATCGGGCGACCTTCGTCGTCGGTCTCGGACAGCATCGCGTCCATGCGTTCGAGGACCCGCTGCGCGACACTCGACGGCTTGCCGAGCCACGTGGGGCTTGCCATCACCAAGATCTCCGCGGACACGACCTTTTCGCGGATGCTCGGCCAGTCGTCGCCATCGCCTTCGTCCGAAGAAACCCCAGGCAGGACATTGTGGTCCACCACTCGAACCCAGTCGATCGCGACGCCCTCCCGTTCGAGCGGCTCGGTGACAACTCGGGCGAGCGCTTCCGTGTTCGAAGTCTCCGGCGACTGCTTGAGCGTGCAGTTGAGCACGACGGTCCTCATCGCGAGAGCTTCTCATACAACGCCGCGAGGGCCTTGCGGTAGGCCTCGGAGAAGGTCGGGAACGGCTGGATCGTGTCGCGCATGACGTCCAGCGTGACTTCCGCCCGGACCGCGAGGGTCGCTTGGCCGAGCCACTCCCCGGCCTCCGGGCCGACGGCGCAGGCGCCCGTCAGCTTGCGCCCGTCGCTGATCAGCGTCAGGAAGCCCGGCCACTCGGAAGGATCCTGCGTGTAGGTCGCGCTGCGTGCAAGCCCGGACAGGTCGACCGTCGCGTCGTGCTCCCCGTCCGTCGATCCCACCGCCGCGACCTGGGGATCCGTGAAGATGACGCGCGGGATCGCACGGTAGTCTGCGCGCGCCGGCTGCCCGAGCATGTCCGCCGCGGCCACCCGCGCCTGATAGGCGCCGACGTGCGTGAACGGCATGATCCCGGTGACGTCGCCGACGGCCCAGATGCCGTCGCCGGCCCGCATCCGCTCGTCGACGTGAATGCCTTGATCGGGTGGATGTATGCCGACGGACTCCAGGCCGAGGGCGTCCATACGCGGCTTGCGACCGGTCGCCACGAGAAGCTTGTCCCCGACGAGCTTGCGGCCGTCGCCAAGCGTCAGCGCGTAACCCCCGCCATGCGCTGCGACATGTTCGGCGGACTCGCCGAGGTGCAGTTCGATGCCCTCGTCCGACAGCGTGCGGCCGAGCGCGTGCCCGGCGGCCTCGATCTCGTTGGGCAGTAGCCGGTCGGACTGCTCGACGAGCGCAACGGAGACGCCCATGCGCGAAAAGGCCTGTCCGATCTCGACGCCGACGGGCCCGCCGCCGAGTATCAGCAGGCGGTCCGGAAGCTCGCGTGCGCCCATCGCCTCCCGGTTCGTCCACACTCCCGGCAGCTCCGCGAGGCCCTCGATCGGCGGTATCGCCGGAACCGATCCGGTCGCGATCACGATCCGATCGCTCTCGAGACGCTCGTCGCCCACCGCGACCACGCCGCGGCCGGCGATGTGGGCGGACCCTCTTACCACGGTCACGCCCTGCTCCTCGAGCGCGCGTGCCTTCGCAGTGTCGTCGTAGTCGGACACCATGTAGTCCCGCCACGCAAGGATGCGCTTCGCGTCGAGCTCGGGCCGCGTCGCCCGCTGCACACCGGGTGTGCTGAGTGCCGCTGCGAGCACCTCGCCCGGACGAAGCAGCGTCTTGGCGGGCATGCAGGCCCAGTACTTGCACTCGCCGGCCACCAGCTCGTGCTCCACGATCGCGACTTTCATGCCTCCGGAGGCGAGCTCGCCGGCGCAGGTCTCGCCCGCGGAGCCGGCGCCGATGACGATCGCGTCGTGCTGTTTGGTGGTGGAGGACATCTGCGCTGCTAGCCTGGGAGAACCGAGTCGGTTACGTCAAGGCGCTTCATAGCCCCCGCGGATTCTCACTCAAAGCGCCGCCAAGGGGGTCGCCATGACCCAGACCGTTGGTTTCTCGTCCGACAGGATCGGCAAGGGCATCGAAGTTCTGACGCTGAACGGCGAGTGCGGCCGCTCGGCGGCCCTGCACGCCGAGCAGCAGATCGTCTCCGCGCTCGACGCCGGTAGGACCGAGATCATCTTCGACCTGCGGGGGGTGACGTCGCTCGGCAACGCGATGCTCCAGGTGCTCTTCCGCGCGCTGATCCGCATTGGGCAGAACGGCAGGTTGATCCTCGTCCGCCCCAACGCCTACGTCTGGGCCGCCTTCGAGCGAAGCGGATTGGACAAGGGGTTCGCGACCTTCCCGGATCTCAAGGGCGCCCTCGCGAACGTAGCCTCACGCCTATGAGGGAGGCGGCCGGGGGTCTGTTCTTTCCCTAGCCGCTCGCGTGCAGTGCGCCCGAGAGGACTCGAACCTCCACGGCCTTCACAGGCCACAAGGCCCTCAACCTTGCGCGTCTACCAATTCCGCCACAGGCGCGTGTCGGCGGTCGATTATAGGTGCGACCCCGCGCTGCGCCCGGCGCTAGTCTTCCGCGGCGATGGCGGACGGCGCGAACATCTGGGTCGGCGCGCTTGCGGGCTTCGCGGCGAGCCGGACGATGGACGCCGCGACCTCCTGGTTCTACGAGCGCCAGAGCGAGGAGTCGAAGCGCCGCGAGGAGGAGCTGGCACCGGGCGGCACGCTCTTGCAGATGGGAAAGCAGATGGGCGCTGCTGTCGGCCGGAACCTGACGGACGCCCAGGCAGCACGAGTCGGAGTGGCGGCACACCGCACGCTCGGGATGACATACGGCGTGATCGCCAATGCGCTCGCGCGCAGGGGAAGGGCGCCGATGTCCGCCGGCCTCGCTGTCGGTACGGCTGCCTGGATGATCGTCGACGAGGCCACGGCCCTGCCGACGTTCACCTCATATCCCGTCGCGAGCCACGTGCGGGGCGTCGTCGGGCATGGCACCTACGGCCTCGCCTGCGGCGTGCTCCTGTCCCTCGTCCACCGCTAGGCGGACTCGTAGGGCGCGTAACGGCTGTGCAGCATCAGGTCGTTCCCGTCGGGATCGGTGAAGAACGCCATGTGGCAGACCCCGGTGTCGAGGATCTCGCCGGCGAACTCCACGCCCTTCGCCTCCAGCTCTGCGCGCGTCGCGGCCACGTCGTCCACGTGCAGGGCAGGATGCGCGTTCTTCTGGGGCGCGAACTCCATCCCGAATCGCTTCGGTTCCCAGATGCTGAAGCACGTCTCGCCCGCCCAGACCTCGGACGGCGTGCGGTCGTCGCCCCGCAGGCCGAGCGTCTCGACGTAGAAGCTGCGTGACCGCTCCGTGTCCTGGGACGGGATGCCGACGAAGTCGAGTTTGCTGATCATGGACCTCTCCTGGATCGAGCGAGGAATCGCGGGCGGATTATAGGTAGCGTCCGAGGCCGTGGCGTCCCCAGCGATCGAGATCGACGCAGACGGACGATCCCTCCGGGTCACGAATCCGGAGCGCGTGATCTTCCCGCCGAGTGACGGGAGCGACCCGATCACGAAGCTCCAGGTCGTCGAGTACTACCTCGCCGTCGCCCCGGGGATCATGCGCGCCCTGCGCGAGCGGCCGACCACCTTGGAGCGCTGGCCCAAGGGCGTGCATCCCGGAATCGTCCTATCGACGCGCGAGAAGGGCGGGGGGGACGCGTTTTTCCAGAAGCGCATCCCGCGCGGCGCACCGGACTACGTAGAGACCGCGAGCATCCAATTCCCGTCCGGGCGCTCGGCCGACGAGATCTGCCCGACCGAGATCGCGGTCGTCGGCTGGGCGGCGCAGATGGGAACCATCACGTTCCATCCGTGGCCGGTGCGACGCGCCGACGTCGATCATCCCGACGAGCTGCGGCTCGACCTCGACCCTCAGCCCGGCACCGACTTCGCGGATGCCGTGCGGGTCGCCGCCACCGCCCGCGAGCTGCTCGAGGAGCTGGGGTATGTCGGTTTCCCGAAGACCTCCGGCGGCCGTGGCGTTCACATCTACGTGCGAACCGAGCCGCGCTGGACCTTCACCGACATGCGCCACGCTGCGATCGCCTTCGGGCGTGAGCTCGAACGCCGGCGTCCGGGTGAGGTGACGACAAAGTGGTGGAAGGAGGAGCGCGGCGAGAAAATCTTCGTCGACTACAACCAGAACGCGCGGGACCGCACGATCGCGTCGGCCTACAGCGTGCGCCCCAAGCCCGGTGCGCCCGTGTCGGCGCCGGTGACCTGGGACGAGCTGGGCGACGTGCAGCCCGAGGACTTCACGGTCGCGACGATGCCGGCGCGCTTCGACCGCGTCGGCGATCGGCACGAGGCGATCGACGACCGCACACACTCGCTGGAGCCGCTGCTGGAGCTGTATGAGCGGCAGGGCAAGGGCGACATGCCTTACCCGCCCGACTACCCGAAGATGCCGGGCGAGCCCAAGCGCGTGCAACCGAGCCGCGACCGGGATCGGAAGACCTAGATGCTTGAACCCGTCCGCGGGGGCGGCTACTCTACGAACATGTGTTCGCCACATTCACCCGCCCCCAGGAGGATTTCACCTGATGGTTGACCTCAAGATGACGAAGCGCCAGCAGGAGATCTTCACGTTCATCAAGCGGTACGCATCGAAGTACGGATACCCGCCGACGGTTCGCGAGATCGGCAAGGCGGTTGGCCTCGCCTCGTCCTCGACGGTGCACGCACACCTCGCGAACCTCGAGAAGTACGGGGTTCTGCGGCGCGACCCCACCAAGCCGCGGGCGATCGAGCTGCTGTTCGACAAGGCCAAGCGCGCGGTGGCGCCGGACGAGGGCATGCTCCCACTCGTGGGCCGGGTCGCGGCGGGCCAGCCCGTGCTGGCCGAGGAGAACATCGAGGAGTACATGCAGGTGCCGAGCGTTGCCGGCGGCGACGAGGGCGAGTACGTCCTGCAGGTGTCCGGCGAGAGCATGCGCGACGCCGGCATCCTCGCGGGCGACTATGTAGTGGTGCGCCCGCAGAACACCGCCGGCGACGGCGACATCGTCGTCGCGCTGCTGGGCGACGAGGCGACGGTCAAGCGGTTCTTCCGCGAGCGTGACCACGTGCGGCTGCAGCCCGAGAACCCGGCGATGGAGCCGATCCGCTCGCGCGACGTCGAGGTCATGGGCCGGGTCGTGGGAGTCTTCAGGAAGGTCTGATGACGACCCTCACGGAGACAGCCGTGGACGCACGCCTCTTCGACGTCGAGCGGGAGCGCACGCTGGCCGACCTGCTCAGCCGGGTGGACTACGCGCTCAATCACGGCCAGGCCGTGTCGTGCCTGGTGTGCGACGCGCCGATGACCGGCGGTGACCTCGGCACACCGGCCGAGTGCCCCGCCTGCGGCAGCACGCTCGAGTAACTCTCCGCGACAATGCCCGGCATGTCCTCGGGCCGCCCCGCTGCCTCGCCCGGCTCCGCCGGCGACGGCATCCCGCGCGATGCCTGGCTGAGGCTTGCCGCCTGCGCCGGCGCCGCGGCGCTGCTGCAGATGGACGGCACGATCGTCACGGTCGCGCTGCCGTCGGTGGGGGAAGAGCTTGACGTCGGACTCGCACGCGCTGTCCTACGTGCTCATGGCCTACTTCCTGGCGTACGCGGTCACGTTGTTTCCGGGCGGGGCCTTGGTCGACCGCATCGGCTCGCGCCGCGTCGCACTGGCAGGCTTGGCCGTGTTCGCCGCCGGGGCGCTGCTCGGCGCGCTGGCAGGGAGCTTCGGGGTGCTGGTCGCGTCGCGCGTCGTGCAGGGCGTCGGCGCGGGGCTTGTCAGCCCGGCATCGCTTGCCGGCGCCGTTTCCGGCTTCCCGGCCGAGCGGCGCGGCACTGCGCTTGGCATCTGGGGAGCGAGCTCCGGTGCCGCGAACCTGATCGGCCCGGTCGTGGGCGGCCTGCTGACGGTCGCGATCGACTGGCGCGCGTGCTGGTGGTTCCTGATTCCCGCGAGCGGCGCCGCAGCGTTGGCGCTGTGGCGGCTGGTCCCGGACGTGCATGTCGACGCCGGCCCGGATACGGCGGGACTGCGCCAGCGGGTTGTTGCGGCTGCAGCCCTGGTCGCGGCCCTCACGTTCGCCGTCATGATCGGCGCGTTCTACATCGGCGCAGCAGTACCTGCAGAGTACGTCCGGCTACTCGGCGCTGGGCGCGGCCGCGGCGCTCACGCTGATCGCTTTGCTCGTCACCATCGGCGCGCCGTTCGCAGGGCGGCTGGTAGATACCCGCGGCGAGGGCTTCACCGCGGCGCTGGGCTTCGGGCTCGCCGGTCTCGGGCTCGGCGTGCTGGCGATTCCCGGCGTTCCGCTCGATGGCATCGGCGCGCTGCCGCCGCTCGTGCCCTTCGGGCTCGGGCTCGGGATGCTCTTCGTGCCCGCCTCGCGGGCCGCGCTCAATGCCGTGCCGCAGGCCAAGCATGGACGCGTCTCGTCGCTCCTCTCCACCGCGCGTCTCCTGGGCGCCGGCTTCGGCGCGGTGCTGGGCGGTGCGGCCCTGTCGGGCGGCGTCACCGAGGACCACATGCGCCTGGCGCTAGCCGGCGGCGCTGCACTCTGCGTGGTGATCGGCTTGCCGGCGGCGGCAGAGCTCTCGAGCCGGGCGCGCGATGTCTCTAGACTTGACCCTCGTAGACCGAGCAATCGCGGAGGTGAAGCCTTCGAGGAAAGTCCGGACACCGCAGGGCAGGGTGGTCGGTAGCGCCGACCCGGGGAAACCCGCGGGAAAGTGCCACAGAAACGACACCGCCTAAGTTGCGCCGTCACACGTGAACGGCGTGACCGGTAAGGGTGAAATGGTGCGGTAAGAGCGCACCGGCGCCGTGGTGACACGGCGGCCGAGGCAAACCCCACCCGGTGCAAGGCCAAGCAGGACCGTCGAGGCTGCCCGCTGAGGTCCAGGTAGGCCGCACAGACAGATGGTTGCTCACGACAGAATCCGGCTTACAGGTCTACTACGGGAAAGCCCCGCTTTGCGGGGCTTTTCTACTTTCCCGCATTGGGCGATTCGGCCTCGGCCGAAGTGGGTAGCCGCAAACGAGGTCCAATCGCACTGCGACAGGAGGTTTCGATGGTCGCCAGATCCCCACACCGTGTGCTCGCTCCCGCCCTTGCGGTCCTGGCGGTGCTCCTGTTCGTGGCCGGGTGCGGCGGCGACGAGGGTGGCGACGAGGCCAGGAAGCTCTCCATCGTGGCGACCGAGCCGGCGAAAGACAGCTACCGGCTCGAGGCGCCGCAGTCGATCGAGGCCGGACTCGTCGATATCGAGTTCAAGAACTCCGGCAAGCTGGAGCACGAGGCGCAGTTCATCGAGATCGACGGCAATCACACGACCGAGGACGCGCTGAAGGCGTTCGACGGGGTCGTGCGGGGCGTCCCCGCGCCCGACTGGTTCCGTGCGCGCGGCGGGGTCGGCACGATTGCACCCGGAGCCTCCGCGACGATCACCCAGCGACTCGAGCCCGGCTCATACGTGATCGTCGACAGCGGCGAGCCCGAAGGCCGCGACGTCCAGCCCCACTACCGGCAGGGCGCCGTCGCGGAGCTCACGGTCACGGGCGAGGCGACCGATGCGAAGCTGCCGGACGCCGACGCGACCATCACGGCCGCCGAGTATCAGTTCACCCCGTCGAGCGGCCTGAAGGCGGGCAAGAACACGATCGAGTTTCGCAACGCGGGCGCCCAGTGGCACCACCTGATCATCTCGCGGATAAACCCGGGCTCGACCATCGACGATGTCAAGAGGGAAATCGAGTCGGAGAAGGGTCCCCCGATTGCGGAGGAGAACGCGGAGGAGACCGCCGTCATCGACGGCGGCGAAGCACAGCTGACCGAGGTCGACCTGACGCCAGGCAGCTACGCACTGCTCTGTTTCATTCCCGACCGCGCCGGCGGTCCTCCCCACGTGGCGAAGGGCATGATCTCGGAAGCAAAGGTTCCCTAGATAGAGTTGGGCTAGACCCCCAACACAGGAGCCGATTCGCGCATGAACAGCTTCGACGCCCGCTCCACGCTCACAGTCGGTGACCGCGAGTACGAGATCTACCGACTCGACGCGCTCCAGTCGAAGTTCGACGTGGCGCGGCTGCCGTTCGCACTCAAGGTCCTGCTCGAGAACCTGCTGCGCAACGAGGGCGGTCCGACGGTGGACGCCGCAGACGTCGAGGCCCTCGCGACGTGGGTCGCGACCGACGAGCCGAGCCGCGAGATCGCCTACGCGCCCGCGCGCGTGCTGCTGCAGGACTTCACCGGCGTGCCGGCCGTCGTGGACCTGGCCGCGATGCGCCACGCGATGCCGGAGCTCGGCGGCGACCCGGCGCGCATCAACCCACTCCAGCCTGCCGAGCTCGTGATCGACCACTCGGTGCAGGTGGACGAATCCGGGACGCCGCGGGCGTTCCAGGTCAATGCCGACCGCGAGTTCGAGCGCAACAAGGAGCGCTACGCCTTCCTGAAGTGGGGCCAGCAGGCCTTCGACAACTTCGCGGTGGTGCCGCCCGACACGGGGATCGTGCACCAGGTCAACCTCGAGCACCTCGCGCGCGTCGTCTTCGCGCACGAGACCGGCGACACCGTCCAGGCCTACCCGGACACGCTGGTCGGCACCGACTCCCACACGACGATGGTCAACGGCCTCGGCGTCCTGGGCTGGGGAGTGGGGGGGATCGAGGCCGAGGCGGCGATGCTCGGTCAGCCCGTCTCGATGCTGATCCCACAGGTGATCGGCTTCCGGCTGGACGGCGAGCTGCCGGAGGGGGCGACCGCGACCGACCTCGTGTTGACGGTCACGCAGATGCTGCGCGAGCGGGGCGTCGTCGGCAAGTTCGTCGAGTTCTTCGGTGAGGGGCTTGCGCGGCTGCCACTCGCCGACCGCGCGACGATCTCGAACATGTCGCCCGAGCAGGGCGCCACCTGCGTGATGTTCCCGATCGACAAGGAGACGCTGCACTACCTGCGTTTCACCGGTCGCTCCGAGGAGCAGGTCGCGCTGGTCGAGGCCTACGCCCGCGAACAGGGAATGTTCCACGAGCCCGGCGCGGAAGAGGCCGTCTACACGGACACCCTCGTGCTGGACCTGGCGGACGTCGAGCCGAGCCTCGCTGGGCCGCGGCGCCCCCAGGACCGCGTGCCGCTGCGCGCCGCCAAGGAGTCCTTCGCGCGCGAGCTCGAGTCCCTGGTCGAGGCCGGCGCCGCCACCGCTCCCACCAACGGCGACATCGCGCGTTTCGCCGGAGAAGGCGGGCAGCACCGCCGTCGGCGTCGAGGAGCAGTCGGCGACCGCGGTCGAGCTCACGACGCAGGGCGAGCGCTGCCTGCTCGACCACGGGTCGGTCGTGATCGCTGCGATCACCAGCTGCACCAACACTTCGAACCCCGCCGTGATGATGGCCGCCGGGCTGCTGGCCAAGAAGGCCCGCGAGCGGGGCCTACGCTCGCAGCCGTGGGTCAAGACCAGCCTTGCGCCCGGCTCGAAGGTCGTGACCGACTACTACGAACGCGCCGGGCTGACCGGCCCCCTGGAGGAGCTCGGCTTCAACCTCGTGGGCTACGGGTGCACGACATGCATCGGGAACTCCGGGCCGCTGCCGCCGGAGATCTCCGCTGCGATCGAGCAAGGCGACCTCGCCGTCGCGTCGGTGCTGTCGGGCAACCGCAACTTCGAGGGCCGCATCCACTCCGAGGTGAAGATGAACTACCTCGCGTCGCCCCCGCTGGTCGTGGCATACGCGCTCACCGGCCGCATGGACGTCGACCTCACGACCGAGCCGCTCGGCGAGGGGACCGACGGCGAGCCTGTCTACCTGCGCGACCTGTGGCCCACGCAGCGCGAGATCCACGACACGATCGAAAGCGCCGTCGAGTCGGACATGTTCAAGCGCAGCTACGCGGACGTGTACGCCGGCGACGAGCGCTGGCACTCGCTCGACGTGCCGGAGGGCGACCTCTACGACTGGCGCGAGTCGACCTATGTCAAGCGGCCACCGTACTTCGACGGGATGCCGCCCGAGCCCGCCGACGTCGAGCCCGTCCGGGGTGCCCGCGTGCTCGCCCTGCTGGGCGACAGCGTGACGACGGACCACATCTCACCCGCCGGCGCGATCAGGAAGGACAGCCCCGCGGGGCGCTACCTGATCGAGCACGGCGTGCAGCCGCGCGACTTCAACTCATACGGATCACGCCGCGGCAACCACGAGGTGATGATGCGCGGCACGTTCGCCAACGTGCGTCTGCGCAACCAACTGGCCCCGGGAACGGAGGGACCCTGGACTGTCCACCTGCCGGACGGCGAGCAGATGACCATCTTCGATGCGTCGATGCGCTACCTCGACGAAGGCATGCCCCTGATCGTGATCGCGGGCAAGGAGTACGGCTCGGGCTCGTCGCGCGACTGGGCCGCCAAGGGCCCGCGCCTGCTCGGCGTGCGGGCAGTGATCGCGCAGAGCTACGAGCGTATCCATCGCTCCAACCTCGTCGGCATGGGTGTCGTGCCGCTCCAGTTCCCGGACGGCGAGGGCGCCGAATCGCTCGGGCTCACCGGGCACGAGACCTTCGACGTCGACGACGTCTCAGAGCAGAGCCGCACGACGAAGGTGACCGCACACCCCGAGGGCGGGGCACCGATCGAGTTCGATGCCACGGTGCGGATCGACACGCCGCAGGAGTGGCGCTACTACCGTCACGGCGGCATCCTGCACTTCGTGCTGCGCCAGCTCGCACAGCGCTCGAACGGCGCCTGAACCAGGCGAGCCGCTAACTTACGGCCTTCCCCGCCGCCTGTCAGGAGGCCTTCTTCAGCATGGACAAAGACCGAGCCGCACAGCTGCTGCAACGAGAACGCGAGCGAATCCAGGAGGAGCTGTGCCTCGCTGCGCTGCCGCTCGCGGCGACGGCGACGACGACCTCTCGCGTGTCGACCAGCACACCGCCGATGCGGGCTCGGAGCTGTTCGAGAACGAGCGCGACCAGTCCATGATCACGCGTCTGGAGCAGGAGCTCGTCGCCATCGAGCGGGCCGAGCAGCGCCTGGAGGAGGGCACGTACGGCACCTCCGTCGAAAGCGGGGAGCCGATCCCGGACGGGCGCCTCGAGGCCGTTCCCGTGGGCCGACCGCACCGCCGAGGAGCAGGGCCGGCTCGAAGCCGGCTCCTAGGCGAGCCTCCTTTCAACGGTCCGTCGCGGCCGGGAGCAAGAGTCCTTCCACACAAGATTGACTCGTCGAGTCAACCTTGCTAAGATGCCGCGCTTCGCAGCACAGACCTGACCGCTGAGTCCTCGGCCGAGCCATGTGGATGGCTGTCGAGGAGCGGGGGAACCACTGCGGTCCTGCCGTCCAGGACCGCGAAGGGGCGAATCGCCGCCGGCACTGAGGCCGATCAGGCGTAGCGCAGCTCTTTCAGCGCGAGCCCGTCAGCTAACCCCGTAAGCGCCAGAAAGAGAGGAACGTGTCCCAACGCCTCGAGCGCCAGCGCGCTGCGTCGCGCCGACGTACGGTCTCGAACAATCCGATGGCCCGCTCCCGCCCCGACAGGGTGGCCGCGTGGGCGCTGCTGCTCGGGATCTTCCTGATCCTGCTGGCCGCGACGACCTCGCGCGGTGACACGGGCGGCTCGCCAGGTTCCCCGTCGCCGGCGGCGGACGCCCCGGACGTGGGCGCACCCTCGGCGGCCGAGCTCGGGGAGCGCGTGCTCGAGGAGGGCAGCACCGGCCCGGATGTCCGTACTTTGCAGGCGATTCTCAAGGCCCGCCACTACGGGGCTCTGAAGCCAACCGGGATCTTCGACGCCGCCACCACCACCGCCGTGAAGCGCTTCCAGCGTGAGGCGGGACTGGCGGCGGACGGCGTCGTCGGACCGCAGACCAGGCCCGGCTTGCTCGCGCTCATGCGGTATCGGCGCGCGACCTGGTACGGCCCGGGCCTGTACGGCAACCGCACTGCGTGCGGCAAGCGCCTGCGCCGGGCGACGCTGGGCGTCGCCCACAAGTCGCTGCCCTGCGGAACCCCGGTGACGTTCTACCGCGGCGGGCGCTTCATCACCGTGCCGGTGATCGACCGCGGCCCGTTCCGCCACGGAGTGGCCTGGGACCTGACGGCTGCTGCGGCCCGCAAGCTCGGCATGGTCAGCACCGCCCGGCTGCGCTCGACGCACTGACATCCACGCGCGCTCGACCTACGTATAAGGGAGAGGAAACGGGCCTTCAGGGCCGAAGTTTGCATTCGCCGTTTCGTTTTGTAAACTACCTAACCTTCAGTAAGCAGATAGCTATTTTTGTAGCTTCAATCGGAAAGTAAAGTGATGGCTGCCAAGATCAGCAGGTTCGATATCCACGACGAGCTCACCGCTCCGCCCGAGAGCGCCCCGATCCTAAAGGGAGCACTCTCAGGCACAGGCAAGCTCAACAACTTCGTCGGAGTGCTCGCCTCGTCGCCGGCGGCCCTGCGGGGCTATGCCCGGATGCGGTCCGAGCTGCGGCGCGGCACGCTGCCGGGTGCGACCCAGGAGCGCATCGCGCTTGCGGTCGCCGAGTACCGGGGCTCCGAGTACGACGTCGCGGTGCACGCGCGCGCCGGGAGGGCCGTGGGGCTCGATCTGGACGAGATCGACTCCGCGCGGCGATTCCACTCCCGTGACGAAAGCGAAGCCGCGCTGCTGCGCTACCTCGAGACGATGCTCGAGAACAGCGGGGCGGTGCCGGTGCACCTCCACGAGGAGGCTCGTGAGCAAGGCTGGACGGACGAGCAGATCCTCGAGGCGCTGGCGCACGTTGCGCTCGCGGACTTCTCGTCCCTCGTAACGCTTGCCGGTGAGATCCCGCTCGAGGGCACCTCGCGCGAGGTCAAGCCGCTCAAGAAGGTCGCCTAGCGATCAATGCCGGATCCGGCGCCGATACAGACCCAAGACGGCGCAGGACCGGTTGCTCTCTCCCTCCCCTCAAAACGGTGACGCCGGGGGCGTCGCGGACCACATCGAATCCGCGGCGCCCCCCGTCCCGTTTCAGGGTGTCTGTCCCGTACTACCACGCGGCCGTCGAGATGCTCGGCAAGCGCTGGACCGGCGCGATCGTGCACGCGCTGCTGGCGGGCCCGATGCGGTTCTCCGCGCTGTCCGCCGGGCATCCCGCAGATCTCGGACCGGTTGCTGTCGATGCGGCTCAAGGAGCTCGAGGCGACCGGCCTTGTGGCCCGCCGCGTGTGGGACGGGGCGCCCGTGCGAGTCGAGTACGAGCTGACGCCCAAGGGACGCGCTCTCGAGCCCGTCATCGGCGCGCTGCGCCAATGGGCTTGCGAGTGGCTCCGCTAGCCGGCTGAGCCGGGCCGATCCCGGTAGGGTGGCGCGGATGGCCACCCCCAACGAAGAGCTGATCGAGCGCTTCTATTCCGCCTTCGGTCGCCGCGACGGTGCCACGATGGCGGCCTGCTACACGCCCGACGCGACGTTCTCCGACCCCGTCTTCCGCGACCTGCGCGGCGACGAGCCGGGCGACATGTGGCGCATGCTCACCGAGCGGGCCGAGGACCTGCGCATCGAGCTGCTCGAGCACGAGGCCGACGACGAGCGCGGTTCCGCGCACTGGGTCGCCGCACTACTCCTTCGCACGGACCGGCCGCCCGGTCCACGAACGACATCCGCGCGTCCTTCCGCTTCCGGGACGGGCTGATCGCCGAGCACGTCGACGACTTCGACCTGTACGCGTGGACGCGGCAGGCGCTGGGTCTGCCCGGGCATGCTGCTCGGCTGGACGCCCATCATCCGCGGATCGGTTCGCAAGACCGCCCGGGCCGGGCTCGACGAGTACCGGCAGCGCAAGGACCAGTCATCTAGTGCTGCTGGTCATCGGCCGGGTCCGGTGCGAGGCCGACAAGCGCGATGAGCTGGTTGCGCTGCTCGAGCGGATGCAGGAGGCCTCGCGCGCCGAGGAGGGGTGCATGCGGTACGGATTCTTCGCCGCGGTCGAGGATCCGCTGAGCTTCGTCGCCGTCGAGGAGTGGGCCGACCGCGAGGCGCTCGACCGCCACTTCGCCCAGCCGCACCTGCGGGAGTTCGCGCGGGGCCTGCTCGAGGTCGTGTCCGTGCCGCCGGAGGTCGCCATCCACGAGGTGGCCGGCACACGTCCGTTCTCGGGCACGTAGCTTCAGGGGAAAATCTCTAGGGTTACGCGCTCGACCCACCCGACTAGCAGGAGGAGTTCCCCTTGGCAGAGAAAGCCCCCAAGACGCCTGAGGACGTAGCCGCAATCTGCGACGAGCGCGACGTCCGCTTCATCCGCCTCTGGTTCACCGACATCCTGGGCCAGCTCAAGAGCTTCTCCATCAACAGGGCCGGAGCTGGAAGACGCCTTCGAGGGCGGCATGGGCTTCGACGGCTCGTCGATCACCGGCTTCAACCCGATCGAGGAGTCCGACATGATCGCGATGCCGGACCCGTCCACATTCGACATCCTGCCCTGGCGGCCCGAGGACAAGGCGACCGGCCGCATGTTCTGCGACGTGCAGGTGCCCGGCGGCGAGCCCTACGAGGGCGACCCGCGGTGGGTGATGCGCCGGTCGCTCGAGCGCATGCGGGGGATGGGCTTCGACGACTTCTACATCGGGCCGGAGCTCGAGTACTTCTACTTCCGCTCCGCCGAGACCGGCGGCGGCCCGCCGCAGGTGCTCGACAAGGGCGGCTACTTCGACCTCACGACGCTCGACGCCGGCTCGGACCTGCGCCGCGAGACGGTGCTCGCGCTGGAGCAGCTCGGCATCCACGTCGAGTACTGCCACCACGAGGTCGGCCCGTCGCAGCACGAGGTCGACATGCGCTTCGCGGACGCGCTGAAGATGTGCGACGACTGCATGACGTACCGCATCACCGTGAAGGAGTACGCGATGAAGTACGGCTTCTACGCGACCTTCATGCCAAAGCCGCTGTACGGCGAGAACGGGTCGGGCATGCACGTGCACCAGTCCCTGTTCAAGAGGCGGTCGCAACGCGTTCTATGACGAGAACGACCAGTTCTACCTGTCCGATGTCGCGAAGTCGTTCATCGCCGGGCAGCTCAAGCACGCACGCGAGATCTCGGCGCTGTTCGCGCAGTGGGTCAACTCCTACAAGCGCCTGGTGCCCGGTTACGAGGCGCCGGTGTACGTCGCGTGGTCACGGCGCAACCGCTCGGCCCTGATCCGGGTGCCGCTCTACCACCCCGGCAAGGAGCAGGCGACGCGCTGCGAGATTCGCAGCCCGGATCCGGCCTGCAATCCCGTACCTGTGCTTCTCGGCACTTCTGCAGGCGGGTCTCGAGGGCATCGAGAAGGGCTACGAGCTGCCCGAGCCGATGGAGCGGAACCTGTACCACCTGTCGCCCGACGAGCGCAAGAAGCTCGGCATCGAGCAGTTGCCCGAGACGCTCGGTGAGGCGATCGAGATCGCCTCGGAGTCGGAGCTGATCCTCAAGACGCTTGGCGAGCACGTGTTCACGCGCTTCGTCGAGATCAAGCGCCAGGAGTGGGACGACTACCGCACGCAGCTCTCCACCTGGGAGATCGAGAAGTACCTGCCGGTCCTGTAGGGCTCCGCCATGCGGCGTTGTGCTGGGTTTTCCCCCTCATAGGGGGTAAAGTCAGCGCAGCGCGGCGGTCAGGCAGTTCCGTTCGTCAGCCTGCGGCGGCTGCCTCCAGCTCTGCGACTTCCTCCGGGGTGAGGCGCGTCGCGGCGGCCGCGACGTTCTCCTCGAGGTGCTCGATCGACGCCGTCCCCGGGATGGGGAGCATCGCCGGGGACCGCAGCAAGAGCCACGCCAGCGCGCGCTGCGGGCCCAGGACGGCAAGCTCGCCCCCGGCCAGCGGCCACCACGGCATGAAGGCCATTCCCTCGCGCTCGCAGATCTCGATCTCGACGTCACGTTCGCGGTGCATGAGGCTGTAGCGGTTCTGCACCGACACGACGGGCGCGGTGCGCAGCGCGGCCTCGAGCGCGTCGCCGAACACGTTCGACACGCCGATGTGGCGGATCTTGCCCTCGGTGCGCAGCGCCTCGAGCGCGCCAACCGACTCCTCGATCGGAACCTCGGGGTCGGGCATGTGCAGCTGGTACAGGTCGATGGTGTCGACGCGTAGGCGTTGGAGGCTGCGCTCGCAGGCCTCCCGCAGATACTCGGGCCTGCCGTCGCCGGTCGGCTGGCCGTCAACCAATGTCTGGCCGCCCTTGGTCGCGATCACGAGCCCCTCGGGGTACGGATGCAGTGCGCCGGCGATCGCGCTTTCGCTGTTGCCGTACACGTCGGCCGTGTCGATCAGGTTGACCCCGAGCTCGAGCGCACGCCGCAGCAGCGGGCCCGCGTGCTCGGCGTCCTGCACGAACCGCGCTCCGAGCCCGATGCGGTTGACCTCGAGGTCGCCGAGCTTCATGCGAGCAGCTGCTCGAGCGCCGTCGGGTCGGCAACGGGCATCTTGCAGGTGAAGTTCTCGCACACGTAGGCGGCCGGCTCCCCGTTCACGGGTTCGCGGCCACGCAGCAGCGGAATGGCATCGAGCGCCTCCTCGTCGCCGGGCCGCATGCCCGCCACGACGACGGTCGGGCGGAAGCGGCGGCGCACGACTCCCGCCAGCTCGTCGAGCCGATCGCCGACCAGCGCGACCTCGCGCGGTGTGGAGAAATGGAAGTGCATCGCCTGGAGGAGATGTCCGAAGGCCTGCGGGTGCCGGGCCGCGGCTTTGTGCAGCAGGCGGAAGACCTCCACCGCGGGCCGCTCGTAGGCGCGGTCGCCCGTGACCGCGAAGATCCGTAACAGGGCATAGGCGGCGGCCGAGCTCCCGGAGGGGATGGGGTGGTCCTCGAAGCTGCGCGGGCGCACGACCAATGCCTCGTGGTCGGAGGCGGTGTCGAAGAACCCGCCCGCTTCCGCATCGCGGAAACGCAGCACCACGTCGTCCGCCAGCCGTCGTGCCTCCACGAACCAGCGGGTCTCGAGGGTCGCGGCGTACAGCACGAGCAGGGCCTCGGACAGGAACGCGTGGTCCTCGAGGTAGGCGTCGAGCGACGCCCGGCCGTCCTTGTAGGTACGCAGCAGGCGTCCGCCGCCGTCGCGCATCTTGGCGAGCAGGAAGTCCGCGCATTCCCGCGCGGCGTCGAGGTAGTCGTCGCGTCCGAGCGCGGCGCCCGCATCGGCGAGCGCCGCCACCATCAGCGCGTTCCACGCGGTCAGGCGCTTGTCGTCGAGGCCGGGCCACACCCGCTGCGAGCGCACGTCGTAAAGCCGCTGCCGGGCGCGCGCGAGCAGGTCGGGATCGATCTCGTCACCCGCGACGTAGAGGATGCTGCGTCCCTCGAAGTTCGGGCCGCGGTCGACGCCCCAGTACGAGAGCAGCGGGTCGGCGTCCTCGCCCAGCACCTCGCGCAGCTCCGGCTCGGTCCACACGTAGAACTTTCCCTCCTCGCCCTCGGAGTCGGCGTCGAGCGCGGAGTAGAAGCCGCCCTCGGGCCCGCGCATCTCGCGCAGCGCCCAATCGAGCGTCTCCTCGCACACCCGGCGATGGAGCGCCTCGCCGGTGAGCTGCCAGCCGTGCAGATAGGTGCGGGCCAGCAGCGCGTTGTCGTAGAGCATCTTCTCGAAGTGCGGGACGAGCCAGTGTCCGTCGACCGCGTAGCGCGCGAACCCGCCGCCGACCTGGTCGTAGATGCCGCCCTTCGCCATCCGGTCGAGCGTGATGCGCACCATCTCCGGCGGTCGTCCGGTCACGTCAGCGCCATCCGCGATGCGGGCCATCAGGAAATCGAGAGCGCTGGCGGGCGGGAACTTCGGTGCGCCGCCGAAGCCTCCGAAGTCGTGGTCGAACTGCGCGGCGAGGCCGCGCTCCGCCTCTTCCAGCTCCTGTGGGGAAGGCTCCTCGTCCGAAGCGCGCAGGCGCGCCGTCGCGCTCAGTCCCTCGACCGTTCGCGGTGCGGCCGCTTTGATCTCGTCGCGGCGCGTGCGCCACGCCTCGGACACGCCCTCGAGCACCTGCCGGAAGCTCGGCATGCCGTGTCGCTGCTCCGGCGGGAAGTAGGTGCCGCCGTAAAACGGCACGCCGTCGGGATCGATGAACACGTTCAGCGGCCAGCCACCGTGGCCCGTCATCGCCTGCATCGCGCCCATGTAGATGGTGTCGACGTCGGGGCGCTCCTCGCGGTCGACCTTGACCGGGACGAAGTTCTCGTTCATGAGCTTGGCCGTCTCCGGATCCTCGAAGGACTCGTGCTCCATGACGTGACACCAGTGGCACGCCGAGTAGCCGATCGAGACCAGCAGCGGCTTGTCCTCCTGCTTCGCGCGGGCGAGCGCCTCCTCGCCCCACGGGTACCAGTCGACCGGGTTGTCCTTGTGCTGCAGGAGGTAGGGACTGGTCTCGTCCGCGAGGCGGTTTGCCATAGCCCTAGGGCTAGTTCCCCATCAGGTCTGCGGCAAACGTCTCGAACGCGTCGAGATAGCGCTGCACGTGCGTCCTCCGTGTGGGCGATCGAGAGCGTCCACTCCTCCTCGACGCCGGGCGTCATGAAGATGCCGTGGTTCATGTGGTAGAGCCATGCGAGCGTGGACAGGTCGTCGTCGACCTTCGTGAGGTAGTCGCGGTACTCGCGCAGCGGCTCCGAGGCGAAGACCACACAGCCCTTGGCACCGATGCCTTCGGTGTAGCAGGGGAGCCCGTGCCGGGCGATGATCTCGTCGCAGCCGCGGCGCAGCTGGTCGTTGATGGACTCGAGGCGCTCGTACGCGGCGTCGGTCAAGACCTCCGTCAGGGCCGCGTGCGCGGCCGCCATCACCAGGGGGTTGCCGTTGAACGTCCCGTACTGGTGGACGGTGCCGTCCGCGACGACCGCCGCAAGCTCATCCGTCATGCCGATCGCACCGCCGGGAAGCCCGCCGCAGCTGGCCTTCGCGAGCGCCACCATGTCGGGACTGACGCCGAAGCGCTGCGTCGCACCGCCCGGCGAGATCGTCGCACCGGTCTTGACCTCGTCGAAGATCAGGATCACGCCGTGCTCGGCGGTGATCCGACGCACGTCCGTCGAGGTAGCCGTCGATCGGCGGCACGATGTTGATGTTCATCATGGCGGGCTCCATGATCAGCGCTGCGACCTGGCCATCGAGCCGCGTCAGCACGCTCGCCAGCGCCTGCCGCATCGTTGAACGGAACGGACCGCGTGAGCTCCGTGATCGCGCGCGGGTATCCCGCGCCGTACGGGACGCTGACCGGGTCTTCACGGTCGCCGAGCTCCTCGAGCGAGGGGTAGACGGACACCATCACGGCGTCGTGGTGCCCGTGGTAGGAGCCCTCGATCTTGAGGATCATGTCCCGCCCGGTCGCGCCCCGCGCGATGTGGATCCCGTCCATCGTGGACTCGGTGCCCGAGTTCGTGAAGCGCCACTGCGGCAGGCCGAAACGCCGGCGCAGCTCCTCGGCGACGCCGATCGAGCCCTCGGTCGGCGCGGCGAAGTGGGTGCCGAGCTCGACACGCCGCTTGACGGCTTCTGCGACCTGGGGGTTCGCGTGACCGATGCACATCACGCCGAAGCCGTTGTGGAAGTCGATGTACTCGTTGCCGTCGACGTCCCAGACCTGCGCGCCGCTGCCGCGCTCGATGTAGACGGGCCACGGGTCGTTCTCCTGGAAGGAGGAGGGCACGCCCTTCGGCATCACCTTGCGCGCGCGTTCGAAGTACGCGCCGGAGTTTGGGGTGCGCTCGGCGAAGAGCTCGCGCTGCTGCGCGGTGAGCTCCGCCACGCGGCGACGGTCGATCTCAGGCGCGGGCACGGTGCCCGTGACTTTCGATTGTCATAGAACCTCCCGTGGAACCCCGACAGGACGTCAAGCCTAGCGGTCGATATCCGACTCGCCGTTCAGCAGACGCAGCTCGGCCCGCTTGATCTTCCCGCTGGGTGTCTTGGGGAGCTCGTCGACGAATCGCACGACGCGCGGGTACTTGTACGGAGCGGTTGATTGCTTGACGTGCTCCTGTAACTCGCGGACAAGACGGTCGTCTCCCGTCTTCCCCGGGCGCAGGACGATGACCGCCTCGACCACCGCGCCGCGCTCGGCATCAGGCGCCGCCACGGCCGCCGCCTCCGCGACCGCCGGGTGCTCGAGTAGTGCGGACTCGACCTCGAAGGGGCCGATCCGGTAGCCCGCGGACAGGATCACGTCGTCGAGCCGGCCCTCGAACCACAGAAAGCCGTCCGGGTCGCGCCGCACCCGATCTCCCGTCCGCCAGCGAGTATCGGCGAACGGCGGCTCGCCCAGGTACCCGCGGAAGAACGTCGGGACGCTCTGCGGATCGAGGCACAGCTCACCTTCGTCTGCCGGCCGCCCGTCTTGGTCGACGACCTCGAGGCCGAATCCCGGCAGCGGCCTGCCCATCGAGCCGGGCCGCACCCGCTCGCCTGTGGGCATGCCCGTCAGCTGACCCGTCTCCGTCTGCCCGTAGCCGTCGTGGATGTCGAGGTCCATCCCGGACCGGAAGACCTGCATCACCTCCGGGTTGAGTGGTTCGCCGGCGGACACGAGACGTCGCAGCGCCGCCGGCCGGCCGGCGGCGAGCGAGGCCCGTTTGGCGATCATGCGGTACTCGGTCGGCGACTGGCAGAGCACGGCGACGTCGTGCTCGGCGACGATCGCCAGACGCTCTTCCGGATCGAAGCGGGCGTCGTGAAGCAGGCAGGCGGCGCCGGCGGTCCACGGCGCGACGAATGCGTTGCGGGCGGACTTGGACCATCCGCTCGCGGCGGTGCACCACGAGAGCTCGCCCGCGCGCGGCCCCAACCAGTGTTGAGCCTGCACCGACTGTCCGCGTAGATACCCCTGGGTGTGAACCACACCGCGCGGCTCGCCGGCCGTCCCGGAGGTGAAGATCACGAGCGCCGCGTCGATCGCCTGGGTGTCGGCAACATTGCCGACGAGATCTCCCGAGGGCAGCCCGTCGGCATCGACGTCGATCAGACGAGGCGAGTGCTCTGCATCGTGCGCCGCGCGCTCGAGCTCCGCCAAGTCGGCTCCCGCCGCCAGCACGACGACCGGCGTGGTGCGCTCCAGCCGCAGGGCGATGTCCTTCGCGCGCAACTGCTCGGAGCAGGGCAGCACGACGGCTCCCAGGCGCCACGCCCCGAGCATCGCAAAGACCCATTCGGGACGCGCTCCCATCAGCGTCATCACGACCTTGCCGCGGCTCACTTCGGCCTGCGCGAGTCCTGCCGCCGCCTCGGCGGCGTTTCGCGCGACGTCCGCATACGTGTAGGAGCGCACGGAGCCGTCACGCCGCGATCGCGCGCAGCGCCTCGTCGGAGGGTCGCTCGCGTGCGTGACGCTCGACTACGTCCAACACGAAGTTGAAGCCGCCCGCGGAGCGGCTCACGATGCCGGCAGGGTGCAGACCAGCACGTCCTGAGCGGGAACCGGCGGTTTCCATGCCCCGCGCTCGTATGACACGAGCTCGAGTGGCGAGCGTTCGATCTGCTCCTTCACCCAGCGCGGCCGCGCGAGCGAGAGGCCCCAGCTGCCGTCACCCACGTCCACGTACCCGAAGTGCGTGCGCTTGAAGTCGTCCAGCAGCCGGTCCACATCGTCGGGGCTGAGCCCAAGGTTGCGCAGCATTTCCGCCGGCAGGAAACCGTTCGCTGTAAAGAGCACGAGCCCGCCGGGCACGAGCGAGCGCGCGAACAGCTCGAGGAACCCTGGCCATCGATCGCCGGACAGGTGAGTGAACAGCGATCCGGACCAGGCGAGCTCGTAGCGCCGGTCGAAGGACACCTCGTCCGGATCCTCGTGCGAGACGATCGGATGCGCTCCGAAGACGCGTGCGCAGAACTCGACGCCGTCCTCGTCGATGTCGCAAGCCGCCATGCTCGCGTCCGGGTAAGCGACCTGCAGGAAGCGCAGCTCCCGTCCGTGTCCGCACGGGAGGTCGAGGATGCTGGACGGATCCGGGCGATCGAGCTTGGCGAGCACCTCGCGGATGCACTGCACCGCGGTCACCCCGGCGTATGCGTACGCACCCCAGCTGCCGGCATACATGATGTCGTTGGGCGAGATCTCCGTGATCACCTGCGCACCCACGGGGCCCAGCGTCGCAGCGATCAGCTCACGCCCTTCCAGGTCGGTGTGGGTCAGGACACCGACGAGCCGCGAGTCCTCGATCACCAGTACGATCGCCTGGCCCGTCGTCGCCATGGCCGCCGCCCCGTCCGCGAGGGGGTCGTCGGGTCCGACCTGTGGAAGCTCGGTGGTGGCGATCCGGCCGACCGGGGTTCGCTCGAGGTCCAGCCTCTGGGCGACAGCGCGCACGATGTCGTTGCTCGACAGCGCGCCCGCGACCCGGTCATCCGTCTCGATCACGGGGATCGGCATCCAGCCCTTCGCCCACAGCAGTGCCGCTGCCTCGACGACGCTCGTCTCGGCCCTCAGCTGCGGGGAGTCCCGGCTCATCGCATCACGCACGAGCGCGCGCATCGCAGCTACTCGTATTTCTTGATGATGCGGACTGTCCCCTCGGGCGCGGCTTCCACGCACAGGTAGCAGAGCACGCATTCGTCGAGGTTCTCCTCGACGATCCTCAGTGTCCCGTCGTCGTTCTGCGCATAGATGTCCACCGGGCACACCTCGGTCAGCTTGCGCGCAAGCTCAGGATCGCTGGCGACCGCGTCGTCGACCTCGACGTCGATGAACAGCGACGTGAGCGCGGCGGTGCTCACGAGGCGACCTGCTGTCCGAGCCGGTCCTTCACGAGGCCGGGGATCTCGGCGATCTCTTCCGCCACGGCGATACCCGCCTCGCGCAGGCGCGCGATCTTCTCGGTGGCCGTGTCGGCCTTGCCCTCGACGATCGTGCCCGCATGCCCGAAGCTCATCCCGGGCATCTCGTCCATGAACTTGCCGGCCATGAACGCGACGATCGGGAGGCGGCTGGAGGTCGCGGTCACGTACTCTGCAAGCTCGGCCTCCATGCGTCCGCCCGGCTCGGTGTAGATCACGATTGCCTGCGTCTGCTCGTCGGCCTCGAACTGCGGCATCAGCTCGGTGTAGGTGGAGCCGATGATCGCGTCGCCGCCGATCGACACGGCCGTGGACTGGCCGAGCCCGGCGGCGGTGAGCGTGCTCGAGATCTCGGTCGTCATCCCGCCGCTGCGCGACATCACTCCCACGGATCCTGGCGTGTAGGCCTTGGCCGCGTCCTTGGCGGGCCCGCCGATTCCGCCCATCTTGACCACGTCCGGCACGATCACGCCGAGGCAGTTGGGGCCGATGATGCGGGCATCCTTCTGCGATGCGAGCTCCACCATCTGCGCGACGTCGCGCCGCGGGATTCGCTCCGTGACGATCACGATCAGCTCGATGCCGTGCTCGAGCGCTTCGAAGACCGCGTCCTTGGTGAAGGCGGGGGGGACCGTGACGACGGATCCCTGAATCGGCGCACCGTGGTGCTCGACGGCCTGCTCGACGGTGTCGAACACCGGCACGCCGTGCACGTCGCGCCCCTTGCGCCCAGGAGTGACCCCGCCCACGACCTTCGCCCCCGCACCGTAGTCGAGGCACTCGCGAGTGAGGTTCACGGCCTCACGCCCAGTAATGCCCTGCACGATGAAGGTGGTGTTCGCATCGATGAGAATGCTCACGAAGCACGCACCTGCGAACTGCGTAACTGCGTAACTGCGTAACTGCGAACCGCGTAGCTCACGCCGGAATCTTCTCCACAGCCCGCCGCGCCGCTTCGTGCATCGAAACGGAGCGGTCGCAGTACTCCACACCGTACTTCTCCAAAATCTTGAAGCCCTCGTCCTCCCACGCGCCGGGGATGCGGAAGATCGCGATCTTCTCCGCAGGATCGAACCCGAGCTCGAGGCACGCTTTCACGACGCCGCGCGCGACGATGTCGACACGCGTGTTGGACACGATGCTCATCATCACGGCGATCTTGTCCACGCCGGGCTTCGAGAGCACGAGCTTCGCGAGTCCCGCTGCCTTGGCGACGGACGGGTTGCCGCCGATCTCGCAGTAGTTGGCGGGCTTGCCGCCGTACTTGCGCACCGCGTCGAACAGGGTGAGGCTCCCGCCGCCGGCGCCGATCACGAGGCCGAGGTTGCCGTCGAACTCCGTCACGTTGCCGGCCACGCCGCGATGGTCCATGGCGTCGACCTCCTCACCGGCGATCTCGAACGGGGTGGCCTCGCGGGCCTCGCGTGTCTCCTCGTCGCCGACACCGAGCTCCTTCAGCAGTGCCTTCTGGCGGGGCCGTGCCTCGTTCTCCATCTCCATGTGCGCGTCGAGAGCGACGAAGCTGCCGTCCTCGAGCTCGCCGAGCGGATTGATCTCGGCGAGCGTCATGTCGTATTCGCTGAACAGGCGCGCCAGGCGCGCCAGGATCGGAGTCGCGCGGGTCAGCTGGCGCCCGGTCACGCCGGTCTGGGCGATGACCTCCTTCGCACGGAAGTCCGGGGCCTCGACCAGGTTCGAGAGGTGCGCGCGCCCGACGCGATCGGGGTGCTGCTCGTTGACCTCCTCGATGTCGATGCCGCCCATGTCGCTGAAGAGCATCGCGGGCTTCTTGCGGACGCCGTCCCACACGACACCGGCGTAGTACTCCTGCTTGAGCTGCGCCTTCGGGTCGACGAGCACGCCGCGCGGCATGTGGCCGTTGATCTCGAGCTTGAGGATGTCCTCGGCGTGCGCGGCCGCCTCATCGGGTGTGTCGGCGAACTTCACGCCGCCGGCCTTCATGCGCCCACCCGTCAGAACCTGGGACTTGATCACGGTCGGGCCGCCGATGTCCTCGGCGATCTTCCGCGCCTCGTCGGCCGTCTGGGCGAAGCCGTACTTCGTCACCGGGATCCCGGCGCGCTTGACGATCTCGCGTGCTTCGTACTCGAAGAACCTCAAAGCTCGTACGCCTCTGCCAGCTCCGGGTCCTTCTTCGCAAGCATCTCCGCCAGCGAGACCATCACCTTGCACTGCTTCCAGGTGGCGTCGTCCTGCATCTTGCCGTCGATCATGTGCACGCCGGCGCCGTCGGGGATCGCCTCCAGCACCTTCTTCGCGAACTTGACCTCGTCGGCCGGCGGGCTGAAGACCTTCTTCGCGATCTCGATCTGGACCGGGTGCAGCGACCAGGCGCCGACGCAGCCGAGCAGGAAGGCCGCGCGAAACTGCGTCTCGCAGCCTTGCACGTCCTTGATGTCGCCATAGGGCCCGTAGAAGGGCAGGATGCCGGCCGACGTGCATGCGTCGACCATGCGCGCGATCGAGTAGTGCCACGGGTCCTGCTGCGCGGTCGCGCGCGGCGCGTCGGGGTTGTCCGGGTCGGGATCCTCGATCACGCGGTAGCCGGGGTGGCCGCCGCCGACGCGCGTCGTCTTCATCCGCCGCGACGCGGCCAGGTCGGCGGGACCGAAGCTCATGCCCTGCATGCGCGGGCTGGCGGTGGCGATCTCCTCGAGGTTCACGACGCCCAGCGAGGTCTCGAGGATCGCGTGGACCAGGAGCGGCTTCTGGAGGCCGGCCTTGGCCTCGAGCTGCGCGAGCAGCCGGTCCACGTAGTGGATGTCCCACGGCCCCTCGACCTTCGGAATCATGATCACGTCGAGCTTGTCGCCGATCTCGGTGACGAGCTGCGTGAGGTCGTCGAGCACCCAGGGGCTGTCGAGGCTGTTGACCCGGGTCCACAGCTGCGTGTCGCCGAAGTCGACCGCCTTGCCGACGCGGATCAGGCCCTCCCGTGCCGGGATCTTGCGGTCGACCGGCACCGCGTCCTCGAGGTTGCCGAGCAGGATGTCCGCCTGCTTGGCCATGTCCGGCACCTTCGCCGCCATCTTCTCGTTGGAGGCGTCGAAGAAATGGATCATCCGCGACGGCCGGAACGGGATCTCGATGATCGGGTCCGGCGCGCCGACGGCGAGGGGCTGGAAGAAGTCCCGCGGGTTGCGCATGGCGGCGAAGGATATCCTTCTGGCACCGAAACCGATTAGGGAGTCAACGAGATGGCCGTAGCCCCCGAGCTTCTGGACAGAACCGACGAGCAGAAGCGCGATCACCGAGATGGTGCGCAGCTTCGTCGACAAGGAGATCCTCCCGAACGCCGAGCACTACGACCACGAGGACGAGTTCCCCGAGCCGATCGTGGAGCAGATGAAGGAGCTCGGGCTGTTCGGCGTCACGATCCCCGAGGAGTACGGCGGGATGGGGCTCGACCTGACGACGTACGCGATGATCGTCGAGGAGCTCTCGCGCGGCTGGATCTCGATCTCAGGCGTCGTCAACACCCACTTCATCGGCTCCTACCTGCTGATGAAGTTCGGGACCGACGAGCAGAAGGAGCACTTCCTGCCGAAGATGGCGACCGGTGAGCTGCGCGCTGCCTTCTCGCTCTCCGAGCCCGAGGTCGGCTCCGACGTGCAGGGCATCAAGGCGACCGCGACCAAGGATGGCGACGCCTGGGTCCTGAACGGCCAGAAGATGTGGGTCACCAACGGCCTGCTGTCCGGCGTCGTGTTCGTGCTGATGAAGAACGACACGAAGGCAGACCCGCCCTACAAGGGGATGACCTGCTTCATCACGGAGAAGGAGCCGGGGACGGCCGAGAACTCAGGGGACTACGCCGGTCTGGTGATCCCGCCCAAGATCAAGAAGATGGGCTACAAGGGCGTCGAGTCCACGGAGCTCGTGTACGACGGCTACCGCTGCTCGCCGGACCGGATCCTCGGCGGGGAGGAGGCCGGGCTCGGACAGGGTTTCCGCCAGATGATGGACGCGCTCGAGGTCGGGCGCGTGAACGTCGCGGCGCGCGGCGTCGGCATCGCCCAGCGCGCGCTCGAGCTGGCGCTGCGCTACTCCCAGGAGCGCAAGACCTTCGGCAAGCCGATCGCCCAGCACCAGGCGATCCAGTTCAAGCTCGCGGACATGGCGACGAAGGTCGAGGCCGCTCGCCTGCTGACCTTCAAGGCGGCCCGCATGAAGGATGCGGGCCAGCGCTCCGACGTCGAGGCCGGCATGGCAAAGCTCTTCGCGTCAGAGGCCGGCAAGGAGGTCGTCGAGGACTCCTTCCGCATCCACGGTGGCTACGGCTACTCGAAGGAGTACGAGATCGAGCGCCTGTACCGCGACGCGCCGCTGCTCCTGATCGGTGAGGGCACCTCCGAGATCCAGCGCATGGTGATCGGCAAGAAGCTGCTGGAGCGCCACAAGATCTAGCCGGTCGTGGGTAAGCCCACGACCGGGTCGTCCCAACTCTAGGGCGCCTGGATCTGCTGCAGCAGGGCCACCATGTCCCAGAAGTGGACCTCCTGGGTGACCGCGTCGTCGGTCAGCAAGCTGATCGATACCCCGCTGAATTGAACGTCGCGGTTGGTCGGAGCCATTCCCAGGAACTCCTTGTCGTGCTTGCCGTAGACCGTCCAGCGAGTGTAGCACCTTCTCACTGGATGTCAGCTGGTCCTGGATCTGGAACTGAAGGTTCGAGAGCGCCGGGAGGTAGAGCAGGTCGGAGCCCAGCTGCACCACATCCTTGCTGGGATTCCCGCTGTGGAGCGCGGTCAGGTGCGCCTTGGCGACGCCCCGGCGTCTGGCTTCGTTGGCCTGCGCTGCTCGCTCTTTTCCTTCCCCGCCATACGCTCCGAGTAGGTTTCGCGGGGTTTGATCTGCCTCTTGAGCTCCGCCTTCACGGTCTCACGCCGCTCGCGCTTTTCTTGTCGCTTCTCCTTGTTGAACATCTAGGTGCAGGATATCGCCGGATCGAGTCGGTGGCGTCCGCCGAGGCTCGGATACCCTTCCGGCCCTGTGTCATCGGACACGCAGAAATTGATCGAGGAGGGAGCCCGGCGCTTTCTCGACGAGCTTCCCGCGCTCAAGCAGCTGAGTCTGGTGATTCGCCTCGACCTTCGTGCGCGCCGCGAGTCGCAGACGTGGCGGGTCGAGTTCCCGCAGATCGACATCAAGAAGGATCCGGCCGGCGATGCGAAGGTGATGGTGGTCGCGCCGCGCTCGCATTTCAACGAGCTGGCCAAGGACGGGCGCCTGCAGCACTGGCGTGACGCGTACGAGAACGGATACGTGCGAGTCGCCGGGCAAGACGACATCCTGAAGCTCATCGGTAAGGTCATAGAGCGCCACGAGCAACGGCAGAAGATCAAGAAACGGAGGCTCTAACCCAGTGGCAGAGACGGACACGCAGCAGGGCACGACGTTCGATCAGGCCTCGCGCGAGGCCTCGGGAGCGCGGCCCTACGGTCGCTACCTCGAGGACTTCGAGGAGGGCGCCGTCTACAAGCACTGGCCGGCCAAGACAGTGACCGAGGCGGACGACCACCTGTTCTGCCTGATCACGATGAACCACCATCCGCTGCACCTCAACGACGTGTACGCCGCGCAGTCACAGCAGGGCAGGAACGTGGTGGTCGGCCCCCTGGTCTACTCGCTCGCGCTCGGCATGTCGGTCGCCGACGTCTCGGGCAAGGCGATCGCCAACCTCGCCACAGAGGAGCTGACGCACCCGGCACCCGTGTTCCATGGGGACACCCTGTACGCGGAGTCGGAGGTACTCGAGGTGAGGACCTCCAAGAAGCCCGACAGGGGCGTGGTCAAGGTTCGGACCGACGTCTACAACCAGCGCAACGAGCTCGTCGCGACCTTTCGTCGCGCGGTGCTGGTTCCCCGCAGGTCACCCGGCGACTGACCCGCCGATTCCGCAATCAACGACGTGTATGCGGCAGAATGGCCGCCTCAGCAGCAACAAAGGAGCCTGTTTTCTTGAGTGAGAGCACCGCGACAACGCAGCAGGAAGCCCCGACGAACAATTCGCGCCTGAAGGCCTGGGTGGAGGAGGTCGCGGCCCTGACCCAGCCCAGCGAGATCCACTGGTGCGACGGCACCGGCGAGGAGTACGACGCGCTCTGTCAGCGGCTCGTCGATCTGGGCACCTTCGAGACGTTGTCCGACGCCAAGCGCCCGGGCTCCTATCTCGCCCGCTCCGATCCGGGCGATGTGGCGCGTGTCGAGGACCGCACGTTCATCTGCTCCGAGCGCGAGGCCGACGCCGGCCCGACCAACAACTGGCGCGATCCGGACGAGATGCGCGAGACGCTCAAGGACCTCTTCCGCGGCTCGATGCAGGGCCGCACGATGTACGTGGTGCCGTTCTCCATGGGCCCGCTGGGCTCTCCGATCGCACACATCGGCGTGCAGATCACAGACTCGGCGTACGTCGCGGTCAGCATGCGGATCATGACCCGCATGGGCAAGGGAGCGCTGGAGGTGCTCGGCGAGGACGGCGAGTTCGTGCCGTGCCTGCACTCCGTCGGCTATCCCCTCGCGGACGGGCGCGAGGACGTGCCGTGGCCGTGCGACGAGACGAACAAGTACATCGTGCACTTCCCGGCGAGCCGCGAGATCTGGTCCTACGGCTCGGGCTACGGCGGCAACGCGCTGCTCGGGAAGAAGTGCTTTGCGCTGCGGATCGCGTCGATCATGGCGCGCGACGAAGGCTGGATGGCCGAGCACATGCTGATCCTGAAGCTCACCTCGCCGGAAGGCGACACGAAGTACGTCACGGGTGCCTTCCCGTCGGCATGCGGCAAGACAAACCTCGCGATGCTGATCCCGACACTGCCGGGGTGGAAGGTCGAGACGATCGGCGACGACATCGCGTGGATGAAGTTCGGCCCGGACGGCCGCCTCTACGCGATCAATCCGGAGGCGGGTTTCTTCGGAGTCGCTCCGGGCACGGGTGAGAAGACGAACCCGAACGCGATGGCAACGATCCGCAAGTGCTCGATCTTCACGAACACGGCGCGCACCGACGACGGTGACATCTGGTGGGAGGGCATGACGAAGGAGCCGCCGGCGCACGCTGATCGACTGGCACGGTGAGGACTGGACGCCGGACGCCGATCATCCGGCCGCACATCCGAATGCGCGCTTCACGACTCCCGCGGGCCAGTGTCCCTCGATCGCCGAGGAATGGGAGGACCCGGCCGGCGTGCCGATCGACGCGATCCTGTTCGGCGGGCGCCGCGCGACGAACGTCCCGCTCGTGCGCGAGGCGTTCGACTGGGAGCACGGCGTCTTCATGGGATCGATCATGTCGTCCGAGACCACGGCCGCCGCATCAGGCGACGTCGGGCAAGCTGCGCTACGACCCGTTCGCGATGCTGCCGTTCTGCGGCTACCACATGGGCGACTACTTCGCGCACTGGCTGCGGATCGGTCGCGAGGGGAACACCGACAAGCTGCCCAGGCTCTTCCACGTCAACTGGTTCCGCAAGGACGAGGAGGGGAAGTTCCTGTGGCCGGGCTTCGGCGAGAACAGCCGCGTGCTGGCCTGGATCTTCCGTCGCTGCGAGGGCTCGGCCGAAGCTGTCGAGACGCCGGCCGGGCTCGTGCCCGCCGACGGCGGCATCGACACGACTGGACTCGACGTTAGCCCCGAGGACATGGCGGAGTTGCTGCGTGTCGACCCGGACGGAATGCGCCAGGAGCTGCCCACGATCCACGAGCACTACGCCCGCTTCGGCGACCGCCTGCCGCAGGAGCTACGCGAGCAGCTCGAGGAGTTGGAGAAGCGGCTGAAGTAGAAGAGCTTGCAGTCCGTCTCGCGGAGGATGACCCCGGGATCCGCGAGGAGGCTGCGCGTGCGCTCGGCGAGACACACGACCCGCGAGCCACGCGGCATCTGATCCGAGCGCTGGGCGATGAGGCTCCGGCCGTCCAGGGGGCGGCGGCGAAGGCACTCGGGGAGCTCGGGGACCAGAGCGGCGTCATGCCCCTCTACGAGCTGGCGAGCGACCCGGCGACCGAGGCCTGGCTGCGTCACATGGCGCGACGCTCCCTGGAGCAGCTTGGCTTCGAGCGCCGCGAGGAGGCAGGGCCTCCCGCGATCCTGGCCTGGGTGGCGGGCCTGGTCCTGATCGGCGGCGCGCTGGTGCTGGCGAAGGTCATCGGACCGCTTGCGATCGTGCCGCTGTTGGCCGGCGTTGCGGTGATCGTCGCGTACTACGCGAACGAGGCCCGGAAGGCGCGTGGCGGCGATTGGTACGTCGGGCGGGACGGCGGCGACTACTACATCCCCGCCGACGCGCCGGACGGGGGCCGGGGCGGATGGTTCGGCGACTTCTTCGGCGGCGGGGACGGCGGCGGAGGCGGCGGGAACGGCGGCGCCTGACCCAAGGTGAGACACATTGCCCACGCTATAGGTGGGTCAAACCGCGCACCGGAAGCGTCGGAGCGGACGGTTAGTGCGAGTCGCTCGCGTCGGCTGCCGGGGGGCGGCTTTCCTCGGCGAGTGAGGTGATGGACAGCACGCCGCGCGAGGCCTCCTCGAGCACCTCGCCGGCCTCCTCGGCCGTGCGCGCGTACAGCTCGACCAGCAGGTGGATCGTGATCTTGTCCTCGTCGTGCTTGTGGAAACGCACGTGCGTGAAGAACTCGCGTGTACCGCCCTCGCCGAATGCGCCGTAGGTCAGCGAGTCCGCCGCCTCCGGCCCGGAGCAGACCTCGACCAGCTCCTGGTCGACCATCACCGTGCACGACGCGACCCACGGCGTGCCGGTCACCATCCGCTCCCAGCGATCCTCGATCGGCTCGACGTGGCCGTCGGTGAAAGTCAGATGAGGCTGGTCGTGCATGCAGTCGAGACACTGGACCACCGCCTCCTGCACCTCGTCGACCCGCTCCGTGAAGGTGCCGGACTCGGGATCGATGCGCAGGATCGCGTCGTAGTGGACCTGGGCCTCGAGGTTCTGGGACCAGCAGCGGTAGCAGCGCAGCCAGGGACGGCCGTCGTCGCTTTCGACACGCCGCTCGGGCGGGCGCGGGCTCTCGGCCTCGGCCATCCTCAGCCCCCGATCCGGCTCATGGTGCGGGCGGGCTGGCGGAAGCCGCCCTCGCTCACGTGGTGCTTCAGCTCCTTGCGCCACACGGCATCGCGAATCACATGCTCGAGCTCGTCGTCACCGGCGCCGGCCCGCAGCACCTCGCGCAGGTCGGTCTCGTGCATGCTGAAAAGGCATGTGCGGAGCTTTCCCTCGGCGGTGAGGCGGACGCGGTTGCAATCGCCGCAGAACGGCTCGGACACCGGGTTCACGAAGCCGATCTCGCCGTGCCCGTCGGCGAATCGGTACACGCGCGCTGTCGAGTGAGGGTCACGCGGCAGCGGCGCGAGTGGGTGGACGCGGTCGATCAGCGCGCGCACTTCGGCGCCGGTCAGGACGCGGTCCTCCGACCACGAACGGTCGGCGTCGAGCGGCATGAACTCGATGAACCTGACCTCGTACGGCTTGCGCCGCGCGAGCTCCGCGAAGGGCAGCACCTCATCCTCGGTGAAGTCGCGCATCGCGACGCAATTCACCTTGATCGGGCTGATCTCGGGGTGGCGCTCAAGGGCCTCGAGTCCAGCGAGCACCTGCGGAAGGGCATCGCGCCGCGTCATCTGGAAGAACCGGTCCCGCGACAGCGAGTCGAGCGACACGTTGATGCGCCGGAGTCCCGCGGCCGCGAGGTCGCCTGCCATGCCTTCCAGCAGGTAGCCATTGGTGGTCAGCGACAGGTCGTGCAGGCCGTCGATCCCCCCGAGCATCTCGACCAGCAGGGGAAAGTCCCGCCGCACCAGCGGCTCACCGCCGGTCAGGCGCACGTCTGCGACGCCCATCGAGACGAACAGCCGGACGAGGCGCTCGATCTCCTCGAAGGTGAGGATCTCGGACCGGTCGAGCCACGGAAGGCCCTCGGCGGGCATGCAGTACTGGCAGCGGAAATTGCAGCGATCGGTGACCGATACACGTAGGTCGCCGATCGGCCGGCCATGGCCGTCGTGCAGGGGCTCCGCCTGCCGCATGGACATGCAGCGAAGTCTAGCCCGCAGTCAGCCGGGTTCCTAAGAGCTCCTGGAAACCGCGGCATTCTCGAGGATCACCGGCGTAGCCCCCCGGCGGCCGGTGGTCCTCGAGATGCGTTCTCTGTGCCACTCGGTGAAGCAGTGGTCGGAGATTGCGGTGCGGGTTGATGCGGTCCTGCTGCGAATCTAAATCACGCCATCCGTGACGTATTCCAACGTAATCAACATCCGTCCAACGGGCAACCTTTTCTTCAAGTTGCGCAGTTGCGCAGTTACGCAGTTCGCAGGAACGGCTAGCCCGCCGCCGCTTCCAGGGTTGCTTCGAAGTCTGTGCGTGGGACCGCTCCTACTCCTGGGGATGTGGCCCCGGCGTCGCGGTAGCGCTGCACTCCTGCGCGAACGTCCTCGGGGGACCCGATTGCTGTCAGCGAGTCGAGGAACTTGTCTGAGATGCCGCGTTTTGCTTTCTCGACGTCGCCGGCCTGGATGCCGGCGTCGAACGCGGCGATGTCTGCCTCGAAGCCGGTCCGCTCGATCATGGCGCGGTAGAAAGGCAGGCTCCAGTAGGTGACCAGGTCGTTCCTCATGGTCTCATAGGCGGAGGTGCGATCCTCGGTCACCGCGGCCGGAACCGCCGCCACCAGGTCGAATCCGTCCATGCTCTTGCCGGCGCGCTCGCGTCCCGCCCGGATCTCGGGCATCACCACGTCGCGGATGTAGTCCGGGTTGCACAGCCACAGCATCGCGCCGTCCGCCACCTCGCCGGCCAGTTGCAGCATGTTGGGTGACAGGGCGGCGACGTAAATGGGGAGGTCGGCGCGCGGCTCATAGCCCATGAAGCGGAAACTGGTCGGGAAGAACTGCCCCGCGGGCACCTCGCTGCCGGTGAACATCGCTCGCACGGCGTCGACGTACTCGCGCATCGCCGATACCGGGCGCTCGATCTTGGTGCCGTACCAGTTCTCGACCGTCACGGCATGCGAGACGCCGAGGCCGAGCACCATGCGCCCGCCCGAGTACTCGTCGATCGTCGCCGCCTGTTGCGCGGTGGCGACGGGAGTGCGTGAGTAGATCGGAAGCACACCCGTGCCGAGCTTGATGTTCTCCGTTGCGGCCGCATAGGCCATCAGGAGCGTGAGCGAATCGCGTCCCGCGATGTGCGTCACATACGCGGAGTCGTACCCCAGCTCATCCGCCCTCTTGACTCGCTCGAGCGCCTGCTCGAGCGAGCGTCCCACCGAGATAAAGCTTCCGAGACCCGCCACGCGCGGGACTCTAGTCGCCCGGCGGCCACGACGGCCGAGACCCGCACGCGCTTTCCCCCGAGGCGCCCGCTCACCGATCCGTCGCTGCGAAAGACGAGGCGGCCGCGCGCTGCGGCGCGGCCCGTCACGCGCAACACTCCGCGCGCCCCACGCGACAGCAGGAGCCGTCCGCTGATCCGGACGCCGCGCACGAACTCCATGCCGTGCAGCTCGAGGCTGCGCAGTCCTGCGCGCGCGTATCCGGCGCGCAGTCCGCCGACATGCAGGACGTCCTGATCTGCAGACGCGATCAGCGCGGCTGAGAAGACCTGATCGAGCGCGTCGATCAACGTCAGCGACACCGCCGCCACGGTGCGGCCAGGCCGCCCCCGGAGGCCCGACTGCGGCGGCACCGCGGACAGCGAGCCGGGAGCCATCGGCACCGGGGGGAACTCACGCGCGCGTGGCAGGCACCGGCGCAGCGGGCGGTTGCTGAAGAAGTCGTCCACGGTTCGGAGCCCGCAGGTGCGGGGGAAGCCGTCGAGAACCGAATGCCCCATCTCGGACACAGGCATGAGCGATGCGCCGGGAATCCGGGCGGCGATGCGCCGCGCCCCCTCGAGCGGGGTCCGCAGGTCGTCCTCGCCCGCCAGCACGAGGGTCGGCACCGCGGGGTACGGACCGTCCTGGATCGCCGGCGCGGCGGCCGCGGACGGCCAGCGGGCGCACAGCTGGACGGTTGGCGAGGAAAACAGCGCGGTCGTACGGTCGAAGGGGTACAGAGCAGCCGTCGGCAGTGCCCTGAGCGCGGCTTCGGCTGCGGCCACGCGTGCTGCGACCGGCGTCGATCGTTCCCAGCCCAGCGGTCCCTCCTCGCAGGTCGTCGCCGCGTAGAGCGCGTCGCTGAGGAACTCGACCGGAGCAGGCCTGGCCCCGCGCTCCGCGCGCAGCGCAAGTCGCAGCAGGGGCGCGGCGTCACCCGCGAGGGCGGAGCGCACGGCACCCGGGAAGTGGGCCCGCACGTTGGGGTCGAAGTCCCCGGCAAAGAGGAGGTCCAGCAGGCGCACGCTCCCGATCCGGGCACGGTGGCGTCGCCCCTGCGCCGACACCAGTGGGCCGTAGACGAACCCGCGCGTGCGCATGCGCTGCACGAGCGCAGCGACGTCCGCGACCGGGTCACGGGTGATGTCCTCACAGCCCTTGAGGCAGAGGGTCCGCAGCACGCGCGGGATCGCAGCGATGCTCTCCTGCGAGAAGGCGCCGGGACCGGTCGGCTCGACCACGGAGTCGAGGACGAGCCGCTCGACCCTGTCCGGATAGCGGGCGGCGTACGCGAGTGCGAGCTTGGTCCCGTAGGAAACGCCGAAGATCGCGATCTTCTCGACCCCGATCGCCTGACGCACGGCCTCGAGGTCCTCGACGGAGTCGCGCGTCGTGTAGAAGGCGCGCCTGCTCCCCAGCGCCTGGGCGCAGGCGGCCGCCCGTTCGGCCTGTCCCACCGGGGTGCGCGAAACCGGCACCTTGAGCTGCGGGCAGCGCAGCGCGCCTGAGAGCCCCGTGCCGCGCTGATCGAATACGACCAGGTCCCGGTTGCGCCCCGCTGCGAAGAACGTGCCGGCCCAGTCGATCAGAAACGGGGTGGCGGACTGGCCCGGGCCGCCCGCCAGGGTGATCAGGGCCCCCGTGCGCGTCCCGCGAGCCTTGAGACGCTCGACGTGCAGCTTCACGGCGCCCGGCACGGCACCGGCACGATCGATGGGCACCTGCAGGTCACCGCACTCGATCTCGGACCCGCGCACACACGGCTCGAAGGAAATCGCCGCCTCCGACGATGCGACAGGCAACGCGGTCAGCGCGACCGCGACGAGAATCCCAGCGCGCCGCATGCGGCTGACTCTACTCCGTGGTCGGGGGTGCCGCGACCGGTTCGGTCAGCGAGGGCTAGATCGCCGCGAGTGCTTTGTATTCGCCGAAGACGCCGCGCATGGCGCCGCAGATCTCGCCGAGCGTGCAGTAGGCGTGCACGGCCTCGATGATCACGGGCATCATGTTCTCGCTGCCCTCGGCTGCGGTACGCAGCTGCGCGAGCGCGGCCTTCGCCCGCTCGGAGTCGCGCTCGGAGCGCAGGCGCTCGAGCTTCTCGCGCTGCCGGTCCGCAAGCGTCTGGTCGACTCTGAAGTAGTCGGGCTCGGGCTCATCGTCATCGCGGTACTTGTTCACGCCGACGACCACGCGCTCGCCCGAGTTGACGTCCTGCTCCCACTGGTAAGCCTCGTCGAGGATCGCCTTCTGGTAGTAGCCGGAGTCGATCGCCTCGACCGCGCCGCCCATCTTCTCGATCTTGTCCATCTCCTCCACGGCGCGCCGCTCGAGCTCGTCGGTCAGCCACTCGAGGTAGTACGAGCCCGCCATCGGGTCGACCGTGTCGGTCACGCCGATCTCCTCGGCGATGATCTGCTGCGTCCGGACAGCGATCTTTTGGGCCTTCTCGGTCGGGATCGCGAGCGCTTCGTCGTAACACGAGAGCGCCATCGACTGGACGCCGCCGAGCGCGGCGGCGAGCGCCTGGACCGCGGCCCGCACGATGTTGTTCTCGGGCTGCTGTGCGGTCAGCGTCGAGCCACCCGTCTGCGTGTGCGTGCGCAGCATCATCGATCGTGGATCGGAAGCGCCGAAGCGCTCCTTCATGATCCGCGCCCACAGTCGCCGCAGCGCGCGGTACTTGGCGATTTCCTCGAAGAAGTTGATGTGGGTGTTGAAGATCCAAGACAGCCGCGGCGCGAAGGTGTCTACGTCGATGCCGCGCTCTGTGACCGCCTCGATGTACGCGATCGCGTTGGCGAAGGAAAAGGCGATCTCCTGGACGGCGGTCGAGCCCGCCTCGCGCATGTGGTACCCGGACAGCGAGATCGCGTTGAACCGCGGCGCATCGGTGGCGCACCACGCGATCAGGTCGGCCGCCAGGCGCAGTGAGGGCTTGGGCGGATAGATGAACGTGCCGCGGGCGACGTATTCCTTGAGGACGTCGTTCTGTGTGGTACCCGACACCTTGTCGTGCGGGACGCCCTGCTTGTCCGCGACTGCGACGTACATCGCGGCGAGGATCGGCGCCGGGGCGTTGATCGTCATCGAGGTCGAAACGCGGTCCAGCGGAATGCCGTCGAAGACGGTCTCCATGTCGGCGAGCGAGTCGATCGCGACCCCGACCTGGCCCACCTCGCCTGCTGCGCGCTCGTCGTCGGAGTCGAGGCCCATCTGGGTCGGGAGGTCGAAGGCAACGGAAAGTCCCGGCTGTCCCTGCGACAGCAGGAACTTGAAGCGCTCGTTCGTCGCCTCGGGCGTGCCGAAGCCGGCGTACTGGCGGATCGTCCAGGGACGCGCCCGGTACATCGTGGGCTGGATGCCGCGGGTGAAGGGATACTCGCCCGGGAAGCCGAGGTCGCGCGCGTAGTCGAGGTCGGCGGCGTGCTCGGGCGTGTATATGCGGTCGGTCTCGAGGCCGGAGAGGGTCTCGAAGCTCTCGCGGCGCTCGCCGGACTTCTCGAGCGACTTGGCGAGCGGGCCCTCCTCCCAGCGCCTGCGCGCGTCGTGGAGGCGCTTGAGCTCGTCCTCCTTCGAGCGGATCAGCTCGTCGAGCCGAGTCTTGCCATTACCGCGTGCGCCGTTGCCCTGGTCCTCAGCCACAACGTCAGTTTAGAGGGATGGCCTGCGGAGTGATGATTTTGGCGCACCGCCCCAAACGCCGGCGCTGTGCTGGGTTTACCCCCTCACAGGGGGAAAATCCAGCACAGCGGGATGCCTACTCCCGCAGGCGACGATCACGCCTGGGTAGCCTTCGGAGCCGTGAACGAGGCGCCGCGCCTGATCGACGTGCTCCAGCAGGGGCGCACACGCGTGATCGGAGCCTGGGACCTGGGCGGGACGATCGTCGACCCGGGGCCGGAGAGCCGCATCGAGACCCTGCTCGCGGGCCTGTCGGGCGAGCCGCGGGCGCTGCTCCTCACGCACATCCACCTGGACCACGCGGGCGCCAGCGGCGCCCTCGTCGAGCGCTTTCCCGAGCTCGAGGTCTACGTGCACTCGCGCGGAGCGCCACACCTGATCGATCCCACCAAGCTGTTGCAGAGCGCCGAGCGCATCTACGGCGACCAGATGGGCCCGCTGTGGGGTCGCGTGGTGCCGGTGCCGGAGCGCAACGTGCGCGTGATCGAAGGCGGCGAGACCATCGCCGTCGGCGGGCGCGAGTTCGACGTCGAGTACACGCCTGGGCACGCATCGCATCACGTCGTGTACTTCGACAAAGGCGACGGCACCGCCTACGTCGGCGACGTGGCCGGAGTGCGCATCCCGCCGGCCGACTACGTGCGTGCTCCCACGCCGCCGCCGGACATCGACGTCGAGGCGTGGCAGCAATCGATCGACCTGGTCGCCGAGCGGCGGCCGGCGCGGCTCGCGCTCACGCACTTCGGCGCGGTCGAAGAGCCCGGTCCGCACCTCGCCGCGATGAAGCAGGGGCTGGACGAGCAGGCCGAGCTCGTGCGCGAGCTGCTGGACCGGCATGGCGACACCGGAGAGGCTGTCGCCGCCTTCGTCGCGGAGACCGAGCGGCGTACGCGGGAGGCGGTCGGCGACGAGGTGGCCGCGATGTTCGAGGTCGGCTCCCCCGTGGAGCAGAGGTGGCTGGGGCTCCGGCGCTACTGGCAAAAGCAGCAAGAACGGGCGCCATCTCGATGACCGTCACCGAAACGATCGAGCGCCCGCGGGTGGGTGGCCCCGGCAGCGGTGGCGACGGTGCCTGGCGCGTGATCGTCCTCAACGACAACCACAACACCTTCGATCACGTCGCGAGGACGCTCGCCGGCGTGATCCCGAGCGTCAGCATCGAGCAGGGCTACCAGTTCGCGGAGGCGATCCACAACAGCGGGCGCGCAATCGTGTGGTCGGGCGAGCGTGAGCCGGCGGAGCTCTACTGGGAGCAGCTCAACGACGCCGGGCTGACGATGGCTCCGCTGGAGCAGGGCTAGCCCCGTCCGAGGGGCACGCCGCGCGCGCCGACTCGGCGACCCGCACCAGTGAGACCTGTAGCGCCTCGACTTCGTCGCCGAGGTGGGGCAAGAAGTGTTCGTCCACCGTGCGGCGGTAGATGGGGGTCATTCGCTCGAGCATCTCGCTGCCCGAGTCGGTGAGGATGGCGTAGGCGCCGCGCCGGTCGTCCGGAGACCGCTCACGGCGCAGCAGCTCCTCGCGCTCGAGACGATCGAGCAGGCGGCTGAGGCCGCTGCGGCTGAAGACGATGGCTTCTGCGAGCTCGTGGATCCGCATGCGATTGCCGGGCGAGCCGTCAAGCGCGGCGAGCACGTCGTGCCATGCGAGCGGAGGTAGGCCGGCGGCCGCCAGGTCCTGCTCGATGGCCCCGATCAGCAGGGCATGGGCCCGCATGAAGGTCCTGAAGGCCTCGACCTCCTGGCTCGTACAGGCCCTGGGCTTGTTTTCGGATCGTGTTGCCATATGTCACATATAGTACCTGCTACACTGATTGCAGCAGCAACTAGTGTTGTTGCAATTCTTCAACAGTCCTTCTGCGAACAGGAGATTCACATGGAACTCGGACTATTCCTTCTACACGTGGTGCCCGGCCTGCTGCTGATGGGCCACGGCGCACAGAAGCTGTTCGGGTGGTTCGGAGGCCATGGGCCGGCCGGCACCGGGCAGTTCATGGATTCGCTCGGCATGCGCCCTGGAAAGCACATGGCCGTGGCCGCGGGCCTGAACGAGTTCGGCGGCGGCCTGCTGCTGGCGGCCGGCCTCCTGATGCCGCTGGCCGCGGTGATGATCGCCTCCACGATGCTCGTGGCGGCCCTCACGGCGCACCGCGGCAAGGGGATCTGGGCCAGTGACGGTGGCTCCGAGCTGCCGCTGCTGTACGGCCTCATCCCGGTTGCCCTGACATTCCACGGCGCGGGCCAGTGGTCCCTCGACCACGCGATCGGCTGGGGAGCCGAGCTCTCCGGACTCGGCTGGGGCCTTGGAGTCCTGGGTCTCGCGGTGCTCGGCGCGGTGACGGTCGTAACCGCCGCGCGGCACAGCGAGCGTGGTCACGGGCAGGAAGCCCCGACCACCAGCTAGCGGAACCCTCCAAGATGCAACATGAGCACGGTATGCGTGCTCATGTTGCGCTTGGCAGCTAGCTCCGCTCGAGGACGGTGTTCCACTTGGGCAGCACGGGCTGTCCGTGCAAGCCCGAGACAGCGGCCCTGATCTCCTGCATCTCCTGCGAGAACCACCAGCGCTGGAAGCCAGCGCGGTCCTCCCAGAAGGTCATGTGCACGAAGTGATCCGCGTCGTCCTCGTTGCGGTAAAAGAGGTAATCGGTCGCCCCATAGGAAAGGGGGCGCTTGATCGCCGGCCGGTAGAGGTCGACGAACTTCTGCGCCCGGAAGGGCGTCACCACGTAGTCGAGCTGGACCGTGTCCATAGGTTGGCTAATTGCCTACCTCGGCGCGGATCGCGCCCGGTCCCTCGGTGGTCTTGCCCTGACCTTCCTGGTCGGCCCCCACGAGAATCGCGATCTTGCCCTGGTGCTTGTTCTCGCGCATCAGCTGGTGCGCCTCGGCGACACCCTCGAAAGGCATCACGCGCCACAACACCGGGCGGATCTTCGACTGCGCGATCAGCTCGTTCGCCTTGGTCGCTTCCCACGCGTTTGCGAAGTGGGAGCCGATGATCTGCTTCTGGCGCATCCACAGGTAGCGCACGTCGAAGTCGAGGTTGAACCCGGACGTGGCGCCGCAGATCACGACCTTGCCGAACGGCCGCACGACGAACACCGATGTCGGGAACGTGGCCTGGCCGACGTGCTCGAACACGATGTCGGGCGCCTCGCCAAGGATCTCCTTGACACGCTTGCCAAACGCGCGTGAGTGGCCGAAGCGCTCCTTCTCCTCCTCCTTGGACTCGCCGCCCTTGCGCATCATGCCGGCGAACTCGTTGCGGTTGATGAAGTCCGTCGCGCCGAGCTGCTTGACCAGCTCGCCCTTCTCGTCGGAGGACACGACGCCGACCGATTCCGCGCCGGTGATCTTGCACAGCTGGGTGGCGAACACGCCGAGCCCGCCGGCAGCGCCCCAGATCAGGACCCGGTGGCCCGGCTGCAACTTCACCTGGTCGATCAGCATGCGGTAGGCGGTGAAGTAGGTGAGGCCGTAGGACGCGGCCTCCTCCCAGGTCAGGTTCTGGGGCCTGGGCACGAGCTGCTGTGCCTGCACCTTCGTGAACTGGGCGAACGAGCCCCAGCTCGTCTCGTAGCCCCAGATCCTCTGCGACGGAGCGGCGAGCGGATCCAGGCCGTGCACCTCGACGTCCTCGTAGGAGGCCTGGTTGCAGTGGATCACGACCTCGTCGCCGACCTTCCACCTGGTGACGCCCTCGCCCACCTTCCAGATCACGCCGGAGGCGTCCGAGCCGCCGATGTGATGGTCCTCCTCCGGGTGGTAGCGAAAGACCGAGACGGGCTGCCCGAGCGCGGCCCAGACGTTGTTGAAGTTCACGCCGGCGGCCATCACGCGCACGGTCACCTCGAACGCGCCGGGCTCCGGGACCTCGATGTCCTCGATCTGGAAGGCGTCCCTGGGCTCGCCCTCGCGCTCCTGGCGGATCACCCACGCAGTCATCGTCTTGGGGAGCTCTCCGGGCTCCACGTCGAGCTGGCTCACGTTCTTCACATCTGCCTGTGCCAAGACGGCCTACCTCCGGGACGAGGGGTTCGAAAAGAGGCCTGATGCTACCTAGTGGATCGCTAGTCGGGGCGCTGGGCCACCGGCGCGATCGACGGCGCGACGGGCGTGCGGGCGTGCGCGCGGGCCCCGCCCAGCGTCAGGAGCGCGATCACGAGCCCCGCGGCCGCCACGGCGGTAGAGAGCTTCAGCGAGGCCGACAGCGAGTGCACGAAGGCGTCTCGCATCGCGTCACCGACCTTGGATGCGGTGGCGGGGTCGAGCTGCTGGAGGCGGGAGGGGACGTCACCCGAGCCGAGGTTGTCGGCAAACCAGGACTCCTGCTGCGCGCTCAGAGGCAGGCTGTCGAGGCGGTCGGAGAGGCGGTTGTCGCTGATGTGCTGGAACAGCGCGCCGACTGCCGCGACACCGAAGGTGCCGCCGACCATGCGGCTCATCGAGAGGATGCCGGCCGCCGCGCCCGCCTTGGTCACCTGGACCGCGTTCATCGCGGCGGTCGACATGGGGGACATCGTGAGACCGATGCCGAGGCCCATCATCATGAACGTGGGGAGTAGGTAGCTGTAGGTCGTGCCGGCGTCGATGCGCGACTGCAGGTAGAGCGCGACCGCGACGAGGCTCATCCCGATCGCGATCGGGATGCGCGGGCCGATGCGGTCGGTGAGGCGGCCTGCGATCGGGGCGGCCACGATGATCAGCCCGGTCGAGGGCAGGAAGCGGATGCCGGCCTCGAGCGGCGAGTACCCGAGGATGTTCTGCATGTACAGCGCCATGAAGAAGAACATCGCGAGCATCGCGAACGACACCACGAAGGCGATCCCGCTCGCGCCCAGGAACGAGCGGCTGCGAAAGAACTCGAACTCGACCATCGGAAACCGTGCGCGGCGCTCGACCACGACGAAGGCCGCGAGGCTCACGACCGAGACCGCCAGCAGCGCGGCGATCCGCGGCGATCCCCAGCCCCAGCCGTTGCCCTCGACGAGTGCGAGCACGAGCGCTCCGATGCCCGCCGTGATCGTCGCGACTCCGGCGTAGTCGACGGTCCTGGGGACGGTCGGGTCGCGCGACTCCCGGGTCGCGGCCAGGGTCACGACGACGGCGGCCGCAGCGACGGGGAGGTTGAGGAAGAAGATCGCGCGCCAGCTGACCTGCTCGGCGAGGAAACCGCCCACGACCGGCCCGATCGCGAGCGCCAGCGCCGAGACACCGGCCCACGTGCCGATCGCCTTGCCGCGCTCGTGGGCGGGGAAGGCATTGGTGATGATCGACAGCGTCGCGGGCATCATGAGCGCCGCGCCGATGCCCTGGGTCGCGCGGCTCGCCACGAGGAAGGAGGCATTCGGGGCCAGCCCCGCCGTCGCGGAGGACAGGGCAAAGAGGACCACGCCGATCAGGAACGCCCGGCGGCGACCGAAGATGTCGCCCAGGCGGCCGCCGGTGACCAGCAGCACGGCAAAGGTCAGCGTGTAGATGTTGACCGTCCACTCGAGCGTCGACAGCGAGGCGTCGAGGTCCGACTGGATCGACGGCAGCGCCACGTTCACGACCGTGTTGTCGAGCATGATCATGAAGAGGGCGAAGCACATGGAGCCGAGCGTCCACCACCTGCGGTTCTGCTCGGTGATCGCACGCAGGCGGGTCATCGGCGCCCTCCTCGCGGGGTGTACCGCGCAACCTCCGGACGGGCCAGGATCTCGTCGAGCGCGTCACCGAGCTTGCGGCGCTCGGTCACGGAGAAGCCGTCCAGCATCTGCTCGAAGGACTTGATGCGCGTCGCGATCAGCCGCTCCACCAGGCGGTCCCCGTCCTTGGTGGTGCGCACTCGCTTGACGCGGCGGTCGAGGGGGTCCTCGGCGCGCTCGACGATGCCGCGCTTGACCAGCGGCTCCACCGCGCGGCTGGCGGCGGGGAAGGAGATGCCGAGCCGGTCGGAGACGTCCTTCACCGACAGCTCGACGGGCTCGTGCGCGACGAGCATCAGCGCCTTGAACTGGGTGAACGTCAGCTCGAGGTCGGAGACCTCACGCAGGAACTCGGGGTCGCCCGTGGACCACGCGAAACGGAAGAAGCCCAGCAGCTGACGAGCCAGAGCGGGAGGCAAGGGCGCAGCCGTAGATTGCTTGCGTGCGGAGGATGATTGCACCTACGCAAGTATTGCAGGCATGCCCTCGTTTTCTTGTGTGCGATCGGTCACGCCACGCCGGCGCCGCTCAGCCGCGATGTCAGGATTGTGCGGCATCGCGCAATCGTTACGAGCGGGAGGGGTGAGCAATGCCAGTCGAGCTGAGCAACGTTCCGGGGCGTGCCGAACCGCAGGGGTTCATGCACGTGGGAGTCGCCACGGGCACCAGGACTGTGTATCTGGCGGGACAGGTGTCGCAGGACGCCGAGGGCGCAACGGTGGCGAAGGGTGACCTTGCCGGACAGACCGAGCAGGCGCTGCTGAACGTGGCGGGCGTCCTCGAATCGGTCGGGGCGAGCTTTGACGACATCGCGAAGGTCACGCTCTACATCGTCGACTGGGAGCCGTCGAAGCTTGCGGCGATCGGGGCCGGCGTCGCGGCCGCCGCAAGCAAGCTCGGCGTCAATCCCGTCAAGCCCTCGACGCTGATCGGCGTGAATGCGCTGTTCGACCCCGACTACCTGATCGAGATCGACGCGACCGCGGTGTTGCCCTAGCTGTAGTTCCCAACCACGTCGTTCAGGCCCGCAAAACCAGGTGGGGTAGGAAAGGGTCGACGGTGCGCTCCGCTAACCAGCGGAGCGTCACGAGACTGCAAAGAAAGGTCGCGATCACGCGCGACAGCCTGCCGCGTTGCGCATTGGCCACTGAACTTTCCCCCTGGCCATGCGTGGAAGTGGACCCAACGGGGGAAAGTTCGTCGATCGCCGCCAGGCGCTCACCACACCCCACACGCGTAGCGCGCAGACGGCTCATTTGCCACCTACGCGTGCGGCTTGCATTGCAGATCACGGGTCGCTCGCGAACCCCGCGGAGGCGGCCGAACCCCTCTCCCTTACCCCACCTGGTTTTCCGGACCCGCCACCAGCGCGATCCGCCGCCGGACTCGCAAGACGAAACAACCTCTTTGGAAACTTCAGCTAGGGCGCTCGAACGAAACGACTAGCGAAAGTCGCGCCCCGGAGTCTCAAGGTTCAGGGAGCATCAGCGTGCCTTGGTGGGCAGCCAGAATGCGCTCCCACAAGACGGCAAGTAGTTCGGCCGTGTCGCAGTCACGCGCTGCCACGGACACTGCGGCGTCGTCGTTAGCCCGCTCGGCCGCTTGAATGCATTCCAGGCTTGGTCCACGCTCATGCCATCCGAGCGTACCGAGTGGCGCCTAAGGCAGGAGCAACTCGTTCTGCGCGGTGTCGCGCGGCGGGCCGACCTTGATGGTCGCGGGCTCCAGACCCGCTGAGTCCTCGGCCGCGACCGTGAAGTCGCCGGTGCCCAACGTGAACTTGACCGTCGCGGTGTCGTCGGGCGGTATCGGGCCCACCGATCGGCGCAATCGGGGACCATCGACGGTGAGGGTCTGCCCGGCGCCCGACTGATTGGACACGAGCAGGGTCACAGGACCGGCGCCGACCTCGTCCGGTGACGCCGTGACCCCCTCCGCGCCGATCTGCACGGAGATGTTGACCGGTACGGCCGGGCGCTGCTGGCTGCGGGCTTCGTCATCGGCCCCGCAGCCTGCGATGGCCATCGCGGCGAGCACCGCAACCAGCGCCGCACCCCCGCTGCGGGCACGCAAAATCGACCGGGTCAGCATCTTCCTCCTCGTCCTCCTCAGAGCGATGACCCTATCCGATCAGGGCGCCCGAAACTGGCTCGGGTCCACGAATCCGGCTATCCGAACCAGACGGACCGACGCTCACCGAGCATTCCGTTCAGCGCATCCTGGATCTTCGCCCTGATGTCGTCTGCGACCTGCTGCACGAACGCGACGTCGTCCGCGGCGTCCGGCCCGTGGCGCTCGAATCGCACCGGCTCCAGGAATCGAATCCGGAACTTCGCGGGCAGGTACATCCCCCCGGCGAGCAGCCCGAAGTGCGGAAAGGCGTGGTTGATGGGGAAGTAGATCAGTCCCGTGAGGCGCTGCAGCAGAGGCACGTGGGCGAAGATCGGCATCGCCTCCTCGGCGCCCATCACCGCGACCGGGATGATCGGGACACCGGCACGGATCGCGGTCTTGACAAAACCGCCGCGGCCGAAGCGGCGCAGCTTGTAGCGCTGCCAGAAGAGCTTGCGCGTCCCCTTCTGCCCTTCCGGAAACACGAGCACGAGGCGGCCTTCATCGCGCAGCAGCCGGTGGGCGTTCGCGGGGTGTGCCGCCACCATCCCGATCTTGTTGGCGAGCATCCCGACGCCCGGATAGCCCTTGAACCAGTGCTCGCCGAGCATGTAGAGCGGGCGTGGGGCGGGGTGCTCGTTCCTGAGCGCCTGCATGATCATCGGCGCGTCCGGCGGCAGCGCGCCGGAGTGGTTGGAGGCGACCAGGGCCCCGCCGCTGGTCGGCACGTTCTCGATGCCCTCCACGTCGACCCTGAACCAGTAGCGGTAGTAGAAGTTGAGGACCGGCTCCATCGCCTGGTAGACGCGCTCCGAGCGCCCCCAGTCGTCGACCTGGCGCTCCGGGTCGGGGGGTGCGATCAGTCCCGTCAGATCGCGGAGCGGCGGCGGCTCCGCGTCCCGCTCGGGTATTGGGAGGCGGTACACGTCGGCCTCCGCGTCATAGGCGGAGCGGGTACGGACCGCGTCCTCGTCGCCGGCTTCGGCAGCGACCTGTCCTCCCAGCAGGGGGCTCTCCGACGTCAGACGGCGCCTGCGCTCCGTCTGTGTGCCTTTACGGGCCTCCACGAGGAGCGGGATTGTAAGGGCTGGTTAAAGCGGGGGCTCGACGACCCGCGCGGTGGCCGGTCCCGCCGTGACGTCGTCCCCGGGCGCAACCTCCCGGCGCAGGATCGCGAGTGCGATCGCGCCGTGAACGGGGGAGACACCCGCCGACGTGACGCGGCCGACCTCCTTGCCCGCGGCCTCCACCGGCGTGCCGGGCTCGACCGGCGCCGAGAGCAGCAGGCCCCGGAGGTGGCGGTTGGGATGACCTTTGTGGAACATGCGGGCGACCGGCTCCTGGCCGACGTAGCAGCCCTTGGTGAAGCTCACCGCGCGCGCAACGATCCCGGCCTCGCCGGGCAGGTTCTCGTCGCCCATGTCGACGCCGTAGCGCGGGCGGCCACGGGCGATCCGTACGAGCTCCGCCGTCTCCGCGGACACGGGCCCGGCGCCCGCTGCGGTCAGCGCATCCGTGAGGGTGCCGGCCGCTGCCGGCGCCACCAGCAGGTCGTAACCGGTGTCGGTGGCCGCCACGAGCGCGTCGTGGAGCCCGCGGACCCAGGCGTGCTCGGGAGCGGGCGCAGCACCTGTTGCGATTCCGGCGCGCTCCAACACCTCCCAGGCCTGCGGGCCGATCACCGAGAGCACCGTGCGCTGTGGCGCGTCTGCGATCTCGACCTTGCGCCCGATCTTGTACATGGTCAGCTCACGCATAGCCGTCTCGTGCGCGACGCCCTCGAGGTCGAGCCACAGCTCCTCCGGCGATATCGCAAGCACCCGCATGTCGGCGAGCATGCGTCCCTTCGGATTCAGCAGGGCGGCGTAGCAGCCTGTTCCCGGAGTGAGCGCCTCGACATCGTTGGTGACCTGGCCCTGCAGATACTCGTGCGCGTCCGGACCGCGCACCGTCAGATGTGAGCGGTCAGGCCGCGCGAGGACGCCGGCGGCCTCCGTCAGGAGGCGGTGCTCGTGGTCGACTTGACTCTGCGCTGCGGTGGCCATGGGTTCAATGGTACGCAGGCGCTGGAGTACCCTTCGGCCGTGCCCCTGGCCACGGACTTCAAGCGGGTCGTCGACGCGCTGCCGCGCGACTGGACCGACCTCGAGCTCGACCTGCGGATCGCCGACGAGCAGCGCTACGTGGAGGCGGCGGTGATTCTTGCCCAGTGCAACGCGCAGGGCTACTCGAAGCACGACTGGCACTGGCGAATCCGGTGCGCCCACGAGTTCGGGCACGCCGCGGCGGCGACGACGGTGCACGGCGTGCTCCTGCAGCTGGATTCGGCCGGAGTCCGGGGAGAGTTCGTCGTCCGCCAGGTGCGCGAGGGCCGGGTGGAGGTCGTCCCGATGTGGGGCAGATCGGAGAGCGTGCGCCGCGAGTTCGCCCAGCGGCGGGCGCAATAGCGCTGCAAACTGGCTGAAACGCCGGTCGCGGCAGACCGTCGGGGGATTACGGACAGCCGATCGGCGGTATACACTCCCGGCGCTCTAGGACCGACTGCAACTATTCGGAGGTCTTCCATTGGAACGGTCAGCGGCTCAGGCTGCAACTGTCGAACAGCGATCCCCGGCCGCGTACGTAGCGGAGTTCATCGGCACGTTCGTGCTGGTGTCGTCCGTCACCCTTGCGGTCTGCCTGTTCGTCAACGCACAGGGGACGGGCTCCGACTGGGCGGTGGTCGGCCTTGTTCACTTCCTCGTCCTCTTCATGATCGTGATGACGATCGGCAGCATCTCGGGTGCGCACGTCAACCCGGCGGTGACGTTGGCGCTGCTTGCATTGCGCAAGATCCGCCCCAACGATGCCGCGGTTTACATCCTCGTGCAGCTTGCGGGAGGGGTCGCCGGCGCACTCATGACGAAGTTCCTGATGATCGACGCTCTCGCCGAGACGCAGAACAACGGCGCACCCGCGCTCAACCTCAGCATTCTCGGCGGCGACTTCCAAGGATTCGTCGCGGAGCTGCTCGGCACGTTCTTCCTGGCGTGGGCGGTGATCGCGGTCGCGGTCAACCCGCGTGCAGCGCGTGACTGGGCCGGCCTCGCCATCGGCGGGACGCTCGGGTTCGCGGTCATGATCTTCGGGCCGCTGACCGGTGCCGCGCTCAACCCCGCGCGCTGGTTCGGGCCGGCGCTCGTCAACGGATCGGTGTTCGACAACACGCCACTGATCTACATCTTCGCGCCGATCGTCGGCGCGGTGCTCGCAGCGCTGATTTACTGGTACCTGTTCGTCGAGGGCCCGTCGCCGCGAGCGGCGACGCCCGAGACCGGGCCGAAGGGCCTGCGCCAGGACGTCAACCCGCCCCGATAGGCGCCCGGACATCGAGTTGTGAAGGGCGGCCCTCGGGCCGCCCTTTTCGTCCGGTGCGCGGGTTGGCCCACATATAGCGTCCCCAATGTGTCGCACCGTCGGGTGCGGACCGCGCATCCCGTCCCACTAGACTCCCTGCGACCGTGAGACGCGTCACCTTTTCGCGCAACTTCACGCTCTCGCTGTCGCGCACCTGTCAGTGCTACTGCAAGTACTGCGCGTTCGCGACGCACCGGCCGCATCTGCACGCGCCCGACGAGGTGGAGCGCATGCTCGACGATGCCGCGCGCCGGGGCTGCAAGGAGTTGCTCGTGCTGACCGGCGAGCGCCCCGAGGTGAACGCCGAGGTGGCGCAGCGGCTGCACGAGTACGGCCATGCGGACTTCACCTCGTACGTCGTCTGGGCCTGCGAGCGTGGCCTCGAGCGCGGCCTGCTGCCGCACTCGAACCTGGGCGTGCTCGACCACGCCGACCTCGGGCGACTGCGCGAGGTGAACGCGTCGATGGGCCTGATGCTCGAGTCCGTGTCCGAGCGGCTGATGAGCACCGTGCACGCGGGGTCGCCGACCAAGCACCCGGCACAACGCCTCGCGACGATCGAGGCAGCCGGGGCACTGCGCATCCCGTTCACGAGCGGCATCCTTGTCGGCATCGGCGAGACGGAGGACGAGCGCATGGCGTCGCTCGAGGCGCTGGCCGAGGTGCACGCGCGCCACGGCCACCTCCAGGAGGTGATCCTGCAGAACTTCGTGCCGCACCCGCGATACCACGGCCAGGAGGTGGCTGACATCGCCGACGAAGCGGCTCGCCGCCGCTGGTCGAATGGGGATGGGGCTGTGGTCACCGGCGACCAGGCGTTGCCGGAGTGGGCCAATCCGATCACCGTCTCCGACATCGAGCGGCTGGTGCACCGCTGCCGCGAGCTGATGCCGGACGTCGGCGTGCAGATACCGCCCAACCTCTCCGACTGGTGGCTCGACCTGGTGCGCGCGGGCGCGACGGATCTCGGCGGACTATCGGCGAACGGCGACCACATCTCGCCCGAGCACCCATTCCCGAGCCCGCACCAGGTGCGCAAGCTGCTCCAGCCGCAGGGTTACGCGCTCACCGAGCGCCTGTGCGTGTACCCGCAGTACATCGACCCGGAGTGGATCGCGCAGGGCGTGCTCGACACGATCAAGCTCAAGTACTGGTCGTTCATCCCGCGCCGCGGGTCCGGCCGGCGCCAGGACGTCCCGATCCGGTCCGACAAGGCGCCTGCCGCCATCGAGCGTGCGCGGGACGGAATCGCGCTGACGCAGGACGAGCTGACCGCACTGTTTGCCGAGCGCCGGCCGGAGGTGATCGAGGACATGCGCAGCGCCGCCGACGAGCTGCGCGCGCGGCTGGCGGGAGAGACGGCGACGTTCGTCGTCAACCGCAACGTCAACTTCACGAACGTCTGCCAGGTCGGGTGCGCGTTCTGCGGCTTCGGCCAGGGGAAGCGCTCACCGGACGCGTATCACGTCGAGGAGGACGCGTTCGCGCAGAAGATCCGCGACGCCGTCGAGTTCGGGGTCACTGAGATCTGCATGCAGGGCGGGATCCATCCCGACTACACGCTCGAGCACTACGGGCGCTGGCTGAAGCTTGCGAAGGAGGTCGCCCCCCAGCTGCACCTGCATGCGTACTCGCCGATGGAGGTGCACTTCATGTGCGAGCGCTCCGGCAAGCGGCCCGAGGAGGTGTTCGAGTACCTCGTCGAGTGCGGGCTCGGGTCGACTCCGGGCACCGCGGCCGAGGTCCTGCACGACGGGGTCCGTCAGCGCATCTCCCCGAACAAGCTGCCCGTGGATCGCTGGGTCGAGATCATCGAGGCCTCGCACCGCAGCGGCCTGCGCTCGACCGTGACGGTGATGTTCGGTCACATCGAGGAGCCCTGGGAGCTTGCCGAGCACATGCGCGTGGTGCGCGAGCTGCAGGAGCGCACGGGCGGGTTCACCGAGTTCGTGCCGCTGAGCTTCATCCCGTTCCACACGATGCTCGGGCGCACCCACGGCATCGAGGAGATCTCGCGCGCGGAGAACCTGAAGCACACGGCGGTGTTCCGGCTCGCGCTCGGCGAGACCGTCACGAACCTGCAGGCGAGCTGGGTGAAGATGGGCCTCGACGCGGCGACCGAGGCGCTGCGCTGGGGAGTGAACGACCTCGGCGGCACGTTGATGGAGGAGTCGATCTCCCGCATGGCCGGTTCCTACCACGGGGTTCTGCTGACTCCTGAGCAGCTGATCGAAGCGGCGCGGCAGGGTGGGCGGCGGCCGGCGCAGCGCGACACGCTTTACAACATTCTGCAGGAGTACTGAGCGGTAGCAGTTACGCAGTTGCGCAGTTACGCAGTTGCGCGGGATTAGCGGAAGAGGTCTTCTTCGGCAGGACGGATGATCGCCGCTGCGCCTGGGCCGTCTTCGTCCGTTACGTAGCGTTCTAGGCCTCGCACTATTACTACTCCCTCGCGGCCGGCTTTGTCTCGGACCAGGGCGGCGGCGGATGCTGCTTGGTCGGCGATCGCGTCCAATGTGGCTGTCAGCTCGCGGCCCTCTGCGTCTCTTGTGCCGCGGCGGTCGTCGAGTGGGGCCAGTCCGGCGCAGCCGATTGCGACGTCGGCCTGGCCCAGGCGCCATGCCCGCCCGAAGCTGTCCGCGATCACCACCGCGGCGCCGTTGCCGAGGCCGGCCCGCACGCTCCGCGCGGAGCGGTCGGGGTCCAGCGGGAGCAGGCAGACGATGTCGTCGCCCGGCACGTTCGACTGGTCCACGCCGGCGTTCGCGCACACGAGGCCTTGGCGGGTCCGCGTGATCAGCACGCCGCGCTCCGCGCGCAGGACCTCGATGCTCTCGTCGAGCACGACCTGCATCATGCGCGGGTCCTTGTGCAGCCGGTCGGCCATCTGGCGGGCGCGCGCGGACGGGTGGACGTCGTCGAGCAGGACCAGCCGGCCCTCGGCCTTCGACACGATCTTCTGGCTCAGGACCAGTACGTCGCCGCGGCCGATGGCCACACCGGCGCTCGCGGCGACGTCCATGATCAGCTCTGCGAGATCGGCACCGGGTCGCACCTCGGGCACATCCGGCACGACGTGCGCGGAGAGCGCCGCGGCGCTCAAGCCGCTGCGCTGCTGGCGCGGCCGATCCGGCTGAGCACCTCGTGGGTGCGCGACGCCCGTCCCGGGGCATCGCCGATGGCGAGGACCAGCGCCGCGAGATCGTCCCCGGTGTCGACGTCGAGGCCGAGTGAAGGCACAGGCGTGACGCGGTGGTCCAGGGCCTTGTCGTTCGCCTGCTGCACGTGGCGCGCGAGCGAGCCGGGACCGAACTCCGGCTCGAACCGGCCCGACGAGCCGAGCAGCAGTGCGTTGGTGCCCGTGCCATGGCGGTCGGGCACGATCACGACGTCCGCGGCGGGCGAGCCGTGCAAGAGGAGATCGAGCTCCGCGGGGTCGACGAGCGGGCAGTCGCCCGGGACGAGCAGTGCGCGCTCGAAGCCGTCCGCCGCCGCGCGCGCCAGGCCGGCCAGAGTGGCCCGCGACTGTCCCGTGTCGACGGGATCGTCGATCAGCGTGGCACCGGCGGCGCCGGCAATCTTCTGCACGTCGGGCTCGCCGGATACGACGAGGACCGCCTCAAGGGAGGCGGACTGCATGACCTGCGTGAGCACGTCCGTGAACATCGCGGCCGCAAGCGCCTCGCGCGCCGGGCCTCCGAGTACCTCGCCGAGCCGCTGCTTGGCCTGGTCGAAGCGCTTGATGGGCAGGATCGCTGCGGTGGCCACGGCGGCGGACCCTATGCGAGCGTGGCGGCGAAGTCGAGGGTCTCGCGGGCGAGCCGGCGCCGCCCCTGCGGTCCGTCCATCATCGTGTCGGTCTGGTGGAAGACGATGCCCGCGCCCGACGGCGGTCCGGTGGGCGTGCCGCGATCGACGACCATTCCCTGCGCGAGCCCGGCGTAGGCGGCGGCCACTCCGCCGTCGTTCACGGCGAGACCCGCCCAGCGCATGAACTCCTCGGTCGGCCCCTTCAGGGATCGCCCGCCGACCAGCGGGCTGACCGCGACGACCGGCGCGTGGGCATCGGCGAGCGCCTCGCGCATGCCCGGGACGGCCAGCATCGGGCCGATGCTGGCGACCGGGTTCGAAGGCCCGATCAGGATGGCCTCGGCGTCACGCAGCACGACCTCGACCTCGGCCGTGACGCTCGCCTGCTCCGCGCCGCGGAACTCCACGCCCTCGAGCGGAGGCTCGGAGTGCTGGAGGATCAGGTACTCCTGGAAGTGGCGCCACTCGCCCTCCGTTCGCACATGCGTCTGCACCGCCTCGTCGGACATCGGCAGCACGGCGGCCGGCACGCCGTGTGCCTCCGCGAGCGCCCGCGCGACCTCGGTCAGCCGCGCACCCTCGTGCAGCATCTGGGTGCGCAGCAGGCACGTCGCGAGGTCGGCGTCGCCGAGCCGGAACCAGCTCGGGCCACCGAGCTCGACCACACGCTCGAAGACCTTCTCGGTCTCGTTCTGCACGCCGTACCCACGCTCCTCGTCGATCACGCCGGCCAGCCAATACGTGACGAGATCCGGGTCGGGGGAGACGTGCAGCCCGAACGCAGCAATGTCGTCGCCGGTGTTGGCGATCACGGCGAGCTGGTCCGGCCCGAGCTCGTCCAGCAGGCCGCGCGCGAGCTTCGCGCCGCCGGTCCCGCCCGAGAGCAAGGCGATCAAATGCCCGTGATGCGGATGCCCGAGTGCTTGATCTTGTGACGCTTGTTGATCGAGATCAGCATCGGGGTGAGCTGCTCGACGATGCGCGCGACCTCGAGCTCGCCGCAGTCGACGGGGCGCAGGCCGGGAATACGCCTGATCAGCTCCGCGATGTCGTCCTTGGCCTTGCGGTCGTCGCCCGTCATCAGCACGTCCTCGTCCAGCGCGATGGACGGATCGGAAAGGGCGGCCGCGCTGACCGTGTGCAGCGCCGACACGACGGTGACCCCGCGCGGCGCCATCTCCACGGCCTGCGCGGCGGCCGATCCCTGCCACACGCCGAGCGTGCGCGTCGCGCGACCGCCGACCGCCGCCGCGAGCGGCACGGTCGCATCGACGAGGATCGTCTGAGGCTCCAGGGCGTTGCGCAGGTTCGCCAGGTTCTCGGCCTGCGCACGGAAGGGCACGGCCAGCACGACGGTGTTCGCCCGCCGCGCGGCGTCCTCGTTCTGCAGGCCTTCGACGCGCGGGTCGGTGGCGCCGCTCTCCTTGGCACGCTCGATCACGCGCCCGGCCACCTCCTGCGCGCGGCCGGCGTCGCGCGAGCCGATCACGACCGGCACTCCCGCGATCGCCCAGCGCACGGCCAGGCCGAACCCGAGCGCGCCCGTCCCGCCGATGATCGTGACCGTCTGCCTTGCCTGTGCGATCTCCTCGCGGCCCGCCATGAGCGGGGAAGGCTACGGGATGAAGACTCCCGGCCGCGCGAGCACGGTGTTGTCCCCGGTGGTTGTCGCGTTCGCGTCGGCGCCGGCGTCCTGTAGCTCGACCTGGTCGAGTTGCCATATCGTCCGCTTGCCCTCCTTCACCAGACCCGGGATCAACGCGTCCCATGTCGTGTCAAGGGTGCACGCAGAACCCTCCTGTGGATCAGTGTTCGCGGTGCACGGGGTGTTGAACCCGATGGCGACAGTGAGGGTGCCGGTGTTCGGCGCCGGGCCGCTGTTGTCGCGGTCGGTCACGCGGATCGTCAGCTGCGTGCGCACGTCGCCGATGTAGTCGGCCAACCCCGGCTTCGTGAAGACGTCATCGACGAAGGACCGGATACGCACGTCGGCCTGGTCGCCCGGCGTGGCGGGATTCCCGACGATCGTGTCGAGTCGTAGGCCGGCCTCGCTGCGAGGCGGCAAGGAATTCGCGTCGGCCGTGCCGACCGTGAGGTAGTCGCTTTCGTGCTGCGGAGAACTGCACGACGGGGAGGACAACGGCGAGCCATGTGTGAGGTCGGGCGTCGTGCACTGGGGATATGCGATCGTAAGGGCGATCCGCATCGGCGAGGCTCCCTTCGGGCGGGGATAGCCCGCAGGCACGAGCAGCCACTCCGGGTCGACGTCGGAAGCCGTGTTGCTGGTGAGCTGTGTCGCTCCCGTGCCGTCCGCGTTCACGCGCGCGATCTCTTGGTCGGCACCACCGATCGAGCCGAAATATGCGATCTGCGACCCGTCGGGAGACCATGCTGGTTCGCGGCCCGGCGTGGTCAGATCCTGCTGGCCTGTGCCGTCCTGATTCATGGTCCAGAGCTCCTGGAAGCGCGCGAACGCGATCTTCGTCCCGGAGGGCGACCAATCCGGATCGGTGTCGGCGCTGTCGAAGGTCTGCGTCAGCTGGACGAGACCGGTGCCGTCGGGATTCACGGTCCATATGCCTTCGTTGGCCGGATCGAGGTCGCCGAGCACCGCATGGAACGCGATCCGCGCGCCGTCCGGCGACCAGCTCGTGCCGTAGTTGCTTCGTGCCGGGAAATCGACGTCCGTCAACGGGATTTCGTCGGTGCCGTCCGCGTCGATCCTCCATACCTGCCCGTCGCGGCCGGAGTGGCCGATCGATCCGAATGCCAGCGTGGCGCCGCTGGGGGACCACGATGGGTCGTTCGCCGCGAAGGTCAGCGTCTGCTGTCCCGTGCCGTCGGCGTTCATGGTGATTAGAAGGCCCTCGGGCTCGCCGCAGCACGCCCCGTCGCCGCGAATGAAGGCGATCTTGGTTCCGTCAGGCGACGGAACGGGGGAGAACTCGTGCGCGGTCGGCGTGCCGGCGAGCTTTACCTGCCCGGTCCCGTCCGGATTCATCTTCCAGATGTCGTAGGTGCCGTCGCGGTCGCTCGCGAACACGATGTTCGGAACGGACTGGGCAATCGCTGCGCAGGGGAGCACGGCGAGGGCGCAGACGACGGATGCCACGGTGGCGAAGCCCCTCCGGCCCATGCGGCCGAGTCTACGCTCGTCACGGCGGCGGAGCAACCGGCCGGTCAGACCGCGGGAACGGCCTCCGGCTGCGGGCGCGCCTGGCGGCGCCGGAACTCCTCGACGACCACTTTTCCGTCGTGCTCCGGGACGAACGTGACCGCGCGGCGGCGGATCTGCTCCGGCTCGCCCGTGGCCGCGCGCATCCGCACGGCGCGCAGGATCGCGGGGATCACGACCTTCATCTCGTACGTTGCAAACGCGGCGCCCAGGCAGCGCCGCACGCCGCCGCCGAACGGGATCCACGAATAGGTCTCGGCCGGCCGCTCGATGAAACGCTCCGGGCGGAACTGCTCGGGGGCCGGAAACACGTCGGGGCGCCGGTGCGTCAGGTAGATGTTCGGCGCGACGCGCATGCCCGCCGGGATCTCGTATCCGGCCAGCTGGATCGGAGCGGTCAGCTTGCGGATCACCCCGGGCACGACGGGCCGGATCCGCAGCGTCTCCTTGATGACGGCATCGAGGTACTCGCCCTCCGTGTTCCCGTCCTCGACCTCGGCCAGCAGCCGTGCGAGCTGCGCAGGGTGGCGCAGCAGGAGCTCGAAGGCCCAGGCGAGCGACGTCGCGGTCGTCTCGTGGCCGGCGACGAGCAACGTCATCAGCTCGTCGCGCAGCTCCTCGTCGGTGAGTGCGCGACCCTCCTCGTCGCGAGCCTGGAGCAGGATCGACAGGACGTCGTCGCGATTCTCGACGTCCGTGACACGCCGGCGGCGGGCGATCTCGTCGTAGATCACCGCGTCCGCGGCGCCGCGCAGGCGCAGGAAGCGCTTCCAGATGTTGCGGCCGATCGTGCGGCGGACCTGCGGCAGCGCGATCGCTGCCAGCGCGCGGCTCTGCATGCCGATGTCGAGCATCGCGGAGAGGCGCTCTCCGAGGCGCGCGAGTCGTTCGGCCTCGTGGATGCCGAACACGGTTCGCATGATGATCTGCAAGGTGATCTCCTGCGTTCGCGGCCGCAGGCCGAACGCCTCGCCCACGGGCCAGCGCGCGATCTCCTCCTCTGCGACCTCGCGCATCACGTCGCCGTAGCGCTGCATCCGCTCACCGTGGAAGGAAGGGAGCATGAGCTTGCGCTGGCGCATGTGCTCACGCCCGTCGAGCAGCAGCACGGAGTTGCGGCCCATCAGCGGCTCCAGCGGTGTCGCGTTGGCCTCGCCGGCGTGGAAGGTGTCCGGATCGCCCGTGAAAACCTGCTTGATAACCGCGGGATCGGCGATGAACACGAGGGTCCCGATGGGGAAGCGGACCGTGAAGACGTCGCCGTAGCGACGCGATGCACGGTCGAGGAACGGGATCGGCCGCACGATCCACTGCCACATCTGGACGGGGGCCGGTGCGCGTGGACCAGGAGGCAGCGACATCGTGAGCTGAATCTACTCTTTCGTCTAGGCTGCCGCGGGTGAGGCTCGAGGGTCAGACGGCGATCGTCACCGGGGGCGCGAGCGGCATCGGTGCAGCGACCTGCCGGCGCCTCGCGGCCGAGGGTGCGCAGGTCGCGGTGTGCGACATCAACCTGGAGGCCGCCCGCGAGGTGGCCGGCGAGCTCAACTGCCGCGATTTCGAGATGGACGTGACCAGTTCCTATTCCGTGCGGCACGCCGTGGAGCGGATCGAGAGCGAAATCGGGCCCGTTTCGATCCTCGTCAACAACGCGGGTACCGACTGGTTCGGGTTCTTCAAGGACACCGACGAGGATCTGTGGGCGCGGGTCGTGGACATCAACCTGATGGGCGTACTGCGCGCGACCCACGCGGTGCTGCCGGGCATGATCGAGCGCGCCGGGGGCCGGATCGTGAACGTCGCATCCGAGGCCGGCCGCGTCGGCTCGTCAGGCTCCGCCGCCTATTCGGCGGCCAAGGGCGGCGTCATCGCCTTCACCAAGACGATCGCGCGCGAGGGCGGGCGCTTCAACGTCCTGTGCAACGCAGTCGCCCCGGGGCCGATCGACACTCCGCTGCTGAACCGCGCCACGACCGAGCTGCCCGGAGGGCTGGGCGAGAAGGTCGTGAAGACGATGGTGGGCTCCACGGCGGTGCGCAGGATGGGGACGCCGGACGAGGTCGCGGCCTCGATCGCGTTCCTGTGCTCGCCCGACTCGTCGTACGTGACAGGCCAGACGCTCGGAGTGAGCGGCGGCCTTGGCATGATCTAGAGGTGCTTCCGGAAAAGGTCCGCATCCGCGAAGTCGGCCCGCGCGACGGCTTCCAGAACGAGCCCGAAGTGATCGCGACCGAGGACAAGGTCGCGCTGATCGACTGCCTGTCGCAAACGGGTGTGCGCCGTCTCGAGGTGACGTCGTTCGTGCGGCCCGACGTGATCCCGCAGCTTTCCGACGCCGAGGAGGTGCTGCGCTCGATCACGCGCAACCCGGACGTCGCCTACTCCGTGCTGATTCCCAACGAGCGCGGCCTCGAGCGGGCACTTGCCGGCGACTTCGAGTTCGACGAGGTGAACCTGTTCCTGTCCGCGAGCGAAACGCACAACCGCAAGAACGTGAACCGGTCGGTCGAGGAGTCGCTGTCGGGGCTGGAGCGGGTCGTCGGGAAGGCGCGGGATGCCCGGCTGCGCTGCGAGGGGGTCATCTCCGTGTCGTTCGGCTGCCCGTACGAGGGCGACGTGCCGCTCGACCGCGTGTTCTCGATCGCACGGCGACTCGCGGATGCCGGGTGCGCAGAGATCGCGTTCGGCGACACGACGGGCATGGCGAACCCGATGCAGGTGCGCGGATTTTTCGAGCGCGCGCGTGAGGAGCTGCCCAGCGCGGAGCTCACCGCCCACTTCCACAACACGCGCGGACAGGGCCTGGCGAACGTGCTGGCCGCGCTCGAATCCGGGGTCGAATCGTTCGAGAGCTCCTTCGGCGAGCTCGGAGGCTGTCCGGTGCCGCGGGGGGCGACGGGAAACATCGCAACCGAGGATCTCGTCTCGATGCTGCACGAGATGGGCGTCGACACCGGGATCGACCTCGAGCGCCTGCTGGGCTGCGCCCGGCGAGCGCAGGAGGTTCTGGGCCGGCCGCTCTCAGGCCACCTGCTGACGGCCGGGCCCGTCGACTGGCACCGTCCTTAGAGGCCTCTAGTCGACCAGCGCGCCGCAGCTGACGTTGACGGTGGCCGCGGTCATCGTGCGGGCGCTGTCCGAGGCGACGAAGGCGGCCACGTTGCCCACGTCCGCGAGTGTCGCCGCGCGCCCCAGCATCGTCTCCTTCTCGATCCCCTCGACGATCGCGTCGCGCCCTTCGAAGTCCGAAATGGATTCGGGCACACCGCCCGTTCGCAGGGTCACGGTACGCACGCCGTGCGGTCCGAGCTCGGAGGCCAGCTGGCGCCGCATGGATTCCATGGCCTCGAACGCGACCTGGGTGCCGCCGAGGTAGTAGTCGCGCATCGGGTCGCCGGAGCCACCGAACATCAGGATCACCCCGGATCCCTGCCTGATCATGTGACGGGCGGCCGCCCTCGCGGTGAGGAACGTCGTGCTGATGGCGGTCGTGACGGGTGCAATGAAGTCCCCGAGCGACATCTCGGCCATCGGCGTCCCGTGTTTGTGTGGATGCGTGATCACGTTGAAGGAGACGTCGACGCTTCCGGCCTGTGCGGCGACGGCGTCGGCATGCGCGTCGACCGCCTGCTCGTCGAGCGCATCGACCTCGGCGGTCTCGACCGCGCCGCCGGCGGCGCGGATCTCGCCGGCGACCGTCTCGAGCGTCGCGCGCGTGCGGCCTGCAAGAAAGACCTTCGCGCCCTCGCGGGCGAAGGCCCTTGCGGCGGCCCCGCCGATCGACCCGCCACCTCCATAGATGACGGCGTTCTTTCCCTCGAGCAACATGTCCACACCTCCTGCTTGGGGTTCTCTCTGAATCTGCCGACTTTGGCAGTGTGGCGGTACTCATCCGACACAGGACCGCACCTCGCGCGATGCGGCGCGGTCCGCTGGTCGTGGCGCTGGTGTTCTGCGCCGCCCTCGCGGCGCTCGTCTGGATGGGCTCGGACGACGGCCTGCCGACCCGGCTGTCGGCGGACGAAGCGCGCGCCGGGGTGCTGGGCGACCCTGCGGCGCGCCGCCATCTCTCGCGCCTCGGCTTCGACCGGGTCGTCACGACTCGATTGGACGGGCAGACAACGCGCGTCAGCTTCTTCGACGGGCGCCAGATCGTGCTGGAGGGAGCGGTATCCGCGAACGGTCGCGTCACGGCCCTGAACCGTTACGAGGACGGCCACCCGCGCCTCGGCAGCGAGGTCGGCCAGCGAGCGCCGGCGCTTGCCGGGCTGCTGGCGCTGTTCCTGCTCGCCACACTGCGCCTTCCCCTGAAGCGAATCCACAACCTCGACGTGGCGGCGCTGGCCGCGTTCGTCGTGCCGGTCGTGCTGGTGAACGAGCGTTACCTCGAGTGGAGCGTGGTCGCGGCATGCATTCCGCTTGCCTATCTCGCGGCTCGCTGCGGTCAGGCGGCGTTCGGCCACCGGCCGGCCTCCTCCGGTGCCTTTCTGTTCGATCGGCTGTCGCGCGGCATGCGGCGCCTGTGCGTCGGCGGTGCCGCGGTCTCGGTCGTGCTGCTCTCGATCCCGGGCGGGCTCGTGAGCGACGTCGCCTTCGCGTCGATGGCCGGCGCAACCACGCTGCTCGACGGTGTGCTGCCCTACGGCAACCTCACGCAGGGCGAGCTGGTCCATGGAGACACCTATCCGCTGCTCGCATATCTCGCCTATGTCCCCGCTGCGCTCGTCGCGCCGGTGCGCGACGGCTTCGACAGCCTCGACGGAGCCCTGTGGGTCGCGACGGCGGTTGCGCTCGCGGCTGCATGCGCGTTGGGCGTCGCGGTGCGGCGCGCCGGCGGCAACGGCGCGCAGGGGGCGCTTGCGATGCTTTCCTTCCCGCCCGTGATGATTGCCGCGTCGAGCGGGTCGAACGACGTGGTGGCAGGCGCGCTGGTCGCGCTTGCGCTGGCCGCCGGCTCGACCGGTGCGCTTGTGGCGGCGGGCTGGGTGAAGCTTGCCCCGCTGGCGCTTGTCCCGCTGTGGATCGCCGCAGCCCGGCGGGGCGTTCGCGCGCTGGCCGCGGCCGCGAGCGTGACCATCGTGGTGGCCGGTCTGCTCATGGCCGTCGGGGGTCCAGCAGGCGTGTGGGACATGGCCGAAGCCGTTTCCTTCCAGGCCGACCGCGGCTCCCTGCTCTCCCCATGGACGCTGCTGGGCGCGGGCGGGGCGCAGCTCGTCTTCCAGGCGGCCGTGATCGCCGGGATCGCCGCTGCGTTCCTGCGCGTGCGCGATGACCGCGTGCTGGCCGCGGACCCGCGCCGCATGGCTGCGCTCGGCGCCGCAATCCTGCTGTGCGTACAGCTCGCGGCGAACTACTGGACCTACACGTACCTCGTGTGGGTCTTCCCGCTGATCGCCCTGGTGCTGCTTACGCCGTCTCGGCCTCCGGCACCTTCGGCGTAGCCCCTGGCGGAGCGCCCGTGAAGCGCGGCTCGCGCTTCTCCATGAACGCGGCGGCGGCTTCGCGGAAGTCGTCGGTCGCGACCAGGATCTGCTGGTACGACACCTCCTGTTCGAGCGACGCGCCAAGCGTCGGCTTGGCGACGCCGTCGGCGACACGCTTGGCGAAGCCGACCGCGAGCGGGGATGCGGCCAGCAGCTCGTCGACCAGCGCCTGCGTGACGGTCTCCAGCTCCGCCGCCGGTGCAATGCGGTTCGCCGCCCCGATGCGGTAGCACTCGGCCGCGTCGATCGTCCGGCCGGTCATCAGCAGCTCCTTCGCGATGCCGAGCCCCACGACCGCCGGCAGCCGGCTCGAGCCGCCGACGTCGGGGATCAGGCCGAGCTTGGTCTCGGGCAGGCCGAACTTCACGTCGTCGGCCATGACGCGCAGGTCGCAGGCCAGCGCGAGCTCCGCGCCCAGCCCCAGGCATGCGCCATGGATCTGCGCGATGACCGGCTTGGGCATCTCTTCGAGCAGGTTGACCATCTCGATGCTCATGCGCCGGAACGGGCGGAGGTTCTCGGTACCCGCCAGGCCTCCCAGCTGGAAAATGTCGATGCCGGCACTGAACGCGGCACCTTCGCCGCGCACCACGACGCACCAGACGTCATGGTCGTTCGCCGTCTCGTCTGCGGCCTCCCGCAGCGCCAGCACGAGATCGGCATTGAAAGCGTTGCGCTTCTCGGGCCGGTCCAGGATCAGATGCCGGACGTGCCCATCGTCCTCGATTCTCACGAGCTCGCTCATCTACTAGCCTCCCGGCCTACTCAAATTGTCGATTCTTCACCTCGCTGGGAGGCTACATGGCAATCAAGAAGGTTGGCGTTGTCGGCTGCGGATTGATGGGACACGGCATCGCACAGGTGTCGGCGCAGTCGGGATACGACGTCGTCGTCCGTGAGGTGAGTCAGGAGAAGCTCGACTCGGGCCTCGGGAAGGTCAAGAAGCAGCTCGGCCGCGCGGTCGAGAAGGGCCGCATGGAGCAGTCCGACGCCGACGCGCTGCTGGGCCGCATCCAGGGCACGCTCGACTACAAGGATTTCGCGGAGTGCGACCTCGTCGTCGAGGCGATCACCGAGGACCTCGACGCGAAGCTCGAGATGTGGCGCGAGCTCGATTCGATCGTCAAGCAGGAGGCATTGTTCGCTACCAACACGTCGTCTTTGCCCGTGATCGACCAGGCGTCCGCGACGAAGCGGCCGGAGCACTTCATCGGTCTGCACTTCTTCAACCCGGTGCAGGTGATGCCACTGCTCGAGGTGATCCAGTCGATCGAGTCGAGCACAGGTGCGCTCGAAGCTGGTCTCGAGTGGGGCAAGTCCCTGAAGAAGACCGTCGTGCACGCCCAGGACAAGGCGGGCTTCATCGTCAACCGGCTGCTGATCCCGTACCTGCTGGATGCGATCCGGGCCTACGAGGAGGGCTTTGGGTCGATCGAGCAGATCGACGCGGCGATGAAGGGTGGCGCCAACCATCCCATGGGCCCGTTCGAGCTGCTCGACTTCGTCGGTCTCGACACGACGTTCTCCGTCGGGGAGATCATGTTCAACGAGTACCGCGAGCGCCGCTTCGCGCCGCCGCCCACGCTGCGCAAGCTGATGGCGGCGGGTCACCTCGGCCGCAAGTCCGGGCGCGGCTTCTACGATTACGCGGGTGAGAAGCCCGTTCCGATGGACCGCCTCCACGAGGGCGATTGACTCCCGACCCAACTGACGCCACCGAAGCCGCCGGGCGCCTCGACGAGGCGCTCGAGCGTGCGCTCGCCGGCGGTCCGGAGAAGTACCGTGACAAGCTCCCCGACCAGGGCAAGATCAGCGCGCGGGAGCGCGTCGCCCGCCTGGTCGACCCGGAGTCCTTCGCGGAGGAGGCGCTGCTCGCGAACTGGGACCGGGACGGCCTCGGAGCGGACGGCGTAGTGACCGGGATGGCGCTCGTCGGCGGGCGCCGCGTGGCGCTGATGGCAAACGACCCCACGGTGAAAGCGGGGTCATGGGGATACAAGACGGTCGAGAAGATCCTGCGCATCCAGGAGCAGGCGCTGCGCCATGACGTTCCGATGGTCTATCTGGTCGACTCGGCCGGAGCGCGCATCACTGACCAGGTGCTGATGTTTCCGGGTCGCCGTGGCGCCGGCCGCATCTTCTACAACGAGGTCCGCCTGTCGGGACGCGTGCCGCAGGTCTGCGTCCTGTTCGGACCCTCGGCCGCGGGTGGTGCGTACATCCCCGCGTTCTGCGACGTGGTGATCATGCGGGAGGGAAACGCATCGATGTACCTGGGCTCGCCGCGGATGGCGGAGATGGTGATCGGCGAGCAGGTGACGCTCGAGGAGATGGGCGGGGCGAAGATGCACACCTCGGTGTCCGGCTGCGGCCACTTCCTCGTCGCCTCGGACGAGGATGGCGTCGACCTCGCGCGGCGCTACCTGTCGTACTTCCCGTCCAACTGGACCGAGCAGCCTCCGCCGGCGCCGCCGGCCGAACCAGCATCCTCCGAGCGCATCGCCGACATCGTGCCCGCGGACCAGAACAAGCCGTTCGACGTGCACCAGCTGATCGATGCGCTGATCGACGACGGCTCGTGGCTCGAGGTGCAGGCGCGCTGGGCGCCCGAGCTGGTGGTGGGTTACGCGCGCCTCGACGGCCGCGTCGTCGGCGTCGTGGCGAACCAGCCCAAGGTCAAAGGCGGCGTGCTGTTCGTCGACTCGGCCGACAAGGCCGCCCGCTTCATCTGGACCTGCAATGCGTTCAACGTGCCGCTGCTGTTCCTCGCAGACGTCCCGGGCTTCATGATCGGCAAGAAGGTGGAGCGCGAGGGCATCATCCGCCACGGCGCAAAGATGATCTCGGCCGTTTCCGAGGCAACCGTTCCAAAGATCTCGGTCGTGGTGCGCAAGTGCTACGGCGCAGGCCTCTACGCGATGGCCGGGCCGGCGTTCGAGCCCGACTGCTGCCTGGCCCTGCCGTCCGCCCAGATCGCCGTGATGGGTCCACAGGCCGCCATCAACGCCGTCTTCTACAACCAGATCCAGGCGATCGAGGACCCGGCGGAGCGCGAGCGGTTCGTGGAGGCCAAGCGGGAGGAGTTCGCCGCTGACATCGACGTCCTACATCTCGCCTCCGAGCTCGTGGTCGACGCGGTGATCGAGCCGGACACGCTGCGACCCGAGCTGATCCGCCGGTTTGCCCTCTACGAAGCCAAGGAACGGGAGTTCACCAAGCGGCGGAACCCCGTGACCCCTGTATGAACGTCGCCTGATCCGCCAATCGGGTGGTTCGCTGGAAACTTTCGTCGCAAATTTGACCTGACTGCACGAAAGCTTGCGTCAGTGAGGTATAAAGGAATCCGGCACGATTGCCGATATATGGACACATCCGGCATGCATGCCGGATGCTGCGAATCCACAGACGACGGGCGAGCTCCCATTTCCTCATAACTGAACGGGAGATCCTCCGTGACACGAAAGCGCCCCGCTGGCCAAGACGGGGCGTTTTCGTGTCCGGACCCAGTTTGCGGCGCGGTAGAGTCGCGGCATGAGGTCGCGCGGCGCACGGCCCCTTCTCCTGTTGCTCGCGACAAGCGCCCTCATAGGGGCCCATGCCGGCACCGCGACGGCCTGCAGTTGCGTCGCGCCGGATGCGCGCGCCCAGTACCGGGAGGCCGACGCGGCCTTCGTCGGCGTGCTGGAAAACGTCCGCCGGATCGGGCCGTCGCGGGCCGTTTACCGGTACGAGGTGAAGCGCAGCTACAAGCGCAGGCTCGGGAGGAAGGCGTGGGTGCGCTCGGCGTACCACTCGGCTACTTGCGGGCTGCCGGGTGACATCGGCGCCACCTACGCGCTGTTCCTGCAACGCGACGGAAGGCGCTGGTTCTCGGGACTCTGCTCGCTCACTCGTCCGGACCAACTCCGCCGCGCCGCGAAAAGAAGCCGCGTCGCACCGGCTGCTACCTGTCCGGCTTGACCGCCTAGCGAGTGCGGTCGGCGACCGTCGCGGGAGCGAGTGCGCCGACCTTCGAGATCGCGCGCAGCCCAAGCGATGCGACATCGATCTCCGCGACGTTACGTTCGATCGCGCGCACGACGGCTTTCCCGACGTCCTCGGGTGACGACGGCTTGATGAATGGCGGCGTCTTGCCGCCGCCGCGCGCGAACATTCCAGCGTCACGGACCGGCCCGGGAGTGACGAGCGACACGCCCACTCCCTTGCGCTTCAGCTGCGCGCGCAGCACGTGCGCGAACCCGCGCAGGCCGAACTTCGTGGCGGTGTAGATCGAGCTCTCGCCGGCGGACGGCACCTTGCCCGCGAAGGAGGCCACGAACACCAGCTGACCGCGGCCGCGCTCGATCATCCCGGGAACGAGCAAGCGGGCCAGCATGATCGGCGCGCGCAGGTTCACCTCCAGCACCCGGTCGATGTCGGCAGGCTCGAGCCGCGGCAGCGTGCCTGAGCCTGGCAGCCCCGCGTTCGCCACCAGCACATCCACATCGCCGGCCGCGGCGACGAGTCGCTCCACCTCGTCGCGTTCGGCGAGGTCGGATTGCACCTCTTCGCCGTTCACCTCGGCAGCCAGCGCCGCGAGGGCCTCCGCCCGCCGCCCGCTCAGCACCTGATGGGCACCGCGCTCGGCGAGCGCTCGGGCGATCGCTTCGCCGAGGCCGCCGGTCGCGCCGGTAAGCAGAACTCGTGTGTCCTTCAGGTCCATGGGGCGGGCATCTTCGCACGCCGCATACAATCGCGCCGTGGCCGAAGTCGCGTGGCGTCCCACGCCCGAGTACATCGAGAACGCGAACGTGACGCGCTTCATGCGCAAGCACGGCATCGACTCCATCGAGGAGTTCCGGCGGCGGTCGATCGAGGAATCGGAATGGTTCTGGGACGCGGTCGTGGAGGACCTCGGCATCGAGTTCACCACGCCCTACGAGCGTGTCCTCGACGACTCCGGGGGAGCGGCGTGGTCGAAGTGGTTCATCGGCGGCCGCGTGAACCTCACGCACAACTGCGTGGACCGGCACGCTCTGGGGGGCCGGGGGGATCGCCTCGCGATCGTGTCCGAGACCGAGGACGGCGAGGTGAACACCCTCACCTACGCAGAGCTGAAGCGGGAGGTGGACGCGATCGCCGCGGGCCTGCGCGCACTCGGAGTGGGAAAGGGCGATCCGGTCGCGGTCTTCATGCCGATGGTGGCGGAGGCAATGGTGGCCGCCTACGCGATCGCGAAGCTGGGGGCTCTGTACATGCCGATCTTCTCGGGCTTCGCTCCCTCTGCTGTCGCGTCGCGTCTGCAGGATGCCCGGGCCAAAGTCATCTTCACCGCCGACGGCGGCCTGCGCCGCGGTGCCCGGGCGCTGATGAAACCCGCCGCCGACGAGGCCGTTGCGGAGGCTCCTTCGGTCGAGCACGTGATCGTGTACGAGCGGTTCGGTGGGGATGTGCCGATGACGCCGGGCCGCGACCTGACGTGGGACGAGCTGCGCGCGCGGGGCCTCGCGGAGGCACCGGACGGCATCGAATGCGAGGACACCGATGCCGAGGACGTGTTGATGATCGCCTACACCTCGGGCACCACCGGCAAGCCGAAGGGCGCGGTGCACGTGCACGGCGGATTCCTGGTGAAGATGGCCTCGGAGACCGCCTACCAGACCGACCTCCATCCAGACGAGACCCTCTATTGGGTCACCGACATGGGCTGGATCATGGGCCCGTGGGAGATGGTCGGAGCCGGCTGCGCCGGTGCCACTGTCGTCATGTACGAGGGCGCGCCCGACTGGCCCGAGCCGGATCGGGTGTGGGCGTCGGTGGAGCGCCACGGCGTGAATGTCCTGGGCGTGTCGCCCACGCTGATCAGGGCACTGCGGACGGCCGGTGACGAGCATCCCGCCAAGCACGATCTGTCGAGCCTGCGCGTCTTCGGATCGACGGGGGAGCCCTGGAACCCCGAGCCCTACCGGTGGCTTTCCGAGGTCGTCGGCGGTGGCCGGCTGCCGATCATCAACATCTCCGGCGGCACGGAGGTCGGCGCATGCTTCATCACGCCCTATCCGGTGGAGGAGATCAAGGAGTGCTCGCTCGGCGCGGCGTCGCACGGCATGGACATCGACGTGTTCGACCCCGACGGAAACCCCATCCGCGGGAAGGTGGGGGAACTCGTCTGCAAGCGGCCGTGGCCCGGCATGACCCGCGGCATCTGGGGCGACCCCGAGCGCTACATGGACACGTACTGGTCGATGTATCCGGACGTCTGGCGGCACGGCGACTGGGCGCTGATCGACGACGAGGGCGACTGGTATCTGCTGGGCCGCTCGGACGACACGATCAACGTCGCCGGCAAGCGCCTGGGCCCGGCCGAGGTGGAGTCCGTGCTCGTTTCGCATCCCGGCGTCGCCGAGTCGGCGGTGGTAGGAGTGCCCCACGAGACCAAGGGCGAGGCGATCTGGTGCTTCTGCGTGTCCACGGGCGCGGACGGCGACGGGATCGCCGAGGAGCTCCGCGAGCTGGTCGCAAGCGAGTTGGGACGGCCGTTCAAACCCTCCCGCGTGGTGTTCGTCGAGGCCTTGCCGAAGACCCGCTCCGCCAAGATCCTGCGTCGCGCAGTGCGCGCGGTCGCGATCGGAGAGGACCCGGGCGACATGTCGTCCGCCGAGAACCCGCAGGCCCTCGAGCAGATTCGCGCGGCGCTCGGCTAGGCGCGTTCGGCGTCTTCGGCCTCGCGCGGCGCGTACAGGTCGCCGATGCGTCGCACGATGGCTTCGACGAAGTCGGTTGCTTGCTCGACGGCACCCGCGTCGAGACGTTCCGGCGTGTCGGTGGTGCGGTGGAACTCCGGCAGGCGCCCGTGTGCGTCGAGACAGCAGACCGTGACCGACGGAAAGCCGGCCATCGCCGCCTGCGTGGCGTCGGTGCCGATCCGCCAGACGTGCGGGCGGGAGCCCAGCTCCTGGCAGAGCTGGACCAGGCGCTGATCGCTGCGAAAGACGAGCGCGTATCCGTCCGCGGTCACGTGGTGCACGTCGCCGTGGCCGATGGTGTCGACGTTCACGAAGAACGTGTCGCGCGGGTCGATCTCGTCACCGTGCTCCTTCAGCCACGCGCGCATGCCTAGGGCGAGCCCCTCCTTGGCGGCCGGGAACACGAGCCACGTCTCGATTCCCTGGGGCGCACGCTCCTGCAGGCGCCTGCCCACCTCGAGTAGCGCCGCCACCCCGGACGCGTTCGTGGACGCGCCGGGTGAGACGTCCGAGATGGCAGCGTCGAAGAACAGCATCACGTAGGTCAGCAGCACGGCCGCGAGCACGAACTGCACGACGGTCAACGGATCCGACTCGCCGAGTCCGAGACTTGCGAGGGCCGCGACAAGTGCCGCCATCACGGTCCAGAAGAAAATGTCGAGCGGGCCGGCGAGCGAGGCGAGCAGCCGGCGCCGACGTCGCCGGGGCTGCCCGGTGCGTCGCCGCCGGACCCACAGCAGGCCGCTGCGCGGCGCGTCGTGGTTGGCGGTCAGGATTACGCGCGCGCCGGAGCTCGGGCGCGGCTGCGCCGAGGTGACGTTGCGCGTCGATCGCCGCGGCATGAGGAACCGCGCGATGTAGAAGCGAGCCGTGAGGTCGCCGTATGTGGACACGGCCACGAGCAACAGGAGGAGCATGCCGAGCGGCTCGGAGACCGTGGAGGAGATCAGCGTCCCGCCGGCGGCCAGCGCGGCGTGGAGCGCATGCGTCAGGTGCCAGGCCGGACGTACGCGAATCTCCTCGAGGTCCGCGGGACGGCCGTATGACTTCAGCTCCCCGGCGATGAAGTCGGTCGTCTGCCGGTCGGCATCGCTGCCCGGCAGGCGCCGGCCGAACGAAGCAATGCGCTTGATCGTGGCGAGCATGGCCGCGCGGATACTAAGCGCGGGGAAAGGGAGCCGCTGTGGTCGATTGTGCACCTCCTGGATGCAAAAACGACCACGGTGAGTGCGGCGGGTGGGACTCGAACCCACACGTCCTTTCGGACAATGGCTTTTGAGGCCATCGACGTCTGCCGTTCCGTCCACCGCCGCAGACCTCCGGAGTCTAGGCACCTGCAGGTCCGCGCCCGAACCTATGCCTGTAGCGGCAGGGCTTTGCGGCCGATGGGTGAAAGTATGTGGCGGATGAGGCTCCGGGGCGGGATGTGAGGGTGGGGGTGGCGCTGCCGTTGACGGTTGCCGCCTGCCTGCTGCTGATCGTCCCCGCGGCCGGCGCCGCACCCGTGCCGACCCAGCTCACGGTCACGGGCCCCACAAAGCCCGTCGCTGCCGGAGGCAAGGCCAAGGTGACCGCGACCCTGACTTCGGCCGGCGCACCGGTCGCCGGCAAGAAGGTCGCGTTCCTCGCCGGAGCCACAGACCTCGGCCAGGCCACGACGGACTCGAAGGGTCGTGCGGACCGAAACGTCAAGCTCAGCGCCCCGCTGAGCATCGTTGCGCGCTACACGCCCACCGGGTCCGACACCGCCGCCTACGCCCCGTCGGAGAGCGGGGCGCTCGCGCTTGCACCCGCGCCACGCGTGACCGTCTCCATCAAGACCTATCTGCGCGCAGGCCGTAAGGCAGTCGGGATCCGCAACTCGCCCGTTCAGGTGCGAGGCTCGGTCGCGCCTTATGCGGCCGGCGCCGGCGTCGAGATGTCGGTGTTCCGTGGCGCCCGGCGAGTGCTGCACCAAACCCGGCGCGTGATCGCATCGAAGAACGGCAGCGGCAAGTTTTCCCTCTGGATCAAGCCGTCACGCCGCGGCGTGTACCGGGTGACGGTGCGCCAGCCCGGCGCGGCTGTCGCCGACACCGCGCGGCTGTATGTCGTTCGGACCAGTGCGCACGGTGGGTCGCGTGGACTCGGCGTCCGTGCGCTGCAGCGCCGTCTCAAGGACCTCGGCTACGTGACACCCGTCAACGGTCACTTCGGCGGCAGCACTGGCCGTGCCGTGCTCGCCTTCCGCAAAGTGAACGGCTTTGCGCGCACCACGTCCGCCGGGCGCACGGTTTTCCGCCGGCTGGCAGCCGGCGGAGGCGGCTTCAAGCTGCGTTACCCGAAGGCGGGCAAGCACGCCGAGTTCGACTGGTCGCGCCAGGTGCTGGTGCTGGCGCGGGGATCACGTCCCCAGCTCATCCTGCATACCTCTTCGGGGGCGCCGTCGACTCCGACCGTGTTCGGCAAGTACAGCTTCTATCGCCGCCATCCGGGCTACAACGCAAAGGGCATGTACTACTCGGTCTACTTCGTCGGCGGCTACGCGATCCACGGGTTCGACCCCGTGCCGACATACCCGGCGAGCCACGGCTGCCTGCGCATTCCCATCCCGACCGCCAAGCGCGTGTACGGCTGGGTCAGCCTCGGCGACACGATCTACACGTACAAGTAACCCGCGGCGCGGGCCTCACTCGACTCGCACGTCGTCGATCGCGATCTTCACCATCGCAATCGCGCGGACAGGGCGGCCGCCGAGCCCACGTGGCATCGCGGCGCGCCGGGTCGGGATCTTGAACCCACCGAAGTCGCGGTAGTCCCAGCAGTAGTGCGCGGCCTTCGCCCAGCCGCCGAAGACCTCCGCGGTGTAGTCGTTGCGGCGGAGCAGGCCGTCGGGGCCGAAGTAGAAGCGCTGCTCGCGCGAGTGGGCGGGGACGCCTTCCGGAAAGCGCACCCGCAGGCCCGGCCATCTCTCGCCGCCCTCGCTCCAGGGCTCGATCTCCTCGACCTCGTAACCGGGCCGGGCAAAGATGAACGGCGCCCCCACGTACCCCCACAGTGCGTATCCACCGAAGTAGAGGAGGTCGAGGTCGTCCCACCAGAGGTTCCGGCGCCCTCCGAAGGCAGCCCGTGCGTTCTTGCGCTCGCTGACCACGCGGCCGTCATCGGTCTCGATGCGTACGTCGCCGTTCTCGAACACGCCGCGCCGGCCGGGCGCTGGATACGGTGCGAGCACCGCGTGCGGGTCCTTGGTGGTGACTGTGCCGGTGTAGTCGGCAAGGGCTCCCCGCTGGAAGCGCAGCGGAAAGGCCACCCCCTTCAGGCGAAGGTCGGCGGAGACACGCTCGGTGGCTTCAAAACGCTCCCGGCTGCCGTGTGCCTCGATCGCGCGGTGGAGAAGCTCCGGGATGGCCAGAGCAACGCTCCCCGGGTGTTCAGGCGGCAGGCCGGGGGTCGCCCGGCTCGCCGAGGAGCCCGCGCGCCTCGAGGTCCGCGCGGCTGCCGGCCTCCACGCTCCAGCTTTGCTGAAACCCGCGCATGGCGAACACGATCAGCAAGATGGCGACGGGGATCAGCGACAGGGTCAGAAGGCCGAGCAGGCTTTCAGGCAAGGGCGGCGAGTCGAAGCCGTCCTTGTCGCGGGCGAACCATGCCGGTGCGGCGACTGCAGAGAAGATGATCAGAATCACCGATAGCGCGCTGACAACCGGTAGCACCCCGCGGTTCCAGCGCGTCGCGTAGTAGGCGAACAGCACGTAGACCATCACGTAGAAGACGTTCACCGGCTTGGCGCCCTGGAGCTTGTCCCAGCCGCCGATCGTGATGACCGCGATGACGATCGCCGAAATGAGGAGCAGAATCACGACGGCCGCCCGCGTCTGCCTGGACTCTGGCTTGTCCCGGTTGGGATAGTGCTTTGGCGCCGTTGCCTCCACCTCGGATGGGGAGTCTAGTGGACCGTCCAGCAACGATGCACCCGAAACGGCGGGCGCAGATCACCGCCTGGCTTCGTCCTCAGTCGCCCAAATAGCCCTGCTATTCGGACTCCCTGCGTCCTCGCCAGTCGGCGCCTGCGCCTCGCCGTTTCAGGCACATCGTTGCCGGACGCCCCACTAGAATTTTTCATGGGCTTGTGCCACGCGTATCGAGTGTGGCCGGTCATGCGGGCGTGGCGGAATTGGTAGACGCGCCAGCCTTAGGAGCTGGTGGGCTCTTGCCTGTGGGGGTTCAAGTCCCTCCGCCCGCACCTGACATCGCGAGCGCCACATGCTCGGCACCGGAGGGTGGCGGAACACGGTCGGGATGCAGGATGTGTCCGAGCAGCTCGATGCCCGTGACCAGGCGCGGTCCGGGCCGGGAGAAGTACGCCGAGGCGTCGACGGCCACGATGCGCTGCGCCCCGAGGCGCGCAAGGGGTTCGGCGAAGAGCTCGGCCTCCTCGGCTGAGCGCTGCGCGTCGTAGCCGCAGGGCATCACGATGGCGAGATCGGGAGTGGCCGCGGCGATCTCTTCCCACTCGGCCGTGCGCGAGCGCTCGCCGGAGTGGCCCAGCACGTCCTCGCCGCCCGCCAGCCGGATCATCTCCGGCACCCAGTGGCCGGCGATGAAGGCCGGGTCGAGCCACTCGATCGCGGCGACCCTCGGACGCGGCGCATCCGCGACCGCGTGGGTGACGGCATCGATGCGCCTGCGCGCCTGTTCGCGCAGCAGCCGCGACTCGTCGGCCGCCTCGGTCGCGTCCCCGAGACGGCGCACGTCGTCGAGCACCTCGTCGAGCGTCATCGGGTCGAGCGAGATCACGCGCGGCTTGCTCGGCAGTGTCGCGGCGACCGCCACCACGTCGTCGTATGAAACCGCGCAGACGTCGCAGATCGCCTGGGTGACGATCAGCTCGGGGTCGAGCTGCGCGAGCCGCTCCGCATCGAGCTCGTAGAGCGGGCGCCCCGCGCCGACCGTCTCGCGCACCGCGCGGTCGATCTCGGCAGCGGACAGGTCCGCGGGCACGACGGTCCGAGTCAGGTGGGGGAGGGTGCCGGCCGCAGGCGGCCAGTCGCACTCGTGCGTGACCGCGACGACCTGGTCGCCGAGTCCGAGCGCAAACAGCATTTCGGTGGAGCTCGGAACGAGCGAGGCAATCCGCATGCGCCGACGTTACCGCAGAGACTTCTCCCGCGACCGCTACGGCGCGCACTGCACGTTCACGCACTGCGGATTCGCCGTTGTCGTTCGCAGTGTTGCGGCCCACAACGGCATTCGCATCGTTGATCAGCAGGCCGTTCTCCGAGTTGCCGTTGGTCCGGTTGAAGCGTATGACCGCTGCGCCGGTCTCGGAGAAGGCATGGGCGACGATTCCCCAACGGCAACCTGACACCACGTTCCGGTTCGCGACGACGCGGGTCGTGTGGGAGGATCGCGTCATCAAGGCGGCGGTGATCTATGAAAACGGCCCCCCAGACGTGCTGCGCTACGAGGACGTCCCCGATCCCGCGTGCCTCGACGGCTGTGTGCTGCTGGACGTGGAGGCCATCAGCATCGAGGGCGGCGACCTCTTGGCCCGCGCGTCGTCGCCGCCACCCGAAACGCCGTACATAGTCGGCTACCTGTCGGTGGGCACGATCGTCGAGGTGGGTGCCGGTGTCGAGAACGCCGGCGCCGGCCACAAGGTGGTCGCCCTCAACGCCAATGGCTCACATGCGGCGAAGCGGGTCGTGCCGGCGATCATGACGTGGTCCGTTCCCGACGGGCTCGATCCTGCGAAAGCCGCATGCATACCGGTTGCGTTCGGGACGGCGCACGAGTGCCTGTTCACGGCCGCGAACGTTGGGGAGGGCCAGACGGTGCTCATCCACGCCGGCGGCGGCGGCGTGGGGATGGCAGCAATCCAGTTGGCCAGCCGGGCTGGCGCAACGGTGATCTCCACCGCGTCGAGCGACGAGAAGCTGGAGCGCCTGAAGGGGCTCGGTCTGGACCACGGCATCAACTACGCGAGCGAGAGCTTCGTCGACCGGGTGCGTGAGCTGACGGATGGTCGCGGCGCCGACGTCGTGCTGGATTCGATCGGCGGCAAGAACCTGGTCGACAGCGTCGAAGCGCTGGCGTACGGGGGAACGCTCGTCAGTGTCGGAGTGGCCGGCCGAGCCGGCTCGGAAGTCGAGGCCAGGTCTCTGTGGACCAAGAACAACACGCTGCGCGGCGTCTACCTGGGCGGCGCGTTGCTCGCCGAGTATCCGCGGGTTCACGGGATGATCTCGGACCTGATCGACCGTGTCGCGAGCGGCGCGCTGCATGTCGAGATCGACCGGTCGTTCCCGCTGTCCGACGCGGTCGCCGCTCATGAATACCTGGAAGGGCGGAAAGCGTTCGGCAGGGTGGTGCTGGCGCCCGACCGCCCTGAATAACTGAAGGGCCGGGAGCGGATCATCGAGCTGAACGGCGACATCCGCTACACGATCGGCACCGGCTGCTCGGGCGGCTCGCTCACCCAACAGCAGGTCGCAAACGCCTATCCCGGCATCTACCAGGGGATCCTGCCCGCGTGCAGCTTCCCCCGCGTGGTCGACGGGCCAGCAGCTCCATCGCGTTCACCGACGACCAGTGGGCCCGTCTTCAGGCGGCGTTCCCGACGGGCGTCTGCAACTGGGGCGTGCCGGGCGTCAGCCAAACGGGTGCGCCGGCTGGGCCAGCGACTCGTTCGGCTCCTGGCGCACCTGATCAGCAACCAGAGACCCCCGGGGGCGGCTCTAGAATGGGCGCCCTCGGGGCAGTAGTTCAGCTGGTAGAACGCTGGTCTCCAAAACCAGAAGTCGAGGGTTCGAATCCTTCCTGCCCCGCTCGCACTGTGATGCCGAATCTCAGGCCTGAGCGTCTTCCTCCCGACAGTCCCACGGCTTCGAGGGCTTCCTGCCTTGTCTGGAACATCTTCACGCGCACGATCTTGCCCTCATGCACTGTCCAAAGCATCGCCCCGCGCGCTTCCATCTCGATGCCACTCCCCTTGCCCCGACCTCGAACGACATCGAGCGTGATCAGGCGAGCAGGAGGGCACTCGATGACTTCCTCTGCCTCGGGAGCGAACTCCTCCCATGCATCCAGCAGCTCCGCCCAGAACCGAGTCAGTCCGTCATGCCCCCTGTATGTGCCGACGAATGGGCCGATCGAGTTCGACCAGTCGAACTCGAAGTCCGGACCAACGCACTTCAGTGCAGCATCGAGATCCCGCCTCGCAAAGCTATCTTCGAAGCGCCGGACGATGTCCACGTTCCCCTGCGACATGAGCCCGCGCAGTATCCCGCAGAGGCGACTTGACTTCGGTGCGGGCCCCTACTCAAAATAGGGGCGTACGAGGAGGTGACGCAATGGGCACGAGCGCGCCTGTCGCGACTCAGCCCGACCGGATTGGATGGTCAGCGCGGCTGCGGCGCGTCGCCGTCCTTGCCCTCATCGCGATCGTCACCCTCAACCTCTGGACAGGCAGCCCACTCGTCGCGCTCTGGCTGGGCTCGAAGGTGCAGGGGTCGGGCGGGCTCACGATGCTCGTCGTCGCGGTCGTGGTCGTGACTGTCGCCGTGCTGAGCATGCTGCTCGTCACGGCGCTCAACTCCCTCGTCCACACCTACAACAAGCTGACCGGGCGGCCGAACCGGCGCAGGGAGGCGGCCTGGCTACGCAGCCGTGACATCGAGCGGCTCGCCTTCCAGAAGCAACGCGCCGCTCCGGAGGTGCGGCTGTCGCCCGTCGACGTCATCCTGGTCGTGTCGGTGGTACTGCCGGTCGTCGCGTTCGAGGTCTGGTTCTTCCTGTACGCGTCCGACCCGATCCCGAAGTGGGCGTTTTGACGTTCTCCGCGTAACCGGCTGTCGCTGGAATCAAGCACCCCTCGACGTAGCCGTGCCTTAACGTCCTCGTCCGGATGATCGTCACCTTTGCAGTCGCGGCCAGGGCCCGCCCGAATGGCGGAACCATCGCGCTCTATGAGTTCGCCAACGCCATGCGTCGACGCGGACACTCGGTGCACGTGATGCACATAAGCTGGGATGAACCAATCCGGAGCCTCGACGACCTGACACGGATCAGCTTCGAGGACGGGATAGAGCACGTTTTCCCGCAGGGCTACCGATTCGCTGACTTCGCACGTGACTTACCGAAGGCCGACTTCATCAACGCCTACGACGATGAGATCCGCGGGTGTCATGGCTTGCCTTTCGTATTCGTGCAGGGCTATCGAACATTCATCCCGTCGATCGAAGACGCCCTGTTCCGGGCGCCCTGTCCAAAGGTGTGTATCGCGAGGTGGCTCGTCGACGTGGGGAAGCAGAAGGGCGTTCCTGCGCACGAGCTCGTCCATATTCCCAATGGGCTGAGGCACGAGAAGTATCGTCTCGTCTCACCGATCGAAGACCGCCCGGCGCTGGTCTCCACCGCCTACCGAAGCCACAGCGACAGGGGACCGGCCGAGAGCCTGGCAGCTCTTGCCGAGGTGAAGAGACGGGTCCCGGAGGTCGAGGCCACGATTTTCTCGACCGACCCGCCCGTCCACGAGACAGCCCCGTGGATGACGGTCGTCACGGATCCGCCGCAGGAGTTCATCGTGAACGAGATCTACAACCGCAGCCGCATCTTTCTGTGCTCGAGCCGCGTCGAGGGCTTCGGGTTTCCTTGCATCGAGGCGATGGCATGCGGTGCGGCGCTGGTCACCACCTCCAACGGCGGCTCCGCCGACTACGCCATCCACGAAGAGACTGCACTTGTCTGCGAGCCCGACGACACGACCGCCATGGCTGACCACATCGAGCGCCTGCTGCATGACGACGAGCTGCGCATCCGGCTCGCAAAGCAAGGCATGGAGTACGTCCGACGGACGTTCGACTGGGATCTCAGCGCCGAGAAACTCGACACGTTCCTGAACGAATACGCCGCCGATCCCGGCCGGTACCTGCACCGATGAGCAGCATCACCTTCCCGGTCCTGGCCAGAACCCAGCCGATGGGCGGAGCCCTTGCGCCCTATGAGTTCGCGAATGCCATGCGTCGACGAGGGCACTCTGTGCACGTGATGCACATAGGGTGGGATGATCCGATCTGGGACCTCGACGACCTGCCATGGATGAGCTTCGAGGAAGGGATAGTGCACATCTTCCCCGGCGAGCAGCGCACCCTTCATGCAAACCTGCCGATCAGCGATGGCCACAGATTGAGTGCCGACAAGTACAGGTTCGCCCTGCTCGCAGATGACTTGCCGCAGGCCGACTTCATCGCCGGCTACGACAATCAGATTCCGTTGCGCCATGGGTTGCCGTTCGCATTCGTGCAGGGCTATCGGCCACACGCCCACGCGCTCGAGGACGTCGTGTTCCGGGCCCCTTGTCCAAAGGTCTGCGTCGCTAGATGGCTCATCGAGGTCGGGAGGGAGAAGGGTGTTCCCGCCGACGCGCTCGTCCATATTCCCAATGGGCTGAAGCACGAGAAGTATCGTCTCGTCTCACCGATCGAGAAGCGTCCGGCGCTGGTCTCGATGGCCTACCACGACCATCCCCAAAAGGGACCGGCAGAGGGCCTGGCCGCTCTTTCCGAGGTCAGGAGGCGGGTACCCGAAGTCGAGGCCACCGTTTTCTCACAACTGCCTCCCGTCCACGCGACCGCCCCGTGGATGACAGTCGTCACGGATCCGCCGCAGGACTTCATCGTGAATGAGATCTACAACCGCAGCCGCATTTTCATGTGCGCGAGCCGCTACGAGGGCTTCGGGTTTCCGTGCATCGAGGCGATGGCATGCGGCGCGGCGCTGGTCACTACCTCCAACGGCGGTTCCGACGACTACGCCATCCACGAAGAGACCGCTCTTGTGTGCGAGCCCGACGACACCACCGCGATGGCCGACCACATCGAGCGCCTGCTGCATGACGACGAGCTACGCATCCGGCTCGCCAAGCAAGGCATGGAGTACGTCCGGCGGACGTTCGACTGGGATCTCAGCGCCGAGAAACTCGACACGTTCCTGAACGAATACGCCGCCGATCCCGGCCGGTACCTGCACCGATGAGCAGCGGCGGCGAGATCCCTTCGGTGACCCTGCAGTTCGAGTGGCGCGGTGAAACAATGGAGTTCGAGTCCTTCGAGAACTGCCTGTCGCGGGTGACAGCCGAGGCGATCCTCAAAGGAGGGACGTATCCCGCGGTTCCGTTCGTCCGCGACGTCAAAGTGGTGATGGACATCGGCGCGAACGTAGGTGCCGCGTCCGTCTACTTCTCGCTCGTTTACCCGGACGCGACGATCTTCTCCTTCGAGCCCGGCAGCCGGGCCTACCGTCTGCTGAGGGCCAACACGGAGGCACGACCCAACGTGCACGCTCACAACTTCGGGCTCTTCTCCTCGAACCTGGAGGTCCCGCTCTACCGCGGGACCTACGACAGCGGGATGTCTTCCATTGCGAAGAGCGAGAGCACGAGAGAGACGAGCGATCCGATCACGCTCAGGTCGGTGCGCGAGTGGCTCGAGGAGAACTCGATCTCCACGGTCGACATCCTCAAGATCGACACCGAAGGCTGCGAGGTGCCGCTCCTCGAGGCCTTGAAGGATCTCCTTCCCAGCGTGAAGGTGATCTACCTCGAGTACCACAACGACGACGACCGCAAGGAGTTCGACCGGCTCCTCGGTGACACGCATCTGCTCATGTACGGCCACATGTTGGTCCACCTCGGCGAGGTGACGTACGTGGCAAAGAATGCGTTTCAGTCTGAGTCCGAACTGGACCGCAGACCGATCAAGCTCAAGCTCTGACGGCGCGTCCTACTTGACGGACGCGACGAAGCCGCGCACGTCTGCTGCGGGCTCCGAGTAGGCCTCGCCGAGGGACGTCTCCAGCGCGGTCATGTACTTCGTGGCCCACTCCGGGAACTCGTAGTCGATGGCGTGCAGGAACTCGAGCGTCACGGCCAGGCGAATGTCGGCGATCGAAGGAGACGCGCCGCCGATGAACTGCTTCCCGTCCAGGAAGAAGCTGCGGTATACGTCGAGCGGTTCGGCGATCGCGTCCGCAGCGTCCTGTTGAGCCTTGGCCTTCAGCTCGTCGCCGGCATCGGACGTCGCGACCTCGCCCGGGTACTGCGGGAAACCGAGCTGCGGGTAGGTGGCGCGTGCAACGAGCGGGTAAAGCGTGCCGGTCAGGTAGAACATCGCGCTGTCGACCATCGCCCGCGCCGCCGGGTCCTTGGGATAGAACTGGTCGAGGCCGTGCTTGTTGCAGAGGTACTGCATGATCGCGCAGCTTTCCCAGAGCGAACCCTTCTGCAGGCCCTCTTCTTCGAGCAGCGGCGTCAGTGCTGCGGGGTCCTTCTGCACGAAGTCGGGCTCGCCCTTCTTCCCCCACACGTCCAGCTCTTCGAAGTCGAGCCCGGCGGCTCGCACGAATATCCGAGCGGACAGGTTGTTGACGCTCGGCTTGAGGATGCTCAGTGTGTTGGCGGCCATGTGATCCTCCCGGTTCTAATAAGGGTTCTGCGGTGATCGATCCTCCGAGAGCGACTCACGCGATCGCGTGACGAGCGCCTCGATGGCATCCGCAAGATGGACTTGGGCGATGTTGTAGTCGCCCCGCTCCACGCGGAGCTTGTGTGCTTCGAGCAGCACGTCTGCGTGGGTGTAGCCAAACGGCGGCTCGAACCGATAGGAGGCGAGCTCGATCAGGAGGCCCAGCGGATCCTCGAAGTAGATCGAGTCCATGAAGCCGCGGTCCTTCACGCCGCTGTGCCGGATCTCGCGCTCGTCGAGCCGCTGCACCGCCTGATCGAAGGTGGCCTTCGAGACTGCGAACGCGATGTGATGCACGCATCCGGGATCGGTCGCGGTGCGGCTGGGATCGGGCTCGCGATCCTCGTTCGTGAAGATCGTGATCAGCCGCCCGTCGCCCGGGTCGAAGTAGAGATGGCTCTCCGACTCGTTGTCGAGGTTGGGCTGCTCGAACACGAAGGGCATGCCGAGGACGCCTTCCCAGAACTCGATCGACGTCCGCCGGTCGGCGCCGACGATCGTGATGTGGTGGACACCCTGGCTTTGGAGCTTGCGCACCGGCCCGGCCGCCCTAGCGCTCGACGAGTTTCGACTTGTACTCGCTGCGCTGCAGGGTTCCCCACGCAACGAGCTCGACACTTGTCTGGACCACCAGCACGGCCCGCAGTTTTTCACGGATCGCCTCGGCGAGCACCTCGTCGCCAGTGACGTCGCGCGTGAGCTCGACGGCGACAGGAAGCGGCGGCTCCTGCTTGAAGCCGGGCGCCTGCGGCTTGACCAGGATGTGGCCGCTGACATCGGGCGCGAAAGCGCTGACGACGTCGCGGATGGCCGACGGAAAGACATTGACTCCGCGCACGATCAGCATGTCGTCGGTGCGCCCGATGCACCGCACGCGGGGGCCGGTGCGCCCACACTCGCAGGGGCTCGTGCGGACCACGACGTGATCGCGCGTGCGGAAGCGCAGCAGGGGTGCAGCGCGATGTTGAAGATGTGTCAACACGAGCTCTCCCGTCGCGTCGTCGTCCATCGCGAGGGCGGTGCCGCTGTCGGGATCGATCAACTCCGCGTGGACGAAGCCGCGCGCACCCAAGTGCATCCCGTCCTGCTCTTCGCATTCCCCCCAGAGCGACACGCCGATGTCTCCGACGCCCATCGCCTCGGTGACCTGCGCGCCCCAGCCGGCTTCGAGCTTTGCGCGAAAGGCCGGTTCGCCGCCCCCGGGCTCACCCGCCACGAGCACGCGCTCGACGCTCGACTCCCGCAGGTCGACACCACGCTCGGCGGCCCATTCGAGGAGATGGTCGGCATATGACGGTGTGAGCACGGCGGCCTCGGGCCCGAGGAGCTCGACCGCCCGCATCAGCCGCTCGGTGTTCCCGGTGCCGACCGGGATGTGGCAAAGGCCGATACGCTCGAAGGCGGCCAGCGCCGCCCCTGCCACGAACGGCCCGGCGTTGTACGTGGACACGATGCGCTGGCCGGCGGCGATCCCGGCGGCTGCGTAGCTGCGCGCCGACCCGGTCACCCAGTTCTCGAGATCGCCGGCCGTCAGCGGGATGTAGCTGGGCGTGCCGGTGGTACCGCTCGTGGAGTAGATCCGGACGATCTCGGGACGCGTCACGCACAGGTGCGCGCCGATCGGATTGTCGAGCGTGCACGTCGCCCGGAGCTCGTCCTTGTCGGTCAGGGGAAGCTGCGCGATGTCCGCGAGTCCGCCCGCCGCTTCCTCGGAGGCGACACCCGCCGCTCCCAGCTTCTCGCGATAGAAGGCCGAGCGTTCGAAGAGGTAGGCGAGCTGGGTGCGATAGGAGGCGTCGTCGACCGCGAGCTGCTCTTCCCAGGGGCGTGTCTCGACCTCGGACGCGAGCGTCATTCGGGCTCGTCTTGCGCCCCGCGCTCGTACTTGATCGCCTCCTCCGCTTTCGCTGCCATGAGAAAGCCGAGGGGCTGCTGCTGCTCCTCGGCGAGGTGAGCGAGGAGTCCGCCCGTGCGCGCGAGAATCGGGACGGCCTTTACTGCGGCGGCTGGGAACCCCAGGTCGAGCATCACTGCTGCGATGGGCATCGAGACGTTCATCGTGAGCGGCTTGCCCCACGCTGTCGCCACTCCATCTCGCAAGCAACGCGCGAGCAGGACGTGGGGACCGCTGACCCCGCGTGAATCCGCCAGCTCGAGTACGCGTTCGGCGCGCGGGTCGAGCGGCCGGTGAACCGGATGCCCGAAGCCCGGCATCCTGGCGCCGGAAGCGTGAACCGCACGCGTAATCTCTACGGCGACCGCCGCAGGATCCTCTCCGGACGCCACCTTCTCCTGCGCTTCTTCGAGTAGCTGCGCGCAGGACTCCGCCGTGCCGAGGATGACCGGGCCGCAGCCGAGGATCCCGGCCGCAACGGCTCCCTGCAGAGATCCCGGGTCGGCCGCCAGCGTCATGCGGGCAGCGACGTTGGTGGGCATCATCCCGTGCTCGGCGATCGTGACCAGCAGCAGGTCGAGGAAGTACCGCTGGTCGTCGGTCGGCTCGCGGCCCGTGAGCAACAGGTGGAAGTACTCGGTGAAGCTCAACCTGCCCATCAGGTCGCCGGTCAGATCGCGACCGCGCACCTCGACCCGGTCGGGATAGGCCTGGCTGATGTGGCTGACAGGAGTTCCGGCCTTGCCGATCTGCATCGCGGCGACGCTATCAGCGGATGGGCGGCGGCGTTCCCTCCGTGCTGGCTAGGAGCGCCGGGTCCCAATCGCACACCAGACAGGAATGGCGGAACGCCGAGTCTGCGAACTCGAGCGCGAACGCATGCGGATCGCTCGCCGAGCGCACGTCGTCCCAGTCGAGCACGTACAAGCCGAGCTCGGCGTCCCAGCGAGCAGCCGCCGGCGAGAGCGTTGCGCCCGCGAACCCCTCCGGGGCGGGGTGCGCGTAGGCGTAGAAGGCGGCTGCGCCGAACCGGGCGTCGCCGGGCCACCAGCCGACGGCGACCTCCTGCGAGTCCATCGAGTTGCGCATGATGAAGTCGTCTGACGGGGGATCGGCAGGTAGGCCGGAGAACAGACTCACCGCAAGATCGAACGAGCCCCACCACGCGTTGACCGGCGTCGAGCGCCCGCGGTAGGGCGCGCGGAACGCAGCGAGGACGAGCGCGGCCTGGGTTGCGGCGGCGAAGTAGGGCGCGACCTGCTCAGGGTCGTAGTGCGCATGCTCGTCGTCCTCGTCGAGCGGCACGGTCCACGATACCTCCTGCGGGGTTGGGTCGATCTCGATGGCGCCTGCCAACTCGCGCACTGCCTCCAATGTCTCGCGCGTGACGTCGCCGACCGGCCTGTGGGGGGTGAGCGCGACACGGCGCGTGCGCCCGTCGCTGTGCTCGACGACGGCCTCGTGGGTCTGCAGGTCGAGCGCGACGACCACCGCCCCGGAACCGTCGCCCGCGGGCAGCGCGAGCGTCTCCCAGCCGCGCGCGGTCAGGCGCAGCGCCGCGTGCTGGAGCTGCGGTTCGGGCGGGGCCATCACGACCGCCAGCTTGCCGAGCACCTGGGTGTGGGCGTGGAGCGTGTCGCAGGTCGCGCTCCACGACGCATACGGCGGTAAGGCCGGCCACGCGGAGGACATGGCGACACGCTACCTAAAGCCCGCCGGGCCTGACCTCAGCGATACTGCGCGGGATGTCGCAGCAGAACGTGCAGGTCATCGAACGCCTTTTCGGTGCGTTCAACCGCCGGGACATGACTGCCATGCTCGACGTGATGGATCCGGACGTGGAGTGGGTGCCCATCCTGGCGGTACTCGAGGGCCGGCCCTACCGCGGACACGACGGTTTCAAGCGATGGGTCGAGGCTCTCGATCCGGATTGGGAGAGGTTCGAGGTCGACTACGAGGAGTTGCGCGACCTGGGCGAGCGAGTCCTGGTCTTCGGACACTGGCGCGGTCGCGGCCGGGCCAGCGGCGTCGAGTTCGAGAACCAGCCTGCGACGTGGCTCTACGAGTTCAAGGACGGGAAAATCGTGCGCCTCCAGACATTCACCGACCGAGCCGACGCGCTCGCAGCCCTCGGCCTCGACGCCTAAGGACGCAGCATATGCGCGTATTCCGAGCGCCGCATGCTGCGCAGGCGGTCGCTGGCGAACCGGTGTGCTACGTTCGCCGAAGGTGGCAGATCCGCTCAACAATGAGATCAGCGAGCGGATTGCCGCGCTGCACGGGCACTACTACGGCCGGGCGCCTTCCTCGCATCTGACCTACGTGATGCCCGGCATCGTCGTGGTCGTGCTGGAGGGAACCTGCACCCCCGCCGAGCGGATCCTGATCGAACGGGGCGACGGAGACGGCATCGCGGACATCCGGCGCCGTTTCCAGCGCAACGTGGAACAAGAGTTCACATCCGTGGTCGAGTCCGTCATCGGCCAAGAGGTGCGAGCTTTCATCAGCGAGGTTCACCTGGAGGAGGACGTGAGCGTCGGGGTGTTTCTACTCGGAAGCGCCAACGAGAACATGGACGCCTTCGAGCATGAGATGGGACGGGCCGAGACGAGCGACCGAAAGCTGGAGCGCGAGGAGCGCGAGCGGCGTTAGGCGGCCTTCAGTCTGCCTCTAGGAGTACTCGGCGTCGATGATCTCCAGATAGCGCAATGCCTGGTAGCGCTGACGGTGCTCCGGCAGCAGGCTCCACGCCCAAAGCCACAGGGCCGCACGCTCATCGTCCGAGAGGTCGAACGCCGGATCGTTGATGACGTCCTCCGCATCCTCCATCGGCCGGCCGGCTTCCATCACCGTCTGAACTGTGCCTTGGAGATCGAGGAAAATTCCCATGGTGGTTTGATAGTCGATTGCCGGGCCGCTGTCGAAGGGAGAGTTCGCATCCTGGGCCTGTTTGGTCCGCACGATCCGCCGAACGGGGGAGCTTGGAAACGAAGAAGGCGGCGAGGTTGTGGCCCCGCCGCCCTCCGTCACAGACTTCGTAGTTCGGGGACGCTGCTAGGTCAGGCGCACTGACCGAGCTTGCGAGCCCAACCGGTGTTCCCACTTGCCTTCGGAGAGGTGTTCTCCCGGCATGTGAGGCGGTCACCCGCGATGTTCCCGTCGACGATCTTGGGGACTGGCCCGGTGTTCTTCAGCACCTGCAGGTCGCCCTTCCGGACGTTGTTGCCGCGGATCACGAACTCGATGTCCGCGAAGTTCCGCGTCACCTTGATGTCGCCGCGCCTGACCAGGTTGCCGCGGCAACCCTGGGTCAGGGGATCACCGATCAGGATGTCCGTGCCGGGGTGCTGGTTGAGGGGGTTGCCGTTCGGGCCGCTCCGGCGGACCTCAATGTTGCCCCTGCGCACGGTGTTCCCACAGATCTGGACCGTTTCCCTCGTCCGCTCGGGCTCGATGTCCTCGAGCACCGTGCTGTTGAAGACGAAGAACTGGATCGCCCCGGCCGCCTCGATGCTGGCCGCCTTGGAGCCGCCCTCGACGAAGATGGTCTGAGGCTCCAGACCCTCGATGTCACCACGCACAGAGGTGTTGGTCGCCTGGAAGTAAGACCCCTTCAGAGCCCTCACGTTTCCCGCGACCTTCGAGTCGATGAGCGTGCACGCCGAGCCACGCGGGACGACCACGTCGCCGTATGACTTGCCCTTGAAGACGCCGTTGCACTTGAACTCGGAGAGCGCCGAGGCGGGCGCTGCAACCGCTAGCAGGGCCGTCACGCAGACGGCCACGAGGCCAAGAAACTTCATGAACTTCCCTCCCTGGGTTCCACCGTCAGCCGTTTCCGTACGGCTATGCACGAGTCTAGTTGAGCTTTCTCACTCCGGCCAGTGCTTCTCGCACCCAGGAGGAATTGCCTGGACCGGGACGGTTTCTGCGCCTTTCGTGGGCAGGGATCGGATTTGACCCTCCGCGGCGGCGGTTTGGCGACATAGCGCAGCGGGCAGGTGCCCACTGCCAAGGGAAGTGCGGAATAGCTCCTAATACGTCCCGATGCGGGATGGCCCGGCAAGGTAGGGTCCCCCCGTTCGTGAACCCCGACAGGAGCAAGGAGGTGTTGTCCATGTCTGGGCTCCTTAAAAGCCACAAGACAATCTTGGTCGTCTTGGCCGTGCTGCTGACGTTCGCCCTTACGGCGAGCAGTGGCTTCGGCGGTACGAGCGACCAAGGAAGCAGCAAGGGTAAGGCCGGTGAGCAATCCGGCAAGGAGAACGGCAAGGGTGAGGGTAAGGAGGGGTCGAAGAGCCACGGCAAGGACGACGAGGGCAAGGATGACGAAGGTAAGAGCCACGGCAAGGACGAGGGCAAGAACCACCAGGACAAGGGTCATGGCGAGGACAAAGACCATGGCGACAAGGACAAAGGCCATGGAGAAAATGACCATGGGGACAAGGGTCATGGCGACAAGGACAAAGACCATGGCGACAAGGACAAGGGTCATGGTGACAAGGGCCACGGCGACAAGGACAAGGGCCACGGCGACAAGGACCATGGCGACAAGGACAAGGACAAGGACCACGGAGACAAGGACAAGGACAAGGACAAGGACAAGGACAAGGACAAGGACCACGGTGGCAAGCCGGGTCCAGGTCCAGGTCCTGGCGGTCCGGGAAGCCCCGGTAGCCCCGGAAGCCCCGGTAGTCCAGGTAGCCCGGGTAGCCCGGGAAGCCCCGGTAGCCCCGGAAGCCCCGGTAGCCCCGGTGCGTCCGCAGGCCCGGTGACCGTCAACAACCAGGTCACCAACAATGTGACCCAGCAACAGACACAGACCCAGACCAACACGCAGACCCAGAACAACCAGGGTCAGGTGAAGGGCTTGGTCGAAAGCGAGTCCGGCGTCCAGGGCAACCAGGGCGGACAGGGCGGCGGCGGTGGCGGACGCGAGTTCGCCCAGACCGACACCGGCGAGGAATCGTCAGGAAGCGGTCAGACGGCAGGCAGCCAGCCCGCCGAGCTCGCAAGCACAGGCGTCAACACAGGAGCGCTCGCATTGATTGGAGCAATCTGTGTCGCGGCCTCCCTGCTGCTGTTCAGGCGCAGGAGCACCGCGTAGCAAGAGGCGATCGGGACGTGGGGGATCGCCGCCCCCCACGTCCCACCGCTCATGTGGGCGGGTGAAAGAGAGGGGCCGTGGATGCGCTGACCAAGGCGACGTTGCTTTCGACTGAAGCACCGTTCGCACGGGGCTTGCTCGTGTCCGACTCCATAGAGGCGCAGCGTGCGGGGATCTCCTCGCGTGGAGCGACACTCGAGGGGCTGCGAACAGCGACCGCAGTGATCCTGCTTGTCACCGGAGTGCTGCTGCTGGCGGAGGCTGTCGTGACGCTCGCCTGGCAGGAGCCCCTCAGCGCCTGGTCTGCGGCACACCAGCAGGACGAGCTGAACGCGGAGCTGCGCCAGGCTGAGTCCACGGCGCTCGCCGCGCCCGCTGCTTACGTCTCGGAGCGGAGCCCGGTGACCACCGCGCCGGCGGTATTCGCCGAGCGGCATCGACGTGCAACCGACAATGGCGAGCCGCTGGGAAGGCTCCGGATCCCGAGTATCGGCGTGAAGTACGTGTTCGTGGAGGGGGCCAACCCCAACCAGCTCGAGAAAGGTCCCGGCCACTACGCCGGGACTGCGCTGCCCGGCGAGCGCGGAACGGTGGGTGTGGCGGGCCACCGCACGACGTATCTCGCCCCCTTCCGGAACATCGACGCACTGCGCAAGGGCGACTCGATACACCTGCAGATGCCGTACGGGCGGTTCCGTTACGAGGTCGAGGGGTCGATTGTCGTCTCTCCAGGCAACACCCGGTCCCTGCGGCCGGTGAAGCACGACCGGCTCGTCTTGACGACGTGCACTCCGCTCTTCAGCGCCGCTCAGCGCCTTGTCGTGACCGCTCGTCTGGAATCGTCGAAGGTGCGGACCGCGCTTACCGGCGAGCGCCGCGACTCCCGAAGACCGCTACTACGGTGACGCCGCCCGGAGTGCGGGACGGAGGCCGCATGATCGTGCCGATGCCGACTTCCTCCCAGGCCGGGTTGAGTATCTGGTGCCTGTGCCCAGGGCTTTCCATCCAGGCTTTGACGACCTCCGCCGGCGACGGGCGCGGCGGCAGCCCGTAGAAGATGTTCTCGCCGGCCATGAACCGGCGCGAATAGCCGGTTCGCCCGACCCGGTCGACCACTGTGCGGCCGCCGAACGACACGTGGCCGAAGTAGCCCTTGCGCACCATGTCGCGGGCGTGGTTCACGGCGGCGCGCCGCAGGCTTCTGCTTTGACGCAGAGGCCGCAGGCCGTAGGCCCGGCGGTGGCGATTCTGGACGCACACGACGGCGCGCGCGAAATGCGTGACGCCCGCGTCGACTTCGTGCGCCTTGCAACCCGCACCGGCTGCGCGCGCGACTGCACCCGCCTCGACTGGCGCCGAAAAGCGCATGAGGAGCGCAAGAGCGGCCAGGACGGCGACGAAAAAGCAGCGTTGAACGCCGCTTGTGCGATCTCGAGCAAGCACGAGAGGCATCGGCAATTCGGGGGCTGGCCCGGCCCGGCCCCTCGTCCGTTCGAGGATTGCCGGGTCGACAACAGGTCAAACTAGAGGTTGGCCCGGAGGGAGCCCGAAATCCCCATGCGCCCGCACTTTCCGGGGGAAAGCGGTCTCTCAGGTGGGCGCGACTGTGCCTCGGCGGCGCATGAGAAGAACGACCCCTCCGACCGTCAGGACGGCTGCCGCTCCTACCATCCACAGGCCGGGCGACAAGATACCGTCGCCACTCGAGGCCCCGGTTTGGGACGAAAACACGTCTGTAACGCGGAAGGTCTTCGTGTCTATCGCGGCCAGGGGGCGGTCTTTGGGGTCGAGCACGTTCAGCTCGCGGCCGTCACCAGTGACGTCGAGGCCGAGGGCCATCAGGTCCTTGCGGCCCTTGAGCGCGTGGACGTCAATGCACGCGGCCGTCATGTCGCGCGTGTTCAGCGCGTGAACGAATGGATGCTGCCCGGCACCGTCGTAGAGCGTGTAGGCCCACTGGCCGTCCCGGCTCGTCGCACGCGTAATTGGGTAACCGCGCATCCCCTTCTCGCCGAACGCACGCGGATCGATGATGGGATCGGGGAGCAAACGGTTCGTGCGGGTGTCGTAGCCGCGCACCTCGTAGCGGGTTGGATCGCGGCGTGAGGTGTACTGGATCAGGTACACGAGCCCACCGTCGGGTGACATCGCGTCGTAGCTGAAGTCGCCGCGCAACCGCACGATCTCGCGCGTCCGCAGACGCTGGGTGTCGATGATCGCGAACGTGGTGCGCGCACGCGGAAACCCGGGGCGAGGCCTGATCAGGACCAGCGTCCGGCCATCGGCCGACAGACCGCCCGCGGTCCCGTCGAGCGCGACCACCGGCACGGTGTACCGGCCACGCAGCATCTTGGAGTGGAGCACCTGCCCGCCGTTGCGGCGAATGGAAAGCGCAAGCGTGTTCGGCGTCGCCGGCACCGTTACATACCGCACGTCGCCGGTGCGGCTTGCGACTCCGCCGGGGCCGGCGTCGACGTTGCCGATCGGAAGACCGTCGGCCGCAGCGGTCGAAGGGGCCAAGACGCCCGCGATCGTCAGCACTGCCAGACACACTCCGAGAAACCGGGTCACGTCCTCACCTCTCTTCATTTCGGCTTACCGCTCCTGATACGGCGAGGGACCGCTCAGAGGTCCGGGACCTCTGACCCGCCGGCATCCGTATGACGGGTGTGACGGCGCTGCTGGCGATATCCGCGCCTGCGCCCTCCGGGTCGGGGAAGATCGCGGGCATCGACGGCGAACGCGTCCACAGGAGCGGCGGGCAGCACGAGCTCGAATGGATCCGGGCGGCCCAGGCAGGCTCGGCGGAGGCCGCCGAGGCGCTGTTCCGCCACCACTGGCGGGCCGCATATCGCGCGGCCTATCTGGTTGTCCGCGACGGTTACGCCGCGGAGGACATCGTGCAGGAGGCATTCCTCGCAGCACTGCGGGCGCTCGACCGGTTCGATCGTCGTCGCCCGTTCGGGCCGTGGCTGCATCGCATCGTCGTGAACCGCGCGATCGACTGGTCGCGGGCGCGCGCGCTGCGGCGCGAGGTGGGGGAGCCGGGCGAGCCCGATCGATTTGGCACGCAACCAACGAGCGACAGGTATTCCGACGAGATCGCGTCCGCGCTGTCTGTGCTTCCTGCCGAGCAGCGCGCAGTGGTGGTGCTGCGCTACGTGCTCGGCTATACGCCCGGGGAGATCGCGAAGCTCCTCGGCTTCCCGCGGGGAACCGTCAACTCGCGGCTGCGACGTGGGCTCGACCGTCTCGCGGCCGAGCTGGGGGAGGAGGAGCTTTGACGGAGGAGCGTGTGCGCGAGCTGCTGCGCGACCGGCACGCGCCCGACGAGGCCGCGGCGCAGGAGCGGGCATGGCGAGTCGTCGGCAGAGCATTCGCCGAGCGCGAGCCGGCCCGGCGCCCTCGTCGCCCACGGCCGCTCGTCGCGGTCGTGACGGCCTTGCTCGCGTTGCTGGTCGCCGGGCTGACCCCTCCCGGGCAGGCCGTCGCGGATTGGCTGCGCGATGTCGTCGAGCCAGGCCAGGAGGATGCGCGCGATGCGCTGGTGTCGCTGCCGGCCCCCGGCCGCTTGATCGTCACGTCGCCGCGGGGCCCGTGGATCGTGGAACGGGACGGTTCGAAGCGGCTGCTCGGGGCCTTCGACGACGCGTCCTGGTCGCCACGGGGCCTGTTCGTGGTCGTCACGCGCGGGCACGAGGTGATCGCCCTCGAGCCCGGCGGCCGGCCGCGCTGGTCGCTCGCCCGCCCCGGCCGGGTGCGCGCGGCGCGCTGGTCGCCCGACGGTTTCCGCATCGTCTACCACGCGGGGGATGCGCTGCGGATCGTTGCGGGGGACGGCACGGGCGATCGGCCACTTGCAGACGGAGTCGGCGCAGCGCCCTCCGCATGGTGGCCGGGACCGGCACACCGGCTCGCGTACGCGGACAAGGGCGGTCGTGTGGCGATGGTGGACGAGGACTCGGGGAGGGTGCTCTGGCGCTCGGGTCCCGCCGATGTCGTGACCCGGCTGGCATGGTCATCGGACGGGACGCGGCTGCTCGCCGTCTCACCGGGGACAGTGCGCCAGTTCGATGCGAGCGGGCAGCTGCTCGGCAACCTGGAGATGACGGTTGGAACACGCGCCGTGACCGCCGCGTTCAGGCCGGCCGTCCACGAGTTTGCGCTCGTCTCGCACGTGGCAGCGGACGATCGCAGCCGCCTCGAGGTCGTCCGGATGAACCGCCGTGGCACAGGGCGCCGGCTCCTGCTCGCAGGCGCAGGCCGCTTCGGAGACGTCGCTTGGGCCCCCGATGGGGAATGGTTGCTTGCCGGCTGGGAGGCAGCCGACCAGTGGGTCTTTGTCCGCACCGGAGTCAGGGCGCGGCCTACAACCGAGCGCGTGCGCGCCGTCGGAAACATCTCCCGCCAGTTCGATCCGGGACGCAGCGGGGCCGCTGAGTTCCCCGGCCTCGGGGAATGGTGCTGCCCTCCGGTCGGGCGCCCGAAATGAGGTCGCCGTACCGGCCGAACCTATAATCGGGACGCTTCCGGCGGGCGAAGTGTTGTGGTGGCACAGGAGCCTTCCAAGCTCTTAGGGCGGGTTCGATTCCCGTCGCCCGCTCTTGCAGAAGGCAGCCGTGTGCGTGATCGGCGGAGGGGTGGTGGGAGCGAGTGTCGCTCTGGCTGCTGCCCGGCGTGGTGCCGACGTCGTTCTCCTCGAAGCCGAGCCGGACCTGGGACTCTGTGCGAGCGGGACCAACTCCGGCATCCTGCACACCGGGTTCGACTCGCCGCCGGGGACGCTTGAGACGCGCATGATCCTGCGCTCCGCGCAGCTGCGCGACGAAGTGCTCGAGGTGCTCGGGATTCCCGTGCTGCGGACCGGCGCCCTGCTGCGCACGCGCGACGATGCCGAGCGGGACGCCGTCGCCGGCCTGGCAGGCAATGCAAACGAGAACGGAGTTGATGTCGAGCTGCGGACCGACGGATCGCTGTTCGTGCCCGGCGAGTCCATCACCGACCCCGTCGCGTTCACGACCGCGCTTGCCGGCGCCGCCCGGCGCGCGGGCGCGCGCATCGCGTGTGGAATCCGGGTCGCCGGTATTAGCGACGATGACGGCGCGCTGATACCGACCGGCCCCGGTGGCGACCCGCTCGTTCACGCGGACGTCGTCGTCAACTGCGCGGGGCTCTTCGCGGATGAGGTGGCGCGTGCGGCCGGGGACGACAGCTTCGCAATCTTCCCGCGCAAGGGTGAGTTCTTCGTGTTCGAGCCGGCTGACCCGGCGCTGCTGGAGGTGATCCGGCTGCCCGTTCCGAGCACCGGCACGAAGGGTGTGCTTGTGTTCCCGACCGTGGACGGAAAGCTCGTCGCCGGGCCGACGGCGCACGATCAGCACGACAAGCGGGACTGGTCGGTGCGGCCGGGCGCCTCAGAGGAGGTGCTCGGCAAGGCCGCCGACCTCGTGCCGGCCCTGCGCGGTGCCCGGCCGATTGCGTCGTACGCCGGACTGCGCCCGGCGGGAAGAGAAGTCAATTACGTGATCGAGCGCTCGCGCGCGCAGCCGCGCATGGTGCACGTCGCAGCGATTCGCTCCACCGGCCTGAGCGCCAGTCTCGGCATCGCCGAGCACGTCATCGGCCTGCTCGGCGATGTGGGCGTGGAGCTGGGTGAGGAGCAACCGTTGCTCCCGGGGCCGCCGCCGCCCCGATCCGAGCCGTGGTGGAGGCGTTCCGCCGCATACTGGTCGGGGCGCCGGTGAGCGGGGAGCTGCTGCTCGGGCTCGACGTCGGGACGACGGGCGTGAAGGCCGTGCTCGTCGATGCGGACCTGCAGCCGCTCGCGTCAGCGACACGACGCATCCCGACCGAGCATCCGCGGCCGGGTTGGGTCGAGCAGTCGGGACAGGACGTGCTGACGGCATCCATCGACTCGGTGGCGGAGGTGCTGTCGGACGCGCAAGGTGAGGTGGTTGCGTGTGGCCTCGACCATCAGGGCGAGTCGGTCATCGCCTGGGATACGGAGACCGGCGAGCCGCTTTCGCCGAACGTCGTGTGGCAGGACAAGCGCCCGATGGACCTGCTCGAGCGGCTGAAGGCCGCCGGCTTGGAGGAGGAGATCAAGGCGCGCAGCGGGCTGCCGCTCGACCCGTACTTCTCTGCCGGGAAGCTGACGTGGATGCTGGACAACCTGCCCGACGTGCAGGCCGCGCGCGAGCGTGGAACCCTGCGACTGGGCACGCTGGACGCTTTTCTATGTGACCGGCTTGGCGCGGGTTTCGCGACGGACCCGTCCACGGCGTCGCGCATGCAGCTGTTCTCGTTCGGAGCGACCGGATGGGACCCGTGGTTGTGCGAGACGTTCGGCGTGCCGGCCGAGTCGCTGCCCCGGATCGAGGACACGGTCGGCGAGCTCGGCACGCTGCGCCATCCGAGTTGGGACCGGGAGCTGCCGTTGCGCGCGCGACTGGTCGACCAGCAGGCGGCGCTCGCGGGCACCGGTTGCGTCCTACCGGGCATGGTGAAGGCGACGTACGGAACCGGAGTGTTCGTGTTCGCACACGCGGGCACGACCGTTCCCGAGGCCGGCGGGTTGCTGCCGACGGTGGCGTGGCGAATCGGCGGTGTGACCGAATACGCGCTCGACGGAGGCGTCTTCGCGGCCGGCGCACTGCTCGAGTGGATGTCGCACAAGCTCGGGCTCGCGGAGGATCCGCAGGCGCTCGCCGCACTGGCGCGCGATGTGGACGACTCGGGTGGAGTACGAGTGCTGCCCGCGATCGCCGGCATCGGCGCGCCCTGGTGGCGGCCCGAGGCGCGCGGCGTGATCGCCGGGTTGACGGCCGCGAGCGGGAGGCCAGAGGTGGCACGCGCAGCGCTGGAGGGAATCGCGTGGAGGGTTGCCGACGTGTTCGAGGCCGTCGCGGAGCGAGTCACGGCAAAGACGCTGCGTGTCGACGGCGGCCTCACGAACGACCCGCTGCTCGTATCGCTGCAGGCCGACGCGATCGGCGTGACCGTCGAGCAGGTGACGGCGGATGCGACGAGCCTCGGCGCCGCACTCCTGGCGGGTGTCGGCGCGACGGTCTTCCCGTCGATCGCGGACACGGCGGACCTCGTCCCGATCGCGAAACGAGTTTCCCCGCAGCGCGACGACGCGTGGCGCTCGGCTGCCAGAACGCAGTGGCGCGAGTTCGTCGAGCGCGCCGCCGAGCTCTAGGTTCACCGCGGCTGACGGAGGCGGCCGAGCGGCTATCCTGCGTCTCTCATCGGGGCGTAGCGCAGTCTGGTAGCGCACTCGGCTGGGGGCCGAGCGGTCGCTGGTTCGAATCCAGTCGCCCCGACTGGTTGAGGAATGCGGTACCGCTAGGTACCGGTGCGCTCGCGGTGCTTGCATCCAGGCCAGCAGCATGGGCGACGCTGGCCTTCTTCGAGCTCCTCCTGTGTCCGGCGAATGCGGCGCTTCCGGGTCGTCTCCTGCTTGGCATCCTCGACCCAGCAGATGAATTCGTTGCGGGCCAAGGGTGTGATGTCCTTCCATGCGTCGAGCGCCGTTGTGTTGGCGATCAGCGCCTTGCGTAGGTCTACGGGCAACTTGTGCACGACCCCACCGGGTACTCGATGGCTACTCATATGCCAACACGGTACCGACCAAGACGCAGGCCTTGCGGGATACTGCCCGGGCGGCTTCGGCAACCGCCAACGCGTTAAGTCGCGGGACCTTCAATGTGCACGTCCTCCCGCAGCACAGCCGAGCCGCGCAGCAGCAGCACGCCGAGGACTGCGAGGAGCAAGTAGCAGGGCGCGACCGTGTATTCGCCCAGCACGTATCCAGCGAGCGGCGTAACCATGGCAAGGCCGATCACCACGGCGATGACGGCAAGCCAGCGCGGGAGAAGTGCCCCGGAGCGGAGAGCCGCCGCGCCGATCGCGAGCATCACCACCCCGAAGCCAATCCCGGCAGCGTAGGAGCCGAAGACGTAGGAGATGTCGAAGAGAGCCAGGGCGAGCGGTTCGGTCAGCTCCCCGTCACCGGCCCGGAGCGCCGCGGCCATGTTGACCGACTCCGCCCCAATCCCGGCGGCCAGTCCCAGGATCGTCCCACCGAATGCGGCGTTGGCGAAAAGCTCGTCTCCGTCGAGCTCGACCAGAGTGCTGCGCAGCGCACTCGCGAAGACGACGAAGATCGCAATCGAGAACAAGCTCCCGAGCCCCCCGACGACGATCCGCTCAGAGACGTTGGTGTAGAAGTCGACGAGCTCCGGCGCCGTGGACCCCGGATCAGGTTGCTCGAATGCCCAGAGCGCATTAGCTGCCGCAAAGACCACGAATGCGGCGATGGCACTGAGGCCCGTCCACCGGTGCGCTCGCGGAAGTTCTCGTGTCGGCGGATATGACATTCTGGATGCATCCAAGCAGATAGAACTGAGAACACAATCGGTTTCGTAGGACCGGTTTCCCCAACCCGTATCGCCGGATGAAGCTCCAGGGACGCTCTTACCTCGTGCTCGGCATGCTGCGGCTGGGCGCCAAGTCGGGCTATGCGATCAAGAAGGTCACCGATATCTCGACGCGTGTGTTCTTCCCGATCTCGCTCGCCCAGGTCTATCCAGAGCTCGCCCGTCTCGAGGAAGCTGGATTCGTGATCCGGAACGACGACCCGCATGGCCGCCGTTCGCGGTCCTCCTATGACCTGACGAGCGACGGTGAGGAGGCGCTCCTTGCCTGGTTGCGATCCGAGCGATTCGCGCCGACGCATGCGCGTGACGAGGGCCTGCTGAAGCTCTTCTTCGCCGACGCGTTGCCCGACGAGGATCAGATTGCCTACCTGCACCGGATGCGAGATCGCGCCCGGGCGGCGGAGGAATGGATGAGATCCGAGGTGTTTCCGGCTTCCGCTGCGCTCGAGCGCAGCGGCTTTCGTCACCCGAACACGGTGGCCTACCTCGGCGCCGACCTCTACGCGTTCGTCGCCGACTGGCTGGACCGCTTCGCTTCGCAGTTGGAGCAGGAGGCTCGGTAGCCAAGGGAGGCGAGTTCCGGGCGATAAAGTTCCTTGTGCAGCGGGGTATAGGAATGGACCAGTCGCCCCCACCAACCGACAACCCGACCCTGTTCGTATGTCATGGCGATGACGGCGGCCCGCGGATCCATCCGTGCCGCCGTGTGCAGGAGGCACTCCGCGCGGCAGGCATCGAGTACGACAAGGTGGTCGCCGCCCACGGCAACCCGATTCCGTTTCTCCGCAAGGGATCACGTGACGAGCTGCGTGCTGCGACCGGACAGACGAAGCTGCCGGCGCTCAAACTGCCCGACGGGACGGTCATCACGCACTCCCGCTCCATCCTTGCTTGGGTCAGGCAGCAGTAGCCGGGGCTTCACTCGGCTCCGCAGAAGTGGTTGTATTGACCGCTAGGCCGAGCGGTCGCCACCGTCAAAGCAAGGGAGGGCGATGGAGGCATTCATTTTGGTGCTGTTCACCGTCGCGTTCGCCTGTCTTCTCGGATTCGTGAGGAAAGGCGAAGCTTCACTCGACGAAGCGGACACGAAGGCGCTGGGAACGACATACAGCGAGTACCTGCGGGCCGTGTCTGCGGCCGGTCTGGTGCGGCTCAGCAATTACGTCGGAGAGCCGCCTGCCGCGGAGGACATTGCCGAGTCCGCGAATGGTCCGCGCCTGATCGCCGACATCGTCGGGCTGCTCGAGGATGAGAAGGCGGATACCGTGATCAGGGGGCTTCGCGTCGATCACGATGCGACGGTCAGCAGTCTTCTCGCGCGGGTCGCCGAGGATGCAAACAAGTACTGGCCGGGGCAGATCTCGCTGCTCCATCGCGTTCGCGAGCCACTCTCGTAGCGCGGAGTACCCGTGGCGCGCTGTAAGGTGGCTATAGGCCGCGTCTGCCATTCAGGCCCAACAGGCGGCCCTGGCATTTGGGGGAGCATGGACAAGAAGCTCGAAAGCAACAAGGACTGGATTGCCCGCGAAGAGGGTCGCTTCCCCAGCAAGGGAGCCAAGGCTGCAGAGCGTGCTTCCGCCGGCCTCGGGGCGACCGATCACGACGCTGAGCTGCTCGCTGAGCTGTTGCCGACAGGGCCCAACCGGCGCCCGCGGCCCGTGTCGAACAGCGCGGAGCCCCACAACCGCTAACAGGCCCGGCCGGCCCGTCTCGCCGGCCTGAGCGTCCAAAATCGGTGTGGGCCGGTGAAGCCGGAGCGCCGGTTTGCCGATAACTGCAGGAGATTTTGACCGCGCCCGGGCATCGCCTGGCGTCCACACCGGCTTGCCGCTGTGGCACTGAGAGCGTTAGACTCGCGGCGGCAGTTTCAGGGAGGTAGGACGTCTAGGGAGGGATTCATGCGAGTTCGGAGCCTGGTCATCGCAGCACTCGGGTGCCTTTGGCTGTTGCCCGCGGCCGCGTCCGCGACGCACGTCCAGTGCGGCGACACCATCGCGCAGGAGACGGTCCTCGACAGCGACGTCGTTTGCACCGCGCAGGATCCGGTGGGCCTCGTGATCGGTGGGAACGACTTCACGATCCACCTGATGCGTTACACGATCCAGGGTGCCGGCGCACCGAACACGGATGGGATCGCCGACGACGGCACCGCTCGATCCGGAGTGACCGTCAGGGGTGGCACGATCTCGGGCTTCGAGGACGGGATCGACCTGGACGCCTCGGACAGCCAGATCTTGGGCATGGGGGTTACGGCGGAAAGCGTGGGCATTTCAACCCGCGGCGACGGCAACTACCTCTACCGCAACAGCGTCGACATGAGCATCGGGTCTGCCTTCTCCGCGATCGAGGCGCTCGGCGATGACTCGTACCTGTGGGGGAACAGTGTCACCGGAACCTTGGGAGGTAGCCCGGACGACGGAATCGTCGTGGACGGAAACAACCCGCGGATCGTCATGAACTCGGTGGACGGCTGCGGTTTCGACGGTGTGCTCATCAGTGGCTACACCGACGGGATCGTGGCGCGGAACACCGTTACGAATTGCGACGTCGGCTTCACTCCGTCGGGCACCGGGCTGCGGCTCCAAACGAACGACGCATCCGGGAATTGCGTCGGGATCATGGTCGACGACCCGGCTGCGCTCATCCGCTACAACGACACGCACGACAACTGCGCGTCGGGCATCGTGGTGCGGCCGCCGGGGGTCACCCTCAGAAAGAACCGGGCCAACAACAACGTCGATGTCGGCATCGATGCTCCTGACGGGACCATCGACCAGGGCGAGAACGTGGCGACCGGCAACGGCTTTCTCGACTGCCGCGGCATCGTCTGTTCGCTCCCGCTTCCGTAGTCCTACAGGTAGCGGTAGGCGAGCGCGGCTCCGACCCGCGTGAGCCGGAGCGGGGCGTGCCGCCAGGCCTTTGCCAGGAGACCGCTGTCTCCTCCCTCCTCCACCGCATAGGCGGCGGTGGCCAACGACTCGGCACGTGAGCGAGTGTCGCCCGGCCGCCACGTGTAGCGGTAGTTCGGAAGCGGGTCCGCCCACTGCGACTTGAAGCGGCCCAGAGGAGTCTCGGGCCTTGCCCGGCCGAGATCGAATGCGCGCTGTCCGTGCTCGGCCGCCCAGCGCATGACGTTCCAATACAGGGCGTGATTGGGACGCAGATCCAAGAGGCGCTCCTCCGAGCCGGCGTAGATCAGCTCCACGTTGCCGTCCCAGACGTGAAAGACGCCACCGGCGGCGATCTCTCCGCCGGACTCGACCACGAATAGCCGCCACTCGCCCGGCGCGAGCAGGTCCCGCGTCCGCTCGAGCTCGCGCAGGCTGCGTGGCAGCGATCGGTGTTTGCGCATCGTCAGCAGGTACAGCCGGTAGAAACGCGACAGATCTCGCTTGGACGTTCCTTCACGAAACACGAGGCCGGCCTTGTCCGCCTTCTTCAAACTGCGAAAGAGGTTGTTGGACGTCTTGCGCCACCCGGCTCGCAGCCCGTCCAGATCGCCGTCGACGCGAACCACCCAGCGCGGCGGCAGGCCATGGGTCACGAAGTCCGGCACCTGCGCCGCGTAGTCCGTGGTCGAGAGAATCTGGATCACACTCTGCGCGCCGGCCGCCATCTCCCGCGCGGCCCGGAGGAGCATCACCTCCTGGTCACGGCTGTCTGCGAGTGGACCGCCCCACTGGAAGACCGGCAGCGAGCGAATCCGGGCGCTCGACACCAGACCCTTCTTGTAGACCAGTGGCAGTACCCCGTGGAATTCTCCGGCGTCGTCGGTGAGGGCGAGGTAGCGCGGCTCGAACCGGTAGGCGTCGCGCAGGATCCGGGCCCAGGCGCCGCGCTGGTAGAGCGTGGCGCGAGGGTGGGCGGCGACGTAGGCGTCGTATCGCGGCTCGGCTTCCGGATCGACCGGTCCCGCCCGGATCCCGCTCATGCGTACCGGTATGCGACGTGAGCGCCGAGGCGCAGCAGGGACGGTGGCACCGCGGTCCACGCGAGGTCCATCACCCGGCCTCCCGAGCTCTCGGCGCCGTGGCCCATGGACGCCAGCGCCTCGGTCCTGGTCTGCTTTCCGTCCGCCCGGTAAATCAGGCGATAGCGCGTGCGCGGCGCGGCTCCCCACTGCACCTTGAAGTGCGCCAGCGGGGTGTCGGGCTCGGCGCCACCGAGGTTGACCTGGCGCAGGCCGGTCGCTGCGGCCCACTTCATGACCTCCCAATAGAGCGTGTGGTTGGGACGCATCGCGAGTGCGGCCTCCTCGCTGCCGTTGTAGACGAGCTCGACTGTATCGCCGAACACGTGGTACACGCCACCGGCGACGTCGCGTCCCTCGTGGCTCACAAGAAAGAGCTTGAAAGACGCGCCGAGCATCTCCTGCGACACCCGTAGCTGGCGCAGGCTGCGGGGCAAAGATCGGTGCTTCTTCATCGTGCGCACGTACATGCGATGGAAGCTCCGCAGATCCTCGAGCGATGCTCCCACGCGAAACCGGTGCCCCGCCGCGTCCGCCTTCTTCAGGCTGCGGAACAGGTTGTTGGAGGTCTTTCGCCAACTCGCTCTGAGTGCATCGAGATCAGCTGGGATCTGCACCATCCACCGCGGGATCAGCTCGTCGAGCACGAAGCCCTCCGGCGCCTCGAGGCGGCGGTCGTCGGTGTTGATCATGACGCTGGCGATGTCGCGGTCCGCCGCGGCCAGGTCGCGCGCGGCCTCGATCAACCGCACGGCGAGGCTGTCGTCGTCCGCAAGTGGCCCGCCGTAGAAGAAAGCGGGGATCGAGCGCAAGCGTGCTTCCGAGATGAGCCCCTTCTTCCTGAACAGCGGGAGGATCCCGGCCAGCGATCCCCCTTGCTCGATCGCGAGGTAACGGGGGCGAAAGCCGTAAGAGCGCTCGAGTATCGGCGCCCACGCGCCGAGCTGGTAGACGGAGCCGGCGGGATGAGCACGCACGTAGGCGTCCCACCGGGTATCGGTGAGCGGATCGATCTCGTGCGCGGTAGCGGGGGAAAGATTCATCTAGTCTGCGCGGCCGATGTCCTGGCGCAATGGAGTCGTCTATCAGATCTACCCCCGCTCGTTCCAGGATTCCAACGACGACGGCATCGGCGACCTCGCAGGCATCACGGCGCGCCTCGATCATCTCGTGTGGCTGGGCGTCGATGCGCTGTGGGTTTCGCCGTTCTACCCGTCGCCGCTGGCCGACTTCGGCTACGACGTGTCGGACTACACGGATGTCGACCCGATGTTCGGGTCGTTGCCGGACTTCGACCGGCTGGTTGAGGCCGCACACGCGCGGGGGCTGAAGGTGCTGCTCGACCTTGTCGCGTGTCACACGTCTATCCAGCACAGATGGTTCCGCGACCATCCCGAATGGTACGTCTGGTCCGAGGGCGATCGGCCGCCGAACAACTGGACGTCTGCCTTCGGTGGCCCAGCATGGAGCCGCTATGACGACGGGCGCTGGTATCTGCACTCGTTCTATCCCGAGCAGCCGGACCTGAACTGGGGCAACCCGGATGTCGTCGCGGCGATGCAGGACGTCGTGCGCTTCTGGGTCGCGCGCGGTGCGGACGGGTTTCGGCTCGACGCGATCGACCGGCTCGCCAAGGACCTCGAGCTGCGCGACGACCCGCCCACGGACGAGCCGTTCGGGCTGCCGCTGCTGGACATCGAGGTGGGGCGCGACCTGCGCTACTCGCGCAACGCCGAATGGATCGGCGAGGCGCTCGGAGCGATCCGCGAGGCGGCGGGAGACGCGCTTTTGATCGGCGAGGTCTACCTGCCGGCGCACCGGCATTCGCGCTACCTGGAGCACCTCGATCGCTCGTTCGTGTTCGAGCTCATCCTGTCGCCCTGGGACCCGCAGGGCCTGCGCGCCGCGCTCGCCGCCGGCGCGGCGATCGAGGGTCGCAGCGGCCCGGGTGCGGCGTGGGCCCTGTCGAACCACGACTTCGGGCGCTATCCGACGCGCTTCGGCCGCGACAACGAGCGCGCGGCGGCACTCATGCTGATGACCCTCCCCGGAACGGCGACGCTGTACCAGGGGGACGAGATCGGACAAGGCATGGGCCCAGGTGGAGATCCGCCGTACGACCGCTTCGGCCGCGACGTTTTCCGGCACCCGATGCAATGGGACGGGACGGCGCGGGGCGGTTTCAGCTCGGCGGATCCGTGGCTCCCGCTCACGGATCCGGCCGAGCGCAACGTGGCCGATCAGCGAGACGATCCCGGTTCGCTGCTGTCGTTCTGGCGTCACCTGATCGCACTGCGTCGGGACCTCGCTCCGGGTTTTCGGATGATCGAAAGCGAGCGGGGTGTGATCGCCTACGAGCGCGGCGACAAGACCGTTGCGATCAACGCGGGCAGCGAACCGGCTGTTGTACCGGCGGGAGAAATATTGCTCGCGACGTCGGCCGCTGTGTCCCAAGCGCGCAAGCTCGCGCCCGGGGACGGCGTCCTGATTGCGCGCTGACGGCCGACGTGACACCGTGCTGCGCGTAGAAACCCGACGGCTGGGTAAGAGCCGGTTGAGGAGAGTATGCGAAAGGCAGTGATCATCGTGGTCGCTGTGGTGGCCCTGTTGGTGGTCGGCGGCTGCGGCAGCGACGACTCGGGCGGTTCGCGCACGCTGAGGTGGTACGTGTTCGCGGAGCCCGGCGGTGCGTTCAAGGAGGCCGCGGACAACTGCACCAAGGAGGCGCGCGGCCGCTACAAGGTCGAGGTCGTCGACCTTCCCACGAACGCCGACCAGCAGCGTGAGCTGGTCGTGCGGCGCCTCGCGGCGGAGGACTCGGACATCGACATCATCGGGATGGACGTGATCTGGACGGCCGAGTTCGCCGAGGCCGAGTGGATCAAGGAGATCACCGGCGCCGATCGCGAGCGCGCCGAACGGGGAGTGCTGCCCGGCCCGCTCGAGACGGCCAAGTACAAGGGCCGCCTGTGGACGGTGCCCTTCACCAGCAACACGCAGCTGCTCTGGTACCGCAAGGATCTGGTGAAGGAGCCGCCCAAGACGTGGGACGAGATGATCGACGAGGCGGAGCGCCTGAAGACAACCGTCCAGGTCCAGGCCGCCCGCTACGAGGGCCTGGTGGTGTGGTTCAACTCGCTGGTCGCCTCAGCGGGTGGTGAGATCGTGGACGATGCGGGCGATCCCGTCCTTGGCGCTCCGGCTGTGAAGGCCGCCGAGGTGATGAAGCGGCTTGCAAGCTCGCCCGCCGCGCCCCCGGCGATGACGAACAACAAGGAGGACCAGGCGCGGCTTGGCTTCGAGTCCGGCGCATCGGCCTTCCAGGTCAACTACTCGTTCGTGTACGCGAGCGCCAAGACCGGCGCCGAGACCGTACCGGCGACCAAGAAGATCTTCGACAACATGGGTTGGGCGCGGTGGCCGGGGATCGATCCGGACAAGCCGAGCCGGGTCACGCTCGGGGGGATCAACCTGGGGGTCGGCTCTTTCTCCAAGAACCCCGACCTCGCCCGGGAAGCCGCGTTGTGCATCGCGCAGCCCGACAACCAGGTCGTCGCGGCGGAAAAGGGCGGGCTCGCCCCGAGTAACGAGGCGCTCTACGACGACGAGCGCATCAAGAAGGCGTTCCCCTTCGCCGACCTGCTGGGCGAGTCGATCGCCACCGGCGTCCCGCGGCCGGTGACGCCGGCCTACAGCGATATCTCCCTCGCGATCCAGCAGACGCTGCATCCGCCGCAGGACATCGAGCCCGAGAAGACGATCGGTGACCTGAAGGACAACATCGAGACGGTCTCCAACGGAGGCCTCTTCTGATGGCTGCGCAGCCTGCGGCCGCACCTGCGCCGGTTGCCCAGCCGGGAGGTCGCAAGCGCCTCACCGAGCGGGCGCGGGCCGAGCGCAAGCTCGCCTACATGCTGTGCGCGCCGGCCGTGCTGGCGATGTTGGTCGTCACCGGGTATCCGATCGGCTATGCGATCTATCTCTCGACCCAGCGCTACGACCTGCGGTTCCCGGACGACCGTGAGTTCGTCGGGCTGTCCAACTACGGCGAGGTCCTGTCGTCCAGTACCTGGTGGCTGGACCTCTCCAACACGGTGATCATCATGGGCTTGTCGGTGGCGATCGAGTTCGTGCTCGGCATGGCGATTGCGCTGATCATGCACCGCGCGATCTGGGGCCGCGGGCCGGTACGTGCCTCGATCCTGATCCCGTACGGGATCGTGACCGTCGTCGCTGCGTTCGCGTGGCGATACGCGTTCGACCCAACGACGGGCTTCGTGATCGGGCTCGGGCCGATCAGCGAGTCGTGGGCGCCGCTCGCCGAGCGCGCCAGCTCGTTCTTCGTGATCATCATGACCGAGGTCTGGAAGACCACGCCTTTCATGGCGCTGCTGCTGCTGGCCGGCCTGGCGCTGGTCCCGGATGAGCTGCACGAGGCGGCGAAGGTGGACGGCGCCAGCACGGTGCAGCGCTTCTTCCGCATCACGCTGCCGTTGATGAAGCCGGCGATCCTGGTGGCGCTGCTGTTTCGCGCGCTCGACGCATTCCGCATCTTCGACTCTGTCTTCATCCTGACGGCGGGGGCGAACGACACCGAAACGGTGTCGATCCTCGGCTACAACCAGCTCATCAACAGGGTGAACCTCGGCCTCGGCTCGGCGGTCTCGGTGCTGATCTTCGTGTGCGTGATCATCATCGCGGTCGTGTTCATCAAGGGCTTCGGTGCCTCGACCGCGCAGGCGGACGACCGATGACCTCGCACTCTGCCCGGGAGCGCATTCTGTGGACGATCGCGATCCTCGTGGTCGTGTTCTACGCGCTGCTGCCGGTGCTGTGGATCCTCTCGCTTTCGCTGAAGGACCCCGCGACGATCGCCGACGGACACTTCCTCCCGCAGGACTGGTCGCTGAAGAACTACGAGCAGCTCTTCGAGACGAGCGACTTCAACTCCGCGCTGGTCAACTCCATAGGCATCGCCGCGATTGCGACCCTGATCTCGATCTTCCTCGGCTCGATGGCCGCCTACGCGATCGCGCGGCTGCAGTTTCCCGGAAAGGGCGTGATCCTGGCGGGCGCGCTGGCGGTCGCGATGTTCCCGCCGATCTCGATCGTCGGCTCCCTGTTCGACCTGTGGCGGCAGATCGGATTCTTCGACACCTGGCAGGGCCTGATCATCCCGTACATGACGTTCACGCTGCCGCTCGCGATCTACATCCTCTCGGCGTTCTTCCGGGAGATCCCGTGGGAGCTCGAGCAGGCGGCGCAGATCGACGGGGCGACGCCATGGCAGGCCTACCGCATGGTGATCGTGCCGCTGGCCGCGCCCGGTGTGTTCACGGCTGCGATCCTGACGTTCATCTTCGCGTGGAACGACTTCCTGTTCGCGAACACGCTCACGTCGACCGACAAGGCACGCACCGTGCCCGCGACGCTCGCGTTCTTCACGGGCGGCTCGCAGTTCGAGGATCCAACGGGCGTGATCTCCGCGGCGGCGGTCGTGGTCACGATCCCGATCATCATCATGGTCCTGATATTCCAGCGGCGCATCGTCGCCGGTCTCACGGCGGGAGCCGTCAAGGGCTAAATGTTCTGGGCTGAGCGGTCAGCGAAGCCACATGACTGAGGTGACGGCGAAGCCGTCTAGATATTCGAGGTGAAACGAGATGGCTGAGATCGAACTGCAGAACATCACCAAGCGCTACGGCGACGGTTACGAGGCCGTGAAGGACATGAGCCTCGAGATCAAGGACGGGGAGTTCGTGATCCTGGTCGGGCCGTCCGGCTGCGGTAAGTCGACCGCGCTGCGGATGATTGCCGGGCTCGAGGACATCACCGAGGGAGAGCTGAAGATCGGCGGACAGGTCGTGAACGAGAAGGCGCCGAAGGATCGCGACATCGCGATGGTCTTCCAGAACTATGCGCTCTACCCGCACATGACGGTGCGCGAGAACATGGGCTTCGCCCTGAAGCTCGCGAAGGCGCCCAAGGAGGAGATCAACCAGAAGGTCGAGGAAGCTGCGAAGACGCTCGACCTGACCGAGCACCTCGATCGAAAGCCGGGCAATCTCTCAGGAGGCCAGCGCCAGCGGGTGGCGATGGGCCGTGCGATCGTGCGCGATCCCGCCGCGTTCCTGATGGACGAGCCGCTGTCGAACCTCGACGCGAAACTCCGGGTGCAGATGAGGACGGAGGTGTCGCGTCTCCAGTCAGAGCTCGGCACCACGACCGTGTACGTCACGCACGACCAGACCGAGGCGATGACGCTCGGTGACCGCGTCGCGGTCATGAGGGCGGGCGTGCTGCAGCAGGTCGGGGCTCCCGCGGAGCTCTACAACAACCCGGCGAACCTGTTCGTGGCGGGGTTCATCGGGTCGCCGGCGATGAACTTCATGCCGGCGCAGATCGACGGGGAGCGCGTCAAGCTGCCGTTCGGAGAGGTCGCGATGGGCCAGGAAGCCCGTGAGCGCATCGGACGCGTGGAGGGGGCCAGGAGCGCGATCGCCGGCATCCGCCCGGAGAGCTTCGAGGACGCTGCCCTGGTCGGGGACGCCCGCGACCGCGGATCGACCTTCAACGCGAAGATCGACCTCGTCGAGTCGATGGGCTCGGAGCTCTATGCGCACTTCACCGTCGAACAGAGCAGCGTGGACTCGCAGGAGCTGGCAGAGCTGGCCGAGGATTCGGGTGTCGGGGAGGTGCCGGGCGCGGGCAGCGAGGGGCAGGTCGTCGCGCGACTGGACGCGGCCAGCAAGGCCCGCCGCGGAGAGGAGTCGGAGCTGTGGGTCGACACGAACAAGCTCCACTTCTTCGACGCTGAGGACGGTCGCAACCTGAGCCGCAGCGAGTAGCTCCTAGCGCATCTTGGGCCGCAGCTCGGTGAGGATGTCTTCGCCCCACTCGTGGGTGCGCATCAGCTTGTAGCGGTCGGACACCACGCGCATGTAGACGTCGGTCTCGTTGCGGTCGTCGGCGAGCTCGGCCTCGCGCAGCGTGTTGATGACCGGGAGGTAGTCGTCGCGATACCAGGCCTCGGCCACCTCCTCGCGCGTCATGTACTCGTGGCGGGCCTGCATGCAACGCATGCCCCACGCCTCGACGCCCTCGGCCAGGCACCCGTAGTCCCACGGGTCAGACGGCCGCACACGCGCACGCGCCTCGGGGCTCAGCGGGACACGCTCGTTGAAGAGACGTTCGTGCCCCTTCAGTGGCAGGTCCTCGGGCCGGAGTTGCGAATCGATCGGAACCTTGGTCTCGACCTCGGTGACATAGGCATCGATGTGTGTACGACCCTGCGCCCGGGCGACCGACACGCGGTGGTGGCCGTCGCGCACGAAGTGCAGGTCACCCACCTGGTAGACGGAGATCGGCGGCATGTCACGACCGCGCCGCTGTGCCTCCGCGATCCGCTGCCAGCGGCCGCGCACACGTCCGGAGGTCGGCCGGAACGCCCGGTCGAACTCCTTGGAGCGGTCGACCGTGCCGACGATCGACTCGAGCGGGATCGACTTCAGGCCCTGACTGCGCTGGCCGACCCACCCGAGCGCGGCGACGACCTCCTCGAACGGCAGGATGAGGTCGAAGTCCGACGGCTCGCGCCGGAGCCGCGAGGTCAGGCGCGCCAGTGCCTGCTCCCGGCGTGCGCGCGAGAAGTCTGTCTGGGCATCAGACGCGGGAAAGCCGGTGTCGGTCCCGCCCAGCTTGCGCAGGCGAAATGCCATGGGACTGAATGTAGCGGGCGGCGCGTACCTACTGCGGGTGGTTCAGACGCCGGCGCGCAGCTCCGACAGCCGCACGACCTCGCGCTCCAGGCGCTTGCGGTCGGCGATGTCGTGGATGAAGGCGTGGAAGGAGAAGCCGCCGCGCACCCGCACTGCCGTGATGCTCACCTCCACGGGGAACTCCGAGCCGTCACGGTGCAACGCCAGCAACTCGACGCGGCTGTTGAGCATGGGGCCCTTACCGGTCCGCAAGAAGCGCTCGACCCCGCGGGCGTGCGCCTCCCGGTAGCGCTCGGGAATGATGAGCTCGGCCAGGGGCTTGCCCTTCGCCTTGGCCGCCGGCCAGCCGAACATCGCCTCGGCGGCGCGGTTCCACGCGATGATCTCCTGCTTCTCGTTCATAGACACGAAGGCCTCGCGCGCGCCGTCGATGATCTGCCCGACCTGGTCCTTGCTCTCCTTGAGAGCGGTCTCCGCGACCTTGCGGGCCGTGATGTCTGTCGAGATGCCGCAGACACCGTACGTCTGGCCGGTCGCGTCGTGCAACGGGAACTTCACCGAGATGTAGGTGTGCTCGCCGCCGTCGCCGGGGGCGACCTCCTCCGTCTCGAGCGACTTGTCCTCCTTCAGGACACGGCGATCGTTGGCGCGGAATGCGTCCGCGATGTACGCCGGGAACAAGTCGCGGTCGGTCTTGCCGATGGCGCTGCCGTGCTTGAGGCGGAACTGCTCATCGAACTTCCGGTTGACGAGGATGTACTTCCCGTCACGGTCCTTGAGGTAGATGATCGCGGTGCTGTTGTCCAGGATGGCCTGGAGTTGCTGCTCGCGCCTCAGCACGATCTCGTAGGTGCTGCGCAGGCGGGTGGAGAAAGCGCCGAGCAGGACTCCGAGGACGTAGAAAGCCGTTCCCCGCGTGAGGTAGCCCAGCGCGCCGGCCCCTTGGTCGTTGAGCGCGTTGACGACTCCGAAGAGCGCGAGCGCGAAGGTCGCGGCGATCGCTCCTCCGAGCGCGCCGAACCTGATCGCGACGAGGGCGACCGGCAGCACGTAGAGGACGGACGGCGCCTCGGCCGGCTCGTCGATGGAGGTGCAGAGCCCGAAGATCGCCACGAACAGGACACCCGCGAATGCCAGCGTCAGGGCGCGCTCTGCCTGTGACGAGCGTCGCGGAAGCCGCGACAGCAGCCGCTTGAGCCCTCCAGGGGCCCCTGATCCTCTCGGGAAGAGTCCTGCTTTGGCGTCCATTGCTTGTGAGGTGGTAACGACCAGGGCCGACAGATCTTTCGGTCAGGCCGGTGATCCCCTGCCGCCAGAGCATATCCGGGCGCCGCGCGGAAAACGGCCTTCTAGGTGCTTAACGCCTGCAATTTCGGCTTCCCGCCAGGCCAACTACTGTCGCGGGAGGGGGGGCAACGGGCCTATAATCGAATCGCTGGGGCGGAGGATTCCGCTCGGCCGTTCGGCTCCGGCAGGGGCCTCGAACAGGGATAAGGGAGTGTTCGCAGCAACTCGTTTCCGCATCGGCGGAATCGCACTAATGATCTTGGTCTGGGCGTGTGCGGCTGCGCCTGCTCTGGCTGACCATGTGACCACGATCGACGGCCCCTTCGGCGCGACCAACGATACGACGCCCGAATTCTGGTTCTCGTCCGAGCCAGCGGGGGCAACGTTCGAGTGCAGGGTCGACTTCGGCCCGATTGGTCCCTGTGAATCGTCGCCTTACACGACGGCCGAGTTGGAGAGCGGACCCCACACGATCGAGGTGCGCGCGATCCACGCCGGATCCGCTCCGGCAACCCGCACCTTCACGGTCGACACGACCCCGCCCGAGACCACGATCGACGCCGGCCCCTCCGATCCGACAAACGACGCGACGCCCACGTTCACCTTCTCCTCGAACGAGCTCGGAGCAACCTTCGACTGTCAGCTCGACGGGGGAGCGTTCACTCCCTGCGCCTCTCCTTACGCGACGGCTGAACTGCCGGCCGGCGCGCACACATTCGCGATCCGCGCAGAAGACACCGCCGGGAACTTCGACCCCAGCCCGGCGATCCACTCGTTCACGGTCGATACCACCGCACCCGAGACGACAATCACCGCGGGTCCGGCCGGCTCGACAAGCGACCCGACGGCAACCGTCACCTTCTCCTCGGACGACTCAGGGTCGAGCTTCGAGTGCCAGGTCGACGCCGGCGAGTTCGCCCCTTGTACGTCCCCGTTCGTCACGCAGAGCCTCGCCAACGGCCTCCACACGATCACGGTGCGTGCGCTCGACGCGGCCGGGAACACCGACCCGACTCCGGCGACGCGCTCGTTCACGGTCGCCCTCGTCTCAGGCTCGACAGGCAACCCCGGTGGCGGCGCTCCGGCTCCGACCGTACAGGCGCGTGTCCTGCGCCGGCTCACGCTTGCGCCGAGCAAGCGCCGGGTCGCCCACGGTTCTGCACTGCGCCTGCGGGGCAGCCTCAAGTCGAACGCCGGTCGCAGGAGCTGCCAGTCACGCCAGAAGATCGCGCTCCAGCGCCGCAAGTCGAGCGGCGGCCGCTTCCAGACCTTCGAGGTCGCGGTCACCACCACGAGCGGGAGCTTCAAGGCCGCCACGCGGCCCTCACGCACCTACCTCTACCGCGCCCGCGTGTCCCAGACGGTGCGCTGCATGGGCGCTACGTCCAAGGCGGCATGGGTCGTCGTCCGCAAGCGTGCGAAAGCCGGCAGCAACCGCGCGTGAGTGGGCGGACCCGCCACCCCGGAATGGACGGAAAAACCCTGTATCTGCCAGGTGCCCTTTGGTACCCTCGCCTTTCCTGGGACGCCCTAGGAGGGGGTGGGAATCCATGAGTAGCCGGCTACGAGCTGGAATCGGGATGTGCGTAGCGCTGGTGTCCCTGGGGGCAGGAGCGCAGCCTGCAGGATCGCAGGCCGCTCTACCGTGCGCGGAGCCTGTCATCGCAAGCACGTTCCCCCACGCGACCGCCAAGCAGCTCGTGCCGATCGAGGTGACCGGTGTCGCTCCCGGGACCGAGTACCTCCTGAAGGTGAACAACCGCGAGGTCAAGGAAGGGATCACGAACACCGACAAGGTGTCGCGCAAGTTCCGCATGCCGAACCTGGGCGACAAGCGGCGTGATGCGCGCATGGTGATGGTGCTCGCGAACGAGGGTTGCGAGAACAGCCCCTGGAAGCTGAAGCGTGAGATCGGATACCGGCCGCCACCCGTGACAGCGGAACCCACTCCGCCGGTGACGCAGCCGCAACCGACGCCGACGCCCACTCCGACTCCGACGCCGACTCCCACTCCGGCGCCTTCGGTCACCGCACCCTCGCCCAAGCCGGCCAAGCCGAGCCTTACGAAGCCCGTCAAGCCGATCGTGCCACAGCAGCCGACGACCGTCACGCCGCTCGAGCCTGCGCCCGACGCAAAGGCGTGGGTTTCCCCGATCGACAGTTATTCGCGCGCTTCCGAAAAGGCTCCGCAGCCGCCAATTTCGACCAACCCGGACGACCGTTCGACCGAGCAGGCCAACAGCACGGCCGCGCTGGTCGGGCTCGTCGGGCTCTTCATCCTGCTCGGCGGGCTGGTTGCCGTCGCATGGACGAGGTTCCGCCGGTATGACGACGAGCAGCTGGCCACGCTCCTCAACCCCGACGGAAAGCTTCCGGCGATGCTCGACGACAATGCGGTGGACCTCGGCGAACAGGGCATGTTGGGGGCGCAGGCCAAGTCCCAGGAGCTGGCCATGGGAATTGGTGTCGGGGGCTCGCGCCAGGCGGAAGTCCCGGGCGCCGCCGGCGCAGCGGCTGCGGTCGCTGCCCCAGCGGTTGCGGTTGCCGCCCCGTCCGACCCGGAACAGAAGAGCGCCCCTCCGGCGGCCGCGCCTGCGCCTGTGGCCGCGGCACAGACCGAGATCAAGGCGCCCACGATTCCGCCCGCGACGATCAGGGCGCCGCTCGTGCCGCCCGCGGTCGGAGTACCCGCGCCTGTCAACGGAGCACCTGTTGCGAATGGGGCACAGGCACCCAACGCAGCCGAGCCACCGACCCCGGTTGAAGAGCCGACGCCGGTTGAAGAGGCACCGACGGCGGACACAGAGCCACCGACCCCGGTCGTAGAGCCACCGACCGTCGAACAGCCACGCATCGTCGAGCCACCCGTCGTCGATGAGCCACCGGTTCCCGAGCCGGCGCCGGTCGCCGCACACGCACCGAACGGGGCCGATGCCCCTTCGGAGTCCTATCGCGGCGAGGTCGAGACCGAGCTACAGCGCATCCTGCGCGAGGCGGGACTCGATTCCGAGCTCGAGGGCATCCTCACCGATGCGCGCGCCGAGGCCGAACGCCAGGGAGTGGCGATGGACTCCGCAAAGCTCTCCGACCACACCAAGGGCGAGCTCGAGCATCGCTTCCAGCGGATCGCCGCCGAGGAGCGCAGTCAGAGCGGTCCGGCCCGCGAGCAGTAGGCAGCCGCCCCGCCATTAGGATTGCCGGTGCGCGACGGTGTCGCGTCTGAGGTGAGGCGAGGAGAGGAGGGCCCGTGGCGGTCGTGGCGGGTGTATTGAGCGAGCGGCAGAAGCACACCCTCGAGGTGCTGTGCGACACGTGGGTTCCGGCGATCGACCCGGACGGGTCAGATCCCGTGGAGGGCAGCTTCCTTGCGCGCCCCGCCGCCGACATCGGCGTCGCAGATCAGATCGAGGGACTGATGGCGGACGCGATGACGCCGGAGGAGATCGCCGGCACCGCAGAGCTGCTGGACGCGCTCGCCGATCAGGATTTTGCGGCCCAACCGCTCGACGTGCGGGCCGACATGCTGAGCGCGACCGCGGCATCGAGCTTCGACGCGCGCCATGGGCTGCACGCGCTGAAGGGCCTGACGGTCATGTTCTTCTATGCATTGCCGGACGAGCAGGGCGTCAACCCGAACTGGGAGGCGCTCGGGTATCCGGGGCCCAATTCGCCTGCGCCGTCCGCGGACCAGGCGCCGAAGACGATTCGCGTCGAGGACGTCTCGGGGCCGTCGGCCGTGCGGTCCGCCGACGTGTGCGTGGTCGGCTCGGGCGCGGGCGGGGCCGTGGTCGCCGCCGGCTGTGCAAAGGCCGGGCTGTCGGTGCTCGTCTTGGAGATGGGGGCCTATCGCAACGAGGCGGACTTCAATCAGCTCGAGATCCCAGGGATGTTCGACCTTTATCTCGGGGGCGGTCTGCTGACCTCCGAGAACGGCTCGATTGCCGTGCTCGCCGGCTCGACGCTCGGGGGCGGGACGATCGTCAACTACATGAACTGCATCCGGACGCCGCAGCACATCCGCGACGAGTGGGCGCAACACGGCCTGGAGGGCATCGACGCGCCGGGATACGAGCGCGATCACATCGATGCGGTGTCGGAGCGGCTCGGCACGAACACCGAGATGACGCGCCAGAACGGCACGCATCAGTTGCTGATGCAGGGCCTCGACGCGCTCGGCCTCGAGCATCGGCCGATCGTGCGCAACGCTTCACCCACCGACGACCCGGAGTTCTGCGGCTACTGCTCGATGGGTTGCCAGCACGGATGCAAGCGCTCCACGATGAAGACCTGGTTGCAGGACGCCTCCGACGCAGGCGCCCGGTGTGTCGTGCAGTGCCGGGCGGACCGGGTGCTGACGGAAGCCGGAAAGGCCGTCGGAGTGGCGGCGACGGTCACGCACGATGACGGCAGCGAGACCGAGCTCACGGTGGAGGCACCTACGGTCGTGATCGCATGCGGTGGCGTGGAGTCACCGGCGCTGCTGTTGCGCTCGGGAATCGGCGGGCCGGCCGTCGGCAAGTACTTGCGCTTGCATCCCGCTTACTCGGTCAACGGAATCTACGACGATCCGGTGGAGGGCTGGCGCGGTCAGCTTCAGTCACTTGTGTCGGACTCATTTGCTGGGATCGAGGACGGCTATGGATTTCTGATCGAGGCGACCGGTATTTATCCAGGCCTCTGGGCTGCCTCAATGCCGTGGTCGGACGGCGCCGACCACAAGCGCCTGATGGCGAAGCTGCAGTTCATGGCGCCGTTCATCAGCGTCCAGCGCGACCACGGAAGTGGGGAGGTCGTCCTCGACGAACTCGGCCGTGCCGTAGTTCGCTGGGGGCTCGACGACCCGGTTGACCACAGGGTCGCGATCCGTGCGAACGTCGAGCTGGCGCGCCTGCACCACGCGGCCGGCGCCGCGGAGATCTTCACCTTGCACTCCGATCGGGTCGGATGGCGTCGCGGCGAGGACTTCGACGCATTCCTGGGCGCGATCGAGAAGGCTCCGTACGGGCCGCTGGACATCGTGTGCTTCACGGCGCACCAGATGGGTGCGTGCCGGATGGGGAAAGACCCGGCCACATCGGTCGCCGACGGCAGAGGAGAGTTGCACGACGCGAAGGGCGTCTGGATCGGAGATGCCTCCGCGTTTCCGACCGCGCCGGGGGTCAACCCCATGATCTCGATTATGTCCCTCGCGCACCGCACCGCGGACCACGTGGTGGCTTCCCGGCGCCAGTAGAAGGGCCACTAGACTTCCGGTCCGCACCACCACGCGGGCGTGGCGGAATTGGTAGACGCGCGGCGTTCAGGTCGCCGTGGGCGAAAGCCTGTGGGGGTTCGAGTCCCTCCGCCCGCACTGGTGCACGTACCGAGGTCGTTGTTACACGCATACCGTGCAATAACGACCGCGGTGGCCGGGAGCCTGAAGGGCGACGCGAGCCTGTCTAGAATGATCAGCCGCACGGCCCGTTCGTCTAGCCTGGCCTAGGACGCCGCCCTCTCACGGCGGAAACAGGGGTTCGAATCCCCTACGGGCTACTCCTGGGGTTTCAGGGCCACCATCGGGGTGGTAGCCAAAGCCCTGGATCGCCTCGCGCAGTTCGTCCAGCGTCGGCGCTGCAACGTAGCCTCGTAGGTCCAGGTGGTCGCGGGTTCGAGTCCCGTCGCTCACCCCATAGGAAGCCCCGCCCAAGGTGGGGTTTTCCTTTAAGGTCGCCAGGACGAGCAGAACCGCCGGTCCTCAATTGGTCCTCAATTTCATGCCTTACCTGCCTGAGCGCGATCCTGATGATCCAGTCATGTGAATGCTTACCGCGCTCTTCGATGTGGCATCGATAATCGCGGCTTATCTCGTCCCTTGGCAGCGGGTCCGTGGATGACTAGCTCACCTTCCCCGGGAAATTACATGTACATGTTCTGCGGAGATTCACATGTACGGCAGTTCCAGGACTACCCCGGCTGGGACACATTTTCGTTGACCTCTTTCCTCGGGGCGACGATGAAAGGCCTGGCGTCAGCCCGGGGAATGCTAGGACACGGCCAAGCGATCATGACGCTCGCGACGGTCCCCACGCCGAAGACCCTGTTTCTGATGTTCGGCCATGTCGACCTTGACATCACGTGGTTTCGCAAGTCCATCCTCGAGGGGAAGATCGACGAGGACGACTTCTTCCGCCAGCGCCTTGATGCCTTGACGACATTCGTGAAGGAGTGCCAGAGGCTCGCCGGAAACGTTGTCCGTCGGGTCTGTGTGATCCTCCCTCAGCTCCCAACGCTCGCCGATCCGCACTTCAACAAGCTGACCGCGCAGCTAACCCAACTCGAAGAGCACCAGTTGAGCGAGCTCGCCGCCGCTCAAGACTGCAGCCAACTTGCGCGATGCCATCGCACCGCACGATTCAACGAATACATCAGTCAGAGCGTGCCATCCGAGGGTGACATTGCTGTCTACCGCATCGACGACCAAATGGCCGACGGGACGGGCTTGGTTCTCCCCAGGTTCGTGCGCGACGGTCCACCGGACACCCATCCCAGCGAGGCGACGCTACCTCTCTGGTGGGATCTACTAAAGGACGAGTTGCGGGCGTATCGCTATATGGACGAGGCACGCCGGCGAGCGCTTGGACAGAGACCTGGAGTCCTGCAAGAGCTCGACGACGTAGCTATGAATCGGCGCTCCGGATTCACCTTGCGCCGTTCTTCGGGCAGAAACCGCGTTGACCATGCCTCCCGCCCGCATGAACGTGGAGCCCGCCGCTGGTACGGTGTGCCAGTGGCGGAGCGACTCAAAGCGGCCGACGATCTCATCGCGGAGAACGAGCCGCTGGATGCACTCGAGATGCTGACCGAGCTGAACCGGAAACACCCGGACCCGGACATCGAGGAGCGGCTAGTGCTTCTTCGTCGCGACGCTTTCTCGGCGCTCGAACAGTCCGAAGGCCGCGCCTCTTGGCCGCCCGAGTTCGAAGATCCCTACGAGGGGATGGACGGCCTCATCGAGATCAAAGCGCCTGACCTTTCGCTCGAAGTCCTAGGCGGCGCGGTCCGGCATCACGGGCACCTCCTTGTTCGAGGCCTATTACCTCAGGCGATGGTCGATCGACTCGTCGATGCGATCGACCGAGCGTTCGCCGCGCAAGATGCCCATAAACAAGGCGCGCCCGCCTCGGAGACGGCGCCATGGTTTGTGCCGATCCCGAGCCATCCCCGCTATCCGAGGGCCCCGGCTGGCACTGAGCACCTCTTCCCGAACCGGGTGTTGGTCGTTGATTCCCCGCGAGCGCTTTTCGAGATCGCCGAAGTGTTCGGAGAAATCGGGATCGACCGGCTCGTGGGCGACTATCTGGGTGATCGACCCGTCATGGCGGAGAACAAATGGGCCCTTTGGCGGATGGACTCGCCGCAGGGCGCATTAGTTCCCTGGCACCAGGAAATCTCCGTCCTTGACCGTGGACCACTCCGAACGCTCAATGTGTGGCTGACGCTTTCCGCGTGCGGAGAGAATGCGCCGGGGTTCCAGTTCCTCCCGCAGCGAATGGACTCGATCATTGAACCGGACGTTTCTTTCGGCTTCAGAAACGAGACACTGGCAGGGGTTGCCGACATGAGCAAGATCGTCAGCCCTATTTACGAACCCGGCGATGCAATCTTCTTCGATGAGTATCTCGTACATCGCACACAGGTCCGGCCGGACATGCTGGAGTTGCGGCGTTTCATCGAGTCATGGATGTTTGCTCCCGCAGGCCATCCGTTGAGAGAGCAGCTTGGTCCCCTGGTCCTGTAGCACGGCCGCCAGCTGCGCGCCGGGGGCCGCACAAGCTGCTGGAGGAAGTCAAGGCGCAGCTCGACGACCTCAAGCGCCTGCTCGAGCGCAAGTAACGCCGCAAGACCGCTCCGGGGTGGTGGGTGGACGAGCTGGCTGTTTATGGCACCGCGGACGCGGCTAGTCCCCAGGCGAGCACAGCGAGGGTGGAGTAGACGATTGCTCCCGAGATGATCGCCCGGTCGAGGCTGTAGGCAGCCACCAGCAGCAGCGAGTTGAGCCCGGTGGGCATCGCCGCCTGCACGATGAACGCGTCCGGTACGTCGTGGATCAATGCGGCGCAGGCGACGACGACGGCGACCGGCACGGTCAGCTTCACGAAAACGGCCGTGACGACGGGCGTCGTGATCGGCGGAAACAGGCCTGCGCCGCTGACGTTCGCATAGACGCCTAATGCGAAGAAGCCCAGCGGCGCGAGCGCCACGACGAGCACGTTCGACGCATCCACCGCCCAGCTGGGCGCGAGCGTGTCGGGCGCGAGCAGGCCGAGCACCATCGCGTACAGCGCGGGGTTGCGCAGCAAGAACATCCGCATGCGGCTTTCCTCGTCCGGCGAGTGCGCCGCGCCGATCGAGAACGCCACCAGGAGCAGCCACGGCGTCGAGACGAGCTGGTCGTAGGTGATCGCCTCCGGCAGCGCGTCGGTGCCAAGAAGCGCAACGGTGAACGGGAGCCCGAGGAAGCCCGTGTTTGCGTGGAACGCCGCGCACATGAAGGCGCCGCGCGTGTGGCCTTCCAGCCGCAACGGCCGCGCCAAGAGCCATGCGACCGCGAGGGCGGTGCCCAGGCCGAGGTAGGCGAACACGAGACCGGCGCCGACGTCACCCGACGGCTCGAACCGCGCGAAGTTGAAGAACGTGACCGGCGGCACGATGAACCAGAGGCTCAGCCAGAGCATCCGATCCGCGAGCGCCGTTGCGTCCGTCCGCCGTCGTGACGCGAACACACCCGCAACGGTCCCGGCGAGGATGACGGCGGCGACCGCGAGCACCGGGGCAGGGTAGACTGCCGCGCCAGAGGTCGGTGGAAGGGAAGCCGGTGCGAATCCGGAGCGGTCCCGCCACTGTGACCGGGAGTGTTCGTCGTACCCAGGCCGTCACAACGGTCCGGGAGCCACTGGGAAGCATCGCTTCCACGGGAAGGCGCGGCGGAAATGACCCGGGAGCCAGGATACCTGCGCCGGCCACGCCGTAATCACCCTCGAGGAAGGGAAGGCTCAGACATGACCCTGAGGATTTGGGCGACGGCCGCGCTCGTTGCGCTGCTCGCCTGCGCCACCGCGCAGGCCGCCCCCGTGACAGTGAACCTACGCGTCGAGGGCTCCTCCTCGACGATCTTCGAAGGCCCGGTGACGACCGACGGCAAGGTGATCACCAAGGGTTCGAACACGCTGGCGTGCGACGGAACCACCAATCCGGGCAACCCAGGGCCCGGTCCCACCATGACGTCGGCGCTCGATGACGGATCGATCGTCGGCGGATTCCCATGGGAGGCGTCGTTCTTCGACGACTTCTTCGTGCAGAGCATCGGGGGAGAGGCGGGGGTAAACGAATCGTGGGGCTACGCCCTGAACTACCGGCCCGTGGAGGTCGGCGGCTGCCAGCAGCAGGTTGGCACCGGCGACGAGGTGTTGTACGGCTTCTTCTTCGGAGGTCCCCCGGACTACCCAGAGCGTCCGCTGCTGAGGCTCCGCGGGCCCGCCCGGGCCGCCACCGGACAGCCGGTGCCGGTGTCTGCAGACGAGTTCAAGCAGACGCCCTTCATCCCGGGGCAGCCGCGGGATCTGATGCAGGGACCCGCCGCCGGGGCGACCATCGCCGGCGCCCAGACCGACGCGTCCGGCGCCACCACCGTCACGTTCGGCTCCCCGGGTCTCCAGCGGCTCAAGGCCGAGCGGGCGGGGTCGATCCGCTCCAACGCAGTTGTCCTCTGTGTGTCGGACGGCGGCACCGGGGACTGCGGCGTGCCGGCAGGACAACTCGGATCGACGGCAGACCGCGGAAAGGCGACGGACTCCACAGCGCCAGTCGCGCGCATCAGCGGTCCCAGCAACGGACGCAAGTACCGGCGCGGGCCGCGGCTGCTGAAGGGCGTGGTGGAAGATGACCCCAGCGGCGTGCGCGAGGTGAAGATCGCGCTGCGCAGGCACGTGCGCGGCCGTAACTGCCAGTGGTGGAGCGGCCGGCGCGAGCGGTTCGTCGGGACGCATTGCAAGAAGGTGTTCTTCTTCTCGATCGGGTCGAACCGCAGCTGGTCGTACCTGCTGCCACGGGCCCTCCCGGCAGGGCGCTACGTGCTCGACGTGAAGGCGTTCGACGGCCGCCGCAACCGCGACGAGCGGTTCGTGCGCGGCAAGAACAGAACCGAGTTCGAGGTGGTGCCCCGCTCGCGGGGCACCACGGCCAGCGCACGCAGGGGTGCGCGGGTGCAGGTGATGGTGGTGGGAAAGAATGGACCGGTGGTGGAGGCCGTGACCTTGCAGGCGCGCCCGACGGTGGTTCGGGCGTCGGCGCGCGCGTGCAAGGTGTCGGGGTCCACGCCGCTCGCGGCCCTGGTCGCCGCGCTCGACCGGCACGACATCGGCCGGCACCTGCGTGACTTCGGGAGCTGCGAGCGGCGGCGCACGAGCAGCTCCGGCCAGCTGTTCGTCGACCGCATCGCGCAGGATCGCAACCGCGGCCAGGACGGCTGGGTCTACAAGGTCAACGACTTCGCGCGCACGGTCGGCTCTGCGGATGTCGCCGGGCGACGCCTGCGCGACGGCGACCGTGTGCTGTGGCTCTACTGCGTGCTGGATCCCACGACTCGCAGCTGCCAGCCCTCGCTGCGTGTAGTGCCGGATGCCACGTCCGGACCGCCCGGCGGTGCTCTGCGCGTGCGGGTGCGCGCATATGACAACGAGCGGCGCGCATCGCCCGCGGCCGGGGCGCGCATCGCGCTGGGGCCGGCGACGGCGGTCGCGGACGCGACGGGCACCGCGACTCTTACGGCTCCAGCGGCGGGCCGCTACCGGCTGTCCGCGGGCGCGCCCGGGGCAGCGCCGTCCTTCCCCGTGTCGTACGAGGTCAAGTGAAGCGCGTCTGGCTCCTCATCCTGGCCCTGCTGGCGAGCACCGCGCTCGCCGGGTGCAGTGTCGGCGCCGACGACCCGCAGGATGGGATTGCGACCCTCACCGTCACGCGTGAGTTCGGCGACAAGCGGCTGGCCCAGGCGCGGGTGGATCCGATCCCCGGCGGCGAGACCGTGCTGCGCCTGCTGTCGCGGAAGTCCGAGGTGGATACGAAGTACGGCGGGCGCTTCGTGAACGCGATCGATGGCGTGCGCTCACAGGCGCAGGGCGGAGCACGTCGCGACTGGTTCTACTTCGTCAACGGCATCGAGGCCGACACCGGCGCCGCCGAGCGCGAGGTGGATCCCGGGGACCGGGTCTGGTGGGACTATCGCGATTGGAGGGCGGCGATGCGCGTGCCGGCGGTCGTGGGCGCCTATCCCGAGCCCTTCCTGCATGGTTCGGAGGGCAAGCGCTTCCCGGTCCGGCTCGACTGCGCACCCGATGCGAGCGAGGAGTGCGACGCCGTGCGTGATCGCCTCGAGGACGACGGTGTGGAGACGGCCGTCTCGGCGCTCGGGACGGCTGTCGGCAAGGACACGCTGCGCGTGGTCGTGGGCGAGTGGTCCGACGTCCGGGTCGACGGAGCCGTTCGCAAGCTCGAGGAGGGACCGGGGGAGAGCGGTGTGTTTGCCCGCCCGGTGGAGCGTGGAGACGCGTTCGAAGTCGAGCTCCTCGATGCTGAGGGCCGCACGGCGCGGACCCTCGGGCCGGGTTCTGGCATCGTGGCCGCGACGCGCTTCGAGGAGCAGCAGCCCACGTGGGTCGTGTCAGGCACCGATGCGGCAGGGGTGGCGAGTGCCGTCGCGCTCTTGAACCGCAGCGCGCTACGTGATCGCTTCGCCGTCGCCGTGTCGGGCGGCCCGGAGCCCATCGCGCTGCCCGTCGCCACCGGGAGCGGATGACACCGCTCGTCCCGGCATACCGCGACACCGGGTCACCGCTGCATGCGACGCGAGCGGGAGTCGCCGCCGCGTTCACGCTCGCTCCCTGCATCGCCGCGCTTGTCACCCCGCATCCGCTGATGCTGGCGGGGGCGCTCGCCTGCGTGATCGCGGCCGGCCTGGCGGCAGGCGTCGGCGCCGAGCTGCGCAGCGCTGCACGCCTGGCCGTGCCGCTCGCGCTGATGGTGGCCGCCATCAACCCGCTGGTCTCGCGCGAGGGTCTCACGCTGCTCGTTCAGGGACCCTCCGTGCCGCTGTACGGAACCCTCGACGTGACGCTCGAGGCAGTGCTGTTCGGAGCGCTCGCCGGCCTACGGGTGATGGTCATCGTGTTCGCCTTCGCGCTGTACTCGGCGGTCGTCGACCCGGACCGCGTGCTGCGCGGCCTGCGCCGGGTTGCGCCGCGCTCGGCTCTCACCGCATCGCTTGCGACGCGCATGGTGCCGCTGCTCGCGCGCGACGCCGAGCGCATGCGCGAGGCATACGGCCTGCGTGCGGACGCGGTGCTCGCGCACGGCCGCCGGGCCCGGCTGCGCCGCGCGGGCACGATGACCAGGGCACTGGGAGCCGGCGCGCTCGAGCGGGCGATGGATGCCGCAGCGTCGCTGGAGGTGCGCGGCTACGGGGCACGTGCGCCGGCACGGCGTGCTGTGGTCGAGCGGCTGCCCTGGTCGCGCGACGACCGCGCGTTCGCTGCCGCCGCACTCCTGCTGGCCCTCGTGCCGGTGGCCACGCGCCTCTTCGGGGCTGCGTGGTTCGACCCCTATCCGACGCTCGCAGGCCGACACCGGCACCGCGGTCGTGTGCGCGGCATGCGCGCTGAGCGCCATCGCACTCGCCCCCTTCGGGCTCGCGCTGCGCCGCCGGGCACACCGAACCCGTTCCGTCCAGGCACGTGCCTGACGTGCTGAACATGCGCGGCGTCAGCTATCGCTACCCCGGCGATGAGCGGCCCGCGCTCGACGCCGTCGACCTGACGCTCCGCGAGGGGGAGCTGACCGTCCTCGCCGGCGTGTCGGGGAGCGGCAAGTCGACATTGATGCGCGCGGCCTGCGGTCTTGTTCCACATTTCTTCGGCGGTGAGATGGCAGGGAGCGTCATGGTCTGTGGGCGTGACACGCGCGAGCACGGACCGGCGGGCATTGCCGACGTGGCGGCGATGGTCTTCCAGGACCCCGAGTCGCAGCTGGTCATGAACGGCGTCCGCGCCGAGCTCGAGTTGTCGATCGAGAGCCGCGGCCAGGGCGGCGCCAGAGCGGCCCGGGCGGTGGAGGAGGCGGCGCTCGCGTTCGGGATCGAGAGCCTGCTGGATCGCCCGGTGCACACGCTGTCGGGCGGAGAGCTGCAGCGCGTGGCGCTTGCAGCGGCACTGGTCGCAGGGCCGCGGCTCCTGCTGCTGGATGAGCCGACCTCGCAGCTCGACCCGGTTGCCGGCGAAGAGCTCCTTTCGCAGCTGCGGCGCCTCAACGAGGAGTGGGGGACGACGGTCTTGATCGGCGAACACCGCCTCGAGCGGTGTCTCGCGGGAGCCGACAGGGTGATCGCGCTCGAGCGCGGCGCGATCGCCTGCGACGGGTCGCCGGCGGCGTTCCTCGAATGGGCCGCACGGCAACGTCCGGAGCTCGTGCCGCCGGCCGCGCGTATGTTCTCGCTCGCCGGGATCCATCCCCTGCCCGTGACGGTCAAGGAAGCACGCACGCGCCTACCCGAGATGTCCGGAGTCGACGCTGATCGACCTGCGGCACCGGCAGAACGGCGCGCGGCGCTGGCCCTTTCCCTGAGCGATGTATGGATCGAGTTCGACGACGGTTCGGGCGCGGGTGCCGTGGCGCTGCGCGGCCTGTCCCTCGACGTCGCGCGGGGGGAAACGCTCGCGCTCCTGGGCCGCAACGGTGCGGGGAAGAGCACGCTGCTGCGCACCGCTGCGGGAGTGGTCGCTCCCGATCGGGGGACCGTACGCGCGGACGGAGACGTGGCCCTGCTGCTGCAGACCCCGTCGGACTACCTGCTCCATGAGCGCGTCGTCGACGAGTTGCCTCGCGGCGTGGCGGCGGCGGCGCTGCGAGAGCTGGGGCTCGAGGACGTCGCGGAGCGCGACCCGCGCGACCTCGCGGGCGGAGCGCGCCAGCGCCTGGCGCTCGGCATCGTGCTCGCCGGACGCGGCATCGGAGGCGGAGACCCGCCGGCGGTGGTTGCGCTCGACGAGCCCACGCGGGGCATGGACCAGGCGCAAAAACGCGAGCTCGCCGAGCGCCTCGCGCGTCTTGCGGCTGCGGGGGCAGCAGTCTTGGTCGCCACGCACGACATCGAGTTCGCTGCGCGCGCATCGCGGCGCTGCGTGCTGCTCGGAAGGGGACGGGTCGTGGCCGACGGTGCAACCCGCGAGGTCCTGTCGGGCGGACGCTACTTCACGACCGAGGTCGCACGTGTGCTCGGCCCCGGCGGGGATGTCGTCCTGGCCGAGGAAGGTGCGGCAATGCTTGCGAACGGGCTCGTGCCAAGGAAGCGCGACGTGGTGCGCGCATGAGCTGGCAGGTAGGCAGTGCCCTCGTCGTCTCGCTCGCCGCCGTGGCGGGAGTGCTCTGGTACGAGAGCCGGCGCCCGGGCGCCAAGCTGGTCGCCCTCGTCGCCGCGCTCGCTGCGCTCGCCGTCGCGGCACGCGTGCTGTTCGCGGCCGTGCCCAACGTGCAGGGGACGACCGACGTTGCGCTGCTGTCGGGCTACGTCCTCGGTCCCGCACCCGGCTTCATGGTCGGTGCGCTCGCGGCCCTGGCGTCAAACCTCTTCCTCGGCCAGGGGCCATGGACCCCGTGGCAGATGGTGGGATGGGGAGCGGCCGGCCTCGGCGGCGCGCTGCTGGCATCGGTTGCGGGGCGACAGCTGGGCCGCTGGCCGCTGGCTCTGTCCTGTGGCGCGGCCGGCCTTGTGTTCGGCGCGTGGATGGATCTGTTCACGCTCACCAACTTCGCGGCGCAGACCTCGGCGGACGGGTACATCGCGATCGCGACGCTGTCGCTTCCTTTCAACGTCGCGCACGCGATCGGGAACTTCGCCCTGTGCGCCGTCTTCGGCCCCGCGTTCGTGCGCGTGGTCGAGCGCTTCAGACGGCGGTTGCACGTGCAGTGGGCGCCGCCGCCGGTTGACACCGGACACGCACGCAGCGCCGCGACGATCACCACGCTGCTCGCGCTGACGATCGTGCTCGGCGGTTCGACGGTTGCGCTTGCCGCACCGCAGTCGGTACGTGACGGCGTGCGCTACCTCGAGCGCGCCCAGAATCCAGACGGCGGGTTCGGGGGCGCGCCACGCCAGGCATCCAACCAGCTCGTCACGGGCTGGACAGTGCTCGGACTCGAAGCGAGCGGGCGCCACCCGCTCGACGTCCGTAACGGCGCGCGCACGCCGATCGACTACATACGCGCCGGAGTACCCGCGCTGGCCGAGACCGGCGAGCTGGAGCGTACGATCCTCGCGCTTCGAGGTGCCGGCCTGGACCCGCGGCGCTTCGGCGGGCGCGACCTGCTTGCCGATCTCGAACGCAAGCGCCGCCCGGACGGCTCGTTCTCGGGTCTCTCGAACTGGACGGCCTTCGGGATTGCGGCATTGCGCGCGAGTGGCCGCTCGACGGGCTCCGCGGCCGTGCGCCGTGCGGGCGCGTGGCTCGCCCGCCAGCAGAACACCGACGGAGGCTTCTCCTATGCCACACGCGGAGGCGGCAGCTTCGTGGACGAAGCAGGGGCCGCACTCCAGGGCCTCGCCGCCGCCGGGCGGCGCAAGACGCGGATCGTGGATCGCTGTGTCGCATACCTGCGCGGGGCCCAGAACCCGGACGGCGGGTTCGGTCAGGCCGAGGGCTCGCGCTCCAACGCGCAGTCGACCGCGTGGGCTGTTCAGGGACTCGTGGCCGCCGGGCGCGCGCCCGCGTCGATCCGTCGCGACGGGCGCTCGCCCCTGGCATACCTGGCCTCGCTGCAACAGTCCGACGGCAGCTTCCGCTACTCGCGCTCGAGCGCGCAGACGCCGGTCTGGGTCACGGCACAGGTCATCGCCGCGCTGCAACGCAAGGCGTGGCCGGTCGAGGAGCCGAGGCGCAAAAGGGTCGCGGTTACGCAGTTACGCAGTTACGCAGTTCGCAGGAAAACATCGTCCGGTGCGCGTCAAGCCGCGAAAGCGGACAGCAAACAACCCGCATCACCCCGCCCGCGTCGTCCTCCCCCTCCGCCCAAACCCGTGGCCGCACGCGAGGTCGCCACGCGCGACACCCCCGTCTCGGACGGCAGCAACAAACTCCCCCTCATCCCAGTCGGTGCTGCAATCGCAGTCCTAGGCGCAACAGGCGCCTACTTCGTCAGACGAACGCGAAACTAGAGGCGGGCGCCCGGGGGTCCTCAGCGGAGACTAGAAACGGTTTTAGCGTCTCCGATGAGGACCCCCGGGTGACCGCCGACGGCCCACGCTTTACAGTCACCCGGTGATCTCACGCAAAGAAGCTCTGGCCGCCCTCCAGCGAGAAGCTTTCGACGTAGTAGTAATCGGCGGTGGCATCACCGGCGCAGGCGTGGCGCTCGATGCCGCGACGCGCGGGTTCTCCGTCGCGCTGGTCGAGCGCGACGACTACTCGTGCGGCACGTCGAGCCGCTCGTCGAAGATGATCCACGGCGGGCTCCGCTACCTGCAGAACTTCGACCTCGGCCTCGTCCGCGAGGCACTCGTCGAACGTCAGCTGATGGTCCGTCTGGCGCCCCACCTCGTGAAGCCGCTGCCCTTCATCGTGCCGGCCCTCGAGGGGGCCCGGCTGGACGTTCGCATCGGCGTCGGCCTCAACATGTACGACGCGATGTCGTTGCGAAACCCCCGCGCGCGCCGGCGCGCGGAGCGTGAAGCGGCGCTCGAAGGAGGGGAGTATTGGAGCCCCGACCGGCACCGTACGATCGACGCGGCCGAGCTCCTCGAGATGGTGCCGGCGCTCGAGGCCCGCAACCCGTCGTCCGGCTACCTGTTCTACGACTGTCAGACCGACGACTCACGCCTCGTTCTGACCGTGCTCGGCGAGGCGGAGCGATTCGGCGCCGTCTGCGTCAACGGGGCGCGGGCGGTCGAGCTGATCGAGGAGCAGGGCAAGGCCACGGGCGTGGTGTGCGAAGAGGCCGAGTCCGGGGAGCGGTTTGCGATCGCAGCGGCCAACGTCGTGAACGCCACGGGCGTGTGGGCCGACCGCATCCGCCCGGACGAGCTGCACGACGAGGAGGACGTGCCGGTGATCCGGCCGAGCCGCGGCACCCACGTGCTGCTCGACCGCGAGCAGCTGCCTCTGAACGCTGCCGTGGTCGTCCCGGCAGGGGCAGAGCGCACGATCTTCGCGCTCCCCTGGCTGGGCCAGACGCTGGTCGGCACCACCGACAACGACTACGAGGGCAGCCTCGAGCACCCGCCTGTGTCGGAATCTGATGTGGACTACCTGCTCACGGCGGTCAACGCATTCTTCGGGACAGACTTCGGCGCACATGACCTGGCCGGGGCGTATGCGGGCGTGCGACCGCTGATCTCGAGCGCGGACCCGAAGAAGAGCGTCGACATATCACGCAAGGCGGAGCTGTACGAGACCTCGTCGGGCCTGATCACCATCACCGGCGGCAAGCTGACCACCTGGCGCCGCATGGCGAAGATGGTCGTGGACCGGATGGTGGAGCGGGACTTTCGGGAGGCGCCCTGCCGGACACACGAGATTCCGCTAGGTCATCCGGTCGATCCGGCGATGCTTCACGAGGTTCCGGGAATCGGCGAACAGGCACGTGCCCATCTCGCGGGGCGTTATGGCTTGTTCGCGGAGCGGGTGCTCGCGATTTGCGCCGAGGATCAGGACCTGTGCCGGCCGATCGTCGACGGCATGCCGGACCTGCTCGTGGAAGCGGTCGTCGCGGCCCGGCACGAGCAGGCACGAACAGTTGCCGACGTCTTGCTGCGTCGCACCCGGCTGGGCCTCCTGGCCGGTCGTCGGACGATCGAGGTCCCAGACACCGCATTGCGGGTGGCCAGGGCGATGGGACCCGAGCGCGGCTGGAGCAAGGCCGAGGTCAAGCGTGCCGCAGAGGCTTGGCCTGAGGCCGTTCGGACAGAGCGGCTGACGGTCGGAGAGGAAGCTGCGGCGCGCGGCTGAGCACGCCCAGAGGCAGGGCGCCCGGCTAGGGGATGAAAAGGCCCTGGGTGAGGAACAGGTCGTTGACCTCGGTGGAGTTCAGCCCATCGGAGCCACCGTCCCAAACCTGGATGCGCCCGAGCGTCAGAATGGCCCGCTTGCTCTCTTTGATGCTGCCGGGCGTGATCGCGTCACGCGTGGTTGTGAGATCGCAATTGGAGCCGATGTTGACATCTGCCGTCGGGGTGCACTGAACCGAGGCCGCCCACGTCATGTCTTTGCTCGTTCCGGCGTCGATGGGGTTCCCGCCCGCAGTGATGTTCTCCTTGTCCGTCTGGCGCCGGTACTCGGCCCTTACGCGTAGCTGGCCCGTGTAGTCGGTGAGGTCCGACTTCTTGCGCACGTCAGAGATCCTGACCTTCACCGCGACGTCCGCCTCGTCGGCCGGCGTCGATGTGTTCCCCGGGACGACGGTGAGCCTCACGAAACCGGTGGAGGATGCGGGCTTCCCGTTCGCATCGGGGGTACCCAGGGTCAGGTAACGCGAGTACAGCTTCGGTGGGGTACAGGAAGCACTGTTCAGCGGCGCGGCGTGCACGAGGGTCGGAGACTTGCACGGCCTGTAACTCGGTACCAGGGGGAAGCGGGCAGGGCCGGCTCCCGTAGGTCGCACATAGGTTGGGGCGAAGGGGATCGGCTGCCAGGAGGGGCTGGCATCCATGATGGTGTTGTTCGTGATGCGCGTGACCGCGGTGCCGTCGGGATTCATCGTGTAGACCTCGGCGTCCTTGAACGCGCCGCGAATGAAGGCGATCTTGTCGCCCTGCGGTGACCACACGGGCCGTTCCTCGACGATGGAGCCGTTGTTGGTCACGTTGACATGGCCCCCTCCGCTCGCGTTCAGCGTCCAGATGTCGTCGACGGTGTCGATGCCGGTCCGGTAGACGATCTTGCTGCCGTTCGGCGACCAGTCCGGCTCGAACTCCTGGAACGTGCCGCTGGTCAGCCGCTGGAGGTTTGTCCCGCTCGTCGAAGCCCTGTAGATGTCGCCGTCGCGGGAGAACGCGATGGAGAGCCCGTCGGGAGACCAGGACGGGTAGTTCTCGTCGATCGTCGGCGTGTTCGTGATCGCGACCTGGTTCGCGCCGTTCGCTTCCATCACGAAGAGGTCGTGTTTGCCATGCGTGCTGTTGCGGTCGCTTGCGAACACGATCTTGGTGCCCGTGTTGGAGAAAGCCGGCCGTACGTCGTTTGCGGCATGAGTGGTCAGCTGGCGTAGGCCCGTGCCGTCGGGCTTCGAAATCCAGATGTCGGAGCGCAGCCCGTTGGCGCGCTCGAACGCGACCTTCGCGCCCTTTGGAGACCACGCAGGATTCAGCTCGTCCAGATTCATCGTCGTGATGCGCGTCTGGTTCGTGCCATCGGCGGCCATCGTGTAGAGATCGTTGTCGGCGGGGAAGCCGCTGCGCGCGCTCCCGAACGCGAGCTTCCCGTTGGTGCCCGGGAAGGTGGCGTGCGCCACGGCCGGCACAGCATGCTCCACGCTGCAATCGCCGCCAGCATCGCGACCAGCGCGCGCATCATCCGGGCGGGAGGTTGAACCGGATCGGAATGCGCAGGATGTCACGGTCGAGCGTGCCGCTGCAGTTGGTGCTCGAGTGATAAATCATGTGGTACCAGGTGTAGAACAGCTGGGCCGTCTGTCCCACGGTCTCGAAGTTGCGTGACTTGCTGGCGGGATCGAGGATCGAGACTTCCTTGATCGGGTCGGGTAGCACGCAGTTCCTCTCCCAGTTGATCTCGGCTTCCATCAGCAGCTCCACGTTGGACCAGTTGAGCAGGTCGTCGGACAGCGCGTAGTAGACACCGGGCGGCTTGCCGTGAAGCGGCATCGCCGGTCGACATGCCGACCAGCATCCACTTCTTGAGGTAGGTGTTGTAGGTGAGGCTCTCGGTGATGGCCCCGATGCTGTTGAAGTCGACCGGTGCGCACACGTGATCGGCCGGGTTGACCGCCGGGCCGTGATAGGGGTTGTCGAACTGGACCGAGAACGTCGAGCCGTTCCACGCGCGCCACGACTGGGGGTTGCTCAGGTCGCGCGTGCGCATCAGGCACGTGCCCAACGGTTGGACAGCCGGGAGCGCCTCGTCCCTGGGGTAACGCGGGCGCGGATCATCGCGTAGAACCAGCCGTCGCCCGAGCGCACGATGTTGCTCGGCGTGAAGTAGCCGTGCGGCCCGTTCTTCGTCAACTGCCACGGAAGCGTCGCCACGGCGTGGCCGGGGCCGGTGTTGGTGTACGTCGCGCCCCCGTCCGTCGAGACCGCGCTCGTGATCGAGTTCCACCAGCACTGGTAGGCATAGTTCTCGCAATTGGGCAGGAACTGGCTGCCCTGGTACTCGTTGTGCACCAGCGCGTAGACCGTCTGGCCGTCGGCGGTCCAGGGTGAGGAGATCCATTCCCGTGAGTCGTAGGTCGACACGTCGGGACTGTTGGTCGTCGTCATGAGCTTCGCGCAGGAGTGCGTGTAGGGGCTGTCCAGCGTGGTCTGCGCGAGATTGCGGTAGTTCTCGAAGTGCGTGGACAGGAGCTGGACCTTGCCCGTGTTGTCCTTGAAGGCGCGGTGCGGCGTATCGGGGATGTCGTTGTCCTGGCATTTCTGAACGGACCAGTCGTAGACCATCACCTCGGGGCCTGTCTGTTCCGCGACGGACGTGTCGAACACGAAGTCGTTCCAAGGCGGCGGTAGGGCGGCGGCCTGCGAGGGTTGGAGGAGCGCCGCGACGAGCAGCGCAAAGCAGGCAGCGACGACCAGGCTTCTCACCCTGGTCAAGCTGCGATCCGTTCTCCCTGAGCTACGAACTCCCATGCCCCCCGCTGCTGATGAATGGCCCCGGCGGTCAGGTCGTGACCGGTCCCCCGCTGAATGCCAGAATACTACGGGCGACCAAGCCGTGCGACAGCATGTCAGATCGCTGCGGGGCTGAAATTTCGGCCCCCTCTACCTATCCTGGGGCCAGCTCAAATGCCAAGCCCACTCTAACGCGATGACTCGAGCAGCAGGCCAGATCCTGGCCGCAGGGAGCACCGATACGGCCTCGCCGCCGGTCCCTACCTGATCGGCATCCTGAACGCCACGCCAGATTCGTTCTCCGATGCCGGTGCCCACCCGGACCTCGAGTCGCGCGTCGCACGGGGGCTGGAGCTCGCCCGGGCAGGAGCTGATCTGCTCGACATCGGGGGCGAGTCCGGTGTCACCAACCGGCCCCCGGTGGAGCCGGCCGAGGAGATCGAGCGGGTCGTTCCCCTCGTGGATCGGCTGGCCGCAGCCGGCACCGTCCTGTCGGTCGACACATACAAGCCGCAGGTGGCCCGGGCGGCCGTCGATGCAGGGGCGGTCATGGTGAACGATCCGAGCGGCCTGATCGACCCGGATCTGGCCGGCGTGTGCTCCGACTCCGGCGCGGCGCTGGTGGTCACACATACCCGCGCGCGCCCCAAGCAGAAGCTCCACCGGCCGCACTACGACGACGTCGTCGACGACGTCAGGCGCTTCCTTGACGAGCGTCTCCAGATCGCGCGGGACGCCGGCGTGCCGGACGACCGGCTCCTCGTGTGTCCCGGGCCGGATCTCGGCAAGGACCCGGCACAGACCATCGAGCTGCTGCGGCGGCTGGACGAGATCGCGGCGCTGGGATTGCCGGTGCTCCTGGCGGTGTCCCGCAAGGACTTCGTGGGTGCGCTCACGCGCCGCGCTCCGCGCGAGCGCCTCGGTGGCACGCTTGCCGCGATCGGGCACGGCCTCGACCTCGGAGCGCACTTCCTGCGGGTGCACGACGTCGCTGCGACGCACGACTACCTCGCGGTGCGGGCCGCCCTGCGCGGTGACGTGGCAGTGCCGGCCGACCTGCTGCTCGCCGACGAACTCAGGCGCGCCGGGGTGCAGGAGGAAGGGCGCGACGCGGCGAAGGGAGTAACAGCATGAGCACGCTCCGGATCGCGCACATCTCGGACCTGCACTGCGGGTCGCCGCACTTCCAGGCCGACCTGCTCGAACGCGCGATCGAGGAGATCAACGATCTGCGGCCGGGGGTCACCGTGATCAGCGGCGATCTGACGTCGGACGGCTTCCGGGGCGAATACCAGGTCGCGCGCGAATTCGTGGACAGGATCGAGTGTGAGCAGCTGATCGTCGTCCCCGGCAATCACGACTCCCGCAACGTCGGCTACGTGCATTTCGAGGAGATGTTCGGGCCCCGTCACTCGGCCCTGCACACAAACGGGGTGTCGATCGTGGCCGAGGACTCCTCCGAACCCGACCTCAACCACGGCCAGATCGGACGCAGCCGCTACGAGCACATCGAGCAGAGCTTCTCCCAGCCAGCCGACCTGCGCATCTTCGTGCTGCACCATCATCTGCTTCCGGTCCCGGGTACGGGCCGCGAGCGCAACATCGTCTACGACGCAGGTGATCTGCTCGAGGTCCTGCTGGGCTCCGGTGTCGATCTCGTCCTCGCCGGGCACAAGCACGTGCCGTACGCATGGCGGCTCGAGGACCTGTTCGTCGTCACGACCGGAACAGTGTCCACCCTGCGGCTGCGGGGTCACACGCGCCCCTGTTACAACGTGATCGAGATCGACCCGAACTCGGTGCGGATCGTGCGCCGATATCCCTTCGACGGACAGGAGCCGATCATCGAGTGGTCTCGCGAGACGCCCCACGAATACGAGAAGGCCGGACTGCCAAGTTCCTCACAGTGGAGGGATGCGTGAGCAGGGCGCCCCGATGCGCGTCATCGCCCTCGTAGACGGCGAGCACCATCCCGACGTTGCGCGCGCGGCGCTCGACAGGCTGGAGGAGCAGCACGTGCTCGAGGCGGTGCTGTTCGCCGGCGGAGAGGAGAAGGTTGCGGGCTCGGTGCTCGCCGACCCCGCCGGGCACTACGGGCACGACGTGACCCTGCCGGGCACCGACGTGCGCGCGACGCTGCGCTCGCTCGCGCGGGCGGGCGCAGCAGAGGCGGTCATGGACCTGTCGGGGGACCCTGTGCTCGATCCGGATGCGCGGATGGAGCTGGCCGCAGTTGCACTTCACGAGGGGCTCGCCTATCACGCCCCCGGGGCCCTGCTGACACCGCCTCCGGCAGATTCACCCGGCACGGGCAACGTTCCGGTGGTCGCGGTGATCGGCACCGGCAAGCGGACGGGCAAGACGGCGCTCGGCACCCATCTCGCGAGCCTGCTGCGCAACTCGGGGACGGAAACGGTGGTCGTCTCGATGGGACGGGGTGGCCCACCGGAGCCGGTCGTGGTGCGTGCCGCCGAGCGGCCGGGACTCGAGCGCCTGCTCGAGATCGCGCGCGCGGGTGGCCACGCAGCATCGGACTACTTGGAGGATGCCGTGCTGGCCGGAGTCACGACCGTCGGCTGCCGGCGTTGTGGTGAGGGGCCGGCGGGGGAGACCTTCGAATCGAATGTGCTCGAGGGCCTGAGCGTCGCGCTGCGGGAGCGGCCGGACGTGGTGGTGCTCGAGGGCAGCGGCGCGTCCCTGCCTCCCGTGCGTGCGCACGCGACGATCTGCGTGACCACGGCTGCGCGCGCCGGCGCGCAGGCGCTGTCGCACCTCGGCCCGCTGCGGCTGCTGCGCGCGGATCTGCTGGTGCTGCTCGGCGCTGCCGACCTCGTGCCCCACGCGCGGCGCCAGCTATACGCGGGACTCGCCCGCTGGATCTCTCCGGAGCGGATCGTGAGCTGCGCACTGCGGCCGGAGCCGACCGAGCCGATCGAGCCGGCGGCACAGGTGGCTTGCTTCGTGACCGCGCGACCGGGTGCGGAGGCGGCCCTGCGCGAGAGTCTCGCGCGCCATGGGGTGGAGCCGCGGCTGCTTTCGACCAACCTGGCGCGGCGCGGCGATCTCGCGCGCGACGTAGAGGCGGCCGTACGTGACGGCTGCGACGTGTTCCTGACCGAGTTGAAGGCGGCCGCCATCGACGTCGTCGCCGAGGCTGCCGCGCGCGAAGGCATCCGGGTCGTGTTCGTTCGCAACCGCCCGGTCGCCGAGGAAGGGGAGCCGGTGCTCGACCGCGTGCTCTTGGACATCGTCGCGGAGGTGCAGCCGTGAGCTCGGCCCCCGGGCGGCGCGGCAAGACACCGACTGTCGTCGTGCGCAGCGACTATGGCCTGCCGTATTCGAAGGGCCTGATGGCGCAGTCGCTGATGGCAACCGGGCTGACCTCGGAGCGCTGCTTTGCCCTCGCGCAGCAGATCGAGGAGCGCCTTGTCGCGCGTCAGTCCACCGAGATCAGCGTGGAGGAGCTGCGCGCGGTAGCGGAGGATGTTGTCGCCGGCGGCGAGGGCGAGACGGTCCTGGCGCGGTTTCGGCAGTGGTGGAACGTGCGCAACCTGGACCGGCCCCTGCTGGTACTGCTCGGCGGGGTGACCGGCGTCGGGAAGTCCACCGTGGCCACCCAGTTGGCGGGCCGGCTCGGAATTCCGCACGTGATCGCCACCGACCAGGTGCGCCAGGTCGTGCGCGCGTTCTTCTCGCACGAGTTCCTGCCGTCGGTGCATCACTCCTCGTTCGACGTGTCGAAGACGCTCTTCCCGGACACGCAGGACGCCTCCGGCACCGTCGCCGGCTACATACGCCAGGCTCATGACATCGCTCCAGGGCTCGACGCCGTCGTGGAACGGGCGATCTCGGACCGCACTCCGATGGTGGTCGAGGGTGTGCACCTGCTGCCGGACATCCCCGACCCGCGCCTGTGCGAGCGGGCGACGACGGTGCGGGTGATGCTTGCGGTGCGCGACGAGGCCGAGCACCGCGAGCGGTTCCACACGCGTGGGATGCAGACAATGCGCGAGCCGCAACGCTACCTCGAGGCGCTGGACCGGATCCGCGTCGTCCAGAAACACCTGGTCGAGCGGGCCGAGGCGGCGGGGGTCCCCGTCATCGAGGCCTCCGGAACCGGCCTCGAGACGATGTGGCGCAAGGTCCTCGAGGTCGTGCTCGACGCCGTCGGCGCCGCCGCCGGCCCCCACCGCGATGGGCGCTAACCTCTCTGGCTGAGTTGCCCGACCCGGGCAACGGCGGCTCGGAGAAGGGAATGGCGCGATGAGATTTTTCATAGATACAGGGTCCGTGGCAGAGGTCGAGGAGATCGCGGCCTGGGGAATCCTCTCCGGTGCGACGACGAACCCCTCGCTGCTCGCCAAGGAGCAGGGCGACCCGGGCGACATCGTGCGGCGGATCTGCGACCTCGTCGGCGGCCCGGTGAGCGCCGAGGTGGTCTCGGACGACGCCGCCGGGATGATCGAGGAGGGTCATGCGCTGGCGAAGCTGCACGAGCACGTGGTGGTCAAGGTGCCGTTCTCGAGCGAGGGGCTGGCGGCGACGCAGGCCCTGTCCGGTGAGGGCATCCGCGTCAACATGACGCTCGTCTTTTCGGCGAACCAGGCTCTGCTCACCGCGCAGGCGGGTGCCGCGTACGCGTCTTGCTTCATGGGCCGCCTGGACGACATCTCGATCGATTCGTCGACCGTGGTGGAGGAGATCGTGGCCACGCTGCGGCCGGGGGGGACGACGACCGAGGTCCTGGCCGCGTCGATTCGCCATCCAGAGCATGTCGTCACGGCCGCCAGGCTCGGATGCGAGGTTGCGACCGTGCCGGCAAAGGTCTTCCGGCAGATGCTCGACCACCCGCTGACGGAGCAGGGTAGCGCGCGCTTCAAGGCGGACTGGCAGTCCCGGCCGGAGTTCGTCGAGTGGCTTCGTGAGCTGGTTTCGAAGCAGCCGACGTCGGCATAGCGGGGAGCCTCCGGAGTCCCCGGAGGGTTCCATCGATCAGCCGCAGGCCGCCGAGGAGGACGAGGGCGCCGGGGAACCGGCCGCCGTGGTAACGCCTGCCTTCGCGGCGGGCGAGCTCCAGGGCAAGCCACTCGCGGACCTGCACCGGTTGGCCGCCCAGGCTCGCGTTCCCCGCTACCGCATGCTGAGGCGCGAGCAGCTCGTGGCGGCGCTTGGAGGAGAGGACGCGGCACCTGCTCCACCCGCGGCCCCGCCTCGGCGTGAAGCAGCACCCCGGCCGGAGCCGCCGCGTCCCAGGGAGCGAGTCCGGCCTCCGAGGCGCGCCGAGCGACAGGCCCGCCGGGAGCGGTCGAGCACGGACGACACGCTCGAGGATCTCGAGCGGCCGGTGGGACGGCAGCGTGCATCGTTCGACGACTTCCCGGTGCAGCGTCCCAGCCGTCCGCTCGAGACCGGTGACACGCTGGCGGTCCGCATGGTGCAGATCGTCGCCCCGCTCGGGCATGGCCAACGCGCGCTGATCGCCGGCCCCGCCGGCAGCGGTGCGACCGCTCTGCTGCAGGAGGTCGGCGGCGATCTGGCGGGCGCAGGAGTCCGGGTGCACGCGGTGCTCGTCGACGTCCGTCCGGAGGAGGTTCCCGAGTGGGACGGCCGCGTGGAGGTTGTGGCAGCAGACTCCGGCACGTCGCCGCGCGATCAGGTGGAGCTCGCCGAGCGCGCGCTCGAGCAGGCCAAGGAGGCTGCTATCCGGGGGGAGGATGCGGTTCTTCTGCTCGACTCGCTCAGCCGGCTGGCGCGCGCCTACGGCTTGACGCGCGACACCCGCTCCGAGGCCGTCGAGGCAACCAAGCGCTGGTTCGCAGCGGCGCGGGACGGGGGCGCGGGGCGCGGGTCGCTGACGCTGATCGCGACGGCGCGGGTCGAGACCGAATCATCGTTCGACGCGCTCGTCCACGACGCGCTCGAGGACAGCGCAAACATGATCGTCCGGCTTCGCCCTGACTTGGCCGCACGCAGCAAGTACCCGGCGATCGACGCGGATCGGTCCCGAACGCTGGGCGAGGACACCCTGCTCGACGAGGACCGGCGGCTGTCGCTCGAGAACATGCGCGGCGTGGCGCGCTCCCTGAGCCCCGAAGAGGCCTGGGACTTCCTCGCCGAACGGGCCCGCGAACTCGCGTAGGAAGTTACCCGCGATATCCGCGGTTAAGTTCCGCCCGAGGCAGGAGCGGCGCTTACCTACCCGGGGTAGGCGACAGGCTTCCAGCTCGGTTCCGGGGACAGCTCAATCAACTCGCTGTCGCGGTCTGGCTGGACGTAGCCGAAGCTGTGCGTGTCCTCGTGGAAGTGGATGTCCAGCTCGCCCTCCTTGACGCGCTGGTCGAGCCAGGCGCCGCGGAACACGAGCCGCCGTAGCCAATGGACCAGCGAGCGGTCGGCGGGGCCGACGAGCTCGTACCAGCGCTCGTTGACGTGCTCGCCGAGCGGGGAGGAGGCTTCGCGTATCTCGCCGTTGACCGCGAGATTCACGAGGTCGTCCAGCTCCTCGGTCGCGAGCCCGGGCTTGACGAAGCTGAGCTTCACGGCAGCTTGCTCGACGCGCTGGCGGAAGTCCTCTTCGTTGAAGGTAAAGCGCAGCTCTCCGTACTCGAGGACGTAGTCCTCTCCGGAGTTGTAGTTGCCGCGTTTCTTGGTGTTGTCCCTTGACATGTCCCTGGCTCTCGCCCCGGCACTCCCAGGCGCGCGTCTGAATCTTACGGGCGACTCCTGCCCTCGCGCGAGGCCCTGACAGGTGCTTTGCACGTCCACGGTCATTTTCGGGAGGCAGAGCCCTTACCTTGAAATGCGGCGGTTTGGTTTCGGACGATCGCTTGGTGTCGAAGCCGGCGGCCGCGAGCTCCACGCGTGGGTGGCCGAGTCGTTCTCTGCGCGCCTGCTGGGCCTGGCGGGCCGATCCGCCATTCCGGCCGGTCGCGCCCTGCTGATCCCCGAGTGCAATGCGGTCCACACGTGGGGCATGCGCTTTGCGCTCGACATCGCATTCCTGGAGTGGCCTCCCAACGCCGGCACTGGTGTCATCCGGCTCTGCGAGGCGGTGGGGCCGCGGCGCTGGGTAGGCGTTCGCGGGCGCAGCGCCCTCCAGACGGCCGTGCTCGAGGCGCCGGGCGGCACGCTCCGGGGGCTCGGCAGCGGGGCTGTTACCTTCAAGGCATGCCCGCAAGGGACGTGATCGATGTCTGGCACGCGAGCGCTGAGGATGCCGATGCCGGCCGCGCGCGACTGCGGGCGATCCTCGCCTCCTACGTGGGAAGCGACCCCGCGACCCTCGCCTTCGCCCCGGGTGTGCACGGCAAGCCCGCGCTGGTGGGACACGAGCTCGAATTCAGCTTCTCGCGGTCGGGGCGCTGGGCGGTCATCGCGGTCTCGCGTGACCGGCCCGTCGGTGTCGACGTCGAGCGGGTGAAGCCGGGCCGTGCCGTGGATCGCATCGCTCGGCGAATGTTCGCCCCCGCCGAGGCCGCCGCGCTCGCACGTCAGGCGCCCGCGCGGCGGGCGGCCGCGTTCCACCGGTGCTGGACGGGGAAGGAGGCCTACGCCAAGGGCGTCGGAGCCGGTCTGTCGCTGGGACTGTCGACGTTCTCCGTGGCGGGCCTGATCGACGACCTGCCGCGCTGCGCCGTGCGGGGATGGGAGGTGCGCCAGGTCCCGGCCCCCACCGGCCATACGGCGGCACTGGCCGCGCCGGGATCGGATTGGCGCACACACGTCCTGGAGGATCACGGTGACTGAGCCGCTGGAGCAGGAAGAGGTCCTCAGCGAACGCAACGTGGCCCTGTTGCGTGAGGCCTACGAGGCGATCGGCAACGAGGGCCTCGACGGCGTGGATGCCTGGGACGTGATCTCCGACGACATCGTGATCCGCGACCGCCCCGAGGCACCCGACCCGCAGACCTACACGGGACGGGAGGGAGTGCGGGAGGCGCTGGCGATCAGCGACGAGAGCTTCGCGGACTTCAGCATGGAGCCGGTCGACCTCATCGGCGTTGGTGGCAGCCACGTGGTCGTGGTCCTCAGGATGTACGGCCGGGGCCGCGGCAGCGGCGTGCCGGTCGAGGAGGAGATCGCGCACCTGTGGACGGTCGAGAACGGCAAGGCCGTGGCGATGCAGGTCTACTCGCACGCGCAGGACGCGCTGCGCGACGCGCGCGCCGCTACGGATTAGGCCCGCATCACGGAAGAACATCGAGGGGCTTCGCCCCACCTAAAGTCCTGAGAGTCGCGCTACGCGCGCCTCACGGGATAAAGACGCCCTGTACCGCGAACACTGTGTTGGGCGTCGTCGCCGCGATGCCGTCCGGGCCGCCGTCGTACACCCTGACCACGCGCTGCTCCCAGATCGCGCGCACGCCCTCCTTGACCACACCGGGAGCGACCGCGTCGGCCGAGGTCGTGATCGAGCACGTGGATCCGATCGTCGTGTCGGGTGTGGCCGTGCAGGGCACGGGCCAGGCGATCATCCGATCCTGCACGGTTCCCCCCGCAGGGCCGGCGGCGGGAACATGGTCCTTGTCGGTGATCCGAAGTCCCGCGGCGGCCTGCAGCTGTCCGGCATAGTCGGCGAGCCCGCTGCGGCGGCGTACGTCGGTGATGCGCACGGTCAGGGCTACGTCCGCCTCGTCAGTCGGCGTGTCGAGATCGCCGGCGATGACTCCGAAACGGACGTGGCCGGTGGACCTGGCACGAGCGCCGTTCGCGTCGGGTGTGCCCACCGTGACGTGCGCGGAGCGCTGCACGGGAGGGCTGCAGGAGCCCGATGCAAAGGGTGAGCCGTGTGTGCGGTTGGGCGCCGTGCACTCCTCGAAGGCAGGCACGAGCGGTGCGCGCGTTTTCGCCGCCAGCTGAGGGCGCGCGTACCCGGGGACGATCCTGCGGACCTCGCCGCTGTTGATCGCAACCCAGTAAAGCGCCTGGTCAGGCCCTGAGACGATGTCGACCGGGCCCCCGGCGTCCGTCACGAAGTCCACCGGGGCAGAGATGTCGGTACGCGCCGCGTTGGGGACCGCAATGTAGAGCTTGCTGGCCGTGTAGTCGCCGAATACGTACTGGCCACCCACGTATCCGAAGTAGCGCGGGAGGAACGCGCCGCCGGTCACCGCGCGCCCCAGCGATCCGGTCTGATACTCGAAGACCGGACTGATGTCACCCGCGAGCTGGCAGCCAACGGGCAGCGTGCCCTCGCAACGCGGCCACGCGTAGTTTCCCGCGGGCTGGACGATGTCGATCTCTTCGCGTGTCCCTTGGCCCACGTCGCCCACCCAGAGGCGACCTGTCTGTTCGTCGAAGCTCATCCGGAACGGATTGCGGAAGCCGCGCGCGTAGACCTCCGGGCGTGCGGGTGGTTGGCCGATGAACGGGTTCCCCGCCGCCGGACTGCCGTTCAGCTCGAGCCGCAGGATCTTGCCCTCGAGGGCGCTCAGGTTCTGCGCATACGGGTTCGTGGACTGCCCGGGTCCCCCGCTGTCTCCAAGCCCGGTGTCCCCGACGGAGACCCACAGCTTGTTGTCCGGTCCGATTCGCAGCGTCCCGCCGTCGTGGTTGCCGTTGTCGGTGCGGATTCCGGTGAGTAGCTCCGTGAGGCTGCCGGCCACGACCGTGTCGCCGGACATCGTGACCCGCACCACCTGGTTGAAGCGCCCGGTGGGACTGCCACACCCGCCGGCCGCAGGCTTCGTGCGATAGAGGTAGACATATCCGTTTGCGCCGAAGTTCGGGTCCGGCGCGATGCCCAGCAGGCCCATCTCCGAGCCCGAGCAGACCGGGATCGTGGTCAGGGTGGTGGCGGAGCCGCCCTGCACGAGCTTGAGCGCGCCGCCCTTCTCCGTGACGAGCAGCCGCCGATCCGGGAGGAACGCGATCGCCGTCGGCGCCGTCAGCCCTGCGGCGACCACCTGCTCGCTGTAGAGCGTGGAGGCCGGCGCGGCTGCCGCGCTCGGCACCGCAAGCGCCAGCATCGCGATCGACAGTGCTACGGCATGTCGGATGTGTAGACCCACTCTCCCCCTGCCCCTGGAACGACATGCCGGCACCGGAGTTCCGGTGAATCTGCCTGCATGCGGACGACTGTTGGTAGAGACGTATTACCCGCGCACCGCCGACATACACGTCCTACGCGGACCCGGATCGGACCCCGAGCGTCTCCTCGAGCGAGTTGAGGTAGATCAGGATCGTCTCGTCGGGTTCGCCGGTCCGCTCCTCGACGGCTCGGAACTCCTCGGGGTCGAAGGGCGGCCTCACCGCGCCGCCCGCCCTGGGCCGCGCCGATTTCCGCACGAACTCCTCCTCCGACTTGGTGTAGTAGTGGTTGAGCCGCAGGCGGGAGAACGACACCGACTTGGTCTTGAAGCCGGTGGCAGGGTAGTGCCTCTCGTCCACCGCGCTGAGCGACGTGTAAAGGAAATGGTGGGCGCTGCGGCTGCGTACCGTGTGAGCGGGCTGCACGATGCTCTTCACCTTGTGGTTGTCGGGTGAGTTCAGCCTGATGCGGTAGTTCGCGATTACCGGGCCCTCCGGCTGCGTGCGGTGGCCGGAGCTATGGAACATCGCCCAGTTCACGACCACCCCGGGCCAGCGCTCGTACTCGCTCAGGAGGTCCGGTAGCGGTGTGCCGGTCGGCGAGAAGAGGAACTCGTCGACGTCTATGAAGGCGATCCAGCGTGAGTCACGGCGGTGCCACTTGAGGCAGTCGTTGTAGGCGGCTTGCTGCGGCTGCAGAGGGGAGGTGCGGCGGCGGCGGAGTGGGTTCACGACAGCGGTCGTCACGGCCCAGTCCTGCAGCACGACGGTTCCGTCCTCGATGTAGGGCGCGAGCACCTCGCGGTGCTCGTCGACGCTCTCGTTGTTGTAGAGGAAGAAACGCTCTACCCCGACAAGCCGGTGAAACTCGATCCACTCCCGCAGGTACGGAGCCTCGTCGCGATAGATCGCGCAGACGGAGAGATAGGGGGCTTCCTCGTGAGGCGCAAGGGGCGGGCCGCCGGCGCCCGGGAGATCGGACGCCCAGAGATCGGATCCTGCGGCCCAGAAGTCCTCCTCCTCGGAGGCAACGAGGATCAGGATCGCTGCGTCCAGGGTGTCATTGAGCGCGATGCCCCGATCCCGGGCGCGGGCCAGCACGTCAGCGGTGAAGCTGAAGTGACGTCTGTATTGCTCGAGTGCGCTCTCCTGGGCCGACACGCGGTAGCCAAGGGTGCACTCGACTCCGTCGAATTGCGCAGACTTGACCGGTGGGGCCGAATTCGGGTCAAGACAAAAGTTGAGCAGCGAGCCGAACGCCAGGACGGCGCTCCCGTTGTGGCCAAATCCCGCCTCCTCCGCTGCCTGGGCGAAGTGCTCGAAACGCTCCATCGGATCGGCGCTGGAACCGGCGAAACCATGCAGCACCGCGGGCAGGGAACTGTCAGGTGCGCCTCCCCAGCGCGACAGCCATTGATTGTGGGCCGGCTCGGTGAGGTCGTAGTCGCGACCGCGGGGGCGCTGGAACACCTCCCGGATTGCATCGATCAACCCGGCATCCGGCGAGGCTTGGAGCGCCTGCCTGAACTCCTCGGCGAGCTGCAGCCGGTAGTCGCGCTCCTCCACCTCGAACGTCGGCTTCGAGTACGCACGGTCCACATAGGAGAGGAACTGATGCCAGCGCTGTGCGTCCATACCGGGGTCCGGACGGTACTAGAGCCCTGATACGCGGCCGCGTCCGGCATACACATTGAAGTCCCCGTCGCGGAGGAACCCCACGAGCGTCATGTCGGCCTCGCGCGCCAGCTGTACGGCAAGGCTCGACGGAGCCGACACCGCAGCCAGCACCGGGATGCCGGCCACCAGTGCCTTCTGGACGATCTCGAAGGACGCGCGCCCGGAGACGAGCATGACCTGGTGGTTGAGTGGCAGCAGCCCCTCCGTCGCGGTCCGGCCGATCACCTTGTCCACTGCGTTGTGGCGCCCGACGTCCTCGCGCATGGCGACCAGGTCCCCGTCGGCGGAGAACACCCCGGCTGCGTGCAGCCCGCCCGTACGCTCGAAGGTCCGCTGGCGCGACCTCAGCTCGCCCGGCAGGGCAGCCAGCACCGCGGCGTCCACCCGCGGCCCGGGGGGCAGCGGCGCCGCGGCCACGCGCACCGCCTCGATGCTCTCCTTGCCGCAGATCCCGCAGGACGAGGTGGCGTAGAAGCGTCGCTGCCAGCCCGGCGCCCGCCGTGCATCCGCGCGCAGGCGCACGTCGACGCTCTCTCCTTCGCGGTCTGCACCTCCGCGGCATTCGACCACGCGGGCCACGTCGGCCATGTCGACGATCGCCTCGCCGAGCAGGAAGCCGAGCGCCAGCTCCGCGTCCTCGCCCGGGGCAGGGGTCCGCATCGTGACGGCCACGGGCTCACCGTCGATCCGGATCTCGAGCGGCTCTTCCGTGGCTACGGCATCGGATGCCCCTTGCGCGACGCCCGCGCGCACGCGCAGGACCGGGACGCGCTCCAACGGCCGCCCGCCACCGGCCACCAGCGCTACTCGCCGCCAGGGTCCTTGGGCGTCTCGCCGCTGAGATCCTTGCGAGGGTCGCGGGCTCCGACGCTGCCGCGCACGTTGCGAAGGTCCTCCGGCGGAGGTCCGCACAGGATCCAAGCTCCGTCATCGGTGCGCAGCATCTTGCCCTCCTCACGCAGCTTGCCCATCGCCGTCGTGACCGTGGGCCGCCGCGAGCCCACCAGCTTGGCGATCATCCCGTGCGACAGCGGGAGCGCGATCCGCACTCCCTCGGGCGTCACCTTTCCCCCAGCGATCCGCGAGGTGCCAGAAGAGGATGATCAGCCGCTTCTCGATGCCGACGACATGGCACACGGCGAGGTGGAAGGACAGCCAGCGTGCCCTGATCAGGGCACGGTCGACGATCGTGGCCGAGACCTGCGGCCAGCGCGCGATCTGGAGCGCGAACCGCGGGTCGAGCACGGCCAGGCGCACGTCCTCGAGCGCCTCCCAGCGGGCCTCCGCCTGAATCGAAGCCTGCTCGCCGGACGACCCGGTCCACGGCCGCATCACGTCGCCGAACCCGAGCAGCTCGGCGCACGCGACCTCGCCGACCAGCACCTCACGCAGCAGCAGGCCTTCCATGACGAGCAGGCCGAGGTGTGAGTTCAGGCGCTTCGGGTCGGCCTTGAAGTCCCAGCCGCCCTGCTGCACACGCAGCATGGGGGCGGTGATCTGCTCGGCCGCGGCCAGCGCCTCGGGATCGAGGCCGCTCGCGAGCTCGGGATCCTCCACGAAGACGCGCACCCGCTCGCGGCTCGACGGGGCTTTGGCGGCGGTGGACAAGGTCATGGTGTTCACCCTATACCCGGTCGCCCCCGGACCCGGCCGCCTCACGCATATGCTGAGCGCATGAGCTGGGAGGCCGAGCTGAGGGAGCTTAGGCGCCGCGAGGACCTCGCGCGGCGCATGGGAGGCGAGGAGCGTGTGCAGCGCCAGCACGCGAGCGGCCGCCTGACGGTGCGCGAGCGGGTCGAGCGGCTGTTCGACGCGGGCACGTTCCACGAGACCGGCGCGCTTGCCGGCTGGGGTAAGTACGAGGACGGTGAGCTGGCCGAGTTCCTGCCCGCGAACGTGCTCGTCGGCCAGGGCCGGATCGATGGGCGCCGGGCGGTCGTGCAAGGCGACGACTTCACGGTCCGGGGCGGGGCGGCCGACGCTGCGATCTGGCAGAAGATGGTTTACGCGGAGCGGATGGCGAGCGAGCTGCGCCTGCCCCTGGTGCGGCTGGTCGACGGGACGGGCGGCGGCGGGAGCGTGAAGTCGCTCGAAACGATGGGCTTCACCTACGTGCCCTTCATCCCGGGGTGGGAGGTTGCCGCCGCCAACCTCTCGGAGGTGCCGGTGGTCGCCGCGGCGCTCGGCCCGGTGGCCGGCCTTGGAGCGGCCCGGGTCGTGGCCTCGCACTTCTCCGTCATCGTGCGCGACACGGCGCAGCTATTCGTGGCGGGCCCGCCCGTGGTGGCGGCCGCGATGGGGGAGACGCCCGACAAGGAGGAGCTCGGCGGAGCCCGGGCGCAAACGCGCGCGGGAGCCGTCGACAATCAGGCAGGGGACGAGGAGGACGCACTCGCGCAGGTGCGCCGGTTCCTCTCCTATATGCCCGCGAACGTGTGGGAGGCACCGCCCGCGGTGGACTCGTCCGACCCTCCGCAGCGCCGCGAGGAGGAGTTGCTGTCGATCGTCCCGCGCGAGAGCCGGCAGCCGTACAAGGCCCGCCGCATCCTGGAGGCGGTGCTGGACCGCGGCTCCGTGTTCGAGGTCGGGGCGTCGTTCGGGCGCAGCCTGATCACCGCGCTCGGCCGCCTCGACGGCCGGCCGGTCGGCATCCTTTGCTCAGACCCCAACCACTACGGCGGCGGGCTGACCGCGGACGCGTCCGAGAAGCTGACCCGGTTCGTCGACGTGTGCGATCAGTTTCGCCTGCCCGTCGTGAACTTCGTCGATCAACCGGGGTTCGTGATCGGGACCGAGGCCGAGCGCCGCGGCACGATCCGCCGCGGCACGCGGGCGCTTGTGGCTGTCTACCAGGCGTCGGTGCCGTGGGTGTCCGTGCTCGTGCGCAAGGTGTTCGGCGTAGCGGGGGCGGCACACGGGCAGGCCCACGGACTCAACTTGCGCTACGCGTGGCCGTCCGGCGACTGGGGCTCGCTCCCCATCGAGGGCGGCATCGAGGCCGCCTATCGCAGGGAGCTGGAGGCGGCGGAGGACCCCGTCGCGCTGCGCACCGAAATCGAGCAGCGCCTGAACGCAGTGCGCTCTCCCTTCCGCACCGCGGAGCGCTTCGGGGTGGAGGAGATCATCGATCCGCGCGACACTCGGCCGCTGCTGTGCGACTGGGCGGAGCGGGCCCACGAGATCGTGCGCCACCAGCTCCACGAGGGTCCCAAGGCCCGCGGCCTGAGGCCGTAAACTCGCGTCGTGGCGGTCGAAGCTCCACCTCCCATGACGACAAACCCCCTCGCGGTGCTGTGGGGCGACATCCGCGCGGACCGCTCGGCGTCCGTCCCGTGGCCGCCGGGGGAGACGAACTTCAGCCTCGCGCGCATGCGGCGGTTCGACCGGGACCCGCTGGGATTGCTGCTCGAAGCCTACGAGCGCTACGGGCCGGTCTTCACGCTGCGGATCTTCCATCACAACGCCGTCTTCATGCTGGGACCCGCTGCGAATCACTACATCCTGGTGTCGCACGCCAAGAACTTCCTGTGGCGCGAGGGTCACCTGCGGGATCTGATCCCGCTGCTGGGCGACGGGCTTCTGACGATCGACGGCGCGTTTCACCGGACGCACCGCAAGATGATGCTGCCGGCCTTCCACCGCGAGCAGATCGCCGCGGCCACAGCGGTGATCCGCGACGAGGTCGATCGGGCGCTGGTCGAGCTGCGACCCGGCGAGGTCGTGGACATCTACGACTGGACCAGGCGGGTGGCGTTACGCGTTGCGCTGCGCGCTTTGTTCGGCATCGATCCGGACACCGCGCGCGCAGGCGGGCTGAACGCGGCCGCCGAGTTCGAGGCGGCGCTCTCCTTCTACGCACGCGACTACCTGTTGCAGATCCCGCGCGGTCCGTACACGCCCTTCTGGCAGCTGATGCGCTCGCGCCGGCGCCTCGACGGCCTCGTGTACGGAGAGATCGACCGGCGGCGCGCCACTGGCGAGCGCGGCATGGACGTGCTCTCGCTGCTGCTCGACGCCACCGACGACGAGGGCAACTCGCTCGAGCGGCGGCACGTGCGCGACGAGGTCATGACCCTGCTGTTCGCGGGACATGACACGACCACGTCGACCGTCTCGTTCATGTTCTACGAGCTGGCGCACAACGCCTGGGTCCTGGACGACCCCGAGGTGACGGTCGAGATGATCCTCGACGAGACGCTGCGCAAGTACCCGCCCGCATACATCGGGCCGCGGCGCGCGATCGAGTCGTTCGAGTTCGAAGGCGTGACCGTTCCCGGCGGCGCACACGTCGAGTACTGCTCATGGGCGAGCCACCACCTGCCGGACGTCTGGTCCGAGCCGGACCGGTTCCTGCCCGCGCGCTTCAGCGAGGAGAACAAGGCGCAGCTTCCTCTCGGTGCGTACGTCCCCTTCGGCGGCGGGTCGCGCACGTGCATCGGCATGCGCTTCGGCCAGGCCGAGGTCGCGATCATTGCCCGCGCGATCCTCGAGCGACACCGTCTGGAGCTGCTACCGGGCCACGTGCTGAGCATCCGCCACGCACCGACGATATCCCCGCGTAACGGGCTCCCGATGCGCGTCGTGGCCGCGGAGCCGGCGGCCGTGCTGTCCGCTGGCGAGCGCGCAGCCGCGTAGCAGCCGCCTGCGATACTGAGGCCCGACGTGCTGACCGCCGGTAAAGCGCTGCTCGTAGTCGCCCTGGCGATCGCCCTCTACGGCGCGCTCGCGTCGCTCTACGGCGCGCACATTCGCAACAGCGTGGGCCTCGGCGGGCGTAGCGGCCGTGCATGGATCGCCTCCGGGCGCCGTTCCGTGTACGCGCTGTTCGGCGTGCTCGCTGTCTGCTTCGTGATCCTGGAGGCGGCCTTCCTGCGCTCGGACTTCTCGTTCGAGCTGGTCGCCTCGCATTCGTCGACCACCACGCCCGCCTTCTACCAGGCGACCGCGATCTGGTCCTCACAGGAGGGGTCGCTGCTCTTCTGGGTCTTGCTGCTGGCTGGTTGGTCGAGCGCGGTCCTGTTCCTCTCCCGCGCGCGCGCCCGCGAGATCGCGCCCTATGCGACTGCGGTGCTGCTGGGAATCGCGGCGTTCTTCTGCGGGCTGCTCGTGTTCCTCGAGACCCCGTTCGCGCAGTTGTCTCCCACGCCGGTCGAGGGCGCCGGCCTGAACCCGCTGCTGCGCCACCCGGCCATGATGTTCCACCCGCCGATGCTGTACTCGGGCTACACGCTGTTCACGATCCCGTTCGCGTTCGCAGTCGGAGCCCTGGTCACCCGCCGCCTCAGCGCGGACTGGCTGCGCACCGTGCGGCCCTTCGCGCTCGCGGCCTGGATGTGCCTCGGCGTCGGGATCGTGCTGGGCGCCCGCTGGTCCTACTCCGAGCTCGGCTGGGGCGGGTACTGGGGATGGGACGCGGTCGAGAACGCGTCCTTGATGCCGTGGCTGATCGGGACCGCGTTCCTGCACTCGGCGATGGTCCAGGAAAAGCGCGGGATGCTGAGGATGTGGAACGTCTCGCTCGTCCTTGCCACCGGGATCCTGGCCCTGCTCGGCACGTTCCTGGTGCGGTCGGGAATCCTCAACTCGATCCATGCTTTCGGAGCGTCGACGCTCGGGATCCCCTTCCTCGTGCTGATCTCCGTGCTCGTCGTCGGCTCCGCCGCGCTGGTGATCTCGCGCGCGTCGGACATGCAGTCCGAGCACCGCCTCGACTCGCTGCTCTCCCGCGAGGCGATCTTCCTGCTGAACAACCTCGCGTTGGTCGGTCTCTGCTTCGTGATCCTGTGGGGAACCTTCTTCCCGCTGATCTCCGAGGCGTTCACCGGGGAGCAGTCCTCGGTCGGGCCCCCGTGGTTCAGCAAGTACACGATGCCGCTCGCGCTGCTGCTGGTGCTGCTGTCGGGCCTCGGGCCGGCGCTCGCGTGGCGCCGCACCACCGCGGCCAACCTGCGCCGAGAGCTGGCGGCGCCGGTCGCAATCGGCGTCGGGACGCTGGTCGTCCTGCTCGCGGCCGGGGTCGAGCGCCGGGCGGCGGCGCTCGCACTGTTCAGCCTCGGCGCGTTCGTGCTCGCCGTGGTGGGGCAGGAGTTCGCGCGCGGGGTGCGCGCGCGGCGTGCGATGACGAGCGAGGGTGTGCCGCGCGCCGCGGTGTCGCTGGTTCGGCGGAACCGGCGCCGGTACGGCGGCTACATCGTGCACGTGGGGGTAGTCGTGCTGCTCGTCGGGGTCGCGGCATCGTCCTCGTTCCAGAAGGCGGACGATGTCCGGCTTTCCCCGGGCGAGCGGGCTCGGGTCGGCGGCTACGACGTCCAGTACGTGCGCCCGACGGGCGACATCGACTTCACGTCCAGCAACAAGCTGGAGAAGATCAACCTCGGGGCCGACCTGCGCGTGCGGCGCGAGGGCAAGGTTTCCAACGTGCACACGGAGCGCAGCTTCTTCCCCTCCAACTCGGCCGGCCTCGGCGCGGTGTCGCGGTACTTCGAGGGCGAGGCCACAAGTGAGGTCGGACTGCGGGCCGGCCTGGGTCACGACCTGTGGCTGGTCGTCGCACCCGACATTGCTCTGCTGGAGGACACGATCGCCCGCGGCGACCGCGTGTTCGCCGCGGCCACCGAGCTCCCCGCCGCGGAACGGTCGGCGTTGCTCGGCGAGACGCTGCGACGTCTCGTCGCGCGCTATCCGGCGGATGCTCCTCCCGCCCGGTTCCGGGTCCTGGTCTCGCCACTCGTCACGTGGATCTGGATCGGTGCGCTGATCGTGCTCGGAGGCGGGCTGATCGCGATCTGGCCGGCGCCCTTTGGCGCGACACGCCGCGTGCGGGCGCCAGAGGCGGCGCGACTCGCGCGCGACCTCGGCAAGGCCTAGATCAGACACACCTGATGGACGTGCTGCTCGTGCTCGTCGTGGTCGTGGCGGCGGTGCTGTTGATCGCCGCGCCGCTGCGGCTGGGACGAGGCGCGGGCGAAGAAGCCTCGGTGGGCCCGCAGCGCGCGGACCTCGAAGCCGCCAAGGAAGCCAAGTACCGTGAGATCCGCGACGCCGAGCTCGACTACCGCACGGGCAAGCTCGCGAAGGAGGATTGGCAGCAGCTCGACGGACAGCTGCGCGCCGACGCGCTGGAGCTGCTCGAGCGCCTCGACGAAACCCCATGAGGGCAAAGGGGTTGACACTCCGCCGATCGGGTGAAAAGCTCACGTACTTCCCGCGCCCATGGAGCTTCTCGAGACTCGTCGGAGGTGGACCGCGCGCCGGCTGATCGTCGGCTTCGGGGTTCTGCTCGGCCTGATGCTCGTGGTCCCGGGATCGGCCGAAGCGCGGAATTTCCCTTCGGCCACCACCTCCAGCCCGATCTCCCTCTCGGCCGACGGGAAATACCTCTGGAGCGTGAACCCCGGCGGTGACTCCGTGTCGGTCATCTACACGCGGACCAACAAGGTGATCGCTCGGATCAACGTGGGGGACGAGCCCGAGAGCGTCGCCCTCGACCCCAACAACCGCTACGCCTACGTCGCCAATTCCGCATCCGGGTCCGTGACCGTGATCCGCATCACGCGGGCGCGTGGCAGCAGGCTCCGTGCCAGGCCCGACCGGCGCGCCGGCTCGAAGGGGCAGATCGTGACCGGCTCGGAGCCGTGGAACGTGGTCGTTTCCCCGAACGGCCGGCGGGTGTACGTCGCCAACAGCGGACAGGACACGATCACCGTGATCGACGGGACCAGGCCACGCCGCAAGCGCGGGGTGATCGGGCACGTGAACCTCAAGAACAGCGTCTGCAACGACCCGGACCGGACGCGCCACTTCCAGCCGCGCGGAATCGCGGTTTCGAAGAACAACAGGCGCCTGCTGGTCACGAGCTTCTTCTCATGGGTGCGGCCGGGTGGCCAGCAGGCCAGCGACGCCGGCAGGGAGGGAATCGTCTGCCGGCTCAGCGTGAGCAGCCGCTCGAAGCGGATCCGGAGCTATCGCGCCCGCTCCAAGGTCGCGATCGTGCCGCAGCTGACCGGCTTCACGGTTGACTCCACCGGGGACGGCGTGCCCGACCCCACCGGCGCGTTCCCCAACCAGATGCAGAGCATCGTGATCCGCGGGAACCAGGCTTACCTGCCGAGCATCGCCGCCTCCCCTTCGGGACCGCTGCGGTTCAACGTCGACACGCAGGCGTTCGTGAACGTGCTCGACGGCGCCAGCAGCGGCACCACGCGCGACGCGAGCGCGGCAAAGTTCGTGAACCTGCACCTCGGCGCGCGCCAACCGGAGGCGGGGAAGAAGAAGCTGTTCTTCGCGAACGCGTGGGGCATCGCGTTCACGAAGCGCAGCGGGAGCGGGTCGGCCTACGTGATCTCGTCCGGGAGCGACCTGCTGGTGAAGGTCAACGTCGACGGCTCCGGCAAGCTGACGAACACGGTCGACGCCGACACGACCCGCTACATCGACTTGAACGATCCCGCGAACCCGGTGACGGCGGGCGCGAACGCCGGGAAGTTCCCGCAGGGCATCGTCATCAACAGGGCCGGTACGCGCGCCTATGTCACAAACTTCGTGTCCCGCAACATCTCGGTTGTCGACCTCACGCAGGACCGGGTGCTCAGCACGATCCGCACCGCCCCGCTGCCCGCGCCCGGCTCGCCCGAGGAGGTCGTGACCGTGGGTGCCGAGATCTTCTTCTCGTCGCGCGGGAACTTCAACCGGCCGGCCGGCGCCACCGTCTCCACGACGGAGCGGCTATCGAGCGAAGGGTGGCAGAGCTGCTCCAGCTGCCACTTCGAGGGGCTGACCGACAGCATCGTCTGGCAGTTCGGCACCGGGCCGCGCAAGTCGGTGCCGCTGAACGCGACATTCAACCCCAACAACCCCGCCGATCAACGTGTGCTCAACTACTCCGCGATCTTCGACGAGGTCGAGGACTTCGAGGCCAACATCCGCAACGTCTCTGGTCCGGGCGCGCTCGCGACGCCGCTCACGTGCAGCGCTCCACCTCCGGCGACCAGCGCATTCGACCCGAATCACGGTCTGCTGTTCGGCGACAACGGCGACATCAACCTTGGGCCATGCGTGGTGAACGCGTTTGCCAAGGCGAACGCCGGCCGTCCGCAGCACACGGTGACCCTTCCGGGCAGCGGCACTCAGGTGCCGGCGCTGACGGCGCTGCGCGAGTGGGTGAAGCTGGCCGTGCGCACGCCGAAGGGTCCATCCAAGGCGAGGGGTCTCGGTAATCGGCTCACGACGCGGCAGATCAGCCAGGGTCGCACGTTGTTCACCCAGGCCGGGTGCGCCGGTTGTCACGTCGGAGGCAAGTGGACGATCGCCACCAAGGACTTCGCGTCGCCGCCCGCCGCCACCGAGTTCTTCACCGAGACGGCGAACCCGGCGCCGGTGTTCGGGGCGCCGATCGGCGCGCAGTACCTGGCCCGGTTCCTGCGCGACATCGGATCGTTCAACCTCGGCGTACAGGGCCAACCCAATCCGCTCGGCGCCAACGTCGGAGGCGTGGAGAAGGCGTCGCAGGCGCTCAACGCCGCCGGCGTCTCGTCGGCAGCGCCCGATGCGCTCGGCATCGACTACAACGGCGACGGCCGGGGGACCGGTTACAACGTGCCGAGCCTGCTCGGCATCGAGGCCTCGCCGCCCTACTACCACAACGGCGCCTGCCAGAGCCTGGCCTGCGTGGTCGGCAACGTGAAGCACCGCACGGCGAACGGCAAGCAGCCGGACAAGCTTCCGAACGCCAAGGACCGGGCGCTGGTGGTGAAGTTCCTCCAGTCGATCGACGCGCGTACGAAGCCGTAGCCCCGGTCGCACGCTTTCGTCACACGCAGGCGTAGTTCCACTCGCAATATCGCGCGATCCTGCGGCCCATGACCGAGGCGGGCGACATCGACCCCGTATATCGGGGTGAATGTCGCCCAGTTGACCTGGGAGTCGCCGAACTGGCGGAGCGGCAGCACGGGGCCGTGGCGCGCCGGCAGCTCCTGGAGCTGGGCCTCGGCAGCCGCGCCATCGACCATCGAGTGGCGGTGGGCCGCCTGCATCCCGTCCACGCCGGCGTCTATCTGGTCGGCCACAGGCTCCGCAGCGCCCGTACGCGCTGGATGGCCGCAGTCCTCGCGTGCGGCCCTGGCGCGTTACTGAGCCACCGTCCCGCCGCAGATGTCTGGCACCTCTTACCTACCGACTCCGCGCGCATTCACGTCGTTGCCGATCGGTCCACACGTGGTCCGGCGGGGATCGTGGTTCACCGCATACGGCGGCTGCACATCGAGGATCGGGCCGAGCGAGACGGCATCCCTGTCACCTCGGTGGCGCGTACGCTGTTGGATCTTGCCGGCGTGGTGCGCAGGCGCCAGCTCGAGCGCGCGGTAGAGACGGCGGAGCGGCACGGGCTCTTTGACCTGCACGCCATGGAGCGGCTCCTGGCAAGCGGCCGGGGGCGGCGTGGTGTGCGGATGCTGCGGAGCGTCCTACGCGACTACCGGGAGCCACCGTTCACTCGCTCGGAGCTGGAGCGCATGTTCATCGCGCTCTGCCGCGGAGCCGGGCTGCCACCTCCGGTCACCAACCTATGGGTCGCGGGTGGCGAGGCGGATGCGACATGGCCGGATCACCGCCTGGTCGTCGAGCTGGACAGCCGTGGCTACCACGCTACGCGCGCTGCATTCGAGCGCGATCGCAGGCGCGATACCGACCTCCAGCTCGCCGGCTACCGCGTTCTGCGCGTCACGCACCGGCGCCTTGAGCAGGAGCCGGCCGATGTGGCCGCGGCAGTGGGGCGGCTGCTCGGCGTCCCCTCGTCGTGACCGTTGCGTCCTCCGTTCGTCCGATCCTTGCGACGCCCCACGAGAGGGCTGCCAGCAGCGAGAGGTAGAGCGCGACGACCAGCGCCGAGGCGCTGCCCCACAGCCATGCCGGCACGTCGAAGTCGCGCTCCCGCTGCAGGACCTCCGTGTCGCGTTGCAGGGGCCGTGTGAATTGCGCTGCGGCTGGGACCTCCGCTGCCGGGATCGCCGGATCGGCGGCCATGTACACCGGCGCACCGAGTACCGCGTTGCCGGCGTGCACGCGCACGAGGGCCTTCCACGAGCCGTAGAGCGGGATCGGCGAGGTCGTGTGGAACACGCCCGGCGCGATTCGCTTCAGGCGGTCGACGTGCAGGCCGCCGCCCTGCCAGGCGGTCACCGTCACCCAGGCGGGGTCGTCCGCGAGTGAGCGGGGTGCGACGCGAACGGTCGCATGCGCCGCACGCTCCTCGCCGCCCTGCACCGAGTCCAGGGTCACGCTCGCACGTGCGCCGGGTGGGTCCTCTGTGACCACCCCGGCCGCGACCACCGTGCCCAGCAAAGCGGTGGCCAGTATGGCCGCGGTGCGCGCCACGGCCGGTCGCGGCAGCTCGCCGCGCAGGCCGACCGCCAGCAGGCGCGCCCGCGACGCCGCCCGCGACTCCCGCGCCGACTGCGAAGACGAGCGCCTCCGGCAGCAGGTCGCCGGTCCACGGCAGCCGCATCGCAAACTGCGACCAGCCCCACTCGGTTGCGAGCCCTGCGGTTCCGATGGCGACGCCGCTGGCCGCGCCGAACGCCAGCGGCCGGCGAGCCAGCACGACCGCCAGCGCCTCGACGCAGAGCGCTTCGCCGAGGTAGAGAGGAAGGCTTGGAGTGGTCTGACCGAACACCGGGCCGACGAGCAGGCTGACCACGCCGCGCAGGCCGAGGAAGAAGAGGGCTGCGCCAAGGGCTCCACCGCGCCCGATCCACAGACGCGCGGCGACCAGCGCGGCGCCGGCCGCGAGCGCGATCAGCATCGGATGAAAGACCAGGCGGTACTGCGGTACACCGAAGTCGAATTCGGCCTGGAAGGTCGACAGGCCCACGAGCAGGCCGCCCATCAGGCCGATGCGCCGCGCCGCGGTCACGTGCTCGGGCCGGATACGGAAGCGCGGAGTGGGGCGGGGGGCGGAGTTGGTGCGCGGCCGGTGGGCACGTGCACGCAACCCTTCGGCGACCAGAACGGACTGGGCTACGAGCGACAGTCCGGCGCCCCCGATCAGCATCAAATGGGTCGGACCCCAGAGCGTCACGTCCTGGCCGAACAGCCGGTGCCACAGGTCATCCAGGGGAAACGCGATCAGGGAGAACGCACCGCAGGCCGCCAGCAGGACGCCACCGGCGGGCGCGTACCAACCGTGTGCGATCCGTACGGCGCCCCGCCCCGGACGCTCGTGCGGAAGGACGATCGCGAGGACTCCCGCCGCGAACACGCCGAACAATCCCACCAGGATGAGGTAGTGCGCCGGGTTGGCGAGCGGGCCGGCGTCGCGGCCGTTGTCGATGTGCAGGGATATGTCCCAGTACATGCCGAGGAGGGCGACGTTCAGGGCAACCGCCCCCAGGGCCGCGGGCAGTGCCGCCCACCCCGGCAGGCCGGACGCCCGCTCGGTCGCGGCGGCGGCCCGCCCGAGGACCCGCACGCGGCCGGAACGGTGTCCCATCGCAAGGCCGAGCAGGGCGGCGGAGGCCAGGACGGCGCCGGCGGTGGCGATCGCGACCTGCGTCGTCTCGGCGCCTCCGGCAGGCTCTGCGGCGGCAACGGGGAGACCTGAAAGGATCGAGGCAGCGGCTTCAGAAAGCACTGGGAACCTCCGATGACGCGATGGATACGACCGTGACGCCGAAAACTGTTACATGGATAAGTGTCACATGTCAAGGTGTAACTTAAACCTCCGGTGACCGACGTCACACAGCCCGATCTGCTCACGATCGACGAGCTCGCCGCCCAGGTGGGCATGACGGTGCGCAACGTGCGGGCCCATCAGTCGCGTGGCCTGCTGCCACCGCCTGAGATCCGCGGGCGCACCGGCTACTACGGCACCGAACATGCCGTGCGGCTCGAGCTGGTCAAGGATCTGCAGGCCGAGGGCTTCAACCTCGAGTCGATCAAACGCATCGTGGAGCGCACGCCCGGCTCCTCGTCGGCGGCAGTGCTCGACTTCACGCGGGCCCTTGCCCAGCCGTTCACCGACGAGCCCTCCGAGATCGTCGATGCGGCTTACTTCACCGAGCTGTGGGGTGAGCAGGCGTCCGCCCAGGCCCTGGAACGAGCGAACCGTCTCGGCTTCGTGCGGTCTCTCGGCGACGGGCGCTTCGAGCTGCTCAGCCCGCGCCTCCACCAAGCTTCGAACGAGCTGGCGAGCCTGGGCGTGCCGCTCGACGTTGCGCTCGACCTGACCGAGACGCTGAAGCGGCACTCGGAGGCGATCGCGAAGGCCTACGTGCGCCTGTTCCTCGACCACGTATGGCGACCGTTCCAGGAGGCCGGTGAGCCCGAGGAGCGCTGGCCCGAGGTACGCGAGACACTCGAGCGGCTACGCCCGCTGGCCGGCGAGTCGCTGATCGCGGTGTTCGGACTGACGATGACCGCTGCCGTGGAGCGCGCTCTCGAAAAAGAGCTCTCGAAGATGAGCCGGGAGAAGCCTCGGCGCTCGGCTAAGCGTTAGGCCGCCGCCCGGTGTGCCCGCTCGGAGGCGCGAAAACCGTTTTTAGCCTCCGATCGGGCACACCGGGCGGCGGCCTTCGTCAGCGGCTGATCCAGCCTGAGAAGAAGAGGGAAGCCCCGACCGCTGCTAGGGCCGTGCCGGCCCAGAAGATTCCTGCGCTTGTATCCGTGGAGGCTGCGATCAATGCGGTCAGGGCGCCCATCACGAACAGCGGCAGGCCGACCTCCCAGCGCCAGCTGACCGTGGACCGCCCGGGCGGGGTGCGGAACGTGCGTCTCATTCCCCAGCGGTCGCGCGGCATGGGCCGATCTTAGTGAAGGCGACTTGCCACAAGCCCTGCAAAAGCCATAGGGTTGCCGTTGGGTGCCGCAGGGTGCCCGAGCGCTCATGAGCATCGACAGGGGAGCAATGCGGGCCGGACGCCCACCACGTCCTAGCACTTGCCGCCGGCTGAGGCGCGCCGCGCGGGTGGTCGTCCTATCGGCGATCCTGGCGCTCTCCATAGGTGGCGCGGCCGAGGCGGCCACACCGCTGCGCACGATCATCGAAGACGTTCCGGGGTCGAGCGCCTACCGCTACGGCACGCGCGACCACGTCGGGAACTCGATGGACACGCTGAAGGTGGTCAAGCACCCGTATGTCGGTTACATGGGCGTCTACCACACCTACGTGAGCGGGAAGCCGGTCGTGAAGCTTGCGACGAGCATCGACCTGTTGAACTGGCGCTTCCGGGTGAACCTCGCCCAGAACGGGTCGCAGCCGACCATCTATCCCTTCCCCGGTGGCGCGGCCCTGCTCGCCTATGAGAAGGAGTTCGGCTGTGCCGGCGGCGGCAACTGCCTGACGCTGCGGTACTACGAATCCGAAGCGGCGCTCCTCAGCGGGGTGCCAACTCGCGGGGTGACCTTGCCGCGCACCCTCTCGAACTGCGCCGAGGGGACGCCCAGCATCACCTATGCCACACCCACCCTGACGAGCGTCCAGCTCGGCTTCCACTACTTCAAGAACTGCCAGACGGACCGTCAGGCACGCGGGACGCTGCGGGGGTTCGACCCGGCAGGCTGGACGGCGAGCACGTCCCCTAGCGTGGATGCCGGGATCATCGCCGCCGGTGCGTCACCGAACGGCAAGATCGGCGACCGTGACGCCGGCTTCTACGACGGGGCGAACCACCGCCTGTTCGAAGCCGAGCTCGTTCCCAACGACTTCAGCTCGTGGCGCAACTTCCTGTGGGTGGGCAGCAACGCGGTCCAGCTCGTGATCCGTACGCACCGCGGCTCCCGGACGTTCGCCAACCCGACCTTCACGCCGCTGACTCTGCCAAGCGGCCAGCAGGGGATCGTCGTTACCCAGTTCCTGCCGGTGTCGGGCGCGGCTCAGGGCGAGGCGGGCGAGCTCGTCTACTACCGCCCGCGCGACGCGACCCCTCCGCCTGCGCCGACGATCGCGGCGGCGGGCGACATCTCCTGTGCACAGGACACGACTTGTCACGACGACGAGACGTCGGACCTGCTCGTGGGCAAGCCCCTCACGAAAGTCCTGACGCTGGGCGACAACCAGTACGAGACGGGAGAGTTCAGCGCCTTCCAGACCTACTACACGCCGGACTGGGGGCGCGTGAAGCCCATCACGATGCCGAGCCCCGGTAACCACGACCCGCCGTCGTCCGGGTACGGGCCTTACTTCGACATGCCCCCGAACTACTCGTTCGACCTCGGCGCGTGGCACCTGATCTCCCTGGACTCCACCGGGGTCCCGGCGGCGACGGCGTTCCTGGAGGCGGACCTCGCTGGTCGCACGAACCGGTGCGTCCTCGCGTACTGGCATCACCCGCGCTTCTCGTCGGGCTCTGTACACGGCAACAGTGCTCTGACGGCGCCGTTCTGGGACCGCCTGTACGCGGCGGGCGCCGACGTCGTGCTGGCCGGCCACGAGCACACCTATGAGCGGTTCGCGCCCCAGACGCCCGCGGGGGTGGGGAGCGCCACCGGGCTGCGCCAGTTCATCGTCGGGACCGGCGGCAAGGCGCTGTATGGCTTCGCGACAGTGCGCGCGAACAGCGAGATTCGGATCGCCGGGGTCTACGGCGTGCTGTGGATGACCCTCAATCCGACCTCTTACACCTGGCGCTTCCAGGGAGAGGATGGCGCGACGTACGACTCAGGGTCGGCCAACTGCAACTGACCTAGAACGAGAAGAGCCGGCCCGTAGGCCGGCTGTTCTGTCTCAGTTGGAGATCGTGAAGCAATGCGGCCCGTAGCAGGCGAGGAGCGACTGCCGTGTGATCTCCTCGACGCTGCTGAGGAGGCGTTCGCCCCGCTCCACTGTCTCCGTATGACTTCTTGCGTTCGCCCGTAGCGTTTCCCAGGCGTCGTGCTGCTGCTGCTCGTCCACAGGTCCCCCCTGTTTGAAGTGCGGGGCTGGCGCCCGCACTTGCTCAGTACGTGATGATCAACTGCGGCCGCTTCGTCGCGTCCGTGTGCTCGCGCGAACCGATGTCGGTGGCGTAGGCGGAAGTCGACAGCAGCGCGAAGGAGACGGTCCCGTTGCCGGTGACCAGTGACTTCACGTCGTAGTCGACGGTCTGGTAAATGACGCCCTTGTCGGCGACAGCCGTCGCACCGCGTGCGGGGCGGTTGGCCCAGGTCACGCCGGTCTCCGTCCAGTTGCTGGCAGCGGAGCGGACACCGGGCCCGTCCCAGCTGAGCGCCAGCGGCGTCAGCCGCAGCACAGCAGTCTTGACGGGAGCGGTGATGCCGGTGAGGTCGAACTTCAGGTAGCTCTCGACGTCGAGGCTCGTGCCGGCGACGGTCCGCAGGCTGGTCGCCGTACCGAAGTTCGTCGTCGGGTTTGCCTCCTGGACGCGGGCGTCCGCGACAGCCGAGAACGAGCGCGTGGTCGGCGTGACCGGCCCAGCGGCGGGCGTGGTCACGTTGACCGTGTTGCTCGCGTTCGAGCGGTTGCCGGCTGCGTCGACAGCCCTGACCGTGTACTGGTATGCGGTCGAGGCGACAGTGGTCGTGTCGGCGTAGCTCGTGACGTTGCCGGGACCGGCGAGCAGCAGGCCGTTGCGGTAGACCTCGTAGGTCGTCACGCCGACGTTGTCGGTCGAGGCGGCCCAGGAGAGGTTCACCCGCGTTGCGCTTGCGGCCGTCGCGGCGAGATTCGCGGGCACGCTGGGCGCCTGCGTGTCCGCCAGCGTGGCGGTCGCCGTGTTGCTCGGGTCCGACAGGTTGCCCGCGGCGTCGATCGCACGGACCGTGTAGCTGTGCGAGCCGGGCGTGACGCCGGTGTGCGTGTAGGTGAGGGTCGTACCGTTGACGGAGCCGACCTGCGTCGCCGCACGGTAGATGCGGTAGCCGGTGACACCGGCGTTGTCCGTCGAGGCGGTCCAGTTCAGCACCACCTGGCCCGTTCCGGCCGCGGCCGTGAGGCTGCCCGGAACAGTCGGCTTGACGGCGTCCGGCACCGTCACGTTCCGCGTGAGGCTCGGGTCGGACAGGTTGCCCGCGGCGTCAACCGCACGCACCGTGTAGCTGAGCGGACCGATCACACCCGTGTGGGTGTAGGTGAGGACGTTCCCTGCCACGCTCGCAACCTGCGTGCCGCCCTGGTAGATGCGGTACCCGGTCACGCCGACGTTGTCGGTCGAGGCGGCCCAGCTCAGCACGACCTGGCCGGTGCCAGCGGTCGCGGTGAAGTTGGCCGGAATGCTCGGCTTGATGCTGTCGGGCACGGTGGCGCTTGCTG
>CAVXJX010000011.1:0-159341 GCA_963762195.1 uncultured Solirubrobacterales bacterium | reverse complement strand
AGACAACCGCCTCGACCTCTTCGGGCCGGTGCTCTGCGAGGAACTGCGCCTGCCGGATCCAGTGCTCGCGGACGTCGAAGCCGAACGCCCGCTGCGCGCCGAGCTCCTTTGCCCAGAACAGGTAGCCGCCGCAGTTGCAGGCGCAGTCGAGGAACGATCGTCCCTCCAGGCTCGGGTACATGGACCCGATCAGCGCGTGAAACTCCGTGCGGTAGTCCGTCAGCACGACCTCCCCGTACTCGTCTGCGTACTCGACGTCGCGTGACACGGCCGTGGTCAGTCCGGGCACGACCTCGACCACGTGATGCCATGGGCCGAGGGCCTTGACCTCTGCGGCCAGGTCGCTCAACTCGCTTCCTCCGCCGCCGCGAGGATCGCGCCCGTTTCCTCGGCCGAACCGGGTCTGATGCGACGCTGCGGATCGGGCGCGCCGCGGTAGGCCAGGTACAGGAGGATGGAAAGGATGGCCGCCGTGGCGAGGAACGCCACCTCGACCTCGCGGACCTCCTCCATGCTGGCGACCAGCAGGAAGGCGACGAAGAAGATCGCCGATACAGCCCACGATGCGGCCGCGAACCGCGCGCGTCCCTGAGCCAGCACCGCCTGGTTGACGGTGGTCGCCGCCAGGTAGAGCCCCATGCCGGCCGCGACCATTGCGAGTCCCAGCCGGTCGTAGTCGAACTCCGGCCCGAACAGCAGGCGCATCGCGGCCGGCCCGACGAGCAGCACGCCGACCACGGTCGCTCCGCCGAACGCGAGGCACGCCGCCACTGTCAGGCGGACGCTGCGACGGAAGTCCCCTGCGCCGACTTCCTCCTCCTCTCGTACCAGCAGCCGCGTGAGGTGCGGTAGCAGCGTCGTCGACACCGCCTGGAAGAGCTGCAGCGGCGCGCGCGCGATCATCAGCACCGCGAAGATCAGGGCGGCGAGCGCGTCGTCGCCGGTGTCGGCTTTCACGATCAGCACGCCCGAGTTGAGGATCGCCTGCTCGGAGCACATGATCACGAGCACGGCGCCGGCGAACCCCAGGCCGTGCGAAAGCGTGAACTCGGGCTCACCCGCTTCCGCCGCGGCCTGCTCGGGTGCGGCAGCCGTGCGCCGCACGTGGCGGCTGAGCGCCCACGGCACGACGAACAGGCTGAGCAGAGGCGCGGCCGCGATCGCGATCGCGGCGGTGTTCTCGCCGTCGACGATGCCCACCGCGAGCAGCACGGCGAACACGACGCGCGACGCGGCCTCCATCAGGACGAGACTGCCGTAGAGCGCGAAGCGCTGCTCGCCCGCGAGGAACCCCCGCGCGAAGTAGCTCGCCGCGTAGAAGGTGACGGCCGCGATCAGGCACCAGTAGAGCGTCGCGCTTCCTGAGAACAGCTCGTCCTCGAGCGGCTCGCGCAGCAGCAGGGCCACGGCCACGAACGCGACGGCCAGGCCCAGCTGGATCGTGGCGGCAACGCGCAGCGCATCGCGCACGGACCGATTGCGCGCGTGGCGCTCGGCGAGCGTGCGCGACAGCAGCTGTTCCACCGGGCGGTAGATGATCGAGGCCACGAGGAACACCGCGGCCCAGAGCACCGCGACCAATCCGTAGTCGTCGCGTCCCAGGGCGTGCGCCGCGATCGAGTGGAAGGCGTATGTGAGCAGCCCCGTGACGCCGATCAGCGCGGAGAGCAGGGCCGCGCCGCGGCCGTAGGAAGCGCTGCTCTCGCCGGCGCCGGCCGGACTCACGAGCCGACGCGTACGAGCGCCATCGTCCAGGGAAACGGCGAGCGCAGCTCGGCCACCTCCCCGTAGCGGCGCAGCAAGCTCGCAAACCCTCGCTTCGACCAGTGGTTCAGATGGCCGGGAGTGTTGCCGAGCTCACGCACGTAGCTGCCCCGGGCGAGGTTCAATCCGCGCCACAGCGGCTCGCGCGGCACGCTGACCAGCAGCCAGCGCGAGGACACCCGGGCCATCTCGCCCAGCACGGCGGCCGGGTCGGGCACGTGCTCGAGCACCTCCATCGCCGTGGCGGCCTCGAACTCGCCGTCGGTGAACGGCAGGCTTTGCCCGTCGCCCGAGTGAAACGTCAGATTGGGGCGTGTCCGGCGGCCCCATTCCTCGCGCAGCTTCGGATCCTCGAGGTCGATGCCGACCACGCGGCCGGGTGTGCGATCCGCCCATTGCTCGGTGAGTACGCCCTCTCCGCAGCCGACGTCGAGGATCGACGCAGGCGCGGCGTGGTCGAGCAGCTCGAACATCTCGCGCTCGAAGCCGGCCATCAGGCGCTTCACGACCGGGTTGGTCGACCCGTACTTGTCGTAGGTGTTGCCGGTCGGGACGTGGTCCGGCAGCGAGGCCGGCGACGCAGCCTTGCTCAACGCGGGTCCCCGGCGGGTACCGTCGCGTGCTCCTCGGTGCTGGGGGCGGGTATCGCCACTGACGCCTGGCGCGGTACCTGCCGCCGCTCCGCAGGCTCGTAGTGCGAGGGTTCGACACCGAGCTTCAGCTCGATGCGACGGGTGCGCTCCAGCGTGCGCTGGATCAATACGCGGTTTGCGGCGAGCAGGTCGCCGATGATCCCGAGCGCGGCCAGCTGCACGGCCACCACGAAGAGCATCGCGCCCAGCACCACCGACTGGATGTGGCCGGCGCCGTCGCCCTGGACGAAGAGCACGAAGAACCGTCCCCACACCACGGCCGCCACCAGCGCGACCAGCGCGGCGGCCATCAGGAACACGCGCAGCGGCTCGTACTGCGTATAGATGCGGAAGATCGATGCCGCGTTGGTGCGCACGTAAGACGAGATCGACCCGAACAGCCGCGACTCCCGCAGCTTCGGGTTGGTGCGGATCGGGACGTGGTCGATCGCGACCAGCATCTTGCCCGCCTGGATGATCGTCTCGAGCGTGTAGGTGAACCGCGAGACGACCTGGATCTGGAGCGCGGCCTCGCGGTTGTAGGCGCGAAAGCCGGACGTGGTGTCGGGCACGGTCGTGTCGGACGCGCGCCGCACCACCCAGCTGCCGAGGCGCTGGAGCAGCTTCTTCACCGGCGAGAAGTGCTCGATCGTCTGGACCTCGCGGTCGCCGACGACCAGGTCAGCTTCGCCACGCACGATCGGCGTGACCAGCTTGGGGATGTCGGCAGCGTTGTACTGGTTGTCGGCGTCCGTGTTCACGATCACGTCCGCGCCCAGCTTCAGCGCGGCGTCGAGGCCCGCCTGGAAGCCCACTGCCAGGCCCTTGTTGTTGGTGAGGCGCACCACGTGGTCGACGCCGTGGTTGCGGGCGACCTCGATCGTGCGGTCCGTGGACCCGTCGTCGATGACGAGCCACTCGACCACGTCGAAGCCCTCGACGGCCCGGGGAAGGTCGCGGAGCGTGACGGGGAGCGAATCCTCCTCGTTCAGGCAGGGAATCTGGATGATGAGCTTCATCGGATCGACTGGATAGACTTCAGCGAAGCGCCAATTATCGCGCAAGGCCCGGAGAGTGCCGCGGCCGGGCTTGCACGCACCTCGCAACTCCACCCCAGTGGAAAGCGCCACCGTCGAACGCTCCGCGCCCGGGCTACCGGGCTTCGCCCGGCGCGCCCTCGCGCTGCCGGCCGACACCTACGCCCTGTGGGCGTTGGCGGTGCTGTGCGTGCTCGTCGTAGTCGGCTTCTTCACCTGGGTCACCTATCCCAACTACGACAGCTACTACGCGCTGCTGTGGGGAGAGGAGCTGCTGAACGGCCAGCTGCCGAGCTTCGAGGCCTACCGCGCGCCCACCGAGCATCCCCTCGCGGTGGCCTTCGGCGCCGTGCTGTCGATCCTGGGCCAGGACGCCGACCGGGTCATGGTGCTGATCACGCTGTTCGCCTTCGTGGCGCTCGTGGCCGGCACGTACAAGCTGGGGCGCACGGCGTTCACCCCGTTCGTGGGCGCGATCGCCGCGTTCCTCGTGCTGACGCGCTTCGACTTTCCCTCACTCGCGGTGCGCGCCTACCTCGACATCCCCTTCATGGCGGCGATCGTGTGGGCCGGGGCGCTCGAGGCGGCGCGTCCGCGGCGCGGCCCGCTGGTGTTCCTCCTGCTCGCGGGCGCCGGGCTGCTGCGTCCCGAGGCCTGGATCCTGTCGGGCGTCTACTTCCTGTGGATGAGCTGGGGGGCGGACTGGGACAGCAGGTTCCGCTTCGCGGCGCTGACGGCGATCGGCCCGCTGGGCTGGGTCGCGACCGACTTCATCGTGACGGGCGATCCGCTCTTCTCCCTCACGTCGACACAGGACCTGGCCGCAGAGCTGGACCGCACGAAGTCGGGCAGCGACGTGCTGTCGGCGATGCCCGAGCTTCTGCGCGGCACGGTCAAGACGCCGGTCTTCTTTGCCGGGATCCTGGGTCTTGCGATCGCGATCTGGCGGTTCCCGCTGCGCGCGATCGTGCCGCTGATGCTGTTCCTCGCGGGCGCCTTCACGTTCGTCGCCACCGGGCTCGTGGGACTGTCGGTGATCGTGCGCTACCTCCTGGTCCCGTCGGTGATGCTGACACTGTTCGCCGCGGTGGCGCTGGGCGGCTGGACGATGGTGCGCCGCGGCACGCGTCTGCGGCGCGCGTGGGCGCTCGGCGCTGCATTGCTCACCGTCGCGGGACTCGCCTACACGACCTACCGGCCGCCGAGCCTCGAGCGTTTCAACAACGAGCTGTCGTTCCGCGGCGAGCAGGGCCAGAGCCTGCACCGGCTGCTCGAGACCTCCGCGGTCGAGCGCGGGCTGCGCTGCGGCGCCGTCTCGGTTCCCACACACAAGCTGATCCCTGACGCGCGCTGGGTGCTCGGGCTCGGGGCGGCCGACGTCGTCGCCCGCTCCGATCCGTCGGCGGCGTCGCAGCGCAAGGCCGGCTACGGCGTCGCAATCTTCCCCGTCGGCCGCACCAACATCCTGCGCACAGGGTTCGCGGTCAACACCGACGCGATCACGCAGGTGCCGGGCCGGGGCTTCCGCCGGATCGCGACCGACAAGTACTTCGCGGCATACGTGCGCTGCCCCCCAGGGCGTGCCTAGTACCAGACGGCGTCGGCCCGACGCGTGGGCGCTCTGCCTCGGCGGCGTGCTCGCCGGCGCGCTGGTCCTGCGCCTGTGGGGCGTCAAGCACGGGCTGCCCTACGTGTTCAACGTGGACGAGGCATCGAACTTCGTCCCGACCGCGATCAGCTTCTACTTCACCGACAGCTGGAACCCGCACTACTTCATAAACCCGCCCGGCTTCTCGTACCTCCTGCACGTGGTGTTCGCGATCTGGTTCGGCGGCGGCCACGACGCCGGCCGCACGTTCGCGGCCGACCCGACGGCGGTCTTCGTGGTCGCGCGCGTCACGTCGGCGGTGCTGGGGACGGCGGCGGTCGGGTTCGTCTACCTGGCGGCCGCGCGCCTTTACGACCGGCGGGTCGGCGTCTTCGCGGCGCTCGTGATGGCGGTCGCGTTCCTGCCCGTCTTCTACTCGCACCTGGCGCTGAACGACGTGCCCGCATTGCTGCCGCTGGCCGTGTCGGCGTGGGGCAGCGCGGGTGTGCTGATGCGTGGCCGGCGACTGGACTGGGCCGTCGCCGGAGCGGGCCTGGGACTCGCCGCCGCGACGAAGTACACGGCGGGGATCGTCGTGCTGCCGCTGCTGGTGGCCGCCGCCTACCGGCTGTCGGATCACGAGACGCGGGCTGAGGCGCTCCGGGGAGTTGCGACAGCGGCGGCGGCAGCCGCCGCGCTTTTCTTTTCGCCAACCCGCATGCGCTGCTGTCCTGGGACGAGTTCTGGTCCGACGTGAGCAAGCAGGAGGAGGCGGCCTCGGGCTTCGGCAAGCTCGGCCTCGATCAGGATTCCGGGATCGTCTACTACCTCGGCGTGCTGACGTGGGGCTTCGGATGGGTTCCGCTTGCAGCAGCGCTCGCGGGAGCGCTCGTCGCGTTTCGCGAGGACGTGCGCCGCGCGCTCTTCCTGGTCCCGTGGCCGCTCCTGTTCGTCCTTTACATGGGAACGCAGGAGCGCTTCTTCGGCCGCTGGCTCCTGCCCGCGCTGCCGGCGCTTGCGATCCTCGCCGGGCTGGGGGCGACTCGGCTGCTCGATCTGGTGGCGGCGCGGCGGCCGCGCGTGCTCGCGGTGGCCGGCGCGGTGGTGGCAGCGGCGCTGGCGGCGCAGGGTCTCTACTACAGCGTGCACGTCGACCGCGTGCTGTCCAACGACGACACGCGCAACCTCGCGCGCGCCTGGATGGCCGCGAACATCCCCGCGGGGTCCAAGGTGGTGGTCGAGCCCATCGTTCCCGACGCCTGGTTCGCCGACGCCGATGCTCCCGATGCGCAGGAAGCACGCAGGCGTGGGCTGACGCGATCCGGCCGGCGCTGGATCAAGTTCCCGACCGGTCGCACGACGGTGGACGAGCAGGGACGCCGGCGGCGCGGCGGCAAAGGACGCTTCGTGAGCGTCGAGGACTACGAGCGCACCCTGCGCCCCGACCTGATCGACGCGTACGCAAGTGGCGGTTTCTGCTGGGTGGTCACGGGCTCGACCCAGTACGGGCGCGCGGACCGTTCCCCCGCAGAGGTCCCGCGCGCGATCCGCTACTACCGGGCGCTCGGGCGCCGGGCCGAGGTTGTGTACAGCGTGACTCCCTACGCCGAAGGGAAGGGGCCGGTGGAGTTCGACTTCGACTGGAGCTTCAACCAGTACCCGCGCGCCTACGAGCGCCCGGGCCCGAGCGTGGTCATCTACCGGCTGCGCGACGGCCGCTGCGCTCCCCTGCGGGCGCCGACGGCTCCGCGTCCCGACCGCGTCGGGGGCGAGACGGCAAGCGACCGGCTACGGTCCCCGCGATCGCAGACCGACTAAAGGGAGGCACGATGGACACGCTGCTGGTGTTTCACGAGGTGGACGACGTCGACAAGTGGCTTGCTTCACCGAAGCGGGAGGAGTACTTCGGGCCGCTCGGGATCACGGTGCGGACGTTTCGCGACCCGGAGGGCTCCAATCGAGTTGGGTTGATCGCGGAGGTCCCGGACATCCCGACCTGGCAGGAGGCCTTGCAGACCGAGGCGGCGGCGGAGGCGATGAAGCACGACGGCGTGCGCCCCGACACGATTGTTGGCCTCGTGGAGGCGTAGCGCAGAGGGCCTCAATGGCTGCCCCCGCCTCGCGGACACGCTGCAACCGGGCTGTCGCGCCTTGGAAACCGCTGGACCGACGGTAGAATCGTGCGCAAGCGGCTGCCGTGCGTAGCAGGGGGACGAGCGGCCCGGTCGGGACAGGCCCGGACCCAGCGCACGGCCGCGCGACGGAGCATCTTGACCAACAGCGAACTGAATCACCTGCGAAGGGCCATCGAGCTCGCAGAGCTCGGTCGCGGCCATACGAGCCCCAACCCCCTCGTCGGCGCCGTGGTCGCGCGCGACGACGAGGTGCTCGGAGAGGGATACCACGCCGCCTACGGAGGCGATCACGCCGAGGTGGCTGCGCTGGGCGCATGCGTGGCCGATCCGATCGGGGCGACGATGTACGTCACCCTGGAGCCGTGCTGCCATCACGGCCGCACGCCTCCCTGCACCGACGCGATCGTGGAAGCCGGGATCGCCCGGATCGTGGTCGCATCCGACGACCCCACCGACAAGGCCTCCGGGCGGGGACTCGGGATCCTGCGCGACGAGGGGATCGACGTGGAGGTCGTGGACGGTGACGTGTCGCACGCCGCGCGGCTGCTGAACCAGCCGTTCCGCAAGCACGCGCGCACCGGCCGCCCGCATGTCCTGTTCAAGTCGGCGATGAGCCTTGACGGAAAGGTCGCAACACAGACCGGGGACTCGAAGTGGATCTCGGGCGAGGAGAGCCGCAGGCTCGTGCACCGCTGGCGCGCAGAGGCGGATGCCGTCTGCATCGGAATCGGGACGGCGCTCGCGGATGACCCGCTGCTGACGGCGCGCATACCCGACGCGGCGCGGCAGCCCGCGCGCGTGGTGTTCGACTCCGAGGCCCGGCTGCCGGCCGAGAGCCAGCTCGCCCGCACGGCGCACGACGCTCGCCTGATCGTCGTCACGATGCGGGCAGCCGACCGGTCGCGCCTCGAGGCGCTCAAGGCTGCCGGGGTGGAGATCGTCGTGGCGGCAGGCGGCAACGAGGCCGAGCGCGTCACCGACGCGCTCGAGAAGCTGGGCGGACTCGGCATCCAGAGCGTGCTGCTAGAAGGAGGGCCCAAGCTGGCCGGCTCGTTCCTCGACGCCGGCGAGGTGGACGAGATGCGCATCTTCATCGCACCGATCGCCGTCGGAGGCAGAGCGGCCCGCGCCTCGCTGGAGGGCGAAGGATCCGACTCGATCGAGCATGCACGCCAGGCGCGCTGGGTGGACATGAAGATGTCCGGCAAGGACGTGCTGCTGTGTGCGCGTCTTGAAGAGTGGTGAAGAGAGTTGTTCACCGGCTTGGTCCAGGAGCTGGGCAGCGTCGCGGATGTGCAATCCCGCGACGGCGCCACCCGCATCCGGGTGGAGGCAGCGCTTGCCGGGGAGCTGAGCGAGGGCGACTCCGTCGCCGTCAACGGTGTGTGCCTCACGGCCGTGGGGCCGAGCGGCGCGCACTTCGAGGCTGATCTGAGCCCCGAGACCGTGGCGCGCAGCGCGCTCGGCACGCTCGCACCCGGGGAGCGAGTCAACCTCGAGCTCCCGCTGCGGCCCGCCGACCGGCTGGGCGGCCACATCGTCCAGGGCCATGTCGACGGGGTGGGACGGCTCGTTTCGGTCACCGATCAGGGCACCAGCCGCGAGGTGCGCTTCGACGCTCCCGCCGAGCTCTTGCGCTACGTGGTCGGAAAGGGCTCGATCGCGGTCGACGGAATCAGCCTCACGGTGGCCTCCGTCGACGACGCAGGCTTCTCGGTTTCCCTGATCCCCGAGACGCTTGCGCGCACCACGCTGGGCCAGGACCGGAAAGGCCACCCGGTTAACCTTGAGGTGGACGTAATCGCAAAGCACGTGGAAAAGCTGATCTCCAAGTAGCCGCCTGGATAAATGAGCGACAACCCCGCATTCGCTGACGTAGAGGAGGCCCTCGAGGACATCCGGGCCGGCAAGATGGTGGTCGTCTGTGATGCCGAGGACCGCGAGAACGAGGGCGACCTGACGCTCGCGGCGCAGTTCGCGACGCCCGAGAACATCAACTTCATGGCTCGCGAGGGACGCGGGCTGATCTGCCTCGCGCTCACGTCGGAGCGCTGCGACGAGCTGGGGCTCGACCTGATGGCCGCCAAGAACGAGTCCTCCTTCGAGACCGCGTTCACCGTGTCGGTGGAGGCCCGCGAGGGCGTCACGACCGGGATCTCCGCGCATGACCGCGCGCACACCATCCAGGTCGCGATCGATCCGCGCGCCAAGCCGCACGATCTGGTGCAGCCGGGTCATGTGTTCCCGTTGAAGGCACGGTCCGGCGGCGTGCTGGAGCGCACCGGCCAGACCGAGGCGGGGGTCGACCTCGCACGCCTCGCCGGCCTGATTCCCGCTGCGGTGATCTGCGAGATCATGAACGACGACGGGACCATGGCGCGCGTCAAGGACCTGATCCCGTACTGCGGTCGCCACGACCTGAAGATGATCACGGTCGCGGATTTGATCGCGTACCGCCGCCGCACCGAGAAGCTCGTCGATCGCGTCGCCGAGGCTTACCTGCCGACCGAGTACGGCGACTTCAACGTCGTGGGATACCGCGCACTTCTCGACGAGAAGCACCACGTCGCGATGGTCAAGGGCGACGTGCGCGCCGCCACCGAGGCGGGTGAGTCCGTGATGGTGCGCGTCCACTCCGAGTGTCTGACGGGCGACGTCTTCCACTCGATGCGCTGCGACTGCGGCCAGCAGCTTGCGGACGCGCTCGGCAGGATCGAGACGGAGGGACTCGGCGTCCTGCTGTACCTCGCGCAGGAGGGTCGCGGAATCGGCCTGCTGAACAAGCTGCGTGCCTACAAGCTGCAGGAGTCGGGCCTCGACACCGTGGACGCGAACCTCGAGCTCGGACTGCCGGCCGACCTGCGCGACTACGGCATCGGCGCGCAGATCCTCGTCGACCTCGGCCTGCGCCGCATCCGCATCCTCACCAACAACCCGAAGAAGATCGTGGGCATGGAGGGCTACGGCCTCGAGGTCACGGACCAGATCCCGATCGAGCAGGTCCCCGGGCAGCACAACCGCGATTACCTGAACACGAAACGCGACAAGCTGGGGCACACGCTCCACCACCAGGGGTTGCCGCTCGACGAGCAACTGTTCCGCGAGGAGCGCGAGGCGGACCGCCGCAAGAAGGAGGTCGAGTCGCGCCTCGTGATGGGCGTCGTCGACCAGTCCGACCTCGAAAGGGAATGAGCGACGAGCGGTTCGCGATCGTGCGGGCCACCTTCTATCGAAGACCTGGCGGAGCGGCTGACGGCCGGAGCGCTGAAAGGCTTTGCCGAGCATGACGTCCCCGAGGCGCAGGTCGACATCCACGACGTCCCGGGCGCGTTCGAGCTGCCGTTCGCAGCCAAGGTCTGCGCCGAGTCGGGCCGCTACGCGGGCGTCGCCTGCCTGGGAGCAGTCATCCGCGGCGAGACCGACCACTACGACTGGGTCTGTCAGGGCGCGACCTACGGGATCGCCCGCACGCAGCTCGACACCGGAATACCGTGCACGTTCGGGGTCCTGACGGTGGACGAGATGGATCAGGCGCTCGCCCGGACGGGCGGTGACAAGCGCGATACCGGCTACAACGCGGCCCTCGCGACCGTCCAGATGGCCCGCCTGGCCGCCGATTTGCGAGAAAGCTAAGAGGCTCTAGACTTCCGCGGATGCCCAAGGTATGTCACGTGTGCGGCAAGGGTCCGGCGTTCGGACACAGCCGCAGTCACTCGATGGTCGCAAGCAAGCGGCGCTTCAACCCGAACCTCCAGAAGGTGCGCATCGACGAAGGCGGTCATCGCCACCGCGTATACGTCTGCACCCGCTGTCTCAAGGCCGGCAAGGTAGCCAAAGCGCTTTAGTGCACAACTAGGCGCTTCCGTCTAGCAGCCGGTCGGTTCCTTTTGGCCGATCCCTCAATAGAGCGATTCCGCAAAGTGGTTGCCGCCGCGTGTGCGCAGCTGGAGGCGCGCCGTCAGGAGGTCAACGACCTGAACGTGTTCCCGGTCGCCGACGGGGACACCGGCGACAACATGTCGCAGACCTTGCGCGCCGTGATGGTGGAGCTGGATCGCCTCAACGGCCAGATGGTCGACGACATCGGTCGCGAGGAGATCGTGAAGGCCGTCGCCAACGCAGCTCTGCTGGGCGCGCGCGGCAACAGCGGCGTGATCCTCTCGCAGATCGTGCGCGGCGCCGCCGAGGAGCTGTCCAGCCGCCCGGGCGAGCTCGTCGACCCGCAACTCGTGGCGTCGGCGCTGTCGAACGCGTCCAAGGCGGCCTACGAGTCCGTGCGGGACCCCGCGGAGGGGACCATGATCACGGTCGTGCGCGAGATGTCGCACCGGATCGCCACCGAGCTGGCGCACATGCCCGTCACCCGCCTGAACGTCGACGCCACGGATGAGGAGCAGAATGCCGTCCTTGCCGAGGTCCTCGAGCGCGCCCTGGAGGCGGCCCAGGAGTCGGTGGAGCGCGGCCCAGAACTCTTGCCGGTGCTGCGCGAGCACGGTGTCGTGGATGCGGGCGGTTACGGCCTGACGCTGCTGATCGCGGGGGCGATCGCAGCCCTGCGAGGAATCGAGGGAGACCTGCCCGAAGTGGCCCATCAGGCCGCGACCAGGCCACACGATGACCATCACGAGTCGAGCCGATTCCGTTTTTGCACCAACTTCGTCGTGCTCGGCTCCGAGCTTCCGCCGGGCCGCACCTACGTGTCCACACTCGAGGAGCTGGGCGACTCGGTGCTGGTCGTCGGCGACCGCTCGACACTGCGGGTGCACGTCCACACCGACGAGCCCGAGACTGCGGTCGCCGTGTTCGACGAGGTCGGCACGGTCGAGCGGCTCGACGTCGCCGACATGCACGAGCAGGAGGAGCAGCGGCACGCGCGGCTGACCGGCGACTCCCCGGCGCCCACCCGGGAAATCACCTGTGGGGTCGTCGCGGTTGCGTCGGGGCCCGGGATGCGGCTCCTGTACGAGCAGCTTGGGGCGCATGTCGTGGAGGGCGGTCCCACCCTCAACCCGAGCACCTTCGAGATCCTCGCCGGCATACACGAGGTCTCTGCGCCCGAGGTGATCGTGCTGCCGAACAGCGGCAACGTCATCCTCGCGGCCGAGCGCGCGGCGGAGCTGTCCGAGAAGGAGGTCGCGGTCGTCGACTCCCGCTGGCCGCAGGCCGGGCTCGCGTGCCTGGTCGAACACAACTCCGACGATGGGCTGGAGGAGAACGCCCACCGGATGCGCAGCGTGCTCGGGGACCTCGCGACCGGCGCCGTCGCTCCCGCGGCGCGCGACGACAAGCAGGGCCGCTTCGCGCAGGGTGACGCGGTCGGATTCGTCGACGAGGAGCTGGTGGTGTGGGGCGATCCGCGCGACACCCTGGCGGGAGTGCTCGAGCGCCTTGGCGACGGGCCGGGAGATCCTGACCTGCGTCTGTGGTGCAGATGCACCGCTCGAGCCGTCCGCGATCGCCGCGCTCGGCCCGCCCGGCGTGGAGCTGGAGCTGCATGACGGTGGCCAGCCGCACTACTGGTGGCTGATCGCGGCGGAGTAGTCGGTCCGGCCCCGCCCGGGCGGGCGCCTAATCTGACCGTATGAGCAAGGGCGCCCCGTCGCCGCCCCGCGCCTTCGGGAGTGGAGCGGCCCAGACACGTGAGACGCTCCTCGGCGCGTCCGTGTCGTCGCCGCGGCCGAGCCTGCTCTCCAAGCACCTGACTTCCCTCGAGGGCATCGGCCCGGCAGCCGCGGCGGAACTTCGCCAAGCTCGGCATCGAGACGGTCGGCGACCTGCTCGAGCACCTGCCGTTCGACCACCGCGACTACGAGCAGACCCGCACGATCGCGGAGCTCGCGATCGGGGAGGAGGCGACGGTCTCCGTGCGCGTGCGCAATTGCCGCGTGCGACCCACGCGCAGGCGCCGGCTCACCATCCTCGAGGCCCAGGTGGCCGACGACACCGGGCCCATGAAGGCCGTTTGGTTCAACCAGGCCTACCTCGCCGACCAGCTCAAGGAAGGGGTGGCGCTGCTGCTGCGCGGAAGGCTCGAAGGCGGCCGCGGCGGGGCAACCTTCCGCGTGGCCGAGCACGAGATCGAGCGCGGCTCCGACGAGGAAGGGCTGGGACGCCACACCACGGGCCTCGTGCCGGTGTACCCGGCCACGGAAGGGCTGACGGCGCGGCGCATCCGCGAGCTGGCCTGGGGCCTGCGGGGTCTCCAGCGACACACGGTCGAGCCGCTGCCGGCGCGGCTGCGGGCGCGCGCCGGCCTGCCCTCGCGCGAGGACGCCCTCACCGCCGCACACTGGCCGGAGGCGGTGGAGGGCGTTCCCGTCGCACGCCGGCGCCTCGCCCTCGAGGAGCTGTTCCTGTTTCAGCTGGCGCTCGTCAGGCGCCGCCGGACCCGCCACGAGGTGGGGGAGGCCGAGGCGGTCGAGCCGCCCGGGGTGCTCGTGAAAGGCTGGCTCGAGTCCCTGCCGTTCGAGCTCACCGACGGCCAGCAGCGTGCGGTCGACGAGATCGACGACGACCTCGCAAGCGGCGGCCCGATGCAGCGGCTGCTGATGGGAGAGGTCGGCTCGGGCAAGACGGTCGTCGCGCTGTACGCGATGCTGCGGGTCGCGGAGGGCGGAATGCAGGCTGCCCTGATGGCACCGACGGAGACACTGGCCGAGCAGCACTTCGCAACGATCCAGGCGCTGATCGGCGACGGGCTGTTCGCCGGCCAGGACGCAACACGGCTCGGGCCCCCGGTCGGTCTGCTCACCGGTTCCTCTCCGGCGAGGGAGCGAGCCGACGTGCTGGAGCGCCTGCGCACCGGCGAGCTGCGGCTGCTGGTCGGCACGCACGCGGTGATCCAGGAAACGGTCGAGTTCGACCGCCTGGCGCTCGCGGTGGTCGACGAGCAACACCGCTTCGGTGTGCGCCAGCGCGCGGCGCTGGACGGCAAGGCGCGCGCGGGTCTGTCACCCCACCTGCTGCACCTGACGGCCACGCCGATACCGCGCACGCTCTCGCTGACGCTCTACGGAGACCTCGACACGACGACCCTGCGCGAGCTGCCCAAGGGCCGGCGCCCGGTGAAGACCTGGGTCGTGCCCGAGCACAAGCGCGCCGGTGCGTACGAGTTCATCCGCGAGCGCCTGCGGGAAGGCCGCCAGTGCTACGTGGTCTGCCCGCTGGTCGAGGAGTCCGAGGCTCTGCAGGCCCGCGCTGCGACCGCCGAGGGCGCGCGCCTCGCGAGCGGAGAGTTCGCCGACTTCCGCGTCGCCGTGATGCACGGCCAGATGAAGGCACGCGAGAAACGCGAGGTGATGGCACGCTACGCGTCAGGCGCGGTCGACGTGCTGGTGGCGACGAGCGTGATCGAAGTCGGGATCGACGTCGCGAACGCCACGGTGATCGTGATCGAGGAGGCCGATCGCTACGGCATCTCGCAGCTCCACCAGCTGCGCGGCCGGGTCGGGCGCGGTGCTCACGAGTCGTACTGCATGCTCTTCTCCGACTCGCGGTCCGAGCTGGCGGGTCACCGGCTCGCAGCGGTCGCGGCCGAGCGCGACGGGTTTCGGCTCGCGGAGGTCGACCTCACGCTGCGCGGCGAGGGCGACGTCTTCGGCACGCGCCAGCACGGCCTGCCGGAGTTTCGCGTCGCGCGGCTGCCCGAGGACGCGGAGCTGCTCGAGCTGGCCCGCGCATGGTCCATCGACCTGCTGCGTGAGGACCCCGGCCTCGACGATCCGGAAAACCAGGTAGCGAGGTGGGTGCTCGATCGCCGCTTCGGAACGCTCGACGCCGAGCCGATCGCGGCGTAACGCCGCCACCGTGCTGACTTTGCTACCGCATGGGTAGTCAACTCAGCGCGGTGGACCAACTCGACCCTCCGATGACCGACTCCCTTACCTACCTGGTTTTCGAGTGCGCGTAGTCGCCGGCCAGTACCGCGGCCGCCGCCTCACGGTGCCGCGCGGGGCGGAGAACCGCCCGACCAAGGACCGTGTGCGCGAAGCGCTCTTCAGCATCCTCGGCCCGCTGGCCGGGCTGCGCGTGCTCGACCTGTACGCCGGCTCGGGAGCGCTCGGGATCGAGGCGCTCTCACGGGGAGCGGCGGAGGCGACATTCGTCGACTCCGATCCGGGTGCGATCAGGACGGTGCGGGCGAATCTGGAACTCGTCGGGGCAGAGCAGAGGGTGTTCCGGGCGGACGCCCTGTCTTTCCTGCGGGGCGCCGCCCGTCACGGCGACGCCTGGGACTTGGTCCTGCTCGATCCCCCATATAGACTCGCTTCTCGCCTCGGATCGGTGCTTGGGACGCTGTTGGTCCCCGTGCTCGGTACCGGGGCGCGCATCGTTTGCGAAAGCTCCGTCAAACATCCACTACAACTGGACCTGCCGCTGACCGGCGAACGGCGCTACGGCGACACGGCGCTGTCTCTGTACGCGGCGCCCGAGGCGAGTCCCTGAGATGAAGCTCGACGGACGTGTGGCGGTCTGCCCGGGCTCGTACGACCCGGTCACGAACGGCCACCTCGACATCATCGAGCGGGCCGCGCGGATCTTCGGGCGGGTGATCGTGGGCGTCGTCGATCAGCCCCTGCGCAAGTCGAAGACGCTCTTCACGGCCGAGGAGCGGAGAGGTTTTCTCCTGCAAGCCACGCAAAAACTCGACAACGTCGAGATCGACACGTTTGATACGCTGCTCGTCGATTTTGCCCGCAAGCACGGTGCTCGTTCGCTCGTGAAGGGGCTGAGAGCGATCTCGGACTTCGAATACGAGTTCGAGATGAACCAGCTCAACAGAAAGCTGGCGCCCGACATCGAGAGCGTGTACCTGATGGCTTCTCCTGAGTACAGCTTTCTGCGCTCCACAGGCGTGAGGGAACTGGCGACATTCGGGGCGAGCATCGAGGACCTCGTGCCGGAGGGCGTCGCGCAGGCTTTGCACGAACGATTGTCAAGGGACACCAAATAAGACACTTTTCGAAGACAAGGACGTAATCTTCCGAAGCCCGGCCTGGAGGCCCTAAGTGGACGTTCTCGTACTGATAGACAAACTCGACGACTTGGTGCACAACGCCAAGCCTGTGCCCCTGACCGATCAGGTGCGCGTGGATCGCGAGGAGATCTACGACCTGCTCGACCAGATGCGGGCCACGATCCCCGAGGAGATCAAGCAGGCGCGGTGGATCGTCAAGGAGCGCCAGGAGATGCTCGCGGAGGCAAAGCGCGAGTCCGAGCGCATCCTCAAGGAGGCGCGCGACCAGCAGCAGCGGCTCGTCTCCCAGGAGGAGATCACGTTGCAGGCCGAGCGCGCCGCCGAGGAGATCGTCGAGGACGCCAACGCACGTGCTCGTGAGATCCGGCTCGGCGCCGAGGACTACGCCGACGAGATCCTGAACACGCTCGAGGTCAACCTCCAGAAGTTCCTCGCCGCCGTGCAGCGCGGGCGCGACCGGCTCGCCGGGCGCGAGCAAGAGCCCGCCGAAGTCGGCTAGCGGGTCTCGCCTGCTTCCATGCAGCGTCCGCTCGAGACCTTTTACGGCTTGGGGCGGCTGGCTTTCGGCGCCGGGCTGCTGGCAGCGCCCGCCGCGTTGGGCCGCGTCCTGACCGGCGATCAGGCTCGCGAGCCCGCGGTGCGCAGCATGTTCCGCTTTTACGGAACGCGCGACACAGTGCTCGGCCTGGGGACCCTGCGGGCGGTTTCCGGCGGCACCGACGTCGCGGGATGGATCACGGCCGGGATCGCGAGCGACTTTCTCGACGCAGGGGTGATGCTGGCCGAGTGGTCCGAGTTGCCGCCTGAGAAGCGCCTGCCCGGCATTGCGTCCGCACTCGGCGCGGCCGCCGCCGGGATCGCGCTGCTTGCGCGTCGCTGAGCCACTCAGCGTGACGCGGCGCACAGGGCCGCCCACGCGCACCGTCTAGCATTCCGCCGTGGCTGCGATCGAGGTACGCGGGCTCGAGCGCCGCTACGCCGGGGATGTGCTGGCGGTGGCGGGGATCGACCTGGAGGTCTCAGAGGGCGAGATCTATGCATTCCTGGGCCCCAACGGCGCAGGCAAGACGACCACCGTGCGGATGCTCGTCACGCTGCTCGCCCCGACGGGCGGGACCGCGACCGTCGCCGGCTTCGACGTGATGCGCGACGCGCCGAGCGTGCGCCGCGCGATCGGGGTCGCACTCCAGGAGGCCGCACTCGATCCGCTGATGACCGGGCGGGAGCTGATGCACCTACAGGCCACGCTGCACGGGCTCCCCGGGCACGAGGCGGACAGGCGCGGAGGCGCGCTGCTCACCCGGGTCGGACTGACGGATGCCGCCGACCGCCGGGTCGGCACGTACTCCGGTGGGATGCGGCGCCGGCTCGACCTGGCGACGGCGCTGGTGCACGACCCCAAGGTCCTGTTCCTCGACGAGCCCACGACCGGGCTCGACCCCGTCAGCCGGATCGCGATCTGGGACGAGGTGCGGCGGCTGAACGAGGAGGGCACGACCGTGTTCCTCACGACCCAGTACCTCGAGGAGGCCGACCAGCTCGCCGACCGCGTGGGGATCATCGACGAGGGCAAGATGGCGGCTGAAGGCACCCCGGCGGTGCTGAAGGCGCAGGTCGGGCGTGCGCGGCTCGAGGTCGTGATCGCCGACGGCGGATCGGCGGCGGCGGAGGTGGTGCTGGCCCGGTTCGGCGACCCGATGCCCGCGAAGGACGGTGTCCTGATGCTCGGGCTCGAGCACGGGGCCGCGGACATCGCTCCGATCGTGCGAGGTCTCGACGACGCCGGCCTGTTCGTCGAGTCGCTCAATCTGGTGCAGCCGACGCTCGACGACGTGTTCGTCGAGAAGACGGGGCGCCATCTCGAAGGCGCCGACGAAGAGCAGCCACAGCACGCGGACGAACCGGTCTCGGCGTGAGCGCCGCGACGGCGCGACTGCGTGCACCTGGCCTGGGCGCCAGGCTCAAGAACGAGAGCCGGGTGGTCGCGGAGCTCGGGAGGCGATCCGTCAGGCAGGCGTTTCGCCGGCCGCAGTTCCTCGCCCCGATCATCATCTTTCCGTCGCTTTTCCTTGCGGTCAACACCGGTGGTGCGGGCCGCGCCGTCGACCTGCCGCAGTTCCCCGAGGTGCACGGGTTCCTGGACTTCCAGCTCGCGGGGGCGATGCTCCAGTCCACCATGCTGGCGGGAGTGAGCGCTGCGATCGCGCTTGCACTCGACATCGAGATCGGCTTCATCGACCGCCTGTTCGCCGCGCCGATCGCGCGCGCCTCGTTCGTGCTGGGAAGACTGGCGGCGACCGCGGTGATGGGAGCGATCTCGGCGCTGTGGTTCCTGGGTGTCGGCCTCGTGTTCGGGGCTCACATCGTCGGCGGCGTCGCGGGGGCGCTCGTCGTGATCGCGCTGGTGGTGCTGAACGCGACCGCGTTCGGCACGCTGGGTGCCGCGCTGGCCCTCAAGGCCAAGAGCGCGAGCACCGCGCAGGGGATCTTCCCGCTCGTGTTCGTGATCCTCTTCCTGTCGTCGGCCTTCTTTCCCGAGAACCTGCTGCTGGAGCCGGCCCGGACGATCGCGGAGTGGAACCCGCTCAGCCTGATCGCGGACGGCCTGCGCGACCCGATCATCTCCGACCTGTCGCTGCGGCCGACGCTCGAGGCGCTGGGCGGCATCGCGATCGTCGGTGGGATCGGCTCGGCACTCTGCGTCTGGGGGCTGCGCTCGAGGATCCAAGGCTCATGAGCGCGATGACCGGCATCGTCTACGAGGCCCGCGCCACCTGGACGCTGATGCGCCGTGGCATCAACGAGATCGCGCGGGTTCCAGGTGCGGCGATTCCCGGCGTGCTCGCACCCACCATATTCATGTGCGGCCTGACGGCTGTGTTCGGGAGCCTCACGCAGCTGCCGGGCTTCACCACGGACGACTACATCAACTTCATCCTACCCGTGGGGTTCCTGCAGGGAGCCGCGTTCACCGGCGCGGCGACCGGCGTGAACCTCGCCCGCGACATCGAGCTGGGGTGGTTCGATCGCTTGCTCGCGTCGCCCGCGCCGCGGGGAGTGCTCCTCGCGGGGACGGTCCTATCCGCGAGCCTGCGGGTGCTGATGCCGGTGACACTCCTGATGGTCGTCGGCCTGATCCTGGGCGTCAGCTTCCCGGGGCTCGACGGCTTGCTGCTCGCACTGTTCTTCGCGGCCTGCTTCGCGGCGGTTGCCGCCTGTTACGGAGTGATCGTCGCGATGAAGTTCAAGACGCAGGCCGCCGCGCCCCTGATGCAGGCCGGCGTGTTCATGGCGGTCCTGTTCACGACCTCCTATGCACCGCAGGCTCTGCTCACCGGCTGGCTGCACGACGTTGCCAAGCTCAACCCAGTGACGCAGATCCTGGAGGCGGTGCGCCAGGGCTTCGTGGGCGACGTCACGTGGGCGGACACGTGGCCCGGGCTCGTCGCGCTGGCGGGACTTGGCGCGGTGTTGATCGGACTCGCGCTGCGGTCGCTGCGCCGCGCCGGCGCCTGACTAACATTCCGGCATGCCGCCGTTTGCGGACCTGTTCGACCTCGAGACCCTGCACCTGCGCCCCGGCGAAGGCCGCAGCGTGGACACAGAGGTGCGTATCGAGCCCCTGATGCTCGGTGGGCAGCGCTACGCCGTCGACGGCGGAACCGTGGACACCCGCCTCGACGTGTCGCGAACCGTCACCGCGGGCTACGCGCTGCGTCTGCGCTTCGGCGCCCCGATGGAGGGAACGTGCATGCGCTGCATGGCGGATGCGATGCCGGTGGTCGACGTGGACGCGCGCGAGATCGATCAGCGTGGTGACGTGGAGGACCTGCACAGCCCCTACGTCGAAGGAGAGGTCGTCGATCTCGCGGCCTGGGCGCGCGATGCGCTCGTGCTCGCGATGCCCGCACAGATCGTCTGCCGGGAGGACTGCCTGGGGTTGTGCTCGGTGTGCGGCGCGAACCTCAACGAAGCCGACCCCGACGAGCATCGCCACGCCGAGGGCACCGATCCCCGCTGGTCCAAGCTGCGTGACCTGAAGCTCGGCTGAGCCCGGTGGCCACTCCGGAGCGCCCCCGCCGCGTGACCGCCGTGCTGCGCGAGGAGGAGCGCGTAACGCCGCTCGAGCTCTTCTTCGACCTCGTGTTCGTGCTGGCGCTCACGCAGTGCACCGCGCTGATGGCCGCGACCCCGACCTGGGAGGGGGTCGCCCAGGGTCTGCTCGTCCTGGGCCTCATGTGGTGGGCATGGACGGGCTATGCGTGGCTGACCAGCGTGATCGAGCCCGAAGAAGGCGTCGTGCGGATCGTGATCTTCGCTGCGATGGCGGGGCTGCTCGTGGTCTCGCTGTGCATTCCCGAAGCGTTCGGAGAGGAGGCGCTGCTGTTCGCGTGTGCGTACGGCGTCGTGCGCTACGGGCAGCTCGCGCTCTTCATGGTGGCGAGCCGCGACGACCCGGCGCTGCGGCGCTCGGTGCTGACCGGTCTGGTCGGCAGCACCACGATCAGCGTCGCGCTGCTCGTGGGCGGCGCGTTCGCGGAAACGCGGTTGCAGGAGGCGCTGTGGGCACTCGCGCTGCTGCTCGACATGGCCGGGCCCCTGCTGTTCGGCGTCGAGGGCTGGAAGCTCGTGCCCGGTCACTTCGCCGAGCGCCACGGCCTGATCGTGATCATCGCCCTGGGCGAGTCGATCGTCGCAATCGGCGTGGGCGCGGAGATTGGCGTGGATGCCGGTGTCGTCACTGCTGCCGTGCTCGGCATCGTGGTGGCGGCGGCGCTGTGGTGGCTGTACTTCGACGTCGTCGCTCTGGTCGCCGCGCGCCGGCTTTCACGGGCCGCGGTGGGCGTCGAGCAGAATGCGATCGCGCGCGATTCGTATTCCTTCCTGCACCTCCCGATGGTGGCCGGGATCATCCTGCTGGCACTCGGCATGAAGAAGACGCTGGGCGACGTGGGCGACCCGTTGAAGGTGGTGCCGGCCGCCGCGCTGCTCGGGGGCACCGCGATCTACTTGTTGGCGCACGTCGCGTTTCGCTGGCGCAACCTGCATACGCTCAACAAGCAGCGCCTGGTTTGCGCGGTTCTGCTGGTCGCGCTGCTGCCGCTGGCGGTCGAGATCCCGGCGATCGTCATGGTGGGCCTGCTCGCGGCCGTGCTCACTGCGCTGATCTCATATGAGGCGGTGCGCTTCTCGGAGCCGCGCAACCGCATTCGTCGCGAGCTTGCACACCAGACGCCAGCCGAATAGTGGTGCGCGAGAAACATTGGCGCGCCGCGCGCGGGACGCCTACGATCGCTGGTGGAGGGTCAGGGGGAGATGCGTCGGATCAGACTGGGATTCGCGACGGCCGCTACGGTGGCACTCGCATGCATCCTGCCGGGAACGGCGGGTGCAGTCATCACGCCGACGCGCACCGCGTCCGACATCGCCGGTGCGATCACCGACGGCCCCAACGCGCCCGCCGTGCTCGGCGCGAGCTTCGTGACGATCCCGCCGAACGGCAACCCCGCGGCCGTCGCCAACTCCGCGCTGGCTTCGTTTCCGACCACGGGTGGCCAGTACGGCGTCCTTACGACCGGCGACGCCAACCTCGCGGATGACCCGAACGCGGGCCCCAGCAACGGTTTAAACGCCGGCGGCATCGCGGTGCGCGGCACCAGCGACCGCGACGTGACGATCTTGAAAATCGACGTCTCGGTGCCGAGCAACGCGAACTGCATCTCGGTCGATTTCCGATTCCTGTCGGAGGAGTTCCCGGAGTTCGTCGGCAAGACCGTGAACGACGCCTTCGTCGCGGAGCTCGACAGCTCCACGTGGACCACGACCGCCTCGGTCGTGACGGCGCCGAACAACTTCGCGTTCGATCCCACCGGGAACGTCGTCAGCATCAACAGCACCGGCGTCACGAGCGTGGCAGCGGCAAACTCGACCGGCACGACGTACGACGCCGGGACAACCCTGCTGCGCGCCTCCGCGCCGACGACTCCCGGGAACCATTCGCTCTTCCTGTCGATATTCGACCAGGGAGACAGCGTCCTGGACTCCGCGGTCTTCATCGACCGGCTGACGGTGACGAAGACGGCCGCCAGCGCCTGCAAGCCGGGCGCCGGAAGCGCTGCCGCGACGCCCCCGTCCGCGTCCGACGTCATCAAGCTCCCCTCGAACAAGAAGTGCGCAAGCCGGCGGAAGTTCCGGATTCGCATCCGCCAGCCCGGCGGCATCGAGATTCAGACCGCGCTCGTGTTCCTCAACGGCCAGAAGCTCCGTGTGCTCACCCGTAAGGTCTTCCAGCAGAAGCGCAAGGTCGCGAGCGTGAACCTGCGCGGGCTCCCGCAGGGCACCTTCAAGGTCCGGATCGTCGTGCTGACGACCGAGGGCACCACGCTGCGCGGGACGCGCACCTACCGAACCTGCACCAAGAAGCGCAAGTCCAAGCGCCCGCCACGGCTGTAGCCGACTCCTCACGCGACAGGGACGGAGCGGGGCTTCGCTAGCATTCCCCGGCCTATGGCAGTCCCCAAGCAAAAACAGTCGCATTCCCGCACGCACAAGCGCCGTTCCCAGCACAAGGCGGCGCAGCCGGCCGTGAGCGAGTGCCCCCAGTGCCACTCGCCGCGCCTGCCGCATCGGGTGTGCCGCGAGTGCGGCTATTACGACGGCCAGCAGGTCGTCGTCGAACGTGCCTCCTCCGAGGAGGGGCCGTCGCAACCGTCGCGGTAGACGCGCTCGGCGCCGACCTTGGTCCGCGGGAAGTTGCAGCAGGAGTGCGGACAGCGGCGGCCGGCGGTACGCGCTGCATCGTCTTCGGGCCGGCCGCTCAGCTAAGCCCCATCCTCGGTGATGTGGGCGACGCGGCCGAGGTCGTCGACACGCCGGTTGCCATCTCCAACTCGGACGACCCGGCCGGCGCGGTGCGCTCAAAGCCCGACGCATCGATCGTCCAGGCCGCTCGCGCGGTCGCCGAGGGTCGCGCCGACGCGCTCGTGAGCGCAGGGTCGACCGGGGCGACACTGGCCGCGGGGCTGCTCCAGATCAAGCGCATGCGCGGCGTCTATCGCCCGGGCCTGGCCGTCCTGCTGCCGGTCCCGGGGCGCCCCACTCTCCTGCTCGACGTGGGAGCGACCGTCGAGGTTCGCTCCGAGCAGCTCGTGCAGTTCGCCTTCATGGGCTCCGCGTTCATGGCCGGTGTGATGGGGGTGACGCGTCCGCGAGTCGGCCTCCTCAACGTCGGCGAGGAGCCCGAGAAGGGCACGCCCGCCATCGCCGAGGCGCACGCCCGCCTGGCCGAGTTGGAGAGTGCTCCGTTCGAGTTCACCGGCAACGTCGAAGGCGGCGGGCTGGTCTCCGGCCAGGCCGACGTGGTCGTCACCGACGGTTTCACGGGGAACGTCGCGCTGAAGCTCATGGAGGGAACGACTCGCACGGTGGTCGGCGCGATCCGCGACGCGATCCGCTCCGGAACCATGTCCAGGCTGGGAGGGCTGATGATCCGGTCGCGGCTCGGCGGGCTGCGCGAGCGCCTCGACCCGGAATCGGTTGGCGGCGCGTATCTGCTGGGACTGCGAGAGCTGGCGATCGTGTGCCACGGATCTTCCTCGCGACGCGCGATCGCGAATGCGATCGGCCTGGCCGATCGCGGGGTGCAGGAGAGGGTCAACGAGCGCACGGGTGCGGCCCTCGAAGCTGCCGGTGTGACCCGCTCCGGCGCCGCCGCAGAGCCACATTCCGCGTCCGTACCCGCTGATAACGTCCCCGCACCGTAATGGCCCCGACCCGTGAAGAGGTGCTGGGACGGATCCGCTCTCACCTCTCCGAGGAGCTTGGTATCGACGCGACCACGATCGAGGAGCCGAGCAGGTTCAAGGAAGACCTGGAGGCGGACTCCCTCGACCTGGTCGAGTTGGTGGTCGAGCTCGAGGATCGCTACGGGATCCGCATGGCCGAGGACCAGGCTGAGCGGATCAAGACGGTCGGCCAGGCGGTCGACTTCGTGGTCGCACAAGCCCCCGTCAACCCGGCTCCCTGAGACTTCTTGCACTATTCGACGAGCTGCCCGAGGCCCTTGCGCGCCAGGCGTTCTCCCACTCATCGTGGGTGGGCGATCGCGCGCAGTCCTACGAGCGCCTCGCGTTCCTCGGTGACAGTGTCTTGAGCATCGCGGTCTCCCGTGCGCTGTTCCCGCGCTTCCCGCGTTCGACCGCGGGACGGCTGACCAAGATCCGCGCGCAGACCGTCAGCCGCCGGTCGTGCGTCGAGATCGCGCGCGCCGCGGGAGTACCGGATCGCATGCGCGCGGCCGCGCCGCCCGGCTACGAGCACCAGGTCGAGCGCCTGACGGCGGCCGACAGCGTGCTGGCCGAGGCGGTCGAAGCCGGCATCGGAGCCTGCTTTCTCGAGTACGGGTTCGAGCGCACCGCCGAGGCGGTGGCGGATGCGTTCGAGCCGCAGATCGAGTTCGCGATCGCGAACCTGTACGACTTCAAGAGCGAGCTCCAGGAGCGGCTTGCGCGACGCGGCAACGTCGTGACCTACCGTGTCGTTTCCGAGGACGGCCCTCCGCACGACCGCCGCTTCGAAACGGTCGCCGAGGTCGACGGCCGCCCGCTCGGAACGGGCAGCGGCCGCTCGAAGAAGGACTCCGAGCAGGAGGCGGCCCGCACGTCCCTCGGGACGCTCGATTCCGAAGAGGCGTCGGCCCAGTGAGAGCGAAGGACTACGCGTGTATCTGAGGTCGCTCACCCTGAAGGGGTTCAAGTCTTTCCCGGACCGCACGTGTCTCGAGTTCGGGCCGGGAGTCAGCGTGGTCGTGGGCCCGAACGGCAGCGGGAAGTCCAACATCACGGACGCAGTGCTTTGGGCGCTGGGCGAGCAGAGTCCGCTGGCGGTGCGCGGCCAGACGATGCAGGACGTGATCTTTGCCGGCGGCCACGGGGTCAAGGGCCGCAGCTCCGCCGAGGTGGAGGTCGTGATCGACAACTCCGACGGCCGCCTCGAGTCCGATTTCGCGGAGATCTCGATCTCCCGCCGGATCGACCGCTCGGGCGAGGGCGTGTATCGCCTCAACGGCGCCCGTTGCCGGCTCGTCGACGTGCTCGAGGTGCTCTCCGACACCGGACTCGGCAAGGAGATGCACTCGGTGATCAGCCAGGGGCGCGTGGAGTCGATCGTCAACTCCAAGCCGGTCGATCGCACCGCCCTGATCGAGGAGGCGGCCGGGCTCACCAAGCACCGCAAGCGCCGCCACCGCGCACAGCTGAAGCTGAACCGCACACAGGACAACCTCGACCGCGCCCTCGACGTCGAGCGCGAGGCGCGGTCCCACCTGCGGCCGCTGAAGCGGCAGGCCGAGGCCGCCGAGCTGCACACCCGCCTGGAGCGCCAGTCCCTCGAGGCCCGTGACGCGCTGGTGACCGACGACCTGCGCATCGTGCGCGAGGAGCTCGTGGTCGTCACGCAGGCAGCGGAGAAAGCGCGTGCGACCCGCGACGGCATCGACAACGACTTGACGGGCGTCGCACACTCGCGCGAGGAATCCGAGCGCAGGCTGGCCGAGCACGGCCGCGAGCGCGAGCGCCTGGCGACGCGCGCGTTCACGGCACGGTCGGCGGTCGACCGGATCTCCCTGCGGCTCGAGTCGGTCGAACACGGGGCTGAGGGGCTGCGCGAGCGCGTGGACCGCTCGCAGCGCACGCTGACCCCGCTGCGCGAGCAGCTCGCACAGGAGAGCGACACCGGCGCCCGGCTGAGCGAGCTCGAGGCCGAGCTCGAGCAACTCGAGCAAGAACGCGCATCCCGCCTCGACGCAGAACTAGCCGGCCTCGAGTCGGAGCGCACCGAGGCTCAGCGACGAATCGAAGAATTGACCGCGAACTGCGAAACTGCGAACTGCGAACTGGAGGAAGCATCGGCCGGCGTCACAGAAGCCCGTGCCCGCCGCCAGGCTGCAACGGAGTTTGTGGAGCTCGCCGCCCGTGCCCGCGGCGCCGTGGCCGAGCAGGTCGAGGAGGCGCGCGAGCGTGCGCGGCTTGCACGCCAGGACGGCGGCGCCGAGTCGCTGGCCGCGCGGCTGGATGTAGAGCCCGGCTACGAGGCGGCGGTCTCCGCAGCCCTCGGCGGCCTGCTGCGGGCCCGCGTGGTGTCGAGCCTTTCCGAAGGCGCCAGCGCGGTCGCGGAGCTGGGAGCGGAGGGCGGGCGTGCGCTCGTGCGCCGCGGCGCTCGCGAAGAAGCTTTGGACGCGCCATCGATCCCCGGCGCCGAGCGGCTGCTCGACCGGGTGCGCCCCGCTGCCGAGGTCGCTGACCTCGTTGGCGCCTTGCTGAGCGCCGCCTGGATCGTGGAGCGGATCGAGGATCTGCCGCAGGGCTTCCGCGGCATCGCGGTCACCCGCGACGGCCTGGCGTACGAGTCGCGCCTCGGCGAGGTGCGTCGCTTGCCCGCGGGTGCCGGCGGCCGCGACCTCGCGGCACGCAACCGGCTGGCCGACCTCGAGGCCGAGCTCGCGCGCGTGGATTCCGAGCTCGAGCAGGCTCGCGAGGGCACGCGGGAAGCCGCCACGGCGATCCAACGCGCCGAGGAGCATCGCGACGCGACGGAGTCACGGCTGCGCGACGCACGTCGCGCACAGCAGGAGGCCGACGAGGAGGGGCACAGGCTTTCCTGGCTCGTGGACCAGCGGCGCCAGCATGCACCGGGGATCGACGACGCTCGCAGGGCTCATGTGTCCGCAGAGATCGCGGCCGAGCGCCGGGTCGCCGAGCGGATCGCCCAGGAGCGCAGTGAACGCGTGGCGCGCGCCGATGCGCTCGAGCGCTCGCTGCAGCATGACCGCACCCTCCTTCCGCAAGCCGAGCATCTCCTGGTCACACTGCGCGCGGCGCTCGCAGCAACACAAGCGTGGCGCGAGCGCTTCGACGAGCAGCTCAGCGCCGACGAGGCCCGCAGCGACGGCTTCGCAACCGAGCTGCGCGAGCTCGCGCGGCGCGAGTACGACCTGCAGGGGCGCCTGCGTGAGGCGAGCGAGGCGCTGACGCACGAGGAGGTGCGCGCGGCGCAGGTGCGCGATCGTGAGCAGCACGTGGCCGCGGAGGCCGCCGAGATCGGCCGCCGCCTGGGCATCGAGGGCGACGGCGCGGAGCAGACCGAGGCTCTGTCCGAAGAGGACCGGGCCGAGCTGGAGGCTCGGCTCGACCGCCTCGAGCGCCGGCGCGAGCGCCTCGGCCCGGTCAACCCACTGGCCGAGCACGAGTACGAGGAGGCGGTTGCGCACGTCGAGGAGCTCGAGACCCAGCGGACGGACCTCGAGACGGCGCTGGCCGAGCTGCGCGGCCTGATCCGCGAGACCGATCGCCGCATCCGCGAGAGCTTCGAGGAGACATTCGAGGCCGCGGCACGCAACTTCGAGGAGGTCATCGGGCGGCTGTTCCCCGGCGGGACCGGCCGGCTGCGGCGCGTGAGCACGCCGCGCCCGAAGCCGGTGTTCGCCGGCGATGGTCCCGAGGAGGACGCCGAGCAGCCCGCCTTTGGGGCCGAGCCCGCGATCGTTGCAACCACGGGCGAGGGTGAAACCGTAGTCGAGGAGGCCGCTCCAACCCCATTCGACGCCGACGTGCCCGGGATCGAAATCGAGGTAACGCCCGCGGGCAAGGCGACGAAGCGCCTGTCGCTGCTCTCCGGAGGCGAGAAGTCGCTGGTCGCGCTGGCGTTCATGTTCGCGGTGTTCCTCGCGCGACCGTGTCCGTTCTACATCCTCGACGAGGTCGAGGCCGCACTCGACGACAGCAACATCGACCGCTTCCTGCAGCTCGTCGGCGGCTACTCCGACCGCTCGCAGTTCATCGTGATCACCCACCAGCGCCGCACGATGGCGGCAGCGGACGTGCTCTACGGCGTCAGCATGGGCAACAACGGTGTCTCGAAGGTCGTGTCGCGCAAGCTTGGGAGTCCCGAGGCTCCCGGCGAAGCCGAGGTCCGCGCCGCGTAGTGGTGCGACGGCGCTGCTGCTGGAGGAACTCGCGCGCCCGGAATTGCACCCACGGTCCATAAGCGAAATCATGCGCTGACATGGACCGTCCGCGCCTTTTGCTCGTACCGATGCTCACCGAGCTCGAATGGGTGATCAAGCCTCAGCTCGAGGAGTGGGCGGATGTCGCGAGCTACGACGCGCCGGGGATCGGAGATGAGCCACCGGTCGATGGTCCAGCCTCCGAAGTTACGGCACGTCGGGGACTCGAGGAGGCCGACCGGCACGGCTGGGACGGCTTCGTGGTCGTTGCGGATGAGTTTGGCCTCGTCGCCGCGTCGCACCTTGCGATCGCAGCCGGTTCTCGGGTGCAAGCAATCGTGCTCGGGCACGCCCGCGTCAACAACGCCGCCAGCGGCCCCCGGGCCGCGCTCAATACCGAGGTGCTGTCGGGCATCCAGAGCCTGCTCCGCACGGACCCGCGGACCTTCGTCCGGCAGATGTTCAAGATGACGGGGGGAGAGGCGACCGAGGGCGGATACAGCGAGGCGCTCGCGGACGATTGGCTTCGCCGCGTGCCGATGGAGATCGCGGAGCCCTTCTACACAGACCGAGAGGGCGAGGGCGTCGCATTGGGCGAGCGACTGACCACGCTCGACGTGCCGATGCTCCTGGCTCAGCACAAGGGGTGCTTGATGTTCACGGAGGAGGGCTTCGAGGACGCCGTCGCGGCTTTCCCCGATGCCGAGGTGCACCGGTGCAGCGAGAAGCCCAGCACGAGCCTGGAGTTCGCACAGCTCCTGCGCGAGTTCTGCGGCAGCCTCACGACCGCCTCGGCCTGACCGCCGGCGGTCCCTACAATCGCCCGCCATGGCCAAGACCTGGCAGGACGTCTTCATCACCGCGAACGGCAACGCCGCGGCTGCGCCCGACTCGGAGCCCGAGGAGCAGAGGCGCGGCTTCTTCCGCCGCCTGCGCGAGAACCTTTCGAAGTCGCGCGAGGCGCTCGGCGGCGAGCTGCGTGCGACCTTCAGCGGGCCGCTCGACGACGAGACCTGGGAGCGGCTCGAGGAGATCCTGATCTACGCCGACGTGGGCGCCCGCACGACGGCAAAGGTGGTCGAGCGGCTCGAGGGTGAAGCCCTCGAAGGCACGCTCGCCGGCGGCGAGGACCTGGAGCGCCGCCTGCGCGAGCTGCTGACGGAGGTCGCGCAGGTCGGAGACGACCGGATCGACGTCTCCCATCAGCCGTCGGTGCTGCTGACGGTCGGCGTCAACGGGACGGGCAAGACCACGACGATCGGCAAGATGGCCTGGCACCTCCAGAAGGAGGCGGGCCTGTCGGTGATCATGGCCGCGGGCGACACCTACCGCGCAGCGGCGCAGGAGCAGCTGACCGAGTGGGCCGGCCGCGCCGGCGCCGAGATCGTGCGTGGAATTCCGGGCTCGGACCCGGGCGCGGTCGTCTACGACGCGATCGAGGCCGCCAAGGCGCGCGGCCACGACGTGGTGATCGCCGACACGGCCGGCCGGCTGCACACGCAGGTTCCGCTGATGGAGGAGCTGGCGAAGGTGCGGCGCGTGATCGAGAAGCAGTTGCCCGGGGCGCCGCACGAGACGCTCCTCACGGTGGACGCGACCACCGGGCAGAACGGCTTACGTCAGGCCCAGCTCTTCCGCGAGACCGTCGACGTGACCGGAGTCGTGCTCACCAAGCTCGACGGAACCGCCAAGGGCGGCATCGCGCTTGCGATTGCCGAAGAGCTTGAGCTGCCCGTGAAGCTGATCGGGATAGGTGAGGGCCTCGAGGACCTGCGGCCCTTCGACCCCGAGGACTTCGCGCGAGCTCTGCTCGAACCCTGACGAACCAGTTAGACGGCGCACTCGCCCTCACCACGCACGACTTCGTAGAGGTCCTTGCGGTTCCAGTCGATGAAGTGCGTGATGTGCTCGGGCGTGAAGTCGACGGGCAGCGCGAGGTCCTTCACGAGTCCCTCGAACTCGTCTGCGCCGACGCGGTCGACGAAGGTGTTGAACTGCTCGTCGCCCGTCTTGTTCTGCTCGTAGTGGCGGACCCAGCGCTCGACGGCGTCCGGGACGCGCTTGGCGGGAATGCGTGCCTTGAGGCGCTTGCCCATCACGACCTCGCCGCCCTCGTAGTTCCCGCCGAGGTGGGCGATGTAGGCGGGGATCTGGCGGCCGCCGACCTTCATCGCGGCTCCGTAGAAGCCGATGTTCGCGATGTGGTGCTGTGAGCACCCGTTGGGGCAGCCGCTCATCTTCACGTGGATCTTGCGTGTCAGCGGGTCCTCGATCTGCATCTCCTCGAGGCGCTGCTGCACGGCCTGCGTTCAGGCCCATCGAGCTCGTGATGCCGAGCTTGCAGCTGTCGGTGCCGGGGCAGCTCACGACGTCGGTGATCTGGTGGGCACCGGCGTCGCCCAGGTCGAGCTCCTTGAGGCGCTGCCAGACGTCGTAGACGCTCTCGTCGCGTACCCAGCGCAGCAGGAGGTTCTGGTGCACGGTCGTGCGGGCGTAGCCGCCGGTGTACTCGCGCATGATCTGCGCGAGGCCGCGGAACTGCTCCGGCGTCAGGTCGCCGCGCGTGACCTTGACCTCGACGGTGGAAAAGCCCTCCTGGCGCTGCGGCTGCACGTTCGAGGCGGCGAACGCCGCGAACTCGCTGGCGTCGCCGTTGGCGCTGCCGAAGTTCGACGGGGGGCCGGGCGCCTTCGCCTGCTCGTTGTCGACGAACAGCAGCGGGTCGGGGTTGTAGTCGCGCTCGTTGACCCAGTCGCCCTTCAGCTCCTCGTCCACCATGCGGCGGAACTCGTCGATGCCGACCTTGTCGATCAGGAACTTGATGCGGGCGCGTGCGCGGTTGGCGCGCAGGAACTCCTGGCGGTCGAAGATGCGCAGCACCGCCTCTGAGATCTTCAGGTACTCGCCGTCATCGACCGTGGCGAAGTCCCAGAAGGGCGCGCCGACGCGGGGCATGATCGACGTGCCGCCGCCGGTGCGGATCTCGAAGCCCCTGACCTCCTGGCCGTCGATCTCGCGGACGCGGGGGACGAAGCCGAGGTCGTGGATGTTCGTGATCGCGCGGTCCTCGTCGGTGGAGGTGAACGCCACCTTGAACTTGCGCGGCAGCAGCTGGCAGACCTCGTTGCGCACGAAGTAGCGCACGAAGGCGCCGACGTAGGGAGTGGGGTCGAACAGCTCGCCCTCGCACACGCCGGCCCACGGGTCGCCGGTGACGTTGCGGACGGTGTTCCCGCACGCCTCGCGGCTGGAGAGCCCGGTCTCGCCGATCATGCGGATCGCCTTCGCCGCGTCGGAGAGGGGGATGTGGTGGAACTGGAAGTTCTGCCGCGTCGTGATGTGGCCCTTCTTCAGCGGCGTGTAGAGCTCGGCGAGGTCGGCGAAGGACTCCATCTGCTCGGGAGAGACGCCGCCGAACGGCAGCTTTACCCGGATCATCTGGACGCCCTCCTGGCGCTGGCCGTAGACGCCCTGCTTGAGCCGGAAGCCGATGAACTGGTCCTCGGCGGTCTGCCCCTCGAGGAACTTGCCTGCCTCGGTGTCGAAGTCGTCGAACTCGCGCTCGAGGATCGGGATCACGTGCCCGGGTACGTTCTCGAGCACCTCCGGGTTCTCCAGCGACCCCTTGCGGCCCTTGGGCTTTGCATCCACAGACGTCGGTTCCATGCGGTCTCCTCGCCGAGGCTGGGCGTTCGGCCGAATATAGCAAAAAGGGGATTGGGAATTAGGTATTTAGCCTGCCGCGCGCAGGAGCGCCCTATTCTTGTTGGCTCCCGTGTTCGACACACTCTCAGACAAGCTCCAAGGCGTCCTCTCCGACGTCCGCTCCCGCGGCAAGCTGAACGAGGACGACGTCAACAAGGCGATGCGCGAGATCCGCCTGGCGCTGCTCGAGGCGGACGTCAACTTCAAGGTCGTGCGCAGCTTCACCGCGGCCGTGAAGCTGCGTGCCCTCGGCAACGAGGTGATGGACAGCCTCAACCCGGGCCAGCAGGTCGTGAAGATCGTGAACGAGGAGCTGACCGAGCTGATGGGCGAGTCGGCCCGCCAGATCGTGTTCTCGCAGAAGGCCCCGACCGTGATCCTGATGGCGGGCCTGCAGGGCTCGGGCAAGACGACTGCCTGCGGGAAGCTCGCGACGCTTTTGAAGTCCGAGGGCAAGGACGTTGCCGTCGCCGCGTGCGATGTCTACCGCCCGGCGGCTGTCGACCAGCTCGTGACGGTCGGCAAGCAGGCCGGTGCGACCGTCTACGAGCAGGGCACCGACCGCGACCCGCGCGACATCGCCGAATGGGCGCTCGACCAGGCGCGACGCGAGGAGCGTGACGTGCTGATCGTCGACACCTCCGGCCGTCTGCACATCGACGAGGACCTGATGAAGGAGCTCGGCGACATCAAGAAGCGGGTGCGCCCGCACAACGTCCTGCTCGTGGTAGACGCGATGACGGGTCAGGACGCGGTCAATGTCGCGGAGCAGTTCGCCGAGACGGCGCAGTTCGACGGCGTCGTGATGACCAAGCTCGACGGCGACGCGCGCGGCGGCGCGGCGCTCTCGATCAAGGCGGTCACGGGCAAGCCGATCATGTACGCCTCGACCGGCGAGAAGCTCGCCGAGTTCGAGCCGTTCCATCCCGACCGCATGGCCTCGCGCATCCTCGGCATGGGCGACGTGCTGTCGTTCATCGAGAAGGCCGAGCAGACGGTCGATGCCGACCGCGCCGAGGAGCTCGACCGCAAGATCCGCAAGCAGGAGTTCGGCTTCGACGACTTCCTCGAGCAGATGAAGCAGATCCGCCGCATGGGCCCGCTCGGCAACCTGATGGGAATGCTGCCCGGTTTCGGCCAGATGAAGCAGCTCAAGAACGCGAAGATCGACGAGCGCGAGCTCGACCGCATCGAGGCGATCGTGCTGTCGATGACACTCGAGGAGCGCCGCCGCCCGCAGGTGATCAACGGATCGCGCCGCAAGCGGATCGCGGCCGGCTCCGGGACCAGCGTGCAGGCCGTGAACCAGCTCATCAAGCAGTTCGGCCAGATGCAGAAGATGATGCGCTCGCTCCAGCAGGGCAAGATGCCCTCGATGGACCAGCTGATGCGCGGCGGGCGCTGACACATCCGGGTGGGCGTGAATCCGGCCGCTATGCGTCCGTTTTCATAGCCACCCCGATCAAGGCTCCCTTGGCACGTGATTCACGCGGCCGCAAGGACCTGACGCCACATGGCACGCCCGCGGACTGCGCCGACGCACTTTGGTCGCCATATAGGCGATCAAAGTGCCACCCAGTGCTCTGAGCGACGACTGCCCTATCCTTCCCGCGACCGTCAACGACGTCTAGACGAAAGGCATGACTTGGCGGTAAGGATCAGGCTCACGCGTGTGGGCGCACGGAACAACCCCATCTGGCGGGTGGTCGCGACCGATCAGCGCAATCCGCGCGACGGGCGCTTCATCGAGGTCGTCGGGCACTACAACCCCCAGACGGATCCCTCCACGATCGACCTCGACGAGGAGAAGATCCGGGGCTGGATCCAGAAGGGCGCACAGCCCTCGGGAACCGTCAAGCGCTTGCTCAAGGCCAAAGGGATCGCCGCCTGAAGCAGCTCCTCGAGTTCCTCGCCAAGACGCTGGTCGACAATCCAGACCAGGTTCGCGTGGACCAGTTCGAGGAGGAGGACGAGACCGTGGTGTACGAGCTGATCGTCGCCGAGGAGGACCGCGGCAAGGTCATCGGCCGCAACGGGCGCACCGCGAAGGCGCTGCGCGCGATCATGAAGGCCGGTGGGACCAAAGAGGGAAAGCGCGTTCTCGTCGAGATCGTCGACTGAGGTTCTGCGGATCGGCCGGGTGGGCCGCCCGCACGGCACCGAGGGCGCCTTCGCCGTCCGTGAGCCCACCTCTCGCCTCGAGTTGCTCGACGCGGGCCGCAGCGTGCTGCGTCGGCGGGTGCGAGATGAAGGTCGCCTGGCGCAGGGGCACGCGCGCAGCGGCCGCTCGCTGAAGCTCGAAGGTATCGACGGGCGCACGGCTGCCGAGGCACTGCGCGGGCAGGAGATCCAGGTCTCCCGCGACGAAGTCGGGCCGTTGCCCGACGGCGAGTACCTGGTCGACGACCTGGTCGGCTGCGAGGTCGTCGACGGCGAACGGCCGATCGGCACCGTGCAGGAGGTGTTGCTGCTGCCGGCTGCAGACGTGCTCGAGATCGCGCGCGAGGAGGGCGGACCGCTCCTGATCCCGCTCGTGGCCGACGCCGTGCGCTCCGTCGACGTCGCACGTCGGGCGAATCGACGTGAACACTGCCTTCGTGAGCGCCGATGCAGATTGACGTCTTCACGCTGTTTCCGGAGTGGTTCGGCTGGTTCCAATCCCAGCGCCACGTCCGCAACGCGCTGCGGCTTGGGACACGACCTTCGCTTCTTCAACTACCGCGACACGACACCGCTCCCGAACGGTCAGGTCGACGACAACCCCTACGGAGGCGGGGCCGGCATGCTGATCCGCGTGGACGTCGTCGACGCCGCTCTGCAGGCCGTGTACGGGCCCGATACGGGTGCGATGCTCGAAGCAAGGCGCGTGGCCGTGCTGACGCCGGCCGGCCGGCAGCTCGACGACGGCGTCGCCGAGGAGCTCGCGTCGCTCGAGCATCTCACGCTGCTCTGCGGCCGCTACGAGGGCATGGACGAGCGCGTGCGCGAGCACCTCAGCAACGACGCGCTCTCCGTCGGTCCCTACGTGCTCTCGGGCGGCGAGCTGGCCGCGATGGTCGTCGCAGACTCCGTGCTGCGCAAGCTGCCCGGCGCCCTGGGCGACGAACAGAGCCCAGTCGAGGAGTCGTTCAGCGAGGCCCTCGAGGGTGGGGTGGAATACCCGCACTACACCCGTCCCGCGGACTATCGCGGGTGGGAGGTGCCGGAGGTGCTGCTGTCGGGCCACCACGAGCAGGTTCGGCGCTGGCGTTCCGCTAACATCAGCCGCCCGCGTTGATTTCCCCTGGAGCCGCCGCCTGAGGCGGCTCTTCATCGCCGTGACCGAGATGATCGACACCCTCGAGCGCCAGCAGGTGCGCGCAATCCCGGACTTCCGCATCGGAGACCGGGTGCGGGTCCATTTCCAGGTCGTCGAGGGCACACGGCGGCGCACCCAGGTCTTCGAGGGCGTCGTGCTCAAGCAGAAGGGCGGCGGGTCGCGGCGGACTTTCACGGTCCGCAAGCTGTCGTTCGGCGTCGGAGTGGAGCGGACCTTTCCCGTGCACTCCCCGAAGATCGAGCGCATCGAGGTGATGGGACGCGGCGAGGTCCGGCGAGCCAAGCTCTACTACCTGCGTGGCCGGGTCGGTCGTGCCGCCCGCCTGCGCGAGATGCGCGACTTCCGCCCGGAGGAGGTCGGCATGCTGGCGGCGACGGCGCAGGAGCCCGCCGCACCTGCCGACGGCGCGGTCGAGAGCCCTGCTGAGGGCGCCGTCGCGGAGGCCGACGCGACGGAGGCTGAGGCGCCTGAAGCCGAGGTGCCTGAAGCCGAGGCGCCTGAAGCAGCCGCGGAGGAGCCGGTCGCCGAGCCTGCAGAGGAAACGGAGCCCGAGGCCCCGGCAGAGACTGCCGCAGAAACCGAACCTCAGCCGGACCAGGCCGAGGGCGAGCAGCAGCCCGCCTGAGCACGGGCCGGTCCGTGCTCCATCGCATCAGGGAACACCCGCTGGTCGAGCTGATCGTGATCGTCGCGCTCGCGATCGGACTGGCGCTCGGCATCCAGGCGGTGCTGGTCAAGCCCTACCGGATCCCCAGCGAGTCGATGGAGCCGACGCTCGACGTGGGCCAGCGCGTGCTCGTGAGCCGCGTGAACTACAAGGTGAGCGACCCCGACCGGGGCGACGTGGTCGTGTTCCACCCTCCGACCGGCGCCGCGAACAACACCTGCGGAGCCGCAGCACGCCGACAATGAGCTGTGTCCGCGGCCCGACGGGGAGAAGGACGAGGTCAACTTCATCAAGCGGATCGTCGCGCTGCCGGGCGACACGCTCTCGGTGCGCAACGGGCGCGCGGTGGTCAACGGCAAGCTCGCGGACGAGCCGGACATCAGGCCGTGCGCACCCGGAACCTGCAATTTCCCGGATCCCATCAAGATTCCGCCTGGACACTTTTTTATGATGGGCGACAATCGTGGGGCGAGCGACGACAGCCGCTTCTGGGGCCCCGTCCCAGAGAAATGGATCATCGGACAGGCCTTCGCCACCTACTGGCCCCCCAAGCGAATCGGCATCCTCTAAGACGCCGTAAGCGGCGGAAGACTGCCGCGCGCCTGTTTCGTTTCGATCGCGAGCTCGGGCACCGGTTCGTCGCCGGCGCCGACGAAGCGGGGCGGGGCAGCCTTGCCGGTCCGCTGTCCGCCGCCGCGGTGCTGCTCGACTACGGGCGGCTGACCACGCGCGAGATCCGCGCGCTCACCCGCCTCGACGACTCGAAGGCGCACGACATCGAGGAGCGCGAGCGCCTCTTCCCGCTCGTGATGCGCACCGCGGTGCGGGTCGCCGTGACGTCGCGTTGCGTGCGCGGCATCGACGAGCGGGGACTGCACGTGACCAACCTCGCGGCCCTGCGCGACACGCTGAAGCGGGTCGCGGTGCCGGGCTGTGTCTGCCTGGTCGACGGGTTCAGGGTCGGCGACGTCGGCCACAAGCAGCAGGCGGTGATCGACGGCGACGCTCGCAGTGCAGCGATCGCGGCGGCGTCGGTCGTCGCGAAGGTCACGCGCGACCGCTACATGCACTGCATCGCCGAGGAGATGCCCGGCTGGCATTTCCACTCCAACGTCGGCTACTCGACGCCCGAGCACCGCGCCGCGATCGCGCAGAACGGGATCAGCGCGCTGCACCGGCGCTCGTTCCAGTCGATCGCATACCAGCAGCTCGCGATCGACGCCTGATCCCGCGCGGTGCGCGGGTTGACGCCACCTATACGGTGGGCAATGTGTCGCACCGTCGTAACGCGCCCACGGAGTTCCGCAGTTACGCAGTTACGCGGTTACGCAGGAACCTCGACTAGAACGCGCCCTCGAGGTGCTCGAGGCGCACCAGTTCGCCGCCGGGTGAGAGCACCACGCCGATCACGTCGAGGCGCACGTCCGAAACGCCGAGGCGCCCCTCGTGCGCGGCGAGCCACCGTCGCGCCATGCGACGCACGCGCACCTGCTTCTTGTACCCGACCGACTCGATCGGGTTGCCGGGACCCCGCGAGGGCTGTGCGCGCTGCACGAGCGTCTTGACCTCGCAGAACGCGAGCGTCCGAGCCGCGCGCGGCGATCAGGTCGATCTCGCCCTCGCGCACGCGGTAGTTGCGCGCCACGATGCGCCAGCCCGCACGCTCCAGATGATCTGCGGCGATGTCCTCGCCGCGCTGGCCCAGCGCCTTGCGCCTGTCCGTCGTCACGGCTCCATGTAACCGCTGCGACACATACACGGCGGTGCCAAAACGAACATCTCCGCGCGTCAACACGAATCGGCACGAACCGCGCAAGTTCGCTGACACCCTGCCGCCTACCTTCACGGCGTGCTCGCTCGTGCCCTCACCTTCTCGCTGCTCGGCGTGGACGGCGTCCCCGTGACCGTCGAGGCCGACATCCACTCCGGCCTGCCGGCGTTCACGATCGTCGGCCTGCCCGATGCCGCGGTCCAGGAGTCGCGCGAGCGCGTGCGCGCGGCGTTGCTCAACTCGGGCTTCGAGTTCCCGCTGCGGCGCATCACGGTGAACCTCGCGCCTGCCGACCTGCGGAAGGCGGGCCCCGGCTTCGACCTCGCGCTCGCGGCGGCCGTGCTGGCGGCGTCGGGCCAGGTGCCGAGCGAGCGGCTGGCCTCCTGCGCGCTGTGCGGCGAGCTCGGGCTCGACGGCTCCGTGCGCAGCGTGCGCGGCTCGATCGTGATGGCCCAGGCCGCGCGTGCGGCGGGCTGCAGCGCGCTCGTGGTGCCGCGCGCGAACGCAGCCGAGGCGGCGCTGATCGACGGCCTCGAGGTGGCGCCGATCGAGACGCTGCTCGAGCTGGTCCGCTTCCTCGCCGGCGAGCAGACGGCGATCGACGCCGGCCGTGGATGCCGACGCCCTGCTGGCGACGCCGCCCGCCGGGGGAGGAGGACTTCGCCCAGCTGCGTGGCCACCAGGCGTGCGCGCGCGCGCTCGAGGTCGCGGCGGCGGGCGGTCACAACGTCTTCATGGTCGGCCCGCCCGGCAGCGGCAAGTCGATGGCCGCGCGGCGCCTGCCGTCGATCCTTCCGCCGCTGACGCTCGACGAGGCGCTGGCCGTGACGCGCGTGCACAGCGTGGCGGGCGTGCTCGGCGCCGATCCGATCGCGCGCACCCGTCCGTTCCGCGCCCCGCACCACTCGATCTCGCCGGCGGGGCTGGTCGGCGGCGGCTCGCCCCCGGCACCGGGCGAGGCGAGCCTCGCCCAGCACGGCGTCCTGTTCCTCGACGAGCTTGCGGAGTTCTCGCGCGCCGCGCTCGAGGCGCTGCGCCAGCCGCTCGAGGACGGCTCCGTGCGCATCACGCGCGCGCAGCGGACCGTCACGTTCCCGACGCGCTTCATGCTGGTGGGCGCGAGCAATCCCTGTCCCTGCGGGCTCCACGGGGACGCGCGCCGCGACTGCACCTGTCCACCCGCCCTGCTGGCGCGCTACCGGGCGAAGCTCAGCGGTGCGCTGCTCGATCGCATCGACATCGTGCTGCGGGTCGAGCAGCCGTCGCGCGCCGAGCTGCGCGCCGAGGGCGACCCGGAGCCGTCGGCGGCGATCCGTGCGCGGGTGATCGCCGCCCGCGCCCGCCAGCGCGAGCGGCTGAGCGACTCGCCCGCTGCCTGCAACGCGCAGATGAGGCCGGCGGAGCTGCGCCGGCTGTGCCGGCTCGACGGCGCGCGCGCGGCGTGCGCTCGCCGATGCGCACGACCGCGCGGGCCTCACGATGCGCGGCCACGACCGCGCGATGCGGGTGGCGCGCACGCTCGCCGACCTCGACGGCTGCGACACGGTGGAGCGCCGCCACGTCGCGCAGGCGGTCGCCTACCGGGCACCCGGCCGTGACAGCGACCAGGGTGGAGGGCGAGGCCGCATGAGCGCCTGCGGGCCGTGCCTGCGCCGGGCTGCGCTGCTGGGCCGGCTGGTGCCGTGGATCGAGCGCACCCTCGACCAGCGCCGGCGGATTCCACAGGTCCTGGCCCTGCCGGACGAGAACCTGATCGCGTCGGTCTGCGGTGACCACCGGCGCGGGTGGATCGGTTCGTCGAGTCCTTCGACGCCGGCCGCGCGCGGCTCGATGCCGAGCGCGCGGGTCTGCAGACCGTCTGCCCGCACCAGCGGGCCGTATCCGTCCGCGCTGCGGACGCAGCGGGATGCTCCCGCCGCCCTCTACCTGAAAGGCGACCTCGCGCTTGCTCGAGCTGCTGGAGTCCGAGCGCCCGGTGGCGGTCGTCGGCTCGCGGCAGCGCATCCGAGTACGGCAAGGAGGTCGCCTACACCCTCGGGCGCGAGCTTGCCGCGACCGGTGTGCCGGTCGTCAGCGGCCTCGCGTTCGGCGTCGACGCGGCCGCACACGAGGGTGCGCTGGCCGGGAACGGGCCCGCGGTCGTCGTGATGCCGTCGGGGGCGAACGTGGCGTATCCCCGTTCGCATCACGGGCTGCACCGGCGGCTGTGCGAGCAGGGCCTCGTGGTCTCGGAGCTGCCGCCCGGCACGACACCGTTGCGGTGGTGCTTCCCGGCGCGCAACCGGATCATGGCCGGGCTCGCGCACATGACGGTGGTGGTCGAGGGCACCGCGACCTCGGGCTCCCTGATCACGGCACAGTTCGCCCACGACTGCGGGCGCGAGGTCGGCGCCGTGCCGGGACAGGTCACGTCCCGGCTGGCGGCAGGCCCGAACGCGCTGCTCGCCGACGGCGCGTGCGTCGTGCGCTCGGCGGCCGACGTGCTCGACGCGCTCTACGGCGTCGGGGAGAGGCAGGTCCCGCCGCCTGCTCCACGCGAGCAGCTGGAGCCGCGGCTGGAGGCGCTCCTGGAGGCCGTCGAGGCGGGGCGCGGCGTGGACGCGATCGTCCGCGCGGGACGCGACGTCGGCGACGTGCTGGCCGGGCTCACCGAGCTCGAGCTGCTCGGCCTCGTGCGCCGCGGCCCGGGCGGCGCCTACGTCCGCAGTGCGGGAGGCGGCGCTGCCTATGCTTGATCGCGATGGAAGCGGCCCGACGCGCATCCCGCGGTGCTCTCGATCGCCGGCTCGGACTCCGGCGGCGGTGCCGGCATCCAGGCCGACCTGAAGGCGTTCGCGCGCTGCGGCGTCCACGGCATGACCGCGATCACGGCGGTCACCTGGCAGAACACCGTCGCCGTCGAGGGCGTCACGCCGGTCCCGCCGGAGGCGATCGTCGGCCAGGTGCGGGCCGTGGCGTCCGACATCGGCGTCGACGCCGTCAAGATCGGCATGCTGGGCTCGGTCGGCGACGATCGAGGCGGTGCGGACGGCGCTCGACCTGGTCCCGGACGCGCCCGTGGTGCTCGATCCCGTGATGGTGTCCGAGAGCGGTGCGCCGCTGCTCGAAGCCGAGGCGCGGCGCGCGCTCGTCGAGCTCCTGCCGCGTGCGACGGTCGTGACGCCGAACCTGCTCGAGGCGCGTGCGCTGCTCGACGAGGCGGGCGGACGCGACGTTGAGGGAGCCGCGCTGGCGCGCGCCATCGTCGGACTCGGCCCGCGCCAACGTCGTCGTGACCGGCGGGCACTCCGCCGACGCCGACTCGATCGACTACTTCAGCGACGGCGCGCGCGACGTGCCGATTCCGGGCCCGCGCTTTCCGGACGGCGCGGCGCACGGCTCGGGCTGCACGCACTCGTCCGCGCTCGCGGCGCACCTCGCGCTCGGCCTGACGCCGCTCGAGGCCGCGGTGGCGGCGAAGGTCGTCGCCTCCGAGGCGGTGCGCGACGGCCTCGCGGACATCGGCGCCGGGCCGGGCCCGTGGACGTGCTCGGCGTGGCGGCGCGGCCGCGGCGCGCGAGCGGGTGCGAACCCCTCTGGCATAATCCCGCCATGAAGTTCCTGCGTCTGATGCCGGGCAGGGGGAGGTCGTCCTCGCGGAGGGCGACCCGCAGCTGTCCGAGGACGAGGAGCGCCTGATCGACGAGTTCCGCAGTCAGCTCGACTCCGGGATGTGGGCCGCCGTGCCGACCACGGACGGATCGACGGGCCGTCGCGAGGCGCTGATGGTCAAGGACTACGCCGAGATCCCGGACGGCACCGAGCGGGTGATCTTCTTCCCGCGCGCCGCCGGCGGGTAGTGTCGACGCTCGCCTTCGTTGTCGTTGCTCTGGTCGCGGCTGCGCTCGCGACCTTCGTGGCCGTCTCGCGCTGCAGGTCTCACGCCGCGCGGCGCCGCGCTGAGCGCCAGGAGCGCCGCCGGGTCGCCGGCACCGCGCATGGATCCGGGCACCGAGCGCCGTGCCGAGCGGCGCGCGCGCGCGCTGCTGCGCTCGATCGTCAACCGCGACGAGTGGGAGATGTACCGCGACCTCGGCTTCATCCGGGTGATCGGCCGCAACTCCCTCGACGGCGCCGGCACCGGGGCTACTGCTACCTGATCTACCCGCACAAGCCGATCGTGGCCTACCTGCCGGGCTCGAACAGCCTGATGAGCGAGTACTGCGTCGAGTTCCCCGACCACGAGGAGCGCGTCTACGGCCCGAAGCTGCCCGACTCCGACGACGTGCTCGCCAAGTGGATGATGATCCGCTCCGACGAGGAGGACCTGATCAAGCGCGCCAACATGCACCTGCCGGGCCGCCAGGTCGATCCGCAGCAGGTGCGCCGCGACCTCTGGCGGCTGCAGGTCTGGGAGCGTGAGCGCGTTGCGCGCCGCGAGCAGGGCGCGACGCAGGCGCCGTGAGCGCATGAGCGACCCGGCGCAAACGACGGTCGACACCCGGCGCCGCAGTCGCGTGGTCGTCGAGGGTCCGGACCGCGCGGCGGCGCGCTCCTACCTCTATTCGATCGGGCTCACCGACGACGACCTCGACAAGCCGATCGTCGGTGTCGCGAACACCTGGATCGGGACGATGCCGTGCAACTTCCACCTGCGCCGCCTGTCGGCGAAGGTGATGGAGGGCATCCGCGCCGCCGGCGGCACGCCGCTCGAGTACAACACCGATCGCGATCTCGGACGGCATCACGATGGGCACCGAGGGAATGAAGACCTCGCTCGTGAGCCGCGAGGTGATCGCCGACTCGATCGAGCTGGTCGCGCGCGGTCATCTGTTCGACGCCGTCGTCGCGCTGTCGGGTTGCGACAAGACGATTCCCGGCACGGTGATGGCGCTCGCGCGGCTCGACGTGCCGTCGCTGATGCTCTACGGCGGCTCGATCTGCGCCGGGCCGCTTCCGCGGCAAGGACGTGACGATCCAGGACGTGTTCGAGGCGTCGGCGCGCACGCCGCCGGCGACATGGACGACGCCGAGCTCTCCGAGCTCGAGCACGCGCCTGTCCGGGCGCCGGCGCCTGCGGCGGCCAGTTCACCGCCAACACGATGGCGACCGCGTTCGAGGTGATGGGCATCTCGCCGATGGGCAGCGCGATGGTCCCCGCGATGGACCCGCCGCAAGGACGAGGTCTGCGTCGAGGCCGGGCGGCTCGTGATGAAGCTGCTCGAGTGGGACCTGAGGCCGAGCGACGTGATCACCCGCGGCTCGATCGAGAACGCGATCGCCGCGATCGCCACGACCGGCGGCTCGACCAACGGCGTGCTGCACCTGCTCGCCGTCGCCTACGAGGCCGGCATCGAGCTCGAGCTCGAGGACTTCGACCGCATCAGCGCCCGCACGCCGCTGCTCGCCGACCTGAAGCCGGGCGGCCGGTTCGTGGCCGCCGACCTGTACGCAGGCGGGCGGCGTCGGGCCTGGTCGCCAAGCGCCTGCTCGACGCCGGCGTCCTGAACGAGGACGAGCGCACGGTCACCGGGCCGCACGATCGGCGAGGAGGCGGCCGACGCCGCAGGAGACGCCGGGCCAGCAGGTCGTGCGCCCGCTCGACGACCCGCTGAAGGCAGACGGGCGGCCTCGTGATCCTGCGCGGCAACCTCGCGCCCGACGGCTGCGTCGTGAAGGTCGCGGGCTACGAGCGCACGAGCCACCGCGGCCCGGCGCGCGTGTTCGAGTGCGAGGAGGACGCGATGGAGGCGGTCACGGCCGGCGACATCAAGCCGGGCGACGTGGTCGTGATCCGCAACGAGGGGCCGAGCGGCGGGCCCGGCATGCGCGAGATGCTGCTCGTCACCGCGGCGCTCGTGGGCGAGGGGCTCGGCGACTCGGTCGCGCTCCTCACCGACGGCCGCTTCTCGGGAGCGACGCGCGGCCTGATGGCCGGCCACGTCGCGCCGGAGGCGCCGCACGGCGGCCCGATCGCCGCGGTGCGCGACGGCGACACGATCGAGTTCGACATCGACAACCGCCGCGCTCGAGCTGGACCTGCCGCAGGAGGAGATCGAACGCCGCATCGCGGACTGGAAGCCGCCGCCCCCGAAGTACGAGAAGGGCGTGATGGCGAAGTACGCGCGCTCGGTGTCGTCCGCGTCGCTCGGCGCGATTACGCAGCTCGAGCGAACTCGTCGACGCAGCTGGTTGAAGCGCTCCGGGCGCTCGATCATCGGCACGTGGCCGGTGTCGTCGAAGATCACCTTGCGCGAGCCCGGGATCAGGCGCTCGTACTCGTAGGCGTCCTCGACCGGCACGATCTCGTCGTTGCGCCCCCAGACGATCAGCGTCGGGTGCGTCACGTCCGACAGCCGGTCGCGGAAGTCGTAGTCGAGGATCGCCTCGAACGCGTCGAGGAAGCCCGGGCTTGCCGCGCGCCGCTCGCGACCTCGAAGCAGAGCTCGGGCTGGAGCCGGTCGGGGTGGCGCGCGACGCCGTAGAGGAACATGCGGCGCAGGCCGCGCCGGCGGACCCAGTGCTCGCGGCGCGAGATCGTGCGCGCGGCGCCGAGGTGGAAGAGCGGGCGCGACGCGCTTGGCCAGGGCGAGCTCGTCCGCGCGCGGACGGTCACGAGCCCGGCGGCCGACACGAGCACGAGCTTCTCGACCCGGCTCGGGTGGCTGATCGCGGTCTCGGCGGCGATGAAGCCGCCCATCGAGTTCCCGACCAGCGTCGCCCGCTCGACGCCGATCTCGCCCGAGGAAGGCGTCGATGAAGCGGCCGTAGCCCGGGATGCTGATGTCCTCGCGCGGCAGCTCGGACTCGCCGAAGCCCGGCAGGTCGACCGCGATCACGCGATGGCGCGGGCGAAGTGGGGGATGTTCTCGAGCCAGTTCTGCCAGCAGCCGGCGAGGCCGTGGATGAACACGAGCGGCGGTCCCTCGCCCATCTCGACGTAGTTGACGCGCGTGCCGTGGACCGTGCGCCGAGCGCAGATGCTGCGCGCCAGTCGATGTCGAGCCACTCCGAGCGCCCGTCGGGTGCCGTAGTCCGTCGGGCAGCGGCGCGGAGGCGTCCGGGCTGTTCCGCGGTCTGGCGTGGCTCACGAAACAGCTTACCGGGCGACACTCACGCTCACGCGTAGCCCATCCGCTCCAGCACGGGGATCTCGTGGATCTGCGGCGGCTGCAGGTGGTCCCAGAGGATGCCCTTGGGCCGCGTGTACGCGCGCTCCACGTCGATCGCCGCGCGCGGCGTCGCGATCAGGTCGACGGGGATGTCGTGCGTGGTGACGGGCAGGTTCTCGCGCAGGATCTGGAGCGGGTGCACGGTCGTGACGACCGTCGTCTTCTCCGACACCATTCCGACCTCGGCGAGCAGCGCGTACTCGAGGTCGTTGAAGCCGCCGCCCTTGCCGATCCGCGCGCCCTTGAGGTTGACCGCGACCGAGCCGCACAGGATCAGGTCGAGCTTCGGCACCTGGTCGACGTCGATCACCTCGCCGTGCCGCAGCGCGCCCTTGATCGTCGCCGCCTCGCGGATCTTGGCCTTCGTCAGGCGGCTCGGGTCGAGCAGCCGGAACGGGTGTGCGTCGCGCAGCCGCGGCACCGCCATCACCAGGATCTTGCCCTCCTCCAGCGCGAGGCGCCGCGAGTGCGTCTGCGGGGCGTCGGGGTTGGCCTTGATCGTCTTGGCCTTCTTCCAGGCCGGATGGCGCGCCAGGCGCTCGGCGGCCCCGCGGGCGTTGGCGAAGTTCGGGATCCGCTCCTGCGCGCCGGGAAAGCGCGCGACGCCCTCCTTCTCCATCGCGTTCCAGACGGAGCGGCGGATCGCCTCCTTGGACCTGAAGCCTCCCCGCTTCGCGTTCTCCCGTGGCGGCACGCGCGCATCCTATCCACGCCCCGAACACCTCCGCCGGTCGCGCGTGGAAAGATGACGCCGTGGCCGAGAGCCGCCGGATACTCCTGACCGGGCTGTCCACCTACTGGGGCGGGCGGCTCGCGCAGGCGCTCGAGCGCAATCCCGCGGTCGACGTGATCGTCGGCGTGGACTCAGAGGACCCGACCCAGGAGCTCGAGCGCACCGAGTTCGTGCGCGTCTCGAACCAGCACGCGCTGATCCGGCGGATCGTCCGCGCCGCCGAGATCGACACCGTCGTCGACACGCGGCTGGTCGTCGACTCCGCGCGTACGACCGCGCGCCTCGCGCACGAGAACAACGTGATGGGAACGCTCAACATCCTTGCGGCCTGCTCGGGCCAGGACTCGCCGGTGCGCAAGCTCGTCTTCAAGAGCTCGGCGCACTACTACGGCACCGGCGCGCGACGACCCGGCCTTCTTCACCGAGGACATGCGCCGCGCCCACGCGCCGCGCACACCGCTGAAGCGCGACATCGTCGACGCCGAGACGGCGGTCGCCGACTTCCGCGACAAGCACCCGGACGTGACCGTCACGCGCCTGCGCTTCTGCAACGTGCTCGGCCCGGACATGGTGACCTCGCACGCGCGGCTGTTCGGTCTGCCCGCGGTGCCGACGATCGCGGGCTTCGACCCGCGCTACCAGTTCATCCACGTCGACGACGTCGTCCGGGCGCTCGAGTTCGCCGTCGCGCACGAGCAGCCGGGCATCTACAACGTCGCCCCCGACGGCGTGCTCGCGCTGACCGAGGTGATCGGCCTGCTGGGCAAGCAGGCGCTGCCGGTGCTGCCGCCGTGGGGCACCGGGCTTGCCGCCTCCGCGCTGAAGCGCCTCGGCTTCCGGATCCCGCCGGAGATGATCGGCCAGCTGCGCTACGGCCGCGGTCTCGACAACCGCCGGTTCAAGGCCGCCGGCTTCGAGTACCAGCACACCACGCGGGAGACCGTCATCCGGTTCGGCGAGCACCTGCGCCTCGGATCGGTGCTGCGCGGGCGTGCAGGAGCCCTACCGCTACGAGAAGGAGGTCGAGGACTTCCTGCGCTGGAGCCCGAGCGTGCGCGACCGCGAGCCCGAGAGCGGCCGGCCGCTGGTGCCGGGCGCAAGCTGAGCGCCCGGGCCGGGAGTGAACCATTCCGCAGGTCTGCCTCGTACTCTAAATTGAGTGGCCCTTTTGCGGGGGTTTCTCAGGCCAGGTCGAACAGGTAGACCATGCTTCGCAAACGTGCATCCACTCGTCGCGGTACTTTCCGTCGCGCTCCTCATCGCGCTGGCGGTGGCTGCGTATGGCTACGACACGTCCCGTGACGACCTGATCGCGGACGGCGTCACCGTCGCCGGGCGTGGACGTGGGCGGCATGCGCGCCGACCGGGCCGACGAGAAGATCCGCGCCGCGCTGGGCCCGGGCCTGGAGCGACCCGTGCCCGTCGCCGTCGCCGGGCGGCGCCTGAAGCTCACGGCCGAGCGCGCACACCTCGTCGCCGACGTCGACGGCATGGTCGACGCGGCGCTCGAGGTGAGCCGCGACGGCGGCCTTGCCGACGCGCGTGTGGCGGGGACTCACGGGAGGCGAGGTCGACAAGCAGGTGGAGCCGCGCGTCACCTACTCGCAGGTCGCCGTGAAGCGGTTCGTGCGCCGCGTGCGGCGCCAGGTCAACCGGCCGCCGCGCGATGCAGACGTCAACTTCCAGACCGCGAGCCTGCCGGCGATCCCCTCCCAGACCGGGCTCAAGCTCGACGCGAAGCGGCTGCGCGCCGAGGTCGAGGCCGCGCTCGATCGCGACCGGCAACGCGCGCCGGGTCCGCGGCGTGGTCAAGATCGTGCAGCCGCAGGTCACGACCGCCGAGCTCGGCGAGAAGTACCCGCACGTCGTCACCGTCGACCGCGCGGACTTCCGGCTGCGCTACTTCCGCGACCTGAAGCTCGCGAAGACCTACAAGATCGCGGTCGGCCAGGTGGGCCTCGAGACGCCCGGGGGCCTCTACCACGTGCAGAACAAGGCCGAGAACCCTGCCTGGCACGTGCCGAACAGCGACTGGGCCGGCGACCTGGCCGGCAAGGTGATCCCCGGCGGCCGCGCGGACAACCCGCTGAAGTCACGCTGGCTCGGCATCTACGACGGCGCCGGCATCCACGGCACCGACGAGATCAGCTCGCTCGGCAGCGCCGCCTCCCACGGCTGCATCCGCATGGCGATTCCGGACGTCGAGGAGCTGTACGACAAGGTGCCGGTGCAGGCGCCGGTCTACATCCAGTAGCCGTACGCAGTTACGAGCTACGAGTTACGCCGTTCGCCGCGGATCTCGTCGACCGTCACTTCCTCCCAGCCCTCCTGCTCCAAAGAGGCCTGGCGGTCTCCGTAGCGAATACACAGCAGGCCGATCCAGGCGTCGCGCTCGCGTCCCTCGACGCGCTTGCGCAGGACCGCGTAGACGGCCGTGGAAGCGTCACTTGGGACCCTGGAGCGGATGCCAGGGGAGACCCGGCGGCTCGCGGTCGGATGACCTCGCCGGACTCGATCAGCATGGAATGCGTCGCGACCCGGCCCGAATCGACGTTGATGAAGAAAGCCGACATCCCGTGCCCATGGTAGATACAGCCCCCGAGAGAGGAACTGCCGCAGGCCTGGCGATCGGCGCTGACGCGCTTCGACGAGAGCCTCGCCACCCGGGGCATGGCCGAGAAGACGCGCCGCGCCTACGGCGGCGACGTGGGGGAGCTGGCGCGCTGGGCGGCGGACCGGGCCGCGCCGGGCGACGTCGACTACCGCCTGCTGCGCCGCTACGCCGCGCACCTCAGCGGGACCAGCCGCGAGGGCGGCCGCGCGCTGTCGCCGCGCTCGGTTGCGCGCAAGTTCGCGTCGATCCGCGCGTTCTACCGACACATGGTCGAACGCGGCCAGCTGTCCCAGAACCCCGCCGACCTCGTCTCCCACGCCCGCCGCCAGCCGCCGCTGCCGAAGCTGCTGCGCACGGACGAGGTGACGGCCCTGCTCGATCGCATCCCGGCGCGCACGCCGCTCGAGATCCGCGACCGCGCGATGCTCGAGCTGACCTACTCGTGCGGCCTGCGCTGCGAGGAGGTCGTGAACCTCGACGACGGCGACCTCGACTTCGACGCCGAGGAGCTGCGCGTCACCGGCAAGGGCTCGAAGACCCGCATCGTGCCGGTCGGGGAGCCGGCGCAGCAGGCGCTCGAGCGCTATCTGGCCACCGGGCGCCCGTCCCTGGCCCGAGAGGTCTGCACGCGGAGCATGCGGAGCCGGCGTTGTTCCTCTCCAAGCGGGGCCGCCGCCTGTCGCCCTCGGACGTGCGCCGCCGCCTGCGCCTGTGGCTGCGCAACGCCGGCCTGTCCGTCGGGCGCCTCGCCGCACGCGCTGCGCCACTCGTTCGCCACCCACCTGCTCGAGGGCGGCGCCGACCTGCGCGCGATCCAGGAGCTTCTGGGCCACAGCAGCGTCTCGACTACCCAGATCTACACTCGGGTAGAGTCAGCCCGCCTGCGCCGCCAGTACAGCCGGAGCCACCCGCGGGCGTAGTGGCCTCCCTCTGCATGGACACTCGAGTACGGCAACAAGACCTCAAGGAGACCTGGGCCCGCTACAAGAAGGACGGCGACGAAAAGGCCCGCGAGACGCTCGTCCTCGCGTACTCGCCGCTCGTGAAGTTCGTCGCCGGCCGCATGTCGAGCGGCCTGCCCGCCCACATCGAGGAGGCCGACCTGATCTCGTACGGCCTGCTGGGGCTGATCGGCGCGATCGAGCGCTTCGACCTCAGCCGCGAGATCAAGTTCGAGACCTTCGCCGTTGCGCGCATCAAGGGCTCGATCATCGACGAGCTGCGCTCGCTCGACTGGGTGCCGCGCTCGGTGCGCGCCAAGGCGCGCGAGATCGAGTCCACGCAGACCAAGCTGGAGCACGAGCTGGGGCGGGTGCCGACCGACCAGGAGGTCGCCGACAAGCTCGAGGTGTCGGTCGAGGACTTCCAGGAGAGCCTGCTGCAGATCTCCAACTCCACGGTCGTCGCGCTCGACGAGCTGTGGACCGTGTCGGACTCGAGCGGCGACCAGGTGTCCCTGCTCGACACGATGAAGGACCCGAACGCGGTCGACCCGGCCAAGGAGCTGGGCGTCAGCGAGCTGAAGGACCGCCTCGCGCACGCGATCTCGCGCCTGCCCGAGCGCGAGAAGCTCGTGATCGCGCTCTACTACTACGAGAACCTGACCCTCCGAGAGATCGGCGAGGTCCTCGGCGTCACCGAGTCGCGCGTCTCGCAGCTGCACACGAAGGCCGTGCTGCGCCTGAAGGCCCGCCTGCAGAGCGAAGTCGAAGCCTAGGACCCTAGACACCATCCCTAGAATCCCCCCTCGGCGTGTCGTTCGAGGAGAGGAGATAGCTCGTGGCGCACAAAGGCGCACAGCGCATCAGGAACATCGCGATCGTCGGGCACCGCGGGTCCGGCAAGACGTCGCTGAACGAAGCCCTGCTGTTCGAGGCCGGCGTCGTCAACCGGCTCGGCTCCGTCACCGACGGCAGCACCGTCTCCGACTCGGAGGCCGACGAGCAGGAACGGGAGATGTCGATCTCCGCGAGCCTTTCGTCCTTCGAGTACGAGGACCGCAAGATCAACCTCGTCGACACTCCCGGCGACCCCAGCTTCATCGCCGACGCGCTCGGCGCGCTGAGCGTCTGCGAGAGCGCGGTCTTCTGCGTCAACGGCGTGATGGGCGTCGAGGTGTCGACCGCCCGCCTGTGGGAGCGCGCGGCCGAGCGTCGATCTCGCGCGCCTCGTGTTCGTGAACATGCTCGACCGCGAGCGCGCCGACTTCTTTCGCACGCTCGACTCGCTGAAGGAAGCCTTCGGCCCGCACGCCGTCGCGACCGAGATCCCGATCGGCTCCGAGCACGAGGTGCGCGGCATCGTCGACCTGATCGACATGAAGGCGTTCGAGTACTCCGGCGCCGGGCGCGCGAGCGCGACCGAGATCCCGATCCCGGACGAGATCGCCGACCAGGCGCAGGAGTACCGCGAGAAGCTGATGGACGAGGTCGCCGAGAACTCGGACGACCTGATGGAGCGCTACCTCGAGGGCGCGGAGATCTCACACGACGAGATCGTCTCCGCGCTGAAGGAGGGCGTGACCGCCGGCACGATCTTCCCGGTCACGTGCGGTGTCGCGACCAAGAACCTCGGCACCGACCGGCTGCTCGACGCGCTCGTGCAGGACCTGCCGTCGCCCGCCAAGAAGGGCGCCGTCAAGGCCCGCGACGGCGAGGGCAACGAGGTCGAGATCGAGCCCGACGACTCCGCCGAGCCGATCGCCTACGTGTTCAAGACGCTGGCCGACCCGTTCGCGGGCCGCATCAACCTGTTCCGCGTCCTCTCCGGCACGGTCAAGCACGACTCGCAGCTCACCAACGTGCGCGCGCACGCGAAGGAGCGCATCGGCCAGCTGCTCGTGCCGCGCGGCAAGGAGATGGGCCACGCCGACGAGTTCGGCGCCGGCGACATCGGCGCCGTCGCGAAGCTCAAGGAGACCCACTCCGGCGACGTGCTGGCGGGCAAGGAGTCGACGATCACGATGCCGCCGCTCGGCCTTCCCGGCGCGGTGATGGCGTTCGCGGTCGAGGCGAAGTCCAAGGGCGACGAGGACAAGATCGGGACCGCGATCCGCCGCCTGCAGGAGGAGGACCCGACGATCGACTTCCACCGCGACCCGCAGACGGGCGAGCAGATCATCGCCGGGCATCTCGCAGGTGCACGTCGAGGTGATCGTGGAGCGCATGAAGAACCGCTTCGGCGCCGAGGTCATCCTCAAGCCGCCGCGCGTGCCCTACCAGGAGACGATCAAGGGCTCCGCGAAGGCGCAGGGCCGCTACAAGAAGCAGACCGGCGGGCCGGGGCCAGTTCGGCGACTGCCACATCGAGCTCGAGCCGCTGCCCCAGGGCACGGGCTTCGAGTTCGTGAACAAGATCAAGGGCGGCGTGATCCCGACGGGCTTCATCCCCGCGGTGGAGAAGGGCGTCGTCGACGCGATGCGGTCCGGCGTCGTGGCGGGCTATCCGCTGCGCGACGTGCGGGTGACCCTGTACGACGGCTCCTACCACTCGGTCGACTCGTCCGAGAACGCGTTCAAGGTGGCGGGCTCGATGGCGTTCAAGAAGGCCGCGGAACAGGCGCAGCCGACGCTGCTCGAGCCGATCATGCAGGCTCAGGTGGTCGTGCCCGAGGACGCGGTGGGCGACGTGATCGGTGACCTCAACGGCCGCCGCGGGCGCCCGCTCGGAATGGAGCCGAAGGGCGCGATGACCGAGATCAAGGCCGAGGTCCCGATGGCGGAGATGCTCAACTATGCACCCGACCTGCGCTCGATCACCGGCGGCCGGGGCGACTACTCGATGGAGTTCGTGCGCTACGAGGAGGTCCCGGCGCACCTGGCGCAGAAGGTGATCTCGGCCGCGACGCAGGAGGAAGAGAGCGCCGCGCCAAGGCGTGACGGTCACCGTCGTGCACGAAGATCAACATCAACCCGATGTCGGAGGACCACGTCTCGTGCGAGGTGTGCCACCGCACGATGCTCAAGGGCGAGCGAGGCCGAGCCCTACCTCACGCCCTCGCGCGAGCGCCGGCTCGTGTGCCAGCTGTGCGCGCCGCGCGCACAGCACGAGGGCTGGATCCGCGAGGCCGCCGCGCCCGAGATGCCGGCGCGCCCGCACGCCAGCCCGAGCGCCGCGGCCTCCTGCGCCGCCGGCGCACCGCGCCCGAGAGCCGGCACCGACCCGTGACGGCCCGAGCCCGACGCCGCAGAACGGCGAACGGCAAACGGCGACACGGCGGACCCCGACCAGGCCGAGGCCGCGCCGCTGCGCAACCTGATCCGCCGCTCGCGGCCGCGCAGCCCGCGCCAGGTGAAGGCCGTGCCGACCAACGCGCAGCTCAAGATCGGGCGCGCGCTCGAGCTGTTCAACACGTCCGAGCACCCGCGCACCGTCGCGGGCCTCGCGCGCACGCTCGGCGCGCCGCACGCGGGCGCGGCGACCTCGACCGCGTCGGCGGCCGAGGTCGTGCTGACCGTCGCCTGGGAGCTGTCGTGGTACCAGTTCAACGTCGACCTGTCGGACGGCCGCGACCCGGTGCGCCTGCGCGGTCAGGGACACGAGCTCTCCGAGCTGCCCGAGCGACGCGCAGGACTGGAACTGCGAGATGGCGGCCGGACGGGACGATCACGCTCGCGTTCGCCGCGCCGAGGAGGAGCCGCCGCCGGCCCCGTCGCCGGAAAGCGCTGGCGAGGGGGAGGAGCGCCCCTTATAGTGGCGAAGGACTCCCCATGATCTACTGCGTGATACCCGAGCCTCTCGTCGACCAGCTGTTCGACAAGCTGACCGACTACTACAAGGACGACCCCGGCGTCGAGGTGATCGTCGACCGCCGCAAGGCGGAGCGCCGCGACCGCGGCTCGACCGGCGGCGGACAGCGCGTGATCCGCGACCGGCGCCGCCGGCGGCCGGGAATGTTCCCCCGCACCGAGCTCGGACTAGCCCCGGCTTGAGCGCAGCACCCGACACGGGTCGTCGTCCACGTCGACGGCGGTGCGCGCGGCAACCCGGGCCCGGCCGGGATCGGCGTCGTGGTCACCGACGAGCGCGGCAACGAGCTTGCGCGCGCCAACGACTTCATCGGCGAGGCGACCAACAACGAGGCCGAGTACCACGCGCTGCTGCTCGGGCTGGAGCTGGCGTCGCAGCTGGGCGCGCGCGAGGTCGAGGTCGTCAACGACTCCCAGCTCGTCGCGCGTCAGATCACGGGTGAATACCGGGTCAAGAAGGCCGACCTGAAGCCGCTCCACGCCCAGGCGCTGGCCGCGCTGCGGGGCTTCGAGCGCTGGCAGGTGCGGTCGGTCCCGCGCGAGCAGAACGAGCTTGCCGACGAGCTCGTGAACGAGGCGATCGACGCGGGAGCGGGCACCGCCTGACGATGGATCCGGCAGCGCTCGCCTAAACTTTGTCCCTTGGGCGCCGATTGCAGGGAACCGGGCCCGATCGATTCAATGGCTCAGAACGATCCGACTGACACCGGCGGACTCTTCATCGGCCGGCGCCCCGGCACGGCGCCGCTGCGCTACCGCGGAGCAGCCGCGCCGCGCCCGGCGGGAAGCGGCGGCGCTTCGACGCCGTGCTCGCCGGCGGCGATCCTCGTCGTCGAGACGCTGCTGTGCGCGACCCTCTGGGGCCCCCAGCCGGCCGCCTGGCTGTGGCTCGGATCGCAGCTCTACCACGAGACCGACTCGATCGGGCTCGCGATCCTGGTCGCGTTCGCCGGGATGCTGACGACGATCCTCGGCACGCTTGCGATCGCGATGCGCCTCGACCGCGTCTGGAAGATCGTGCGCCGCGCCAGCGGTCACGAGCAGGAGAAGGGCGCGCTCGAGACGATCTTCGTGATCAGCATGGCCGTGGCCGGCGATCGCGTTCCTGATCTGGTTCCTCGTGATCCAGGGGCCCGGTCCTCGAGCATCGCACCCGCGCTGATGGGCCTGCTCGACTACTACAAGCAGTTCGACGACATCGGCGAGTCCGAGTTCAACGCAGGCGCTGCGTGAGCGCCGGGCGCAGGAGAAGGCGCTCGCGCTCGAGCACGTGCCGGTGCTCGACCTGTCGCGCACCGAGTGGCCGGAGCTGCCGCACGCCGAGGTCGTCGGCGCCTCCGTCTACCAGGCGCGCGGGCGCCTGAACGGATACCCGGACCCGGAGGCGATCGCAGGTGCGGCGCTCGCTGGCCGAGCGCCACAACATCCGCTCCAGCCAGATCGTGTTCGGCAACGGCGCGGCGGAGCTGATCCGCAGCGCCGTGTACGTGCTGGCCTCCGAGGGCGACGAGGTCGTGGTGCCGCGCCCGTCGCGCGCCGCGCTACGCGACGATCGTGTCGCGCGCCGGCGCGCGGCATGGTGCAGCCCGTCCTCCCGGCGGGATGCTCGACGCCGAGGCGGTGCTCGCGGCCGTCGGTCCGCGCACGCGCGTGCTGATCCTCTGCAACCCGGCCGACCCGACGGGCACCTACGCTCCCGCGGCGCGCATCGGCGATCTGGTCGCACGCCTGCCCGAGCACGTGCACACCCTCGTCGACGAGTCCTACGTCCAGTTCCAGGACGTCGAGCCCGAGGACTCCGTGATGTCGCTGGTCGAGGCGTTCCCGCGCCTGGTCGTGCTGCGCTCCTTCTCGAAGATCTACGGCCTGTCCGGCGTGCGCGCGGGCTACGCGGTCGGGTCGCCGCGGCCTCGCGGCGCTCGCTGTCGGCGCTCGCGCCGGCGCTCGGGGTGAACGCCCTCACGCAGGCGACCGTCCTGCAGGCGCTGAAGGTCGGCGACGCCGACGTCCGCGGCGCCGGGAAACCGTCATCGAGCAGCGCGCGGCGCCTGCTGGATGAGCTGTCGACGATGGCCGTCACCGTCCCGGACAGCCAGGCGAACTTCCTGTGGATCAGGGCGCACGAGGTGCCCGGCAGCCGACCTCGTCGCGCGACTCGAGGAGCTCCCGCGTGCGGGTCGCAGACGGCGAGCCGCTCGGCGATGCCGACTGCGTGCGCGTCGCGATCCGCGACCGCCACGCCGCCGACCGGCTGCTGTGGGCGCTGCGCGAGGCGCTGCGGGCGCGGTGCCGTGGAAGCACCCGCGGGATGAGGGCACCCGCTGTGGCGACCGCGGTCCTTGCGCTCGCGGTGCTGGGCGGTTGCGGGGAGCGAGGACAAGAAGCCGACCGGCCCGCAGAAGCTCGACCTCGAGATCGGGAACCTGCTGCCGATGACCGGTTACCTCGACCCGTTCGGGAAGCCGTCCGAGCGCGCGGCCGACGTCGCGGCCGAGGAGATCCGCAAGGCGGCGGCCAAGGCCGGCGCGCGTCACACCGTCAAGCTGCAGACCGTCGACTACAAGTCCGACCCGAACGACGCGGTCGACCTCGGCAACGAAGCTCGCGAAGAACGGCGCGACCTGCCTGACCGGGCCGTTCGGCTCCGGGCACGCCGCGCGGGTGGGCGCCCAGCGTCGAGCACTCCGAGCCGGGTCCTGCAGATCACGCCCGTCGGCCAGTGCCGCGCAGATGTCCGACGTCGAGGACCGGGGCTACCTGAACCGCGTCGTGCCACCTGACCCGCTGCAGGCCGTCGCCCTCGTCGAGCACATGTCGCGCGAGCTGAAGGGCGGCGCCAAGGGCAAGACCGTCAACATCGGCGACGCTCGAGTCGACCTACGGCAAGGCGCTCACCAAGCGCTTCGAGGAGGCGTGGCGCAACAAGGGCGGCTCGGTCGGGCGCAAGGTCACGTACAGGTCGACTCGACGATCTTCACCGCGCAGGCCGATCAGCTCGCCGAAGGCAAGCCCGACGCGTGGGTGTTCTTCGACTTCGTCGACACCTATGTGAAGATCGCGCGGGAGCTGCGAGACGAACAAGAAGGCGGAGTGGAGCCCGCGCAAGACGTTCGCCACGGACTCGCTCGCGAGCTCCCGCCTGCCCATCGCCGGGCCGACGGTCAGCAACGGCCTGAGCGGAGTGGCGATCTCGGCGCCCGAGAAGGGCAAGGCCGCGAAGGCGTTCGACGCCGCGTTCAAGCGCACGGCGGGTGTCAACCGGCAGACCTTCGACGCCCAGGAGTTCGACGCGGTCGTGCTCTGCTACCTGTCGGCGGTGGCCGCCGGCACGACGGAGGGCGGCGACATGAAGGACGAGCTGCGGGCGATCACCGCGGCGCCCGGGCGCAAGTACACCTGGCTCGAGCTCGACCAGGCGATCAGAGCGCTCGAATCCGGCGTCGACATCAACTACGAGGGCGTCTCGGGACCGATCGAGCTGAACGCCGACGGCGACGCCACCGCGGGCGTCTACGACGTCTATCGCTACAAGGACGGGAAGCTGGACGTCACCGACCAGATCCCGGTCCCGGTCGGTACGGGCGGCGTCTAACGCCGGCTGCTCGCCGACGGCCTCGTCGACCGAGCTCGACATCGGCACCACCTGCTCGACCTCCGTCAGCAGCAGCACCCGCTTGACGTTGGAGTCGTCGGGCACGACCAGCTGCAGCTCCTGTCCGCGGTTGCGCAGCCGCTGGGCCAGCTCGAAGAGCATCCGCACGCCCGAGCTGTCGAGGTAGTGCGTACCCGACAGATCCAGCACGAGCACGGTCGTGCGGTTCGGGGTCGCGTCGATCAGGCGCTCCGTCACGGAGGCCGCGTTGGAGAGATCGACCTCGCCGCTCACGTGCGCGATGACCACGTCGCCGCGCTGCTCGAGCTCGACTTGCTCAAGCGGCCATCGGTGTCCTTCAGCCTGCGGGTCATCCTGACCTCCGTCCCCGTGTCGGGGTCGGTGACGATGTTCACGGAGTCCATCAGGGTCTCGATCAGGCCGAGTCCACGGCCACGGTTGTTCCCGCGCGACTCGCGCCAGCTGCCGTTGTCGCGAACCGTGATCGCGACCTCGTCGCCCGAGAACGCGGCATCGATCTGGACCGACGCATCGCCGGGACCATATGCATGTTCGATCGCGTTCGCGCACGCCTCGTTGCAGGCCAGGATGATGTCGTAGCTCTCGGCCTCGCTCGCCTCGCATTCGGCCAGCCAGCGCTGCAGCGCGCGGCGCAGCGAGCCCAGCTCCAGCGGCTCGGCCGGCAGCGTCAGCTCCATGCGCTCGGCCGTCAGCGGGACCGACCGCAGCGCGAGCAGCGCGACGTCGTCCTCGGCCCCGGAAACAGTCTCCAGCAGGCGGTCGCAGAGCGTCTCCAGGTCGTCGTCCAGGTGCGCGCGCGACGATCTCGGCGAGCTGCGCGCAGCCCGTCGTCGATCGGCGTGCTGCGCTTCTCGATCAGGCCGTCCGTGTAGAGCAGGAGCGTCGAGCCCGGCTCGAGCCGGTACTCGGCCTCGCTGGTACTTGGTCTGCCGCGCGACTCCCAGCGGCAGCGAGCGTCCCTCCTCGCAGGTACTCCGTGGTGCCGTCCGGTCCGCGCTGCAGCGGCGGGGGGTGCCCCGCGCTCGACAGGCGCACGAGGCCGGAGCCGGGGTCGAGCACCAGGTAGATCAGCGTCGCCATGACCACGCCCTCCCGGCGCCACGCGAGCCTGTTGAGGTGCTCCGAGCGCCGCGCCGGCGGATGCGCCTTCCAACGCGTAGGCGCGCAGCGCGTTGCGCAGCTGGCTCATCAGCGATGCGGCCTGGATGCCGCGCCCGGCCACGTCGCCGATCACCACGCCGATCCGGCCACGGTCGAGCTCGAGCACGTCGTACCAGTCCCCGCCCACGTCGACACCCGTGCCGCCCGGCACGAACCGCGCGGTCAGGCTGGACGCCGGGAATCGCGGGCAGGCGCTCCGGCACGAAGCTGCGCTGCAGCACGTCGGCGCGCTTGCGCTCGGTGATGTCGCGGATCGAGCTCGAGACGAGCACGCCTGCCTCCGTTTGCAGCGGGCTGCGGCTGATCTCGACCGCGAACTCCGTGCCGTCCGCCCGCAGGCCCCACAGCTCGACGGCGTCGCCTGCCGGATGTGTCCCGGGCGTCTCGGAACGGATGCGAGTCGCGAAAGCGCTCCGGCACGAGCGTGTCCACGTTCCGGCCGACGAGCTCGTCGCGCGTGTTGCCGAACAGCCGCTCGGCCTGCGCGTTGACGAGCTGGATCGTGCCCTGCTCGTTGGCGATCACCATCGCGTCCGGCGCCGACTCGACCAGCTCGCGGAACTGCTCCTGCGTCGCGCCGCTGCTCGGTCACGTCCTGCGACGGTGCCGAACACCCGCACGGGCCTGCCGCTGTCGTCGGTCACGACCTGACCGCCGCCGTGCAGGATGCGGACGACGCCGTCGGGACGGACGATGCGGTGCTCGAAGGCGAACGGCGCATGGTCGTCGAGCGCTCGGCTCAGCGTGCCTGTCCACCGCCGTCCGGTCCTCGGGGTGCACGTGGCTCAGCAGCTCGTCGTAGCTCGAGGGAATGCCGCCGGGCGAGAGGCCGTGGATGCGGTACAGCTCGTCCGACCAGGCGACCTCGTCGGAGGCGATGTGCCACTCCCAGCTGCCGATGTGGGCGACGTCCTGCGCCTCGCCGAGCAGCGCGACCAGCCGCTCGCTGCGCTGTCGCAGCAGCCCGATCAAGCAGCCCGCGACCGTCAGCGTCGTCGCGACCAGCACCCAGTTGAGCGCCGGGTCCGGGGCGTCGCCGTGGGCCGCCATCGCACCGGCGAAGCCGGCCACGGCTGACGAGCAGTGTCAGGATCGCGTCCCGCGGCTCCAGGAAGTAGTAGGCGGACAGCACCGCCCAGAAGTAGATCGTCGCGTAGGCGGCCGCCGCGTCAGCGCCGCCCGAGTAGACGAGCGACGTGATCAGGATCGCGCCGAGCCCCGGCAGCAGCCGGAAGAGCCAGAGCGGGATCCGCTCGAACCGGACCACCATCAGCGCGGCGACGCAGTAGGCGATCAGCGCCGGCGCCACGAGCCCGGGCACCCAGCGATCGGGATCGTGGGGGAACAGCAGCGAGACCAGCACGAGCGTCGCCCCGATGCCGTAGAGGTAGGCGAACGCCTGCGCCATCACGACGGGGCTCGTCGGCGGGAGCAGGCCGCGCACGCTCCAGCGCAGCCGGCCGAGCATCTCGAAGAGGGACGGGCGCCCGCCGCTCCCGGATGTCCCTGTTGAGCGGCCTCCCGTCATTCCCGAGCGACATTATGGTCGGCGCGGGAGCGAAGCGGGTCGACACGTTAGCCCTGCGCTGCTCCGCGTCACTCAGACGTTGAAGCCCCGCTCCTGCAGATCAGGACTCCATCGCTCGGGTCGCGAAGTTTCACGAACGCCGCCGAGCCATCGCGGGCAAGTTCGAGCTGGCGTCTCGATCCTTGAGGGCTCAGCGCTTCCGAGCGCCAGAAGCTCAACGCCACGTCGTCGGCGAACTTCAGGCGAAACCGTCCATCGCCCTCGTCGACCCACTGCGCCTCCGTGGTGCCCATATTCTCCAGAGCGGCCTCAAGTTCGGCGTCGGCCGGATAGTGCGCAGTTGGGTACGGGTAGTGGAACGTCCTGTTCCGGCTGTGGGCCACCACGGCGTTACCTATCTCCTCGAGGCTTCTGGTCGCTGCCTTCAGATCCTGACTGCCAAGCGGCGGCTGGGAGTCGGGTCAGAAACGCTTTGACTTCCGGGACTTGTCTCCAGCTCCGGATGGCGCTGACGGCCTCGAAAAAGTGCGCGGTGCTCAGACGAACCCAATATGCGAAATCTGGCTTGCCGGCCGCATTCGCACCGCCAGCCTCGAAGAGCGCGTGGCGGACGTCGTTGCGGGCCATCGAGACCGTCACCATGAACCGCGCGACCGGGTCCTGGCCGGGAACACCCTCGGCGATGGAGGCCATCGCACCAGCCTAGTCGCGCCCGGAGAAAGCGGATGATGGGACTCGAACCCACGACCTTCTGCATGGCAAGCAGACGCTCTAGCCAACTGAGCTACATCCGCAAAGGTCAGGAGTATAGCCCCGCTCCGGGGCCGGGCCGGAGGGTGGCGCCGCTAACCTTCGCCGCGCCCGGCGACGTGGCGGAGTGGCTTACGCGGGGGCCTGCAAAGCCCTTTACACCGGTTCGATTCCGGTCGTCGCCTCTAGCGGGGGATCACGGGTAGAACGTGCCCGGCACGAGGAATGGGCGGCTTTGCGTGTCGTAGATGGTCGCCTTGAGGAGCACCCAACTGGCTCGCTTGCCGGGCACGATCGCGCCCGGCAGGATGCTGTTGATGTCGGTCGTCACCTGGCACGTCGACCCCACGGTCGTGTCCGCCGTGGCCGTGCACGGCACCGTGCGTGGTCAAAGCGAGTATCGGCACCGTGGCCGCCGTGCCGGCGGCGGTCGCCCGGTCCGTGATCTGGAAGCTGAGGCCCAGGTTCACGAAGCTGGAGTAGTCGCCCAGCAGGGTGTTGCAGCCGCTGAAGTAGTTCTTGCACCGCACATCCTTGATCGAGACCTTCACCTCGCCATTGGAGGGCGACAGCGTCTTGATGCTGATGAACCCGTTGCCCTTTGCCGGCTTGCCGTTCACCTGCGGTTCGCCGAACGTGAGATCCGGTGAGCTGGCTTGCGCCGGGCCGCAGGTCGGCGAGTTGATGGGCGGGTCGTGCGTCGGCCCGGCGCCGCAATCGTCGAAGGCGACCGTCAACGGAAGGTACATCGGCGAGGCGCCCTGCGGCCGCACCTGCGCTGTCGTGACCGGCTGCCAGTCCGGATTGACGTCGTGGCCGGGGTTGGTGATCCAGCTGCTCAGCGAGCCATCGAAGCGCTGCATCCGGATTTCGGTGTCGGTCCCGCCGTCCCAGTCCCAGGTGATCAGTTGGCCTTCGGGCGACCACGCGGGATTGTGGTCGTTGTCGGTAGTCGGCCCCGACCCCGGTGGCAGACTGCCGAGGTAGCCGGTTCCGTCGGCATTGACCTTCCCGATGTTGTCGTTGACGTTGCCGACCCCGTTCTGGAAAGCGAGCTTGGTTGCGTCCGGCGACCATGCCGGCTCGGCGTAGTCCGTCGCCGCACCAGACAAGAAGGGCGTGACCGTGCCGGACGGATATGTCGTGAACATGAGGTCCCACCTACCGCTCGACGTGTTGAATTTCGTGAAGGCGATCCGGCTGGCGCCCGGCTCCCAGGCGGGGTCGCGTTCGTTGATGCCCGGTGGTCACGAGCGCAGCGACGTTGGTGTTCAGACCGCTGGTGTCGGCTGCGTAGATGTCGTCGTCGGTAGCGCTGAACTCGTACTGGAACACGAGCTTGTTCTGGGCGGGCGACCAGGTCGGGTGCGTGACGCTCTTGCTCTGCTGGACCACCAGGGTCTGGCCGCTTCCGTCGGCGTTCATGGTCCAGATCTCGTAGACCGACCCGTTGGAGCGGGCGAAGGCGATCTTCTTGCCGTCGGGACTCCACGCCGGGTCGATGTCGTCGACCGAGTTGCTGGTCAGCGCAGTCACCCCGGTGCCGTCAGCGTTCGCGGACACGATCTCGGAGTCCGTTCCGCTTCCCGCCGGGACCCCTCCCACGCGATGCGGCCGTTCGCCCCGGATAAGCGGCCTGAGCGGCGGGTGAGAACAGCAATCCGAGCGCCAGCATCACGACCGCCGAACAACCGATCCAAGAAAACCGTCTCATCACGAACCCCCTTGCGGCCGGCAGCCCTGCCGCTACCGCTTGTCGCGCCGACAATAACCCGAAGCGCCGGCATCAAGTCAGCGGATCAGGGCACCGATCCCAGCCGAAGTAGACCTCCACCCGGCAGATCTTGTCGCCGTCGAAGGTGTGGATCTCGGTGTTGCGGAAGCGGCTTGCCGTCGGTCTTCGTGCTCTCGTAGGTGACGAGGACCTCGTCGCCGACCTCGACCAGGCGCTTGAACTCGAACGCCTCGATCAGCTCGGCGTTCGGCCAGCAGCGCTCGAAGTACGTCGCGCGGTCGATGCCCGGGTCGGGCGGGCTGTAGAAGGTGAAGTCGTCGGTGAAGCTCTCGTCGAGGACGCTGCGGTCGCCGGACTCGTAGGCGGCGTAGCAGCGCCGCACGGTCGTCAAGCGGTCATGGGCCGGCACGTACCCTCCTTTGCTCGTTGGGCCCGCGAGAGTAACCTCACCGCCGTGGACGACCTCGGCCCCCCGATCGCCTACACCGTCCTCGAGGAGGGCACGCCGGTCTTCGACGGCACCGGGAAGGAGATCGGCGTCGTCGAGCACGTCCTCGCCGACATGCAGCTGGACATCTTCGAGGGCGTGATCGTCCACACCCGCCCGCTGCCCGGACGCCACGTGTTCGCCGACGTCGAGCAGATCGCCGAGCTCCACGAGCGCGGCGCGGTCCTTTCAGTTCGTCGCGATGATCTGCACGAGCCTCCGGACGAGGGGAAGCGCAGGCGGCAAGATGTGGACAAGCGCCCAGAAAGCCCGCTCGAAGCGCGGTTACGCCGGGCTTGGGACCGGCTCACCCAGCGCCGCTGAGCGGCCCTGGAGAAATGGAACGGGCCCCCGTAATGAAGTCGGGGGCCCGCTCTCGTCCGAAAGAACGTGCCACCGGCGTCCACAGACAGCGCACCGGCCCGTCGGTTCTTCCTCTATCTGTATCGGAGACCTTTCGGTCTCCTTGAGGCGCGCGAGCGCGCCGCCTACTCCTAAGGGACGTCTAACACCGGGGCCGAGGTTGCACTTCCGATGTTGGGATTGGGTTAAGTTTGGCGACGCGAGCGAGAGGAAGGAAGAGCAGATGAAGTACCTGATCACCGGCGGATCCGGCTACATCGGCAGCCGCCTCACCGACCTGCTGGTCGAGCACGACGACACCGAGGTCGTGAACCTCGACATCCGGCCGCCGGCCGTGCCGCGGTCGCGCACCCGCTTCGTCCAGATGGACATCCGCGACCGCGGGATGCGCGGCGCTGATCGCAGCGCGAGCGCCCCGACGCGCTCGTCCACCTCGCCTTCGTGCTCAACCCGATCCGCGACGAGCACACGATGTACGACATCGACGTGAACGGCACGCAGAACGTGCTCGACGCCGCCGTCCGCCGCCGGCGTCGCAGCATCTGCTGGTCGCGTCCAGCACGACCGCCTACGGCGCCTGGCCGGACAACCCGGTGCCGATGCCGGAGGAGCACCCGGTGCGCGGCCTGCCCGCCTACGAGTACGCGCGCGACAAGACCGAGATCGACCGCCTGTGCCAGCTCTGGGCGGCACAGCACCCCGACCGCATGATGACGATCGTGCGGCCCGACGATCGTGTTCGGGCCGAACGTCGACAACTACATCGTCCGCTTCTGGACTGAACAGCCCCTTCGTCCCGCTGCTCGACGGGAACGACGCGGACTGGCAGTACGTGCACGAGGACGACGTCGTCGACGCGATCTCGCGGCTGCTCGGCGAGCGCCGCGGCGGGCATCTTCAACCTGACCGCCGACGGCACGGTCAAGCTGTCCGAGGCGGCCGCGGATCGCCGGGCTGAAGGTGCGCAAGATGCCGCTGCAGCTCTACCGGCGGATCGCCGCGGCGGCCTGGAAGCTGCGGCTGCCGAACGTGCGAGGCGCCTCCCGGGCAGATCGAGTTCGTGCTGCTACCCGTGGATCGCGTCGAACGAGAAGCTCAAGGCGCGAGCTCGACTGGACGCCGCGCTACACGAGCCGCGAGACGTTCGAGATCACGATGCGCGCGAAGGGCAGGGGCCTGACTCCGGCCCGGTCGTGGGCGCGGCACCCGCGGTTCCGGCGCCTCCGCCGGCCGCGCCGGTCGCGTAGGTCCGCAGCGGCTAAACTCGACCGCGGCGGGCGCATAGCTCAGTTGGGAGAGCACCAGCTCGACAAGCTGGGGGTCACTGGTTCGAGCCCAGTTGCGCCCATTTTCAAATTCCGCCTGGGGAGGAGGAAGACATGGAGCAACGGCTTGACGTAGCCGTATCGGTCATAGACGGTGCAGCATTCGTCCGACCGGAGGGTGTCCTCGACATCTACGGCGCGGCTCGCTTCGAGCACGAGGTGGAGAACGCGCTCGACACGAAGCCCACGGAGATAGTGGTCGACCTCCGAGGACTGACGTTTCTCGACTCGATCGGCCTGCGCTCGCTCTTCCGGGCGTGCGGGTGGTGCGAGCGCAAGCGCGTGGAGCTGTGTGTCGTCACCGGCGATGCGCCGGTCATGCGGATCCTCCGGGCGACGGGCGCCGACGTCTGGCTTCCGCTCGCCCACGACATACCCGTTTCGCTTGCTCACGCCGACTGACTGATTGCTCAGGAACTGCCTGCACAAAGTCCGCAAAATGGGCTAAGGTGCCACCGTCGTTAGCGGGCCACGGGAGGCACCGCTATCCAATGCGCTCAGTTGTAGCCGGCACGAAGGCCGGCACGGACGGGCAGGGACCGCAGGGAGGCAGCTTTGCGTACCTCGAGGATTTTCCGTGTCGTGTGGCGCGCGGCGCTGGTCATGGCGCTACTCGCCGTGCCGGCGTTCGGTGCCGACAGAGTCGTCGACATCATGCAGGGCGAGGACGCGTCCAAGGTCAGCGGCAAGCGCGTCGAGCCGGTAACCGTCTTCTACACGAACGGCCGCGTCGAGAAGTCCATCCGCCTCGACGAGCGGGCGACGAAGCTCGTCGTGAAGGCGGACTCCGGCCCGAAGTGCGGCGACCAGTGGCCGCACATGGTGGTCGAGATCGACGGCGTGGTCGTGCTCTCGACCTCCGTTCAGGAGAACGGCTTCACGGCCGCGCCCGTGAACGTGGCGCCGGGCAACCACACCGTGGCGGTTGTCTACGACAACGACTACTACGAGCCGGTCGACGCGTACACGGTCGAGCCCTCCAAGCCGCTCACCTGTGACCGCAACCTGCACTTCGACGGGATCGGGCTGATCGCGGACGACAACACCGACCCGGCCCCGGTCCGCCGCCGAACCCGACGCCTACACCTACTCCAACGCCCACCCCGACACCGACGCCAACTCCCACGCCAACACCTACGCCGACTCCAACTCCGACCCCAACGCCCACTCCAACTCCGACCCCAACACCGACGCCACTCCCACGCCTCCGCCGGCCAACGAGTCGGACATCCTCTGGAAGGGCGACGCCGAGAAGCTGTGGGACGACGCGAAGTCCGACCACCGCTGGCCCGACAACAACGAGTGGGTCAGCTTCAGCTGTGAGGACCGCTCGCGCTTCAGCCAGGTCGAGGCAGGTGCGGCGCAGGGCAAGCGCGCCTACCGGATCGAGGTGCACGACGGCGACGACTCCTACGGCGAGCGCTGCGAGCTCGACAACGGCAACACGTCGGCGAACCGGCTCGACCACCAGATGCTGTTCCACGACGGACAGGAGGCGTGGATCGCCTTCCAGACGTACCTGCCGCTCGACTTCTCGTTCGCGGTCGACGGCGCCTCGGTCTCGTTCCAGAACGACGGCGGCCTGATCACGCAGATCAAGCAGCTCGGATCGTGCGGTACGCCGGCGCTCGGGATCGTCTCGAGTCGCACGGTGTTCGCGCTGCGCAACAGCGCCGCCGCGCACTGCGAGTCCGGGCCGATGAGGTCGCTGTGGAAGGTCCCGATGGTGCTCGGCCGCTGGGTGAAGTGGGTGCAGCACATCCGCTTCAGCACCGACCCGCGCATCGGGTTCATCGCGACCTGGTACGACCCGGACGGCCTCGGGCTGCGACCGATCCCGCCGTCCTCGACTTCGGTCACCGCGTCGTCGGCAACCGGATCTACACGCACACGCAGAAGGCGCCCACCGGTCACCCGGACCCGGCGTGTCCCGCAGACCGACGTCTGCTCGCATGCCCGGATCGGCATCTACCGCGACCCGGACGTGTCCGGCACCTCGGTGATCTACCACGACGGCTGGACCGTCGCCAGGACCCGCGAGGCCGCAGTCGGCAACGCGTTCGGGCGGTAGGCCCGTCTACCTCCAGCGAGCCGGAAACCAAAACGGCCGCCCTTTCGGGCGGCCGTTCTTGGGGTTCTGCCTCTTTGGGGGAGGGGAGGAGTAAGCGAAAGACTAGGAACCGAACCTGAAGCTTTCCTGAAGATCCGAGGAAGCAGCGGTTAAGGCGGAATACAGTTGCTCCGCGAGATGCAGGGCAAGATCGAGGTGCTGGAGGTCACGGAACCCGGGGAGGCGCCGGGCCTGGCCTACCGCGCGATCGACAAGCCGCGCCGGCCGGGCGCGGCCGCCGGTGAGGGCTGGTCGCTGGACGTGCGCGGCAGCGCGGTCGGCGCGCGGCGAACCGGTCACCCACGTCGACTTCGTCGCCGCGGGCGCGGTCATTCACACGGCGCCCTGCGACGCGCCGCGTCCCGCGTTGGCGGCCGAGCGGCCCGACCTGCCGGGCGCCGCGGACGAGCGGGTTCTACGCGACGCTCGGGCGGCCTCGACCTGCTGCCCGAGTTCGAGCTTCGCCTGCAGGCGGTCCTCGACGGCGGCGGCCGCGCGCCGATCGGGATGATCACGGGGCCGGCGGGCGCGCCTCGAGACCTCGTTCGAGCCGCGCATGCAGCCGCTGCTCGTCACCGGGCCCGGGCGCAGCGGCTCCACGATCTTCATGCAGATGCTGGCCGGGCATCCGGAGATCGCTGGCGTGGCCGCCGTTCGACCAGGAGCCGCGCGTCGTCACCTACTGGATCGAGGTGCTGCGCGCGCTCGCGCGGCCCGACAGCTTCATGCGGCAGGTCGCGCCGGCGCGGGACTCTCAACGGCGACTGGTGGCTCGGCCGGCGCGACCCTCGGCCCGCGTGCGCTCGGCGATCCCGACATCCAGGCATGGCTGGCGGGACAGGCGGTGGAGGACCTCGCGGCGTTCGCGCAGGCGCGGATCGAGTTGCTCTACGGGCGGCTCGCCGCGCGCGACGGACGGACGGGCCGCCTACTTCGCCGAGAAGCTGCGCAACGACATCGTGTCCGACCTCGCGTGGGAGCTGTACCCCGACGCGCGCGAGATCGTGCTCGTGCGCGATCCGCGCGACGTGCTGTGCTCGGTGCTCGCCGCCAATGCGAAGCGCGGCGAGCGGCCGCCCCCGGCAGACGTGCGCGTGGATCGGCGAGGAGTTCGCGGGGCGCATCGCCGCCGTCGCCGAGAGCTGGGAGCGCCGCCGCGAGCGGGCCCACCTGGTGCGCTACGAGGATCTGATGCTCGACCCCGTGCCGACTCTCACGGGTGTGCTCGAGTACCTCGGGCTCGACGCGGGCGAGGACGCGGTGCGGCAGATGCTGGCCGCGCCGGAACAGCCGCTGCCGGGCATGTCCGAGCACCGCACCACGCCGGACCCGCAGGCGTCGATCGGCCGCTACGCCCGCGACCTGGATCCGGCCCTGCTCGAGGAGTGCGAGCGCCGGCTGGGGGACGCGATCGCCCTGTTCGGATACTCGCGTACGCCCGCTTCCCGGTAGACGGATGCCGTTTTGCGCTGTGGGGCAGGGGTATCGGTGCCGCGGCGGAACTTTTCCGTCATCCGCTGGTTCTATTTTGTGCCTCATGCAACGAGTCCTCGCCAGAAGATACGCGGAGCGTGACGTCCCGGACGTGGAGACCTACGTCCGCGAGACCGTGTCGGGCCTCGCGTCCGCTGACAGCCCGACGAGCAGGAGGCGCTCGTGGCCAAGGGCATCTTCCTCGTACGACGCATCGCATTTGCCCTGCCGCCCGAGGCATCGCTGCGGGAGGCGCTGCGCGACCACTTCCTGGAGGGCCTGACCGCACTGCGGGACGAAGCGGGCCCCTCGAGCACCGACCGCCGGTCGGGCGCCGGGTCGCGACGCGCGGCCTGAGCGGTCACGCGCCTTACACGCCGGTGACCGATCGAGGCGGCGCCTGGGATTGCCCGCCGACGGCGGGGACCTGGACGTTTAGGCCATCCGGACCCGAGGTACACAGGGCGCCATGAGGATGGGAAGCCTCAAGCGGATCGCAGCACACAGTCTCTTGGCCACCATCGCGGTATTTGCGATGGGAGCCATGAGCGTGCCCGCACTCACGGTGCCGGGCACCTCGGGCGTGGCGCAGACACCGGTCACGGTCAACGCTCCGACCGTGCGCGTCCCTTCGACTGCTCCCACGCCTCCGCCGGCGCCCAAGGTCAGCGTGCCGGCGCCCGTGAAGGTGCACGCCTCCGAAGGCTCCCAGCGCGCCCGTCGTGAAGCAGGTCACGAAGCCGGTGACGAATGTCGTCACGAAGACGGTCCCGAAGACCACCGGGACCGTCAAGAAGACGGTGCCGAAGACCACCGGGACCGTGAAGCAGACCGTTCCGAAGGTGACGACCCCGGTCAAGCAGACGACGGGGACCGCCAAGAAGACGATCACGGGCACCGGCCAAGAAGGTCAGCGGCGGCGGCCCGTCCTGCCGGCCCCGGAGGCCCGACGGTCTCAGGCCCCAGCGGCACGGCCGGCAAAGTGCACCGGGACCGTCCGCAACGGCTTGGCGGCGATCGGTGGCTCGTCGGCCGGACTCGTGAACTCGACGACCGGTACCGGTAACCGCGTCGTCGGCGGCGCCTCCGGTGTCGCAACATCGGGGGCCGGTTCGACGGCGGGCTCGAGTGGCTTCGTCCAGACCTCGAACGGACTTGTCTATCTCGGCGGCCCGGGCGGCGGCTCGGGTGGCCCCGGCGGCGGCATGTTCGGCGGGGGGTCGTCCGGAGGAGGCTTCTTGGGCGGCTCGGACTTCCCCGGCGGCTCTGCCGGGATGGGCGGCGGCGGCGGATCGCTGGCGGCGATGCTTGCGGGCGCGAGCCCGAAGCAGCTTCGCAGCGTGCTCGCGCACCTCGAGGGGTGCCTGCCGGCGCTGCCCGCGATCGACCGGCAAGTCATCACCATGCGCGCAGGCGTCAACGGTACGCCGCTCACGCGGCCGCAGGTCGGCGCGCGGCTGGGCCTCTCACGGCAGGCTGTCCGCAACACGGAACGGCGCGCCCTGAACCGCCTGCAGTACGCGAACGCCAACACCGGCTGTGGCGGCACGCTGGTCGGGTCCCTTCGACGTGGCCGGCATCGGCAACCTGACCCCGCAGCTGCTCTTTGCCGGAGCGGTGCCAGTCAGCGGGAGCATGGCGTCGTTGACCGCCGGCACACCGACCGGTGACTTCACGCAGACCCGCGGCATCCTGCCTCGCGCCACCGAGCCGTTGTTCGATCTCGGCGGAGGCGGCGGCAGCGGGCCGGCCTGGGCGATCATCCTCTTCACGGTGCTCTTCTCCGTGTCGATCGCCGCGCTCACGCGCGAGCTGCGCAGCTCCTTCTAGGCTCCCCCAGACCGCCGGCCCAGATCTGTGCGGATCTGCACAGGTGCAGGTGGTTCCATGCCGTATCTTGATCGCATGGGGACGCAGGCCTGCGGAAACTGCGGAACGGACAATCCGGAGGGCGCCCGCTTTTGCATGTCGTGCGGGAACGCGCTCGCGAGGAACTGTCCCAACTGCGGGACGCCCGCTCCGGCGCAGGCGCGCTTCTGCATGTCGTGCGGGTTCTCCCTCGCGCCTGACGCCGCCCCTCCGACCGCCCAGCCGCCACCCCCGCAGGCGCCGACGCCGGCGTCCGAGCTGCCCGAGGAGCGGCGTCAGGTAACGGTCGTGTTCGCCGACCTGTCGGGCTACACGGCGGTCGCCGAGCGCATGGACCCGGAGGCCGTCAAGAGTCTCGTCGACCGCGCGCTGCGCCGGCTCGGGGAGGAGGTGGACCGGTTCGGGGGACGGGTCGACAAGTACATCGGCGACAACGTGATGGCGGTGTTCGGGGCCCCGATCGCACACGAGGACGACGCCGAGCGCGCGGTGCGCGCAGCACTCGGCATGCAGCACGCGATGACCGAGATCAACGAGAGCCTGGGCGCCACTCACGGCGTGAACCTCGCGCTGCGCGTCGGAGTCAACACCGGCGAGGTCGTCGCCGGTGCGGTCGGTGACGGCTACACGGTGATCGGCGACACGGTGAACGTCGCCGCGCGGCTGCAGTCGGCCGCTCAGCCCGGCAGCGTCACGGTCGGCGAGCGCACGTTCCGCGCCACCAGCCGGGTGATCGACTACACGCCGCTGGAGCCGCTCACCCTGAAGGGCAAGGCGGCGCCCGTCGCGGCGTGGGAGGCATCCGGGGCGTTCACACGCCAGCAGTCGCGGCGCACGAGCTTCGGCGAGACGCCGCTGGTCGGGCGCAACGACAAGCTCGACCTGCTGCGCTCCATCTACGACCGGGTCGAGCGCGAACGCCGGGCTCACCTCGTGACCGTGATCGGCCAGGCCGGCGTCGGCAAGTCGCGCCTGCGCCAGGAGCTGGAGCGCCTGCTCGGCCAGCGCCACCCGCCGCCGACGTTCCGTGAGGGCCGCTGTCTGCCGTACGGCTCGGGAATCGTCTACTGGGCCCTGGGCGAGGTGATCCGGGCCGAGGCCGGCATCCTGGACGGCGACAGCACGGAGGATGCCTGGGCCAAGCTGCTCGCGTCGGTCGAGGGCCTGATGAAGATCTCCGGGGAGCTCGCCGAGCCGCCCGAGCGCAGGGCTGCCGTGATCGGCCGGCTGCTCGGGATCGAGGCGCCGCTTGACATCCCGCAGTCCGAGGGAGAGGACCCCCAGCGCATGCGCGAGGTCTTCTTCTCCGCGGTGCGGTCGGTGATCGAGGCGATGGCCAGACGCAACCCGCTGGTGCTTGTCCTGGAGGACATCCACTGGGCCGACCACGGAATGCTCGACCTGATCGAGTACCTGACGCAGTGGGTGCGCGGGCCGCTGATCCTGCTGTGCCTGGCGCGCGACGAGCTGATCGACCGCCGTCAGCGATGGGGTGGAGGCCGCCACGAAGCGACCTCGATCCTGCTCGACCCGCTGACCGTCGAGCAGACCCGCGAGCTGGTCACGTCGCTTGTCGGCGGCGCAAACGGAGACAGCGGCGCGGTCGCAGCGGTCGCGGAGCGCGCCGGCGGCAACCCCTTCTTCGCCGAGGAGATGGCGCGCCGCCTCGCCGACGAGACGGGCGGCGAGGTCTTCGAGCTGCCGGACACGGTCCAGGGCCTGCTCGCGGCCCGTCTCGACTCGCTCGACCCCGACGAGCGCGTGCTCGTGCAGCACGCGGCCGTGGTGGGTCGCACGTTCTGGGAGGGATCGCTGGGGATGGCAGGCCAGAGTGAAACCGCGACCCGGGAGGCCCTGCAGAGCCTGCAGGAGAAGGACATCATCGTCCCGGACGTCGGGGTGCGGCTGGCGGGCGAGCGCGAGTACTCGTTCAAGCACGTGCTGATCCGCGACGTCGCCTACGGCATGCTGCCGAAGGCGGTACGCGCCCGCAAGCACTTCGACATCGGCCGCTTCCTCGAGGACCGGGCGGGCGAGCGCACCGAGGAAGTCGTCGCGCTGCTGGCCGAGCACTTCGGGCGCGCAGCGACCCTCACGAACGAGGGCGGGCATGGAAGGCGCTGACGCCGAGCCGATCCACCGCAAGGCGCTGCACTACCTGGAGGCGGCAGGCGACGCCGCCGCGGCGCTGTATTCCAACCCGGAGGCGTTCGAGCACTACGAGGCGGCGCAGAAGATCGACTGCCCGCACGATCCCGGAGCGGTCGCGCGCGTGATCGAGAAGCAGGCCGACGTCGCGTTTCGCATGGGCCGCGTCGGTACCGCGGTGGACCTGTGGGAGAACGCGCTCGAGTTCCACCGCCAGCAGGAGGACCTCACCCGCGTCGCCGACCTGCACCGCAAGATCGGCGCCGGCCTGTGGAACCGCGGGCGAGCGCAAGCAGGCGATCGAGCGCTACCAGAAGGGCATCAACCTGCTCAAGGACGGCCCGCCTTGCCTGGAGCTCGTGCACCTGTACGAGGAGGCGGCCTCGCTCTACATGCACGCGGGCGACAACATGCTCGCGATCTACGCGTCCGAGAAGGCGCTGCGACTTGCCGAGAAGCTGCAGGAGACGCGCGTCGCGAGCCGCGCGCACGGCATCTTCGGGCGTGTGTTCGGGCGCATCGGCGACACGGCCAAGGCGCGCGAGAACCTCGAGCGCTCGGTGGAGCTCGCGCGCGACTCCGACGACGGCGAGACGATCCGCGCGCTCCTCACGCTGGGCCACCACCTCGAGGTCTCCGAGGCCGACTACGACGGCGCGGGCCAGGCCTACGGCGAGGCACTCGCGCTCGCGCAGCAGGTCGGCGACCTGCCTGCCCAGGTGGAGCTGCAGTCCTCGATCGCCCAGGTGGCCGCCTATCGCGCTGCGTGGGACGAGGTCGAGGTGGCCGCCGAGGCGAGCGCCGACCTCGCCGAGCGCGAAGGCCTTGTCGGCAAGCTCTGCTACCCGTGCGTGCTGCGCGGTGTGATCGCCTGGCGTGAGGGCCGCTGGGAGGACGCGGAGCAGTGGTGCCGGCGTGCGCACGAGCTGGCGGAGCAGGTCGGATGGTCCGAGGTGTCCTTCGCGGCCCTCTACTGGCTTGCGCGAGTACTGCGCGACAGCGGGGACTACACGGCGGCGACCACCGAGCTCGACCGCGCGCTCGACGTGTGCGAGCGCGCCGGCCTGATCGCGCAGTCCATCGAGGCGATGTCGGCGCGCGCGATCACGCTCGTGATCGCCGGCAAGAAGGACGTCGGGCGCGAGACGGCGGAGGAGGCGAGCCACCTCGCGGACCGGCTGCACTACCCGGTCGGCAACGCAGCGGCGCTGATGGCGATGGGCACGACGCAGTGCGACCCGGTCGAGGCGACGCGCATGATGACCGAGGCAAGGGAGCTGTGGGAGGGCATCGGACGCCCGCTCGACGCCGCGATCGCCGACCTCCTGCTGGGACATGTGTTGTCGGAGTGCGGGCAGGAGGGAGGGCGCGAGGTGCTAGAGCGTGCGGCCGCCGACTTCGAGCGGCTCGGCGTGGCGCACCTCGCGGAGTACGCGAAGTCCGGTCGTCTCCAAAAGCCGAGCCTAGCCCTCTGCCAGACTTTTCGGCATGCCTGTGATCAGCCGCACCCGACGGCGCGCAGCTCCACTGGGAGGAGCGCGGCGAGGGCCCGACCGTCGTGGTCGCCAATCAGTTCTTCGCCCCGCTTTCGGTGTTCGACGGCCTGATCGACCTGCTGGCCGAGAGCCATCGTGTGGTCAGCTACGACCCGCGCGGAATCGGGAGCTCGAGCGCGCACGGCCCCTACGATCTGGAAACCGACGCCCACGACCTCGCCGCTCTGATCGACGAGACGTGCGATGGGCCCGTCGTGATCGCCGCCATGGGCGACGGCGCAAATCGCGCGGTGCACGCCGCCGCCGCCCGGCCCGAGCTGGTGCAGGGCGTCGTCTGCGTCTCCGGCAATCCCGTCAGCCGCATCGCCGGCCAGGGAGGAGAAGGTCTCGCCGCGTCCGACTCGGTGATCGAAGCGCTCCTCTCGATGATGGACACCGACTATCGCGGCGCACTGCGCACGATGATCTCGACCGCGAACCCGGACCTCGACGACGACGCGGTGCGCAACCGCGTCAACGCCAGCGCGGAGTACTGCCCGCACGAGGCCGCCGCGCCGCGCCTGCGCGCTTGGATCGAGGACGAGATCGCTCGGAGCCTCACGCGTGATCGGTGACCGCCTGTGGATCCTCGAGGACGGGACGAACCCATGGTTCCTCGAAACGACCAAGCGCACGGCCGAGCTGCTCCCCGAGGCGCATGTCCACGCTGTCGAGAACGGGGCCGTGTCGCGCCCCGACATCGCCGCTTCGTTCGTCTGCGCCGTCACCGGCGTCCGCGACCCGGTCTAAGGCGCGCAACGAAGAAGGGCCGCGCCCTTGGGCACGACCCTTCACCTACGAACACCGAGACGCCCGGCTTAGCCGCAGACCGGCCAATGCCCGCTGCCGCTGCGTGTCAGCAGCATCGCGGCGCGGCGGTCCTGCTCGGCCTCGGAGGCACGTGCGGGATCGCCCTTGCCGCCGACACTCGCCCAGCTCCCGAACGAGAACTGGTACTTGCCGCGGTAGGCGCCGCCGCCTCCGATGGCGCGCGGGTTGCCGTGCGACTCGCAGGCGGCGATCCGCTTGAGGTGTGCACGCACGCCCGGCGTCAGGCCGGCCCGCTTGTCGCGCAGGTCGGCACGCACGCTTCGGATGCGCTTGCCGAGCTTCCGGTTCGCGCGCACGAGCGCGCGGTCGGACCAGCGCAGCTGGACCGGAGCGCGCACCTTGCGCGCCTTGCGTCCATCGCGCTCGGCGACCAGCCGGTTCAGCCGCTTCCTCAGCTTCAGGAAGCGCTTCGCCAGCCTGCGTTGATGCAGAGCCTCGGCCTTCGATGGTGTTGGTGTCGTTGTCGTAGTACTCATTTTCACTGGTTCGATAATTGCCTTCACGTCATTCGGCGCTACGGCCGAGATCGCAACTGCTGGTACCGCTGCTGCGACGCCGACGCTGAGTACGGCAATCAGGGGGGCCCTCAATGGTCCTCCTCATGTCGTTGGTCAGGTGTCGGCCTCTACTCCCTCTGCTGCAGCGTTTCTCCGAGCAATCAGCTCCTTCAATGGGGCGTGCCAATGGACGGCGGCGTCTGTCCCGCTCTGCGGCCCGGAGGCCGCTGCTCGGGTCTCTGCGGGTTCGTGCCCGCGAGATCGACGCTCGCCCGAAGGCGTTGCCACGTCGTTTGTCTCAATCCGGCCTGCGGCGGGGCGCCCTCTGGCGGCCCGACCGGTGCAGACCGGTTCCGTTTTCGGTTCCGGGTCTTGCTACCCAGTTGACTGATGAGTCAATCGCGAGGCTAGCAGAGCACCTTGACAATCCGTCAAGACCTTGTGACAGATTGTCACTAGCCTGACAGACCGCGAATCGCCCGTTTGCGGCCTCCCGCCAGGGAACCCTGCGCCCAGGCGGAAGTTGCGCCTACCGGCGACGCCCAGGCGGGGCGTTAGCATCAGGCGTGATGAAGGTCACACTCCCCGACAACACCTCCAAGGAGCTGCCCGACGGCGCGACGGGCGCCGACCTGGCCCGTGACATCGGCCCCGGCCTGGCGAAGGCCGCGCTCGCGGTGAGGGTCGACGGGCACGTGGCGGATCTCGGCGCCCCGCTGCCCGACGGCGAGCAGGTGGAGGTCGTTACCGATCGCAGCCCGGACGCCCTCGACCTGATCCGCCACGACGCGGCGCACGTGATGGCGACCGCCGTGATGGAGCTCTATCCCGGGACCAAGATCTCGATCGGCCCTCCGATCGAGAACGGCTTCTACTACGACTTCGAGTTTCCCGAGGGGGTGAAGATCTCGGACGAGGACCTGGCCGGCATCGAGGAGCGGATGCGCGAGCACGTGGCGGCGGACGAGCCGTTCGAGCGCACGGAGCTTCCGGTCGCCGAGGCCGAGCAGCGCTTCGCGGCCGAGGATCAGGACTACAAGGTCGAGCTCATCCGTGACCTGGTCGCAAACGAGGGGGTGACGTCCGTCTCGCTCTACAGGAACGGGCCCTTCACCGACCTGTGCCGCGGCCCGCATGCTCCTTCGACCGGCCGCATCAAGGCGTTCAAGCTGCTGTCCGTCGCGGGCGCGTACTGGCGCGGCGACGAGCGCAACAAGATGCTCACGCGGATCTACGGAACGGCGTTCCTGTCCAAACAGGACCTCGAGCGACATCTCGAGATGCTGGAGCAGGCGCGGGCGCGCGACCACCGCCGGCTCGGCCCGTCCCTTGGCCTATTTGTCCTGCGCGAGGAGGCGCCGGGCATGCCGTTCTACCTGCCGAACGGCATGATCGTCGTGAACGAGATCCAGCGTGTGCTGCGGGAGCACATCGCAGCGGCGCGGCTACGACGAGATCCGCACCCCGCATGTCCTCGACGTGGAGCTGTGGAAGCGCTCCGGTCACTGGGACAACTACCGCGAGAACATGTTCTTCACGAAGTCCGGGGACGACGATGCCCGCGAGTTCGCGCTCAAGCCGATGAACTGCCCCGGCGCCTGCCTCGTGTATTCGGCAGGACGCCACTCGTATCGCGAGCTGCCTTTGCGGCTCGCCGAGTTCGGCCTCTGCACGCGCAACGAGCGCGAGGGCGTCCTGCACGGGCTGCTGCGCGTGCGCGCGTTCACGCAGGACGACGGACATGTCTTCTGCACGGAGGAGCAGATCGTGCCCGAGGCGCGCGCGATCACCGAGGTGATCGACGAGCTCTATTCGCTGTTCGGGTTCAGCGACGTGCGTGTCGAGCTGTCGACGCGACCCGAGAAGTCGATCGGGACCGCCGCGCAGTGGGATGCCGCGGAGCGCGCGCTCGCGCAGGCGCTTGACGATATGGGCCGCGAGTATCAGGTGAATCCCGGCGACGGCGCGTTCTACGGCCCGAAGATCGACTTTCACATCACCGATGCGCTCGGGCGCCGCTGGCAGTGCGGGACCTGTCAGGTCGACTTCTCGATGCCCGAGCGGTTCGGCCTCACCTACACCGACGCCGAGGACACGCAGCGCACGCCCGTGATGATCCATCGTGCCCTGCTTGGCTCGATCGAGCGCTTTCTCGGGATCCTGATCGAACACCACGCGGGCGAGTTCCCGGTATGGCTTTCGCCGGTGCAGGCAAAGGTGCTGCCGATCGCCGATCGCCACAACGAGTACGCACAGCGGGTCGAGCGTGAGCTGCGCGCGGCAGGAATCCGCGTCGCGCTCGACGACCGCGCCGAATCCGTGGGCCGCAAGATCCGCGATGCGGAGCTCGCCAAGGTCCCTTACATGCTCGTGGTGGGCGACAAGGAGCTGGAGGCCGTGGGCGTCTCGGTGCGCCGGCACGGCGAGGGAGACTTAGGGCTAATGCCACTTTCCGCGTCTGCCGATCGAATCCGCAGTGAGGCACTTTGACGTCAGTCCCGGCGCTATACTCGCTTCCATTGATTGGCACTTTCCAACCGCAGCGCTAGCGCTCCTGCGCGTGCCCATCCCTCTTCTGACCCGGCCGTCCGCTTGCCCGTCCGTGATTAGCTAGTGCCGATTCCGCGTAGGTTCGATCGGCGCCCGCCCGAGCGGGACACGACCCGCATCAACGAGCGCATCCGCGTTCCAGAGGTACGGCTGATCGACGAGAAGGGTGAGCAGATCGGCGTCCTGAAGGTGGACGACGCGCTCAACTACGCCCGCGAGCGCGACCTCGACCTGGTCGAGATCGCCGCCGAGGCGCGGCCGCCGGTCTGCAGGGTGCTCGACTACTCGAAGTACAAGTACGAGCAGGAGCAGAAGAAGAAGGCCGCCCGCAAGCACCAGCAGCAGGTGACCGTGCGCGAGATGAAGCTGCGGCCCAAGATCGCGACCCACGACTACGAGACGAAGAAGGGCCACATCCTGCGCTTCCTCAAGCAGGGTCAGAAGGTCAAGGTCACCATCATGTTCCGCGGCCGCGAGATGGCGCACCCCGAGCGCGGTGAGGCGCTGCTGCGCAAGGTCGCCGACGAGCTTGCCGAGTTCGGCACGATCGAGCAGCGCCCGAACCAGGAGGGCCGCAACATGATCATGATCCTGGCGCCTGTCAAAGCCCCGGTGCGCAAGACCGGGAGTCCCGGGGAGAATGCAGCAACTCCCCCTGCGGCCGACGCGGCGCCGGAAGCCGCGCCTGAGCCCGCCGCGTCCGCGGAAAGCGCGCCCGCCGCGGCCGACGTCTCACCGGCGCAAGCAGCGCCGGAGCAGTCCTCCCAGGCGGGGTAGCCCGACGGCGCTGGCGCTGCCGCCGGACGGTCTCACGGACGGTGTGGTCCGGCTGAGGCCCCGCGGGACGGCGACGCGCGACGCATCGCGCAGATCTGCGCCGACGCCGAGATCGCCCGCTGGACGAACGTGCCTTCGCCCTACACGCTCGAGGATGCGCACGGCTGGATTGCGCTGGCCGCCGTCGAGCGCGGCCGTGACACCGGACTGCACCTGGTCGCGGTGCGAAGCGATGACGATCGTGTGATCGGGGCGGCCGCGCTGCGGCTGCACGCGCACCCGGATCCCCACGGCGAGGCGGGCTACTGGGTGGCGGCCGACGCTCGCGGCGCCGGGATCGGCACCCGCTCCCTCGAGTTGGTCACCGCCCTGGCGTTCGGCACGGCGGCGCTGCCCTACGTCGAGGTGGTGATCGCACCCGACAACGAGCCGTCCCTGGCGGTCGCGCGGCGCGCCGGCTACAGCGAACGCCGCCGCGAGCTGCGTATGTTCAAGGGCGAGCTGACCGAATTCGCGATCTGGCACCGCGATGCCGGCTGAGCCGACTTCGGCGTGGGGGTGTCAGCCCTCGTCGCGGTCGTCCTCGGGTGACTCGCGGGAGTTCTCCGGGGCATCTTGCTTGGCCTTTGGCGCGGCGCGCTTGACCGTTTCGCAGGAGCCTTTCGGGTTCGCCACGGTCGCATCGACGATCACGTCCGCGGAGTCGAGGTTGGCCACGTCCTTGGTGCCGTTCCCGCAGTCGATGCTGTCCGGCTCCCCGTCGCGCGTGTAGAACGTGTCGTTGCCGTCCTCGCCGCGCAGGGTGTCGACTCCGGGCAGCGGCACGTCGGCGCTGGCGAGCGCCCAGAGCTTGTCGTTCCCGGAACCGCCGATCGACTCGTCCACGCCGCGATTGGCGTAGATGGTGTCGGCACCGGACCCCCCGATCTGCGTGTCGTCGCCCGGTCCGCCGGACATCTGGTCGTTGAGGTTGTCTCCCTGGATCCGATCGTTGCCCTCGCCGCCGTGCAGGCGGTCAGCCCCGCCGCCGCCCTTGACGGAGTCGTTGCCGGGCCCGCCGTAGACCCGGTCGCCGTGCAGGTCCCCGCCGCTGAGGGTGTCGTCGCCCGCGTTGCCCGCGATGAAGTCCCTGCCCTGCCATCCTTCGATCACGTCGGCGCCGGGATTCCCGAACAGCGCGTCGTGTCCGGTGCCGCCGTTGATGACGTCGTCCCCGGCGTTGCCGCGCAGCTTGTCGTCCCCAGGTCCGCCATTCAGGCGGTCCGCGTCGGTACCGCGACCTCCCGTGGCCTTGTCGTCCCCGTCCCCGGCGGAGATGCGGTCGCGGCCGCGACCGGCAGACACGATGTCGTCCCCGCCCAGCGCGCGCACTTTGTCGTCGCCTCCGCGGGCCTTGATGTAGTCGGAGCCGCCGGTGCCGGTCAGGCGCTCCCCGCGGTTGGTGCCCCGCACGCTGGCGGCCAGGGCAACCGATGCGCTCAACGTCATGGCGGCTGCCAGCGCAAGTGCGGTGATCCCCCTCGGGCCGAGGGATGTTCGGGTCCTCATCGTCGCGATCCTCCTCGCTTATTGACCGTGCCAACATAGCCCCGCCGCATGACCGATGTGCCGGTCATCCGGCCTCAGAAAGCCCATCTGCTTCAATAACGTGGCTTCGATGCCCAAGATGAAGACACATTCCGGTGCCAAAAAGCGCTTTCGCAAGACGCCCTCGGGCAAGATCCTCGCGCGTCACGCGTTCACGTCTCACAACATGGGCAAGAAGCCCGCGAAGCGCAAGCGCCATCTGGGCCGGCCGGTGCAGATAAAGCCGGCCAACACCACGGAGGTCAAGCAGCTGCTCGCCGGCGGGAAGGGCGCCCAATGACCCGCGTCAAGCGCTCCGTGAACGCCCGCAAGAAGCGCCGCACCGTCCTCGAGCGCGCGAAGGGATACCGCGGCGAGAAGCATTCGAGCTACAAGCGCGCGAAGGAGCAGGTGATGAAGTCGGACGCGTACGCCTATCGCGACCGGCGTGTCCGCAAGCGCGATTTCCGCTCGCTTTGGATCGTCCGCATCAATGCCGCCGCGCGTCGCGAGGGGCTTACGTACAGCACCATGATGGCCGGACTCCGGGTGGCCGAGGTCGACGTCAACCGCAAGATGCTCGCGGACGTTGCAGTGCACGACCCCGACACCTTCCGGCGATTTGCAGAGCGAGCCAAGCAGGCCCTGGAGGCGTCCGCGGCCGGATCTTGATCCAAAGCGGACGACGCAAACCCCCGGGGCGGCGACCAGCAGGTCAGCCGCCTTTTTTGTTTTCGGACCCGATGACAGAACCCATCACAAGCCAAAGCAATCCGCGCCTGAAGGAGGTGCGCAAGCTGCACGACCGCAAGCACCGCGAGCGCACCGGGCTCTTCCTGGCCGAGGGGGAGGACATGCTGGCCGCGGCGCTGAATCATGGGCACGTGCCGGAAGCTCTCTATTTCGATGCCACGGCGTCGCCTGCGCTGCCCGACGGCGTCGAGAAGGTTGCGGTCGACGGCAAGGCGCTGGCGGGCGCGGGCAGCCTGGGCAGCGGATCGCGAGTTCTCGGGGTCTGGCGGCAGCGGTGGGCCGAACTGGACGCGCCGTCTCTTTACCTGCACGACGTCGCGGATCCCGGCAACGTCGGGACGATCCTGCGGGCCGCTCAGGCGTTCGGCGCTGGACAGATCGTGCTGAGCCCGCGCGCTGCGGACCCGTTCAGCCCGAAGGCGGTACGAGCCAGCATGGGCGCGATCTTCGGTCAGCCCGTGGTCCGCGCGACGTGGGACCATGCGCGCGCGGCGAGCAACCTGACGGTGGCGATGGTCCCGGGCGAAGGCACGGCATTGCGGGATCTGAGCCTTCGCCCGCTCACCGCTGTTCGTGCTGGGCGCCGAGCGCCCGGGCCTTCCGCCTGAGATCGTGGCTGCCTGCGACGAGGTTGCCCAGATTCCGGTGGGCGCCGACTCGCTCAACGTCGCGATGACGGCGACGCTCTGTCTGTACGAATATTCCCGGCGAGCGCCGCAGGCGCGAAGCACATGACTTTAGGTGGGCGAAGCCCTAGATACAGTGCACGCTCCGATGCCTGACGCGCCGCTCGACCCCCAGCAGGCGATGGAGCGACTCGCCCACCTGGCGGAGGAGGGCGAGCGCGCGGCGCTGGAGGCGAGCACGCCCGAGCAGCTCGAGGAGCTGCGGGTGCGCTACCTCGGGCGCAAGGCGGAGCTGACGCAGATCCTGCGCTCGATCCCGTCCCAGCCCGAGGAGTGGCGCGCGCAGCTCGGCAAGCGCGGGAACGAGTCCCGGCGCGCGCTCGAGACGCTGCTGGAAGAGCGCTCGGCGACGCTCGCGTCGGGGCAGCTCGAGGGCCGCCTGGCGGGCGAGGCAATCGACGTGACGCTGCCGGGCGAGCCGCTCGACGCAGGGCACCTTCACCTGCTGACCACGACGCGCCGCGAGCTCGAGGACATCTTCGTCGGGCTTGGATACCGCGTGGTCGAGGGGCCGGAGGTCGAGCTCGACTACTACAACTTCACGGCGCTGAACCATCCGCCGGGGCACCCGGCGCGCATGCTGCAGGACACCTTCTACTTCTCCGACGAAGTGTTGCTGCGCACGCACACCTCTCCCATGCAGGTGCGCGCGATGGAGCAGCAGGAGCCGCCGATCTTCATCGTCGTGCCCGGCAAGGTCTACCGGCGTGACTCCGATGCGACCCACACGCCGATGTTCCACCAGCTCGAGGGGCTCGCGGTGGACGAGGGCATCACGCTCGCCGACCTCCAGGGCACGCTGCACCAGGTCGCGCGCGAGTTCTTCGGCGGGGACCGGCGCGTGCGCCTGCGACCGCACTACTTCCCGTTCACGGAGCCGAGTGTCGAGTTCGACGTCTCGTGCTTCTCGTGCGGCGGCTCCGGCCGGCTGCGCGACGGTGCGCGCGACCCGCTGTGCAAGGGAACCGGGTGGATCGAGGGCGGGGGGGCCGGCATGGTCGATCCCAACGTCTTCGGATTCGTGCGCAAGCACGGCTACGACCCCGATCACGTGCAGGGCTTCGCGTTCGGCCTCGGCATCGACCGCCTGGCGATGCTGAAGCACGGCGTGCCCGACCTGCGTCTCCTGTTCGAGAACGACCTCCGGTTCCTGGAGCAGTTCTGATGGTGCACCGATGAGAGTTCCCGTCTCCTGGCTGAAGGAGTACTGCGACCCGGGGCAGGACAGCGAGCCGCTCGCGCAGACGCTCGCGCTGAGCGGCACCGAGGTCGAGCGTGTGGCAAGCGTGGGCGTCCCGCGCGTGGACGGCAACGGCGGCCTCTTCCGGATCGGCCACGTGGTGGACGTCGCGCGGCATCCCGACGCGGACCGGCTGAGCGTGTGCACGGTGCGTCTCAGCGGGTCGGACGAGCGCACGATCGTCTGCGGCGCCCCGAACGTTGCTGCGGGCCAGGCCGTGATGGTCGCGCTGCCCGGTGCGGTCCTGCCCGACGGCACGCGCCTCGGCAAGGCGAAGCTGCGCGGCGTCGAGTCGGACGGAATGATCCTGTCCGAGACGGAGGTCCAGCTCGGCGCCGACAGCAAGGGGATCATGGTGCTCCCCGACTCCTACGAGGCCGGCGAGCCTGCCCTGCGCTACCTGCCGGTCGGCGACGACGTGTTCGAGCTGGAGGTGACGCCGAACCGTCCCGACTGTCTCGCCGTGTACGGCGTCGCACGCGAGTTGCACGCGGTCACCGGAGCGCCGCTGGCGCCGGACCCGGGAGCGAAGGACGTGGAGCCCGCCTCCGCGGGAGGCAGCGAAGCTGCCGACCAATTCATTCAAGTCGAAGTCGAAGACTTCGACTCTTGCCCGCGGTTCAGCGTGCGCGTGTTCACCGACGTGCAGGTCGGTCCGTCGCCGCTGTGGCTGAAGGCGCGCCTGACGGCGGCCGGCCAGCGGCCGATCAGCAACGTCGTCGACATCACGAACTACGTGATGCTGACGCTGGGGCAGCCGATGCACGCCTACGACCTCGACCGCGTGGCGGGTCCGCAGCTGCGCGTGCGCGACGCCCGCGAGGGCGAGCGGCTCACGACGCTCGACGGCGAGCAGCGTGTGTTCGACAGCGACGCTGTCCTCGTCTGCGACGCGAACGGCCCCACAGGCATCGGCGGGATCATGGGCGGTGCGACCAGCGAGGTGTCAGAGAGCACGACCGCGTCGCGATGGAGGCGGCGACGTGGAACGGGCCGAACATCCTCCAGACCTCCAAGAAGCTGGGCCTGCGCAGCGAGGCCAGCACCCGCTTCGAGAAGCAGCTTCATCCGCGGCTGGCGCTCCAGGCACAGCGGCTGGCGGCGCGCCTGATGGTCGAGCTGTGCGGCGCGCGCCTGCTGCCCGGCGACGATCGACGTGGCCGCGCCCGAGCCGCAGCCGCACCGCATCACGCTGCGCAGCGCGCGCCTTCAGGGGCTGCTCGGCGAGCGCATCGAGCCGGCGCAGTCGCAGGCCATCCTCGAGCGGCTCGGATTCGCGGTGGAGCCGCTGGATGGAGACCTCGAGGTGGAGGTGCCCTACTGGCGCCACTACGACGTGTACCGCGAGGCCGACGTGATCGAGGAGGTCGCCCGCATGCACGGCCTCGATCGGCTGCCTGTCACGCTGCCCGCGAGGCACGAGGCGGTCGGCGGGTTGTCGCCTGCCCAACGCCTGCGCCGCACGATCGAGGACTACCTGCGCGGCCGGGGCCTGAGCGAGGCCGTCAACTTCAGCTTCATATCTCCGGACGCTGTGCGGCGCCTGCGCCTCGACCAGGATGCGACCCGCGGCCGCGTGCTGTCGCTTGCCAACCCTCTGAGCGAGGACCAGTCGGTGATGCGAACGTCGCTGCTGCCCGGGTTGCTCGACGTGAACCGCCACAACGTCGCGCGTGACATCGAGGACGTGCGCCTGTTCGAGACGGGTCGCGTCTTCTACTCCAAAGGACCGTACGAGCTGCCGGACGAGCGCCTGCATCTCGCGGTCGTCGTGTCGGGCGACTTCGTGCCCGCGCTCCTGGCGCCGGGATGCCCTGCCCGCCGACTTCTACGTCGTCAAGGGGCTGCTGGTCGGGCTGCTCGACCTGCTCGGCGTACGGTGGCGCCTGATCGACGGGGGACCGCGATTCCTCCACCCGGGACGAGCGGCCGAGGTGGTCGTGGACGCGCGTGAAGCCGGCTGCCTGGGCGAGCTGCACCCGGCGGTCGCCGCGGACTTCGGGCTCGGCGGCCTCGCAGCGGGCGCCGGTCGTGCTGGAGCTCGACCTCGACGTCGTGCTGCCGGTGGCCGAGCGCGAGGAGCGCCGCTACCGCGACCTGATCAGCTATCCGCCCGTGTTCCAGGACCTCGCGGTCGTGGTCGACGAGCCGGTCGAGGCGCAGACGGTGGTCGACAGCGTGCGCACGGCCGCCGGTCCCGATCTGCGCGACGTGCGGGTGTTCGACCTGTACCGCGGTGAGCAGGTGGGCGAGGGGCGCAAGTCGGTTGCCCTGCGGCTCGAGTTCCGCTCGGAGGAGCGCACCCTCACCGACGAGGAGGTCGCCGCCATCCGCGAGCGCATCAAGAAGCACATTGCGAATGACACCGGGGGGTCGCTGCGTGAATAGCGACGTCCAAGCACGCGCTTGCGTCGTGGGAGCGTCCGGGTTTGCCGGGGCGCTCACTGCTGCGTTGCTGTGGAGCCATCCGCGTGTCTCTCTCGAGGCCGTGACCGCGCGTACCGATGCCGGGCGCCGCCTCGACGAGCTGTATCCGCACTACCGCGTCCCGCTCGAGCTCGAGGAGTTCGACGCGGAGCGCCTCGGTGCGGTGGCCGAGGTGGCGATGGTCTCCTATCCGCACGGCGCCGCCGCCGGCGCCGTGGCGGAGCTGCGCGCACAGGGGTTGCGGTGGTCGACCTCTCCGCGGACTTCCGGCTGCACGACGCGGCGGAGCACGAGCGCTGGTACGGGCAGCACGGGGCGCCCGAGCTGCGCGGCGACTCGGTGTTCGGCCTCACGGAGCTGCACCGCGACGAGATCGCCGCGGCGTCGCTGGTCGGCAATCCCGGACTGCTTTTCGACGGCGGCGATCCTGGCGCTCGCCCCGCTGGCCCGCGCGGGCCTGATCGCCGACGCCGTGGTCGACGCAAAGAGCGGTGTGTCGGGAGCCGGGCGTGAGGCGAACCAGCGCACGCACTTCGTGTCGGTTGACGAGAACGTCAGCCCATACGCGGTCGACGGGCACAGGCACGCGCCCGAGATCGACCAGGAGCTGGGTGCGCTCGGCCTCGCGCAGCGGGTGACGTTCGTGCCGCACCTGCTGCCGCTCGACCAGGGACTGCTGGCGAGCTGTTACGTGACGCCGTCGCGCGAACTGCGTGCGCACGAGGTCGAGGAGGTGTTCCGGGCGGCCTACGACGACGAGCGTTTCATCGAGCTGGCCGGCTCGCCGCCGGGTGTGCGCGACGTGCGCGACACGAACATCTGCCGGATCCACGCGACCGCCGGGCCTGGCGGGCGCGTCCTGGTGTTCGCGGCGATCGACAACCTCTGGAAGGGCGCCGCCGGCCAGGCGGTGCAAAACCTGAACGTGATGCTGGGACTCGGACGAGGACGAGGGCCTGTGAGCGATGACGCTTCTTCCGCTCACGCTGGGTCGATGCACCGGCCGGCACCACCGAGGTCGAGCCGGGACCCCTGCCGCGCGGTTTCCGGGCGGCGGGAATCGCTTGTGGGATGAAGGCATCCGGGCGCCTCGACCTCGGTGTGCTAGCCTGCGACTCGGACGCGGCGACGTCGCCGCGCTGTTCACGCGTAACGCCGTCGTAGCGGCACCGGTGCAGGTCTCGCGGGACGCGGAGCTGCATCGCCTGCGCGCGGTGGTCGTCAACAGCGGCATCGCGAACGTCGGCGACGGCGAGCGCGGCCTCGCTGTCGCGCGCGAGATGGTCGCCGCCACGGCATCCGCCCTGGGCGTCGACCCGCAGCGCGTGGGCGTGGCGTCGACCGGCGTGATCGGCGTGGGACTCGAGCGTGACGTCGTCGTGCAGGGAATTGAGCGTGCCGCGCCGGAGATCTCCGCGGACGCGGGGGCGACCTTTGCCGAGGCGATCATGACGACGGATCGCTGGCCCAAGCATGGCGCCCTCGATGTGCCGCTGTCCGGCGGTTCGGTGCGCCTCTGCGCGCAGGCAAAGGGAGCCGGGCATGATCTCCCCCTCCTTCGCCACGATGCTCTGCTTCATCCAGACCGACGCAGCGATCGACGCGCTCACGCTCGACCGGCTCGTGCGAGCGGCGGTCGAGCGCTCGTTCGAGCGCACGTCCGTCGACGGCCAGCTCTCGACCAACGACTCGGTGTTCTGCATGGCCAGTGGCGGAGGCCTCCGCGGTCGAGCCGGGCACGGACGACGAGCGCGCCTTCGGCGCGGCGCTCGACGCGCTGCTGCGCCAGCTCGCCCTCGAGATCGTCGCCGACGGGGAAGGCGCGGAGCGGGTTGCGCGGCTGGTGGTCCGCGGCTCGCTCGAGGCGGTGGACCCCGTCGCGCGTGCCGTGGCAAACTCGCCGCTCGTGAAATGCGCACTGCATGGCGGCGACCCCAACTGGGGACGGATCCTCGCGGCCGCGGGTCAGGCCGTCCCGGATGTCGATCCGGGTGCGCTCGACCTCTACATCGAGGACGTGCAGGTGGCGAGCGCAGGCAGCGCCGTTGCGCTCGACGACGGCCCGCGCAGGCGGCTGGACGAGGTGATGTCCGCACCGGAGGTCGAGCTGCGGCTGGACCTGTCGCCGGGCGGGGAGGAGGCCGAGATCTTCTTCTGCGACCTCGGGCACGGATACGTGTCCCTCAACTCGGAGTACTCGACTTGAACGACGACCGCCGCGAGTCCGTCCGCAGCGGCGGGCGCATCGAGATGCTGCTGGAGTCGCTCCCCTACATCAGGGAGTTCTTCGGCAAGACGATCGTGATCAAGTACGGCGGCGCGGCGATGGCGCAGGAGCATCTGCGCGAGGCGTTCGCCCGCGACGTCGTGCTGTTGAAGTACGTCGGCATGAACCCCGTGATCGTGCACGGCGGCGGACCCGAGATCACCGAGCTACATGAAGCGGCTCGGGCTCGAGGTCGAGTTCGTGCAGGGTCTGCGCGTGTCCAACGAGCAGACGGTCGAGATCGCGAAGATGGTGCTCATCGGGAAGCTGAACAAGGACATCGTGCTGCACCTCAACCGCCACGGGCAGGCGGCGGTCGGCCTCTGCGGCGACGACGGGCGCCTGTTCCAGGTCGCCAAGCGGCACGTGTCGAACCCGGCCGGCGAGGAACTGGACCTCGGCTTCGTCGGGTCCATCAAGCGCGTGGACGTCGACGTTCTGAACCACATCGCGGAGGACTACATCCCCGTGGTCGCATCGGTCGGGGCCGACGACGAGGGGCGCTCGTACAACGTGAACGCCGACGAGGCCGCGGGCGCCGTGGCGGGCGCGCTCGCCGCGTACAAGGTGATCTTCCTGACCGACGTCGAGGGCTGGCTCGCCGACCCCGGTGATCCCGGGACCGTCATCTCGGAGACCGACGTCGAGGAGATCAAGCACAGCATCGAAGCGCGAGAGGTGGGCGGGGGAATGCTCCCGAAGCTCCAGGCATGCGTGGCGGCGGTCGAGCGCGGCGTGCGCTCGGCGCACATCGTCGACGGACGCGAGCCGCATTCGCTGCTGCTCGAGCTATTCACGGACGCCGGCATCGGGACGAAGGTCAGAGGCCAGCGGTGAAGGCGGTCACCAGCACGGCGATGGAGCTCGAGGCCGAGTACATGATGCAGACCTACAAACGTCTGCCGGTGACGTTCGTGATGGGGGAGGGGTGCCATCTCTATGACGCGGAAGGGCGGCAGTACCTCGACTTCCTGGCCGGCATCTCCGTGCTCAGCACGGGTCATTGCCATCCACATGTCGTCGAGCGCGATCCGCGAGCAGGCAGCGCGGCTTGCGCAGGTGTCGAACCTCTTCTACAACGAGCCGGCCGCGCGGCTCGCCGAGCGCCTCGCGCAGAGCTTCAGCCCCGGGGCGCGCGTCTTCCTGTGCAACTCGGGCACCGAGGCGAACGAGGCCGCGATCAAGCTCGCGCGCAAGCACCGCCGCGGCGGCAAGATCGTCGTGCTGGAAGGCGCCTTCCACGGACGCACGATCGGCGCTCTGTCGGCCACGCCCCAGCCCGACAAGCAGGAGCCGTTCGCGCCGCTCGTGCCCGGCTTCGTCGCGGTTCCGCGCGACGACCCGGATGCGCTGGCCGCGGAGGTCTCCGCCGGCACCGCCGCCGTGCTGCTCGAGCCGATTCAGGGCGAGACCGGCATCTGGCCGACCTCCGAGCGGATGCTGGTCGCGGCGCGAGAGGCCTGCGACAGGGTGGGCGCCCTTCTGATGTTCGACGAGATCCAGTGCGGGATGAGCCGCACGGGCACGCTGTGGGCATTCGAGCTCACGCCGGTGCGCCCCGACGTGCTGACCTCGCGCGAAGGCGCTCGCGAGCGGGCTTCCGGTGGGCGCCGTGATCGCGCGCGGCGAAGCGGCCGACGTGCTCCAGCCCGGGGACCACGGCGCGACGTTCGGCGGCGGCCCGCTGGTCGCCGAGGCGGCGCTCGCGACCCTCGACATCCTCGACGACGACAAGCTGCAGGCGCGTGTGCGCGTGCTCGGCGACCGGCTGCGAGTCGGACTGGAGGGCCTGCGCGAGCAGGGCCGGCTCACCGACGTGCGCGGGCGCGGCCTGATGGTGGGCGCGGACCTGCCCGAGCCGACCGCCGCCGACGTGGTGCGCGCCGGGCTCGAGGCCGGTTTCGTCCTGAATGCCACCGGCCCGTCGACCTTGCGCTTCCTGCCGCCGCTGATCGTGACGGAGACGGAGATCGACCTCGTACTCGGCTTCCTGGAGGAGACCCTTTGAACGACCGGTTGCCGCCGCCGACCGCGTCCTACGAGGCGGACCCCGATCAGGTCGGCCGTGTGTTGCTGCTGTACTCCGGCGGGCTCGACACCTCGGTGATGCTGAAGTGGATCCAGGATCAGTATGGAGCCGAGATCGTGGCGCTGACCGTCGACCTGGGCCAGCCCGGGGAGGACTTCGACATCGTGCGCGACAAGGCCCTGCGCCTCGGCGCGCTCGACTGCCTGGTCGTGGACGCGAAGGAGGAGTTCGCGCGCGACTACGTGCTGCCCGCGATCAAGGCGAACGCGCTCTACGGCGGCGGCTACCCGCTCTTCACCGCGCTGGGCCGTCCGCTGATCGCGAAGCTCGCCGTCGAGAAGGCGCGTGAGACCGGGTGCGACACGATCGCTCACGGTTGCACCGGCAAGGGCAACGACCAGGTGCGCATCGAGGCCACGGTCGCGTCGCTCGATCCGGAGCTCAAGACGATCGCGCCCGTGCGCAGCTGGCAGATGGGCCGCGAGGAGGAGATCGCCTACGCGCGCGAGCACGGCATCCCGATCAAGGGAGGCACAGAAGCTCCGCCGTACTCGGTCGACGACAACATCTGGGGGCGCTCCTCCGAGGGCGGTCCGATCGAGGACCTCTCGCAGGCCCCGCGCGACGACGTCTGGGAGATCGTCACGCCGCCCGAGCGCGCGCCCGACGAGCCCGAGACGATCGAGATCGGCTTCGAGGAGGGCTGCCCGGTGTCGCTCGACGGCGAGCGCCTGGGGCTCGTCGAGCTGATCCAGCGCTGCGCGGAGATCGGCGGCCGCCACGGCGTCGGCATCGTGGACCACATCGAGGACCGGATCGTCGGCCTGAAGGTGCGCGACATCTACGAGGTGCCGGCGGCGGACATCCTGCTCACCGCGCACAAGGAGCTGGAGAAGCTCGTCGGCACGATCCACCAGAACAACTTCAAGCCCGGTCTCGACCGCCAGTGGGCGTTCCTCGTCTACGCGGGACTCTGGTACGAGCCGCTGCTCGGCGACCTGAACGCTTTCATGGACTCCGTCAACCGCTGGGTCACGGGCACGATCACGATGCGGCTCTACAAGGGACGCGCCGTGGCGGTCGCGCGTTCGTCTCCGCACGCGCTCTACGACGCGGCACTGGCCGGCTTCTCCGAGTCGGGCGGCCTGTTCAGCCAGCAGGCGAGTCCCGGCTTCATCGAGTTGTGGTCCTTACAGAGCCGCATGGCCCACCGTGTAAGGAACCGGGAATCCGGGTAGTTCATTCCATGAGGCGCGCGTAGCGCGACTCTCGAGACTTTAGGTGAGGCGAAGCCTCCAGATATAGGAGTCGCATGTTCTACAAAGCACTTGGGTTCGTGATCTGGAAGCTGGCGATGCAGCAGCTGCGCCAGAGGTTTGGCAGCTATCGCAAGCCGGCGGCCGCGCTGACGGTCGCGGTCGCGATCGCAGCCATCTACGTCGCCACGCGTAACGACGAGTAGGAGCCCCCATTAGGCTTGCGTCCATGTGGCGCAACTGGACTGGCGACCAGCAGTGCGTGCCGGCGGCCGTCGAGCACCCGGGCTCGGTCGATGCGTTGCGTGCGGCGATCGGCCGTGCCGCTGAGGCCGGCCGCAACGTCCGCGTGACCGCCGCGGGCCATTCGTTCACCGACATCGCCTGCACCGACGGCACCATGATCCGGATGGACCGGATGAACAGCGTGCTCGACATCGACCGCGCCGCGGGGCTGGCGCGGGTGGAGGGGGGCATCGTGATCCGCGAGCTGAGCGAGCGGCTGGCCGCCGAGGGGCTCGCGCTCGAGAACCTCGGCGACATCGACGTCCAGACGGTGTCCGGCGCGATCTCGACGGCCACACACGGGACGGGAGAGCGGTTCGGCAACATCTCCAGCCAGGTCGAGTCAGTCGAGCTCGTGACCGCGGACGGGTCGGTGGTCGAGTGCTCGCGCGAGTCGGACCCGGACCTGTGGCGCGCCGCGCGCGTGGGGCTCGGGAGCCTCGGCGCGATCTCCGCGCTCACCTTCCGCGTCGTCCCGGCGTTCACGATCCGCCGCCACGACCACCAGCTGCCGCTCGACGAGACGCTGGCGAGCATCGACGAGCTGGCGGCGCGCAACGACCACTTCGAGTTCTACGTGTTCCCGCACACGCGCATCGCCCTGTGCCGCGAGTCCAAGCACACCGACGCGCCGCCCGAACCGCGCGGCCGCGTGTCCGAGTACCTGCTGGAGACGCTGCTCGAGAACAACGCGCTGGCGCTTTTCTGCCAGATCGGCAAGCGGTTCCCGTCTCGCATCCCGCAGATCAACCACCTGATCGTGAGGGCGCTGGGCGGATCGGTGAAGACCGACGTGAGCCACAAGGTGTTCTCGACGACGCGGCGGGTGCGGTTCACCGAGATGGAGTACGCGATCCCGCGCGCCGACGGACCCGCAGCGCTGCGCCGCGTGCTCGACGTGATCGACCGCCGCGGCTTTGCGGTGCCGTTCCCGATCGAGTACCGGGTGGTCGCCGGCGACGACGCGTACCTGAGCACGGCCTACGAGCGCGACACCGTCTACATCGCCGTGCACATGTATCGCGGCATGGTCTGGGAGCCGTACTTCCGCGCCGTGGAGGCGATCATGGACGACTACGAGGGCCGCCCGCACTGGGGCAAGCGCCACTTCCAGAAGGCCGCCACGCTGGCGCCGCGCTATCCGGAATGGGACCGCTTCCAGGCCGTGCGTGCACGCCTCGATCCCGACGGGCCTCTTCCAGAACGAGTACGCGCGCCGCGTGCTGGGCCCGGTCGGCGCAGCCGTGACCGCCTAGTAGGCTTCAGCGAAGATGCAGAGGCAGCTTCGCCAATGGACTCTCATCGCACTCGGCGTGTTCGTGGTGGCGGTGATTGTTTCCTTCGCTACCTCGGGAGTCGTTTCCGACATAGGGTTCTTCGTCTACGCGGCAGCGTTCATCGTCCTGGTCGGGCTTCTTATCGCCCTACTGATCGACAACATGCGCGCTAGGCGTGGTCCCCCTGCCGGACAGCCCTAGCGTGTCGAGTTTCGCTAGCCGTTTCGCTAGACCCGCCTAGTCGATCCGCTGAAACCAGAAGTCGCGCACGACCATGTCGTCGACGCGACGGTCCTGGCAGTACCTGATCAGGTCCGACATCGTGTTGATGAAGCCGCGCCCCTTCAGGTTGAGCGACGTGTTGCAGAGCACTCCGACTCCCGTGCGCTCGGCCACCGCGTTCAGCAGATCGTGCAATCGCGCGTTGGTCTTAGTGCTCACCGTCTGGCAGCGAGCCGAGCCGTCGACGTGCGTCACGGCCGCCAGCCGGTCCGAGGTCACCATGCGGAAATACAACATGTACGGGTCCTCGAAATCCTTGTCGAACACCTTTCCGAGATCCTCGACGCGACAGCACGGGGCGATCGGGCGGTAGTCCTCGCGCTGCTTGATCTCGTTCAGCCGGTCGCGCGTGCGCGCGTCTGAGGGGTCCGCCAGCAGCGAGCGGTTGCCGAGCGCCCGCGGCCCCAGCTCGGCGCGGCCCTGGACCCAGGCGAAGATGCGGCCCTCGGCGAGCGCGTCCGCGATCGCCCGGTCGTCGGCGGGGCGCGCTTGCCACATCGTCGGGTCCGGGTAGCGGTCCATGGCGAAGTCGAGGCCGGTGTAGACATCCCAGTCCAGGTACGGGTCGCCGGTCCTCAGTAGCTGGGCGTCCGCGGCTGCGCCGATCGCCTGCCCGGAGTCGTTCGCGCACGGGGGAACGAACACCGACGAGAAGTGCCCCAAGTCCCTCCACATGCTGTTCCAGTCGCAGTTCAGACCGCAGCCGCCCGAGATGTGAAGCGGAAGACCCGCCGGCAGATGCTGCACCGCCGCCTCGGCAAACATGTCGAACAGCCGCTTGCTGAGCAGGGCGGCAGCGACCTTGGTGACGTCGGCCTCCACCCCGGCGTTGTAGATGGCGGTGCCTTTGAACCTCCACTTTTCGGCCGGCCAGATCTCCTTCATCGTCAGAACGCGGTCGACGATCGCCGTGACCTCGGGATCCGGTGCCGCGGCATCGCCGTACGCGGCGAGCGCCATCAGCTTGCCGGCATCGGAGTCCCTCGGGTATTGACCCTCGTCGCCAAAGCGCGGATCGGCGAGTGCGAACAGCAGCGCCCACCGGGTGCCGGGTGAGTCCTGCACCTGCACCTCGCGCGTGACCACACCGCGGTCGTCCACCAGGTACAGCTTCCCGATCAGCCCCTCCCAGATCAGGGCTGCGCGGATAAAGGCGTCGTCCTTCGGGCTGAGCGCGATCGAGGACAGGATGTGCGAGCGCTCGTGAGTGACGGAGACGAGCGTCACCTTTTGGCCGAGGCAGTTCATCCGGCGCTCCGTCCTGCCCATGGCGCCCACATAACCGGCGCCCACCACGCCGCTCGAGTCGCTCCAGCCCCCGGCATGGGCGATGACGTCCGGCATCTCCCCGAGATGCTCGAGCGCGTTCAGGACCCCCGTCGTGGTCACCGCCGAGTGCCGGTCGAAGGAATCCTTCTCGGCTTCCTGGCAGAAGAACAGCTCACCGTCCTGCACGGCGGCGAAGGCGTTGTCATGGCCGGCGTTGAGCGCAAGGACGAGCATGGATCGGGATGCATACTTGACGACCAACCCGGTGGTCAAGCGGGACGTGTGGCAGGATTCGTCCGGTGCTTTGTCCTTGCGGCCACGACCGGAACGCGCCAAGATGCGCGCCATGAGCGAACCACGCCGAGTCGTGATCGTGATCTTTCCGGGCGTGCAGCCGCTCGACGCCATCGGTCCGGCCGAGGTGTTCCGGACGGCGAGCCTTCTCGATCCGCCCGGCTACACGATCGAGCTGGTGGCAACGAACCCCGGGCACGGTGCGCTCCACGACCGTGCGCCTGGGCGTCGACCGCACGCCTGGCCGGTTGCCGCGGCCCGATCGACACCCTCGTCGTCGCGGGCGGGACCGGCGCGCGCGGAGCACTCGAGGACAAGCGGCTCGTCGCATGGGTGGGCGCGGCCGCAAAGCGTTCCCGGCGGGTGTGCTCGGTCTGCACCGGTGCCTTCGTCCTGGCCGCGGCCGGCCTGCTGGAGGGGCGCGCGTCACGACCCACTGGGCGAGCTGCGACCTGCTCGCCGAGCAGTACCCGTCGCTCACCGTCGAGCCGGACCACATCTTCGTGCGCGACGGCGACGCTCTACACGTCCGCCGGCGTGACGGCCGGGATGGACCTGGCGCTCGCGCTGGTCGAGGAAGACCTCGGGCGCGCCACGGCGCTCGAGGTCGCGCGCTGGCTCGTCATGTTCGTGAAGCGCCCGGGCGGGCAGTCGCAGTTCAGCGCCCAGCTCGCCGCACAGACGGCCGAGCGCGCGCCGCTGCGCGAGCTTCAGGAGTGGATCGCCGGCAACCTCGCTGCGGACCTCTCCGTCCCGGCGCTGGCGCAGCGCGCCCACATGAGCGAGCGCAACTTCGCCCGCGCGTTTCGCAAGGAGCTCGGCATGACGCCGGCGGCGTATGTCGAGACCGCTCGTGTCGAGGCAGCGCGGATCGCACTCGAGTCGTCGGACACGCCGGTCGAGGCCGTCGCGCGCATCAACGGCTTCGGGACGGTCGAGACGATGCGCCGCGCGTTCCATCGCAGACTCGGTGTCGGCCCCGCCGACTACCGCGCCCGCTTCAAGTCACCCCAAGCCGCCTGACTAAAGGAGTTCCCATGCAGATCGCCATCCCGCTGTACGACCGCTTCACCGCCCTCGACGCGATCGGGCCCTACGAGGTCCTCTCGCGCATCCCGGGCGCCGACCTGAAGTTCGTCGGCGACCGAGGCCGGCCCCTACAAGACCGACAACGGAATGCTCACGATCCTGGCAGAGGGATCGCTCGACGACATGCCGCGCCCCGACATCCTGTGCGTCCCCGGCGGATGGGGCACGCGCGAGGCGATGTCCGACGAGCGCCTGGTCGGCTGGATCCGCGACGTACACGAGACGACCCAGTGGACCACGTCCGTCTGCACCGGATCGCTGCTGCTCGGCGCGGCCGGGATCCTCGACGGCCTCGACGCCACATCGCACTGGCTGGAGCTCGAGACGCTGCGGGAGATGGGCGCGAACCCAACCGAGCGCCGCGTCGTGGAGCAGGGCAAGGTCATCACCTCCGCCGGTGTGTCGTCGGGGATCGACATGGCGCTGACGCTGCTCGCGAAGATCTCCGGCGACGAGTTCGCGCAGACGATCCAGCTCCTGATCGAATACGACCCCCAGCCGCCGTTCGACACCGGCTCCACCAGCAAGGCGGCGCCGGAGATCGTGCAGCAGCTCCGCGACCTCGCCGCCGCGCGGCAACCCGCCTAGAGAAAAGTTCGGCCCTCGCCGCGGTAGGTCGGGACCTCGTCGACGATGCGGTCGCCGGACACCAGGTGGAGGGAGTCGAACCGCTCGCACAGCTCGCCGGCCTTCGTGTGCCGGAAGTACACGCGGTCGCCGATCTGCAGGCCGCGGGCCGCATCGCCGAGCACCGGGGTCTGCACCTCGCCCGCGCCCTCGAAGCGGTCGAGCCGCAGGCCCGCGGGCAGGTGGGGGGAGGGGACCCGGCTCGGCTTCACCGACGCCCGAGGCGAGGTAGCCGCCGCCCAGCACCGTCGCGATCGAGGCCGCGGGCTTGCGCACCACGGGCATCGCGAACATCGCGGCGGGGCGCAGCTTGAACGAGCTGTAGGTGTCGAACAGGGTGGGGGCAAAGAAACCCGAGCCGGCCGCGAGCTCGGTGACGGCGTCCTCACCCGCGGTGCCGTGCAGGCTGCCGGTCCCACCGCCGTTCACGAACTCCAGCTCCACCAGCTGCGGACACGGCGGCCACGACGGCCGCACGACGCTCCCGGATCTCCGCGGCCGAGCGCGACTGCATCCACTCGATCACGCGGCCTTGGAGCCGCTTGCCGGGAGGACGGTCGCCGAGCCCGGCGATGTGGCCCTCGTAGGCCATCAGGCCCACCAGCTTCAGGCGCGGACGGCGCGAGGATCTCCCGGGCGAACGCCGCGGCCTGCTGCGGCGTGCGGATCGGCGAGCGCTTCGGCCCGATCTTCACCCGGCCGCCGAGCGCCCACCAGCCGACGTCCAGCTCGATCGCGACGCGGATCGGGCTGTCCCCCTGGCCGGCCGCGCTCTCGATCAGGTCGAGGTGCTCGCTCGAGTCGACCATCAGCACGGGCGCGGTGCGCCGGCCGCTCGTCGGTGAGCGCCGCAAGCTCCGCGATCGCGGTGCGGTCGGCGGTCGGGTAGCCGATCACGAGGTCGTCGAACCCCTGCCGCGCCAGCCACAGCGACTCGGGCAACGTGTAGGTCAGAAGTCCCTGGTAATCCGGATCCCGAGCCAGAATCTGCTCCAGCACCGGCCGGGAACGAACCGACTTCGAAGCCACCCTGATCGGCTTGCCCGCCAGCCCTCCGCAGCATCTGCGTCCGAATTGCTCCACATGGCATCGCAGGTCGACGAGCGCGAACGGAGCTTCGATGCCTTCGGTAGCAGCGCTCCAACCGCTCGTAGTCACCGGAAAAAGCCTGGTGGGAAAGGGTGCTGGTCACGGAACTGAGCGTACCGCCCGGTCGAGCGCGGGCGCCCGGGAGTCCCGATCGGAGACTAAGAACGGTTTTAGCGTCTCCGAGCGGGACTCCCGGGTGACCGCGCGCAACCACAGCCAAACCGCGCAAATTGCGGGAAATTGCTAACGTCCCGCGCCGCCGAATCCCTGAGCCGTGAGGCGACTGGGAGCGGGGGAACCATCGGCCGTCTCGGGGCGAATCGCAATTCACGCGTAGCGCCACTCCTTCGGTGCGAGCCCGACAGCTAACCCCGCAGGCACAGAAGGAGCATGGAACCGGCCCCCGGACATCCCCCAGCGGCATGGCCGCGCACGCGCCTCGTATGGCTGCTCGGCCTCGTGCTGGCCATCCTGGCCCTGGCGCCGACCGCCCACGCGGCAGACATCGCCTCCCTGCAGGCCCGCGTCGACAGCGCCAAGGCGCAGGCCCGCAACCTCGCGTCCGCAGTCCAGCTGCGCACCGCTGAGCTCGAGGCCGCGCAGGGCGAGGCGGCCGCAGCCGGCCGCCGCCAGCAGGTGCTCGAGGCCGAGCTGGCGCAGAGCGTCGCGCGCGCCCGGCAGCTCGAGGCACGGGTGACGGCCGCCCAGGAGCGGCTCGCCCGGGCCCAGGCCCGCTTCAAGCGCATGCAGCGCATGCTGGCCGACCGGCTCGTCGCGATCTACAAGAGCGACACGCCCGACCTCGCGACCGTGCTGCTCGAGGCCGACGGCTTCAGCGACCTGCTCACCCGCACGGCCTACCTCCAGGAGATCAACGACGCCGACCTGGCGCTCGTGGACCGCATGCAGACCCTTCGCAACGACGTCCGCGCCGCGCTTGCGCGTGTGCGCGTCGCACGCGAGGCCGCCGCCGCCGAGGTGCAGCGTGTCGCTGCCGCGCGCGACGAGATCGCGCGGATCCGCGCGGCGGCGTCCGCGCGGGCCGTGAGGTTCGCGCGCGCCCGCGCCGCGCAGCAGGCTGCGCTCTCCTCGCTGCGCTCGCGGATGGCGGGCTGGCGGGCGCAGGTGGCCGAGCTGCAGGCGGCGATGGGCACGCCGGGCGACCCCGCGGGAGCGGTCAACCAGTGGTTCGACGGCTTCGCGATCCCGAAGGCGATCGTGATGTGCGAGTCGGGCGGCGACTACGGCGCCCTGAACCCCTCCAGCGGCGCTGGGGGCGCGTACCAGTTCCTGCCCGAGACCTACAAGGGCCTCGGCGGACAGGCCGAGGCGCCGCACCTGGCTCCGAAGTCCGAGCAGGACAAGCTCGCCGCGAAGCTCTGGGCCGACGGCCAGGGCCGCGGCAACTGGGAGTGCTGACAGGGGCTGGGCCCCCTCGATGCCGCATAGCGACGCCGAGGGGGCCCAGTCCGGAGCGACCCTTCCCGGACGTCGAAACGATTCCCACGCAACGCGCGCGATAACGCACCGATCAGACGTAATTTGGGCGCGTCAGGCGCCCGCTTGCGTCACCCCTCGCCCCTACACTTGACGGCCCGTGAGCCCAACCGGCGCCGTCCACCTACATGTCCACTCCGAGTACTCGCTGCTCGACGGCGCCTGCAAGATCGACGCCCTGGCGGCCCGCTGCGCCGAGCTCGGGATGCCCGCCCTGGGTCTCACCGACCACGGGGTGCTGAACGGGGCCGTCGAGTTCTACAAGGCCTGTCGCAAGCACGGCGTCAAGCCGATTCTGGGACTCGAGGCCTACCTCTGCGAGAACCGGCACGATCGCGACAAGGTGCGCTACGAGCGCAACCACCTGACGCTGCTGGCCCGCAACGAGACGGGCTTCCGGAACCTGATCAAGCTCTCCTCGCTCGGCTTTCTGGACGGTTTCCGGCGCGGCCAGGCGAACGTCGACATGGAGCTGCTCGACACGCCACTCGGAGGGTGTGATCGCCCTCAGCGGCTGCCTGCAGTCGCGCTTCTGCCAGCGCATCGTGCAGGAGCGCGAGCAGGAGGCCCGCGCCCACGCCGACGAGCTGCTGGGCGTGTTCGGTGCGGACAACGTCTACTTCGAGGTGCAGAACAACAAGATCCCGGAGCAGGACCGCGCCAACGAGGGGATCGTGCGGATCGCGCGCGAGCTCGGCCGGCCGCTGGTCGGCACCGCCGACGTGCACTACCTGCGCCGCGAGGACTACTCGACGCACTCGGCGCTGCTGTGCGTGCAGACCAAGTCGACCCTCGCGCAGCCGAAGCTGCGCTTCGACACGAACGAGTTCTATCTGAAGAGCCCGGCCGAGATGGCCGAGTCGTTCCAGCAGTGGCCCGAGGCGGTCCCCACCTCGCTCGAGATCGCCGAGCGCTGCGACATCGAGCTGCAGCTCGACCGCATGATGCTGCCGACATATCCGACGCCCGACGGCTCCACGCCCACGGCCCACCTGCGCCGGCTGACCGAGCAGGGGCTGCGCGAGCGCTACGGCGACCCGCCGCCGGCCGCCGCACTCGAGCGGCTCGAGACCGAGCTCGCCGTGATCGAGGACATGGGCTTCGAGTCGTACTTCCTGATCGTGTGGGACTTCGTCAAGTACGCGAAGGACAACGGCATCGCCGTCGGCCCCGGTCGTGGATCGGCGGCGGGCTCGATCGTCAGCTACGTCCTGCGCATCACCGACGTCGACCCGCTCGACATGGACCTGCTGTTCGAGCGGTTCCTGAACGCCGAGCGCAAGACGATGCCGGACATCGACATCGACTTCTCCATCCGGGGCCGCGAGCGCGTGATCAGGTACGTGCAGGACAAGTACGGCCGTGACGCGGTCGCGCAGATCATCACCTTCGGCAAGATGAAGCCGCGCGCCGCGACCCGCGATGCCGCGCGCGTGCTGGGCGTCGACTACGCGACCGGCGACCGGCTCGCGAAGCTGATCCCCGAGCCGATCATGGGACGCACGCCGAGCTTCGACGAATGCATGGCGCCCGGCACGGACCTGCGCAAGGCCTACGACACCGAGCCGCAGGCGCAGCAGGTCGTCGACGTGGCGCGCGGGCTCGAGGGCATCGTGCGCAACAACTCCATCCACGCCGCGGCCGTCGTGATCGCGGACCGGCCGCTGACCGAGATCGTGCCCCTGCAGCTCGCCGAGGACCGCGGGGCCGTCGAGGTCCCGGCCGAGGGCGAGAACGGAAATGGGAACGGTGGCAAGCCCGAGCGCGTCTACAAGACGGTGACGCAGTACTCGATGAAGCCGATCGAGGAGATCGGCCTGCTGAAGATGGACTTCCTCGGATTGCGCACGCTGGACGTGATCGAGAACGCGATCGCGATCATCGAGCGCTCCGGCGGCGACCGGATCGACCTCACCACGCTGCCGCTCGACGACCGCAAGACCTACGAGATGCTCGCGCGGGGCGACTCCGTCGGCGTGTTCCAGCTCGAGTCCGAGGGCATGCAGGAGGCGCTGCGCGAGGTGGGGCCGACCGAGTTCGGCGACATCGTCGCGCTGGTCGCGCTCTACCGGCCGGGGCCGATGCGCTTCATCAAGGACTACGCGCGCGGCAAGCGCGACCCCGCGACAGTCCGCTACATCGACGAGCGCCTGAAGCCGCTCACCGAGCACACGTACGGCATCGCGGTCTACCAGGAGCAGCTGATGCAGATCGCGCGCGACATCGCCGGCTTCCCGGGCCCGAAGGCGGACACGCTGCGCCGCGCGATCGGCAAGAAGGAGCGCGCGCTGATGGCGACGCTCAAGCAGGACTTCGTCGAGGGCTGCCGCGAGGGCGGTACGAACACCGCGGTCGCGAACCAGCTCTGGAGCCTGATGGAGTCGGCCGCCGACTACTCCTTCAACCGCTCCCACGCTGCGTGTTACGGACTGATCGCGTATCGCACCGCCTACCTCAAGGCCAACTATCCCGCCGAGTACATGGCGGCGCTGATCTCGAGCGTCATGTCGACCAAGGACAAGGTCCCGTTCTTCGTCTCGCGCTGCGAGGAGATGAACATCAAGGTCGCTGCCGCCGGACGTGAACACGTCGGGGCACGACTTCGTCGTCGTACGAGGACGACATCCGCTTCGGCCTCGACGCGGTCAAGAACGTCGGCTACGCGGCCGTCGAGAAGATCCTCGAGGCGCGCGAGGCGGGCGGTGCGTTCACCTCGATCTGGGACTTCTGCGCGCGGGTGGACTGCCGCACCGTCAACAAGAAGGCGATCGAGAGCTTGATCAAATGTGGCGCGCTCGACTCGACGGGCGGCACGCGCAAGGGAATGCTCGCGGTGCTGCCCCAGGCCCAGGGGGCGGGCGCGAAGGCACAGGAGGATGCGCTCTCCGGCCAGGGCTCGATCTTCGACCTCGATCCTGCAGGCGCGTCCGGCCCTCCCGCGACCGCGCACTATCCGCCGCTGCCCTCCGAGGAGTTCGACGGCGTGGAGCTGCTGGCGATGGAGAAGGAGACGCTCGGCATCTTCCTGTCGAGCCATCCGCTCACCGAGGTGCGCCACCTGCTGCGCGCGCGCACCGACTGCTCGCTGGGTGAGGTCTCCTCGAAACCCGACGGCGCGTGGGTGACGGTCGGCGGTCTGATCGTGCAGGCCAAGCGCATCCGCACGAAGTCGGGCGAGCCGATGATGTTCGCGACGCTCGACGACCTCGAGGGACAGGTCGAGATGCTGATCTTCAACTCCGCGTACGCGGCAAACGAGTCGCACGTCGCGGTGGACAAGCGCGTGATCGTGAAGGGCCGCCTCGATCACAAGGAGCGTGGGGAGACGAAGCTCGTGGTGCAGGAGATCGAGCCCTTCGAGCCCACTCCCGAGGAGCTTGCAGCGGCCGGCAGCCCGCCGCCTGTCGACATCGCTGCGGGGCGCCGCGCGCGCTTCGCGGCGGCCGGTGTCGAGCCCGTCGTGATCAAGGTCGACGCGCACATCTGCGACGAACATCTGATCGCAGAATTGAAGGCTCTGCTCGAACATTTCCCCGGTCAAACTGATGTTCTGCTCGAGATGGGAACTGCCGCCGGACCGCGCCGGCTGCGCTTCGGATCAGGGTTCCGGATCACGATGTCGGGGAGTCTGCGCGCGGAGCTCGACGAGTTGCTCGGCCCGGAGGCCCTGGTCGCCTGATCGGGCTCGCCGCCTCGCCTGGACATACGTTGGGCGAGGGGCGCGAACGTGGGTACACTTGCCGCCATGGCAGTCCGGTCAAAGACCAAGCAGGCCACTGAATGCCGTCAGTGCTGCACGTTCTGTGACAAGACGATCGAGCCGCGCGGCTGCATCGAAGCCGAACTGCCCGTTCCTCTACACGTACGAGGACGAGAGCACCGGCCGCAGCTACATGGGCTGCCTGCAAAAGGTCTTCGACGCCGAGATCGACGTCGAGATCTTCGAGCACGCAGAGCGCACGCGCGCGGGCTACGGCGGCGTGAAGGCGAAGCGCGAGCCGATGCCGATGTGCCCCTTCTCCGTCGAGCGTTCATACGAAGGCACGGGCGCGGCGTTCGACTGCGTCAACCCGCGTTTCTTCGACGTCTCCGAGACAGACCCGGGCGGCTACCGCGCGTTCGACCTGCGCGACCGCGTCTAGCCGCGCAGCCGCTTCGCGATGTCGACCTGGCCCTTGTCGGGGCCGTGTCCCTCCGGGCCCGTCTCGAGCAGCACCGGCAGACCTTTGAAGCGCTTCTCGGACAGGAACACGCGCAGTCCGTCCTCGCCAATCTCGCCGTCGCCGAGGGTGGCGTGCCGGTCGACGTTCGAACCGAGCGCCGTCTTCGAGTCGTTCAGGTGCAATGCGCGCAGCCGCTCGAGTCCCACGACGCGGTCGTACTCGTCGACCACCTGCTTGAACGCCGCCGCATCGCGCACCTCGTAGCCCGACGCCAGCAGGTGGCACGAGTCGAGGCACACGCCGAGGCGCTCGCCGGCGCCCGAGACATCGATCACCCGCGCGAGCTCCTCGAAGGTGCGGCCGATCGTGAATCCCGCACCGGCGGTGTTCTCGAACAGCAGCGGCGTGCTCTCGGTCTCCTTCAGCGCGGCCTTGACCGCCTTGCCCAGCTTCTTGAACGTCGGTGCCGGGCGCCTGTCCCTTGCCGCTGCCGGGATGGACGATCACCCCGCCCGCGCCGATCCCGTCCCCGACCGACAGCGCATGGGTGAGGGAGGTCAGCGACTTGCGGCGCACCTCGGCGTCGTCGCTTGCGACGTTGATCAGGTACACCGCGTGGATGTACACCGACTTCACGGGGCTCTCCTTCAGCCGCTCGCGGAAGGCGGCGAAGTCGTCCTCGGAGTACTTCGTCGGGCGCCAGGCCCGCGGGCTCTGGTTGAAGATCTGCATCGACTCGGCGCCCCGCTCCTCTGCACGTTCGAGGGCACGCACGAGCCCGCCCGCGGTCGAGACATGGGCGCCGATTAGCATCTGCCGGCGTGTCCGCACATAGATTCAGGTTCGCGCCGAGCCCCACGGGGTTCCTGCACATCGGCGGCGCGAGGACGGCACTCTACAACTGGCTGCTGGCGCGCAAGTCGCCCGCGGACACCCTCGTGCTGCGCCTCGAGGACACCGACCGCGAGCGCTCGACCGACGAGGCGGTCGCCCAGATCCTCGACGCGCATGGAGTGGCTCGGCCTCGACTACGACGAGGGGCCGTTCCGCCAGACGGAGCGCTCGGAGCTGTACGCGGAGCGGCTCGAGCAGCTCCTCGTCGAGCGGCGCCGCGTACTGGGACACGGCGGGCGCGGAGGAGGTCAAGCAGGCCAAGGAGGCAGAGCGGAGGAGCCGGCTATCGCGGCACGCCGGTGCCCGAGGGAACGGAGGGCGCGGCCGTGCGCCTGCGCGTACCGGACGAGGGACACACCGTCGTGCGCGACGTGATCCGCGGCGAGTCCGCGTTCGAGAACCGGCTCCTCGACGACTTCGTGATCGCGCGTGCGGACCGCACACCGCTCTACAACTTCGCCGTCGCGGTCGACGACACCGACATGGGGATCACCCACGTCGTGCGCGGGGAGGACCACCTCTCCAACACTCCGCGCCAGCTGCTCGTGCTGCAGGCGCTGGGAGCGGAGCCGCCCGCTGTACGCGCACCTGCCGCTCCTGCACGGGACCGACGGCAAGCCGCTGTCGAAGCGCCACGGCGCGGCCTCGGTGCAGGAGCTGCGCGAGATCGGCTACCTGCCCGAGGCGGTGCGCAACTACCTCGCGCTGCTCGGCTGGGGATACGACGCCGAGACGACGTTCTTCACGACCGAGGACCTGATCGAGAAGTTCTCGCTGGAGCGCGTCTCGCGCTCGCCGGCGGTCTTCGACGAGCAGAAGCTCTCCTGGATGAACGGCCACTACATCCGCGAGATGGACACGGCCGAGCTGACGCGCCGCGTCGCGGAGTGGATGTCCGCGCGCGACATGCCCGGCGCGGACGACCCGCGCCTCGAGCAGGCCGTCGCCGCCGTCAAGGACAAGGTCTCGACGCTCGCCGAGGTGCCGCGCCTGGTGGGCTTCGCCTTCGGCCCTGTCGAGACCGATCAGAAGGCCTGGGACAAGGTGATGGGCAAGGAGGGCGCCCGGGACCTCCTGGAGCGCGCACGCGAGGCGCTGGCCGGGGCGGAGCCCTTCGACGAGGCCCAGATCGAGGCGGCGCTGCAGCGGGTCGTGGAGGAGACCGGAGCCAAGCCCGGTGCCGTGTATCAGCCCCTGCGCGTCGCGATCACGGGCAAGACCGTCTCGGCGGGGATCTTCGAGAGCCTGGCCCTGCTGGAACGTGACGAGGCGCTGCAGTCGGATCGACGCCGCGCTCGACCGGCTCTAGCCGCGCTAGCCGTCGCGAAGACTGACCGTCAACTCCGGCGCCCTTCCTGCCGATACGTGGGTTGGCGATGGCGACACGAGCAGCAGGGAAGCGCGAAATGGCGGGAAGCCAACTAACGGACGCGGCACTCAAGGGTGACGCGGCCAATTCCCTTCCCACCGGCAGGCAGCACAACGAGGGACACGGACGTCGCCTCACGGCAGCCTTCGAAGCGCTCGAGGCCTTCCCGGCCCTGGCCGAGTCGCGCAAGCGGGTACTGCGACTCGTCAGCCAGGACCAGCCCTCCGTGGGCGAGATGGTCACGGCGATCGAGTCCGACGTCGCGCTCGTGATCTCGGTCATGCGCCTCGCAAACAAGCGGGCGGACGGACGCGGACGTGTGCGCGGCATCCCCGAGGCGATCGAGGTGCTCACGCCTGCCGGTGTCGAAGCGCTGATCGGCGCCACCAAGACCTTCGACTTCTTCGAGCGCACGCCGCTGTGGGACGCGGCCCCTGAGCGCTTCCGCCTCCACGCCGTGTCGACCCAGCGCGCCGCGGACCGGCTGTGCTCGCGCATCGACTTCCCCGACCGCGACGAGGTGCTGGTCACCTCGCTGCTGCACGACATCGGCAAGCTCGTGCTGGTTCAGGCCTACCCCGGTTACCCCGGCCAGATTCACACGACCGCGCGCACGCCCGAGCAGCGCATCCACGTCGAGCGACGTGAGCTCGGTATCGACCACGCGCTCGTCGGAGGCGTCATGGCCCGCCGCTGGGGACTGCCCCAGCCGCTTGCCGCCGCGATCGAGCACCATCACTCCGAGGACGCCATGGGAGAGGCCGCGATCGTGCGCCTCGCCGACATGCTGGCCCACTACGCACAGGGCCAGGCGGTGGCGCCGGACCAGCTGCTGGCGGTTGCCCGCCGCATCGGGCTCGGCCCGCAGGACCTGCGCGAGGTGCTCTTCGAGCTTCCCGGCCCGCCTCCGGACCGCAAGCGCTCGGTCACGCCGTGCCCGCTCTCCTCGCGGGAGCTGGAGGTGCTGAAGCGCCTGGCCGAGGGCAAGGTCTACAAGCAGATCGCGCTCGAGCTGGGGCTCTCCACCAGCACCGTCCGCACCCACCTGCACAACGTCTACGGGAAGCTCGGCGCCGTCGACAGGGCCCAGGCGGTCCTGATCGCCTCAGAGCGGGGCTGGCTGTAGGACAATCCGCTGCGACGCCATGAGCGAGCAGCGCCTCAACGACAAGCAGTTCGAGCTCCTGCTCCAGGAGATGAGCCGGATCGGAGACGAGCTCGAAGCCATGCGCCGGCGACTTGCGGTGCTGGAAGCGCTCCCTCCGGCGATCGACGAGCTCGCGCGGCTGTCGACCGCGCTCGAGACGCTGGCCTACGCGGCCATCGGGCGCGACGGGCCGCGGCTGCGGCGTCGCGCGTAGATCGCAAGCGCCGCGATCGCCATCCCGATCGAGTCGATCAGCACGTCGACCGGCGTGCCCTGGCGGCCGTCCACGAAGGTCTGGTGGAACTCGTCGGACACCGCGTAGAGCAGAGCGATCGCGACCGCGCCCGCCAAGCGGCCGGCTGACGCCGAGCCCGCGTAGCGCTCGCCACCACAGCGCGGTGAGCACCGCGTACTCGGTCACGTGTGCGACCTTGCGCGCGAAGACGTCCCACCAGGCGCGGTCGACGTCATCGCTCGGCTGGCCCGACAGCACGAAGATCACCGCCATCCAGGCGAGCGGCGGCACGAGCAGGAGCGGCGAGGCGGGTCGGGTTGAGGGCGGTCATCTGGGCCATCAATACACTTCCACAGTCTCTTGATCACGATCAGCTCGAAGTCCCGTTACGCGGTGCAGGCACTGGCCGAACTGGTGCGCCAGGGCGCCCGGCCGGGCGGTGCGCCGGTGCCGATCGCCGAGCTTGCACGTCAGCGCAGCATCCCGCTCCAGTTCCTGGAGCAGCTGTTCGCGACGCTGCGCCGCGCGGGACTGCTTCAGAGCCAGCGCGGCGTGAAGGGCGGCTACTCCTTCCAGCGCGAGCCGGCGGAGATCACCGTGCTCGAGATCGTGCAGCTGCTCGACGGCGAGTTCGACGCCGAGGCGGCGGCAGCCGGGGGAGCCAACGAGGTGTGGTCGAAGGCGGTCACCTCACTGCGCGACGTCCTGAGCGCACGACGATCGCCGACGTCGTGGCGCAGGAGGCCCAGGCCGCCGGCGCGCAGACGTACCAGATCTGATCGCCGACCGAGACGTCGTCGAACTGAGACAGGAACATCCTGACCGCGTCCTTGACGGTCTCAGTGCCAACCCGCAAGATTCGATTGGGCAATCACTGGGGAGGAATGTCTTGTGTGCCTGGTGGAAACCTTCGCGTGAGCGTGGGCAACGACAAGCTTCTGTTCATCCACGTCCCAAGGACTGGCGGGAGCTGGGCGATCCAGCGCGATGAGGGAAGCAGGCGTGATCCTGAACCCCGAGCGCACCGACCTGCATCACCTGAGCATCGACGAGGCCAACGTGCGAGGTCGGTTCACCTTCGGGTTCGTCCGCGAGCCGCTGGCCTGGATGACCGAGCAGTACCACTACCGTCGCAGGATGCGCTTCGGCGACAACACCTTCCCCGGAGACCCATGGCTGGATCTGCCGTTCGGGTCCTACCTCGCGCAGATGGTCAGTCAATACCCCGGATGCGCGACCGCGTTCTACCGCTACTTTCTCGGGGAACCGGGCCGCGTCCACTTCGTGGGGCGACGAGAGAGCATCGCCGAAGACACCGTGGACGCCCTACGCCAACTCGGACAGGGCTTCGACGAGCAGGCTCTGCGAGCCTCCCGGCCGACCCATGGCAGCCACCCGCCGAAGGATATGGGCGTTTTCAGAGCCGTGGTCGATGCCAACCGCTCGACCTACGAGCGGTTCTATCCCGACCTGATCCCGTGAACTACTGCGTCTTACCTGGCTGATCTGGTCCGCCCGAGGCGAAGCGTTTCCAGCAGCCCAGGAGATCGCGCCGCGAACATCTCCAAGCGCCCTACGTGGGAGGGCTGGTTGGCGACATCATGGTCCCATCCGCCCACGTGCGTGTGCGGGAACCCTAGCCACGGAAAGATTCGCTCGAAGACGTCGGGTCCGGTTGGGTACCACGCCGGCCCGTGGATTCCCAGCAGGGGGCTATCCGTGTCCTCGTCGACGAGGATCAGCCTTCCGTCCGGTTCATCGTTGCGCGTGGCCGTGTTGAGCACCAGCAGTTCCTTCGTTCGATCGGCGATCAGCTTCAGTCCCGCGACCGGATCGGGCAGGTGGTAGAAGATCCCCTGGAACAGCGCGATGTCGAAGTCGCCGTGGTCGAAGTCGTGGAGGTCCATGACCTCGAGCTCGACATCCACTCCGCTGGCCTCGACCAGGAACCGGGCTTGGTTGATCCAGTGCTCGCGAGCGTCGAAGCCAAAGCACCGCCCGGCGCCCATCTCCTTGGCCCACACGAGATGAGCTCCACAGTTGCAGCCACAGTCCACTACGGACCGACCTTCTAGCCCACTCGGGTACAACCGGCGAAAGACCCTGTTGAATCGACGCTGCGGCGCGACGACCGGCGTGTCTTGTGCCTCACCCGTCGTAATACCCGGCGCGACTTCGACGTCGTAGTGCCACGGGCCGAGCGCTTCGATGCGTTCCCGCAGTGCATCCTCCCTCATGGCCGCACCCTAGTACCGAAAGACGGCTTGTCGCAAGCGCATGCCGAGCACCGACGGTCGCTCACCCCTGTTCGAAGAAGCCCTCCCAACCGGTGTTCTCCCGCTTGATCCACTCGACCGCTGTACAGTAGGCCTGCTCGCGGCGGCGTTGTAGCGAAGCGGGGGTGAATGGACAGGAAGGTCGATCCAGAGCAGCGCGAGGTCATAGACCGTCGCAATCGCGCTCACCTCGAGCAGGACCTCATAAGGAAGCGGCTCCTGTTTGCCTCACGCCCGTATGAGGCGCATGTGCAGTTCAGCAACTTCTGCAACATGTCCTGCATCATGTGTTGGGACGGGGAAAACCCTCCGTTGCACAAGATGCCGCCGAGCACGATCGACCGGGTGGCCGAAGAGATGGCACCGTATCTCACGGTCATCATTCCGCACGGCGCCAGCGAGCCGCTCGTCGTGACCTGGGATGAGACGCGCGACATGGCCGAGGAATACAGCGTCGACCTCGGGTTGACGACCAACACGCAGTATCTCGACGAGAAGAAGTTCCACGAGCTCGAGGACATCGTCGAGCTGATTGTGCTGTCGATCGACAGCCATGTCGGCGAGGTCTTCAAAAAGATTCGACCCTGGAGCAAACCCGAGAAGGTGTTCGAGAACCTCGCGACCACCGCCCGTCTCGCCGCGGAACGGCGGATCGAGTGCATGGCGCAGATCGTGTTCATGACCGAGAACGCGGGGCTGTTGCCGGAGACGGTGGCTTACATGGCCGACGCGGGGATTCCGATTGTCAACGTCCTGCAGCTCGTGGACTTCAACGGCCGCTGTGGCTACTCGGATCCGCTGCTGCACTTTTCTGCCGATTACGTCGCATGGACGAGACAGCGCTGCATCGACGTTGCAAGAGAGAAGAAGATCTGCTTCAGGTGGCTCGATCGCGAGAACCACGACTTCCGTGAAAACCCAATTGGGGCGAAGCCTCACCGCGTCGCGAGCGACATGCTCGAGCACTGGGCCAAGCATGCCCTTCCTGGTTACTGCAAGTACGTCTACAACCGTGTGAGGCTTCATGCAGACGGCGAGATGGCCCCATGTGGTTGGGCAACAGAAGGCGACCTCACGCTCGGAAACATCGTCGGGCAGAGCCTCGTTCAGACCTGGAACGGGGTGAACGCGCGCGATCTGCGCCGCGCGCACCTGACAGCCGACTACCCGACTCTTTGCAAGTCGTGCCGTTTCACGGACCCGATTCCTCCGCAGAACGACATGCCGTTCTTGCCCAGGGTGAAATCGATGATCAGCAAGGATCTCCGGGACGTAGAGCCCACGATGACGGTGATCGAGCCGGCGAACCTGGCACGCGTCGTCGACGCGCCCTCGTTCCGCGTCAAGACGCCGGGAGTACAGATTGCCGACTGGTTTCTCACGGTCAGCCTGGGGGGCGGGGTGGGCGAGCACGGCGCGCCTGGAGCCGACGAGCTGCACGTCAGCCTGCTCGTACCTCTGAACCTCGATGACGGAACGACGCAACTGCCGGTTTCCAACGAGGCTTGGCAAGCCCTGCGTACAAACATGGGCTATTGGTGGGCGGTGTTTGCGGTCACAGCAGACGATCCCGGTCGTGCGTTGCGATCGAGCGAGATTCGCTGCGTGATCCGTCACGAGGCGATGGAGCGCATCGCGGGCAGCACGCTTGTGTATCCCGACGAAGAAGCCCGTCCGCTCGTGGATCTGGGAGCTGCCAAGAAGGCGGGTTGGGCCGAGCGCGGTCCGCTTCAGGCTCGGCCAGAGGTCCGCGGCAAGCCGTCTGGATTGTGGGCGGGCGAGCGGCCGGTCAGCCCCCAGCGCCCGCGCAAGAAGCTCAAGCCGGCCGCCAAGACGTGAAAGAGACTGCATCATCAGAGCAAGGTGGCGATCGCACCGAGGAGCTGATGAGGCAGGCCTCGGAGGTGCTCGCATACGGCGGGTTGCATCGCGCACTTCTGAGGCCTTTGTATGAACTGGAGGACGAGGCCTTCCCTCACCTCGCCGAATCGGGCCGCGGCTACGAGCTGATCGACAGCACCGGACGTTCGTTCATCGACTGGACGGGCGCATGGGGACCGGTGATCCTCGGGTACCGCCACCCGGCAGTAGAGCAGGCGATATCGGAGCAGCTCGCCGCCGGACCGATGCTTCCGCTGATGCATCCGGTCGAGATCGAGGTCGCGTCGATGCTCGTGGAGATGGTGCCCTGCGCAGACATGGTCGCGTTTGGAAAGAACGGGTCCGACGCGGTGAACGCGGCGCTACGAGTTGCGCGCGCGGTGACGAACCGGGAGCTGATCCTGCAGCACGGCTTTCACGGTTTCCATGATTGGTACACGTGCATGCATGGGGCGCGCGGCGTGCTTCCCGTGTTGCGTGAGTTCGTGCACCCGTTTCCGTACAACGACCTCGACGCGCTCGAGCAACTCTTCGAGACGTTCGAAGGCCAGGTCGCTGCCGTCGTGATGGAGCCCACCAACTCCGAGCTGCCCGATCCCGGCTACCTCGAGGGGATCCGTGAATTGACCGAGAGACATGGTTCGCTTCTCGTCTTCGATGAGATGGTCACCGCCTTCCGACTCGCGAACGGTGGCGCACAGGAGCTCTTCGGCGTCACCCCTGACCTCGCTTGTCTCGGGAAGGCGATGGCGAACGGAATGCCCTTGTCCGCGATCGTCGGGAAGCGCCAGTACATGGAGCATGTGGCCAGCGTGGGGTATGGCATGACATTTCGGGGCGAAACGCTGTCTCTGGCCGCCGCGCGCGCCGTCCTGAGGACCCTGCGCGACGAGCCTGTGGCCGAACATCTCGCGCGCATCGGGTCGCAGCTTCGCGAGCAGTTCTCGGCGGCCGCCGGCGAGTGGGACGTTCGAGCTGAACTAATGGGTCCCGACGCGCGACTGAGCCTTGCATTTTGGGACCACGGCACCGTCATGCGAGAGGACCTCCTTCTGCCGTTCATCCTCGAATGCGCCCGCCACGGCGTGTTGACGAACGGCATGGTGCTTCCGTCCTATGCCCATGACGAGCGGGCGGTGGAGAAGACCGGCGAGGCTTTCCGCGCGGGCCTGGGGTCCATTGCGAAAATCACGGCACAAGCAGACACCGCGCTGAAGGACGCCATCCGAGCCGGCTTTTCCGCGGGTGACGCGAGCATTAACGAGGGAGTCCCGGCCGCATGGATCGACTCGATCCGAGTCGATGGCGATCAAATGGCCGTCGTGGGGTGGATGTTGCTCGACGACGGTTGGCCCGACATCGTGGAGTTCGTGTCCACCGCGGGAGAGCGAGTGGTGGCCGAGCCGGACAGGCGGCCCGACTTGGAAAGCGCCTTTCCGCAAATCGAGGGCAGCGAGAACGGCGGCTATCGCGCGCTGCTGCCGAGAGGCGTCTTCACAGACAACGGAGCTTGGGACTTCACGATGAACGCCCGGCGAGGCGCGAAAAGCGTGTTTTCCTGCCGAGTCAAGCGGGAGCGCCCAGCAAGCCCGAACACGCCCGCGCCGCGCTGGTCAGACGACATCCTGCGGATCTAGCTCCGACCTCCCGCGGCGACCCTCATCAACCCAGATACTGTCGCACCAACTCGTCCGTACGCCGGTCAGCCTGTCTCTCCAAGGTGGGTGGGCCGAAGCGGAACGAGACAGGTAAGCGGATGTTGAGGAACGCCATAACGGCTGACATCGTGGGCTCGATGGCCTCGACGAAATCCTCGTAAACGATCCTCAGGGGCGAAATCGTCCTGCCCCGGAAGAAAGCTTCCCAGATGCCTCCTCGCGCTCGATCCATTCGACGAGATGGCGGATTTTGTCGCGATCGAACTGAGGCTGCCCGCCCGACGACCTGTGGTCCGAGGCCCATAGACCTGTCTGCTCCGCCCGCATCCAGGAAACGGCCTGTCGCAGATGGTCGTGGCGCTTTATGTATATGAAACGTGGGTTGGGGAGCGCGTCAATGAAATCCGTGTGCCGCAACGCGTATTCGAGTTGGTGGTGGTGCGTCTTGACGCCGAAGACCCCGTTGGGACTGGTCTTCTTGGATAGCAGCGCCGCCATGTAGTCGCCGAAGGTCCCGGTACCCCATACCGCGGAGAACTGATTCATGAGCCCGTGGTCGAAGAACTCGCTTGGGGCACCAGCGAGCCCGGTTAAGGCCAACAGTTCACACAACAGCGAGCTTCCGGACCGCGGGACGGAACAAACCACGAACGCGGCGGTGGGCGTGATATCGCCCGGGAACTCGTGGTCAAACTTATGGTGGGTGTACATCGTGGGAGATCGTGCAGCTGCTCGACGAACGACTTGACGATGCCTCTATGCGGCAGTGAGCGGCTGGCTACCTGCGCGCACATAGCAGCCTACGGAACGAAAACCCCCTGCCGGGCGAACACGGCATTGGGCTCCGTGTCGACGTCGCCGTCCATCCCGCCGTCGAGCACGTCGACGTGGCCGAGCTCCCAGATGCTGCGTGCCCCCTCATCGACGATGCTCGGCATGATTGCGTCGAAGGTCGTGTCCACGTTGCACGTCGAGCCGATCTCCGGTCCACTGTGATAAGCGCATGCCGAGCACTGACGGCGCGCACGCGCCTATGGAACGAGACCCTGCGTGGGCAAAGTTGTTCGTGATCCTCTCAATCATGCCGTACCGTCGGCCGTACGGACACGTTCGCCGAGCGAGGTATGTAGGTCGCGCGCTGACCTTCCGGGGCGGCTCCCGGAAGCGATCCGCGTCTAGCTGTCGACTTCGCAGACGCGCCTTCATCAGCGCTCGGGCGTTGGGACACGGATCTCAAGGGGAACGTAGGTCGACAGAGTGCCGCGACGCGCTCGCCTCCGGTCGACCCGCTGACTCGGCCAGTGACTCGCACTCTGACATCTCCCTGAGCTCCCCGACGTAGTCGATGCCGACAGCGTCGGCATTTCCGCAGGCGGAGGTGCGGCAGGCAGCGAACGTCTGCCACCGAGGCGCCGACCAGGACGTTCGCTGTCCTCGGGTGGGCCGGGACCCGGTGCCGCACGGTGAGCTGGATGCTGCCGCGAGTCGGCCCGGCTCCGTCGATCGTTGTTCGTTGTGACGGATGTTGAGCCGGAAGGGCCGCTCGCCGCTGGCCAGGCGAAGATCTGTGGGTTCCATCCGGCGACGTGCAGGCGTTGATGTGGCGACGAAGGGAGCTGCGAACGGCCGCCCGGCGCGCGCATATGTGGAAGGCTGGGCCGAAGGAGACGGGCCGCGAATGAGAACTGATGATCTGAAGGAGGGTGGTCAAGACGGCCATTCGACTGCCGTTGATGTGACAACAAACAGCGTCCTTGTTGCTGGCGAGCTGTGTGGTTCCGGTGCATAGACCAACCTGTCGAATCGGCGCCTAATTCCAAGTGACACTCGCCCGCCTGGTTCCGTGGTTACGTCACGAGCATCTGAGCCGTCGGCATTGATCGCGGACACGTCGAAATACTTCCGGCACTGAAGATGCAAAGCTGCTTGTCAATCAGTCCGGCCTCCACCGGTCAGGCGCCGAACTGTGTCTGTCTTGGGAAACCGAGGCGTTCCTTGAGAAGTAGCTACGAGTCATGGGTCTGGTTGGAGCCGATGCGACCGCGTCGACGACGTGCCGATCGATGCCGTAGGGTTCGTTTCGGGCACGAAATGTTGGGTCAGTTTGTTGTGTTGATTACTGATATGCTTTGTGTTCGGAAAGTACGGCGCGCGGTGGTAGTTCATGCAATTGTTGGGAGTTGGGCGACGAAACCGGCTCGAAGTCCAAGGTGGATCGTTCGTCAGGCGCAGCACACCCGTGCCGTCGGTGTTGGTGATGTATCTCGTGGTCGCTTTCGTGTACGCGAGCCTTGTCCCGTCGGCGACCCGGCTAGGGCTTCCCGGTGAACCTCGTTCGCGACGTGGATGGCCTCGCTGCGATCGGCATTGGCCACGTAGATGTCGGCTGGGCATTCGAGGTTTGGGGTGCTCGACGGAACGCGAGCTTCGATCCGTCGGGCGACCACTCGGGGACGTATCCCCGTCCGCGTCGAAGGTGGGCCGCTGCTTCGCCGAGCCGTCGGGATTGATCGTGTGGATCTTCGAATGCTCGGGCGCCGAGCGATTCGCCGGTCGCGTCGTGGCGGTTCGTGGTCCAGGCGATCTTCCGTTCCGACCCGGAAAAGTCGTCGCGTGGACGGGGGAACGCTCACGATGAACGCGAGTCCGAAGATCACCGGCGGACCTGCAACGCGACGGAAGACTGCTGTCATGGTGCCTCCCGGGACGATCGGCAAGCAGAAGGCCGGTCCGAACATCTCAGCACACCGTCGACTTCGTCAGCAGCACGACACCCGCGATCGCGACTGGCGCTGCCAGACGACGATGATCGCGGCATCGCTTCCCGTCCTGTCGACGCACGCCAACCCTAGCTCTGATCAAACACCAGGTCCTCGTACACTTCGCGGCCGTCCAGAGCGCTGAACGCGCAACCCCCACATGACGGTGCCGACCCTCGGTTTCCGGAGGACTACTTAAGGCTGGGCGTCAGCATCAGCGTGTCCAACCCGCGCTCGACGGGACCGACGAAGGCGCCGTCCTCGATCTGCCCTGTGGACATCAGCAGGTCCTGCGCTGGCTGGCGTCTGCACGCTCCAAGCTCAGTGCTTCGACATCGCCGGGGGACGGGTCGGCTTCTGCACTCGCGCGGTCGGGGCGCGCCCGATCTCTCCCGCCCTGGAACCTACGACATCGCCTTGGAAGGTCCTACGACCTGGGTGCGGCATCGCTTGGCGCATGAACAGCACCGCTTCGGCTCCGTTCCTCGAACTTTACCGAGCGCCTGAGCGGCGCGTTCAGTCGCCACCCCGGGGGCGCGTTCACCGCAAGTGATCCGGGAGGGCGGGCCCGGGATGATGAGACCATCGATGCTCAGCCGCTCCTGCGCTCCTACGACTCCTAGGGCTTCACTTCGCTGTCACCCCGGTCTCCATCCACACGCCTTCCTATCGGCTGAGCCATGCCAGCTCCAGTCGGTCCTGAACCTGCTCGCCACCTGCCCCTCGAGGTGGTCAGCATGGCGGAGCAGGTGGGAGGAGATCGGCAGGACATGTGCGCCAGTCCAAATGAACAACCGCCATCGTTCTACGGCACGAAAACGCCCTGCCGGGCGAACACGGTATTGGGCTCAGTGTCGACGTCGCCGTCCAACCCGCCGTCGAGCACCTCGATGAGCCCATCTCCCAGATGCTGCGTGCCCCCTCATCGACGACGCCCGGCATGATTGCGTCGAGGGTCGTGTCCACGTTGCACGTCGAGCCGATCTCCGGGTCCAGAGTGACCGTGCAGCCCGCATCGATCGGCAGGTCCAGATCCTGGAGCGTCCCGCCCCCCGTGAACGCGGCGCCGTTCCTGCGGTCGGTGATCCTGAGAGCAGCGCGCATCCGCACCTCTCCGGCATAGTCGAGCAGCGTCGTCGTGCTGCGCATGTCATTGAGCGATAGCTCGACTCGGACGTCGGCCTCGTCCTCCGGAGTGCGCGAGGATTCCGGGGATCACGCGGAACCTGACGCTGGCGGACATCTTCACGGCCACGCCGTTGGCGTCCGGCGTCCCGACGGTGACGTGAGGCGACGACTGCGCGGGAGGTTCGCAGGACGGATCTGCGAACGGCGTGCCGTGAGTCCCATTCGGGTTCGTGCATGCCTCGTAGGCCGGCACGAGGGACAGCCGCATCGGCGACGCGCCCGTAGGCCGCGCGAATGAGTCGTTCACCACGGTCAGGACGAGCTCCGGCCTGCGGTCCGCAGTCGCAGACTCTCGCGAGTGGAACTCGACGCCGTCGCTGACCGCGCTCGCCAGGCGGAAGCCGACGTTGCCCTCGCCGGTGACCGCGGGCGTCACGTCCCATTCCGTCCACGTGCCCGTCGAGATCGGACCGGCATCTGACAGCGCGGCGCCGGAGGGTGCAGGCTTGTTGTTCCAGTTGATGGTCGACTCCGACCACGTGCTGGAGGTCGCGAACAGCGCCGGGCCGTCCACCGTGTCCTCGTCGAGAACAGCCGCAGCTTCGCGTTCTGCACTTTTCCTGGGAGGCCGTCCACCAGAACCTCAGATAGCTCTCGGCGTCATCGTCGTCGGTGTGTAGGGTCGGCGCGCTGCCGAAGTTCGAGGCAGGGTGTGCCTCCTCGACGTAGGCGTCGGCCCCGGGATTGAAGGTGACGGTCGAGATACCCGGCGTGCGCGAAGTGAACCGCGCCGTGTACGTCGTGCTGACCGTCGGCGCGATTGCCGTGCGTCTGGGGCTGGCCGTCCGACCAAGACGAAAACTTGCTGGTCGTGTTGTCCGCGATCTGCGGCGAGGGCGCGGAGAGAGTCTTGGCGGAGCCTTCGATGAGCGTCGCGGTGACCGGCGCAGCGCCGCTCACGGACCCGAGCGACACCGTCATGCCGGGGGATCGCTTGCCGCCGTGGCGTCGACCGTGCGCGGATAAATCTCGCGCGACGCCGTCGTCGTGTTGTTGCTCGAGTCCCTGGCGGTCAGCTTCAGCTCGAGATGAGCCGGGTAATCGTGGTCGGGCGCCACGAAAGCTCCGGAAGCTGTGTTCTCGAAGTCCTCGATGCCGTGCTGGTGGCAGTTCCCGAGGGAGGTGCAGTGGTGCAGGATCAGCTGCCAGTCGAGCGCGGCCGCCGGCAGCGTGCCGTCCTCGGCGTCGGCAGCCGATCCGGTGAAGCCGATCGACTGCCCGACGGCCCAGGTAGTGCCGGCAGCCGGTGTGTCGATCGTCGGGGTCGGCGGAGTGTTCGAGGCGCTGATCGTGATCGTGTCCTCGTCGAACGCCCCGCTCGTGTCAGTCACCCGAAGCGTGACCGTGTAGACACCGGTATCCGCATACGTGTGGGTCGGCGTAGGGCTGGTCGAGTCGTCGAGCTGTCCGTCGTCGTCGAGGTCCCAGGCATAGCTCAGCACGTCGCCGGGTGTCGGGTCGCTGGACTCGCTGCCGTCGAAGCTGACTTCGAGGGGCACGGCGCCGGACTGCGGCGACGCCGTCGCAACCGCGGACGGCGGAGAATTGCCGGGATTCCCGGTGTAGTTGATCCGCTTGATGGTGCCGGTCCCGATGCTCGCGTAATAGAGCTCGCCGTTTGGACCGAACTCGAGATCGGTCGGAAAGTTCGCGGCTTGCGCGAATGCCTCCTTCGTCGCCGGGTCGGGAAGGCCGTTCGCTCCGGCGCGGAGTGCCCATATGCAGTTGCGGGTGGTGTCAGCGAACAACAGGGCGCCGTCATAGGCATCCGGGAAATTCCCGACGGCGGGCGCGAAGGTCACCGCCGAGATCGACGAGCCTTGCTGCTCCAGGCAGTCCTCACCCGGCACGATTTTCTGGCCCTGCCGGTAGGCCCAGTAGGGCGGCGTCGCGTCACCCGCGCTGTACAGGCCCTCGCACAGATTCAGGTGGAGGGTGCTGATCGGGGTGTGGATGTTGTTGACCGGGGTCCCGCTGGAGTTGAGGCCGCCTTCGTAGCAAGGCCAGCCGAAGTTGCGAACGCCCGTGAAGGGGGGAGTGACACGGTTGATCTCCTCCCAGTCGGCCTGACCGACATCGCCCAACCACACATCGTTCGTCCCCGGGCGGATCGCGAGCCGGAACGGGTTGCGCAGCCCGAAAGCGAGCATGCGGCGCGTGTTCGCGTCGGTGCTCGAGAAGAGCGGGTTGCCGGGCACGCCCGCGCCCGTTGCAGGGTCGATTCGGATCACCGCACCGCTAAGTCCGAGCGGGTCCGACGTAGAGCGAAAGTCCTGCGAGCGCAGCTTGCCACCCTCCGCGCTCGGGGGCGACATCGCCCCGCCGACTCCCCCGGGAGGGTCGCCGCAGGGGTTGACCGGGATGCCGGCCTGGCCGTAGTCGCTGAACGTGTAGCTCGCGCCGTCGCCGCCGGAGTAGTAGAGGTAGCCGTCCGCACCGAACTCGAGCCCGCCGCCGGCGTGGCTCGGGTACTGCTGGCACCAATCCTCGATCAAAACCTGCTCCGGACCGGTCATCGTCTCGCCGCTCACCTGCAGGCGGGAAATCCGTCCGCTCACGACGCACCCGTCCTCGGTCCCACCTGGAGGAGTAGGACACGTGTCGCCCCAGCGCGGCGCCGTAGCGCCGATCGCGGCGTCGTGGACGTAAAACACATACACGTACGGCTCCGCGGGATAGTCCGGGTCGACCGCGATGCTCATCAGCCCGCGGTCGACGTAGTTGTGGACCTTTGTGCGCAGATCGGCGAACTGAGTGGCGCTCGCATCCGCCAGATTCGTGTAGGTCTTGATGATCCCGCTCTTCTCCGCTACGAAGACGCGGCCGTTAGGAGCGAACTCGACCGCGATCGGAAAGCTCAGCCCGCTGAAAGCGCTCGACTCCTGAAAGCCGGGCGGAAACGTGGTTGCACCCGCAGTGGGGACGGCCAGCCACGCAGCGGCGGCGAGAAGGGCCAAGCCGACGCGCAGCATGAAGCAGGACAGGGACGAGCGAGGTCTGATGTGCGTTCCTCCGGCGCCCCCCGAGGGACCGAGGGCTAGCGCTGGCCGAGCCTATTCGGATTCTCCGGCGCTTACCAGTACCTATCGAGACGCAAACGGAATAGAGGGGCTTTGACCAGGCCGACGACGTCCTGGTCACCCGAGAGATCGGTTGTTGCTTTGAGCATAGGTCTCCTCGTAGGGTGTGGGATTCGTGGAAACGGGAAACTGGCAATGAACACGCCGGGACGCAACTTCACCCACTACCTCTGCGGGTGCGCGATCTACAAGAACGAGGCTCCTTACCTCGCAGAGTGGCTGGAGTTCCACAGGCTCGTCGGATTCGAGAAGTTCTTCCTCTACGACAATGGAAGTACCGACGAGCATCTGGATGTTCTGAGGCCGTTTGTCGAGGACGGGTTCGTGGAGATCAAAGACTGGCCGATCGTGCCGGCGCAGCTCGAGGCGTACGACCATTGCCTCAAGCGTGCTCGCCACCAAACACGGTGGCTTGCGTTCTTCGACGTTGATGAATTCTGCTACTCGCCGCTTGGTATGCCGGTCCCAGAGGTTCTTGGCGAGTACGAAGCCCATCCGGCGATAAACGTCGGTCTCGTCGTGTTCGGCACATCGGGGCACGATGAGCGGCCCGCAGGACCGGTGATCTCCAACTACGTGATGCGCGAGCAGGAGGCGCGCAGCTTAGGCAAGTGCATCGCTGACCCGCTGCGTACGGTCGAATGTCTGGGCGCACACCGTTTTCGCTACCTACAGAATGTGTGGCCGGGTATCTGGGTTGAGGTCCCAGTGATCAACGAGCGGCACGAAGAAATGGATTACTCGAAGCCTGGATCCGTGGAGAAACTGCGGATCAACCACTATTACTTCAAATCAGAAAGAGAAGCAACCGCCAAGTTCAAGCAGGACTACCGAGCCTTCGGACGCTATGAAGAGGATCACGGCGCACCGCGGACCCGTGACCAGAGAATCCTAAAATGGCGCAACCTGGCGAATGCCGTAACCGACACGGACATCCAGATGTATCTACCCGATCTTCGACAGGCGCTGCGCGATGAAACTTGAGGAACTTCCAACCGCGACTTCAACTGCGTGATGGTCGCTACGTTGTAGACGCGCGCCGTGTTGGCAACGGCACCAGGCTGACCCGTCGCCGCGCTCTTGATCGCGGACTATCCTGGTGTCGCTTCGTCCTTCCTGTCTACATCTGCACCAGAGGGGCCTTCCATCCGCGAGAAGCGCCGGGCCAGAGCCTTCGCGTGGCTCGGAGTCGCGTCGCTATTCGCAATGCTGGGGCTATTCGTGTTGGTGGTCCTGGTCTCTTACCAGCTGCTGCACGCCGACAGCGCCTCGGAAAAGGTGACCTCGTTGGAGCCGGTGCGAATTGTCGGCGCCGAGGAGACGGTGTTCAGCTGGGCGAAGGAAAGCTGCGAAGAAGAAGACATACCGGACCTGCCGGCCCGTGCGTTCAGGGATGCGAGAGACCGTGTGCACCTGATCGCCGCGCATCACATCAACAGACAATTCGTTGGGCCCACCCTGGACCGTGTGAGTCATCCCTGCAACGTAACGATGCCGTCCGGCAACCGGACGCAACCCAGCTTGTTCAACGATCGCTGAGTGGCTGGCGGCGCCGTACACAGAGATGGACGCACGGTTTACTCACTCGTCCACAACGAGTACCGAGGTCACGAGCACCCCGGGCGATGTCCCTCCGGCGTGTACTTCAACTGCTGGTACAACGCGATCACGCTGGCCGTCTCGCGTGACGGCGGAACATCCTTCCAAGATGCGCAGACCACCCCCACAGCACCTGGTTGCCAGCGTGCCCCGTACCGCTACGTGCCCGACGCGGGGCCCTACGGCATCTTCAGCCCCAGCAACATCGTGCGCAACGAGACGACGGCTACTACTACGCGATCGTCGTGGCTCAGCGACGCGGCCTGCAGCAGCATGGGTCCTGCCTGATTCGAACGAAGCGCCTCGATGATCCCGTCGTCCTGGCGTGCGTGGGACGGTTCGGGTTTCGGCGTCGCGATGCCAAGTCGCTTACGGATCGAATCTTGGCTCGGTCTTCGAACCACATATGCAAGCCCGTGTCGACACCCCGAGATCGGCACGCTGCACGACAGCCTCACCTACAACACATATCTCGGCAAGTACCTGCTCGTGGGTGTATCCGGCGACCGGATCTCGGGTCGGGGCGGGTCCGTACGGGGAATCTACTACTCGGTCTCGGACGACCTGGTCAACTGGAGCAAGCGCAAGATTGATCCGCGAAGTGGAGCTGCCCTGGACGTACGAGTGCGGCGATCTGAACCCGATCCTCTACCCGTCGCTTCTCGACCCCGCGTCTGACCTCGCGTAACTTCGAGACGACCGGAGGCGTCCGTTTCATGTACTTCACGCGCTTTCACTACCGCGATTGCAGTACAGACCCTGAACCGAGACCTGATCCGGGTCCGCGTGGACGTTCAATAAGTAGGCCCACGGGTTCGGCTGAGAGCGACTCCTCTCGCATCAGGTCCTCGATCCGCTCGCCCCACAGGTGAGTCTGAAGCCAGGTGTTGTAACCCGTTGCCATCCGGCGCGACTCGGAGGGGAACGACTGGTCCTCCAGGTGATGAAGCTCGACGTGGGGGAGGTACCAGTTGTCGCGACCGGCCTCGAGCAGTCGCAAGCATAGGTCGGAGTCCTCGTAACCGCCCTGCACGTAGGCCGGGGAGAGGCCGTCGAGGTCCTCCCACAGAGAACGGTCGATCATCAGGCACGCGCCTGTGACGGCCGGCACGGGACGCGTCACGTTGGCCGGCGGAAAGTCGCTCTCCAACCCCTTGAAGTAGTGGAGATTCCTCCACAGCGATGCACCCGGCTCGCGATCGAAGTAAAGGCCCGCGTGCTGAAGCGACCCGTCCTCGTAGAGCAGCTTCGGCCCCAGGGCGCCGATCGCCGGGGTCGCGTCGTAGAAGGCCGCCAGCGTTCGCACCCAGCCAGGCGCGTCCGGGACGACGTCGGAGTTGAGCAGGAGGAGAAGACGCCCTCGGGCGAGCGAGGCTCCGAGATTGTTCGCGATTGCGAAGCCGGCATTGCGGCTCAAGGTCGCCGTGCGGAAGGGAAGCTCGTACAGCGCGTGCAATGCGGCCGCGGACTCGGCGAGCTGCTCGCCCAGCTCGGGGGAGTCGAGCACGTAGATGAGGTCGATCTCGCGGAAGTATGGATCGTGCATGAACTGGCAGAGCTGGTGCTCCATGAAGTCGATGCGGCCGTAGAGAGGGACGATCACTGAAACGTCGGGCGAGGCGCCCGGCTCTCCGTACTGCGTGACCGTGTCGACTCGGGCGGAGGCGCGTAGCTGCTCAGACAGTCTCGCCAGAGCAGGTTGGGCGTGCTCGCACAGCAACTCGTCGTCGAGCTCCCAGCTCGAGAAACCCGCGAGATCGTTCATGATCCCGTGTCTGACGGAGGGCAGGTCCGCGGTGACGGGGGGTCCCTCGCTTTCCACGCCGGTCCCACCCGGGTCTTTGAGCTCCGCGACCCATCCAGATGAAACGAGGCTGGGTGACGGTAGCTCGAAGTACTTGATGAAGCCGTGCTTCGCGCCGGTCTCCACGCCGGACACGAACGTCTGCGCGGCCGAGAAGAACTGGTCTACGTCCGGGCGAGCGTGCCGTTGCGCATCCTCGAGTACGGCTATTCGATGACCCTCGGGGGACACGAGGTCGACATGTGTGTCAGCGACGATGCGGTCACTGGCCCAACCCCTGACCCAGAACGAGCGCTCGTCGATCGACAGCAGCCGCTCGACCTGGACGGCCTGCCGGTCGCCCATGGTCCTGACACGCAACGGCATGGGCTCGCGCAAGGCGTCGCGAACGAGGTGCATGTTCGTCGCGAGCGAGTACGAGCCGGTGCGCGCCAACTCGGGCTCGGCGCGCTCGATGATCAGCGCGAGCAATCGACGGCGCACGTCCACGCTCAGTGGAGCAAGGTGCTGCCGAAGCAGAGTCCTGAGGTCCATGGTGGCGCCCGCCAGCGCCCGCTCCCGGACTCGCGCGGTCCGTCTGCCCGTGCGGATGTCAAGGGATACCTCAGTCGGCGTCCAGTCGGCCGGAAACACCACCACCAGCGCGTCACGGCGGTCGGGCCCTGCGCGGTCGAGCGTGGTCACAAACGAACACCCGCTTGCGGTCAGCTCCGTAGCCGCCCCTGCGCCGCGAGCGATGACCTGAGCCTGTTCTGCTCCGCCTCCGAGCCGCCCGAGGACCAGCAGCACCCGATCGCTCAACCACGCCGCACCGTCGAGTCCCGACCCGCGCCTGCGACTGAAAGGAAACGCCACGGGTCGCTAAACGGCCGGCGTCTGGAGTGACATGGACGGTTCCGGATCGTTGCTCCGCTCCAGCAGAGCCGTGTATCGCGCGACGAGGCTTGCGACGTGGTCGTCCATCGCATACACCGGTGGAATCCCGGCCCGGAGCGTTTCCCAGAGCCCGGGCGTAGTCACCGCTTTGCCGATCGTGCCGGCGAGGTGCCCGGGATTGCCTCTCACGAAGTGCAGCCCGTTCACGCCGTCCTGAACCTTCTCGGCCATGCCGCCGACATCGCTGCAGATCACGGGCCGGCCGTGCAGGAACGCTTCCTGGATGACCAGCGGAGAGTTCTCCCACCAAGTCGACGGCACCACCACCCAGTCGACGCCCGCCATCAACGCGGGCAGCGCGTCGTGGTTGTACGCCCCGGCAACGGTCACGTTGTCGCCCGCCTCGCCCAGCAGCTGGCGCAGCTCGGCCTCGACCTCACCGCCGCTCAATTCGATGTTCGCTCCGTGGATGAACAGGTGGGCGTCCACGCCCGCCTGTTTCAGCATCCCCATCGCAAGGAGCAGGACCTTGATGCCCTTGTAGGGGTTGAGCTGTCCGAAGAACCCGAGTCGAATGCGCGGTCCCTCGTAGCCGTCCTCAGCGACGCGCTGCATCGCCGGCCGGCCATAGTCCTCGAACACGATCTTCTCGGCAGGAATGCCCCAGTCGATGTAACGCTGCCTGAGAAACCAACTCGGGGCAAGGAACAGATCCACGTTTTCGAAGTGCGACTGGATGAAACGCTTGCGCAGGTAGAACGCGCCCTTCGATACCTCCGGGAAGCACTCATTGCAGCGCCGCGGCGACTCCTTCAGGCACAGCTCACCCGACTTTCTTACGAGCTGGCCGTCCCGGTGGCAGATCGGGAGGAACTCGTGCAGCGTGTAGAGGATCGGCACGCCCGGGAGCGTGCGGCGCACTTGGGAGATCAGGTCGAAGCCGACGAAGAGCGTGTGCTGAAAGTGCACGACGTCGGGCTTGTGGGCGCGCAAGAAGTTCGCGAAGTAGGTGCTGAAGACCGCCTTGTCCTTCGACGTCATATGGAAGAAGTCGAAGCTGTCCCACGCGGTGAAGACGAGATACTCGTCAGACTCGTCCTCGACCAGGCTGAACGGGGATCCGGGATGCGAGGTGTCGTCCCGGCCCGGGCGAGGGCCCGGTCCTCGCCACGAGGATCGGCTCGATCTCGTCTGAGTTGCGCATCGCCCGGTGCAGCTCCAGCGCGTACTGCTCGGCGCCCCCCGGATGGATCGCCGGGTGGTTGTGCAGTACGTAGAGGACCTTTGTCTTAGCCATCACGAAAGAACCGGGGGAGAAGCCCGCGCCGGCGCTCCTCCCTGACCAGATCGAACACTGCGCAGATGCCCGGACGGACTACCAGCTTCCGATAACGGCGCTCCATGGCGTCCGCAATGCCGCCACTGTCCTCGGGCGCCCAAGGGCTCGAGTCGGGCACGACCAGGTAGCGCACGCCCTTCGCGCGCAACTCCTCGATCTGCTCGGGATCGGCGACGTCAAGCCGGTGCACCGGCCGCCCGGCGAGATCGAGGCCGGATTGGGGATGAAGTATCGCGATCACCGGTTCACCCGGAGGCAAGAGCGAGTCGAGCAAGGGCTTGATGGAGGAGAGGCGTAGGTCGAATACGCGGCATGCCTCGTCTTGCGTCACCACTCTGTAGAGGCCGTTCAGAACGTTGCTCAGATGGGGTCGCTCGGCGAGCCATCCATTTGCGGTCGCCGGCAGCACGAGATGCGTCGCGCCCCTGCGGCGCAGATCCTCGAGTTGAGCCACAGCGGGTCCAGCCGGTACCTCACCGGCGAAGCGGCCATCCGGGTCCTGGGGAAACGGCCAGGCCCGGCGCAGGACATGGTTCTCGACGGCCGGTGGCGGTACGCCCACCAACAGGGTCAGCGCGCTCGCGGGAACGGTGGAGCTGGACGTCACGAGTAGTCGATGCGCAAGGGGCGAATCGCCACCATTGCCAGCTTCTGTCTGCGACCCTCTGCTCTCCCCGGATAAGACATGGACGTAGCGTCCCCAGCGTTAGTATCGTAGCCAGGTGCGGGGGATCACGACGAAGGTGAAAATTGGCCACAGGAACTGAGCTCAGTGCCGATGGCTCGAGCAAGGTCACGGCTGCGGACTATCAGCAGCTCGTAGGCCGCATCCAGGAGTTGGTCCGGTACACGGTGCCCGCTTCCGCGACGACCGTGGTCGTCAGCCGGGGCGACGAGCAGCTCGTGGATCTCGACGGGCGTCCCACGTGGCATTTCCCGCGGCTGCCAGATGGACGCTATGCCGGCGAATACCCGGCCGACAGCGCGGACGCCATCTCGCAGCTCGAGGAGACCATCGCCGCGGGTGCGGGGTACCTGGTCCTTCCGAGCACCGCCTTCTGGTGGCTCGACTTCTACGACGATCTCGGCCGCCACCTCGAAGAGCACTGTGAGACGGTCGTGTCCAACGGCGATTGCCGGATCTACCGCCTGCTGCAGGAGGGCACCTACGCTGCCGATAGAGCACGTATCAGGGTCACTCACGTGCCGGGAATGACACGAGCCGACGGGCGCAATTCTGAGCCACTTCCTTGACAGCTTTCTACCGCTGGGGACCCATTCCGCGGTCCTGGTCGCCGCTACCGCGGCGCTGCCGTCCGGCGCCGAGGCATGGCAGCCCCCACAGGCGGCAGTGGACGAAGCGGAGGCGGCTGACAGCGAGCTTGCAGCCCTGGCCGCCAGAAGCGTCGAGTTCCTCGTGATCCCGCAGGCCGTCTTCGAATGGCTCGACGCGCATCCGGCGCTCACCGAGGCGCTGCAGCGCTCTCACCGGCTCGCCACCCATCAGCACCACATCTGCCAGATCTACGAACTGTGTACTCCGGAACTGCCATCCGAGCCATCGCCGCCGGCTCCGGAGGCGAGCGACGCACCTCCCGAGCAGGCCCAGCCACGCCGCTCCTTGCTCGAGCGGCTTGGCCTGCGCGCAGGCCAAGCCGATGGGCGATAGCCCGACCAGGGTCCTGTTCGTCTGCCACAACCACCCGGCCGTGCGGCCCGGTGGCGCCGAGCAGTACGCGCTCGAGACCTACGAGGCGCTGAGGTCCACGGACGAGATCGAGCCGTATTTCCTCGCCTGGGCGCCGATACCCGACACCGGGCTTTCGCCGCGCCACACCCATACGGTGATCGCCTCGGTCAACGAGGACCCCAACCAGTACTTCATCCACACCGATCAGAAGTCATGGGACTGGCTGTTCGAGCGGCCGCTCGAGAAGGAGGTGCTGACCCGGTCCTACGCAGACTTCCTGCAGGCAATCCGCCCCGACGTCGTGCATTTTCAGCACACCCTCTTCATCGGGTACGACGCGATCCGGGTGACGAGAAACGTGCTGCCCGAGGCGCCCATCGTCTACACGCTGCACGACTTCATACCGATCTGCCACCACTACGGCCAGATGGTCCGCACGATGGGCAACAAGCTCTGCCGCGAGGCCTCACCTCGCCGCTGCCACGAGTGCTTCCCTCAGACCAGCGCGCAGTCCTTCTTCATGCGCGAGCGCTTCATCAAGTCGCAGCTGTCGCTCGTCGACCGCTTCATCACCCCCAGCCACATCCTCGAAGAGCGGTACGCGGAGTGGGGGATCCCCGCCGAGAAGATCACGTTCGAGGACTACGGCAGGCTTCCGGTCGAGCCCATCGCTACGCCCACGGACGGCGACGCCGACCGGCCTCGCAACCACTTTGCGTTCTTCGGTCAGTTCACCCCCTGGAAGGGCGCCGACCTGCTGCTCGAGGCGATGTCCGTGCTCGGAGACGACTTCGACGGGCACCTTTGGATTCACGGCGCGAACCTCGACGTGCAGGCGCAGGAGTATCAGGATCGCTTGCGGCCCCTGCTCGCCGACACCAGTGAGACGGTGACCGTCGCAGGCTCCTACAACCGCTCGCAGCTCGCCAAGCTGATGGCGCGCGTCGACTGGGTCATCGTGCCGTCCATCTGGTGGGAGAACTCGCCGCTCGTGATTCAGGAGGCGTTCCTCCATGGCCGGCCGGTGATCTGCAGCGACATCGGCGGAATGGCCGAGAAGGTCACCGACGGTGTCGATGGCCTGCACTTCCGCCGCGGCGATGCGGAGCATCTGGCCGAGGTGATCCGCCGCGCCGCCGAGACGCCCGGGCTGTGGGATCGACTGCGCGCCGCGATCCCGCCGGTGCACAGCATGGACGAGCACGTCACCATGCTGAGCGCGCTCTATGGCGAGTTGATCGCAAACGGGGCGCACGGAGTGGCAAACAAGCCCCTGGCATCTGTGCCGGGCTCCTAGGGGCCGGTCTCTGCGATGCGACCCAAGGTCCTGCACGTCTGCCAGAACCACGCGGCGATCAGGCCGGGCGGTGCGGAGGGCTACGCGCTCAACTTGTACGAGGCGATCCGCGACGCCGGCGAATTCGATGCGGTGTTCCTCGCTCGCACTGGTGCCCCCAACGGAATGAAGTACGAGCCCCGGCCACACCCCGGTACGCCGGTCAGCAACGTCACCGACGACCCGAACCAGTACCTGCTCTACACCGACATCGCCGCGTTCGACTATCTGTTCCAGCGCTCCCTCGAAAAGGAGACGATGACCCGGGACTACTCGGACTTCCTGCGCGCGCACAGGCCGGACATCGTCCACTTCCAGCACACGTTCCTGCTGGGCTACGACTTCCTGCGGGTCACGAAGAACATCCTGCCGGACGCGCCGATCGTCTACACGCTGCACGAGTTCCTGGGGATGTGCCACCGCGACGGGCAGATGATCCGGACCATGCGGAACGAGCTCTGCGGAGAGGCGTCACCGCGCCGCTGCAACCAGTGCTTCCCGGAGATCACCCCGCAGACGTTCTTCATGCGCGAGCGATTCGTCAAATCCCATCTGAGCCTCGTCGACATGTTCATCGCGCCGAACTCGTACCTGCGTGACCGGTACGTCGATTGGGGAATCCCCGCCGACAAGATCTTGGTCGAGCCCTGCGGGCTACCGCCGCTCGACCGTCCGCACGAGGAGCCGAGGGAAAAGCGCAACCGGTTCGCGTTCCTGGGGCAGTTCACTCCCTACAAGGGCACCGACGTGCTGCTCAAGGCGATGGTGCGGCTCGGCGATGAGTTCGACGGCCACCTGTGGATCCACGGCGCAGGCCTCGAGAACCAGCATCCCGATCTGCAGAGCCTCTTCAAGAGCCTGATGGAGAAGACGAAGGCGACGGTTACCTTCGCGGGCCCGTACGACCACGACACGGAATTGGGCCGCGTGATGATGGGCGCCGACTGGGTGGTCGTGCCCTCGATCTGGTGGGAGACCGGCCCGCTGGTCGTGCCGGAGGCCTTCCAGCACGGCCGCCCCGTGATCTGCAGCGACATCGGCGGCATGTCGAAACGGGTGACCGACGGCGTGAACGGGCTGCATTTCCGCACCGGCGACCCGGAGGACCTCGCGGACGCAATGAGGAAGGCGGTCGAGACGCCGGGGCTGTGGGACGAGTTGAGCGCCGGCATCCCCGCCGTCTATGACATCCACACGCACGCCGGCGTCGTCAGCGACATCTACACGCGACTGCTCGCGCGGGCGGAGCCCACGGCAGGAAACGGCGCCGCGGTCATCCAGATGGATCCCGCATGAGCAAGCGGCCGAAGGTCCTGCATGTGTGCCACAACCACCCGCAGATCCGGCCGGGCGGAGCGGAGGGCTATGCGCTCGACCTGTACGAGGCGATTCGCGACGCCGGTGAGTTCGACGCCGTCTTCCTGGGACGCACCGGTGCCCCCAGTCCCTCGAAGCCCGTTCCGCGGCCACATCCCGGGCACACCGGTCAGCAACGTCACCGACGACCCGAACCAGTACCTGCTCTACACGGACATCGCGGCTTTCGACTACCTCTTCCAGCGCTCGGCCGACAAGGAGACGATCACCAGGGACTACGCGGACTTCCTGCGTGCGCACCGGCCGGACATCGTGCACTTCCAGCACAACTATCTGATCGGCTACGACTTCCTGCGCGTCACGAAGAACGTCCTGCCGGACGCGCCGATCGTCTACATGCTGCACGAGTACCTGGCGATCTGCCATCACGACGGGCAGCTGATCCGCACCCACTCGAAGGAGATCTGCCGCGAGCAATCGCCGCGTCGCTGTCACGAGTGCTTCCCGCACATATCGCCCACAGGCGTTCTTCCAGCGCAAGCGGTTCATCCAGTCGCACCTGAAGCTTGTGGACATGTTCATCGCGCCGACCGAGTACGTGCGCGACCGTTATGTCGATTGGGGGATTCCGGCGGACAGGATCCAGGTCGAGTCCTGCGCGCTGACGCCCATCGCCCCCCGCCGCGAGGAGCGCAGGGCCAAGCGCAACCGGTTCGTGTATTCCGGCCAGTTCACCCCGTATAAAGGCACCGACGTGCTGCTCAAGGCGATGGCACTGCTCGGCGACGACTTCGACGGCCACCTCTGGATATACGGCGCGAACCTCGAGAACTACGAGCCGGAGACCCAGGAGAGCTTTCGCAAGCTGCTCGACGCGACGTCTGAGACGGTGACGTTCGCCGGTCCGTATGACCGCTCCCGGGAGCTGACCAAGATCATGACGGCGGCCGACTGGGTCGTCGTCCCCTCGATCTGGTGGGAGACGGGGCCGCTTGTCGTGATGGAGGCGTTCCAGCACGGCCGCCCGGTGATCTGCAGCGACATCGGCGGCATGTCGGAGAAGGTGACCGACGGCGTGAACGGGCTGCACTTCCGCACCGGCGACCCGGAAGCCCTGGCCGATGTGATGAGAGAGGCGATCGACACGCCGGGGCTGTGGGACGAGTTGCGCGCAGGTATCCTGCCCGTCCCCGAGATCCGCGAGCATGCCGCGGTCGTGACCGACATCTACAGGCGGCTGCTGGCACAGGCCGGCCCGGCCGCCAGAGCCGACTTCGCGCTTGCACGAAAGGAGGTTCACAGTGCTTGACAGCCGGGCAACCTGGCTGACCAAGGACGTCTTGCTGCTCGTCCTCGAGTCGGCGGGCGGCGACTCGGCCGCACGTCGAGCTCACGCGGAATGGCGGGCAGGCCGCTCTCGACGCCCGCGGGATGAACCTGCCACGAGGCCTCCCTGCAAGTGGTCATGTTCCCGGAGCGGGGTGGGCGCGAGGCCGAGTGGGAGTCGCTGTCGATCACCATGTCCGGGTCCACGGACCGATTCAGCCGTGAGGACATCGAGCAGGCCACGACCGACATCAAGACGCTGATCGTGAAGCACCTCGGCCCGCTCGACGCAGCGACGCGCAACCAGGTCACGAACTTCCTCGCCTTCGCCACGGCCGAGCGCGCCGGACCGGCCATGAGCGAGAGCCTCGCGCAGGTGCGAGCTGCACTGCGGGAGCGGCTGCCCGAGCACCACAACTCGCCCGACGCGCCCCGCGGCCTGTTCATGGAGCACATCCTGTCCGTCGACGAGTGCTCGTTCTATCTCAAGGGCTGGGTCCACGACGAGGATGCGGAGATCGTGCGGCTGACCGCCGTCTCTCCAGAAGGCGCTCGCGCCGAGATCGCCCACAGGTTGTTCCGGCACCCGCGGCCCGACGTGGTCGAGTGGTCGAACGCCTTCGGCAGTCAGGCGCGTTCGGCGAACCTGGGCATGATCTGCTTCGTCGAGTTCGATGCGCCGAGCCCGCTGCCGGGTCCATGGATCTTCGAGATGGAGAACGCCGAGGGCACGGCCGTGGAGTTCTCGGCCGAGCCGACCTCCGGCGATGCCGACGAGGCGCGCGCGACGATCCTGCAGGACTGCGCCGCCGCACGAGTCTTCGACGAGCGCCTGATGGCCGATCACCTCGCGCCGGCCATGGCGCGCCTCCAGACGCCGGTCGACGGCTCGTCCCGGATCGCCAAGGTCATCCAGCACGGTGATCCGCCCGCGGCTCCCGACGTCTCGATCGTCGTACCGGTCTACAGGAGCATCGAGCACCTCGAGGCGCAGCTGGCCGAGTTCGCCAACGACCCGGCAATCGCGTCCACAGATCTGATCTACGTGCTCGACTCCCCCGAGCAGGAGGCCACCTTCGAGCACATCTCGGCGCACCTCTATCCGATCTACAGGATCCCGTTCCGGATCGCGATCCTCGATCAGAACCTGGGCTTCGCCGGCGCCATCAACGCGGGGACGTCTCTGGCGAGAGGGCGACTCCTGTTGCTGCTCAACTCGGACGTGCTGCCCGATGTCCCGGGCTGGCTCGAGACGATGTGCGACTTCTACGACACCCAGCCCGGCATCGGCGCGCTGGGCCCGAAGCTGATCTACGAGGACGACTCGATCCAGCACGCCGGGATGCTCTTCTACCGTCCGCCCGGCTCATCGCTGTGGCAGGACGGCCACTACTTCCGGGGGCTCCACCGCACGTTCCCGGCGGCCAACGTGGTGCGGCCCGTTCCTGCCGTCTCGGGTGCATGCATGATGATCGACCGCGCCCTGTACGAGGAGCTCGGTGGACTCAGCGGCCAGTTCGTGAGAGGCGACTACGAGGACTCCGACATCTGCATGCGCTTGATGGAGATGGGCAGGCAGAACTGGTACCTGCCCAAAGCCGAGCTCTACCACCTCGAAGCCCAGTCCTACGCGCCCGAGCTACGCCAGCCGGCCAACCGCTTCAATGCATGGCTGCACACCCATCTGTGGAGAAAGCGCATCGACGAGCTCATGCAGCGCGACGAGTTCCAGCCGGACCCGAGCACCAACGGGAAGCTGCGGGACACCGGACAGTGACGGCGGGCCCCGAGTGGCGTCCCGCGGCGTTCGCATCTCATTTCCGCAAGCAGGATCCCGACCCACAGGTCGAGCGCTGGGAAAGGGTTCTCGAGGCCGAGCAGTCGCTCACGCATCAGCTGCTGGCCACGATCGCACGTATGCCTCGGCTGGGTCGGTTGTTGGGCATCCCGGCTGACGACGGCGCCTCTCTGGCTGAGCGTGAGGCAGCGCGTGAGCGCGATCGAGAACACGCGGCTGGCGCGAGGCATCGACAGAATCCTTGGCCGCCGCCGACGTGAACCAACGTTGACCGACCGACCCGAACCAGGCTGCCCTACCGCCGGTTGGCCCGCTCCTCGATCGCGAAATAGAGGCCGCCCTGGCACTGCTGGCGAGCATGGCATTCGAGGAGGTTCAGCAGCGCGGCTGGCACCTCCAGCCGAAGCACTTCTACTGGCCCCTCAACGATCTTGCATTCCTCTGGCGACAACCCGCAGCTTTGGGTCGAACCGAAGCTGCCCAGCGAGATCGACTGGGACCTCGACGGCCAGGTGGAGCTCGCGCAGCGCCTGGCGAAGTACTCAGGCGAGCTGGCGGACGTGCGACGCGGGGCGCCCGAGCGCCCTGGTGAATTCGCCTGGGGGGACGCGTTCAGCGGTTTGGATGCATATGCGTACTACGGACTGGTGCGCGAGCTAGCGACCGTCGCGCCTGGTCGAAGTCGGGGCTGGGATGTCGAGCGTTCTCATGGCACGTGCCCTGGCTGAGAACGCAGAGCCGTGCGACGTGACTCTCATCGATCCGGCCCCGCGCTGGCCGGTGCTCGGCGAGCTTGCCGAGGACTGGCGAGTCATACCGAGCTTGGTGCAGGACGTGGACTCTGAGGTGTTCACCCGGCTCCAGCCAGGCGACATCCTGTTCTACGACGGGTCGCATTGCGTGCGGACGGGCAGCGACGTCAACTGGATGCTCTTCGAGATCCTCCCGCGTCTGGCGCCAGGCGTATGGATTCACGTACACGACCTGTTCTGGCCGGAGGACTACTGGCAGCCGTGGATCTTCGACGAGGGGCTCAGCTGGAACGAGCAGTACTTCGTCCAAGCGTTCCTGATGCACAACCGCTCATACCGTGTGCGCTTTGCAGCGAAGATGCTCCAGCACTACAAGCGCGGGCTGCTCGAGGATCGGTTCCCCAGCAACATCGCGGAAGCAGGCAGCCTCTGGCTGGAGAAACTGTCGTGACGGTCGAGTGGCGCCCAGCCCAATTCGCGTCGCATTTCCGCCGGCAGGATCCGGAGCCGCCCGTCGCCCGCTGGGAGGACGTGCTCCAAGCCGAACAGTCCTTGACGCATCGACTCGTCACGTTGTTTGCCCGGAGCTCTTGGTTGCGACGGCTGCTCGGCCTACCGGCCCACCTTGGCTCCTTTCGCGGATCGTCCCTTGCCGCGCGTGAAGAGCGCGCGCGCGCGATTGCAGGCACGCCGGTGGCGCGCGCAATCGAGCGACTGCTCGGCCCTCGGCGGCAGCAACCACGGTTGCCGGAGGCTCAGAACTCGGGCCTGCCTCCCATCGGCCCGGTCCTGAATCATGAGATCGACAAGGCCGTGACGCTCCTGGCGAGCATGACCTTCCAGGAAATTCAGAACCGAGGCTGGCACTGGCAGCCCAACCATTACTACTGGCCGCTCAACGACCTCGAGTTCCTGCGTGCCAATCCTCAAATATGGGCGAACCCGGAGTTGCCTCGCGGCATCGACTGGGGCCTCGACGACCAGATGGAGCTCGCCCAGCGCCTGGCGAAGTACTCCGGCGAGCTCGCGGACGTTGGTAGCGAGCTGCCGGCACGACCTGGTGAGTTCGCATGGGGCCAAGCTTTTGGCGGGCTGGACGCCTACGCCTACTACGGATTGCTGCGTGAGCTCCAACCGGCTCGCGTCGTCGAGGTCGGCATCGGCTTGTCCAGCCTCCTCCTCAGACGGGCTCTCAGCGCCAATGAAAAGACGTGCGACGTAACGCTCATCGATCCGGGCCCTCCGTGGGCTGTCCTTGGCGAGCTCCCCCAGGATTGGCGCGTGCTTCCCAACTTCGTCCACGACGTCGACCTGGAGGTCTTCTCCAGTCTTCGTTCCGGCGACGTCCTCTTCTATGACGGGTCCCACTGCGTACGAACCGGAAGCGATGTCAACTGGATGTTCTTTCAGGTGCTGCCGCTATTGGCGCCAGGCGTGTGGGTTCACATCCATGACATCATCTGGCCGAGGGAGTACGGGCGGGGCTGGATCTTCGATGAGGGACTGAGCTGGAACGAGCAGTACCTGGCACAGGCGTTCCTCATGCACAACGACTCGTACAGGGTCCGGCTAGGTTCGGTGATGCTGCATCACCACCAGGGGGGGTCGCTCGAGAAGCTATTCCCGTCGGATATCGGTGGGGCGAGCAGCGTCTGGCTGGAGAAGATCTCGTGATCGGATGTTAGGCTGACGCCTCAAGATGACTGTTGAAGCCACATCATTGAGCAACATCGGGGAGGACGCCCGCCGACGGTTTGACAGCGAGGGTTTTCTGATTCTCGATGACCCTTGTCCGCCCGAGCTGCTTGACGACCTGCGTTCCGAGTTCGATGCCATGTACAAGGACCCATGGCATCCCGGTCCCCAGGCCGAGAAGGATGGCGTCGTCTATGACCGCAACGCCGGCCGAAGCGGCGACTGGCACTGGCACCGCATAAAGAACGCCTGGAAGATCAGTACGAACGCGCGCGCGGTGGCACTCGATCGCGGGATCCTCGATCTGCTCGAGGATCTCTTTGGCCGCGGGGTGATGCCTTTTCAGACACTGAACTTCCCTGTCGGCACCCAGCAGCGCGCCCATTCGGACTCGTTCCACTTCCAGTCCGATCCGCCGGGCTACATGTGTGGTGTCTGGATCGCGCTCGAGGACATGGACATGGACAACGGGCCGCTCGTTTATTACCCGGGCAGCCACAAGCTGCCGATCCCGACCTGGCCCGAGATCGAGGCGGAGATGGGCGAGGTTCCGCTGGTCGAGAACTACGCGAACCACAATGACTTCCTGAATGCACGCAGCGCGCAGTACGAGCTCTACTGCCAGCGCCTGATCGAGCGCGAGAACCTCCAGCCGGAATACGGGACGATCCGCAAGGGACAGGCCGTGTTGTGGGCACCCAACCTGCTCCACGGTGGATCACCGCAGAGGGATGAATCGCGCACCAGACACAGCCAGGTCACCCACTACTTTTTCGAGGGCTGCCGTGTCTTTACCCCGCTGCACACCGAGGGTGAACACAACTACTGGTACTACCCGGAATGGATACGCGATCCCGTTCCCGTCTACTCAGAAGGGTTGCTGAGCGAGACAATCGCGTCGCACGTGCCCGCCGGCTCGGACGTGCTGTTCGTCTCAGGTGGTGGCAACCTGCCCAAGGTAGACGGCCGCTCGATGTCGCACTTCCCGCGCGGGGAGAGCGGCAACTTCATGCACGTCCCGGACGAGCGCGCAATTGAGATGCTGGAGACCCTTCGTTCCGAGGGCGCTCAGTTCATCGTGATACCAAGGGAACATCTGCAATTCCTCGTGTACGGCATGCCGGACTTCCAGGCACATGTCGAAGAGCGCTATACGCCCCTGGTTCGGGACGGCGCGGTCTGCGCGATCTACGCGCTCGACTGACGATCCCTAGTAACCGAACCGCTTGATCGCCCGCTGCTCGGAGGCGGCAATCAATTCGCGCAGTTCCGGCGTGATCTCCGGCTTGTCCTCCGTACCTTCGTTCACCGGAGGAACCGCCCGCAACGCAGCCGGATCGAAGTCCACGCCCGCCAGCTCGAGCGCAGTGATGAGATCTTCCACGAGATTCTCCTGCCGACCGATGTACTCGATCGCTCCGGGCGGTCCCAGAAACCACTCGTACTGTTGGGAGAGGTAGCCCGGGACCTCTGCCGTAACCACTTCCACATAGCCTGCAAAATCCTTCGATGCCCGCAAGATCTCATCGGCCGGGTACATGACTTCCGGGTAGTCGCCGCGCCGTTTCTTGTGGACCCAATTGGAGCGATACCACGTGGCTGGCTCACGGACGAAACCGAACCGAAACGCCCCCGTTACGTCTCCATACGGAACGTGCCTGTCCCTGCCCTCGCCCAGCACGGTGACCTCGATCCCAACACGCCTCATCGCCTCCACCGCCCAGGTACCCCCCGTCTTCGGGACGTGGATGAAGCCGAACTGGCCGGGCTTTGAGGCGCCGCCATTAGGTGCTGCGTTCCCCCACGCTTGGCTCTGAGCCATCGATCGACGAGATTTTCACGGAGATCCACAATAGATCAGACGACGATGCTTGTCTGCCCTCGCGTGTAGGAAAGCGAAATGTTCGTTTATCGCTCTCGGCCCTTGACACCCGCTGAGCCGCAGGGATAGCGTTTCGTGAAACGGAAGGAGCCGTTACGGATTCCGCAGCAGACGCGATGGCCGCCCGCGGAGGTGTCGGGAACGCTGGGCCGCATGCCAGTGCCGACCCTGCTTCCAAGACGCAGCCAACCGTCACCTCCGAAGAAAAGCAGACCATCAACCGCCGCAATCGAGCATTGCTCGAGTGCGAGCTCCTGGATGGGCGCCTGACGTTCGAATCGCGCCCCTATGAGGCGCACATCCAGTTCAGCACCTTCTGCAACATGTCCTGTGTCATGTGCTGGGACGGCCAGAACCCGCCCCTGCTCAAGATGTCGGAGGCGGTGCTCGACAAGATCGCCACTCAGATCGCCCCCGAGCTGATGGTGATGACGCCTCATGACGGCAGCGAGCCGCTGGCCGTGACGTGGGACGAGACGCGCAGCATCGCCGAGGAGTACTCGGTGCAGATCGCGCTCACCACGAACGTTCAGCTCCTGGACGAGCAGAAGTTCGACGAGATGAAGGACCTGGTCGAGGCGATCATCCTCTCCGTCGACAGCCACATCCCCGAGGTGTTCGAGAAGATCCGCCCGGGCGGCAGGGCGGACAAGGTCCTCACCGAACCTGCGCAGGACCGCGGAGCTCTGTCAGCAGCACGGCATCGAATGCATCGTGCAGATCGTCTTCATGACCGAGAATGCGCCTCATCTGCCGGAGACCGTCGCGTACATGGCCGATGCCGGGATCCAGAACGTCTACGTGATCCAACTGATCGACGTCAACCGGCGCAGCCGCCACCTCGACCCCACGCTTCACTTCTCGTCCGAGTACATCGAGGGGATCAAGCAGCGGTGCATATCCGCAGCGGAGGAGAAGCGCATCTGCCTCGATTGGTGGCTCGACGAGCACCGGGCATACGACTTTCGCGAAGAGGAAGCGAAGATCTTGCCGCGGGAAAGCAAGGTTCGCAATCACCACTGGGACGAGCGGATGAAGCTGATCGTCCCGGGCTTTTGCAAGTACGCGTACGACCGGCTGCGGATCTTCGCGGACGGCGTGGTCGGCCCCTGCGGGCTTGACGCCGACCGCGAGCTGACGATCGGCAACCTGGCCGACCAGGACTTCGACGAGATCTGGAACGGACCATCCGCCCAAGACCTCAGGCGGGCCCACTACACATGGGACTACCCGCCCCTTTGCGAGACATGCCGCTACGTCGATCGGGCTCCGGCCAAGCCCACGCTCCCGTTCGTCGATCCGTTCCTCGAGAGCGTCGGCCTGCGACCGGAGGACGTCGAACTATCGATCGAGCTCGAGCAACCGGCGCACATGGCCCGGCTCACCGACGCACCGACGATCCGCTTCCGGCCGCCACACGAGGAGCTCGACAAGTTCGTGGTCCGGTTCGCGCTCGGGGGACAGGCGGAGGGCCATCGGGAGACATGGGAGCTACAGCCGATCGACGCGCCCGGTGGGCTGCTCGAGGCGGTGGTGCCGAGTGATCTGTGGGCGCGGTTGACGACGAACCTCGGTTTCTGGTGGACCGTCGTGGGGCGGAGCGCCGACCCGTCGCTCCCGGATGCACGCTCGGAGGTTCGCTGCATCGTCCACCACGAGGCCATCCCGAGGATCGAGGGGAGCAATCTCGAATACGCCGACGAGGGCCACCTCGCAAGCACCTATCTGGGCGGCGAAAGGCAGGCGGGATGGAAGGAGCGCGACGCGTTGCCCCAGCGGCCGTTGCTAGTCGAGCGGATCAATCAGGTTCGCCGGACACGCCATGTTGCCAACGGCGCCAAGCCGGCAACCCCACAGCGCGCCACGCAACCGGTGGCCTCACCGTCGAACGGCGGGACACCCTCGCCGGAAAGCTACGAGCGCCTCGTCGAGCGCACGCGCGCGGCGGTCGCGGAAGTCGCCGGGAGCGACTCGACGGTGCTGGTGATCTCGAAGGGCGACGAGGACCTGCTCCAGCTCGGCGCCTGCGCGGCACGTCATTTCCCGAGGGCGGCCGATGGCCGCTGGGCCGGCTTCCACCCGCCCGACGACAAGTGGGCGATCGAGCACATGGAGCAGCTGCGCGGAAGCGGTGCGACACACCTCGTGATCCCGGCCGTGTCGTTCTGGTGGCTCGACACCTACGGCGACTTCGCGAAACACCTGCAGAGCCACTACCGCACCGTTCACGACGACTACAAGACGTGCAAGATCTTCGACCTCCGGGAGCCGGCGCACGAGCCGGCCGCTAAGACGCGGCGCAAGCGCGGCGCGCGCAGCGGCCGGCTGCGTCGCGAAGCTGATGCGCTCCTCGGATACGGCGGCCAGCACAAGCAGCTCGTGCGGTCCTTCTACGAGGACCGCGAGGATGCATTCCCGATGTTCGCCCGGAAGGGGACAGGCTGCGAGCTGGTCGACGTCGACGGGCGGTCCTTCGTCGACTGGGTGAACGGCGGTGGTCCCGTCCTACTGGGATACCGCCACCCTGCGGTGGAGAAGGCGATTCGATCGCAGCTCGCCGAAGGACCGACCCTGTCGTTGATGCACCCGGTCGAGCTCGACGTGGCGCGGATGCTGACGGAGATGATCCCGTGCGCCGAGCTCGTCTCGTTCGGGAAGAACGGCTCCGATGCCGTCGCGGCGGCCGTTCGCCTGGCGCGCGCCGTCACCGGCCGCGAGGTCATCCTCCAGTGCGGTGTCCACGGGTTCCACGACTGGCACGTGGCCAAGTTCCCGGATGTCGCCGGCGTTCCCGCATCGCTGAGACCGCTGGTACACCCGTTCCCTTACAACGACCTGGACGCGCTCGCGGCGCTGCTCGAGCTCTACAGCGGCAGGGTGGCGGCCGTGGTGATGGAGCCCGTGTGCGTCGAACTCCCAGAACCCGGCTACCTCGAGGGCGTGGCCGAGCTGACCCAACGGCATGAGGCGCTGCTCGTGTTCGACGAGATGATCACCGGATTCCGTGTCGCCAACGGCGGGGCACAGGAGCTCTACGGGGTCACGCCGGACCTGGCCACCTTCGGCAAGTCGATCGCGAACGGCCTGCCGCTGTCGGCAGTCGTCGGCAAACGCGAATACATGCAACGCCTTCCGGAGCTCGCGTATGGCATGACATTCCGTGGGGAGACCCTGTCACTTGCCGCCGCACGCGCAGTGCTGAAGACGCTCAGCGAGGAGCCCGTGATCGCGCATCTCGCAAGCATCGGCGCGCAGGTCCGGCACCTGTTCGAGGAAGCGTGCTCCGAGCACGGCGTGATCGCCGCCTTATCCGGACCAGATGCCCGCATGAGCTTCTTCTTCTCCGACCAGCGCGGCGTGTCGGGCGAGCGGTTGATGGCGGCGTTCCTTCGTGAGTGCGCGCGGGAGGGCGTGCTCACGAACGGCAACATCCTGCCCTCGTATGCACACGACAGCGCTGCGGTCGCCAAGACGGGGCGGGCGTTCGATTCCGCGTTGAGAAAGGTTGCGGCGCTCACCCGATCGTCGACAAAGGCCATCGAGGAGGCGATGACGGCCGGCTTCGCGGCGTGTGATCTCGTCCGGGCAAGTGACGATGCGGCGTTTCCAAACGGTTCCCTCGACCTGATCGATGCGAGCGAGGACGCCCTCGACGTGAGCGGCTGGATCATCACGACGAACCGCCGGCCTGCGGATACGGTCGAGTTCATCGGACCCACGGGGGCGACCCTGGCCGCGGCGAAGACGAAGCGCCCGGACCTGACCGCCGCGTTTCCGTCGTCGCCGCGAGCGGCCCGCGCCGGGTTCGAGATACGACTCCCGGCCGAGCGCTTCAGCGTGAACGGCAACTTCGACTGCACCCTCCGCGCCGTCAGCGGTGACCACGCGGAGTTCCTCTGCCACATAGTCGCGCGCCGCAGCCCGACCGACGATGGAATCCCTCGCTGGCGCGAGGGCACGCTGTACGTCTGACCCTCAGCGCCGTCGCGCCCGGGATACTTCCCCGCCTAGATGATCGTCCTTGCTCTCAGCCCGGGCCATGATGGAGCGATCGCCGCAGCGCGCGACGGACAGCTGCTGTTCGCGTACGAGGCCGAGAAGGACTCGTTCGAGCGGCACGCCGCGCTGACCGTGAGCACGTTCATCAACGCCGTCGAGCGCCTCGGCGAGATGCCTGACGTCTTGGCCTATTCGGGTGCGCTCAAGACGTTCGGGCTGGACGCCACGCTCGAGGGGCTTGGGTACTTCGGTTCAAGTCGAACCGAACAGCGCCCAATGAACTTTCTCGGGCGGCCGGCGACCCTCTTCTCGTCCACACACGAGCGCGCACACATCATGGCGGCCATCGGCATGGCCCCGCGAGACGATTCGCCCGAACGCGCCGTGCTCGTCTGGGAAGGCGGAATCGGGAGTCTTTACCTCGTCGATTCCGACTTTCGAGTAAAGCGCGAGTTCCCGATCATGTATGGACCAGGGATCCGGTACGCGGCGCTCTTCGCCCTGGCCGATCCGACGTTCGACGACAGGCCGAAGCCTCCCAGGGACGACGCGGGGAAGCTGATGGCGCTGGCTGCCTTCGGCGACGCAGCCGACGCGGATGCGGCGATCACCGACGTCGTCGATCGCATCATCACCGGACCGCCGCCGTGGCCCCTCGAAAAGGCGCAGTACAAAGACTCGCCGCTCTACAACGCAGAGGTGACGGCCCAGGTGACCAAGACCGCGGCCGCACTGCTCACGGAGCGGGTGTTCCAGATCTTCTCCGAAGCCGCCATGGAAAAGCTGCCATCCGGCATCCCCCTCCACATCGCGGGCGGCTGCGGGTTGAATTGCGACTGGAACATGATGTGGCGGGAGCTGGGGCACTTCTCGTCCGTCTTCGTGCCCCCATGCCCCAACGACTCGGGACTCGCGGTCGGGAGCATCACCGATGCGCTCGCGGTGATGACCGGCGAGCCCTACATCGACTGGGACGTCTACTGCGGGCTCGAGTTCGAGTGGGACTCCTCACCCAACTCCGATGTCTGGCAGCGACGCGAGTTCAGCGAGCCGGCGATCGCGGACGCGATCGCGAGCGGGCGGGTCTTCGCCTGGGTACAGGGCCGCGCCGAGCTGGGGCCGCGCGCGCTGGGCAATCGCTCGCTGCTCGCAAACCCCTTCGACGCGGGCACGCGCGATCGTCTGAACGACATCAAGATGCGCGAGACCTACCGGCCGATCGCGCCGTGCTGTCGCATCGAAGACGTGGGCAAGGTCTACGACCGCGACTTCGCAGATCCGTACATGCTCTATTTCCGCAGGGCCACGACCCGGGATCTGGCAGCCGTCACGCACGTCGACGAATCGGCGCGCTGCCAGACGGTGACCGCGGAGGAGAACAAGCCCCTCCACGATCTCCTCACGGCCTTCGGCGAGCGCCACGGTGTCGGTGTCCTGTGTAACACCTCCCTCAACTTCAAGGAGAGGGGATTCATCAACAGGATGTCGGACCTCACGCGGTTCTGCGAGACCCGCGGGGTCGACGACTTCGTGGTGGGCGATGCCTGGTTCCAGCGCGCCTGACTACTGCGCCGTCAGCTGCTCGATCCGCTCGCCCTGCAGCTCCGTGAGGAGCCAGCGGTTGTAGCGGGCGGTCAGCTTGCGGAGCTTCGTGGGATAGGACTGGTCTTCGAGGTGGTAGAGCTCGGCGCCCGGCATGTACCAGTGCTCGAGGCCTTCCCCGGCCAGGCGCAGGCAGAAGTCCGAGTCCTCGTATCCACCCGTCACGTAACGGTGGGAAAGACCGCCCAGGCGCTCGTACAACTCTCGCGCGACCATCATGCACGCACCCGTCACGGCGGGTACCTGCCGCGCCACGTTCGCCGCGGGCAGGCTGCGATGCTGCCCCTTGAAGTAGCTCATGTTCTCCCAGATGGGTGAGGCGGGCGAACGGTAGAAGTACAGGCCCGCGTGCTGGAGGGAGCCGTCCTCGTAGATCAGCTTCGGCCCGAGGGCGCCGATGCGGGGAGTGGCGTCATAGAGAGCCGTCATGCGTCCCAGCCATCCGGGCGTGTCGGGAACCACGTCCGAGTTCAGCAGCAGCAGCTTGTCGGCACGCGCCAGCTCGGCGGCCCGGTTGTTGACCGCCGCGAAGCCCGAATTGGCGTTCATCACGGCGAGCCTGAACGGGATGCCGTAGATCGCGAACAGGCCGCGCGCCCGCTCGTCCAGGACGACGGCCTGCTCGGGCGAGTCGAGCACATAGATCAGGTCAGCTTGCGAGAGCTCCGGATCGCTCGCCCAGTGGGCCATCTGGTACTCGAGGAAGGCGATCTTGTCGTAGAGCGGCACGATCACCGACACCGAGGGCGCGGCGGGCGGCTCGCCCAGCTCGACGACGGTCTCGATCGCGGGAGCGTCGCGCAGGCCGTCCTGGATGCGCGTGATCGCCGGATGGACATGCTCGCGCATGAGCTCGTCGCTGCCGGGCCGGTCGAGCTGCAAGCACGGGAAGATCCTGTCCCGCGCCTCGATGGGGTCGCTCACGACGTGCGGGACGGCCTGCTCGCCCGCGGTCCCGAAGACCGTCTCGACCTCCACCAGCCACCCGAGCGACACCTGACTCGGCCCGTCGAGCTCCGTGAACCGGATGAACCCCTGGCGCTGACCCCTGACGCCGTTCTTGTCGCTGAAGATCTCCTGGATGTCGGCTCGGCGATGCTGGAAGAGGCCCGGCAGCAACTCGGCTCGCCCACCCTCCGGGGCGACCAGCGTCAGGCGTCCCGCCGTGTCGTCGCGGTCGTACATCCAGCCTTGGACCCAGACCGCGCGCTCGTCGAGCTTCAGCACCACGTCCACGTGCGCGACGTTGTGCTCGTCCACGCTGCGGAACATCTGGGGCAGCGGCGGGCGCAGCACTGTGCGCAGGTCGGCGAGCAGCTGCGCGATCGGGTACGACCCTCTGCGCTCGAGGCTCGGAGCGACCGTCGTCCACAGAAAGTCCAGGGCGTCCCGGCGCTCGTCGGGACCGAGACTGCTCAGCTCCTCGCGCAAGAGGACCGCGCAGTCGGTCAGCTGCGCAGCATCGACCGGCAGGGCGGTGCCGTCCCGGCCGAACGTCATGGTCAAGTCGGTGGCCGAGTAGTCGAGCGCCACGCCGAAGCGGCTCACCGCGAGCACCCGGCTGCCGGCGTCGGTGCCGTTCGAGAGTGCCAGCGCGCGCGTCACGACATCGAGTGTCGTGTCGCCGCGGGCGGCGGACGAGGTCTCGAGCTCCTGCCGCTCGGCCTCGGAGCCCGGGCCCGCGAGGAGCAGTAGGTCGTCCGCGAGCCACGCGGCCCGCTCCAGCATTTCCTTCACTGCGCGAGGGTCCGCTCGCCCGCGAACCTGCGGGCCAGCAGGTCGCTGTAGAGCTCGGTCAGGCTCGCGATGTGATCGTCCACGCTGTACACGGGGCGCGCGCCTGCGCGCAGCTCGTCCCAGAGGCCGGGCGTCGTCACGGCCTGCTCCAGGGTCTCGGCCAGGCTCGTCCGGTCGCCGACATGGAAATGGAGCCCGTCGACACCGTCGGTGACCTTCTCCGCCATCCCGCCGATGTCGCCGCAGATCACGGGGCGCCCGTGGATGAAGGCCTCCTGGATCACCAGCGGTGAGTTCTCCCACCACCTGGACGGGACGACGACCCAATCCGCCTCGGACATCAACTTGGCCAGGTCTGCGGGTTCGTAGCTGCCCCGCATCACGACGTTGTTCCCGGTTCGCTTGCTGGCCTCCATCAGGTCCGCGAACTGCTGCTGGAACTCCGGTGGCTGCAGCTCGAGGTTGGCTCCGTGCAGGGTGAGGTGTGCGCCGATGCCGCGCTCGTTCAGGAGCGCCATCGCGTCCAGCAGTACGTCGACGCCCTTGTAGTGGTTGAGCTGCCCGAAGAAGGCGATGCGGTTGCGCGGCGACCCGGGCTCGCGGCGCCGTTCCGGTGCCCGCTCGCGAGGTGTCCGGCCGTAGTCCTCGAAGCGGATGCGCTCGCGCGGGATCCCCCAGTCGACATAGCGCTCCAGCAGGAACCGGCTCGGCGCCAGGAACATGTCCACATGGTCCATGTGCGACTTGATGAAGCGCTCACGCAGGAAGAAGTCCGCGGCGGGGATGTCGGGAAAGCACTCGTGGCAGCGGCGGGGAGAGGCCTGATTGCAAAGCTCGCCGGTGCGGCGCAGCATCTGCCCATCGCGGTGGCAGATCGAGAGGTACTCGTGCAGGGTGAACACGATCGGAACGTCGGGCAGGACGCGACGGGTGTGCGAGACCGCGTCCCATCCGATGCTGTGGATGTGCTGGAAATGCACGACGTCAGGCTTGTGAATCTGCAGAAAGTCGCTCAGATGGGTCGCGTACAGGAACTTGTCGCGCGAGGTCATCTGGAACCAGTCGTATGTCTCCCAGTCGGTATACAGGAAGAACTGGTTGGGGTCGCGGGAGTCCACGGCGCTGAAGGGCGCGCCCGGATGCGAGTGGCGCTCCATCGACGGGCCCGATCCGATGCGCGCGACCAGCAGCGGCTCGATCTGGTCCGAATCGCGCAGCGCCTCGTACAGCTCGTAGGCGTATGCCTCCGCCCCGCCCGGATAGACAGCGGGATGGTTGTGCAGCACGTAGAGGACCTTTTGCTTCTCCATCCCGGCACGCTCGGATTCCACGCTCTGCAGCTTAAGGTGTGCGGACCGAAAGGAGGACGATGCACGCAGTGATCAAAGCGGTGTCGAACCGCAAAGGGCCGCAGGTGCAGGTGATCGGCACGGTCGACCTGGAGGACGGTGTGGCCGTTCCGTCAAACCGCCGGGTCGCCCGGATTCTGCAGGGCCTGCACGTGGAAGGGGAGGACCGCCGGCCGCTGAGCCTCGACAGCGGCGACGCATATGTCCGCGCTCTGCCCAAGGCGGTCAAGGGCACGCATGTCGCCGACCTGGTCGAGGACGACGAGTCGTCATGAGCAAGCGGCTCACCTACGCGAACGTGATGTCGACCGCCGCCATGATCGTTGCGCTCTTCGGCGCCGTGACGAGCCGGCCCGTGCGCAGGACGATCAAGCGCGCTCGCAAGCGCGCACGCAAGCGCGGCCGAGCCGATTCGAAAAGCCAGTAGGAAGGTCTAAAACGGGAGCGGGCCATCGTCGGCTCCGGGACCGCTCAAGGGTGCAGCATGCCTGGTCGAACTAGGGAGGAGATGGTTTCCAAGCACGACGAGCGCCTTCTCCGGCAGTTCTACGAGGCCCTCAACGACGGGCACTTCGACGCTGCGATAGAGCTCTGCAACCACGAGGTCGAGGTCTACCAGCCTCCTGAGGTGGTGGCTGCCATGCCGCCCCGGGGCCACCGCGACGTGGGCAGGTACCTGCGCCAGTTCTTCGCTTCGTGGCATATGTACGAGCCCGAGCCCGAAGGATTCGTCGAATCCGGCGACAAGGTGGTCGCGCTCGTGCATCTGCGCGCCCGCGGCCTTGGCAGCCGGTTCGACATCGAGGAGGAGATCGCTGACGTGTTCGAGGTAGAGGGCGGCAAGATCTCCAAGATGCGCTTGTACGTGCATCGCGACACGGTTCTTCCTTAGACCCTTTTCTAGCCCGTTCCTGACACCCATCCTTGCCGTACGACGGCGGGTCTACGATGGCCCTTCCAGCGAGAGGGAGGTGGATCAGTGAGCTTTGCATCCGATCGCAGCCCGGACATGGCGCGACAGGTCCTGAACGCGCTCGAGGACGAGGCTGCGCAGCCGCTCAACGAGGTGCAGCGCCATGCGCCGGAGGGATGCGACTACTTCTCCGAGTTCGAGGCCAGCCTCGGGGAGTGGAGCTTCGGCTACGGGGTCGCCTGGGCCCTGGCCCGCGCGGGGGACCCGCTCCTTTCGTCGTCGGCCGCCGCCCGCATCGCCGAGGATGCGGTCAACGATGCCTGGCGCCTGTTCAACAGCGACCAGGGCTGGACCTCTCTGATGGCCGCCGACCGCGCAAACCGCGGCCCGGTGGACGGTGAGGCATCCGATCTCGGTGAGTTCATGGAGAAGATCGGCCGCTCTCGGCCGGGCAGGCAGCTGCGGGGCACCGGCACCGACGGCTGAGAGCCCGGTGTCTCGGTAACAGGTACCGACACACAGACCGCAACCTTTGGTTAGGCTTGCTGTTTCCTAGTACGAGGGCGGTCGGCCAAAGGTTCTGTGCGCCGGCGCGGCCCGTTGCCCTGCAAACCCGGAGGAGGAGAGCAATTTGCGTAAGAAGCTCATAGCCGTGCTCGGCATCGGTGCTGCCTGTGCCCTGATGGCTTCCGCGGCATTCGCCGCAGTTCAAGTCGCATTCAAGGCGGAAGCATCGCCCAACAAGGCGGGCAAGCCGACCGGTCTGAACGTGAAGATCGAGTCGACGGACCCGGCCGCCCCGCAGCCGCCCATCATGAACCGGATCGTGATCCGGCTCAACGACGGCGGTAAGTACAACTCCAGCAAGTTCCCGCGCTGTGCGCTCGCCAAGCTGCAGGCGCGTGGCCCGAACGGCTGTCCGTCGGGCTCGAAGATCGGCTCCGGTCGGGGCGTCGGCTACGCCAAGCCGGTCGTGACCGACCCCGTGAACGCGAAGCTGACGATCTTCAACGGTGCGAAGGTCGGCGGCAAGGACACGATCCTCGTGTACGTGTTCCCGGACCTGGGACCGACGTTCGTGTCGGTCGGCAAGGTGTCGAAGAAGGTGGCTGGTGGTTTCGACTACAACCTCGACTTCAACATCCCGCCGATCAAGACCCTGCCGAGCGCGCCTGACGCGGCCACGGCACTGGTCGACACGAAGACCCCGAGGAAGACCATCAAGAAGGGCAAGAGGAAGTTCTCCCTGATCGTCGCCCCGAAGAAGTGCACGGGCACGTGGAAGGCAGAGGGTCAGTTCTTCTTCGCCGACGGGTCAAGCGTGACCACACCGGTGACGCAGAAGTGCAAGAAGTAGCTCTGTAGCAAGCCCTGCTTTGAGGGGTGATTTCGAAGGCCGGTCCGCACTGCGGGCCGGCCTTCTTCTTTTTCGCTTGCCGCTCCAGTGAGTATCGTGCGGCGAATGCCCCGAAAGCGGATCGAAATTCCCCACAACGTCGCGGAGCTCGTGGGCCGCACGCCGATGGTGAGCTTCACGCGGCTGACGGAGAGCCTCGGCGCCGAGGTGATCGGCAAGCTCGAGGCCTACAACCCCGCGGGCTCGGTGAAGGACCGGATCGGTGTTGCCATGATCGCGGCGGCGGAGGCCGAGGGACGCATCGAGCCCGGGAAGACGACCGTGATCGAGCCGACATCCGGGAACACCGGTATCGCGCTCGCCTTCGTGTGCGCCGCGAAGGGCTACCGCTGCATTCTCACGATGCCCCAGGGCATGAGCCGCGAGCGCGAGGCGCTGGTGCGGCTCTACGGAGCAGAGGCGATCGTGACCGAGTCGATGGGCGGGATGCACGAGGCGGTCGACGAGGCGATGCGGCTGAGTCGCGAGATCGAGGACTCCTTCGTTCCCCAGCAGTTCGAGAACCCCGCCAACCCGGAGGTACACCGGCGCACGACCGCCGAGGAGATCTGGGCCGACACGGGCGGCCGCGTGGACGTGTTCGTCGCGGCCGTGGGCACGGGGGGGACGATCACCGGCGTCGGCGAGGTGCTGAAGGAGCGCAACCCGGATGTACGCATCGTGGCGGTGGAGCCGGCCAGCTCGCCCGTGCTCTCCGGGGGCGTGCCAGGGCCCCATCGCATCCAGGGCATCGGAGCCGGTTTCGTGCCGACGATCCTGAACCGCGAGGTGATCGACGAGATCATCCAGGTGACCGACGACGACGCGATCGACACGGCCCGCGACCTCGCCCGCCGCGAGGGAGTCTCGGCGGGGATCTCAGCCGGGGCGGGGACCTGGGCGTCGCTCCAGGTGGCGGCGCGGCCGGAGTCGAAGGGCAAGCGCATCGTGACCGTCATCTGTGACGCGGGCGAGCGCTACGTCTCGACGCCGTTTTTCGCTCCCTAGTAACCACTCCGGCTCCAACCGACGAAAGGAGCGCCAGTGCAACTGCAGGAGAGCTACCCGCTGATCGTCACCGACCGCCTGGCAGAAGCGCGGGACTTCTACGTGGAGCGGCTCGACATGGAGGTCACCTTCGAGGTCGACTGGGTGGTGTTACGTCTCGCGGCCGATGGGCGAGGCCCGGACCGGCGTGTGCTTCATGGCGCCCGGGCTCGACCACCAGCTGCCCCAGCACCGCCAGGTCTACGAAGGCGATTCCGTGATCCTCACCTTCCAGGTCGAGGACGCGCGGCGCGAGCTCGAGGGGCTGCGGTCGAAGGGAATCGAGCCGGACGTCGACATCAAGGACGAGCCGTGGGGCCAGCGGCACTTCATGATGCGCGACCCCGCCGGCGTCTGGGTGGACATCGTCGAGCAGATCGATCCCGACCCGGCGTTCTTCGCCCCGTAGCCGTCGAGGACACGGGACGCTGTGCTGACTTTTCCCCCTCCTGGGGGGCAAACCCAGCACACCGGCGACCCGAACCGACCCGCCTGAGTCAGCGGGGGCGTCGCGTACCCTTAGGACCGTGACGGTTGAGCTGTCCGAATCCGAACGGGAGCGCTATTCGGCGCAGATCGAGCGCATCGGCATCGATGCCCAGATCAGGCTGAAGTCTGCCCGCGTGATCGTGATCGGTGCAGGACCGGCAGGCGCCGCGGCGGCGGCCGAGCTGGTCTCGCGCGGCGTGGGTTATGTCGCGATCGTGGATGGCGCCACCACCGCGCTCGGCGACCTCTGCGCGCAGGCCTCCCTGTACACACCCGATGTCGGAGCCAACCGGGCTGAGGCCGTGGCAGCCAAGCTGGGGGTCCTGAACCCCAACGTCCAAGCCGAGGCGTATCCCGTCGACGTCGACGAGGCCAACGCGAGCGCGATCGTGATGGGCCACGACGTTGTGCTCGACTTCTCCGGAGCCGGCTCGCTTTTGGCCGCGTGTGCCGATCAGGGCCTGGAGCTGATCTCGGCGGACGAGACAGGAACGGTCGCCGGCGTGATCGCTGCAGGCGCCGCCATTACCCACCTGACCTCACGCGTGCCGGCGCCGGAGGCCATCCGATGATGGGATTGCGCACATTCGCGCGGGTCGCACGCGAGCTGCGGAAGGACGTGGCGGCCGCCCGCGACCGCGACCCGGCGGCGCGCACGGTCGGCACGCTCGAGATCCTGCTCACGTATCCGGGCGTGCACGCGATCCTCGCCCACCGGATTTCGCACGCGCTGCACGGGGCGGAGGTCCCGCTGCTGCCGCGGCTGCTCTCGAATGCGAGCCGGATCGCGACGGGCATCGAGATCCATCCGGCCGCCAGGATCGGCGAGGACTTGTTCGTCGACCATGGCACCGGCGTCGTGATCGGTGAGACCGCCGAGATCGGTGACCGGGTCACCATGCTCCAGGGAGTGACCCTGGGGGGCACCGGCTTCGCGGCGGGCAAGCGGCACCCGACCGTGGAGGACAACGTGACTCTGGGCGCGGGCGCGAAGCTGCTCGGGCCGATCACCGTCGGCCACGGCGCGAAGGTCGGCGCGAACTCGGTCGTCATTCACGACGTCCCTCCGAACACGACCGTCGTCGGCATTCCCGGCCATCCCGTGCGGGTCGAGGGCCGCCGACCGGAAGGACCCGACACCGACTGGCTTCACCTTCCAGACCCAGTGGCAGACGCCCTCCGCGGGCTGGCCGAGCGGATCGGCCGGCTCGAGCACACGATCGCCGAGCTGACCGGCCAAAAGCACGATCCCGCCGAGGTACGCCCGCTGCGCCGGGAAAAGGGTCAGAACCCGGTCGGCGGGTAGCACCGGCTTGCCCTCCGAAGCCCCTGCTGCGCAACAGCCGGACCGTGCGGAGCGGCTCCTCGAGCACCTGAACCCGCCGCAGCGCGAGGCCGTCGCGCACGGCAAGGGCCCGCTGCTCGTGCTGGCCGGCGCGGGCTCGGGCAAGACACGCGTGCTCACGCACCGCGTCGCCCATCTCGTGGCCACCGGCCAGGCCAAGCCGTCGGAGATCCTCGCGATCACCTTCACCAACAAGGCCGCGGGCGAGATGCGGGACCGCGTCGAGGGACTCGTGGGCCGCATGGTGCGGGTCATGTGGGTCATGACATTCCACTCCGCGTGCGCCCGCATCCTGCGCGCCGAGGCCGAGCGGCTGGGCTACACGAAGCGCTTCACGATCTACGACGACGCGGACTCGGTGCGCCTCGTCAGACGCTGCCTCGACGAGCTCTCGATCGACCCCAAGCGGTTCTCTCCCCGCGCGATCAAGTCGCAGATCTCGCGCGCGAAGAACCAGTTGGAGGACGCGGCCGCATACCGCGAGCGCGTGAGCACCTTCTTCGAGCAGACCGCCGCGGACGTCTACGACCTGTACGAGAAGCGCATCCACGAGATGAACGCGATGGACTTCGACGACCTGCTGTTTCGCACGGTCAACCTGCTCGAGCTGTTCGAGGATGTCGCCGAGCGCTACCGCCGCACGTTCCGCTGGATCCTCGTCGACGAGTACCAGGACACCAACCACGCGCAGTACCGGCTGCTCCAGCTGCTTGCGGGCGAGGAGCGGAACCTGTGCGTCGTCGGCGATGACGATCAGTCGATCTACAGCTTCCGCTGTGCCGACATCCAGAACATCCTCGGCTTCGAACGCGACTTCCCCGGCGCGCACGTCGTGAAGCTCGAACAGAACTATCGCTCCACGCAGACGATCCTCTCGGCCGCGAACGCGGTCGTCTCGCACAACGAGGGGCGCAAGCCCAAGCAGCTGTGGACCGACCGCGGCGAGGGCGAGCCGGTGCACGTCACCGAGCTCCAGGACGAGCACACGGAGGCGCGATACATCGTCTCCGAGATCGAGCGCCTGACCGACGACGAGGGCATCTCGCGAAACGAGATCGCGGTCTTCTACCGGACGAACGCGCAGAGCCGCGTGCTCGAGGACATGCTCGTGCGCGCTGACGTCTCCTACCAGGTGATCGGCGGCACGAAGTTCTACGAGCGCGCCGAGATCAAGGACGCGCTCGCCTACCTCACGCTGCTCACCAACCCGAGCGACTCGGTCTCCTTCGGCCGCGTCGTGAACTCGCCCAAGCGCGGCATCGGGCAGACCACCGTCGGGCGGGTGCTTGCCCATGCCAACACGATGGGGGAGCCGGTGGTGGAAATCGCAGCGGTCCCCGAGCTGGTGCCGGGGCTTGGTCCCGCTGCGGTAAAGGCGCTGGACCGGTTCGCGTCGATCATCGAACGGCTGCGGGAGCTGTCCGAGCACTCATCGGTGGGCGACCTGCTGGAGAGCGTGCTCGAAGAGACCGGGTACATGGAGGCGCTCGAGGCCGAGCGCACGATCGAGGCGCAGGGCCGGATGGAGAACCTCCAGGAGCTGGTCGGCGTGGCGCGCGAGTTCGATGCCAACTGGGACGGTGAGCACGGCGTTCCCGGCGCTGGCCGAGTTTCTGCAGCAGCTGTCCCTCTACTCGGAGCAGGACGCGCTGCGCGACGGCGACAGCACGGTGACGTTGATGACTCTGCACAACGCCAAGGGGCTCGAGTATCCGGTCGTGTTCATCATCGGCTTCGAGGAGGGCGTGTTTCCGCACTCGCGCTCGATCGACGAGGGCAACCTCGAAGAAGAGCGGCGCCTTTGCTACGTCGGCATCACGCGCGCGGAGTCGCGCCTGTACCTGACCTACACGCAGACGCGCTCGCTGTTCGGCTCCCGCTCCTACAACATGCCTTCGCGGTTTCTCGACGAGCTGCCGGCGGAGCTCGTCACCGGCGACGGCGCGAGTCCCGTGGACCAGTGGGAGACCGCCTCACCTGCGCCGCGGGAGGCGCCCGCTTTCCTTCCATGTCGGCGACGACGTGATCCACGCGAGCTTCGGCGAGGGAGTCGTGATCGGGACGTCGCGCGGGGGTGTGGTGTCGGTGCGGTTCGCCGCCGACGGCTCCGAGCGCCAGCTGATGGCCGACTACGCGCCGCTGAAGCGCCGATGATCATCGACGGGAAGGCGGTCGCCGCGCGGGTTCGCGCCCAGGTCGCCGAGGAGGTCGCGCGCATGGAGACGCCGCCGGGCCTCGCGACCGTGCTGGTGGGCGACGATCCGGCCTCGCAGATCTACGTCGGCGGCAAGCACAAGGCGTGTGCCGAGGTCGGCATCACCTCGATTCGGCACGATCTGCCGGCGGACACTTCCGAGGCCGAGGTGCTGGACGTCGTCGCAAAGCTGAACGACGACCCTGCGGTGAGCGGCATCATCGTGCAGCTGCCGGTTCCCGATCACATCGACGGCGCCCGGGTCACGTCCGCCGTCGATCCCGCCAAGGACGTCGACGGGTTGACGCCGACCAACGCGGGGCTGCTCGTCCAGGGCCGCGACGGTCTCGTGCCCGCAACGCCCTCCGGCGTGATGGAGCTGCTGCGCGCCTACGACACCCCGCTCGAGGGCGCGCACGCGGTGGTGGTCGGCCGCAGCGATCTCGTCGGCAAGCCCGTCGCCGCGCTGCTGCTGGCGCAGAACGCGACGGTGACGATGTGCCACTCTCGTACCCGCGAGCTCGGAGAGGTGTGTCGCAGCGCGGACGTGCTGGTCGCCGCCGTGGGCCGTCCGCGGCTGATCGCCGGCGACATGGTCAAGGAGGGCGCGACCGTGATCGACGTCGGGATGAACCGCACGGACGACGGACTGGTCGGGGACGTCGACTTCGAACCGGCGGCCGCCCGCGCGCGAGCGATCACGCCGGTGCCGGGGGGTGTCGGCCCGATGACGATTGCAATGCTCCTCCGCAATACGTTGAAAGCCGCGTCGGGTGGGGTCCGGCGCGTGTAGAAGTATTCGCGCAACCCCCCGGAGGAGGCTCCATGGACTTCAGCAAGCTAAGGACCGGAGAATTGGTCGCAGCAGTTGGCGGACTGGTTCTGCTGGTCGCCATGTTCGCATTCGACTGGTACGAGATCTCCGGCTTCGGCGGCCTCGTCGAGCAGTTCGGCGAGGCGGTCGGTGTGGACACCGGCGTCAAGGCGTGGGACGGTCAGGGCTTCTTCGGAACGATCGCGAACCTCGTGATCCTGGCCGCGGCCGTGGCCGCGATCACGCTGGCGGTCCTCACCGCGACCTCCCGCAACGTGGCGCTGCCGGTCGCCGCGAGCGCGATCACCGCGGGCCTCGGGATCGGCGCCGTGGTGATGGTCCTCCTGCGTATGGTGTTCCAGCCCGGGCCCAACGAGGTCGTGGACCTGCGCTTCGGAATCGTGCTGGCACTGGCAGGCGCGGCGATCGTCGCGTACGGGGGATGGCAGGCCATGCAGGAGGAGGGCACCACGTTCGACGAGGCGCGCGACCAGCTGCGAACGTCGATCGCCACTCCCGACGCACCTCCGGCAGACCCAATCGAACCGTCGGGCCCGCCTCGGGACGAGCCGCCGCCCGAGCCCGGCGACGTCCCGGAGCCGGGAGCGTCACGCGGACCGCCGCGCCCCTCGCCGTAGCGACGTTCAATCCCGGCCGTTGTTCCGGTAGGCTGCGGCCGTCTTACAAGCAAGCAGGGTTCGGACCCCGCTTCGAGCCGTGCGGGAAGTACTAGGAGGGGTAGTGCCAGAAGGAACCGTGAAGTGGTTCAGCAACGAGAAGGGCTTCGGGTTCATCGAGCGCGAAGGGGGCGACGACGTCTTCGTGCACTTCTCGCAGATTGCCCAGGACGGCTACAAGTCGCTCGAGCAAGGGCAGCGTGTTTCCTTCGAAGTCACTGAGGGCCCTAAGGGCTTGCAGGCGGCGGAGGTCAGAATCGTCTAACAGAAGGGGCTCAACACAAGCCGCTTAGGGGCCCCTCCGTCGTGAGGGGCCTTTCTTTTCCCGACGTTAACCTTCCTTCGATGATCTCCCGTGATCAGGTTCTTCATGTTGCGCGGCTGGCGCGGTTGCGATTGGCCGAGGACGAGATCGAGCGCATGTCGCGCGAGCTGTCGTCGGTGCTCGACCACATCGAGAAGATCTCCGAGCTCGACCTCGACGGCGTGCCCCCGACAACGCACGTGATCGAGGTCGAGAACGTGATGCGCCCCGACGAGCCGCGCGACAGCCTGCCGACCGAGCGTGCGCTGGAAGCAGCGCCGGATGCGACGCCGGCGGGATTCCGAGTCCCGAGCCCGGGCCAGTGAGCGACGCCGCGGTCAAGCTGTCCGCGGCCGGGGCGATCGAGCGGATCGCGGCCGGCGACCTCGATCCGGGCCGAGCTGTTCTCGGCCTACCGGGAGCGGATCGAGCGCCACGACGGCGATTACGGGGCGTTTCTCTGGACGGCGCGCCGAGGGCGCCGAAGCCGGTGGGCCGCTGGGCGGGGTGCCGCTGGCCGTCAAGGACCTCTTCTGCACGGAGGGCGTGCCGACGACCGCCGGGTCGCGGATCCTCGAGGGACACAGGCCGCTGTACACCGCGACCGCCGTGCGCCGGCTCGCCGCCGCAGGCGCGCCGATGATCGGCAAGACCAACATGGACGAGTTCGCGATGGGCTCCTCGAACGAGAACTCGGGCTACGGCATCGTGCGCAACCCGTGGGACCGCGAGCGTGTGCCGGGCGGATCGAGCGGCGGGTCCGCGGCCGCGGTGGCCGCAGGCCTCGCGCCGTGGGCGATCGGGACCGACACCGGGGGATCGATCCGCCAGCCCGCCGCGCTGTGCGGGATCGTCGGGCTTGAAGCCGACCTACGGAGCGGTCTCGCGCTACGGCATGGTCGCGTTCGCGTCGTCGCTCGACCAGTGCGGGCCGCTGACGCGCACCGTCACCGACGCGGCGTTGCTGCTCACGCCACCTCGTCGGCCACGACCCCTGCGACTCGACCTCGCTCGGGCTGCCGGAGGAGGTGCGCATGCCGAGCCGCACCGACCTGCAGGGACTGCGCTTCGGCGTACCCGCCGAGCTCGGCTCGGGCGCGGAGGGCGTCGAGGAGGGAGTGGGGCGGACCTTCGACGAGACGCTCGAGCTGATCGAGAGCCTCGGTGGCGAGCTCGTCGAGGTCAGCCTCCCGCACGCGCGCCACGGCATCGCCGCCTACTACGTGATCGCGCCGGCCGAGGCGTCGTCGAACCTCGCGCGCTACGACGGCGTGCGCTTCGGTCACCGCGCCGGCAACGGCACGCTGCTCGACCTCTACGAGCAGACCCGCGCCGAGGGCTTCGGCGACGAGGTCAAGCGCCGCATCATGCTCGGCACCTTCGCGCTCTCGGCCGGCTACTACGAGGCCTACTACGGCCGCGCACAGACGGGTGCGCACGAAGATCGCCGACGACTTCCGCACCTCGTTCGAGAGCTGCGACCTGATCGTCACGCCGACGTCGCCGACCGTGGCCTTCAAGCTCGGGGAGCGCACCGAGAACCCGCTCGCGATGTACCTGTCCGACTACTGCACGGTGCCGATGTCGCTGGCGGGCATTCCCGCCATCTCGATCCCGGCCGGCCTCGCCAGCCGTCCGGACGGCGGCGGCCCCGAGCGCGGCCTGCCCGTCGGGTTCCAGATCGCGGGGCCCGCGTTCTCCGAGAACCTCATCCTCGACGCAGCGCACGCGCTCGAGCAGGCGATCGGCTTCGACACCACGGGAGCGCTGGCGTGAACACGGGCAGCTGGGAACCGGTCATCGGGCTGGAGATGCACGTGCAGCTGTCCACGCGCACCAAGATGTTCTGCGCCTGCGCGCTGTCGTTCGGCGAGCCGCCGAACACGCGCACGTGCCCGGTGTGCCTCGGCCACCCCGGCACGCTCCCGACGCTGAACGCGGAGGCGGTGCACCACGGGCTGATGATCGCGATGGCGCTCGGCTGCGAGATCGCGCCGCGGTCGATCTTCCATCGCAAGAACTACTTCTATCCCGACCTGCCGAAGGGCTACCAGATCAGCCAGTACGACATCCCGCTGGCGTCGACCGGTTCGCTGCAGGTTCCCGACGGCCCGCTCGTGCGCATCCACCGCGCGCACCTCGAGGAGGATGCCGCGAAGCTCATCCATCACGGCGAGTCGGGGCGCATCCACGGCGCAGGCGCGTCGGTCGTCGACTTCAACCGCGGCGGGACGCCGCTGGTCGAGATCGTCACCGAGCCGGACCTGCGCTCGGCGCAGGACGCACGCGCGTTCGCACAGCTGCTGCGCACGACGCTCAAGCAGATCGGCGTGTCCGACGTGAACATGGAGGAGGGGTCGCTGCGCGTCGACGCGAACGTGTCGGTGCGCCCAGCCGGGACGGACGAGCTGCGGACCAAGACCGAGCTCAAGAACATGAACAGCTTCCGCTTCCTCGAACGCGGCATGGAGGCGGAGATCGCGCGCCAGATCGAGACCTGGGAGTCCGGCGGGACGGTCGTGCAGGAGACGATCCACTTCGACCCCGTGAGCGGGTCGCTCACTCCGCTGCGCTCCAAGGAGGCGGTGCACGACTACCGCTACTTCCCCGAGCCCGACCTCGTGCCCCTCGTCCCGACCGAGGAGATGCTCGAGCGCGCCCGCGCGGCGCTGCCCGAACTGCCGGCGGCGCGGCTCGAGCGCTACCGCTCCGAGTACGGGTTGCCCGGCGACGTGGCCGGCACGCTGGTGGGATGGAGCGAGCTGGGCAGCTTCTTCGAGGAGAGCGTCTCGGCCGGCAACGGGAACGCGGGGGCGATCGCGCAGTGGACGACCGGCGAGCTCGTCGCCTTCCTGCGCGAGCGGGACATCGAGGATCCCCGGGAGTCGAAGCTCTCGCCGGTCGGACTGGCCGAGCTGGTGGGGATGGTCGAGAGCCGCACGCTGTCGCGCTCGGCGGCCAAGGAGGTGCTCGCCGAGCTGACCACGAACGGCGGGGATCCTGCAGCGATCGTGGAGGCCCGCGGCCTGGGCGCGATCGCGGACACGGGCGAGCTGGACGCGATCGTCGGGCGGGCGATCGAGGCGAACCCGGCGGCGGTCGAGCAGATCCGCAAGGGCAAGGAGCAGGCCGCAGGCGCGATCGTCGGCGCCGTGATGAGGGAGACCAAGGGCCGCGCCGACGGCGCCGAGGTCAACCGCATCATCAAAGAAAAGCTCGGGATCTAGGCGGCGGGCTAACGGTGACCGGCGGGGCGCTGATCGCGATCGCCTTCTTCTTCGGCCTCGCCGCCGGGGTGGTGGGCAAGATCAAGGGCAGCTCCTTCTTCGTGTGGTTCCTCGTCGGGCTGTGCCTGCCGGGAATCGGCCTGCTCGCGGCGATCCTCTACCGGTTCGAGGATCAGGAGCCCCGCCGCCGGTGTCCGCGGTGCGGCACCGTACGCCCGATCGCGGACCAGGTCTGCACCGTGTGCGGCGAGGACATGGACTGGCCCGAGCCCGACGAAGTGGTGAGTCCACGGCGCCGACCGGCTGGCTGACCCAGGCGTAGCCCCAAATAGCCGGTGGTACACTCGCAAGCCACGGGCGCGCAGGGGCGTCACGGCTTCTTTCGTCCGTTTTGCGGGGCTTTTCCCGGTTCTCCAGCAATTCGCCGGCCGGCCCGAACTTAACGAAAGGAGGGTGCCATGCGAGCAGTCGACGCGATGATGGAATGTCTCAAGGCGGAGGGTGTCGATGCCGTATTCGGCATCCCCGGCGGAGCGAACCTGCCGACCTACGACGCGCTGTACGACGCCGGCATCCGCAGCATCCTGTGCCGCCACGAGCAGGGCGCCGGCCACGCCGCGGAGGGCTACGCCAAGGCCTCCGGCCGCGTGGGCGTCGCGCTCGCGACGTCGGGCCCCGGCGCGACCAACCTCGTCACGCCGATCGCGGACGCGATGCTCGACTCCGTGCCGACCGTCTTCATCACGGGCCAGGTCAGAACAGACCTCATCGGGACCGACGGCTTCCAGGAGGCCGACGTGATGGGCATCACGATGCCCGTGATCAAGCACTCCTTCCAGGTGCTCGACCCGCGCGAGATCCCGCACATGATCCACGAGGCGTTCCACGTCGCCCGCTCGGGTCGCCCGGGACCGGTGCTCGTCGACATCCCGCAGGACCTCTCGCGCGCGGACATCCCGTACGACCCCAGCGAGGCCCAGAAGGTCGAGCTGCCCGGCTACAAGAACTTCGTCGAGGGCAACGCCAAGCAGATCCGTCTCGCCGCGAAGGCCCTGGCGAACGCCAAGCGCCCGATCATCTACGCGGGCGGCGGCGTCGTGAACGGCAATGCCTCGGAGGAGCTGACCGAGCTGGTGGTGTCGGGCGGCTTCCCGATCACCTGCACGCTGATGGGTCTCGGCGCCTTCCCGGCGCCCCACGACCAGTGGCTCGGGATGCTCGGGATGCACGGGACGCGCACGGCGAACTACGCGATGGACCAGGCGGACCTGATCGTCGCGATCGGCGCGCGCTTCGACGACCGCATCACGGGCAAGCTCGCGGAGTTCGCTCCGCGCGCCAAGTTCGTCCACATCGACATCGACCCGGCCGAGATCTCGAAGAACGTCCCGGCCCACATCCCGATCGTCGGGGACACCAAGCGCATCCTGCCGAAGCTCACGGCCGAGTACCGCGCGCTCGAGTCCGACCGCTCCCGCATGGACGACTGGTGGGCGCAGCTGCGCCGCTGGCAGGACGAATGGCCGCTGAAGTTCGAGGGCTCGCAGGACGGTGACATCCCGCCGCAGCGGATGATCCAGGCGCTCTACGACGTCACCGGAGGGAACGCGATCCTCACCTCCGACGTCGGCCAGCATCAGATGTGGACTGCCCAGCACTTCCACTTTCCGGCACCGCGCCGGTGGATCAACTCGGGCGGGCTCGGCACGATGGGCTTCGGGCTTCCGTCGGCGATCGGCGCGAAGGTGGCCAAGCCGGACGAGCTGGTCGTCTGCGTCGCGGGCGACGGCAGCCTGGTCATGACCTGCCAGGAGCTGGCGACCGCCGTCGAGCACAACATCGACGTGAAGGTCTTCATCATGAACAACGGCTACCTCGGGATGGTGCGCCAGTGGCAGGAGCTCTTCTGGGACAAGCGCTACAGCTCGGTCTCGATGGGCTCGAGCCCCGACTGGGTCAAGCTGGCCGAGGCGTTCGGTGCCCGCGGCATGCGCGTCGATGCGGACACCGAGCTCGAGGGTGCGATGCGTGACGCGATCGCGACCGAGGGGCCCGTGGTGCTCGACGTGCGCGTGCGCCAGGAGGAGAACTGCTACCCGATGATCCCTGCCGGCGCTGCGGCCAGGGACATGGTCGGCTGATGGGCGAGCCGGGAACAAAGGAAGTCCTGCGGCTCGAAGACCTGGAGGCGGCCGGGAACATCCATACCGGCCGCAAGCACGTGCTGTCGGTGCTGGTCGAGAACAAGCCCGGTGCGCTGACGCGCATCGCCGGGCTGTTCGCGCGGCGCGGGTTCAACATCGACACGCTCGCCGTCGGCCCGACCGAGGACGAGCTGGTGTCGCGCGTGACGATCACGCTCGACGGCGCTTCGCACCCGATCGAGCAGGTGACCAAGCAGCTCCACAAGCTCGTGAACGTGATCAAGATCCGCGACCTCGAGCCGGAGGAGACGATCGCGCGCGAGATGGCGCTGTTCAAGGTCTCCGCCGACGGCTCGAGCCGCGCCGAGATCATGCAGCTCACCGACATCTTCCGCGGGCGCATCATCGACGTCTCGAGCCGGACGGTCACGATCGAGCTGACGGGTACGGCCGACAAGGTCGAGGGCTTCGAGGCGATGGTGCGGCCGTTCGG
>CAVXJX010000010.1:0-68587 GCA_963762195.1 uncultured Solirubrobacterales bacterium | reverse complement strand
GACCGGCTCGGTGCTGCTGGTGCGCCATGCGAGCGCGGGCAGCCGCTCGAAGTGGAACGGGGACGATCGCATGCGCCCGCTCGACGAGGCGGGCGAGGAGCAGGCCGAGGAGCTGGTGCGCCTGCTGTCACGCTTCGAGGTCGACGAGATCCTGTCCGCGGACTTCGTTCGCTGCGTCGAGACCGTGCGGCCGCTGAGCGAGTCGATCGGAGTCGACGCCAAGGAGAACGCGCTGCTCTCGGAGGAGGGCTTCCCGGGCAACGAGCATGACGCCCTGGACCTGATCCGCGATCTCGGCCGGCCGGGAAGCGCCGCCGTCGCCTGCAGTCAGGGAGGCGTGATCGACGAGCTCGTCGAACGGCTCGCAACCGAGGACGGAGTCGAGGTCGAGGAGCCGTTCAACCTGAGGAAGGGCGGGGTGTGGGCGCTCAGCTTCGACGACCGGAAACTGGTGGGCGCAGAGAGGCTGCCACCGCCGCTGGTGAGTCAGGCGGAGGAGTAGCGCAGGTTACGGAGTTACGGAGTTACGGAGAAAAATGCAGTTACTCCGTACTCCGTAACTCCGGACTCCGTAACTAAGCTGCTACCCCGCGCGGACGCGAAGCGTCCGTGAACTCTCTGAACTCGCCGGAGATCACGAACGCGATCTGTTCTCCGATGTCGACCGTGTGGTCGCCGATCCGCTCGATGTAGCGCGCGATCAGCATCATGTGCGCGGCCCACTCGCGAGAGTGGGGGTCGCTGCCGCCTGCCTCGACCGCCTCCTGGAAGATCTGGCGGTTGAGCGAGTCGATCACGTCGTCCTGGCTGACGAGGTTCTCGGCCAGGTTCACGTTGCGCTGCTCGAACGCGATCTGCGCCTGCTTGAGCTGGTCGCGGGCCTGGTTCCCGGCCGCCTCGACCTTGGGCATGATCTCGCCGATGTCGCTCGGCGCCTCGCCCATCAGCGACACGAGCTTGGCGATGTTCACGGCCAGGTCGCCGACACGCTCGATGTGCATGATCGTGTGGAGCAATGCCGCGACCAGCCGCAGGTCGCTGGCCACGGGGCTCTGGCGCGCCAGCAGGCTGAGGATGCCCTGATGGACGTCGAGATAGCGCCCGTCGATGCGGTCGTCGCCCTCGATCACCATCACGGCCAGCTCGGTGTCCCGGTTGAGGACTGCCTCGATCGCCTGGTCGAGCGCGGCGCTGGCGAGGTCGATGGTCGACAGCGCCTCCTGCTCCAGCTCGCGCAGCTGCTCGTGGAACTCGACCCGTACCTCCGGAGCCATCAGCCGACCCTCCCTGTCACGTACTCCTCCGTGCGCTTGTTGTCGGGGTTCGTGAAGATCTTGTCGGTCTCCGCGTACTCGACGATGTGGCCGATCGTGACGTCTCCATCGCGCACCTCCGGCATCAGCACGGCGGTCATGTCGGACACGCGCGCCGCCTGCTGCATGTTGTGCGTGACGATCACGATCGAGTATCGGTCCTTGAGCTCGAGCATCAGGTCCTCGATCTTCGCAGTTGCGATCGGGTCGAGCGCCGAGCAGGGCTCGTCCATCAGGATCACGTCGGGCTCGACCGCCAGGCAGCGGGCGATGCACAGGCGCTGCTGCTGCCCGCCGGACAGCTGGTAGGCGTTCTCCTTGAGGCGGTCCTTCACCTCGCTCCACAGGGCTCCGCGGGTCAGCGCGCGTTCGACGATCGAGTCCATGTCGCCTTCCATCCCGATCACCCGCGGTCCGAACGCGATGTTGTCGTAGATGGACTTCGGGAACGGGTTGGGCTTCTGGAACACCATCCCGATCAGCTTGCGCACCTCGACGGGATCGACGCCGGTCCCGTACAGGTCCTGGCCGTGGTAGAGGATCGATCCGTCGACCGTCGCGCCGGTGATCAGGTCGTTCATGCGGTTGAAGCACCGGATCAGGGTGCTCTTGCCGCACCCGGAGGGGCCGATCAGGGCGGTGATGCGGTTGCGCCCGATGTCGAGCGTGATGTTGCGCACGGCGGGCGTCCCGCTGTAGGAGACCCCGACCTCCTTGACCTCGAAGATCGGCTCGGCGCGGCCCACCGGTTGCGGGCCGTCGCCGGCGGGTCTCGATCTTCGTTGTGGGGGGGTCCGGGCGCCTGGACACGGCGGACGTCTGTTCCTGGGGCGGTTCGGTCATCTGTTCAGTCGGCATCTTTACCACCTGCGTTGATACTTGTTCCTCAGCCAGATGGCAAAGGCGTTCATCGTCAGCAAGAGAGCCAGCAGCACGAGTATCGCCGCGGCGGCCAGCAGCTTGAACTCCTCCTGGGGGCGAGTCGTCCAGTTGAAGATCTGGATGGGCAGGGCCGTGAACTGGTCGGTCAGGCCCGAAGGGTTGAACGGCACGAAGACGATCGCGCCGATCAAGATCAGCGGCGCCGTCTCCCCGATGGCGCGGGACAGTGCGAGGATCGAGCCCGTCGCGATCCCGGGGATCGCGGCCGGCAGCACCTGCCTCCAGATCATCTGCCAGCGCGTCGCGCCGAGAGCCAGCGAGCCTTCGCGGATCGACGGCGGGACGGCACGGATCGCCTCCCGGGAGGCGATGATGACGATCGGCAGGACGAGCAGCGACAGCGTGAGCGCGCCGGCCAGCAGGGCGCGGCCGAGGCCGATCGGTCCCCGCACCAGGAACGCCAGGCCGAGGATCCCGTAAACGATCGAGGGCACGGCGGCGAGGTTCTGGATGTTCAGCTCGATGGCGCGGTTGTACCAACGCCGTCGATCGGCGTACTCCTCTAGATAGAGGGCGGCGCCCACGCCGATCGGGACGGTGATCATCGCCACCAGAACCATCAAATAGATGGTCCCGACGAGCGGCGACTGGATCCCGGCCCGGCCGGGCAGCGACGAGGGGAACGACGTCACGAAGTCCCAGCTGAGCTTGCCGAGGCCGTCCGAGGCCACTGTGACCAGGAGGATGATCAGGGTCACGAACCCGATCAGCAGGCTGAAGATCAGCACGCCCTTGAAGAGCGCCCCGGCCACCCGGTCCTTTTGCGAGGCCGTGCCGACGAACTGCCCGGCGCTCATTCGTAAACCTCGCGGTACTTGCGCACGAGCCGGATGCTGATCACGTTCATCAGCAGCGTGGCGACGAACAGCGTCGCCCCCACCGCGAAGATCGTCTTGTACTCGACGCTACCGGTGGGTACGTCCCCGATGCCGACCTGCGCGATGTAGGCCGTCATCGTCTGGATCGACTCGAGCGGATTGAAAGTCAGCTTGGCCTGCTGGCCGGCCGCAATCGCGACGATCATCGTTTCGCCGACCGCGCGTGAGATCCCGAGCACGAACGAGGCCACGATCCCTGACAGGGCGGCCGGTACCACCACGCGGGTGGAGACCTGCAGCTTCGATGCGCCCAGCCCATACGCGCCCTCGCGCAGCGCCATCGGTACGGCCGTCATCGCGTCGTCGGACAGCGAGGCGACGGTGGGCAGGATCATCACGCCCATCACCAAGCCGGCCGACAGGGCGTTGAACACCGTCACGTCGATGCCCACGTCCTGCAGGAACGGTGTGACCGCCGTCAGCGCGAAGTACCCGTACACGACGGTGGGAATGCCGGCAAGCACCTCGAGCGCCGGCTTCAGCCAGCGGCGGGTGCTGGGCCGGGCGTACTCCGACATGTAGATGGCGGCGCCCAGCCCGAACGGAATCGCGACCAGGCAGGCCCACAGCGTGGTGCTGAGCGTCCCCACGACCAGCGGGAGGATGCCGAAGCTCGAGGGCGAGAAAAGGGGCGACCAGTCCGTGCCGGTGTAGAACTCTCCGAGGCTCACGTCCTGGAAGAACTCGATCGTCGGCTCTGCCAGCGCGACCACGATGCCGACCGTGGTCAGGACCGACACCGTGGCGCATGCCAACAGCACGAACTTGACCAGGCCCTCTCCGTAACGGCGCTTGGAAATGGTGAGCCGGCGCGCTACCTGCGCGCCGGCTCCCGGTCCTTCGGCTGCCCTGGATGCTGCTTCCAACTAGCCCTCCAGCTGCGTGACAGCGTCCTGTGCCTTTTGCGCCTGCTCCGCGGTCAGCGGGACGAACTGCGCCTGCTTCGCGATCTCCTCGTAGTTGTCCACGTAGAACTTGACGAAAGCAGCGGTCGCCTCGTTCTGCAGGGCCTTCTTCGACGGGTAGATCAGCAGCGGCCGCGACAGCGGCTTGTAGCTGGCGTCCTGGACGGTGGCTTCGGTGGGCTCGACGCAACCATCTCCCGAGTCGACCTGGACCGTCTTGACCCTCTCCTGGTTCGCGATCGCATAGGAGAGGCCGAAGTACCCCAGATTGCCCTTGCCGCCGGAGACGCCCTGGACCGTGACGTTGTCGTCCTCCGAGGGGCTGTAGTCCTTACGGCTCGCGCCCTCCTCACCGTTGATCTGCTCGGTGAAGTAGTCGAAGGTGCCAGAGTCGGTCCCGGCGCCGAACAGCTCGATCTGCTCGTCCGGGTAGCTGCTCTTGACCTGGTTCCAGTTGTTGACGTTGGACCCCGGCTCCCAGATCTTCTTCAGCTCGGCTGTCGTGAGGCACGTGGCCCAGTCGTTTTCGGGGTTCACGACCACTGCGATGCCGTCGTTGGCGACCTGGGTCTCCTCGTACTCGACGCCCTCCTTCTGGCAGGCCTCCTCCTCGTCGGCTTCGATGGGACGCGAAGCGTCGGAGATGTCGGTCTCACCGGCACAGAACTTCTCGAACCCGCCGCCGGTGCCCGAGATGCCAACCGTGATCCTGACGTCCGGGTTCTCCTCACGGAAGAGCTCGGCCGCAGCCTCCGTGAGTGGCCCTACCGTGCTGGAGCCATCGACCCTGATTGAGCCGGAGAGGTTCGAGCTCCCTCCGCTGTTGTCGTCGCCGCAGGCGGCCAGGAACAGCCCCAGCGCGATCAGGACGAGTGCTGCGGGGAACAGCAGGCGTGAGCGCACGCGCGCCCTCCTTTTGTCGTTTGTCTCATACATGCCTCGCCAGGGTCGCGGGGTCTGGAATGGGGCTGGTTAAGGCCGCGTGTCCGGAATGTGAAAATCCTGTGAAGCGCCTCCGGAAAGCCGGTTCGGCGTCCGATCCGGCTCTAGACTGGCCCCAGTGGAACCGCTCGAAAGCGTTCCGACGGGCACATCAGACCAGGCGTCGCCCACCGCGGCTCCCGCTGCGGCCCGTCTCGCGATCATCGATTCGGACAGCGGCTTCGTTCGCGTGCTGGCGAAGCGCATCGGCGCGGTCGGCTGGCGGGCGCAGGTGCTTGGCAGCGCCCCTCCCATCGAGGAGGTCCAGGCGATGCGACAGCATGCGATCGTGATCGACACGGCGATGCTGGGCTCGGACGCGTGGACGTATCTGGGTCGCCTGTGCGCATCGTCGCCCAGCCAGGCCGTGGTCGTCTGCACGGGTCCTACTTCCGTTGCGCAACGGGTGCGTGGTCTGCGCCTCGGCGCGGACGACTGGGTCACAAAGCCGTGCCACCCCGAAGAGGTCCTGGCGCGGGTCGAGGGTGCGCTGCGGGCCCGCCAGGCCGGCGCCACGACGGTCGAGTCGGCCGGCCCGGTGGTCGCGGGCGAGCTCGAGATCCGGCCCGACATGTTCGAGGCCTTCGTCGGCGGCCGCTCGCTCGGCCTCACGCGCAGGGAGTTCGAGCTGCTCGTGCTGCTGGCCGCATCGCAGGGCCGTGTGATCCCGCGCGAGCGGATCTACGAGCGGGTGTGGGGCTACCAGATGGCGCACGGCGACCGTTCGGTCGACGTGTTCGTCCGCAAGCTGCGGCGCAAGCTCGAGGCCGCCTCCCCCGGCTGGCACTACGTCCACACCCATTTCGGTGTCGGCTACCGCTTCGACGCGCATGAGGCCGAGGATGACGACCAGCCTGAGTCGCCCGCCTCTGCTAGCTTGCCACCGGCCTGAGGCCACTCCTCGAGGCTGCCGCCGATGGCCAGACTCAGCCTCGTTCCAAAAGACCGCGAGTTCTTCCGCCTCTTCGATGAGGCGGGAGCGAACATCCTGCGTGCTGCGCAGTTGCTGGACCAGCTGATGAAGTCGTGGCCGGAGGCGGGGGGCCTGGGCCGGGACATCCTGATCTGCGAGCAGGAGGGCGACCGGATCACCCACGACATCATCCACCGGCTGAACAGCACGTCGGTGACCCCGATCGACCGTGAGGACATCTTCTCGCTCGCGTCCGCGCTGGACGACGTCGTGGACTTCACCGAAGAGGCCGCCGACTTCATGGGCCTGTACAACATCGAGGCGCCGATGGAGCAGGCTCTGCTGCTGACGCGCGTCCTGGAGGACTCCTGCCGCAACATCGCGCAGGCCCTCACCCGGCTGCGCGGGTTCCAGGACCTGAACCACTATCTAGTCGAGGTGAACCGGCTCGAGAACGAGGGCGACCGCATCACCAGAGAGGCCCTCGCCTCGCTGTTCAGCGGCGGCATCGATCCCGATGGTCGTGATTCGCTGGAAGGACATCTTCGATCGGCTCGAGGATGCGATCGACGCCTGCGAGAAGGTCGCGAACATTCTTGAAGGCATCGTCGTGAAGCACACCTGATCCGCGCTCCCCGCCTTGCGGGAATCGTGGATCAGGCGTAAACAGGCGAAGAGAGGGCAATGGACAGCGATCTTGTGCTCGTGATCGTGGTCGTGACCGCGCTTGCGTTCGACTTCACGAACGGGTTCCACGACACGGCGAACGTCGTGGCGACCGCCATCTCCACCCGCGCGATCCCACCCCGAACGGCCGTGGCCGGCGCCGCGGTGCTCAACTTCGTGGGGGCGTTCATCTCGCTCGAGGTTGCCGCAACTGTGGCGAACGGCATCGTCCAAGCCGACCTCATCACCCCGACGATCGTGTTCGGTGGCCTGATCGGGGCGATCGCGTGGAACCTGATCACGTGGTGGTACGCCCTGCCCTCCAGCTCGTCCCACGCTCTGATCGGCGGGGTGGTGGGGGCCGCGCTCGTGGCCGAGGGCCCGGACGCCGTGATCGGCGCGGGACTGGTCGGCAAGGTGATGGTCCCGGCCCTGATCGCCCCCATCCTCGCCTTTGTGATCGCCGGCGTCGCGATCGTCTGCGCGTACTCGATCATCGGCCGGCTGCGGCCAGGGTCGGTCAACCGCGGCTTCCGCCTGGGACAGATCGTTTCCGGCGGGCTGCTGGCGTTGTCGCACGGCACGAACGACGCGCAGAAGACGATGGGAATCATCACGCTCGCGCTGATCGCCAACGGCAACATCGCAGCGGACGACTTCCACGTACCGACGTGGGTCGTGTTCTCGGCTGCGACCGCGATCGCGCTGGGCACGTACGCGGGGGGATGGCGCATCATCCGCACCCTCGGTACCCGGATCATCAAGATGGACCCGGCCCAGGGCTTCGCGGCGCAGAGCGCCGGCGCGACGGTGATCCTCGCCTCCTCGCACTTCGGCTATCCGCTTTCGACGACGCACACGATCTCGGGCGCGGTCATGGGAGCGGGAGCAGCCAAGCGCCTCTCTGCCGTGCGCTGGGGCGTGGCGGGGAACATCGTGATGGCGTGGGTGCTGACGATCCCGGCCGCCGGCGCGATCGGCGGTTTCACGTACGGGGTCACGCGGATCTTCGGCACCGGTGCGCTGGGACCGATCGTCGTCTCGGTACTCGTCGTGGGACTGATCGCCGCCATCTTCGGCCGACGGGCTCAGGAGGATGCGCGCGCAGCCGCATTGCCGCTGCCACGACCGGGAGTCGGCGAGTCGCCTTCATGATCCTCGCGGCGGTCGTCGACTGGGAGGCACTGTTGGACGTGATCCTTGCGTCGCTGATCGGTGGCATCGGGGTGACCGTCGATTTTCTCGTTCGCGATTTACGGGTCGACCCGTTTCGCGGACATGCAGCGCGAGCACCGTACGCTCGAGGCGGCGGGATTCGCGGCGATCGCGCTGGCGGGGCTCGCGATCACCGTGGCGGCGGTGGTGCTTGGCCTGGTCGTGATGCTCTCGAAGTAGGCGACTCGCCGCTTACAATTGCGGATCGTGGAAGCCAAGACGATCCGCAACATCGCGATCATCGCCGCGGTCGCCCTGGCCGTCGCGTTCATACCGGGCGGCAGCGACACGGCCGAGTTGTTGCTCGCGATCATCTCGCTGGCCTTCCTGGCCGCGATCGGTTTCCTCGGCGCCCGTCTCTACATGGAGCACAAGTTCACGCTCTGGAGCATGAGCGACCGCCATCGCGCGCAGCTCTACGCGGGCATCACGGTCGCCTTCATGACGCTCACGGCCACCGACCGCCTGCTGGGCCAGGGGATTGGAACCGTCTTCTGGATCGCGCTGCTCGCCGGCTCGGTTCTGGCTGTCTACAACGCCTGGGTCGAGTCCCGCCGCTACAGCATCTAGGTAGCTGTAGTTCCCAACCACGTCGTTCAGGCCCGGAAAACCAGGTGGGGTAGGAAAGGGTCGACGTGTGCGCTCCGCTAACCAGCGGAGTGTCACGAGACTTCAAAGAAAGGTCGCGATCACGCGCGACAGCCTGCCGCGTTGCGCATTGGCCACTGAACTTTCCCCCTGGCCATGCGTGGAAGTGGACCCAACGGGCCAAAGTTCGTCGATCGCCGCCAGGCGCTCACCGCACCCCACACGGAGTAGCGCGCAGACGGCTCATTTGCCACCCACGCGTGCGCCTTGCGTCGCAGATCAGGTGTCGCTCGCGAACCCGCGCAGGCGGCCGAACCCTCTCCCTTACCCACCTGGTTTTCCGGACCCGCAGATGATCTAGAGCCGGCCGCGCTTGGAGAGCTTCCCGCGTCCCCAGTGAGGCGCCAGCGCCTTGCCGTGCTTGGTCAGGCGCTTCAGGCCGCTGCCGTCGAGGCGCACCTTGTAGATGTTGCTTGGCGCGCCGCGGCTCTTCTGGATGACGAACGCGAGCTCACGCCCGTCGGGGGACCACGAGCCGGCGAACGCGCCTGCGCGCTTCACGACGGCGCGGGCCCCGCTGCCGTCGAAGCGCATCGTCCACACCTGCGGCACCCCGGTGAACCGGTCGAACACGAATGAGCGGCCGTCGGGAGACAGGCGGAAGCTGCCGTCGGTCAGCGCAATGTCGAACAGCTTCACCTGAGCTCCCGTGACGATGTCGATGGTCCACATCGCGACGCCCTCCCCCTCGGCCCGGCTGAAAGCGATGCGGCGATTGTCCGGCAACCAGTTGAGTCCCCCCGCCCGGTCTCCCACCGGGAGTTCCCGCTTGCCGCTGCCGTCCGCCTGCATCACGAAGACGCCGGAACGCAGAGCAAAGTCTCCAGCCTGCAGTACCCCACGCGTATAGGCGATCATGCGCCCGTTGGGCGACCACGCGTACTCCGCCGGTGCCTCTAAGACCTCGTGCTGTCCCTCGTACAGCACCTTCGCCCCGCCCTTGCCGGGCGTGACTGTGACGAGTGCATGCGGGTCGTCACGATGGAACAGGACCCGGCGCCCGTCCGGCGACCACAGTGGCCCTGCTTGTGCGCCACTGCGAGCCCCCGCGAACGGCTTGTCGATCTTGCCGTCGGCGCTGACCGCCCGGAGCGAGAGCGGACTCTGGAGGTACGCGATCTTGCCCGTGGACCGCGCCGCTTCCGCGGCCCCCGGCCCGCAGGCAAGGACGATTGCGGCCGCTGCGATCGCGCGTCTCGCGAGTTGCTTCACCGGTTGATGCTATCCGCAATAAGTGAGCGTGACGAGGGACTGTCTCCACACCCCGGTGGTGAGCGTTGACGTGCGGGCGCCTAGCCTCCGGAGTCGTCAAGGATGCGCACTTCGGGAGCACAGCGGATGGAACCTGAGCGCGGGCAGGCGTCGGTCGAGCTCCTCGGCGCCCTGCCCGCGGTGCTCCTCGTGGTGCTCGCATCCTGGCAGCTGATCCTCGCCGGGCAGGCGAGCTGGCTGGCCGGCAACGCGGCCCGGGTGGGTGCGCGTGCGGAAGCGGTTGGCGCGGATCCCGAGGCCGCGGCCCGCAGCGCCTTGCCGGCGCACCTGCGTCCCGGCCTGCGGGTGTCGCGGCGCGACGGGGCGGTGACCGTGCGCGTGCGGCTGCCGATCGTCATGCGGCGAGTGGGGGTCGCCGCTGCGGATCGGGGCAACTGCCGGGCTCCCTGGCCGGTGAGCGCGCGGGGTCAGGCCAGCGTCGAGCTCGTCGCGGCGGCAGTTGCGCTGATGCTCGCCGCGCTCGCTGTGTTCCAGGTGCTGGCGGCCGGGCGGACGGCGGCGATCGCGAACGGCGCGGCCGAGGCAGCCGCGATCGCGCTGGTGAACGGCCGCGACCCCGACGCCGCCGCCCGCGACGCTGCACCGAGCTGGGCGCGGGATCGCGTGCGTGTGGGCGCGCGGGGTGGACGGGTCACGGTCACGCTCGCGACGCCGGCGGTCCTGCGCGCCGTCCCCGGACCGCTCCGGATCTCTGCCGAGGCGGTGGTGCGCCAGCCTCGAGAATGACGTCATCGGCGCGTCGCGCGCTTGCATTCTTTGTCGAGCCGGACGCAACGCCTGAGGACTCAGATCCCGTTTCACCGCTCCTCGTTGTGGGAGTGACCGGACTCGGTCCCGGGTGCGGTACGTCGACCGTTGCCCACGGGCTCCGCCGCGAGCTGCCGGGCGCGCATGTGATCGACGACGACACCCCAGCGCGACCGAGCGTGCTGGTCGTCGTCGCAGGCAGCACCAGCCTGCCGGTGCTGGCGGGACTCGTGACCGACCGCCTTCGAGCACGCCACCCAGCGGTGGTGCTGGTTGTCAACCGGCCGGAGGATCCACGTGAGTGGGAGGCAGCCGGCGCGGTGTGCGTGCCGCATTCGAGATTCGGAGTGCTGCTGCTCGCGCATGGCCGGCGGGCGCGCGGCCCGTTTGGGACAGCGCTGCGGCGAGTGGCGCGCGTAGTCCAGGAGGCGGCCGGCTGTGAATTGTGATTCACTGTTCACATGAAGATGCGCGCCCGCCTGCTGGCCGCGGGCCACGAGCAGGTGGCCTCTGGCGGCTGGGCTGCGACCAGCGTCGTCGACGTCGCCCAGCGTGCCGGCGTGTCGACGGGCGCGCTGTATCGCCACTTTGCCGGCAAGGGCGAGCTGTGCGCCGAGATCTTCCGGGCCGCGGCGGACCGCGAGGTAGCGCTGATGCGTGAGATCGCCACCGGCGACGGTGACGCGCGGGAGCGCCTGGCCGCCTGCGTCGAAGCCTTTCTGCGCCGCGCTCTGGCCGCGCCGACGCTCACGTACGCCCTGATGGCGGAGCCGGTCGACCCCGCCGTCGAGCAGGCGCGCATCGAGAGCAAGGCCGCTCACCGTGCCGTGTTCGCCGGACTGCTGGCCGAGGGCGCGGAGGCCGGGGAGTGGCCGCCGCTCGACGTCGACGTCGTGGCAGGCGCGCTGGTCGGAGCGCTGCAGGAAGCGGTCGCGCTCAATCCGGCCGGAGGCGATGCGCTGGTCGCCTCGCTCGTGAACTTCGCACTTCAGTCCGTCCAAGCCCACGCATCAGATCGGAGCCTCGCGTCATGACCACCATGCCCCGCACCGGCCCTCACGCCACGCACGACGTCATCAACCAGTCGGAGCCGTTCGTCGACGTGAACACCTACGAGTCCGATGTTGCACTGCAGGAGGCCGTCGCGCGCGAGGGCGGAGCATGGGGTGTCGACCGGCTGCGCGACTTCGGCCACGTGGCGGGCTCGGCGGAGGCCGACGCGCACCGCCGGCGGGCGCAGCGCAACGTTCCGCAGCTCCACCAGCACGACCGCTTCGGCCACCGCGTGGACGAGGTCGAGTACGACCCCTCGATGCACTGGATGCTGCGGCTCGGCGTCGAGCGCGAGGTCAACTCGCTCGCCTGGCGCGACCCGCGGCCGGGCGCGCACGTCGTGCGCTACGGGCTCTTCTACCTGATGAACCAGCTCGACACAGGCCCGTGCTGCCCGATGTCGATCAACTACGCGGCGACGCCCACGATGCGCCAGGACGCCGGGCTCGCCGCGGAGTGGGAGCCGCGCCTCACGCTGCCCGACTACGACCGCTTCGCGCAGGCCGGGATGGTGATGACCGAGAAGCAGGGCGGATCGGACCTGCGCGCGAACACCACCGTCGCCGAACCGGCGGGGGAGGGGTGGTACGAGCTGACCGGGCACAAGTGGTTCTGCACGCATCCGGTGTTCGAGGTGTTCTTCACGCTCGCGCAGGCTCCCGGCGGGATCACCTGCTTCGTGGCCGAGCGCCCGCACCCGGGCTTCCGCCTCCAGCGCCTCAAGGACAAGCTCGGCGGCCGCTGCCTGGCCTCCGCCGAGGTCGAGTTCGACCGCCTGCCCGCCCGCATCCTCGGCGAGGAGGGCCGCGGCACGGCGTTCATGATCGAGCAGATCGTCTGGACCCGGATCGACACGATGGTCGGCGTCGCGGGAATGATGCGGCGGCTGCTGAACGAGGCGGTCTGGCACACGCGCCGGCGCAGCGCGTTCGGCGCGACGCTCGCATCGCAACCCGCGATGGTCAACGTGCTCGCAGACCTCGCGCTCGAGGCGGAGGCCGCGGCGGCCGGCTGCGTTCAGGATCGTGCGCGCCTTCGACGAGGGCGACCGCACGTTCGGGCGCATGGCACTCGCGGTGATGAAGTACTGGATCTGCAAGCGCGGCGCACCGTTCGCGGCCGAGGCGCTCGAGTGCCTGGGCGGCAACGGCTACATCGAGACGCAGCAGGCGCCGGTGGCCCAGTTCTACCGCGACATCCAGATCGGGACCGTGTGGGAGGGCTCCGGCAACGTGATCGCGCTCGACGTGCTGCGCGCGATGGCGCGGGAGCCGGAGAGCGTCGACGCGTTCCTGGCGGAGTGCGAGTTGGCACGCGGGGCGGACCCGCGCCTCGATGCGCACCTCGACGCGACACGCGCGGCGCTCGGCGAGCTGCACCGCGTGGAGCCGCAGTTCGCCGCCCGCGCCCTGGTCGAGGACATGGCGCTTGCGCTGCAGGCCTCGCTGCTGGTCCGCAACGCGCCCGCGCCGGTCGCGGACGCGTTCTGCGCCGCGCGCCTGGGCGGTCGCCACCGGGCCTTCGGCACGCTCCCACACGGCGTCGATGCCGCGGCCCTGGTGGAGCGCGCCCTCGCGGCGTAGCCGCAGCGCGAGCCGGGCCGGCTGGCAGAAAGCGAGGGCGATTTGTCATTGCAGTCGGCCACGCAGTTGGACAAGCTGCGGCCATGAGCCCAGCGCCCGCGAGATTCGGAACCCTGGCTTGGGCGCAGGCGAGGGGCGGCGAGATGTCGCCGCGGGAGCGCGTGCGGGAGATTGCCGAGGCGGCCCGCGTGCTCCTGATCACGTTGCCGGCGCAGGTTCGCGAGCGGCTCGGCTTTCGCAATCCGCGCGCCTTCGCCTTCGACGTGGACAGCTTGCCGATTCCGGACTCGAGCATCGCGAAAGAGTCCGAGGAGCTATGCCGAGAAGCCTCTTCGCCGATGCTCGTCAACCACTGCTTTCGCACCTACGCGTGGGGAATGATCCTTGGTGAGAGCGCCCAGCTGCGTCCGGACCCGGAGCTCTTCTACGTGGCGTCGATGCTGCACGACCTCGCGCTCACCGATCGTTTCCGGGACTACGCGCCGATGCCCTGTTTCGGGGCGCGTGCGGGGATCATGGCGAACGACTGGGCGGGCGAGCGCGGGTGGCCGGCCGAGAAGTGCTCGACCTTGGCCGACGCGATCAGCCTGCACTTGAACGCAAGGGTGCCTCCCGAGCACGGGCCCGAGGCGCAGCTGCTGCAGGCGGGCGCGGGCCTGGACGTGATCGGGCTGCGGCATTGGGAGCTGACCCCCGAGACCATCGCGTCGGTGCTCGAGCGCTATCCCCGGCACAACATGAAGCGGGCGTCCTACCCCCTGTTCAAGGCGGAAGCCCACCCCCGCACCCGCACGCAGCTGCTGGACCGCTGGCTCATGTTCGGCACCCTCGTCCGCCACTCCCAGTTCGCTGATTAGCCACGTCGCGTACCTCTGCGCGGGAGCGACACCTGCCCTCGCCGGCCCCAAGTACTACCGGCAGTACTTTAGGTACCGCCTGTGGTACTGGAGCCGAAACGGAGTGGGTGTCCTTCTCGAGCGTCCTAGTCGTCGTCCCACCACCACCAGGGGCTAGTTGTCCTGATGTAGTCCTTGAAGTAGACCGAGACCGTGTGCTGATCCGACGGCCAGTTCGGGACGTTGATGGTCTCCGTGTGGCCGCCGGTGCCACGCACCGTCTCCGTGACCGAGATGGTCCCGCTCGCGTCGCTGCTCGCCGGCATGTAGACGTCGACGGCCGTGAGGAAGGCCAGCGCGTTGAACGGCGGCAGAGACGCGCTCGTGTCGGTCACGCCGTCCGAGTTGTTGTCGAACGCGAACACCGCGATCACCCTACGGGCGCGCGGCGCCGTGGCCGGGTTGAGCACATTCAGGCCGTCGAGCTCGAGCCGGTCGTTGTCACCCGGGCTCGCCTGGTCGCCCCACCACTCGCGCATGCGCGTGGTCGCGACGATGGTGTGGTTGGGGCTGCTGTCGATGAACGGCGTGAGTAGCGGCGCGGCCAGCACTCGCACGAAGTGGTCGCTGCGCTCGAACGGCTCGGGATAGTAGTGGCCGGTCCGCTCGCCCGCCTTCACGGTCGCGAACTCATAATGCTTCCTCGGGAGGAGGTGGAACGGGCCGAACGAGCCGTCCGCTCCAACGGTGACTGCGTGCACCGGGGTGGCCGATTTGCGCGCTCCCGTGTCGGGATCGACCCGGTAGATCTCCAGGCGCGCGCCCGCGTTCCCGGTGTTGTTCGGGAAGATGAGTGCGCGGCCTGACACCCTCACCTGCCAGAAGTGCTGCGGGATGACCTGCGTCGTCTTCGGCCGCTTGCCGGTCAGGAACTTGTAGACCTCGGCGAAGGCCTCGGCTGAGGTCGTCACCTCGGTGTGCGCTTTGTCCGGGAAGTACACGTTTACCGCGCCGCCGATCGCACGGGTTTGATCGCCCTCGCCCCAGACCGCGAGCGTTGGCACTCCGCCGGGCGGGGATGCACTCGTGCGCCCGTCGAAGTTGACGTAGCGGCGGACGCTCGCCGCGCGGGCCGGCGTGCTCAGATACTCATGCATCACCGTCGTCCCGCGCGAGTGGGCAAGGATGTCGACTTGTGATGAGCCGGTCTTGGCCTTGACGTCCGCGATGAATCCGTCGAGGCCCGCAACGGCGGCCACGTTGCTGGGCGTCAGCGTGTCGTACTCGTAGGCGTACAGCCGGTTGTCCGGGTAGCCGTTGCTCGTGAAGCGCATGGCGTTGGTCTCGAACTGCTGTGCCGAGCCGGAGCCACCGTGCACGAAGATCACTGGGGTGGGCTGCTTGTGCTTGTGTTGCTTGTGCTTCCAGTTCGCACTTGCCGGCGGCGCCAGTAGCAGCGCTCCGAGCAGCACCAAAGCAATCACGTTCAGATACCTCAGCTGGTTCTTCATAGTCTCCTCCTCGGTCCCATGCCTGCCCGGGACGCTACGCTCGGCGCGCGCCGTCGTCTACGGCCGCGCGACGAAATGCGGACCGTCCGCTTGTGCAAGTGCACAAGCGGGTCTGCAGTGCCGTTAGGCTTGCCCAAGATTCAGGTGTCCCTCGCAACCGGCAGCCAGGAGGCGGGAATTGCCGCAATCGTGGCGCGAACCCCTCTGGTCGAGACTGCCAGAGCGATCGCCGCCGAGTTTCGCTCTCAGATCGCCGCCTTTGGCCGGGTTTCGGCCACGTCGGAGGACGAGATCATCGAGGGCGTCGAGCGCAACCTGCTGCGCTGGTCGAAGTGGGCGGCGACCGGAGTCGCGCCAGCCGACAGCGATTTCGATCCCCTCCGTGAGTGGGCTCGCGCCCGCGCCAACGAGGGGGTGCGACTCGAGGACCTGCTGCGGGCGTTCGGATTGGGCAGCCAGATCTGCTGGCACCTGATCCGCCGAAACGCGCGCAGCGACGAAGCCGACGTGCTGCTGGATGCTGCCGATCTGATCATGCAGTACGTGAATCGCATGTCGGCGGTGGTCACCGATACCTATCTCGCCGAAAGGGAGCTGCTCGTGTCCGAGGACGAGCGGCGAACGCGCAAGCTCCTGGACCGGCTGATCGACGACCTGCCCCTGGATGCCGGTCACCATGAGCTGGCCGCGCGACTCGGCATGCCGGTCGAAGCGGCCTACATGCCGTTCGCGATCGTGATGCCAGAACGAACCTCGCGCCACCACGCTGCGTTGGCCGCACGCCTGCGCGGGCGGGGGTCGACTCTGACCGCGACGGAGGGCGATCGCGTCGTGGGGCTAACAACGAAACCACTCGACCTGATCGACCTCGGCGGGGGATCGGACGTCATTCTCGCGATCGCAGAGCTAACGCCCCGCCAGGAGCTCGCCGAGGCGCGCGACGAGCTGGTGCATCTCGCCGAGCGTGGCCGCCGGCTCGGCCTGCGCGGCAGAATGCGAGCCGAGGATCACCTGCTCGAGGTCCTCATCGGCCGTTCGCCGCGGATGGCAGCCCGCCTCCGCGCAAGGGTTCTTGCGCCGCTGGCCGACTCGCAGCACGGCGAGCTGCGGCGCACGCTTCACACGCTCGTTTCGTGTCACTTCGACCGCGCGGCAACCAGCGCCGCCCTTCACGTGCACCGCAACACGCTGGCCTATCGCCTCAAGCGGATCGAGGAGATCACCGGGCTCGACCTGGACGATCCCAGGGCGCTCGCGCTCGTGTACCTGGCAAGCAGCGCAGGCGCGGACCCGTAGGGCCGCGGCCGCCGCCGTCGAGGACCGCGCGCGCCGCGCGGTGGCTCGTCAGCCGCTGGGTGCGCCCATGGCCTCGGCCGCGCGCTTCGTCATCTCGTCGGCCGACACGTCCTCGACGTGGCTTGCCACGCTCCATCGATGGCCGAAGGGATCGTCGAACTGCCCGCTGCGATCGCCGTAGAACTGGTCCTCGACTTCGCGCGTCGCCGTTGCGCCAGCTTTCAATGCACGCTCGAACACGCTGTCCACGTCCTCGACGTAGACGTGGATCGTGACCGGTGTGCCGCCGATCGCCCTGGGACCGCGGATGCCCATCTCCGGGTGCTCATCGGCCAGCATGATGAGCGAATCGCCGAGCTCCAGCTCGGCGTGTCCGATCGTGCCGCCCGGTGAGGGCATGCGCATCCGCTCGGTCGCGCCGAGGACCTTGGTGTAGAAGTCGATCGCCGCGTCTGCGCCGTCGACGATCAGATACGGCGTCACCTGTGGGTAGCCGTCGGGAATCGGTTTCACGTTCGCCATGGCGTCCTCGCATTCGTCGCTGGTGGATTGACCAGCCTACCGCGATCCGTTGTGAGTTCCGTGACCGCCGTGTGCTGACGCACGACACCTCCCTGCGTACTGTCCGCCGCGTCAGGGATGAGCACCGGGGAAGCGCAACGAGCGGACTCTCAACGGGGGCAGGCATTGCTCGTCGCGCTCGGCGCGATGGTCGTGCTGATGCTGGGTGCTGCCGTGCTGTTCTGGTTCGGCAGCGCGCTGGCCGGCAAAGGTCGCATGCAGCGTGCGGCGGATCTTGCCGCACTGTCGGCCGCGCGTTCGATGCGCGACGACCTCGACCGCCTGTACGAGCCAGCGACGATCGACGGGCGCCCGAATCCGTACTACCTGAGCGCGGCACAGTACCTGGAGCGGGCACGTGCCGTGGCGCGCGCGATCGGTCGCGCAAACGGCGCCCCGGTTCGGCCCCCCGACGTGACGTTTCCGGACGAAGACGCGTTTGCGCCCTCGCGGGTGAAGGTCGTCGTGCGTGGCGAGGTGCCCGTGCGGGGCGAGTCCGTGCCCGTTCGAGCGGGCGCCGTGGCAGAGGTCGTGGCGCCGCTCGGCGAGGGCGCCCCGCTCGAGGCGTCGGGCAGCGGCTATTCCGGACCGCTGGCCTACCGGCAGGGCAAGCCCATGCGCCCCGATGTCGCGCGCGTGTTCGACCGCATGTCGGCCGCGGCCAGGACGGACGGCGTGAACCTGATCGTCACGTCCGGGTACCGCTCCGACGCCGAGCAGGCAGAGCTCTACAAGCGCCACCCGGACCCAAAGTGGGTCGCCCCGCCGGGGAGGTCGCTGCACCGATTCGGAACGGAGCTCGACCTCGGCCCTCCGGCCGCATATGGCTGGCTTGCGCGCAACGCCAAACGCTTTCACTTTGTGCAGCGCTACTCCTGGGAGCCGTGGCACTATGGCTACGGCCTCAACCCCCGGTCGGCGCCCGCGATCGCCGACGGGCGCAGTGCCGTGCCGTCCTTCGTGCCTGCTGCGTATCGTGACTCGATCGCGCGGGCGGCGAGCCGCTGGAACGTCTCCGCCGCGCTGCTCGCTGCGCAGCTCTATGCCGAGAGCGGCTTCAACCCGTTCGCCGTGTCACCCGCCGGCGCGCGTGGCATCGCCCAGTTCATGCCGGGCACCGCGCGCACCTACGGCCTGCGGAACCCGTTCGACCCGCGCGAGTCGATCTCGGCCCAGGCACACTTGATGCGTGACCTGCTGCGGCAGTTCGCGTCGGTCTCGCTGGCGCTGGCCGCCTACAACGCCGGGCCGGCGCCCGTCGCGCGCTGCGGCTGCGTGCCGCCGTACCCGGAGACGCGCGCGTATGTAGTGCGGGTGCTCGCGCTGATGGGGGCGGGGGGCGAGCTGCTGCCGGGCGGATCGTCGCCCGAGGTTCGGCTGGTGGAGTGAGTGAGCCGGCCCTCGCAGCTTGGCCATGAATCCGGCAATCTGTGCGGTATGGATCAGGCAACAGTCAGGGCGATGCTCGAGCAGCACTTCGGCAGCGGCGATCCCGTGCTCTCTCACGAGATGTACCACGAGGACGCTGTTCTCGAGTTCCCGCAGTCCGGCGAGCGCTTCGTCGGAGTCGAGAACTTCCGCGAATGGAGAAGCAACTATCCGGCGTCTACGACTGTCGAGTTCCGGGAGATCAGGGGCCGAGACGATCTCTGGGTCGCGGAGGTCTCGATCAGCTACGACCAGGGTCCTTGGAGCTACGGGGTCAGCATCCTCGAGTTCCGGGGGAACAAGATCGCCCGTGAGTCGATCTACGTCACCGAGACGTGGGAGGCACCCGAGTGGCGGGCGCAATGGAGGTCTGCACCATAGATCGTCACTCGCAGCGCGTCAGAGGGCTGCTGTTCGACGACGATCCCTACGCGGATCTCGAGCAGACCTACCCGGAGGACTTGCAAGGGTGGGGATCCAAGGGGCCGATCTTCGAGCGGTGCATCGAATCGATCCGGCCGAGCCTGATCGTCGAAGTCGGCACCTGGAAGGGTGCCTCCGCCATTCACATGGCCAAGCTGTGCCGTGCCCTGGGGCTGGACACCGAGATCGTCTGTGTGGACACCTGGCTGGGCAGCTGGGAGCACTGGAGCAGGAACGACGGCGTCGGCAGCCGGGATGACCTGCGGTTGCGGAATGGCTACCCACGGCTGTACTTCCAGTTTCTCTCGAACGTCGTCTCGCAGGGCATGACTGACACGATCACGCCGCTGCCGATGACCGGCATCGGTGGAGCGAAGCTCTTTGCCCATCATCGATTGCAGCCCGACCTCGTCTACATCGATGGCGATCATGCCTACGAATCGGTCGTCATGGACCTTCGCGCCTGGCTGCGTCTCCTAGCGCCCGGCGGACTACTGATCGGAGACGACTACCTCTGGCCCGGCCCGCGGAGGGCCGTTGACGAAATCGCCGCCGAGGGCAAGTGGACCGTGGAGCTGCAGGAGGACCAGAGGAACAAGTTCATCCTGCGGTCGGCTGACTAGACTGCGCCACCGTGGAGTACCGACTCGAGCTCGTGCAGGTCCCCGTCTCGGACGTGGATCGCGCGAAGGCCTTCTATACGGAGATGGCCGGCTTCAACGAGGACGTGGACATCACGGTCAGCGACGAGATCCGGTTCGTGCAGCTCACGCCCCCGGGATCGCCGGCCTCGATCGCGCTCGGCATCGGGCTGACGGAGATGGCACCGGGCAGCGTGCAGGGTCTGCAGCTCGTCGTCGATGACATCGAGGAAGCGCGGGCGGACCTCGTCGAACGCGGCGTCGAAGTCAGCGAGGTTCAGGTCTTCGACTGGGGTTCGTTCGTCTTCTTCAGCGACCCCGACGGGAACGGCTGGTCCGTGCAGCAGATCCCGGTGCGTGACTAGCGAGTACGCCGCTTGCGCAGCAGCGTGGCGCCCAGAAGTATGAATGCCGCAAGCGCGAGCAATCCGGGGACGAGGATCGCGGTGGCGTGCTGCCCTGACCCTTCGGCCGCGACCGGGGTCGCGAGGACTGCAGCGGGCGGTTTCACGCTCAGCTGCTTGCCCTGGGACCGGGCGTCGTCGGCAGCTGAATAGCCACCGGTCTGGGACTCCGGCACGCCGTCGAACAGCGGCGCGGTCCGCGGCGCGTCACCAGTGCGCCGCTTCGGCTTCGCCCGCGAGGCGCGTTTGTCGCGCCGGCTTTGCCGGTTGCTACGGCTGCGGCGCTGCTTCGAGGTGTCGTCGCGCCGTTTGACTGCGCGTCGTTCCCGAGCTTGCCTGCGCTTGCGCTTTGACCGGCGCTCGACCGCGGCGGCCGGCTTGGAAGGTGTGGTGGTCGTTGCGGCGGGGCTCTGCGCGGGTGCGGACTCGGGCGTGGCCCCTGGTGCAGCGAGCTGCGCGGGCGCGGTCGTAGTCGGGGCTGCGCTGACGGCAGGCGCGGGACCGAGGTACTGGAGCTTGCGCTTCACGGTCGTCTCGTCGTCGCCGTCGTCGCGGATCTCCGCCTCGACCTGCACGCTCTTGACGCTTCCACCGAGGTCCGGCATCGTGAACTGGCCGGCGATCACACCGGCGTCGCCGTCAGCCTCGCCCTCCAGGACGTCGCGGCCGGCAACCTCCAGCTCATAGGTCACCTCATCCTCTGCCCCGGAGATCGTGAAGTGCACCGCCTGTCCGGCATGTGCCTGCGACTCGACCAGGACGAAGGTCGGATCGGCATGCGCGACTCCGACGCTCATCGAGAAGATGAGCGCAGTCAAGAAAACCCCTGCTCCCCCGCTTCGTATGGCCGTACCGTCCCTGGTCGTCCTGCTCCGATGTCCAACCTCCCATGCGGCGGCGGGCGTGTCAAGCAAAGATGGGGTTGGGGCGCCGTCCTAAGCTTGCCTGGTGACCGCTGAACCGATCGACAAGCTCACCGAGCAGCGCCGGGCGTTGCCCGATGCGCCCGGCGTCTACCTGTTCCGGGACCGGGAGGGGCGGGTGCTCTACGTGGGCAAGGCAAACTCGATCCGCAAACGGGTCGGCTCGCACTTCAGCGGCAAGACCGCCCGCGGGTCGCTGGAGTTCCTGGCCAAGGTCGACTCGTTCGACTTCATCGTCACGGCGAACGAGGCCGAGGCCCTGCTCGCGGAGCAGCGCTTCATCAAGCAGCACCGCCCGCCGTTCAACATCCGCCTGCGCGACGACAAGTCCTATCCGTACGTCGGGATCTCCCTGGAGGAGCAATTCCCGCGCGTGTACTTCACGCGCGAGCGCCACCGGCCCGAGCGCGCCTACTTCGGGCCCTTCTCGAGCGCCAAGCGCGTGCGCGAGACACTCGACCTGCTGGGGCAGCTCTTTCCTTATCGCACCTGCGACGGTCCCGAGCCCGGCCGGTCGTCGGGGAGCCCCTGTCTCGACTACTACATCAAGCGCTGCCAGGCGCCCTGTGTCGACTACGTGACGGAGGAGGAGTACCGCGCGAACATCGAGGCGATCATCAGATTCCTGTCCGGGCGCTACCGCCAGATCGAGCGCGAGCTCGAACAGAAGATGGCTCTCGCATCGGAGGAGCAGGAGTTCGAGCAGGCGGCGGTCTTCCGCAACCGGCTCCGCGCGGTGCGCTCGCTGTTCCAGCGCCAGCGGATCGCAAGCGGCACGATCGGCACGCTGGACGTGCTGGCGGTCGCCGTCCAGGGCACCGAGGCGAACGCGCAGGTCTTCCAGGTGCGCGACGGCGTGCTCGCCGACCGCCAGAGCTTCTATCTGGAGAACCGCGCCGGTCGCAGCGAGGACGAGGTCGCCGAGGAGTTCGCGGTCCAGTACTACTCGACCTCGCTCTCGATCCCCGGGGAGATCGTCGGACCGGCTTCGCTGGCCGAGGCCGAAGTTGTGAAGCAGGCGCTCGAGGAGCGGCGTGACGCCCCGGTCGAGTTGCGCCACGCGAAGCGCGGCGAGAAGCGCCGTTTGTACGAGCTTGCGGAACGCAACGCGCGGCTGGCGATCGAGCAGGACAAGCTGCGCTCCGAGCGCCGGCGCCAGCAGCGGGTCGATGCGCTCAACGACCTGCGCGAGGCGCTGGGAATGGACGCGCTGCCGGTCCGCATCGAGGGTTACGACATCTCGAACCTGGGACCTGAGCACACCGTCGCTTCGATGGTCGTCTTCGAGGGTGGCGCGCCGCGGAAGTCGGACTATCGCCGCTTCAGGATCCGTGCGCTCGCGGGTCGCCAGGACGACTTCGCCGCGATGCAGGAGGTCCTCTCGCGGCGGATGGCACGCTGGGTCGAGCAGCGCGACCTCTCGCCCCACGACCCGGATCGCGACCGCAGCTTCTCCGCGCTTCCGGCGCTGGTCGTCATCGACGGCGGCAAAGGGCAGCTCTCGAGCGGAATGAGCGTGCTCGAGGACTTCGTGCAGGCCGGCGTGGCGGTCGTCAGCCTCGCGAAGCGCCTCGAGGAGATCTACGTGCCGGGCCGCTCGAATCCGATTCTCCTTCCGCGTGACTCAAGCGCGCTGCAGCTGCTTCAGCGGATCCGCGACGAGGCCCACCGCTTCGCAGGGGATCACCACCGCCAGCGGCGCACGCTGTCGATGAAGAAGTCGGTCCTCGACGAGTTGCCAGGGGTCGGACCGGTCCGCAAGCGCACGCTCCTGCGCCACTTCGGCTCGCCGGAGCGATTCCTGGGAGCGACGCGGGAGGAGCTCGAGGCGGTGCCGGGGCTACCGGGGAAGGTGGCGCGGCAGATTCATGAGCAGTTGAATAAGGCTGGCTAGTTACGCAGTTACGCAGTTACGCAGTTACGCAGGTCCCTAGGCCTGCGAACTGCGAACTGCGAACTGCGACACCAAGACTTTTAGCAGCGCATCGACCACGTCTGCGTCGAACTGCGTTCCAGCGTTGCGCTGCAGCTCTTCCAGCGCTTCATCCTGCGAGCGCGCGGCCCGATAGGGCCGTTTATTCGTCATCGCCTCAAACGCGTCGGCTACTGCGAGGATCCTTGCTTCCAAGGGGATCGAACCGTTCGAGAGGCCGAAGGGAAAGCCCTCGCCGTCGACGCGCTCGTGATGCGCAAGGACCCATTCGCCGATGTCGCCGAGCCGCGCGTTCGCAAGGATGCGCGCGCCGATCTCGGAGTGACGTCGGATCTCGGCCCACTCCTCGGGGCTCAGCGGCTCGGGCTTGTTAAGCACCAGGTGCGAGATCGCAACATTGCCGACGTCGTGGAGCAGCCCGGCGAGCCGCACACGCTCCACCGTGGTTGCGTCAAGCTCCATCTCCCGGGCGATCACCTCGCAATAGCGAGCGACGGTCTGTGAGTGGTCAGCCGTGCCGGCCTCGCCCGTGTCGAGCGCCTCCGTGAGCGCCAGCATGATGGCGAGCTGCTCGTTGCGCTTGCCGTGGCGGCCGTTCGTCGGCGTCAGGACTCCGACGACTTCTTTGCTGTAGATCACCGTGCGGTCGCGTCCCAGCTCCTTGGCCGCATACAACGCGGCGTCGGCACCGCCTACCAGCTCCTGACGTGAAGTGCCGTTCTGCGGGGAGGTGGCAAGCCCGAAGCTGATCGTGAGCGGGATGCCGTCGTCCGCGAACTCTTCGCGCAGCGCGATGCGCAGGCGCTCGGCCAGCATGAACGCCTCCTGTGAGTCGGTGTCGGGAGCGATCAGTGCAAACTCTTCGCCGCCGAAACGCGCGAGCGTGTCGATGCGGCGCTTCTCGCGGTCGAGCACCTCACCGGCACGTGCGAGCGCCTCGTCCCCCGCGTGGTGTCCGAACACGTCATTCACCTTCTTGAAGCAGTCGAGGTCGCCGAGCAGCAGGCTCAGCGTTTGCTCGCCCCGCCGCGCGCGCTCCACCTCCAGCTCGAAGGTCTCCTCCAGGCCGCGCCGGTTCAGCAGGCCCGTGAGCGTGTCGGTCCGAGCTGCGTCGGCCAGCTGCAGGACCATCCCGTCGACCTGCGACTTGAGCATCGTGATCAGCATGCCCGAGACGACCAGCCCGCCGGCCGCGACGAGCCACAGCTCGAGCGCCTCTCCGGCCGCCTCGTCGGCGAGCACCAGCACCAGGCCGTAGCCGGCCATCGCGAGTGCCAGTTGTGCGACGGCCGTGATGCGGCCCAGGAAGTAGCACGAATAGAAGACGATCCACAGATAGAAGAGGGCGTGCGGCGCCGTGGGCTCCCCGCGGAAGTAGATGCCGACCGTGATGAGCACTGTCCCCAAGACGACCAACCAGGGGTAGGCGCCGGCCGGGATCCGCTGGCCGCGCGCTACCACCCATGCCGTGACGGCGAAGGTGACGCCGATCGTGGCGAGCATCCCGCTGACGTTTGCCTCGGGGTGAGGCAAAACGAGGAACAGCGCGAGCGACAGCGAGGCGCCGGCCGCGAAGAGCAGCGCGAGCGTGCGCGCCATCAACGCGTTGCGTTCGCCGGTCACCAGCGAGGTCAGCGGGGCCGGGCGCTGGGGCAGCGACGCGGCTGGAGTGAAGGAGTCCATTCCGAGGTGCAACCCGGTCCGCCATCCTGGCTTCCCGGTCCTGATACCAAGGTAGAACAGTGCGCGGGCGGCGGCGAGTCTTTTTCGCCTGCTGAAACGCTTAATCCATACTTAACTGCTCACTTCCGCCGGTAAAAAGCTTCTGCGTTAGACTGCCGCTCCACTAGGCGTAAAACCCCGTTGCAAAGGGAAAAGCGCGGCAGTTTCGGACGGCGGAGGAGAGAGATTCATGCGGAGGCCTGCCTCACAGGCGAAGGTGAGGCAACCACGGACTTAGTTGCTCAGGAGTCTCCACTCGTGAGGAGCGGCTTCAGCGGGCCGCTTCTCCATGTCGGGAGGGTTCCAAGGGGAGAGGACATGGGAGACGACGAGTTTTCTCCCAACGGATTCGATAGGTACGGACAGGTATGACGATCGCCAGGGCCGCGGCCATTGGGTCGCTCATCGTCGCGATCGTCGCTGTCGGCGTCCTGATGTTCGGCTCCGGTGGAGGTACCGAGTACACGGTCCACCTCCAAAGCGCGAACCAGCTCGTAAAGGGCAACGAGGTGAAGGTCGGCGGCCTCGCCGTCGGTGAGATCACCGACATCAAGCTCTCCAAGGACAACCAGGCCGACATCACGGTCACCGTCAATGACGACTTCGCGCCCCTGCGGCGCGGCACGGAGGCGACCGTGCGCGTGACCTCGCTGCCGTCAGTGGCCAACCGTTACATCTCGCTGCACCCGGGACCGAACAACGCACCGGAGATCCCCGAGGGCGGCGTGCTCGAGACAGACCAGACGACGAACGCGGTCGACCTCGACCAGTTGTTCAACACGCTCGACGAGCCGACCCGCAAGGGACTACAGGACGTGCTGCAGGGGTTCTCGACCTGGTACGTGGGCCAAAGCGACAACTTGAAGGAGACGTTCAAGTACCTCGGTCCCTCGCTGGGGAATCTGACGAAGGTCATGCAGGAGCTGGCGCGCGACCAGAAGACCTTCACCGACTTCGTCGTGAACGGCGCGCGGGCCGTGAGCGCGATCGCGGAGCGCCGCGACGACCTTTCGGCGCTAGTGGAGAACGGCAGCATCTTCGCCCGCGCGATCAGCGACGAGAACGAGTCCTTCGATCGTGCGCTCGCAGCGTTCCCGGACGTGCTCGAGCAGGGCTCGACAACGTTCAGGAATCTGCGCGGGGCGCTCGACGACCTGGACCGGCTGACCGATGTCTCCAAGCCGCAGATCAAGGGGGCGGCGCCGTTCCTGCGGAACCTGACGACCTTGGTGAAGACGATGCGCCCCGCGTTCGAAGACCTGCGCTACCTGACCAACCGGCCGGGCGCCAACAACGACTCCACCGACATCCTGCGTCAGTTCCCCGCGCTGCAGAAGCTGTCGCGCGAGAACACCAAGAACTCGGTTGCGGCGCTCAAGTCGAGCCAGGACGAGGTCGAGTTCCTGCGGCCCTACGCACCCGAGATCTCAGGCTGGATCACCCACTTCGCGCAGGTACCGGCCTACTACGACGCCAACGGCCACTGGGCGAGAGTGCTGCCGATCTTCAACGCCTTCGCATACGACGAGGCGGCCAACCAGCTGAACGCGTTGAGCCCGTCCGAGCGGCGCCTCGCGCAAAGCTTCCGCGGCTCGCGCTTCTGTCCCGGCGCCGCCACGCAGCCTGCTCCAGACGCCTCGAACCCGTTCACGGACGGCGGCCGGCTCCAGGCTGACGACTGTGACCCCAACATCAGGCCGATGGGTCCGTGAGGGGCGCTCTGACACAGCGGCTGCTGATCGCCTTTGCCGTGGTGGGCGTGCTGGTCGCGCTCGTCGTGGGTGTGGGCGCGGGCGAGGGTGACGACGGCTCCTACCGCGTACGGGCGATCTTCAACAACGCCGCCTTCGCGATTCCCGGTGAGGACGTGATGGTGGCGGGCGCAAAGGTCGGCACCGTCGACGACCTCGAGGTGACCGACGACCTGCGTGCGGCCCTGGTGCTGAAGATCGACGAGAAGGCTTTCCAGGATTTCCGCGAGGACGCGGAGTGCCGCATCCGCCTGCAGTCGGTGATCGGCGAGAAGCTCGTCGAGTGCCTACCGACCCAGCCCCGCCAGGAAGGCGAGCCGCCACCGCCTCCACTGCGCAAGGTGCCCGACGGGCAGGACGGGGCGGGCCAGTACCTGCTGCCGGTGGAGCAGACGCACACGCCGGTCGGAGAGGACCTGATCCGCAGCGTCATGCGGCGCCCGTACCGGGAGCGTTTCGCGATCATCCTGAACGAGTTCGGCGCCGGCCTGGCCGGGCGCGGGAAGGATCTGCGCAAGGCGATCCGGGGCGCGGATCCGGCGTTGCGCGAGCTCGATCGCGTCCTCGCGATCCTGGCCCGTCAGAACCGCCTGCTGGCCCAGGGTGCCAAATCGGGCGACCGTGTCCTGGCCGAGTGGGCGAAGGAGCGCAAGGCGGTCTCGAACGCGATCGTCAAGGGCAACATCGCAGCCCAGGCGACCGCCGAGCGCCGCGCAGACCTGGAGCGCAACTTCGAGCTGTTCCCGCAGTTCATCAAGGAGCTGAAGCCGACGATGGCGAGCCTTGGCGCGATGGCCGACAAGATGCAGCCGGTCGCGAACGACCTGAACGCGGTCGGTCCCGAGGTGAGCCGCATCCTGCAGGCGCTGGGGCCCTTCTCGCGGAACGGCATCGCGGCGCTCAACACGCTCGGCGACACAGCCGACGTCGGCCAGCGCGCACTCGACATCGCGCGGCCCACGATCGAGTTGCTCGGCGACTTCACCGGCGACGCGCGCAGCCTTTCCACGAACCTCGCAAAGCTCCTCACGAGCCTGCGCGACGAAGACGGCATCGAGCGCCTGATGACGCTGATCTACAACGTGACGCTTTCCTCGAACGGGTTCGACGAGCTCGGCCACTACCTGCGCACGACGCTGCTGGCGGGCTGCAACTCGCTCGCGACAGTCGTCAACCCGGCCTGCACCGGGAACTTCATCAAGGGCGCAAGCGCGGCGGCCTCGAACCGGGCGCCCAAGCCGCGGACCGCACTCGACAAGATCCTGGCGGGCGAGGATCCCGAGAAGGTCATGCGCGGCTACCAGCGCCAGCAGCGCCTCGAGCAGCGCCATGAGGCGAAGCCGCCGGCGCCAAGGATCAGCCGGCCGCGAAGGACGAGGCCAAGCAGCCGCAGGGCGAGGCGAAGCCGCCGGAGGCACAGCAGCCGGATGCTGCGGATCCCGACGCCGCCGTGCTCGACTACCTGTTGGGAGCCGAGAAATGACGCGGCGCAGGGGCGCGACGGCGATCGCATCGAACCCCGTTCTGGTCGGCGTCGCGACGACGCTCGTGATCGTGGTCGCGGTGTTCCTCGCCTACAACGCAAACCAGGGCCTCCCATGGGTGCCGTCCTACCGCCTGGAGGCCGAGGTCCCGATCGCGACGAGCCTCGTGAAGGGCAACGAGGTCCGCATCGGCGGCCTGCGCGTGGGAGTCGTGGACGGGATCGAACCGGTTCAGATGGACAACGGGGCCGTGAAGGCGAGGCTGGTCCTGAAGCTCGAGACACGCATCAGGCCGCTGCCCGTCGACTCGACGATCATCGTCAGACCGCGTTCTGCGCTGGGCCTGAAATATGTCGAGGTGACGCGCGGCCAGTCGTCCGAGGGCTTCGCCGAAGGCGGCACGATCCCGCTGAAGAACGCGACGCCCGAGCCGGTCGAGTTCGACGAGTTCTTCGACATCTGGGACCGCCCCACGCGGATCGGTAACCAGCAGAACCTGCGCGGGTTCGGCGACGCTTTTGCGGGCCGTGGGGTCGACCTCAACCGTGCCATCCAGGAACTCGTCCCGCTGGTCCAGAACGCCGTCCCGGTCCTGTCCAACATCGCCAACCCCCAGACGAACTTCCGTCGCTTCTTCGCGTCGCAGTCGCGGGCCGCGATCCTCACCGAGCCCGTCGCCGTCCAGCTGGGCTCGCTGTGGGCCAACCTGAGCCTCACGCTGGCAGCGTTCGCCGACGTCGCGCGCCCGTTCCTGCAGGACACGATCACAAAGGGCGTCGGGGGCCAGGAGCAGGCGATCGAGACCTTCCCGAAGCTGCGCCCCTTCTTCGACGCGAACGGCGAGTTCTTCGCAACGCTGCAGCCGGGCACCCGCGCCCTCACCAGAGGCGCCCCCGAGCTGGCGCGCGGGTTCGAGCAGGGCGTGAAGGGGCTCGCGGGCTCGCCGGCCTTCAACCGCCGCCTGTCGACTTTCCTGTCCGACTTCGAGGACTTCGCAGCAGATCCGATCGTGCCAATCGGGTTCCGCGACCTCGGGGAGCTCGTCCGGGCGCTCGACCCGACGATCAGCTTCATCACTCCGGCGCAGACGGTCTGCAACTACATCTCGCTGTTCTTCCGAAACGCCGCCAGCATCCTCAGCGACGGCGACGGGAACGGAACCTGGCTGCGCTTCATGGTCATCACTACCCCAGTCGGGCCCGATGGCGGACCCGCGCCGAACGGCGAGGGCGGGCCGTCTTCCGCGCCCGCGAACGGTGGCGGTCGCCTGATCACCGGCTTCGATCCGAACTACCTGCACGTCAACGCGTATCCGAACACGGCCGCTCCCGGCCAGGAGCGCGAATGTGAGGCAGGCAACGAGACTTACGCCCGCAACAAGCAGGTGATTGGGAACGTGCCCGGCAACCAGGGCACAGAGACCGACGAGCAGGGCGCCGCGCAGGAGGGCGAGGAATAGTGGCTGCCGGCGGCCAGCCTCTGCGCATTGTCCCGCGGCGTCACCGCGGCCGGATGAACCCTGTGCGCGCCGGGGCGATCGCGCTGCTGATCATCACGGTCGCGACGTGGCTGGCGTTCACGAAGTCGCTGCCGTGGCGCGACCCGTTCCAGTTCCATGCGGTCTTCCAGACCTCAAACAATCTCCGCCTGGACTCGCCCGTGCGAATCGCCGGCGTGAACGTGGGCAAGGTCGTGGAGGTCGAGCGCATTGACGGCTCGAACATGGTCAAGGTCACGATGGAGATGGACGAGAAGGGGCTGCCGATCCACTCCGACGCAACGGCCAAGATTCGCTCCCGCATCTTCCTCGAGGGCAACTTCTTCGTCGAGCTCTCGCCCGGGACGCCAAACGGCGAGAAGGTCGATGACGGCGAAACGATCCGTGTCACGCAAACGTCGACACCGGTGCAGCTCGACGAGGTCCTGACTGCGCTGCAGACCAACGACCGCGAGTCCTTGCAGGACCTGCTCAAGGGTCTCGGCAGTGGATTGATGAGCAAGCCGACGGCGGCCGAGGACCGCGACCAGGACCCGGACGTGCGTGGTGAGACGACGGCGAAATCGCTGAACGACTCGCTCAACGATGCGCCTGCCTCGCTGAAGGGCTCGGCCGCGGTCAACGAGGGCCTGCTCGGCACCGAGCCGCGCGACCTCTCGAAACTGATTGCGGGCCTCGACAAGGTGACGACCGCGCTCGCGACCAACGAGGAGCAGCTGAAGGAGTTCATCACCAACTTCAACCGGTTCTTCGCTGTCTTCGCCCGCGAGCAGGACAGCGTCACCGAGGCGGTCGCGCTGCTGGGACCGACGCTCGAGAACGCCCGCGCGGCGCTCACGAGCCTCAACGCGGCGATCCCCGACCTGAGCGGGTTCGCGCGCGAGCTGACACCCGGTGTGGCCCAGACGCAGCGTACGATCGCGGCCTTCAACCCGTGGATCTCTCAGGCGACGCGCCTGTTCTCCAAGGCGGAGGCCGGTGGGCTGCTCGACGACCTTCAGCCCGCGATGCGCTACTTCGCCTCCGTGGTGGGCGACTCATTCGACTTGTTCCGAGAGACGAACCTCACCAGCCGCTGTTTCAACGAGGTGATCCTGCCCGCCGGTCAAACGAAGTTGAACGACGGCGCGAGCTCCAGCGGCGTGGAGGCCATCAAGGAGTTCTGGTACGCGATGGTCGGGTTCGCCAGTGACGCGCAGGGCTTTGACGGCAATGGTTCCTACACGCGCACCGCGACCGGCGGCGGCGATCTGCTCATTCGCACCGAGAAGCTGTCGAACCGGCCCCGCCTGCGCGACGTCCTTTACGGCAAAGCACTGGTGCGCCCACTGGGCACACGGCCCACGCGCCCGCCGCGCAAGCCGCCCTACAACACCGATCGCGCCTGCTACAAGAACCCGCTTCCGAACCTCAACGGCCCGGCGGCAGCCGCTGGACCCCCGGACAAGTTGGGCAAGTGAGGCTGAGGTGAGACTGGCGATCCAAAAGAACCTGCGCGAGTTCATCGCGGTCATCGTGATGGTGATCCTGGCGATGTTCGTCGGGGGCTACATCCTGTCGAACCAGCGCTTCTACCTGCCGGCCTGGGTGCCTGTCCTGGGCACGGACTTCTTCGAGCTGAAGGCCGAATTCTCGACGGCGCAGTCCGTCACCCCGGGCCAGGGCCAGACCGTCCAGATCGCGGGTGTGTCGGTCGGCGAGATCAAGCGTGTGGACCTGAAGGACGGCCGGGCGGTCGTGACGCTGGCGGTCCGGCGCAAGTACGCCAAGATGGTCAAACGCGACGCGACGATGCTGCTGCGGCCCAAGACGGGCCTCAAGGACATGGTCATCGAGATGGATCCCGGCACGCAGACGCTGAAGGAGGTCGACGAGGGCTTCACGATCCCGGTTTCGCAGACCGAGCCCGACGTGAACCTGGACGAGATCCTCGCCAACCTCGACCGTGACACGCGTGACTACCTGCGCCTGCTGATCGCCGGCGGCGGCGAGGGCCTGAAGGGCAACGGACGCGAGTTCGCAAACGCCTTCCGCCGCTTCGAGCCGCTCAACCGCGACGTCAAGACCCTCACCGGCGAGCTTCAGAACCGGCGCAAGAATCTTGCCCGCCTGATCCACAACCTGCAGCTCCTGATCACCGAGATCGGCACCAAGGACAAGGAGCTGGCACAGCTGGTCGTTTCCCAGAACGCGGTCTTCGAGGCGTTCGCCAACCAGGACGAGAACCTGCGCTCGTTCCTGCGACAGCTGCCCGGTGCGCTGGGCACGACCAACAGCGCGCTGGCGAAGTCGACCAAGCTGACCGACCAGCTGGGCCCCGCGCTGGCCGAGCTGCGACCCGGCGCCCGGGCCTTCGAGAATGCGCAGGTTCAGACCCAGAGGTTCGGCCGCCAGACGATCGACGCGGTGCGTGACCAGGTCCGACCTTTCGCCCGCAACGCGCAGCCCACCGTCGCCGCGCTGCGCCCGGCGATGCGCGACTTCTCCAAGGTGGCGCCGAAGCTGGCGACGACCTTCAACGTCCTGAACGAGCTGCTCGATGCGCTCGGATACAACCCCAAGGGCACGGAGGAGGGCTATCTCTTCTGGGCCTACTGGCTGAACCACATCGGGGCGTCGGTGTACTCGACGCAGGACGCGCACGGCCTGATCAGGCGGGGCATCATCTTCACGGACTGCATCGCGCTCGGCGCGCTCGAGGCCACCCGACAGCTCGACGCACAGCTCGGGACCCTGATCGACCTCTCCAACTTCGCGACGAAGCAGGAGGCCTGCGGCTAGATGCAAAAGCAAGCACCGACTGTCGGCCGCATCCTCGTCATGGCGATCTTCACGTTGTCGTGCTTCGGGCTGCTGCTGTATCTGTGGTCGGCGTTCGGCGGGCCGGTTCCGTTGAAGCCGCACGGCTACCGCTTCGAGACTTCCTTCCCCGAGGCGACGCAGCTCGCGCAGGAGGCAGACGTCCGGATTTCGGGCGTGACCGTGGGCCGGGTCAAGAAGCTCGATCTCGGCGACGGGCGCACCGACACCACGATCGAGCTGCAGGACGAGTATGCGCCGCTGCCACAGGACAGCCGGGCGATCCTGAGACAGAAGACGCTGCTCGGCGAGACCTACGTGGAGCTGACGCCGGGGAGCAATACCGCGCCGGACATCCCTGAGGGCGGCCGCCTCGAAAACGCGCAGATCGCTTCCACCGTCGAGCTCGACGAGATCTTCCGTGCCTTCGACAAGGAGACGCGCGAGGCCTTCCAGGTCTGGCAGCAGGACCTCGGGAAGGGGATCATCGGCAACGGAGCCGGATTCTCCGACTTCCTCGGAGTGCTGCCCGAGTTCGCCGAGGACACGAACGAGGTGCTGAAGATCCTCAACTCCCAGGAGCGGGCGGTCCGCGAGGGGATCAAGAACACCGGTGTCGTGTTCGACGCCTTGAGCGAGCGCGGCGACCAGCTCACGCAGTGGATCGACAACTCGAACAACCTCCTCGAGACCACCGGGCGGCGCGACGACCGCTTGCGGGCGCTGTTCCAGGCCTTCCCCAGCTTCATCGACGAGTCGTCCGCGACGCTGCGACGCCTGGAGAGCTATGCCGAGAACACGGAGCCGCTGCTGCGCGACCTGAAGCCTGTTGGTACCCAGCTTTCCAACTTCCTCGTCCAGGCGAGCGCCCTGGGCCCCGACTTCGAGCAGTTCTTCATCGGCCTCAACCGGGCCATACCGGCCTCCAAGCGCGGGCTGCCGGCGTCCTCGCGGTTCCTCGACGATACGCGCAACCTGTTCGTGCAGCTGGATCCGTTCCTGCGCAACGTCAACCCGTTCTTCCGGTACTTGGGGATGTTCAAGCGTGAGATCGCGGCGATGGTCGCGAACGACGCTGCGGTCACCCAGGCGACGGATCAGATCGGCGAGAACCGCGTGCACTACCTGCGACTGACTAGCCCGGTCAACCCCGAGGCGGTTTCCTCCTACTCCCGCCGCCAGGGCTGGCATCGCGGTAACCCGTATCTACCTCCTGGCGCTTACGACCAGCTGAGGGCCGGTCTGCCGGTCTTCGACGCCGACGAGTGCGGGCGCAACGGCTTCCCGACACTCGGGCCGGCGACGGCGACCATGCCCGAGGAGCTGCGCAACCGCATCCTTCTCTACGTGCTCAACAACGGCACCACGGCCGCGCCGCCGTGCCGTCAGCAGGCACCGCCGAGCGCGGGCCCGGGTGCTCCCGTCACGAGCTACCCGCAGGTCCGCGAAGACCCGCGGCCCGCTCCGTAGTCCAACCGCCGCGGGCAGCCCCGCTGATAGATTCGCTGGCTTCGGGGTACCAGACCCCAGCAACCAGGCAAATGCTCTGCAGGAGGAACGCATGTCCGTAAAGGTCGGGATCAACGGCTTCGGCCGCATCGGGAGGAACTTCTTCCGGGCGGCGTACGAGCGCCAGGCCGACATCGAGTTCGTGGCCGTCAACGACATCACCGACGCGGGCACGCTGTCACATCTGCTCAAGTACGACTCCACGCTCGGCCCGTTTCCCGGGAACGTGGCGGCGGGGGAGGGCTCGATCTCCTACGACGGCAAGGAGCTCCGCGTCCTCGCGGAGCGCGACCCGGCGAAGCTCCCATGGGGAGACCTCGGCGTGGACGTGGTGGTCGAGTCCACGGGCCTGTTCGTCGATCGTGAGAACGCTTCCAAGCACCTCGAGGCGGGTGCGGACAAGGTGATCATCTCCGCGCCGGCCAAGGACCCGGACGTGACCGTCGCGCTCGGAGTCAACTTCGAGGAGGCCTACGACCCCAAGGCGCATCGGATCATCTCCAATGCGTCCTGCACCACCAACTGCCTCGCGCCGCTCGCCAAGATCCTCAACGACGGCATCGGCATCAAGCACGGCTTGATGACGACCATCCATGCCTACACCGCCGATCAGCGGCTGCAGGACATGCCGCATTCCGACCTGCGCCGTGCCCGCGCGGCGGCGATCAACCTGATCCCGACGTCGACCGGAGCGGCAAAGGCGCTCGGCCTCGTGGTGCCGGAGCTGGAAGGCAGGCTCAACGGATTTGCCGTGCGTGCGCCCGTACCCACCGGATCCGTCGTGGACCTCGTGTGCGAGATGTCCCGCGAGACGACCGCCGACGAGATCAACCAGATCTACTCGGGTCAATGCGACACCGGGCGCTACGAGGGGATCATCCACTTCACGAGCGACCCGATCGTCTCGACCGACATCAACAAGTCGCCGTTCTCGGCCGTGTTCGACTCGAAGCTCACGATGGTCACGGACGGCACGCTCGCGAAGGTCGTCGCCTGGTACGACAACGAGTGGGGCTACTCGTGCCGCCTGGTGGAGCTGGCCGAGAAGGTTCGTGCCTCGCAGCCGGCGCTCGCCTAGGTGGCGGCGTTTCGCAAGAAGACGATTCGCGACATCAGAATCGAGGGGCGCCGAGCGCTTGTGCGGGTGGACTTCAACGTTCCCCTCGACGGTGACGGCGAAGTGCGCACGGTCGCGGACGACGGGCGGATCCGCGCGGCGCTGCCCACGCTGGAGGAGCTGCGTGCGCAGGACGCGAGGCTGGTCGTGGTGTCGCACCTCGGACGTCCGGAAGGGCCTGACCCACGGTTCTCGATGGCGCCCGTGACCCGCCGGCTGGAGGAGCTCACCGGATGGCCAGTCCGCCAGGCACCGGCGGTTACCGGGCCAGAGATCGAGCACTACGCACGCGAGCTCGCCGAAGGCGAGGTACTCGTCCTCGAGAACAGCCGCTTCGAGCCCGGGGAGACGCCCAACGATCCGGCGCTCGCGGACGCGCTGGCGCGGCTCGGGGACCTGTACGTGAACGACGCTTTCGGGGCGGCCCACCGCGCCCATGCCACGACCGAGGGCGTCGCGCGCCGCCTGCGGCCCGCGGTCGCGGGCTTGCTCTTGGAGAAGGAAGTCACCGTCCTGTCCTCGCTGCTGGCCGACCCGGAGCAGCCGTTCGTCGTGATTCTCGGCGGGGCCAAGGTGAGCGACAAGATCGGCGTGATCGAGCGCTTCCTGGATGTCGCCGACACGATCCTGATCGGCGGCGCGATGTGCTTCACGTTCTTCCGCGCGATGGGCCGGCCGACGGGCGACTCCCTGGTCGAGGAAGAAGGGATCGAGCTCGCCTCGCGCGTCCTGGAGAAAGCGCAGAGCTCCGGATGCAGGCTCGAGCTACCTCGCGACCTCGTGCTGGCCGACCGTTTCTCAGCGGACGCCGAGTATCGCGAGTCGGGAGGCACGGACGTGCCGGACGGTTGGATGGGGCTCGACGTCGGGCCCCGCACCCGGGCCGACTACGCGCGCGAGGTCGCGGCCGGCCGCACGGTGTTCTGGAACGGCCCGATGGGAGCCTTCGAGCTGGAGCCGTTCGCCGAAGGCACGCGCGCCGTGGCGGAGGCGATGGCGAAATGCGAAGGGACGACCGTTGTCGGCGGGGGAGACTCGGCCGCTGCGCTCGAGCGGTTCGGGCTGGCGGACGCCGTGACGCATCTGTCGACGGGTGGCGGCGCAGCCCTCGAGCTGCTCGAGGGCAAGCCGCTTCCGGGAGTGGAGGTCCTGGATGACAAGTGAGCGGCGGCCGCTGGTGGCGGCCAACTGGAAGATGAACAAGACCAACGCCGAAGCCGCGGAGTTCTGCGAGGCCCTGCGGGCGGGCGACCTGCCATCGGGCACCGACATCGTCATCTGCCCGTCGTACACGGCGCTGCGCACGGTGGTCGAGGGTGTCTCGGGATCGGATATGCGAGTGGCTGCCCAGAACATGCACGCTGACGACACCGGGGCCTTCACCGGTGAGGTCTCGGCGCCGATGCTGCTGGAGCTCGGCGTCTCCGGCGTTGTGCTGGGTCACTCCGAGCGACGGCAGCACTTCGCGGAGACGGATGCCGCCCTGGCGAAGAAGGTGCCAAAGGCGCTCGAGGCCGGGCTGCTTCCGATTCTTTGCGTGGGTGAGACCGAGGAGGAGCGCGAGGCAGGCGAGACCCAGCGCAAGCTGCGCCAGCAGGTACAGGTCGACCTCGCCGCGGTCGCCACGGCTGACCTTGCCGACGTGGTGATCGCTTACGAGCCGATCTGGGCAATCGGCACAGGCAAGACCGCGACGCCCGAGCAGGCACAGGACGCGATCGCGTTCGTGCGGGCGCTGGTGCACGACCGCGGCACTGACGTCGCCAGCCGCGTGCGAATCCTCTACGGCGGCAGCGTGAACGCAGCCAACGCAGCCGAGCTGCTCGGGCTACCAGACGTCGACGGAGCGCTGGTGGGAGGCGCGAGCCTCGATCCCGCCGAGTTCACGGCGATCGTCTCCGCGGCGACGCCTTGAACTCTGTCCCCGCGGTGGCGCTGGTGATTCTCGACGGCTGGGGAATCGCTCCACCCGGCCCGGGAAACGCCGTGTCGCTGGCGGACACGCCGGTCTTCGACGACCTGTGGGTGACCTATCCGCACACGCAGCTGGAGGCATGCGGTCCCGCCGTCGGCCTGCCGGAAGGCCAGATGGGCAACTCGGAGGTCGGTCACCTCAACCTCGGCGCGGGCACGGTCGTGAAGCAGGATCTGGTTCGCATCGGCGAGGCGATCGAGGACGGCAGCTTCTTCGAGAACGCGGCGCTGCGCGCGGCATGTGAATCTGCGCGTGCGGCCGGCGGCAGCCTGCACCTGGTCGGCCTCGTGTCGGCGGGCGGCGTGCACTCGAGTCTCGATCACCTGCGGGCGTGTATCGAGCTGGGCGCCCGAGAGCAGGTACCCGCGATCGCGTTGCACGCGTTCACCGACGGCCGGGACACGCAGCCGACCTCGTCCCCGGAGTATCTCGCGCAGGTCGAGTCCTGGCTGGCTGCGGCCGGCGTGCCGGCACGGATCGGCTCGGTGATGGGTCGCTACTGGGGCATGGACCGCGACCAGCGCTGGGACCGCACCAAGCGCGCGTACGACGCGCTCGTGCACGCGGAAGGGCTGCGGGCGGACAGCGCGGATGCCGCGGTCAAGATGGCGTACGGGCGCGACGAGACCGACGAGTTCATCCAGCCGACGATCGTCGGCGAGCCGGCCCCGATCCGCGCAGGGGACAGCGTGGTTGGGTTCAACTTCCGGCCCGACCGGATGCGCCAGCTGGTCCGCGCGCTCGGCGAGCCGGGGTTCTCCGAGTTCGACCGGCAAGGAGGCCCGATCGTGCGCCCGACGACGATGACCCGCTACCAGGAGGATTGGGACTACCCGGTCGCGTTCGAGGAGGCACGGCCCGAGACCACGATCGCGGAGGTGCTGGCGCAGCGCGGCGATCGACAGCTGCACGCTGCCGAGACCGAGAAGTATCCGCACGTGACCTATTTCTTCAACGGCGGGGAGGAGGACCCTTACCGCGGCGAGGACCGCTGCCTCGTCCCCTCGCCCCGTGACGTTCCCACCTACGACCTGAAGCCGGAGATGAGCGCCGCCGAGGCGGCCGCCGGATTCATCCGGAAGTGGCGCGCCGCGGCCGCGGAGGACGCGCCCTACCGCTTCGGGATCATCAACTTCGCAAACCCGGACATGGTCGGGCACACCGGCAGCATCCCAGCCGCGACGCGAGCGGTCGAGACAGCCGACCGGTGCCTGGGCGAGGTCCTCGCGGCGGTCCTCGACACCGGCGGCGCAGCGATCGTAACGGCCGACCACGGCAACGCCGACGAAATGCTAACACCCGAAGGCACCCCCCAAACAGCCCACTCCCTAAACCCCGTACCGTTCATAGTCACGTCGCGCGACGTGAAGCTAGAAGACGGCGGAGTCCTGGCAGATGTAGCACCAACAGCGCTAGAACTACTGGGCATCAACAAGCCGGAGAAGATGAAACGCACATCGCTACTGCGAACTGCGTAACTGCGTAACTCCGAACTCCGTAACTCCCAACTCCGTAACTAACCACCTGTTGCTTTGTCAATCAGATCCCTAATTCCATTGATCTGATCCTGAATTCTGTCGCCGACGACTCGCTCGAAGTCCTGCGCCTGCGAACCGTCGATGTTGACGATCACGAGCGCTGCGACGACGGTCGCCAGCAGCAGGAAGAGGAACAGCAGCGCCATGAACCGGCCGAAACTGCCGCGCCGGCGTTTCCGCGGGGGCGCGGGCGCGCGGCCGGCCGCCCGGCGCTGGTCGCGGCGGCTCGGAGCGGGCGGCGCGGGGGCAGGAGCGGGCGCGGGGGCAGGGCGCATCACGCGCGTGTGGGCCGTGTCGTGGGCCGGCACGGACGCCACCTGTGTCGCGGCAGTGGCGTGCCGGGTGGCAGCTGTGGCCAACGCGGTCGTGGCCGGCGAGTCGCGCCCCGTCATGCCGGTGCGAACCGCCTCGCGCATCTCGGCTGCGCTGCGGTAGCGGTGGTCCGGATCGGGGGCGAGTGAGGTTGTCACTGCGCGCGCCAGCGCGGGCGGAACGCCCGCGTTCAGCTGGTGGAGCGGCTCCGGAGCGCCTTCCCGCTGGCGAAGGGCAAGCTCGGTGAGCGAACCGGTCTCGAAGGGAAGCCTGCCCGCGAGCAGCTGGTAGGTGACGACGCCGAGCGAGTAGACGTCGGCGCTCGCCGTCGCCTCGTCGCCGCGCGCGCGTTCGGGCGACAGGTAGGCGGCCGTGCCGACGACTGAGCCGATCTGCGTGATGCGGGAGTCCTCGGCAGCCTTGGCGATTCCGAAGTCCGCCAGCTTGACGACGCCGTCCGGGTTGACCAGCAGGTTGCCCGGCTTGACGTCGCGGTGGATCACGCCGTGCCTGTGCGCGTACTCGAGTCCCTCGCAGGCCTGGGAGACGATGTTGACGGCGTACTCGGCCGGGAGCCGCCCTCGCTCCCGCATGACCTGACCGACGGTCGGGCCGTGCACGTACTCCATCACGATGTAGTGACGGTGGGCGTCCGGGTCGTGGCCCGAGTCGTACACCTGCACGACGTTGGGGTGGACGAGCTTCGCGGCGGCGAGCGCCTCTCGCCGGAAGCGGGCGACGAACCCGTCGTCCTCCGAGAGGTGCTCGGCAAGCAGCTTGACCGCCACCCGGCGCTCGAGCACGCCGTCCAGCGCGCGGAAGACGGTCGACATCCCGCCGGCGCCGAGGCGCTCCTCGAGCGTGTAGCGCCCCGCGATCTCAACACCCAGCACCGCCATCCCGCTATTCCTCCGGCGACGCGCCGTCGCCCTGGTTGCCCACTCCCGGGACCTCCTCGCCCGTGCCGCCCGTCTCGGGCTGCGTCTGGGTCTCGTCCTGATTCGGCTTCTCCTGCTTGGGCTTCTTGTCCTTTTTGCCTTCGTCCGTCTGGTTTTCATCGTTCCCCTGGGCGGGGTCCTGGGAGGTCGTGCCCACGTCGGGGACGTCGACCGGCGTCGCCGGCTCGGCCGCGCACTGGTCGGCGACGAGGGACTCGAGGCGGTCGGCGCTCGATACCAGCGCTTGCTTCAGCTCGGTGCTGACACGCTCGGGGAGGCCGCTGACCAGCTCCCGGAAGGCGGCCGCCTGCTGGCTCGCCCCGGTGCAGTCCTGGCCGTCGACGCGCTGCTCGACCTCGGCGAGGGTGGAGCGCAGCGAGCCGGCGTCGCCTGAGCGCAGCTCGCTGGACTCCTCGTCACCGCAGGCTCCGAGCACGGCACCGCCCACGACGAGCGCCAGGCAGAGCGTGAGGCGAGGCGAGGTCATGGACCCAGAGACTAGAGCCCCTGGTACAGCCTTTCCGCCAGTGACTTGGGCAGGCCCGCGTCGATGATCGCCTTGGCCGCCTCGTCGATCGGATATTCGACGCGCCTGAACGTCGCCGCCCAGGTTTCCGTGTCGAGCATCAGGTAGGCGGCGCGGGGATCGCCGTCGCGCGGCTGCCCCACGCTGCCGGGGTTCACGAGCCACTCGCCCTCGGCCATCGCCAGCTCGGCGCCGTGGAGGGCCTGCTCGCCGATCGTCTCACCGCCGTTGCGCGCGAAGTAACAGGCGACGTGGGAGTGCCCGATCAGGCATACCCGCTGCTGCTGCACGTCCAGGCACTCGCCTGCCTGGGAGATCGAGAGCACGTACTCCCAAACGGGGTCCCGCGGGCTTGCGTGGTACAGGCCCACACCCGCCATCTGCCCGAGTGGGGCGAGGCCCGCGAGGAAGTCGCGCGTCGACTGCTGCACCTTCTTCAGAGTCCATCGCGCGGCGGCACCGGCGCTCATCGCGAAGTAGCGCACGTCGAGCTCCCCGCTCACGACGAGGTCGTGGTTCCCGGCGAGGCAGACCTCCACCACCTCGGACACCAGCTTCGTGCATGCATCCGGGTGCGCGCCGTAGCCGACCACGTCGCCGAGGCACCAGACCTGGTCGGGGTCGCTGCGGCCCACGTCGGAGAGCACAGCCTCGAGCGCAGGCAGATTGCTGTGGATGTCGGAGATGACGGCTACGCGCATAGAAGTCTGGGACGAGGCATCGGCAGACCGGGCTCCCGGTCGGAGACCAGGGGCGGGACTTGCAGGATATTCGGAGCAGCCTTAGGGGCAGCGCGGGCCGCCGCGCAGGGTAAAGCGCTCCAGCACGTCGACCTTCGTGTTGCCCTGGTAGGTGAACTGCCCGTCCAGCATGAAGAAGGTGCCGTCGCACAGGACGGGGCTGTCGATGTAGTGGATCGTGCGGCCGCGGCGGCGCACGGTGAGGTCGCGGGTGGTGGCGTCGAAGAGGCTGATCGAGGCATCGGGGGCGCTGGGGAGCGTCTTGATCGGCGGCACCGGCGTGTCGAGGACGTATCCGTACGGTGTCCCGCGGCCGCTCTTGAGGACGCCGGGAAGCGTCATGACGGGGCCGAGGTCGGGAAGCGCGTAGATGATGATGGTCGGGTCGCGGCCCTGCAGCTTCCCGTTGAACAGCGTGATCTTCGCGTTGACCGGGTCCTGCACGATCGGAGGCGCGAGCCCGATGGCGCGGCCGGAGCCGATCTTCGATCCCGCCGGACAGGCGCGCGGGCCGCGCTGGCGCAGCGCCGCGGGGTTGCACTTCGGGAAGAAGCGCGCATTCACGACGGCGCCCTTGGGGAACCTCAGGGTCGTGTGCGTGAGCTGAAGCGGCGCCGGAGCACCCGCATCGTCGGTGATCCGGATCGTCGTGCGCAGGCTGATCCCCCCGCGCTCCTTGTTGCGAGCGCTCTTGGAATAGCGCGCGGTGAACTCGACCTCCTGCGTGGTGGCGGCGCCGGCCGGCATCGCGGGAAGGACCAGAAGCGCGCTCGCCACCAGCGCGCCGCCCGTTGTTCTCAGCCTCCGCCCTCGCACAGACAAGACTCTATGTTCTCAGGATGATCGCCCGTCGGTGGAGGTTGCCGGTCGCCGTCGTGGCGGCGCTCCTGATCGCCGAGGGCGCCGTGCTCGTGTTGCGGCCGGCCCAGGACCTCGACCCCGTTCCCGTGGCCGCGTCCAGCCTCTTCCGCTCGGCCGAGCTCGAGCGGGCGCGCGACTACGCGGGCGGTCAGCGGCTCCTCGGACTCGGCGCGATCGCGGCCCAGGGGGCAGTGTTGGTGCTCCTGGTCCTGCGTCCTGCGCGCCGCGTCATCGGCAGGATCGACCGCACGGCGCTGGTCGGAGGCGGCCTGATGCTGGCTGTCTCCCTCGCCGCCCTGCCGTTCGCGGCCCTGGCGCACGAGCGTGCCGTCGACTTCGGCAAGTCCACGCAATCGTGGTCGGAGTGGGGGACCGACTGGCTCATCTCGACCGCGATCGCCGTCGTGCTGGCCGCCGCCGCCGTGGCGCTCTTCGCCCTGCTGATGCGGCGCTTTCCGCGCGGCTGGTGGGTCGCCGGCGCCGGTGCCGTCGTGTGCATCGAGGTCCTGTTCGTGTGGTTGGCGCCAGTCGTCCTCGACCCTGTGTTCAACAGCTACCGGGACCTTCCGGCGGGGCGCACGCGCGCCGATGTCGAGCAGCTCGCCCGCCGCGCCGGCGTCGACGTCGGAGAGGTGCTCGTCGTCGACGCATCCCGTCGCACGACGGCCGCCAATGCGTACGTCGGAGGGCTAGGTCACACCAAGCGCGTCGTGCTCTACGACACGCTGCTGGCGCGCTTCACGCCGGGCCAGGTGCGGCTCGTGGTGGCACACGAGCTGGGACACGTGAAGCACCGTGACCTGGCCCGCGGGATGCTGTGGGTGGCGATCGTCGCTCCGGGCGCGATGCTTGTCGTGATGCTGCTCACCCGGCGGTGGAGTGCCCGTGCCGGGACCCGGCCGGGAACGGCGGCCTCGGTGCCGGCGTTCGCACTTGCCCTGGCGCTCGTCGCGTTCTCGACGTCGGTGGTGTCGAAGCAACTGTCCCGCCCGGTCGAGGCCGACGCGGATTCCTACTCGCTCGAGCTGACCGGCGAGGCGCGGCAGTTCGTGAGCATGGAGCGCAGGCTGGCGCGCGTGAACTTGACCGATCCCGACCCGCCCGGGCTGTACCAGTTCCTCTTCGCGACGCACCCGTCGGTGGTCGAGCGGGTCGGGGCGGCACTCGCCTTCGAGCGCGAGCGGTAGCGCTGGTGGCGGGTCCGGAAAACCGGGTGGGTAAGGGAGAGGGTTCGGGCGCCTGCGGCGGGTTCGCGAGCGACCCGTGATCTGCGACGAAAAGCGCACGCCTAGGTGGCAAATGAGCCGTCTGCGCGCTACTCATGTGGGGTGCGGTGAGCGCCTGGCGGCGATCGACGAACTTTCCCCCGTTGGGTCCACTTCCACGCATGGCCAGGGGGAAAGTTCAGTGGCCAATGCGCAACGCGGGAGGCTGTCGCGCGTGATCGCGACCTTTCTTTGCAGTCTCGTGACGCTCCGCTGGTTAGCGGCGGGGCGGGAACCGCAGGCGCCGCCGGCGGCGGGCCTCGGTGAGCGCGGCGGCCCCCTCGTCGGGGTGCTCGTCCGGGGGGCCCGGGTTCTCCGGCGCGGGCTGCTGGTGGGCCTCGTCGGTGATCGTGACCGGCGTGCTTCTTTCCTCGCCCGAGTCCGGAGGCTCGTCGAGCGCCACGGCCTCGGCCTCGTCGAAGTGGTCCGCATCGGGGGCCTCGTCGTCTGGCACGTCGTCAGCATCGTCGGGCTCGTCGTAGAGCGACGGGCCGTCGGCCCGCTCTACCACCAGCGCCTCCTCGATCGAGATCTCCGCCGCCATCTCCTGGACGGCGAGGGCCTCTTCAGTCGTCGAATCTTCGGGCGGCTCCGCCGCTGCAGGCTCATCAGGCTCGTCGGGGTCGGGATCCGCGGCAGACCCGCGGAACACCTCGTGGCGCGCCCGTCCCTTGCGCTTTGCCAGGTACATCGCTTCGTCGGAGTCGCGGATCAAGTCCTCGGGCGTCGACTCGCGCCCGCTGCTGACCGCGATACCCACACTGGCCGTCACGGTCGCATCGTGGCCCTCGACGCGGAACGGGTCCTGCAGCGACGCCTCGATCCGCTCGGCCACCGCGATCGCATAACGCACGTCCGCGATGTCCTCGAGCAGCACCGTGAACTCGTCGCCCCCGAGTCGCGCGACCGTGTCCTCGGGCCGCACGCAGGCCTTGATCCGCTGCGCAACCGCCGTCAGCAGCCGATCGCCGGCCTCGTGGCCGAAGTTGTCGTTGATGGGCTTGAAGTCGTCGAGGTCCAGGAACAGCACCGCGACAGCCGCCTTGCGGCGGTTCGTGCGCTCTAGCGCGTGGGCCAGCCGGTCCGCGAACAAGGCCCGGTTGGGAAGCTCCGTGAGGCTGTCATGGAAGGCTTGGTGCGAGAGCTCCTCGATGCGCTCCTGCTCGGTGGCCCGCAGCGCGGCGTTCTCGACCACGAGTGAGCCTTCGAGCGCGAGCTGCCCGAGCAGGCGTCGCTCCTCGTTGCTCCACGGCCGCGGGGCCTGAGTGTGGCTGAGGATCACGAGGCCGAGCGGTCGCGTCGCCGACACCAGCGGGACGACGACGTAGGACTTGAGCGACAGCGCCTCGACGAGATCCGGCGGAAGCAGCCGGCTGGCGCGCGCGTTCTCGACGAAGATCGGCTTGGGCTGGCGGGAAACGATTCGCCAGGCGCGAAAGTCCTGGGCAGGAACGCTCCCGACCAGCGCGCGAAAGACCTCCTCGAACCTGCCGTCCACGCCGGCCGTCATGACGTGCCCGACACGGTCCTCCTCGTCGCGCAGCAGGAGTGTTGCGTTCTCGGCCTCGATCGCCTCTCGCGTCACTCGGGCGAGCACCTCTCCCGCCTCGAGGGGAGAGTTGGCGCGCGCACCCTCTTCCAGCAGGCGGCGGATCGCCGTCGCCGCGCGCAGGTGCCAGCCGCGCTCGTCGCTGGTTCGGGCCTGTTCGATCGTGGGTGCCACATGAGCCGCGGCGGCGGTGGCAAGGCGAAGATCGTCACTGGTGAACCGGTCCGGCGCCGGATCGTCGAGCACGACGACGCCGATCACGTTGGGCGCCGTCCCCAGCGGTACGGCCAGCAACGACCGGACCTCGAAGCTGCTCGCGCCCCAGGTTCCCATCAAAGGGTCGCCGGCGTCCTTGACGACCACCGGCTCGCCGGAATCGAAGGCGATCTGCGCGGCGGGCAGAGCCGACTGCCTCATCGCGTCCCATTCTGCGATGTCGCGGGAGCCGTCGGCATGGCGCGAAGCGCGGGCGACCAGGGCTCCGTCTTCCTGCAGCAGCACCGTCGCGCGCCGGACTCCCAGCGTGCGGGCCATGCGCTCGCAAACGACGATCAGCATCTCCTCGAGCGACGGCGCCTTGGCGGCGGCCTCGGTCAACTCGAGCAGGAAGGACGTCTCGGCCTGGTGGCGGTCGCTCTCGAGCATGCCGCCGGCGCGGGCCACCGCGGCCGCGACCATGGTCAGAAGTGAGTGGAGCTCTGCTCCCGCGTCACGCGGGGCCGGCTCGATCGTGAGCATCCCGACGGTGCCACCCGCGATCAGCGGCTCGCAGCGCACGGAGCTCATGCCGAGGTCGGCGGCAAGCTCCGCGGGGATGCGGTCGTCGTCCTGGGCGTCCTCGATCTCGACCGGCCGGGACTCGAGCAGCACTCCGACGGCGGCGGGCATGTCCGCGAGCGGGATGCTTCGCCATTCCGGCGGGATCTCGCCGATCAGGGTCGCGGGTGCGGCCGGGCTGTCGACAGCCAGGGGCGTAATGGCCTGACGCGGGGCGTCGTAGAGCCACGCGATCACGCGGTCTGCCTCGACCGCTTGCCTTACCGCCCCGCACAGACGCTCGACCCACTCGATGGCCTCCTGCCGTGCAGCAGCTCGATTGTCCATAGATCCGCCCGCCATGGCCTCCCGCCAACGCCCGTTCGATCTTATCTACACACTAGAGCGCCGCACGCCGCCCTGCACTGCGGGTTTCGGCTCTATGGCGCGCTACACGCGACGTTCACGCACTGCGGGGTGGTCCCATCACCGTTGCCGGCGGCCTTGTTGCCGCCCCCGTCCACGGTGCCGACGGGACCGAAGATGCCGTAGCGGCCGTTACCGGTGGCGGTGTTGTGCTGCACCGTCGTGCCCGGCCACCTGACGTGGATCCCGTCCTGCGAGGCTCCCGAAGCGGTGTTGCGTCCGACGATCGCTCCCGGATCGTGGACGTACATGCCGTAGTAGCCATCGGTCACCTGGTTCAGGCGGATCTTGGCCCCCCCGGCGCTGTTGTCATTGGCGTAGGCCGCAATCGGGAAGAAGAAGCAGTTTCCGCTCACCTTGTTCTGGTTGACCACAGCCCAGGTTGAATAGAGGTCGATGTGCACACCGGAACCGCTCAGATTGCTGTCGCAGTCCTGGCGGACCTGGTTGAGGACGATCCGCGGGCGCTCGCCCTGTAGGACGATGCCGTTGGAGGGTGATCCGGTCAGGACGTTGCCCCAGGCGTACGCATCGTCGCCCATCAAGACCATCCCCTCGCCATTCTGGGAGCCGAACGGACCGAGGTGCTCGGGGAAGTCCAGGGTGTTTGCGCCGGCGTAGTTGCGATCGCCGTACAGGGAGATGCCGCCCCAGCCCTGCGTGACCGTCAGCTTCAACGCTTTGCTGTCGTTCCCGAACAGGCTGACCGCGCGCGCGAATCCTTCGATCGTGCCTCTTCGGATCTCTATGTGGGAGGGATACGGCTCTTGGTAGGAGTTCCCGATGCCGACCCCAGTGTCAGTACCGGCCGTGCCGGCCGTGATCTTGTGACCGGCCATCTGCAGCGTCACGTCGCTCGCCCCGATGATTAGCCCCAACTCCTGGTTCGGTCCGCACTGGATATCGCTGTCGAGCACCGTGTCCTGGGTGATCGTGTCCCCGCATTGCACGTGGGTCGCAGCGGCGGGGGCCGCTAAGGCAAGGAGGGCGAGGACTGTGGCGGCGGCGAGCTTGCGGATCATGGCCGTCTCCCCAAGTGGTGGTGTGAGGCAGAACTTAGACGGCCGCGACGCCGCGGTCAAGACGAGTGGTAGCGCTACGCCGTGGAGCTGTGGCTGCGCTCGTCGCCGCCCTGATCGCCGCCGCGGTACTCGGGGAGGTTCTTGATCCCCTCGCGGGTGGACCACTTCGAGTAGTTGTCCTCGAGCGCGTCGATCAGCTCCCGCACGAACTTGGGCGAGGCGCTGATCCGCGAGACCACGACGCCGGGGATCTCGTCCTCGTCGACCTCGTGGTCGAGCCGCGCGAAGGTCACCGTGAACTCGTAGTCCGAGTGGCTGATGTTGGCGAAATTCGCGTATGCGCCTGCCATCGCCTCCGGCGACATGTGCATGTTGATGTGGCGCTCGCGCTCGTTCTCTTCCGCCAAGGTGCCTTTAGTATCGCACTGTGCGGCTGGTCCTCATCTGCGTGGGCAAGATCAAGCCGCCCTTCGCCGACGATGCGGCGCATTACCTCAAGCTGATCGGTCCGCACGCGCGCCTGGATGTGACCGAGGTCGGGGAGGAAGACGCAGTTCTCAAGCGGATTCCAGACAGATCACACGTGGTCGCGCTCGATCGCGAGGGTGAGGAGCTGACAAGCGAGGAGCTCGCCGCCTTCATCGCGAACCGCCGGCTGGCGCGGACGGATCTTTGCTTCGTGATCGGCGGGCCCCACGGTCTCGACCCGGCCGTGCTCGAGCGCTCGCAGCGGCGGCTGGCGCTCGGCCGCATGACCCTGCCGCACCAGCTCGCGCGCGTCGTGTTCCTGGAGCAGCTGTTTCGCGCGCACAAGATCCTTGCCGGGGAGCCGTACCATTACTGACCCGGAGAGGGAGGGGGATTGCCGGACACGCCACGCATAGTCGAGCGCTTCGAGCACCGCGTCGGTCTGCGGCCCCGTCCAGGGCCGGCAGCCGCACGCCACGAGATGGCGTTCTTCCTGCGCCGCATTGCCTTCCTCGTCGCCGCTGTCGTGGCACTGGCTCTCGGCGGGGCAACTGCGCTTGCCGGGTTCGAGGACGTCTCCTGGTGGAGAGGCGTCACCTGGTCCCTCGATACGGTCAGCACGATCGGCGCGGCTCAGGACCCGGCCACGCTGGGAGGACAGATCACCAAGATCCTCCTGACGATCTTCGGCGTGGGTACGATGTTCTTCCTTCTCGTCACGCTGACGGAGCTGTTCGTCGCGGGCGACCTCTCGGGAGTCCTCGACCAACGTCGCATGCAGAGCAAGATCGCCCAGCTCAAGGACCATTACCTCATCTGCGGATTTGGCCGTGTCGGTCGCCAGGTCGCCAAGGACCTCCTGGATGCCGGCGTGCCCTTCGTGGTGATCGACGACAACCCCGACATGCGCGAGTACGTGGACGAGATGGACGTCCTCTACATCGACGGCCGGGGCTCGGACGACGTGGTCATGCTGGAGGCAGGCATCGAGCGTGCTCGTGCCGTGCTCGCATGTGTCGACTCCGACGCCGAGAACATCTTCGCGACGCTGACCGCTCGCGAGCTGCGTCCCGACATCCCGATCGTGGCGCGCGCCGCCGTCGAGTCCTCGGAAAGGAAGCTGGCGCGTGCGGGCGCGAACGAAGTCGTGTCGCCGTACAAGGCGAGCGGGCGCACGATGGCGAGCCTGGCGCTGGTCGAGACGCGTGACAGCAGTATGTTCACCTCGCGCCGCTCTGCGGCTCAGACGTGAGCAACGGATTCGACGCCACTCCGCCGCCGGGACCGGTCGAGCAGTTGCGGGCGCAGCTCGTCGAGGTCGCTGCGAGTCTGCGGGGCGAGGGGTCCGAGGGAGCCGCACCCGGCCTCGAGCGCCCGCCGCGTCCTGAGTTCGGGGACTTCTCCACGAACGTGGCGATGCTGCTCGCGCCGGCCCTGAAGGCGCCGCCGCGGGAGGTGGCGGAGCGGGTCGGCGGGGCTCTGAACGAGGGGATGGGCAAGTCGCTCGAGCGGGTCGAGGTCGCCGGCCCAGGATTCCTCAACCTCTTTCTGTCCGACGAGTGGTTCCGCGACTCGCTCGCGGCCCTCAGGGAGCAGGGCGACAGGTTCGGAGCAGGTGCCGTTCCCCCGGCGCAGCGGCGGCGGGTGCTGGTGGAGTTCGTCAGCGCCAATCCGACCGGGCCGCTGAATGCGGCGAACGGCCGCCACGCCGCGTTCGGCGACTCGCTGGCGCGCGTCCTGGAATTTGCCGGACACGACGTCGAGCGTGAGTACTACATCAACGACCACGGGACGCAGATCGAGTTGTTCGCACGCTCGATCGCTGCGCGGATGACGGGAGAGCCGGTGCCCGAAGACGGCTACCAGGGCGAGTACCTGATCGAGCTTGCGGAGCGGCTACGTGACGACGGGGTCGACCCGTCGGACATCGAGGCGGTCGCGCGGCGGTCCGTCGAGCTCATGGTCGAGCAGGTGCGCCAGACGCTCGAACGGTTCCGTGTGCGCTTCGACCGCTTCTTCTCCGAGCGCTCGCTGCACGAGGACGACCGGATCGCGCAGGCGCTCGCGGTGCTGGAGGAAACCGGACACGTTTACTCCTCGGAGGGCGCGACGTGGCTGCGTACCTCGGAGTTCGGCGACGACAAGGATCGCGTCCTGCGCCGCTCGTCGGGCGAGCTCACGTACTTCGCGTCCGACATTGCCTATCACCAGGAGAAGCGAGGGCGCGGTTACGACCAGATGATCAACCTGCTCGGCGCCGACCACCACGGCTATCAAGGTCGTATGTACGCGCTGTTCGATGCGCTGGGGGAACCCGGCAAGCTCGAGCTGATCATCATGCAGCTGGTGCACTTCGTGGAGCGCGGTGAGCGCGCGAAGATGTCAAAGCGCCGCGGCGACTTCGTCACGCTCGACGAACTGATGGACGACATCGGAGTGGACGCCGCGCGCTGGTTCATGCTCGCGCGATCCCACGACACGACACTCGACATCGATCTGGATCTGGCGCGCGAGCGCAGCCAGGACAACCCTGTCTACTACGTGCAGTACGCGCATGCGCGCATCGCCGCGATCCTGCGCAAGGCGGGCGACGAGCGCGTCGGCCGCGCCCGCGCCGCCGATCTCGGCGCCGGCGGCGCGAAGCTCGAGCCGGCCGAGCGCGCCCTCGTCAAGCGGCTGCTCGAGTTGCCGGGAGAGGTCGTGGAGACAGGCGAGCGCCGCACCCCTCACAGGCTCACCAAGTATGCGCACGACGTCGCTTCCGACTTTCACGCGTTCTACCGGGACTGCCGCGTGATGGGGGCCGAGCCCGCCGAGCTCGAGGACTTCCGGCTGGTGCTCTGCGAGGCAACCCGCAACGTGATCGCACGAGTGCTCGACCTGGCGGGCGTCGAAGCGCCCGAGAGCATGTGAGCGTGGCGGGCGGTCTCGACACGCTCGTGCATCGGCTGCGCCCTGCCCGCGGGGAGCCCGCGGGCGCGCTCGTGCTGCTGCACGGTCGCGGTGTCGACGAGTCCGATTTGTTTCCCCTGCTCGACGCGTTCGACCCCGGCGCGCGGCTGCTCGGGGCGACGCCTCGAGGCCCCCTGACGCTGCCCCCCGGCGGCCACCACTGGTACATCGTCGAGCGCGTCGGGTTCCCGCACCGCGAGACCTTCATGGAGACCTACGGGCTGCTGACGGCCTGGCTCGAGGCGTTCGCGCAGGAGACGGGAGTGCCCTGGGAACGCACGGTGATCGGCGGCTTCTCGCAGGGCGCGGTCATGTCGTATGCGCTCGCGCTGGCCGAGGGGCGCCCGTCACCGGCCGGCCTGCTCGCGATGAGCGGGTTCATCCCCGACGTGGACGGCTTCGCCCTGGACCTCGAACGTCCCGGGCTGCCGGCGACGATCACCCATGGAACGCTCGACCCGATCATCGGCGTCGAGTTCGGGCGCAGCGCGCGGCAGCAACTGGAGGCCGCAGGGAACCGTCTGCTTTATCGCGAATCGCCCGTTGGCCACGGCATCGATCCGGCCGTGTTGCCGGACCTGCGCGAGTGGCTGCGCGCGGCTGTGGACCTGGCCGCATGACTGCGTCGCACTCCAAGCGCCATGCCCTCATCGGCGCGGCCTGGGTCGGGGGTCGCGGGGTTGCACGTATCGCCGCTGTGAGCCTTGCGCCCGCTCGCGTGGTGGCACGCGTGCCGTTTGCCTCGCGGTCGCTCGCCATGCTGGAGGAGGTCGGACGGCGCGAGCAGCAGCGCGCTCGCGAAGCCGCGGAGGAGGGGCTGGACACCGCGCTCCACCGTGCGCTCGAATCGCGCTGGGCCGGGGAGCTCACCGAGCGACTGCTGATGAGCCCGCAGGCCGACGCAGCGCTGCGGCGCCTGCTCGACGGACCCGCGGTCGACCGGATCGTCGTGGCGCTCATAGAGGCGCGAGTGGTCGAGCGCGCCACCGCCGAGTTGATCGCCGCAGAAGTACCCGCGCACCTCGTTACGCAGGTCCTCGAGGCGGGTTTGCTCGACGAGGTCGTGACCCGGGCGCTCGCGGACGACTCGGTCGAGCGAACTGTCGAACGACTCCTGACGAGCTGGTTCGAGGGACCGCTGTACGACGACGTCATCACCCGCGTGCTCGCGAGCGAAGAGCTGTGGCACCTCGTTGACGAGATCGCCCACAGCCCCGAGGTGATGGAGGCGATCACCGCAGGCAGCGCGAGCCTCGCCGGCGAGGTCGCCGATCAGGTGCGCCGCCGCACGATCGTCGCCGACGATGTCGCCGAACGGATCACCCGCAAGGTGCTGCGGCGCTCTCAGCGCAAGGAGCAGGCGGCACTGCCGCGAGGGGACGGTGGGCTACCGCCGGGCGAGGCATGAACGTCGTCGGCGAGGTGTTTCCCAACCCGAGTCGAGCCACGGCCTATGCCGGGGTCGTCACACGCGCCGTCGCGTTCGCGACGGACGTCGCGCTTGTTCAGGCGATCCTTTTTCTCATCGGCATCGTGGTGGCGCTGATCATCGAGGCGTTCAGCTCCTTCAACCTGGATGGCGACGTGGAGACGATTCTTGGTGCGGTCGGCGTCTGGAGCCTGGCGCTTGCGACTTACTTCACCGCGTTCTGGGCGCTGACCGGACAGACTCCCGGAATGCGCGCCCTTGGCATCGACGTGGTCGCTTGCAACGGCTCTCGTCTGACCGTGGGGCGGTCGCTGCTGCGCCTCGCCGGGATGGTGCTCGCTGCCCTACCGTTTTTCGCCGGCTACCTCCTGATCCTCCTGCGCGACGACCGCCGTGGCCTGCACGACCTGCTGGCGCGCAGCGTCGTGCGGTATGCCGAGAAGAAAAGACCTCCTCGACCGTTCCGAGGCCGGCGCTGATCCGATCGGCCCCGCCGTATTGTCCGAGCTGCGCGAGTGGCTGTGCGCCGCCGTGGATCTTGCGCCCTAGCCACGTCGATACTTCATCCCGGCCTGCGGGTTTGCGTAATGGGAGGGACGACAGTCTTCGAGGGAGGTCACGTGCCGCGCCTTTTGCTCCTTTTCCTGCTGGGTACCGCATCGCTGGCTCCCCTTGCTCTGGCGTCCGGCGAACCGACGGTATCTGTGACCGCGAGGACGGAAGCAAGCCCGAACCTGAAGCGAGGCACGCTGACCGTTCGCTTCCGCGATCTTTCTCGTCGCCGTTTCGTCGTGCGGGTCAGATTCCGCGTCGACGTCGAGAATCCAACGCGGGTCACGGTGTTCTTCCACCCATGCAAGCGCGTGAAAAAGGGGTATGCCTGCCTGGTGCATCCGATGGACACCGCCTCTCGCGATCTGGCGCAGGGCAAGCAGGACATGTCCTTTCGGGCGGTCGTCACTCGGGGCGGTCGAGAAATCAAGCGGCCGTGCGTGGGCTTCAACGTCGCCGAACAGACTCCGGAGGGTGACCGCGGCTACAACGTGGGGCCGAAAGACGGCTCCCCGCTTTGTCCGCAGCGCCGCCGATGAGGCTAGATGTCCTGCCAGAAGTTCAGGCCCCAATCGTCGAGCAGCTGCTGCGCTTCGATGTTCAGGCGGAAGAGCTCACCGGTGAACACGAGCACTCCGATTGCGATCAGAAGGGCCCCGGCGACGCCGTTGATCAGCGCGTAGTGGCGGCGGATCCACGCGAACGCCGTCGTCGCGCGCGTGAAGGCGACCGCGGTGATGAGGAACGGGACGGCGAGCCCGAGCGAGTAGACGGCCAGCAGGCCGCCCCCCTCCGCGACCGAGTCTTGCGTCGCCGCCAGCCCGAGGATCGAAGCGAGCGCAGGTCCCACGCACGGTGTCCATGCGATCGCGAACGCGGCGCCGGCGACCAGCGGCCCGCCGCTCCCGGCGCGTTGCGCGAGCGCGTCTATGCGCCACTCGCGATTCAGCATCGGGACGAACAGCGCCGCCAAGAAGAGCGTGCCCATCGCGATGATCGCGACGCCCGCGACCTTCTCGAGCGTCTGGCGGTTGTCTGACAGCGCGCTGCCGATGCCGGTCGCAGTCATCCCGAGCAAGATGAAGATCGCGCTGAACGTCAGGATGAAAAGGCCGGAGCGGGTAACGACGCCACGCAACTGCGCGCGGCGCGGCGCGCGCAGCTCGTCAGGGGTGAGGCCGCAGACCGTCGACAGGTAGCCGGGGACGAGCGGCAGGACACACGGGGAAAGAAAAGACGCCAGCCCGGCCGCGAACGCGAGGCCGATGCTGGGCGAGCTGTCGGCGATCACCAGCACCCAGGGAACTCTTATGGGTCGTAGCGCGTGAGGTCTCGCTCGACACGCGCCGCGTCGGCTGCGTTCAGCTCGACCGCCGGCTCGCCGTCGGCGCGCTCGCGCCGACGCCACCGCGCCACCGCCACCCAGATCGCGACCATTCCGCCGAGCACCACGGTGAAGGGCACGAGAAAGGCAGCGGCGTCGAAGCCGCTCTCGTCGGAGTTCGGCTCCGCGAGGACCTGGGAGCCGAACTCTGCGACCAGCGCATCCTTGATCTGTTCTTTGTCCTTGCCGCTCTCGATCTGCGTGAGGATGAACTCGCGTTGTCGCTCTGCCTGGGGGGAGAAGGAATGGCTGAGGGGCAGCCCGCACGTCGGGCACATCACTTCGTCCTCGATGTCGGGCAGCGAGGCTTGCGGCGCGGCCACCGCTGTGGCCGCGAGCACCGCCGTGACCGCCAGGGCGGCCGCCGCCAAGAGCAGCAATCTCATCACGGACACGGTACCGCCGCGGAGAGTCCGGGCAGCCATGTCCGTGCCAAGAAAGGAACCGACCCCCGGTGGCGGCGCACCGGGGGCGGTCGAATCCAATTCAGACGACGAGAGGAAAGTGTCTCCCGAAGCGGGAGCGTGGGCCATCCGTAGCCCCCGCGTCCCTAAAGAGGCGGCGCGCTCTGCCGCCTACACCCTCTAAGACGAAGGGCAGCCCCAAAACTTGCGCGAAACATTCAGGGTTCTTGAAGATCCGGCTGGAGGGGACGGTTTTCGGCCTGGGAAGCCGGACTACAATCCGCCCGCGCGGACGTAGCTCAGTTGGTAGAGCGTCGGCTTCCCAAGCCGAAGGTCGCGGGTTCGACCCCCGTCGTCCGCTTCGATGTCCAACCATCCCGGCCTGCGGGATACTGCGCGGGGCGATGTCGCAGGAGAACGTGGAGGTAGTTCGTCGGTTTATCGAAGCGCTTCCGAGGGCGCAGGCCAGCGGCGACTGGCAACCGGTTCTCGCTGAGGTGGACTCCGACGTTGAGATAGACGATCTGGACATCAGCCTCGACACCGAGCGCTACCGAGGGCAGGACAGTGTCCGCAAGTGGATCGGGGACTGGATGGAGAGCTGGGAGAGTTGGAGCTTGGAGGACGTGCAGGTCCGGCCTGTGGGCGAGGACCGAGCCATCGGCCTGTTCCTGGTGCGTGCGAAGGGCAAGGAAAGCGGCATCGAGCTTTCCCGGCGTGATGCTCTGATAGCCAAGCTGCGGACGGGCAGGATCGAAGAAGTGACGTACTACAACGACCAGCAGGAAGCGCTCGAAGCCGTGGGGCTGTCCGAGTAGGCGATGTACCAGGGCCGGGATGGAATCGAGCTTACGGTGCACCCTTCCAACGTTTTGACGATTCGCGACGGGCGCATCGTGCACGGCTGCCTTTATCAAGAGTGGCACGAGGCCCTAGAAGCCGTGGGCATGCCGGAGCACGACGCTTGCCCCGACTCCTGAGCCTGCGAAACCTGCGTAACGGCGACGGAAGCGTGTGTGGTAAGCATGGCCCGTGCCAATTGAGGTTCGACCCGCGACCAGCTTCGACGACGTGAAGACGATGGTGGGACCCAAACGGCCCGATGCGAACGTGTGCTGGTGCCTGAGCTATCGCATCCCGTCGAAGGAGAACCGGGCCCTGACCGGCCCCGCGCGCGGGGAGCACGTGAAGGAGCTGATCGAGAGAGGGCCGCTCGGCGTACTCGCCTACGACGGCGGCGACGTAGTCGGCTGGGCTGCCGTGGCACCGCGAGCGGAGACGAGCTTCGCGCGCAACCGCAAGATCCCGCACGTCGATGATGCCGCGGTGTGGTCGGTGTGGTGCATCAGGGTGCGACCAGGGCATCGCGGGAAGGGCATCTCGCATCATCTGCTGCGCGGAGCAGTCGAGTTCGCCCGGGAGCGCGGTGCACCCGCGATCGAGGGCTATCCGGTCGATAACCGGGGAAAGAAGGTCGACCTCACGATGGCCTACGTCGGTACGCGCAGGGTCTTCGAGCGAGCCGGATTCCGAAAGGCGTCCGACACCGACTCGGTACTCAACGGCTTTCCGCGTGTCCTCATGCGGCTTGACCTGCAGTGAGCGGGCAGTAGCTCCTGGAACATGCGGCCAATGCGTTTCGCTTGCGTCATCGCCGGTGCGATACTCGCGCCGCAGGGCCAAGGGACCAAGGAGGGAAACGATGGCCGTCGAGCGGACGATGACCAGGGCGACGCTGATGCGATTCTCGGCGGCGGCCGCCGGCGGTGCGGCGCTGGGGCTGCCGCCGAGTGCCACGGCGCACGGCGAGCGCCGGCGTCCGGCGCATGCGTACTCGGCTGACGTACCTGCAGCGTGGTTCGACCTCACGCTCGATCTGGTGCGCACGACGCCGGGGTTCAGCCCGCCGGTCGCGTCGCGTGCCTTCGGGTACGCGGGTGTGGCGCTCCAGAAAGCGATCGCACCAGGCAGGCGCCGCCACCACGACGGGAGGAGCTATCACTGGCCGCTGGTCGCAAACAGCGCGCTCGCATCGATCCTGCGCAACCTGTTTCCCACTACGTCGAGCGCCAGCCTCGCGGCGATCGACGCGCTCGAGGAACGGTTCGCCGCCGATGCGCGGGCGATGCTCCCGCGCGGTGTATACCGGCGCTCCACCGAGCGGGGGGTGTGGGTCGCGGCCCGCGTGTTCGATTGGTCGACCTCCGACGGCGGGCACGAGGGCTACCTGCGGAACTTCCCGCCCTACACGCCTCTGGTGGGTCCGGGCCTGTGGGTGCCGACGCCGCCCGCCTTCATGTCCGCGCTGCAGCCGACGTGGGGGAAGAACCGGCCATTCGTGCGGCGCTGGGGCCGCGAATGCGATCCGGGTCCACCGCCCCGTTACTCGGAGGAGGAGGGCTCCCACTTCCTCCGGGAAGGCGAGGAGGTGTACCTCGCGGTCAACAACCGCACCCCGGAACAGGAGGCGATCGCGCGGTTCTGGTCCGACGATCCCGGCCAGACCCCGACACCGCCGGGTCACTGGATCTCGATCCTCACACAGATCGTCAGGCAACGCGAGATTCCACTCGACCGAGCGGCGCAGGCCTACGCGGCCGTGGGAGTCGCCGTCAGCGATGCCTTCATCTCGTGCTGGCGTACGAAGTACCGATACAACCTGCTGCGCCCGGTCACCTACATCAGGAACGTCATCGACCCGGCCTGGACGCCCCTGCTGACCACCCCGCCGTTCCCCGAGTACACCTCAGGTCACTCGGTGCAGTCCGCGGCCGCCGCGCGGGTATTGACCGATCTGTTCGGAAGGGTGTCGTTCACCGATCGAACCCACGAGGCCCGGGGGCTGCCCGCGCGTTCGTTCGAGTCCTGCAAGGATGCAGCCGAGGAGGCCGCCGAGTCACGTCTGCTGGGCGGCATCCACTTCCGGTCTGCGATCGAGCGGGGCTTGGAGCAGGGAGAGTGCGTGGGACGTCAGGTGAGCGCGCTGTTCAGGAGGGGCGACTCTCGGCATCGATGACGTTCGCCGGATCGGGCTTGTCGTCCGCACCACCCTGGCTGTAGTCGCCGAACGGGCCGTCTCGTTCCGTGATGGCGGCGCGCACTCCCTCACGCTCCGCGCGCCCGATGAACTCTTCGGCGTCCGGGGTGTTGCGCATCAGGCCGTCGAGGATCGGGCCGATTGTCTGGGTCGAGGCCAAGCCCATGTTCTCGTAGGCGTGGTTGATGACGAGCTTCATCGCAGCGAGCTGGGACGCCGGCACCGAGGCCAGCTCACGTGCGGTCTTCCAGACCTCGGCCTCGAGCTGCTCGAACGGCACGGCGAAGTTGATCAGCTCCACGTCCGCTGCCTCGCGCCCGCTCAAGGGCCGGCCGGTGAGCCCGTGCCACTTCACGCGCGACAAACCGAGCCGGTAGATCCACATGCCGGACAGGTATGCGCCCCACATTCGCGCGTACGGGGTGCCGATGCGCGCGTCCTCGGACGCGATCACGATGTCCGCGCCCAGCGCGAAGTCGCTGCCGCCGCCCACGCACCACCCGTGCACCTGGGCGATCACGGGCTTCGGGGAGCGCCAGATGCTGAAGAGTTTCTGCGTGGGAGACGCGGAGGGCGCGGTGGCCATCACGAAGTCCTTGCCCGGGTCCCAGCGCCCGTCCGTGTTGATCGCCTCGTCCCAGTGATGGAAGCCCTCGCCGAAGTCGTAGCCGGCGCAAAAGGAGCGGCCGGCGCCGCGCAGGACGATCACCTTCACGGCGTCGTCGCGCACCGCTTTCTCGACGCTCGATTCGACCTCGTCGGGCATCGGGGGGACGATCGTGTTCAGCGCGTCCGGCCGGTTCAGGGTGATCGTCGCGATCGGCCCGTGCGTCTCGTACAGCAGGGTCTCGTAGCCCACGTGTCCTCCTTCGCGGTTGCACCTCGCCGCGGGGCACGATAGCCGCGATGGAAGTGAGCGCCCCCGGCGGCGAGGGCGCTCACACAGATCTGCCCTGGGATTGTCTCCCTAGGGCGTCTTGACGGCCGATCCGCGCTTGCCGCACGACACCAGCGCCAGCGACGCCGCCGGGCCCGTCTGGTCGTGGCGGCGGATGGACAGCGTCCGGATGTCCCGCAGCTTCACGAACGCGAGGCCCTTGCGGGTCGCGTTCAACGTGCGGGTGGTCTGGCCGATCGGCTGCCACGAGCCGAGCTGCATCTGATCGAAGCTGAGCCCGCCCACGGGCGGCAGCACGCTGGGAATGCATGCGTTCGGCCCGGTGGGCGACGACCCCGAGTCGTAGATCAGCGAGTGGTAGTGCTTGGTCGGGTCCATGCCGTTGGCAGTCCCCGTGACCGTCAGCGTCGAGCCCTTCTCGACGAGCTTGAGCTTCGCCGTGATGTTCGAGTCGTTGATCTCCGCGAGCGTCGCGTTCGACGTGTACGTGGGCGGATCCGCGGCGGAAACCAGCGCGACCGCGCCGAACACGAGTGACACGGAACAGACAACTAAAACCAGCATCCTTGCCGGTTTGCCCATGACTCCTCCTCCGTTTAGGGATCGCCGAGGCGGTCCCTGCTTCCCAATGGCACATCGAGCCACACTGCGCGTGCCGGGTCAAGCAACCTGGCCGCAAGTACGAGCCGCCCTGCGCGGCAACCCGCTAAATTGCTGCCAGTCCGGAGGTCGAGAGGAAAGGAACCCCCATGAGCCAGCTGGCAATCGACGACGCCACGATCGAGCAACTGAGGTCTTCGGTTGGCGGTGAGGTGATTACTCTCGAGGACGCTTCGTACGAGGAGGCGCGCAAGGTCTGGAACGGCATGATCGACCGCCATCCCGCCGTGATCGTGCGCTGCACCTCGACCGACGACGTGGTCGCGGCGGTCGACTTCGGCCGCGAGAACGACCTGGTCGTCTCGGTGCGCGGCGGTGCCCACTCGACCCCCGGCTACAGCACGTGCGACGGTGGAATCGTGATCGACCTGGGGCCGATGCACGCGGTCAGCGTCGACCCGGACGCGCGCACGGCGCGCGTGCAGGGCGGCGCGCAGTGGGGCCATCTCGACGCGGCGACGCAGGAGCACGGACTCGCCGTGACCGGCGGGCGCGTGTCGGACACGGGAGTCGGCGGGCTGACGCTCGGCAGCGGCAGCGGCTGGCTCGAGCGGCCCTACGGGGTCACTGCCTCGAGCCTGCGCGGCGCGGAGGTTGTGACCGCGGATGGGCGTGTCGTGCGCGCGAACGGCGACGAGAACTCCGACCTGCTCTGGGGCCTGCGCGGCGGCGGCGGCAACTTCGGCGTCGTCACCGAGTTCGAGTTCGACCTGCACCCGGTGGGACCGATCGTGGTGGGCGGGATGCTCGCGTTCCCGCGTCCGCAGGCCCGTGAGGTGGCGCGCGCTTACCGTGACTACATGGCGCAGGCATCTGACCAGGTGTGCGGGGGGCTCGCGATGATCACCGCGCCGCCTGAGGACTTCGTGCCCGAGGAGGCTCGCGGCCAGCCCGCGGTCGGCCTCATCTTCTGCCACGTCGGATCTCCCGAGGAAGGAGAGCAGGCACTGAAGGAGCTGCTCGGGAGGTTGCCGGAGCCGGTGCTGAAGATGGTCCAGCCAATGCCCTACGTGGCGATCCAGCAGATGCTCGACGCGGGCAACCCCCACGGCATCCGCGAGTACTTCAAGATCGACTGGTTGAGTGAGCTGTCCGATGAGGCGATCGACACGGCCGTCGAGCACGCCGAGACTATGCCCGCGCCCTTCGCGCAGGTGATCCTCGCGCCGATGGGAGGCGCCGTGGCCCGCACGGACAACGACAAGCTGGCGTTGACGATCCCCGACGCGCCATGGGCTTACTTCGCACTGACGATGTGGATGGACCCAGCCGAGGATGACGCCAACGTCGCCTGGACCCGTGGCTTCAACGAGGCCATGCAGCAGTTCGGGCTGGGCAGCGCCGCGATGCCGAACTTCATCGGGGCCGACGAGGGCGTTATGCGGCTGCGCGACACCTACGGCAAGGAAAAATTCGCCAAGCTAGTCTCGCTGAAGCAGAAATGGGACCCGGACAATCTGTTCCGGCTCAACCAGAACATAGATCCGGCTGGCTGACGTATTGCATTAACGTGCGCGAACCGTGAAGCGCGCGATCTTCGAGCCCGACCACAAGGACTACCGCGAAACCGTGCGGCGATTCTTCGCCGAGGAGGTGGTCCCGCACCACGAGCAGTGGGAAGCGGAGGGGCTCGTGCCCCGCGAGCTGTTCGCCAAGGCTGCGGACAAGGGGCTCCTTGCGATGGGGGTGCCCGAGGCGTTCGGCGGGCTGGGCGTCGACGACTTCCGCTTCAACCAGATCGTCGTCGAGGAGGTCGGATACGCCGGCGTCGCCGGCTCGGGTCTCGGCATCACACTGCACAACGACATCTGCATGCCCTACTTCCTCGAGTACTGCTCCGACGAGCAGCGCGAGCGCTGGCTGCCCGGCATCGCCGACGGATCGCTGATCACGGCGCTCGCGATGACCGAGCCCGGCATCGGGTCAGACCTCGCATCGATGGCTGCGACCGCGCGCCGCGACAACGGCCACTACCTCGTCAACGGGGCGAAGACCTTCATCACCAACGGCATCAACGCCGACCTCGTGATTACGGCGGTCAAGACCGACCCCACCGAGCGCCACCGCGGGATCTCGCTGGTCGTGATCGAGCGCGGCATGGAGGGCTTCGAGCGCGGCCGCAACCTCGACAAGCTCGGTATGCACGCGCAGGACACAGCCGAGCTGTTCTTCAACGACGTGCCCGTACCCGTCGAGAACCTGCTCGGCGAGGAGGGCAAGGGCTTCCTCTATCTGGTCTCCAACCTCGCTCAGGAGCGGATGTCGATCGCGATCGCTGCCGTGTCCTCTGCCCAGGCCGCGTTCGACATCACGCTGGAGTACGTGAAGGAGCGCACCGCGTTCGGCCAGCCCGTTGGTTCCTTTCAGGCGTCGCGGTTCGCCCTGGCAGAGATGAGGACCGAGATCGATTTGGCGACGGTCTATGTCGACCAGGCGGTGGTGGCGCTGAACGCCGGTGAGCTCTCCCCGGAGGATGCGGCCATGGCCAAGTGGTGGTCGACCGAGCTTCAGGGCCGTGTCGTCGACAAGTGCCTGCAGCTGCACGGGGGCTACGGCTACATGCTCGAATACCCGATCGCTCGCTACTACAACGATGCACGCATCACGCGCATCTATGGCGGCACGACCGAGATCATGAAGGAGATCGTCGGCCGCTCCCTCGGCGTCTAGGTGTGGTCTCCCCAGCTAGTCGGGACGGTGCGCGGTTTGACCCACCTATACGGTGGTCAAAGTGTCGCACCGGCGGTTGTTACGCCAGTTCGAGCTCGTCGAGCACCGGGGCCCGCAGGATCTCGCGATGGCGCTCCGGGGTCCACGGCCACAGCTCCGGCAGGCCGTCCTTGCCGAGATACCAGCTGTTGCAGCCGGTGGTCCAGATCGTGTTCGGCATGGCGGCGCGCATCTCGGCGTTGAAGCGCTCGGTCGCCGCCGCGGACGGCGCAACGGAGTCGAGCCGGCCGTCCATGAACATGTGAATCAGCTGCATCACGTAGTCGGCCTGAGTCTCGGCGACGATCACCAGTGACTGGTTGCCGATCGGGCTGTGGGGTCCCATCAGCATGAAGAAGTTCGGAAAGCCGGGCACGCTGACCGTGCGGTAGGCCCGGGGGCCCTCGCGCCACGCGTCGTCGAGCGTGACCCCGCCCGGGCCGGTCAGCGCGATCGGTCGCAGGTAGGCGTGGGCGTCGAAGCCAGTGGCCAGCACGAGCACGTCGAGCGGGTGCAGCTTGCCGTCGCTGGTCACGATCCCCCGCGGCTCGACATGATCGATTGAGCGCACCACGACGTCCACGTTCGGCTGCTGGACGGCTGCGTAGAAGTTCGCCGACACGACCAGGCGCTTGCACATCGGGTCGTAGTCGGGCGTCAGCTTCGCGCGCAGCAGCGGGTCTCGGACCGTGCGGAGGTTCAGGCGGCACAGCAAGTCCACGAACCGGCGCTGCCAGCCGGGTTTGACGACCGCCGTTCCGATCAGATGCTCGAAGTAGTACTGCCAGAACCGGTACGCCGCCCGGTTCAGCACCGGCAGCCGTCGCATGACGCGCTGGGTGAACGGCCGGTACTCGGGGTTGCGGCCGGGAAACACCCACTGTGCCGTGCGCTGGAAGATCTCGAGGCTTCCGGCCGCTTGCGACAGTCCGCAGGTGATCTGCACACCGGTCGAGCCGGTCCCGATCAGGCCGATGCGCCGCCCCTCCAGCTCCACGCTGTGGTCCCAGCGCGCCGAGTGGAACACGTCGCCGGCAAACGTGTCGAGCCCGTCGATCTGCGGGTAGCGCGGGTGGTGGAGCACCCCGCACGCCGAGATCAGGAAGTCGGCTTGTGTCTCCTCCCCGTCACGCATTCGCACCCGCCAGCGGCCGTCCTCGAAGCCGGCCCGCTCCACCTCCTTGCCGAAGCGGATGTAGCGGTGCATGCCGTACCGTTCGGCGACCTGCTCGAAGTACCGCTGGATCTCACCGCCGGGTGAGTAGTACCTGCTCCAGTCCGGGTTCGGCTCGAAGGAGTACGAGTAGTAGCGCGACGGAACGTCGCACTCGAGGCCGGGGTAGGTGTTCTCTCTCCAGGTCCCGCCGACGCGCTCCGCCTTCTCGTAGATCGTGAAGGAGTCGATGCCGGCCTGCTTGAGCTTGATTCCCATGCAGATGCCGGACATCCCGGCACCGACGATCGCCACCGTGGGCGTTCTGGACGGTCCTCCGTTCTGCGCTCTCGCGGCCACTGAGCGGCGACCATATCCCACAACCACGCGGTCCTTAAATTTTCGATTGCAGCATCGACCAAACGTCCATACATTGGATTGCGTCCCCGCTCTCCCCCGAGCAGATGGAGTCGCAGGATCTTGGAACGGAATCCAAGCCTGGACATGGACCGGAAAGCGCCCTCCTCCCAGAGCGCTCCCCCACCGGCCCAGGCTACCCCCAACCCTATATTTGTCGCGCCGACGAACGACACGGCTGACGACGCAGCGGAGCGCACCACACGCGCCCCCTTGCTTCGCCGCCTGACGCGGCGCTCGGACGGCCGGAGCGGCGAGATCGTCGATGCGCTCGAGGCCGACGCCCTTTTGCTGCGCGAAGAGAACGCTCACCTACGGGTGAAGCTCGAAGCGCCGCCGAATGTCGGGCACGTGATCGAGCGCCTGCGGGCGCTCCCCACTCTCTCCTCAACCCCCGAGGAGGAGCACAGCCCTTCGAACCAGGAGCACGACCACCACGGTGAGCAGGGCGACGAAGCCCTGCATGTGCTCACCGAGGCGATCGTGATGCGCAACGCGCTCCTGGAGGTCTGCGGCGAGATCGGCCAGGTAATGGCCGGACTCGAAGCACGACTGGCAGCACTCACGCCGTCAGGCCAACTGATGGACGGAATCCCCAACACACCCCGCTCAAACGCCCTCAAGGAGGCACGACGGTGAAAAGACTGACCCCCCTGGCGATGATGGTCGTCGCCATTTTCCTCTTGGCTGCTTCGGCGGCCTCGGCTGCGATGCCGAACCAGCGGACGGACCTCAAGGTCCTGCTGCTGTCGGCAACCGGGACGGAGCCCTCGACCTCCGCCTGGGAGGCAGCCCTGAAGCGTGAAGGCGTTCCCTTCGAGAAGAAGGTCGCCACGAACGACGAGCCGTACACGGCTTCGACGTTCGCCGACACCGTGGCCGGCGCGCCGCGGGCGAAGTACCAGGCCGTGATCGTCGCAACCGGCGGTCTCGTCTACGAGGACAACGGAACGTATCCCTCGGCGCTCAGCTCCGACGAGTGGGCCGCGCTGGCCGACTTCGAGGTCAAGTACGGCATCCGCCAGGTCACCGGGTTCGTCTACCCGTCGGCCGAGTACGGTCTCAACACCCCCACGGTCAGCGGTGAGCTCGGCGGCGTCGTCGGCAAGCTGTCGGCCGCGGGCCTCACGACGTTCCCGTACCTGAAGGGCAACGTGCCGATCGACCAGTACACCTGGGGCTACCAGGCGACGCCGGCGACCGGTGCGAAGTTCAAGACCCTCGTCTCGGGCCCGGGCAACTCTGCCCTGGTGGGCATCAACACGCGCGCCGACGGCCGCGAGGAGATGGTCTCCACGTTCGACTCGAACCAGTACCAGCTCCAGAACCAGCTCCTGCGTCACGGGATGCTGACCTGGCTCACGCGCGGCGTGTACCTCGGTACCGAGCGCAACTACCTGACGGCGCACGTGGACGACCTGTTCCTCGTCGAGCGACCGCTGGGACCCGACGACCCACGCCGAGGACCTCGTCAACACGATCCGCATGACCGCAAACGACGTTTACCGGGCGGCCCTGTGGTCGGCTGTGAACGGCTTCCGTCTGGACATGCTGTTCAACGCCTCGGGCAGTGACGCGGCCGGCAGCCGTGACCCGCTCACGCGGGCCATGCTGCTGACGAAGGGCTCGTTCGGCTGGATCAACCACACCTACTCGGGTGAGCCGAACTACGACACGAGCACCGCGCACATCGTCAGCGACATCCAGAAGAACATCGCATGGGCGAAGGCGCGTGGCATCAAGATCGACCCGACCGACCTGGTCTTCGACCAGCACTCGGGCCTGAGCAACCCGAACACGCCGGAGGCTCTGACCATCGCCGGTGTCAAGTGGCTCGGCGACGACAACTCGCGGTTCCCGCAGCAGCGTCAGATCGGACCCGCGCTGACTGTCCCGCGTTACCCGAGCAACATCTACTACAACACCTCCACCCGTGCCGAGCAGCTCGACGAGTACAACCACCTGTACTTGCCGCCCGAGCTCGGTGGCGTCTGCCAGAACTCGTCCACGACGACCTGCTTCACGAAGCGGGCGACCTGGGCCGAGTATCTGGACAGGGAGGCCTCGCAGATCCTGCGGCACGCGCTCGGCAACGACCCGCGTCCGCACTACGTGCACCAGGCCAACCTGGCGAAGGACGGGATCCTGCTCCTGGTCATGGACGAGGTCCTGAAGCGCTACCGCTCGTACTTCAAGACGGCGATCGTTCAGCCGATGCAGAAGGAAGCGGGCCAGATCATCCAGACGCAGAACCAGTGGGAGTCGGTCTCCTCGCAGATCGACGCCTACCTGCAGAACGGCAGGATCGTGGTGAAGTCCAACGCAACATCCACGCAGCAGGTCCCCGTCGCCGGGGCAACCACCGGCGTCGGCAGCGCCTATGGCGGTCTGACGTCCGGCTGGACGTCGCTCGCCCCGGGTGCGACGAAGCAGTTCACAGCGAAGCTGCTTCCGTAGCAGGCGTCCGAGCGGACTGAGGGAACTGGGTACGCGGTGCTGATCGATACATCGATTCGGCCACCGCGTGCCCCGTCCCGCTCCGGGCCGGGCGCACGCGTCCTGCTGATCACCGAGGGAACGTATCCCCATGTGATCGGCGGCGTCAGCTCCTGGTGCGACCTGCTGATCAAGGGCCTCCCCGAGATCAACTGGCAGGTCCTCCCGATCGTCGCGGCCAGTGACCGCGACCGCCGATCCTTCGAGGTGCCGGCGCACGCCGAGCTCCTCCCGAGCATCGACCTCTGGTCGGGCGAGGCCCCGCCGCGCAGGCGCCGTCCCGGCAAGGCGAACGCCGAGCTTCCGAGCACGCTCGTCCGGACCCTGATCGGCTGGAACGGCAACCACCAAGCTTTGGTCGACGCGCTGGTCTGGTGCCGGCGCAACCCCGACGGCGTGCGACCCGCCTTTCGCAGCCGCCGTGGCTGGGAGCAGTTCCTGCATGCGCTGCAGGAGGTGCTCGACGAGGACAACGAGGGCTCCGCTTCCGCTCCCGAGCTCGACACGGTCGAGGCCGCGACGCTCTACCAGACTCTTTACTGGGTGGCTCGCACAGCGAGCACCCCGACACCCGACACCGACCTGCTGCACGTGACCTGCGCCGGCTGGGCGACGCTGCCGGCACTCGTGCACAAGGCACTGCACGGCACGCCCATCCTCCTCACCGAGCACGGCGTCTACGTGCGGGAGAGCTACCTCGCGGCGGCTCGCAGCCGCTCTGCGCCCGGTCAGCGCTTCGCGTCGACGCGGCTGGCGCGGGGCCTCGCACTCGCAACCTACGCCGCGGCCGATGTGATCGCACCGGTGTCCGAGGCCAACGCGAAGTGGGCAGTGGCCATGGGCGTGGACCCGGCCAAGGTGCAGGTGATTCACAACGGCATCGGTGAGCCCGATCAGCCCAAGCCGCTCCCGGACACGGCAACGGTCGTTGCGATCGGCCGCATCGATCCGCTGAAGGACGTGCACACGATGCTGCGCGTCGCGGTCGAGGTCCTCGACCGGCTGCCGCACGCCAGGTTCCTCTACTACGGGCCCTCCTCTCCCGAGCAGGAGGCCTACGCCAAGTCGTGCAAGGACCTCCATCGCCAGCTTGGCCTCGACGAGCGCTTCCAGTTCATGGGCAGCACGCGCGACGTCAATGGCGCGCTGCAGGCAGCCGACATGCTGTTGATGACCAGCATCTCCGAGGGCCTGCCGATGGGCATCCTGGAAGCGCTGGCGCAGGGCCGCCCGGTCGTGGCGACGTCGGTCGGCGGCGTGCCGGAAGTGCTTCGGGGCTGCGGGATCGTGGCGCCGCCCTGCGACGTGCACGGCATCGCCGTGGCGACCACGACGATCTTGAGCGACCCGGTCCTCGCGGCCCGCCTCGGCAAGCGCGGGCACCAGCGCGTCGCACGCAGGTTCACCAAGGAAACGTGCCTCGGCGGCTACCGCGAACTGTTTACACGCATGACGACGCACCTGGTGGCGCCGTGAAGACTCTCGACCCACGTCGCGCATGTGCCGTCGTCGAGGCCCGGCTGGGCCGGCCGGTGCAGGACAGCCTCGAGGCCGCCGTAGTGCTCGAGGCCTGGTGCGGACTGCAGGCCCGTGACGCCATCGATGGTGGCCGCAAGCTGATCGGACACGTCAGCGGTCCCGCCCCACGCGGCCGCCACATCGAGGAGCAGGAGACCGCAGGACGCAGCGGCACGGCGGAGGGCATCTCACTGGTGCTTGCGATCCTTGCGGTCGCGATGTGGGCCTCGCCGCTCAGCTCGATGCTGGGCGCCGCCGTGTGGGACACGGCGGTCAGGGTCGCATTGCCGCTGACATTCGCCCTGCAGTGGATCTTGTGGAGCAGGCACCTGAGCAAGGGCGAGGGACTGGGCTCCATGCGCCGCGAGGGTCCCGTCGGGGTCGTCGGCCTGGCCGGGATCGCTGCGCTGCTCGTGTCGCTCGGCGTCGGCGGCGCGGTCGCGGCGATGCTGCTGGTGACCTGGACGAGCGGCACGGTGCTCGTGAGCCGCGGCTGGGGCGTTCTGTACGCGCTCGTGTTGGCCTCGGTCGGGCTGGGCCTCGCATTCGCGCTTGACCCGTATGCGCTGCTGGGCGGCGCTGCGCTGGTCTCGATCGGCGCAGTGGGCGCAGCGATCGTGACCTCCGGGCCGGCCCCGTCGTCTCCCGGGAACTGGTTTCAGGCGATCGTCGTGGGAGTGATCGGCGCCGGTCTCGGCGCGCTGCTCGTGACCGACCACACGATCGGCTGGGGCTTCCTCGGCGCGCTGCCCGCGCTTGCGCTGATCCCGTCCGCGGTCGGCGGCCTGTGGGGTGGACGCCACCTGTCGCGCGTCCACGTGGAGCTGCCACGCGCGCTGCGCGAAACGCCGGTGGCGCAGGCCGACAAGGTCAACTTCGGCGGCCCGGGCCTGACGATCCTCGCGGGATCCGTGCTGCGGCTCACGCTCGGAACCGCAGTCCTCTCCGGCCTCTGCATGCTGGTCAGCCCTTGGACGTCGGGCACGATCGCTACAAGTCTGTTCGTGGGATTCGGCTGCCTCGCGCTCGCAACGCTCTTTGTCAGCCTGCTGGTCTCGCTTGGGCGCATGGCATGGGCCCTCACGGCTGTGTCCGCCGCGGTTCTGTGCGAGATTTGGATCGAGCTCCCGGCGGCGCTCGCGCAACCGGGCAGCGGCCTGGTCGCGGGCGGCCTGATCGCATCGGTCATCGCCCTTCCGCCCTTGGTGAGGCTCTTCCTGCGGCCCGGACGCGCGCTCGCGACCGCGGTCTGGATCCCATGACTCGTTTACGCGCCCTCGGGCTGATCGCCTGCCTGCTCGCATGTGCGGTACTTGCGAACGCGAGCACGGTGGGCGCGGCGGAGTCCACGCAGGTCACGGCTGCGAAGTCGTGGACCTTCACGGGCAGCGGCACGAAGCGCATCGGGACGATCAAGCTCCGCCGCACCGCGACATTGCGCTGGCGCAAAGGCAGCGGCACGCTGCGGATCACCGGCACCCGCGGCTTCCGCCTGCTCGAGACCCGCTCCCGCCGAGGGAGCATCACGGTCCGCCGCGGGACGTACCGGCGCCTCTACGCCAGCGCCCCCAGCAGCTGGCGAATCACGATCCGCGAACGCCGCTAAGCCCAGGATCAACGGCAAGGTGTTCCGGGCCGGTCGAGTTCGAG
>CAVXJX010000009.1:0-109238 GCA_963762195.1 uncultured Solirubrobacterales bacterium | reverse complement strand
CGAAAAAGCGAAGGGCCGCCCAGGAGAGCGGCCCTTCTACAGGTGCGATTCGAAGCGAGAGAGCGGATTGGTCAGGCCCGGCGGGACGTCTTACCGGCGCCGCTTCTCACCGGCGCTAGGGGTGGAATTCCGCTAAGCGGCTCACACCCTGCACGCGCCGCGCCGCCGCTCACGCGACGGCGGGAACGGGCGGCCGCCTAGCGGCCCCGCACCTCCAGCGTCCCGAAAAGTATGTGATTCAGTAGGACCACCTCCTTTCTCTGGTCCGCTAATTGAAGCATGCGGAGCCGGAGAAGCGGAAGGCTTTCTGTCAGAGCGACTCAGGCGGCTTCCGCGTAGGCCGGCTCTCGCTCGCCTCCGGCATCGGCATCCGGCTCCTCGGCACCCTCACGCGGTACCGGGCGCACGACGAACAGCGCGACCAGGACTGCGACGCCAACCAGCGCGGCGCCGACCAGATAGGCCAGGTGGTAGCCAGAGTTGAGTGCCGCGTCGCGTGCCACACCGTCGGCGCGCAGCGCGTCGGTGCGGCTGGTCGCAAGCGTCGCAAGTACCGCCAGGCCGACGGCGCCGCCAACCTGCGTCGTCGTGTTGACGAAGCCCGACGCGAGGCCCGAGTCGCTCGGAGTCGCGCCGGACATTGCGAGCGTCATCAGCGCCGGGAAGCAGATCCCGGCTCCCAGACCGAGGAGCAGCATCACCGGCAGGATGTGCTCGACGTAGCTGCCGTCGACCGGCGCTCGCGCGAACAGGAGCAGCCCGGCGCCCGCGAACAGCAGGCCCGTGATCAGCGCGTTCCGCGCGCCGAACCCCATGATCAGCTGCTCGGCATAACGCAGCGACAAGGTGCCCATCACGATGCACGACGGCAGGAACGCCAAACCGACCCCGAGGGGGCTGTAGTCGAGGATCCCCTGCAGATAGAGGGCTCCCATGAAGAACATCCCGAAGAACCCGACCACGAGCAGACCCATGACCGCGTTGGCTCCCGTGACGTTCCGGGAGCGGAACAGGCGCAGCGGCATGAGCGGGTTCTCGACGCGCGCCTGGCGCACGACGAACGCGACCAGGAGGGCAATCGCGACGCCGCCGAGCAACAGCGTCTGCGTCGAGCCCCATCCCTGCTTGCCGGTCTCCAGCAGCGTGTAGACGAAGAGCATCAGGCCGCCGGTCAACAACACGGCGCCGGGAATGTCGGCTCCCTTGTCGAGGCCGATGCCCTCACGGTCCTCGACCAACCGAAGCGCGGCCACCGCGACGAAGACACCGACCGGCAGGTTGATAAAGAAGATCCAGTGCCAGTTGATCGCCTCGGTCAAGATGCCGCCGGCGAGCAATCCGATCGATGCGCCCGCGGAGGCGATGAAGGCAAACACCCCGATGGCCTTTGCCTGCTCGCGCGGCTCGGGGAACATCGTCACGATCATGCCGAGGATCACCGACGAGGCGATCGCGCCGCCCGCACCCTGCACGAAGCGTGCGCCGATCAGCATGCCCTGGGTCTGCGCGATGGCGCAGAAGGCCGACGCGATCGTGAAGATCGCAAGGCCGAGCAGGAAGACGCGCCGCTGGCCGATCAGGTCGCCGAGCCGCCCGGCGAGCAAGAGCAGGCCGCCGAATGCGATCAGGTACGCGTTGACTACCCACGCGAGGTTGCCCTGCGTGAAGCCGAGGTCGTCTTGGATCGACGGCAGCGCGACGTTCACGACCGTTGAGTCGAGCACGATCATCAGCAAGCCGCCGCACAGCACGTACAGCGCGAGCCAGCGCTTTCGGTCGTCGGATCTTGTGTCAGCAGTCACGTTTCGCTCCCTGGGCGTTTCATTGATTCATGCTCACAGTAGTCACGCTGTAAAACCGAAAATCGACCGGAAACTAATCGGTCGCCGAACCGGCGCTGCGTGGGCGATCTTCGGTTAGGGTCGGCTTATGAGGATCCGCGGTCCTGGGATCGGCATCCTCGTCGCGCTTTTGATGCCGGTCGAATCGTCCCTAGCTGTCAACCAGACGGTGACGGCGACTAGCCAGGACGTGTTCACACCCGCGGCCGTGACAGTGTCGCAGGGCGAGTCGGTCACCTGGACAACGCCGGCGGATTCCACAACGTCCGGTTCGACGACAACTCCTTCACGCAGCCGGCCACGGCCGATCGCCCCGCCCTGGACGGTGTCGCGGACCTTCAGCACCGTGGGAACCTCCCGCTACTACTGCGAAGCGCACGGCGGCCCGGGCGGTCTGGGCATGTCCGGCACGGTCACGGTGCAGGCGGCCGGCGCGACGCCGGGGCCTCCGGGGCCGGGCCCGGGGGGCCCGGGGCCGCCCGCGCCGGTCAGCGCTGACAAGGTCAAGCCGGCCTTGAAGCTCGGCGGTCAGACCACGCAGAAGGTGCTGCGCAAGCGCGCCGTGGTCGTGGCGGTCGAGGTCAACGAGGCCTCGACGGTCGTCGCCGCGGGAACTGTCGCGGTTCCGGGCGCGAGCAAGGTCATCCGGCTCAAGAAGGCCTCGAAGCAGCTCGCGGCAGGAGCGCAGGCGAAGCTCAAGCTGAAGCTTCCGAAACAAGCTCCGAGAGCCTTCAGGCGAGCGTTCGACCGCGGTCGGCGCCTCACCGCCAAGGTCACCGTCACCGCCAAGGACGCCGCGGGCAACACGCGCTCCGCGAAGCGCAAGATCGCGCTGAAGACATGAACATCCGCGGGCTCGCGATCGGCATCCTCGGGGCGCTCGTGGTGCCGGCTGCTCCAGCGCTCGCAGCCAACCAGACCGTAAGCGCGAACTTCGCGAACCAGTTCGTTCCCCAGCATGTCGGGGTCAACGTCGGCGAGATGGTCACGTGGAACAACGCCGGCGGGCTCCACAACGTCCACTTCGACGACAACTCCTACGTCATGCCCGCCTCAGCGTCGAGCGCGGCCTGGAGCGTGCAGCGAACCTTCAACACCCCCGGCTTCTACAGGTACTACTGCGACGTCCACGGGGGACCCAACGGGGCCGGCATGTCGGGCACGGTCGCGGTGAACACCGGCTACCCGCGCCCTACGGGTGCTTCGCCGCTGCGGACCCCGCTCGTGGTCGCCTACAAGCCGTGCACGGCCGCGAACGCTCTACACGGAACGCCGCTCGCCAGCTCCTCCTGCACGCCCCCGGTGCAGGAGTCCAACTGGCTGACCGTGGGCACGCCCGACGCGAACATGAGCGCGGCGAAATCAACCGGGTTCGTGCGGCTGACCACGCTGCCGGGCAATCTCAGCGGGCCCCCGGACGAGGCGGACGTGCGGCTCGAAACCTCGATTACCGACGTGCGCAAGAAGAGCGACCTGACCGACTACATAGGCCAGGTGCAGGCGAGGCTGGCTCTGCGGCTGACCGACAGGCACAACGGGCCGTCATTGACCCAGCCCGGGACGGCAGACACCACGTTCAACTTCACGATCCCGTGCGCCGCCACGGGCGACACCACGATCGGGTCGACGTGCTCGGTCACGACCACCGCGGATGCTGTGCTGGCCGGCGCGGTCCTGGAGGGCCGGCGGTCGATCTGGGACTCGGGGAAGGTCCAGGTGTTCGACGGTGGCTCCGACGGCATGGTGTCGACCAACCCCAACACCCTCTTCGCCAGCCAGGGCCTGTTCATCCCTTAGAGTCGGGCCTTCGACCATTCGGCCTTGTGCGCGCGCTTGGCCGCCTGGTATTCGGCGAGTGCCTGTGGAGAGTCGACATCCCCGAGCGTGGGATGCCACGGCACGAGCTCGTGCGCCGCGGCCACGCCGAAGCGCTTTGCGAGCACGGCACCAAGCGCCTTGACCTTCATCTCGCCGAAGCCCGGAAGGCCCTCCAGGTTGGCCCGCAGTGCGTCCGCGTTCGGGGCGCCGGTCCACACGCGAGCGGCATCGCCTGCGTAGTGGTCGCGGACGTGAACGGCGAGGTCGTGCACGCGCCGGGCCATCACGCCGGGGTAACGGTGGATCGCCGGCTTGATGCGGAACACCGGCTCGAGATCCGCTGACGAAAGCGTCGCGGGATCGATTGCGCCGAGTCGCTCCCGCAGCACCAGCGGGCCGGCGAAAGCCTTCTGCACGGTCACCTGCTGGTCGAGCGCGAAACCGACCAGCAGCGCCATCGGATCCGACGCGATCAGCGCGTTGGCCTCGTCGGATTCGGTGAAGTGCAGGCGGTCGGGCATGCCGACTACTTTACGACGGAGGCGTCGTCGTACTCGTCGTGGCGGTGCAGCCAGTTGTCCATATCGCCGCCGCGTCCGTTCGGGGCCCGGTCGAGCAGCTGCCAGGTCGGGTTCAGGACGTCGGTGCCGCGGTCGTAGCACGTGTACGTGTGGTAGACGACGCCGTCCTCGAGCGCGAACGCGCTGAGGGCCATCAACTCCTCGTCTTCCTGAACGTTCAGGTCCGCCCTGCGGGGCGTTCCGAAGTTGAATCCGGTGCCGCTCCGCCGCTCCTCTTCGGTGAAGGCCGCGAAGTCGCGGTTGAAGTCGCTTCCTCCCGACGAGACCCAGGGGAAGGTCCAGCCCATGCGGCGCTTGTAAGCGTTCAGCGTGTCGAGCGGCGAGCGCGATGCGCACAGGAAGGTCACGTCGCGGTGCGCGAGGTGGATCGCGGCGCCTTCGAAGCCGTCCGCGGCGAACGTGCAGCCGACACAACCCTCAGGCGTGTTCGGCCCGTGCATGAAGTGGTAGACGATCAGCTGCGAGCGCCCGTCGAAGAGCTCCGCCAGGGTCTTGGTCCCCTCGTTTGTCTCGAAGCTGTATTCCTTGTCGACGCGCACCCACGGCAGCTCCCGCCGCCGCTGCGCGAGCTCGTCGCTGCGCCGGGTCAGCTCCTTCTCCTGCTCGAGCAGCTCCTTTCGCGCGGTCAGCCACTCCTCGCGAGTTCCGAGCGTGTGCTCTGTCATTCGTACCTCCTCGTCGGTCGACCCATATGACCGTACATCCACGGCAAACTCATCGGCCCGGAACGCACAGGCGCGCCCGCCTTGCGGCGGACGCGCCTGACCCTTGGGAGGGGTTATACGGCTAGTACGTGAACGTCGACGTTGAACGTTGCCGAGCTGCATTCCGTCGGCGAACACCGTCGTCTGGAACAGGGTGTTGAGCACGAGTGCGGTGACCGCGGTGATGTACGCGTCTCCGGAAACGGTGACCGTGCCCGAGCCGTCGTCGGTGAACGTGAAGTCCCTGATCTCCGCCAGCTCGTTGGGCAGCAGGTTGTTCGCCGTGTTGAGCAGGCGACAGCCGGCCAGCGGGAGACACGCGAGCGTGACGTTCGTCGCGTCGATGTCCGATCGATGCTTGCCTTCTCGATCCGCAGGCCGCCCTGGTGCGGGACGGTCGCCGTCTGGAGTCCGGCGTCGGCCACACCCACCGTGCTCGACCGGGAAGATCGCAGCGGGATGCGAGCCGAACTCGATCTGCGCCGGAGCGATCGGATTGATCCAGATGCCGTCCTGGAGCAGCTTCACGAAGTTGGTGACGCTGACCTCGAGCCGCGTCTCGCCGCCGTTTATCACGCGTGTGTCCGCCTGCGCCGGCTGGGCGACGATCGCCAGCGCAATCAAGACGAAGCAGACAGCCCCCAACGCCGAAGTCTGCGGATTCCAGACGCAAAGACCATGTGGCCCTCCCCCAGATTGCTTTTACACCCTGTCAACGCGCGGCTACCCACGTCGGGCACGTCTTAAACGTCTATTTGCAGATTTTTCTATCTGGAGTTCTTGCGCGCTGCCTTCGCCCGGCTCGGCCGCCTCACGCAGCCGCTGCGCCTCGTCCTCGGCGGCCAGCGCCTTCTCGCGCTTGGCCAGGGCCTCGGCCTCGTGGTCGAGCTGGTCCAGGCGCGCCCGCTTGGCCCGCCGGTCGACAGCCTCCTCGGTCTGCTCTGCCGCCGCCTCACTGACCTCCTGCCGCTGCTCGCGAACGCGCTCGACCTGCTTGGTCGTGGCGTCGCGCTGCTGTGCTGCGCTGCGGCGCTTCTGCTGCGCGCGGCGAGTGGCCTGTCCGCGCTGCTTCTGGGTCTCCTCCTTCCGCTGCTCGTACCGCTCCTCGGCGCCGGCGGAGCGCGCTTCCGCCTCGCTGCGCAGGCGCAGCGCCCGCTCGCGCTCGTCCGCCGCGACGCGACGCAGCTCGGCGTCCTCGCGCAGCTCGCCGTCGCGCAGCGCGCGACCGGCGACATCACGCGCGCGGGCCTCGATGCGATCGAGAGCGATCTCGGCGCTTGCTGCGCCACCGTTGCGGTGCCGTAGGCGCAGGGCCGCGTCGGCCGGCAGGCGAACAGCCTTCAGGTAACCGCCCACGGCCGCTCTGGAAACTTCACGTACCAAGCTCATCTATTTCTCCTCGGGGTCGATTGCGTCTGCGCGCGCCTCTGCGCGCCGTGCCTCCTGCTCGAGCCGCTCCGCGGCCTGCTCCTCTGCGATCCGCTTGGCGTCGGCCTCCTGCTCGGCCGATGCGGCGGCGTACTGCTCGACGGCCTTCTGCGCCTCGGCCGCACGTCGACTCGCGCTGCTCGCGGGCCTGAGCCTGCTCCTTCGCGCGTGCCGTCTCGCGCTCGATCGCGGCTTCGCGATCCTCGGCGGCGACCTCGTTGGCAAGGCGCTCGCGTTCGGTCTCGTTCTCCAGACGCGCCGCCTGGACCTCGGCCTCCTGCTCGCGCTGACGGGCCTCTGCGGCCTCGCGTTGCGCGTCGGTTTCGGCCTCCGCCTGTGACTGCTGCAGCCGGCCCTCGCGGGCCAGCTCTTCGTCACCGAGCACCGCGCCGGCTGCTTCCTTGGCCTTGCCGGCGATCTTGCCGGTGAGCCCGCCCGCGGTGTCCTCGGTCTTGTCCGGGTTCGTCAACTTGGTCCCTTCTGCTCGGTCGAAAACGCCTGATAGGCGCCGAGGGGGGAATACCCACGGCGGTGGTGGCGAAACAAGCCGCCGTGACCTACTGACGTCGCGGCCAGACGCGCGGACGGCGTGAGCACCGCGCCGCTGCGCCGCTCGACCGAGACGGCGTAGGCGCGGTGGCGAAAGCGCAGGATCGGATCCTCGGTCAGCTCGATGCCGTCCACGACCCGCGTCGGGTCGAACACCAGCACGTCGCCGTCGCGCTCGCGATCGGTCTCGGGACCGGTCAGCTCGAGGCGTCCCACGACGACCGTCTCACGCTCGGCCGGCCACGCCTCGGTCGGGTCGTCGACCGAGTCGCCCAGCTCGGCGAGGGTGACCACCAGCCGGAAGGCGACCGGGCCGTTGCCCAGGCGCTCGAGGATCTCCTCCTGCAGGTAGTCCGCGCCGCGCTCCTTCGCCTCCTCCGGCGAGAGGCTCGCGACGCCCTCCTCCGGCTCCCAGCGGAAGCGGATGAACCGGCCCTCGCCGTCGGCGTTCACGTAGCGGAACGCGTGGATGCCGTTGTACTCGCACCGCGCATAGCTCTCCGGCGGTGGCGCGGTGACGGCGGCCTGGATCGCGGGGCCGGCCTCGGGATGCTCGCCCAGCCACTTGCCGAGCCGCTGCATGTCGGGCTGGCCCGGTCGCGGGATCGGGCTTGCGCGCGCGTGTGAACGCGAAGAAGTCCTCGGGCGTGCGCGCGAAGAAGACCGGGAGCGACAGACACGACCATGTCGGTGCGGCGGCCGTCCTCGAGGTACAGCTTCACCGCCATGCCGCGTCCCTCGGTCGCGTAGTCCGGGATGCCGGGGTCGCCTCCGCCGTTGGAGAAGCGCACGGTGGCGCGCACCGGGTCTCCCGTCATGTGCGCGGCACGCGTCAATCGCGACGCCGCAGGCGTTGCCGTGAACGTGCCCGCGCACAGCGTGCCCTTCGCGTGCGCGGCGCGGTGGCCGGGATGCACACCGGACACGTCGTTGATCGAGTCGACGACCTGCTCGGGGGAGGGCTCGGGCATGGCGAGACCCTAACGCGGCCGGGCCCGCGCGTCAGCCCCCAAATGGCCGATCCGAGTCGAGGCGCGATACTTCCCCGCCGTGATCACCGCCCGCGTCGATCCGCACGTCCACCTGCTGCCGGCCGAGCGCACGGCCGGGCTGATGCGCTGGCTGCACCGCGGCCTCCCGGGCGTCGCGATCCCGGCCGACATCACCGCCGAGGGCGCGCTCGCCGACCTGCACGCCGCCGGCGGGCACGTGATGGTCAACCTGCTCTTCCCGCTGCGCCGCCGGCGAGGCCGAGGAGCTGCACCGCTTCGGAGCCGAGCTGTCCGCGCAGGACCCCGGCGTGATCCCCGTGGGCGGGGTGCACGTCGACGACCCCGACCCCGAGGCGCGTCGTGCGCTCGGCGATCGAGGAGCACGGCATGCGCGGCCTGAAGCTGCACCCGATGGTGCAGCGCTTCTCGCCGGGCCACCCGGCGCTCGAGCCGGCGATCGCGGCGCTCGCCGAGTACGGGCTGCCGCTGTACGTGCACACCGGCTTCGACGAGTGGTACGGCTGGGGCTACGACCTCGGCGAGCTGGAGCGAATCGCCGAGCGCCATCCGTCGATACCGCTGGTGCTGTGCCACTGCGCGTTCCCGCGCCTGGAGTGGGCGACCGAGATGGCGCGACGCCACCCGCAGGTGTGGCTCGACACGACGAACGTGTTCGGGAGCATCGAGCTGGCGCCGGCCGGTGAGCCGCGCGAGCGCCTGGAGCGGGAGCTGGCGGTGGCGTTCGAGGCCGCGCCCGATCGCATCTTCTTCGGCACCGACTATCCGGCCGCGATGGGCGTCCTGGAAGAGCTCCACGGACAAGTTGCGCAGTCGGCAGTCGGCAGTTCGCAGTTGGAGGTCCTGGCCGGGAACGCCGAGCGGTTCGTGCGCGAGAGCTTCGTCTGAGATCGAGGGCTTGACTTAGAGCGCGCTCGAAGTTCTATGGTGCGCGCATGACCGCCACCACCGCACCACTCACGATCTCCGACGCCGCCCGCGCGAGCGGCGTCAGCGCCCACACGCTGCGCTACTACGAGCGCGCCGGTCTGCTCGACCCGGTCGACCGGGCGGCCAGCGGGCACCGCCGCTACGCCGAGGAAGACCTCGCGCGCATCCAGTTCCTGACGAAGCTGCGCTCCACCGGGATGCCGATCCGCCAGATCCGCGAGTACGCGGACCTGATGCGGCGCGGCGACGACACACATGAAGCGCGCCTCGCGCTGCTCGAAGCGCACCGCGACGCCGTCCGCGCCCATCTCGCCGAGACGGAGCGCAACCTCGAGCTGATCGACTACAAGATCGGCTACTACCGCGAAAGGCTGGCCGCACGATGAAGCAACGCAAGCTTGGACCACTGAACGTCCCCGCGATGGGACTCGGCTGCATGGGCATGTCCGCGTTCTACGGGACCACCGACGAGGGCGAGGCGCTCGCCACGATCGACCGCGCCCTCGAGCTCGGCTGCAACTTCCTCGACACCGCCGAGATGTACGGCCCGTTCAAGAACGAGGAGCTGCTGGGCAAGGCGATCGCCGGCCGGCGCGACGAGTTCATCATCGCGACCAAGTTCGGGCATTCGCTTCGCGCCGACCAAGGAGAACCCGACCAACCGCGTGCTGGACGGCTCGCCCGAGAACGCGCGCGACTCGATCGAGGGCTCGCTGAAGCGGCTCGGCACCGACCACGTCGACCTCTGGTACCTGCACCGCGTCGACTTCAACCGGGACATCGAGGAGACCGTCGGCGCGATGGCGGAGCTCGTCAAGGAGGGCAAGGTCCGCCACATCGGGCTCAGCGAGGCGGCGCCCGAGACGCTGCGCCGCGCGCACGCCGTCCACCCGATCACGGCGCTCCAGACGGAGTACTCGCTGTGGACGCGCGACGTCGAGGCCGAGATCCTGCCGACCTGCCGCGAGCTGGGCGTCGGCTTCGTGCCCTACTCGCCGCTCGGCCGCGGCTTCCTGTCGGGGCGCTTCAAGTCACCCGACGACCTCGACGCAGACGACTTCCGCCGGCACGGGCCGCGCTTCCAGGGCGAGGCGCTCGAGCAGAACCTGAAGCTCGCGGCCAAGGTCGAGGAGCTGGCCGCCGAGAAGGGCTGCACGCCCGGGCAGCTACGCGCTCGCGTGGGTCCTCGCGCAGGGCGACGACGTCGTCCCGATCCCCGGCACGAAGCGCCGCAAGTACCTCGAGGAGAACCTCGCGGCGGCCGACATCGAGCTGTCCGCGGACGACCTCGCGCGCATCGACAGCGAGATCCCGGCCGCAGCGGGCGACCGCTACGACCGGATCGGGATGATGACGATCAACCGCTAGACGTCTAGCGCCAGCGGGTCCGGCGTGCCGAGCTGCGTACCTTCGGCCGGCTCGTAAACGCCGCCCGGCGTCCCGCCGAGCGCGAGCAGGCGCACGCCCTGATCGCCGGGCGTGATCTTGCGCTTCGCGCTTGGGCCCGACGCGGATGATCGTGTCGGGGTCGAGCTGCACGCGTTCGCCCTCGACGTCGATCTCGGCTGACCCGCTGAGGACCACGTAGACCTCTTCCTGGCCGGTCTCGGCATGGTCGTGCTCGCGGGTAGTCGGCGTAGTCCGGGGGCATCTCGAGGATCTGCATGCCGAACGACTCGACACCCAGCTCCGCGCGGGCGAGCTTGAAGCCGCCGCCGTAGATCGCCTCGATGTCGTCGATCTTCTTGGCCGTGTAGTCAGCCATGGTCCGTCTCCTCTCTCTCATGTAGGTCGGCGCGCAACGCCGATGACGTGTGGCTCGATCGCCTTCAACAGGACGAACGGCTTGAAACTGAAGCGCTCGCAGCGCTCGATGTCGAAGCCGGCCGCCTCGATCGCGGCCGGGGTGTCGCGGTTCGGATGGCAGCCGCCGGAGAAGCGCGGCCACAGCCGGTCGATCCGGTCCTGGCTGCGCGCGTGGCGGGCGTCCTGCGCGCGCACGTGCTCGTAGAAGCGCAGCTCGCCGCCGGGACGGATCACCCGGCGCAGCTCGGCGAGCGCCTGCGCCTGCCCCGGCACCGAGCACAGCACCAGCGACGCCACGCCGGCGTCGAACGACGCGTCCTCGGCGGGCAGCGCAGTCTGCAAGGCCGTCGACCACCGTCACGGGCACCGGCGCCGTCGCGGCAGCCTGCTCCGCCTTCGTCGCGCAGGTACGGCTCGGGCTCGACCGCGAGCACCTCGGTCACCTCCGGCGGGTAGTGCGGGAAGTTCAGGCCGTTGCCGGCGCCGACCTCGACGACGCGGCCGGACAATCCCTCCAGCAGGCGGCGCCGGTGCTCGGTCTGCTCGGCCGGGGCGTTGGAGGCTCCCCACGCGAACAGCCGCGCGAAAATGGGGTGATGGACGCTCGCCTCGCTCGCCATGCGCGGTCCACCCTATCCGGGCGCAGCGCCTGCGCTGTGTGACACAGGGCCGGAGCCCTCAGGGAGAGTCGCCGACGACCGCGTCGGGATACAGCGCGTGCACCCAGATGGTCGTGAACGCTTCGGCGACCTGCTCGGGCGGGCGGCCGAGTGCGCCGATCAGCACGTTGTTGCAGCGCTCCACCATCCAGACGAGCACCTCCGCGACGGCATCCGGAGTCCATCGACCGCAACCGGCCGGCCTGCGCGGTCCCGGCGCAGCTGCTCCGCGGTGGCCGACACGAATCGCTTCATCACGCGGTCGTTGTAGAAGGCCGCGAACTCGGGGTCGTACATCGTCACCTCGTGCGACGTGCGCAGCAGCGCGGCGTGCCGCTGGAAGACGTCCACGATGCCCTTCAGCGCCACCCGCATGAGCTGCTCCGGTGGGCCCTCGCCGTCCCACCATCTGGTCTGCCTCGGCGTACATCTCCTCGACGACCTCGCCGCAGCACCGCCATCAGCACCTGGCTCTTGCCGGGAAAGTAGAAGTAGAACGCCGTGCGCGACAGGCCCGCCGCGCGCGCCAGCTCGTCGACGGTCAGGTCCTTGAACGGCTTGCCCTCGGCGAGCAGGTGCAGGAGGGCGGCGCGCACGTCCGCCTCCACCTCCTCGCGGCTGCGGCGCCGTCCCGGAGTGTGTTGTAAGTCGACGTTGACCACTGAGTCCTAGGTGAATACCCGCTTTTCGAAGAGAAAAGCAGGATGCGCGTGTCTCGGTGGAGTCCGGGTTCTGACGCCTAGAGGGGCGGCAGTGCGGCGCTGGCGAGCTTCGCGGCACATGTCCTGTACCGGCGGGTGCCGCGGAGCGTCTTTCCATCGGCAGTCGTGGCGAGGATCTGGACCTCGTAGGTTCCGCTGGCGAAGCCGCGCAGGTCGACCGGCGCGGTGAATCGCCTGCCCTCGAGGGTCGCCGTCACCGGCGCGCCGTTCACGGTCACCTTGACCGCGGCGATGCGCGCGGTGCCCTTGGGCTGCCTGATCCGGATCTTGAAGTTGCGCTTGCTGACGCAGACGGCCTTGGGCGGCGTCGCCGACTGCGCGACGACGGCTCGGCGCTCGGCGTGACGGCCGGCGGCGGCTGCTCGACCGGGTTGACCGACGACGACTGGCGGTCATCCTCGATGGCGCCGGCACCAGTAGTCGTAGGTCGCCGGGCTCGTTGAACGTGTAGCTCCACGTACCACCCGGCGGTGCGGCCCATGATCTGCGTCCGGATCGTCGATGATCGGGTGCGACTCCCACAGGGCGGGCGGGATCGGATCGCCGGCGAGGGGGGCGGCAGCCCCCTCGTATACGTCGTGGTAGGAGTCATTGCCCGTGCGGCCGATCCAGTTCCACGTGACCGTGTCGCCCTGGTCGATCGTGACGATCCGCTGGGCGTGAAGCGGAAGCTGCCGACGTCGACCGTCGCGTTCGCTCCCAGCGCTGTCCCAGGTACGAGGCAGGCGGCTGCGAGGACGAGCAAAGTCGTCCGTGACAATGCCGTTTTCAGCGTTCCCCCGGTCATCCACGTACCCCTACGCGGCGGTAAGTCTTGCACTTTCCGGCACATCGCGCGACCTTTTGCCCCGCGGGCGGCCCACGCAGCCTGTTCGCGGCCTCTACGATGAGGGCTCTCGTGGATACCCCTGCTGTGCTGATCATGGCCGCGGGGCGGGGCACGCGCATGCGCTCGAGGCTGCCGAAGGTCCTGCATCCGCTCTGCGGCCGGCCGATGCTGCTGTGGACCGTGAACGCAGCCCGCGAAGCGGGCGCGACGCGGATCGTCGTCGTGCTCGGAGACGAGGCCGACCAGGTGCGCGAGGCGCTGCCGCCCGACGTCGACGTCGCGATCCAGGACCCGCCCGCCGGGCACCGGCGACGCGGTCATGAAGGCGCGCGAGGCGCTGGCGGGCGCGGAGCACGTGATCGTGCTGTCGGGCGACCACCCGCTGCTGGACGGCTCGTTCATCACGGCGCTCGCGGAGCGCCACATCGCCTCCGGTGCGGCCGCCACGGTCACCACGCGCGAGCTCGACGACCCCGGCCAGTACGGCCGCGTCGTGCGGGGGCCCGGTGGCGACATCGAGCGCATCGTCGAGACCAAGAACCCGGGCGACGCCACGCCCGAGGAGATCGCGATCAAGGAGATCAACGCCGGCACCTACGCGTTCGCCGTCGAGCCGCTGTTCGAGGCGCTCTCCGGCATCCGCGCGGACAACTCCCAGGGCGAGTACTACCTCGGGGACGCGCTGCCCCTGCTGCGCGGGGCCGGCCACGGCGTGGTTGCACATCTGACCGCCGACGAGGCCGTCGGCCTGGGAGTCAACACGCGCGCCGACCTGGCGGTGGTGGAGGCGGCCGCACGTGCCCGCCTGCTCGAGCAGCACATGCTGGCGGGGGTCACGATCGTCGACCCGGCCTCCACGATGATCGACGCCGACGTGACGATCGGCGAGGACACGACGATCGAGCCCTTCAGCCTGCTGCGCGGAACGACCAGCGTCGGCTCCGGCTGTGTGGTCGGGCCCGCCACCACCGCTGATCGACGCCACGCTGGCCGACGGACGCGCGGGTCGTGCACTCCTACCTGCAGGAGTGCGAGGTGGGACCGCGCTGCGTGGTTGGCCCCTTCACCCACCTGCGCCCCGGGACGCGCCTCGCCGAGGGAGCCAAGGCCGGCGCGTTCGTCGAGATCAAGAACTCCGAGATCGGGCCCGGCGTGAAGGTCCCCCACCTGTCCTACATCGGCGACGCCGACCTCGGGGAGGGCTCGAACATCGGGGCCGGCACGATCACCGCGAACTACGACGGCGCCAAGAAGCACCGCACCAAGGTGGGAAGGGACGTGCGCACGGGCGTGCACACCTCCCTGGTTGCGCCGGTGAGCGTCGGCGACGGCGCCTACACTGGCGCGGGTTCCGTAATTACGGAGGACATCCCGTCCGAGGCGCTTGGCATCGCGCGGGCGCGCCAGGAGAATGTCGAGGGCTACGCCGAGCGAGCGCCGGCGGCCGACAAGAAGGAGAAGCCGAAGGTGAAGGTCGACCAGGGACCGGACAGTTGACCAGCGGAGTGCAGGAGCTGCTCGAAGTGGAGCCGCAGCTCGGCACGGGCGCGGAGCCCACGCACACGAGCGTGCCGACGCCGTACGACAAGCGGCTGATGGTCTTCGCCGGGCGCGGAAGCCAGGAGCTCGGCCACAAGATCGCGGGCAAGCTCGGGATCGCGCTCGGCCAGGTGGACCTGAAGACGTTCTCCAACGGCGAGGTCTACTGCCGCTACCGCGAGTCGATCCGCGGCGCCGACGTGTTCATCGTGCAGTCGACCCACGCGCCGGTGAACCGCAACCTGATGGAGCTGCTGCTGATGATCGATGCCGCGCAGGGAGCTTCGGCGCATCGCATCATCGCCGTGACGCCCTGGTACGGCTACTCGCGCCAGGACAAGAAGTCGATGCCGCGCGAGCCGATCTCAGCCCGGCTCGTCGCCCGCATGCTCGAGACGGCTGGTGCCGACCGGGTGCTCACGATGCACCTCCACGCCGGGCAGGTCCAGGGCTTCTTCCAGATCCCAGTCGACCACCTGATCGCGCGCCCGATGCTGACGCAGTACTTCCTCGACAAGCTCGTGCCCGAGGAGTACGTGGTCGTTTCGGCGGACGCGGGCCGCGCGAAGCTCGCGGAGAAGTTCGGCGGCGAGCTGGGCGTGCGACCCGCCTTCATCACCAAGTCACGGCCCGAGCACAACATCGCGGAGGCCGGCTACGTCGTCGGCGACGTGCACGGCAAGGCGGCGATCATCGTCGACGACATGATCGACACGGCCGGCACGCTGGTCGAGGCAGCGCGCGTGCTGCGCGAGGCCGGCGCCGCGCGCGTGTACGCGACCGCCACGCACGGCATCTTCTCCGGGCCCGCGTTCGACCGCCTGGCGGGTCCCGAGATCGAGGAGATCGTCGTCACCGACACGGTCCCGCTGCCGCGCGATGCCCCCGACAAGATCAAGGTGCTGAGCGTTGCCGACATCCTCGCGCGCTCGATCCGCTCGATCTTCACGGACGGCTCGGTGTCCGAGCTGTTCGCCGGCGAGAACCAGCTGTTTTAGCTAGAAATGCCGCGCGAAGTCTTCGGGCGTCGCGACGTCGATGCGGCGGCGCTCGTACTGCTCGCACGCGCCGCTCGTCGCGAGCCACTTGACGATCACGGTCTCGCGATCGGCGGCGTGGAGTGCGACCAGCAGGCGCTCCAGCGACTCGGCGATCACGTCGGCACAGAAGAACACGTTGCGCACGTTCTCGGGGAGCGTGTGGTCGGGGCGGTTCTCCCGCCAGTCCCAGAAGCGCTCGAGCGAGGCCCCGGCGGCGACGCTCACCTCTGAGAGCGCCTCCTCGTCGAAGGGTTCGTCCTCGTGACCCTGCATCGCCTCCACCAGCCGGATTGCCGCAACATCGAGCGCATCGGCGAGTAGAAGTCCGTCCTCCATCTTCCTGCCTATCGGCGGCTCAAGAAAGTACCTGAGGGGACCGCCCGGTGGAACAGGCAGATGTTTACTCGCGGGCACTTACAGCAGCGGGCCAACGAGGGCTGTCGACCCGCTGCTGAAAATCAAGGCCGAAACCGGCGGCGGCCTTGCGCGTGCCATCGAGGCCCTAGCCGGTGCCTGCAGAGGAGAGGGAGCAGACAGATGGTCCGACGCGACCCTCGACTCCCCGATTGTGTCCTCAGTCGCCGCCTGCGCGGGTTACCACGGTGTAAAGATCCGGGGAAGAGCCCGGCCCTACGGCCGCGCCCAGAACTCGTGCTCGAGCCGGCCGAGCTCGGTCTGGGGCTCATCTCCGAACCACCACTCGCGGGCGATGCGATGCCAGTTGCGCCGGGCGCGCAGCTGGCCCAGCACCGCGAGCACTCCGACCTCCATGCGCCGGCCCATGAGCTCGTTGGCGGGTACGTTCTCGCGCCGCATCAGCGCGTAGAAGTCCGAGCGCGGGTCGGAGATCGCGGCGATCACGCTCATCACGTACTCGGGAGTGATCTCCAGCTCCTCGTCCTGGAAGTACCAACCTCCGACCGCGTCGACGTGCGCCATCAGCTGCTCCGCGTCGATGCGCTTCGGGTTGCGCAGAAAGCCCAGCTCGTGCAGCTTCTCCCGAAGGCGCTCGGGGTCCCTGTCGAGACGCGCCTTGACGACCTCCTCCTCGAGCCGGATCTGCTCGGGATCGAGGCGCTTCGTCATGCCGAAGTCGAGGAACGCGACCTTTCCGTCGGGGAGCAGCACGTAGTTGCCGGGGTGCGCATCCGCGTTGAAGTGGTTGAGCTGATAGATCGAGCCGAGGTAGAAGCGGAAGACGATCTCGGCGAAGCGGTTGCGCTCCTCCTGGCCCAGCTGCTTCACCTCCTCGAAGCCCGCTCCGCTGACGAACTCGGTGACGAGCACCTTGTCGCGCGACAGGCGGGTGACGACGTCGGGCACGTGGATGAACGGGTGGCCGCGGTAGGCGCGCGCGAAGCTGCGCTGGTTCTGCGCCTCGTGCTCGTAGTCGAGCTCCTCCAGCACGCGCTCGCGCAGCTCCGCGGCAACCGCCTTGGCGTCCAGACCCGGTGCCAGAGCCTTCGTCAGGCGCAGGATCATGCCGGCGTTCGAGAGGTCGGCCCGGATCGCGGCGTCGATGCCCGGGTACTGGATCTTCACCGCGACCTCGCGCCCGTCGTGCAGCACGCCGCGGTGCACCTGCCCGATCGAGGCTGCGGCGACGGCCTCCGGCTCGATGCGCTCGAACAGCTCCTCGTAGGGCTCGTCGCATGCCTGGTCGAGCACCTTCCGCACCTTGTCCCACGGCATCGCAGGAGCGGAGTTGCGAAGCGTGCCGAGCTTCTCCTGGTAGAGCTCGCGGTACTCGTCGGGCAGGTAGTCCGTGTCGATGAACGACGCCAGCTGGCCCATCTTCATGGCGGCGCCCTTCATCGTCCCGAGCGTCTCGACGAGCCGCTCGGCCGACTGGAGCGCGACGTCGTCCATTCGCTCCTTGCGGGACTCCTTCGAGCGCACGACGCCGCTGGCCTTGGCGCCGGCGAAGCGTGCGCCCTCGAGACCCGCCCGCATCCCGAGCCGCGCCGACCGGCCGAGGCGGGATCTGGGGACGGAGCTGTCGTGCGAGTCGTCGGCCACGGGGACAGCTTCGCATCCGTCGCTAGAACTCCGGCGCCGATGGCAAAGGGAGACCGGACAGTCCTGACTCTGGCGCCGCGCGAGGAGCGCGGGTCGCGCCCGAACCGCCGCCTGCGCCGCGAGGGGCTGGTGCCGGGAGTCATCTACGGCCAGGAGACGGACGCGTGACGTTCAAGGTGGACGCCCGCCTGCTGCGCGGCGTGCTGGCCGAGGGTCACGCCCTGTTCGACATCGAGGTCGACGGCGGCGGGCGGCAGCCGGTGATCGTGAAGGACCAGCAGCACCACCCGGTGCGCGGTCACGTGATGCACATCGACCTGCTCAAGGTCCGCCTCGACGAGAAGATCCAGACCACCGTGCCGCTCGAGCTCGAGGGCACGGAGGATGCGCCCGGAGTCAAGGAAGGCGGCGTGCTCGAGCACGTGACGCGCGAGCTGAACGTCGAGGCGCTGCCGACCGAGGTGCCGGACCGCATCGTCGCCGACGTCTCGGGGCTGGGAATCGCCGAGACCATGATGCTGTCCAGCGTCTCCCCGCCGGCCGGCGTGGAGCTGCTCGACGACCTCGAGGAGACGGTGGTCGCGACCATCACGGCGCCGAGTCGCGCCGAGGAGCCGGAGTCCGAGATCGAGGAAGAGGCCGAGCTGGTCGGCGAGGGCGAGGTGCCCGAGGGCGAGGAGGGCGCCGCGGAAGGCGGCGAGGAGGGCTCCTCCGAGAGCGGCGACGAGGGCTAGGAGCCCTACTGCGCCTTTTCAGCGGCCGCAGGCCGAGCGCTCCGGTCGACTTCCTGCTCGTCGGCCTTGGCAATCCCGGGTCGCGCTATTCCGGAACCCGCCACAACGTCGGCTTCGAGGTCGCGAACCTGCTCGCAGAGCGCTGGGAACTGCCGCGCGCGCGCAAGCAGTTCGGTGGTCTCATCACCGACGGCCGCATCGGGCCGGGGATGCCGCGGGTCGCGGTGCTCCTCCCGCAGACGTTCATGAACGAGTCGGGGCGCGCCGTTGGCCCTGCGCGCGGCCAGTACAAGCTCGACCTCGACCGGCTGGTCGTGGTGCACGACGAGATCGATCTGCCGTTCGGCGACGTGCGAGCCCGCAAGGGCGGCGGCGTCGCGGGCCACAACGGCCTGAAGAGCGTCAAGCAGGGAGTGGGCGGCAACGACTTCTGGCGTGTGCGCGCCGGTGTCGGGCAGGCCCGACTCGACCGATCCCGAGATCGTCTCGGCGCACGTGCTGTCGCGTTTTGCGGAGTCGCCCGGCGAGGTGCGCGAGCTGATCGAGCGCACGGCGGACGAGACGGAGCGCCTGCTCGAGCGCGAATACGCGGAGGTCGCCGAGACGTCGTGACTCCCGCGCGGGCCGGCCTGGGGCGGTTCGTGACCGTGCTGGCGCTGCCCGGCGTGCGGCCTCTCCTGATCGCCGCGTTCATCGGTCGCCTGCCGATCGGGATGCTCTCGCTCAGCATCGTGATCCTGGTGAGCGGGGAGACCGGCTCGTATGCGACGGCGGGCGCCGTGGCGGCGACCCAGGCGCTGGCGGGCGGGATCACGTCGCCGCTGCTCGGGCGGCTGATCGACCGTGTCGGGCAGACGCCGGTGCTCGTCGGCTGCGCAGTCGCCTTCCCCCTGTGCGTCGCGGCGCTGATCGCCGTCGCGTCGAGCGTGGACGACCTGCTGCCCCTGATCGCCGTCGCGATCCCGTTCGGGGCCACCTACCCGCCGCTGTTCGCGGCCGTCCGAGCACTGCTCACCGAGATGGCCGGGAGCGAGGACCTGGCGGCCACGGCGTTCGCCTTCGAGGCGATCGTGCAGGAGGCGTTCTTCATCGCCGGGCCGCTGCTCGTGGCGCTGCTGGTGGCGGTCGCGTCCCCCCAGGCGGCGCTTGTGTTCGTCGCCGTGGTCACGGCGGGTGGAACGCTGGCCTTCGCGGCCACGCGGGCGTCGCGATCGTGGCGGCCGCGGGCGGGTCACCAGAGCATGATCGGCGCGCTGGCGTCTCCGGGAGTGCGGACGCTGCTGGTGGTCAGCGCCGCGTTCGGGCTTGCGTTCGGGACCCTCGAGGTCACGATGCCCGCGTTCGCCGACGAGCGCGGATCGGCCGCGATCGGCGGCGTGCTGCTGGCCGCGCTTGCGGCGGGGAGCATGCTGGGGGGCGTCTGGTACGGGTCGCGCGGCTTCACGGCTCACCTGTCCTCGCAGATGATCGTGTTCTGCGCGGTGTTCGCGGCCGCGCTGATCCCGCTCGCCGTCGCGGAGTCCATTCCGGTGATGCTGGTCCTGATGGCGGTGGCCGGATTCTTCGTCGCGCCATGGGCCGCGACCAGCGCGGCGCTCGTCGGGCGCCTGGCCCCGGCCGGCTCGGTCACCGAGGCCTACACGTGGGAGATGACCGCCGTGATCGTCGGGTTCGCGCTCGGCGGTGTGCTGAGCGGCGTCCTGGTCGAGAGCGCAGGCGTCACCGAGGCGCTGATCGCCGCGGCCGCACTCGCGACGTTGTCCGTCGCGGTCGCGTGGACGCGGCGCGAGACGCTGCGGGGGTAGGCCTGCGACGCCGTGCGTCGATTTAGCTACCCATGCGGTCGTCAACGCGTCGACGCGACAGCGGCGGTTACTGCTGAAGCAAATACGCGCTCGTCAGCGCGAAGAACGCGGCCGTCGCGGTGACCATCGCGGCCGCGGCGGGCGGCAGCGTTCCGCGGATGCCGGCGAGGGCTCCCGCGCCCACGTCAGCCACGTCGCAGGCCATGCCGGCCGCGACCCAGGCGTCCTTCTGCTTGCGCGGGCTGCGCAGCACGCCCGCGCCGAGCGCCACGTCGCGCGCGCCGAACAGCCGGCCGAGGTAAGAGGCCTGCGGGTTCCCGTCGGGGTCGAGCCCGAACAGGCGCCCGGAGAGGTTGGGTGCGAGGTAGGCGCTGGCGCCGATCGCGACGCGCCCGGCGGCGATCGCGGTGGCGGCCTTCTCCTTGTCCTTCTTGCTCATCGGTTCCTCCGGTCTTTGCGGGCGAGGGCCCTCGTCAGCAGTTCGTGGCGCCTATCCTAAGTCCGAGCAGAGGCCGGACGCAGCCGTCCGGTCGTTTTGCGTGCCGCCATCCTTGACCAGATGTTGAGATCCCTTCTTCACCGAGCCATCGAGAACGAGGACGTCGAGCGCCTCGCCCGTGCTGCCGCGAAAGAGCCGCAGCGCGCGTTCGCGTCCTCCTCGCTGCGGCCGTTCCTGATCGCGTCGCTGCTCGACTCGCCCGGGATCGGCGGCCGGCCCGCGCTCGTGGTCGCCGGCGACGACCGCATGGCGCGCGACCTGGCCCTCGACCTGCGCGCGTACCGCGCACCCGGGCCGGTGCGCTTCTACCCGGCGCGCGGCGTTCGCTACGAGTCGCACCTCGCGCCGCCGCCCCACCTCGTGGGCCTGCGGATCGCCGCGCTCGACTCGCTGCTCGACCCGGGCGAAGGAGACCCGCCGATCGTGGTCGCAAGCGCAGTCGCGTTGATGGAGCGGATCCCGGATCCGGAGCTGCGCCCGCACGGCTTCACGATCGAGGTGGGCGAGGAGCTCGACCTCGACGAGACGCTCGCGCAGCTGGTTGCGTGCGGCTACGAGCGCGGCGAGCAGGTCTTCGAGCGCGGTCAGTTCGCGGTGCGCGGAGGCATCCTCGACGTCTATCCGGCGACCGAGGAACGGGCCGTGCGGGTGGAGCTGTTCGGCGACGAGGTCGAATCCCTGCGCTGGTTCTCGACGTTCACGCAACGCTCGCTCGCGGAGGCGCAGCGCGTCGAGATCGCACCTGCCGCGGAGCTCGGGCCCGAGTACCGCGAGCTTGCCGAGCTGGCGGCCGAGGAGGAGTCCGAGCAGCGCCCCGACATCGCGGAGGTGCTGCCCGTGGACCAGTTCCGCTCCTTCCTCGACCTGGTGCCCGGCGAGGCGACGGTCGTGGTCGCAGCCGAGGAGGAGCTGCGGCCCGCGCTCGCCGACCACTGGCAGGACGTCACGACCAGCCTCCACTCCGACGACGCACATGACCTCTACCTGCCGCCCGACGCGGTCGGCGAGGTGATCGAGACGCGCGCGAACGTGACGCTCTCCGCGGTGTCCGCGGACCAGCCGCATCAGTTCCGCGCGCAGGCCGCAGACACAGCGGCGCGCACGATCGCCGAAGCCGAGCCCGAGCTGGAGAAGCTCGTGCGCTCGGGCTACGTCGCGGCCGTGGCGTGGGACCGGCGCGGGGAGGCCGAGCGCGCCGCCTACAACCTCGCGCGCCTGCGCCCGCAGTTCGTCGACGGTCAAGAGCACCTGGGCGAGGGACTCTGGTTCGTGCAGGCGCGCGCTGCGCGAAGGCTTCATCGCCCCGCAGCTGAAGGTCGCCGTGATCCCCGACCACCGGCTGCTGCGCCGCCGCAGAGCCGAGCGCCCCGAGGGCACGCGCGGCCGCGCGTTCCAGGCGTTCACCGAGCTGCGCGCCGGCGACGTGGTCGTCCACGCCGATCACGGCATCGGCCGCTTCACCGGATTCGACACCAAGACGGTGGCGAACGTCACGCGCGACTACCTCGAGGTCGAGTACCGCGACGGCGACCGCGTCTTCGTCCCGACCGACCAGCTCGACCGGCTGTCGCGCTACGTCGGCGCCGACGGAGCATCGCCGCCGCTGTCGAAGCTCGGCTCCAAGACCTGGGACAACATGAAGGCGCGCGCCAAGCGCGCCGCCGCGGAGATGGCCGGCGACCTGATCAACCTCTACGCCGAGCGCAAGCGCCGGTAGGGCCACGCCTACGAGCAGGACTCCGAATGGCAGCTCGAGTTCGAGCGCGCGTTTCCCTACCGCGAGACCGACGACCAGCTCGAGGCGATCGAGCAGACCAAGGCCGACATGGAGTCCGCGCAGCCGATGGACCGCCTGATCTGCGGCGACGTCGGCTACGGCAAGACCGAGGTGGCGCTGCGCGCCGCGTTCAAGGCCGCCGGCGACGGCCGGCAGACGCTCGTGCTGGCGCCCACGACGATCCTCGCGCAGCAGCACTTCGGCACGTTCTCGGAGCGGCTCGCCGACTACCCGTTCCGGATCGAGCTGCTCTCGCGCTTCCGCTCCGCGGCCGACCAGCGCGCGGTGATCCGCGACTTCAGCGACGGAAAGGTGGACATCCTCGTCGGCACCCACCGGCTGCTCTCGCGCGACGTGCAGCCGAAGGAGCTCGGGCTGGTGATCGTCGACGAGGAGCAGCGGTTCGGCGTCAAGCAGAAGGAGCTGCTGCAGGCAGCTGCGCCTGACAGTCGACGTGCTGGCGCTGTCGGCGACGCCGATCCCGCGCACCCTTCAGATGTCGCTCGCCGGCCTGCGCGACATCTCCGTGATCGAGACACCCCCGGAGGGCCGGCGCCCGATCCACACCTACGTGGGCGAGTTCGACGACGACCTCGTGAAGGGAGCGATCGAGCGCGAGCTGAAGCGCGGCGGGCAGGTCTTCTACCTGCACGATCGCGTCGAGACGATCGAGGAGGCGGCCGAGGGAGTGCGCGCGCTCGTGCCCGAGGCGAAGGTGACCGTCGCGCACGGGCAGATGGACTCCGACGGCCTCGAGCAGGCCATGATGGGATTCCTGCGCGGAGAGACCCAGGTGCTGGTCTCGACCACGATCATCGAGTCGGGGCTCGACATCCCGCAGGCGAACACGCTGATCGTGGAGCGCGCCGACCGGCTCGGCCTCGCCCAGCTCTACCAGATCCGCGGACGCGTGGGACGCTCCGCCGAGCGGGCGTACGCGTACCTGCTCTATCCCGCGGCAGAGGCGCTGAGCGCGGATGCGGCGGCGCGGCTGGCGACCCTCTCCGACTACACGGAGCTCGGATCCGGGTTCAAGATCGCGATGCGCGACCTCGAGATCCGCGGCGCGGGCAACCTGCTCGGCGCCGAGCAGTCGGGCCACGTCGCGGCGGTCGGCTTCGAGCTGTACATGCAGCTGCTGGAGGAAGCAGTTCGCAGTTCGGCAGTTCGCAGTTCGCAGGGAGGAGGATCAGGCGTGGGAGCCGGTGCGTCTCGACGTGCTCGTCGACGCCTACGTTCCCGCGCAGTACATCCCTTACGAGGTCGCGAAGATCGACGTGCACCGGCGCATCGCGGCCGCCCGGGAGCCGGCCGACCTGGGCGTGATCGTCGAGGAGCTCGAGGACCGCTTCGGCCCCGTGCCCCAGCCCGTCGAGAACCTCGTGCGCCTGCAGGAGGCGCGCATCAAGCTCGGCCGCGCGGGCGCGCGCACGGTGGAGTTCCGCCAGGGTCGCCTGACCGTGTCCCCGATCGAGCTCGATTCGAGCCAGGCCCGGGCACTGCGCGACGAGGTCGAGGGGGCGATCTACGAGTCGCTCAAGCGGACCTTGCGTTTCCGTGTGCCAGACGAGGCCGAAGACCGCTTTGCGGCGGTGGTCCGGGTGTCCGACGCCCTGCTGCGCGTGAAGGAACAGCTCCCGGCGGCGGCCTGACCGGCGAAGCCGCCCCGAACCGTCGCTATAGTTCTCCGCCGCGCCCGGCTTTTCCCCGGGCCGCCTTGCTGAATGGCTCGTCCCGCACGCTCACCAGCCAAGGGCTCCAAGCCCCCTCCCGGCCGCACGATCGGCTTGATCCTGCTTGCCTGCATCGTCGCGATCGCGGCCGCTGCGATCTTCTCCGCGACCGGCGGGGTCGCCGACGACGACGTCGCCGACGTCCAAGACTCGGGCACGATCTCGAAGACGGAGTTCAACCACTGGCTCGAGGTCGTGGCGGCACAGCCGCAGCCCGGGCAGAAGAAGAAGCCCGCGCCGCCCAAGCCGGGCAGCCGCCAGTACGACGCCGTCAAGCAGCAGGTCATGCAGTTCCTCGTGTCCGCCAAGTGGATCGACGGGGAGGCGAAGGAGCGCGGCATCAGCGCCACCCCCGCCGAGGTCGACCGCCAGTTCGAGGAGACCAAGGACCAGTCCTTCCCCAACGAGAGGGCGTACGCGCGCTTCCTGCGGACTTCCGGCCAGACCGAGGAGGACCTCAAGTTCAGGGTCCGGCTCGACGTGCTGTCCAACAAGATCCGCCAGCAGGTGACCGAGTCCAGCCAGAACGTGTCCAACAGCGAGGTCGAGGACTACTACAACGACAACGCGCAGCAGTTCTCGCAGCCGGAGCGGCGCGACATCGAGGTCGTCCTCAGCAAGAAGCAGGAGGACGTGCTCGAAGCCAAGCAGCGTGTCGAGGGCGGCGAGCGGTGGTCGAAGGTCGCCAAGGAGCTCTCCGACGACCCGGCGTCCAAGGAGCAGGGCGGGAAGCTGCTCGGCGTCACCAAGGGCCAGCAGGACCCGAAGCTCGACGCGGCGGTGTTCGCGGCTGTCGAGAAGAAGGTCGCCGGCCCGATCAAGACCGACGCCGGCTACTACGTCTTCCGCGTGTCCAAGATCACCAAGGCGACCAAGCAGAGCCTGGAGCAGTCCACGCAGGGCATCCGCCAGCTGCTCGTCTCACAGAAGCAGCAGAAGGAGCTCGACCAGTTCTCCAAGGACTTCCGCAACGACTGGCGTGCCCGCACCGACTGCGCGACCGACTTCACGATCGCGGACTGCCGCAACGGCCGCGAGGAGAGTCAGGCGGCCACGCCGCCGCTGCCTCCGGGCCAGAAGCGCGACCGGTACCGGGCTCGACGGGCGCCAACCCGCCCGCGCTCGACGGGACCGGGAGCACCCTCGCCGGCGGCAACGGGTCCGGCACCGTGATCGGTGTCGAGCGAGGGCACGGCCGGAGCCCAGTTCGGCCTCCCCGGTGGCGCAGCCGCGGGGCCCCAGGCTCCGCTCGCACTGGGCGGCGCCCCCAAGGCGCCTGCCGCCGGAGCAGTCCCGGGCGGTGTTCCGCCGGGCGTGCCGACGACGCCGGGCGGTGCAGGCGGTCAGCAGCAGGTGCCCCCGCAGCAGCAACAGCAGCAGGGCGCACCGCCGCCATCCGGCAACCCGTAATCCCAGTGCCGGGAGCCGAGCAACGAGCGGCTGCGCGAAGCGCTGCTCGAGCTCGACGCGATCACACGCCGCCTGCGCAGCGAATGTCCCTGGGACCGCGAACAGGACGAGCGCAGCATCGTGCCCCACACCGTCGAGGAGGCGTACGAGCTCGCCGACGCGGCTCATTCCGGCGACGACGCGAAGCTGATCGACGAGCTCGGCGACGTGCTGTTCCAGGTCTACTTCCTGTCCCTGCTGCTCGAGGAGCGCGGCGCCGGGGACCTCGCCGCGGTCGCGACGGCGACGCGCGAGAAGCTCGTCCGCCGCCACCCGCACATCTTCGGCGACCAGGAGCTGGCCGGGCTCCCCACCGGCGCGACCACCGCGGCCGAGGTGAAGCAGAACTGGGACGCGATCAAGCTCCGCGAGGGCGCCCCCCGCGTTGCCGAGACCCTGCCCGCGTTGACCTATGCGCGCAAGCGGCTGCGCGCCGCCGGGACGCGCGCACCCGCAACCGGCAGAGGCGCTCGCGCGGCTCGCGCGCGCACGCGAGCAGGAGCCGAATGGCGCCGGCCACGGATCCGACGAGCTGTACGAGGCGGTCGGGGAGCTGCTGCTGGCCGTCGTCGACGTGGCGCGGGAAGCACGCGTGGACCCCGAGATCGCGCTGCGCCGCACGGCGGACTCGCTGTGAGCGCGATCCGGCACGTGCACGCGAGGCAGATCCTCGACTCGCGGGGCAACCCGACAGTCGAGGTCGACGTGTGGCTCGAGTCGGGGGCGAGCGGGCGGGCGGCCGTGCCCTCCGGCGCGTCCACCGGCGAATTCGAGGCGGTCGAGCTGAGAGACGGCGGCGGGGATTGGAACGGCAAGGGCGTGACCCAGGCGGTGGCACATGTGAATGGGGAGATCGCGCAAGCCGTCGTCGGGCTCGACGCCTCGGACCAGGCGGCCGTCGATCGCCGCATGATCGAGCTTGACGGGACGCCCAACAAGTCGCGCCTCGGCGCCAACGCCCTCCTGGGCGTGTCGCTGGCGGTCGCGAAAGCTGCCTCCTTCGAGCAGGGCGTGCCCCTCTACCGCTACCTCGGAGGCGCCGGCGCGCATGTGCTGCCCGTGCCGATGATGAACGTCCTGAACGGCGGCGCACACGCCGACAACCGTGTCGACTTCCAGGAGTTCATGGTGGTGCCGGTCGGCGGCAAGAGCTTTGCGGACGCATTGCGCATGGGCGCCGAGACATTCCATGCCCTGAAGGGCCGGCTGCACGAGCGCGGTCTGGGCACCGCGGGCGGCGACGAGGGCGGCTTCGCGCCGGACCTGGGATCGAACGAGGAGGCGCTGGAGGTGCTGACCGCCGGCATCGAGGCCGCCGGCTACCGGCCCGGCGAGGACCTGGCGATCGCGCTCGACCCCGCGACCAGCGAGCTGTTCGAGGACGGCGTCTACCGCCTCGAGCACGAGGGCCGCACCCTCTCGAGCGAGGAGATGGCCGCGTACTGGGACGACCTCGCCGCGCGTTACCCGATCGTCTCGATCGAGGACGGCATGGACGAGGAGGACTGGGACGGCTGGAAGCTCCTGACCGAGCGCGTCGGCGACCGGCTGCAACTGGTGGGCGACGACCTCTTCGTCACGAACCCGGAGCGGCTGCGCCGCGGCATCGAGGCCGGCGTGGCGAACTCGATCCTCGTGAAGGTCAACCAGATCGGCACGCTCACCGAGACCTTCGAGGCCGTGCACATCGCGCGAGACGCCGGCTACTCCGCGGTCATGTCCCACCGCTCCGGCGAGACCGAGGACGTGACGATCGCCGACCTGGCCGTCGCCACCGGATGCGGCCAGATCAAGACCGGCGCACCTTCCCGGTCCGATCGCGTTGCGAAGTACAACCAGCTCCTGCGCATCGAGGAGGAGCTGGGAGATGCGGCTGAATATCCGGGATGGCGTGCCTTCCCGCGCCACGGCCGTTAAGAAACGCCGGTTTACTTAGGCTGACCCGCGGGTAACTTTCGCCCGTAGTTGGGGAGGGTCGCGTGGGTGGGATCGGCCGCCCACCGGCCCCGTTCCTTCGTCCTCGAGGAGTTTGCGCATGCCTGGTTCGTGCCTGGAGTCGACCCGCAAGACCGTCCTTGCCCTGGCGCTGGTCCTGACGGCGCTCTCGGTCCTACCCCAGGCGGCGGGCGCGCAGGATCTGCTCTCGACGACCGTCACGGCCGGCTCCCCGGTGCAGCGGCAGTGCTTCGAGCGTCCGCTCGGCACGGCCAGCGGCGCCGTCTCCCGCCAGGTCGCCGCACCCATGAGCGGCATCGTCGGCGCGCAACTCGACGCGGCCGCAGGCGACTGGGACCTCGCGGTCTTCGACTCCGCCGGTCGCACCGTCGCGGGCTCGGCCGGCTTCAACGGCCGCGAGGTCGCAAGCGGGTTCGTCCGCCATGCCGGTGCGCTGACCGTGCAGGCCTGCCGGATCTCGGGCTCGTCCGGCTCCGCGACCCTGAAGGTCACGTTCGCCGCGATTCCCACCGGCACCAGCGGGCAGCGTGCGCAACTCGTCAGCGTGAAGACACCCACGCCTTTCCACAAGGACCTCCTCAACCTGCTGGACATCGACGTGACCGAGCACGGTCGCGCGAACTTCGTCGACGTCGTGCTGTACGGAAACGACGATGTCGAGATTCTGCGCCAGGCGGGCCTCGATTACGAGGTCAGAATCCCGGACCTCGCCGCCCGCAGCCGCCAGAACGCACGCAAGGACATCGCCTTCGCGGCCGCCACCGACCAGTCGCCGCTGCCGAGCGGCATCGACACCTACCGTCACCTCTGGGAGTACGAGTATGGGCTGAAGGAGCTTGCCCGCCACTATCCGAACCTGGCACGTCCCATCACGCTGCCCTTCAAGACCAACGAGGGCCGCGAGGTACACGGCGTCGAGATCACCAAGGACGCGGCGAACTGGCGCGACGGCAAGCCGGTCTACGTGCAGATGGGCGTGCACCACGCCCGTGAGTGGCCGTCCGGCGAGCACGCGATGGAGTTCGCCTTCGACCTCGCCATGAACTACGGCAAGAGCCAGCGCGTCACCGGGCTGGTGGACAAGGTGCGGACCGTCGTGGTGCCGATCGTCAACCCCGACGGCTTCAACATCTCGCGCGAGGCGCCGGTCGACCTGCGCGACGTGACCGGAGTCGGAGCCGACAACGACGCCTACGCCGTGATGTCGCTGGCCGAGCCGTTCTTCGCCTACAAGCGCCGCAACTGCCGCCCTGTCAACGGCCAGCCTTCACCCCCGCCGGTGTGCGGCACCCAGCCGTTCCGCTACACCGGTGTCGACCCGAACCGCAACTACGGCGGCTTCTGGGGCGGGCCCGGCGCGAGCTCGCTGCCCGCCTACGACACCTACCGGGGCGCCGGACCGTTCTCCGAGCCCGAGACGCAGAACATCCGCGACCTCATCTCCAAGCGGCAGGTCACGACGCTGATCACGAACCACACCTTCAGCAACCTGGTCCTGCGCCCGCCCGGGCTGCGCGCCCAGGGCCCGCCGCCGGACGAGGTCATCTACAACGACCTCGGACAGCGCATGGCCAGCCAGAACGGCTACCTGAACCAGCCTTCGTATGGCCTGTATGACACGACCGGTACGACGGAGGACTGGAGCTACTACGCGACGGGCGGCCTCGGCTACACGTTCGAGATCGGCAAGGACGAGTTCCACCCACCGTTCGAAGGAGTCGTCGGCCAGTACACGGGCACCGGTGCTTACGCCGGCAAGGGCAACCGCGAGGCGTACTTCATCGCGATGGAGAACGCGGCCGACGCCTCCAAGCACTCGGTGATCGCGGGCTCGGGCCCGCCCAAGGCGCTGCTGCGCCTGCGCAAGATGTTCGCGACCGAGACCTCGAACGTGCGCACCATGTCGAACGGCGTCCTGACGATCGACGAGGTCGAGAACGATCCGATCAACCAGGGTCCCAAGATCCGGTTCGTCGACACGCTCGACACGTACATGAGGATCCCGGCGTCCGGGACCTTCGAGTGGCATGTGAACCCGTCGACGCGGCCGATTCGCGCCGAGAAGCGCATCCGCGGGGTCGCCGAGACTCCGTACCGGACACAGACGTGGGAGAACACCGCGGCGACGAGCCCCGGGGACGAGATCGACAAGGAGTTCTCGATCGCCGGGTCCGAGACCGTGCGCCTGCTGAAGGTGAGCCTCGACTGGGCCACGCCGGACGACTACGACCTCGAGATCTACCTCAAGCAGCCGGACGGCACGCTGAAGGACATGGGCGGGTCGGGCGGCCCGCCAGGCGCCAAGGAGATCGCGTACATCGAGGATGCACCGCCTGGCAACTACGTCCTGCGGGTGGTCAACTTCGCCGCGGTGACCCCGGCTTGGACGATGAAGGCCGAGGTGTTCGCTCCCGGCCCGGACGTCGTGATCGGCGGAGGCAAGGAAGCGTGGAGGTTCACGTGCCACTCAGGTGGTCAGTGGAAGGCACAGAAGGTCTACGTCGACCGCGCCGGTCGCGTGAACCTCGGCAACCCCTGCCCCTAGAGGAGTCCGCGCGCTGCCGTAGAAGCAGCGCGCGATGGCTTCCACGGCGAGACGCGCCGCACCTCCGCGCGCGATCCGCTGGGACCGCGTCGCGCGCCTCAGCCTGCTGATGGCACTGGGGCTCGTGCTGCTCCTGTACGTGAAGCCGGCGACCCGGTACTTCGAAGCCTGGCAGCTGAGCCGTGACACGCAGGCCGAGGTCAGGGAGCTTCGTGCAGACAACAAAGCCCTGCAAGCACGCTCGCGGGAGCTGAAGCGCGACTCCCGGGTAGAGCTCGAGGCGCGACGTCTCGGCATGGCCCGCCCCGGGGAGCGGGTCTACGTCGTCCGCGGCCTACCGCGCTGACCGGGGAAAGCGCCTCGGACGTCCTGCTAGCTTGGGCGCCGTGGAGGGTGCCCGGACCGGCTTTCAGACAGCAGTCCTCGACTGGGAGGACGGCTACCGCCGCGTGCAGGCGACAGGGACCGACGCGGCGCACAAGCGCATGCTCGGGAGAGTCGTGACGGCGGTCGAGGACGAGCTGCGCAAGCGGCTCGGTTCCCGCTTCACGGTCAGCGAGCTGGTCGGCCTGTATCGCGAGTGGGGCGACGTCCTGTGCGACGTCGGCATGGCGACGGTACCGCCCGGCGCTGACCTGACCGACGTCTCGGCCGCGTGTGACGCGGCGTTCTACCTATACATGCGCGAGGCCGTGGACTTCGCCGGCGGCCGGCCGATGCGCGTCAGCCGAGCCGGTTAGTCCTCGGACTCGGGTTCTTCCTCGTCCTCCGCCGGGGGATCGGAACCGGCGCGGCGGATGGTGATCGCGTCGGCCTCGACCGTGACGGTCACCGCGCGGTGACCCGCCCAGTGCTGCGAGTACACGGGGTTGTCCACGACCGCGGGATCGAGCCACAGGCCGTAGCCCTCCTCCTCGCCATGGTCGAACGTCGCTTCGAGGGCGGTGCGGCGGCCACGATGGCGCCGGCCTCCGCGTCGGCCGCGACGGCGGCGCGGGCGGCGGGCCTCGCCGTCCGCCTCATCTTCGTCTTCGCCGTCGACCGGCGGGCGCGGCTCGCGCTGCGGGCGTGCTGCGCGCGGTTGCTCGTCGCGCTCGGCCCGCGGCTCGCGGCGGCGCGGGGGACGGCTGCGGCTCCGCGAGGACTCGCGCGCCCGCCGCGGTGGGCGGTCCTCATCCTCGTCCGGCTCTGGCTCGTCCTCTTCGTCGGGTCCCTCGGCCGCCGGCTCGGGAGCCTCGACGGACAGCGGGTCGGCCGGACGCAGCGGAGAGGTGTCGTCCTCTTCGAGCTGGTGCTCCCGCTTGAAGCGAGTCAGGTCATCGACGCCGATGTCCAGCTTGTGGGCGATCCACGCATCAGTCCGGCCTTGTCGCACCCACAGCCGAATCTGATTCAGCTGAGCTCGGAGGGATGGTTGGCGTCGCAAAGTCTGTTCTGTCGCGGCTAGTGTGGAAAAGGAGCCTCGCCCCAGCCGGGCCGGCAGGGGGTCATAACGCTCCGGCACGATTCTAAGGGGTTGCGAGGCGAGCAGGATCGGAGCGGTCGATCGGGAAAGAAAGATTGGATGCGAAAACGACCGGCCCCGTTGATTCGACCCTGCTTTGATGGTTTAGTTGGACGCTGGGCGTCAACCTGGGGCACGGAGGGCCAAATTCATTGCTTGTCCTAACGAGAAAATCGAACCAGAGCATCATGATCGGGGATGACATCGAGGTGTCGGTTCTCTCGATCATGGGCGAGAAGGTCCGGATAGGCATCCAGGCGCCCCGCACCATCCCGGTGTTCCGCAAAGAGGTCTACCTCGAGATCCAGCAGGAGAAGGCGGCCGGCGGCCGCGACGAGGTCGAGAAGGCGCTCGAGAACCTCTCCAGCGAAGAGCCGGCCAAGTAACTGCCGCTCCCGGGCGTCGAGCGGCTAGCTGTAGTTCCCAACCACCTTGTTCAGGCCGGCACCCGCACCGCCGGCGCCGGTCTGTCCCGGAAACCAGGTGGGGTAGGAAAGGGTCGACGTGTGCGCTCCGCTAACCGGCGGAGTGTCACGAGACTGCAAAGAAAGGTCGCGATCACGCGCGACAGCCTGCCGCGTTGCGCATTGGCCACTGAACTTTCCCCCTGGCCATGCGTGGAAGTGGACCCAACGGGGGAAAGTTCGTCGATCGCCGCCAGGCGCTCACCGCACCCCACACGCCTAGCGCGCAGACGGCTCATTTGCCACCCACGCGTGCGCCTTGCATCGCAGATCAGGTGTCGCTCGCGAACCCGCGCAGGCGGCCCGAACCCTCTCCCTTACCCACCCGGTTTTCCGGACCGCCACCAGCGCGAACCACCGCCGGACCCGCAAGACGAAGCAACGTCTTTGGAAACTACGGCTAGCCCATCAGCCAGGCGAGCGTCTCGAACATCGCCACGGTGACGACCACGATCGTGAGCAGGATCGACGCGATCAGCAACAGGAAGCGCCACTGCTGGCCGCGCTCGATCTTGGCGCGGCGCCGCACGCGGGTCCGCTTGATCGCCCCGCGCCGAAGCTGTTCGCGCGTCTGACGTTCGAGTACCGCCTGCTCCTCGAACTCCCGCTCCAGCTGAGCCATGCTCTGACGCATGCGCATTGGATCCAGGACGCTACTAGATGGAGCGGGAACGCAACACGTGCTCGTCCCCGGAACGGCGCGTGATCCGGCATGCGTCGAGATGCTCCAGGATCGCCTGCGCATGCTTGCGGCTGGTGCCAAGCGAGTCGCGTAGCCGCGCGATCGTGACGGAGCCGTCCCGCTCGCAAGCGGCGACGACGGCGCCGCGCACGGTCTCGAGCACGTCCGGGGCGAGGTAGACGCCGGGGCGCAGCCGCACGAGGACATCCTCGGCCACCAGGCCGTCCAGGAGCCCTACGGCGGTCGCGCGGTCCAATCCGGTCGCAGCGGCCAGGGCGTCCGGCGCGCGCGGCGACGTTCCATCCCCGCGGACGGCTGCGGCCAGGCGACGCGCCCGCGGATCGTCCATGAGCCGTGGGCCGCTCGCCGCGAACACTCCGTCGCGCTCCCGCACCGCTCCTTCGGTGAGCAGGTCTTCGAGCACCGCGGACACGGCCGGTACCTCGAGGCCCGCCATGCGCGCCAGCGCGCCGGGGCCCGCGGCGGCGCCCGCCAGCGCATCCATCACCTCCTGCCGGGCACGCTCCAGCGCAGGCGGCGTGAACCACCGCGGCCGCGCGCGGCCGGCGACGGCGGCGTTGCCCGACCGTGCGAGCTGGGCGAGCAGATCCGCCCCGGCCTCCGGGCCGACGCCGGAGCGGGACGCTTCCAGCTCCAGTCGCAGCGCCTCGAGCGGGTCGCCGCTCTCGAACGCGCGCAGGCGATGCACATGCTCCTCCCCCGGACCGTGCTTGCGCGGCCCGGGGTCGAGGACGCAGCCCCCGCCCAGCGTGTCGGGCGGCGCGACCTGGCGCAGCACGAAGCGATCCCCGGCCGAGGGGACCAGCGGCTGCTCGAGTCGCAGCTGCACGAATCCTCGCCGGCCGGGCAGCATCTCGTCCCCGTCGAGCGGCTCGACGCGCGCGGGGACATCCCGCGTTCCATGGTGGACCTGCACCCTCGCTCCTCGCCGCAGTGGCCGGGCTCCCTGCAACACATCCACCGAGGCGTCCACGAAGTGGGTCGGCACCGGCCCGCCGTGCGCACCGAGGATCACGTCGCCGCGCCGGACCTCGTCCCGTTCCACGCCCGCGAGGTTCAAGGCGACGCGGCGTCCCGCCGGCGCGGAGTGGACGCGCTCGTCGTGCACATGCACCGCGCGCACCCGCGCCCGTCTGGCGCCGGGCTCGATCCGGACATCCTGCCCTTCCTCGACGACCCCCGCCCACAGCGTGCCCGTCACGACCGTGCCGATCCCGCGCAGCGTGAAGCAACGGTCGACGTGCAGGCAGATGGAACCGTCGCGGCTACGCCGCGGGGCGAGGTTCTCCGCAATGCCGTCCAGCACCTCGCGCAACTCGTCGAGACCGGTGCGACGCCTTGCGCTCACCGCCACCACCGGAGCGCCCCCGTACGGCGTCGGCGCCAGCAGCGCCCGCACGTCGTCCGCCACCAGGCTCCGCTGATCGTCGCCGGCGATGTCGGCCTTGGTGAGCGCGACGGCACCGGCTGCGACGTCGAGCAACTGCAGCACCTTCAGGTGCTCGCGGGTCTGGGGCATCACGCCATCGTCGGCGGCGACGACGAGCAGAAACAGGTCGATGCCGGTTGCGCCGGCGACCATCGTGCGCACGAAGCGCTCGTGACCGGGTACGTCGACGATCCCCAGCTCGCGCCCGGACGGCAGCTCCAGACGTGTGAACCCCAGCTCGATCGAGATCCCGCGTTCACGCTCCTGCGGCAGGCGGTCGGTGTTGACGCCGGTCAGCGCCTCGATCAGCGCGGTCTTGCCGTGATCGATGTGCCCGGCCGTCCCGAGCGTCAGCGATGCGGAATCAGCCATCAGTGGCCCTTCTGGAAGGGCCACTAGCGCCGCGATCACGCCGCGTACGACGAAATCGACCTCGACCTCGGCAATCGTGCGGGGATCGAGCAGGACTGCGTCGTCGCGCACGCGCGCGACGATCGGCGGATCGCCCGCCCGCATGCGTGCATGCAACGTCGTCGGCACCGGCTGGCGAGGTGACCGCGACCGCCGGCCCCTCCAGCTCGAGCAACGGCAGCGAACCGCCCCCGGCGCGACCCGCGGCGGCGACGATGCGCACTCCGACGCCCGGGGAGACTCCCGCCATGATGCCCGCGCGCAGCCGCTCCGCGCGCGCGTCCAGCTCGATCCGCGGAACCGCGAGCATCTGGAGCACGGGGATGTCGCGCGCGGCGCGTTCCGGGTCGCGATGCAATTGCAGCGTGGCCTCGAGTGCCGCGAGCGACAGCTTGTCGATGCGCACGGCGCGCGCGAGCGGGTCCGCGCGCATCAGGGCCACGGCGGACTCGGTGCCGGCGACGATGCCGGCCTGCGGTCCGCCGAGCAGCTTGTCCGCCGAGAAGCAGACGACGTCGGCCCCGGCCTCGATGCTCGCGCGGGCGGCCGGCTCGCCGCCGAGGATCGTTTCCAATTCGTCGTCCCGTCGCGCGACGACGCCGGACCCGAGGTCGTCGATCAGCAGCAGGTGCCGGGCCCGGGCAAGGGCCGCGAGCTCGGGCAGCGCAACCTCCTCGGTGAACCCGACCGTCCGGAAGTTCGATGCGTGCACGCGCATCAGGGCGGCCGTCTCAGGACCGATCGCGCGCTCGTAGTCCGCGATGCGCGTGCGGTTCGTGGTACCGACCTCGACCAGTCGTGCACCGGACGCCGCGAGGATCTCGGGAATGCGAAAAGAGCCGCCGATCTCGACCAGCTGGCCGCGGGAGATCACCACCTCGCGCCCGCGCGCCGTGGCCGCGAGGGCGAGGAGCACCGCGGCGGCGTTGTTGTTCACGGCCATTGCAGCGGGCGCGCCCGTGAGCTCGCTGATGAGCGGCGCGACATGTGCCTGGCGGCTGCCGCGTGTGCCCGCGTCGAGGTCGTACTCGAGGTTGGAGTAACCGCTTGCCGCGCTGTCGATCGCCTCGAGTGCCTCGAATGCAAGCGGGGCGCGGCCCAGGTTGGTGTGGATCACGACACCGGTCGCGTTGATCACCGGCCCGAGGGACGCCTGCCCTTCCTCGTGCATTGCCTCCACCGCTCGCACGGCGATCTCCTCGGCGTGCGGAGGAGTGCCGTTCCCGGCCAGGATCGCCGCACGGCATCGCTCGAGCTCGTGCCTGGCCGCGTCGACGGCGAGCGTGCGGGCGCCCTGCTCGGCGGCCGAGCGCAGGGGCTCGGTCTGGAGCAGTCGTTCTACAGAGGGCAGTGCCCGAAGGTCATCCTGCATGGCTTCCCGGGCGAGTCCCTTCGACCCAGCGCCCCTCGCCCTCCTCGACCTCCTTCTTCCAGATCGGCGCCTCTGCCTTGATGCGGTCAATGATCTCGCGTGCGCCCGCGAACGCCTCCGCGCGATGCGCAGCCGACGTCGCGATCGCGACGCTCGCCTCGCCCAGCGGCACGGTCCCGATCCGGTGCTCGGCGGCGGCGGCTTCGAGCCCATGGCGCGCGATCGCCTCGGACACGATCGCGGCGATCCGCTCCTCCGCCATCTCGCGGTAGGCCTCGTAGTCGAGCGATTCGACGTCGCGGGTCGTGCCCTGGAAGGTCACGATCGCGCCCGCTCCAGGGCGCCCGACCATGCGGGCAAGCGCCTCGAGCGACAGTGGGTCGGCCGTGACCCGCGCGTGTGCGACCGAGATGCTCACCCTTTGTCTCCGAGCTTCACCACGCGCGCGGTCGCCGTGGCGGTCGCGACGACGTTTCCCTCGTCGTCGGCGAGCGAGCCCTCCAGAAACGCCACGGACTTGCCCATGTGCACGACGCGGCCGTCGCCGACGAGCCGGCCGGGTCGTGCCGGGCGCAAGAAGTTGACCTTCAGCTCCAGCGTGGGGGTGAAATGGCCCGCCCCGAGCTGGGAGAGCGCCGCCGGGCCCATCGTGTCGTCGAGCATCGCGGTGAGGAACCCGCCCTGCACGACGCCCGCCGGGTTCAAGAACTGCTCCGTTGCCTGAAACTCGAACCGCACATGGCCGGGCTCCGCAAGCAGGGGTCGCATTCCCAGCAGGTCGACGTAGTTGGGCCACCGGGGAGCGTGCCTGCCGACCAGCTCCATGAACTGCTCGTAGCCCTCGCCCGTCTCGAACGCCTCCGCCGTCGCACCGCCGCTGACCGGCGGGATCAGGGCGAGCTCGTCGCCCTCGGCGAGGCGTACGTCGTCGTCCGCGTACTCGCGGTTCACGGCCATCACGACCGACATGCGATCGATGACGTCGGCGAGCCCGTGCTCGCGCCCGACCGCCGCGACCGCATCGCGCACAGTCGCGCCGTCCGGCACCTCGACCGTCACGGAGTCGTTGCCGGCACGCTCGCGCAGCATCGCGAACAGGCGCACGTCGATGAACATGGTGAGGATGCTAGTGCCCGTGCACAGCCCGGACGACTAACTATCCTTCCTGCCATGGCCAAGGCACCGCCTCGACCCGGCTCCGTCGACTCCTCCCATCCCGGGATCGCCCCGGACGTGGGTCCGGACGATCCGCGGCGCTTCACCGACTCCGGCATCGAGATCCAGCCGGTGTACGACCAGGAGGACGTCGCGAACCTCGACATCGAGGAGCGCCTGGGCGAGCCGGGCGAGTATCCGTTCACGCGCGGCATCCATCCGGAGATGTACCGCTCCCGGCGCTGGACGATGCGCCAGTACGCCGGCTACGCGACCGCGCAGGAGACCAACATCCGCTACCGGTACCTGCTCGAGAAGGGGTCGACCGGGCTCTCGATGGCCTTCGACCTGCCCACGCAACTGGGGCGCGACTCCGACGACCCGCTGTGCCTCGGCGAGGTCGGCCGCACCGGCGTCGCGATCGACTCGATCGACGACATGCGCACGGCCTTCGACCAGATCCCGCTGGATCAGGTCTCGACCTCGATGACGATCAACGCGCCCGCGGCGATCCTGCTCCTTCTATATGAGCTGGTGGGCGAGGAGCAAGGCGTGCCGGCGGAGCAGCTGCGCGGCACGGTGCAGAACGACATCCTCAAGGAATACGCGGCGCGCGGGAACTTCATCTACCCGCCGGAGGGCGCGATGCGCCTCACGACCGACATCTTCGCGTACTGCCACAAGCACGTGCCGAAGTGGAACACGATCTCGATCTCGGGCTACCACATGCGCGAGAAGGGCTGCTCGGCGGTGCAGGAGGTCGCGTTCACGCTGTCCAACGCGATCGCGTACGTGCAGGCCGCGATCGATGCGGGCCTCGAGGTCGACGAGTTCGCACCGCAGCTCGCGTTCTTCTTCAACGGGCACAACAACGTCTTCCAGGAGATCGCCAAGTTCAGGGCGGTGCGCCGCATGTGGGCCGAGATCATGCGCGACCGCTTCGGCGCCAAGAACGCGCGCTCGCAGATGATGCGCTTCCACACCCAGACCGGCGGCTCCACGCTCACCGCGCAGCAACCCGAGAACAACATCGTGCGGGTCGCGCTGCAGGGCTTTGCCGCGGTGTGCGGCGGCACGCAGTCGCTGCACACGAACGGCTTCGACGAGGCGCTCGGCCTGCCCACCGAGCGCTCGGCAAAGATCGCGTTGCGCACGCAGCAGGTGATCGCGCACGAGTCGGGCGCGGCCGACACCGTCGATCCGTTCGCGGGGTCGTACTACGTGGAGCACCTGACCGCCGACATCGAGGACCAGGCCAAGGAGCTGATGGGGCGCGTCGAGGAACTCGGCGGGTCCGTGCACGCGATCGAGGCCGGCTTCCTGCAGCGCGAGATCGAAGAGGCCGCCTGGGCCTTCCACACGCGCATCAAGACGAAGCAGGACGTGCTGGTCGGCGTCAACGAGTACGTCGAGGACGAGGGGCAGCTCGACGTGGAGATATTGCGGATCGACCCGCAGACGGAGCGCAACCAGGTGGAGAAGCTGACGCAACTCAAGACGGCGCGCGACCAAAAAGCGGTCGTGCAGCGGCTACAGGACTTGCGCGAAGTCGCTCAAGGAAGTGGAAACCTGCTGTACCCGATCAAGGACGCGCTGCGCGACCGCGCGACGATCGGCGAGGTCTGCAACGTGATGCGCGAAGTGTTCGGCGAGTACAAGCCCCCGGTATGAAGGTCAAGCTCTATTCCATCCCCGGATCGCACCCCGCCGCGGCGGCGCGGGCGATGCTCGAGCACAAGGGCATCGACTACGAGCGCGTCGATTTTCCTCCGGTGGTGAGCCGGGTGCTGATCCGGGCCGCCGGCTTTTCCGGCAACCGCGTCCCGGCGATGAAGGTCGACGGGCGCAAGGTCCAGGGGTCGCGGGACATCGCCCGCGAGCTCGACGTGCTGCAGCCGGAGCCGGCGCTGTTCCCAGCCGACCCGGAGCGCCGCGCGGCGGTCGAGGAGGCCGAACGCTGGGGTGACGAGGTGTTCCAGCAGATGGCGCGCACGATCACGTGGTGGGCGCTGAAGCGGCACAAGTCCGATCAGACGACCTTCCTCGAAGGCGCGCGTCCGATGGCGCGCCTCGGCATGCCTTCGAAAATCGCCGCAGCGACCTCGGGCCCGATCCTGGCCATCGCGATCCGTCTCAACGACTCCACCGACGAAACGGTCCAGAAGACCCTGGCGGACATCGGCCCGGCCCTGGACCACATCGACCGGCTGATCGACGACGGCACGCTGGGCGGCGAGCAGCCGAACGCGGCCGACTTCCAGATCGGCGGCTCGCTCGCGCTGCTGATGAGCTTCGACGACGTCCGGCAGCGGATCGAGCCGCGCCCCGCCGCGGGCCTCGTGCGCCGCCTCTTTCCCTGGTATGCCGGGCGTGTGCAGCCTTCCTTCCCGCCCGAGTGGCTCGAGCCGCTCCGGCAAGCCGCTCGCGCCTGACACCCCGCCGGGAGGAATTCGGCGCCCGGCGGCAAAAGCGCGGGAATGGCACCAGTTGAGATCGAACGGACCCTGGTCAAATCCCCGCCCGAGCTGTGGTCGGAGATCGCCTCGAACGAGGCGCTCGGACGCTGGCTCGGGGACGTGACCGTGCAAGCTCCCGAGACGCCCGGCCGCCTCGAGTGGCGCCGCTCCGATTCGACCGGGGTGATCGAGCTCGAGCCCTCGGGCTGGGGCACCAAGGTCCGGGCCGTGGCGAGGGCCAAGGGCGTCCCGTGGGAGCGCGTGAACGCGAACCGCGAGCTCGAGCGCTTGCTCGAAGACCTGCTCGACCACCTCGGCGCGAGTTCACTGCAGCGCGGCTAGCCCGTCTTGCAGGGCGTGGTCGCGGCAGACTGCTGCGTCGAACCGTCCCGGTAGGTGAAGATCGCCTTCGTCGTCCAAACGCCGCTGGCGGGGCACGTCGGCGGCGTCCGTAGGTACGCCCTCCGCTTGCCCTTGTACTTGCGGAAGTGGCGCGGGACATGCGCCTCGAACTTCGTCAACGCCACCCCGCCGGGGATCTTCAAGTTGACCGCGACCGAGCCACCCCGTACGTCATCGCGGAAGTACGTGATCAGCCTGCCGTCGTCGACGAGCCTGACGACCACGATGATCTTCCGGCGAGCGTTGAACAGCGTCGCGACAGTGTTGAAGGGATTGCCCGTCACGATCAGACCCTCGCCCTTGACCGTCCCGATCTTGCTCGAACGCGGGCACGCGCGCACCGAGAGATTCGCGATGTCCTCGTCCGACGCCCTGCACTGCGGTAGCGCGGACGTATCGAACTTCGTACCGGGGTGTCCCACGAACTCCATCTTCGTGACTGCCTTCGGCACACCGTTGACGCCGCCCGGGTCGCTCCAGCCGGCGCTCACGTCGAGGCCGGTGGGGGACCCGGGAGTCCCGGAGGAGAAGGTCAACGCGACGGTGGAGGTGAACTGCGGGCTGGCGATCGCGACGCCCGCTCCTGCGAGGAGCGAGACGGCCAGCAGCCAGCCCCAGAGCGCCCGCATGCGCCGAACGTACCATCCACCGCCGAGTACCATTTCCCACCCGCATGCGAGCCAAGGTCCCGGAAACATTCGAGGAGAAGCTGGCGCAGCTCGAGGAGCTGCGGTTCCAGGCGGCCCATTCCGCGTCCGATGACGCGGTCGCCAAGCAGCACGCCAGGGGCAAGATGACCGCGCGCGAGCGGGTCGAGAAGCTGCTCGACCCCGGCTCGTTCAAGGAGCTCGACACATTCGTCAGGCACCGGACCTACGAGTTCGAGATGGACAAGAAGCGTCCATGGGGCGACGCGGTCGTGACCGGCCACGGCACGATCGACGGCCGCACCGTGTGCGTCTTCAGCCAGGACTTCACCGTCTTCGGCGGCTCGTTGGGCGAGGTGATGGCCGAGAAGATGTGCAAGATCATGGACCTCGCCGCCAAGATCGGCTGTCCTGTGATCGGCATCAACGACTCCGGCGGAGCGCGGATCCAGGAGGGCGTCGTGTCATTGGGCGCCTACGGCGACGTGTTCGTGCGCAACGTCGACTGCTCGGGCGTGATCCCGCAGATCAGCGTGATCATGGGACCGTGCGCGGGCGGCGCCGTCTACTCCCCGGCGATGACGGACTTCATCTTCATGGTCAAGGAGACGTCGCACATGTTCATCACGGGTCCCGACGTGATCAAGACCGTGACGGGCGAAGAGCCGACCTTCGAGGAACTGGGCGGTGCGATGAGTCACAACTCCAAGTCCGGCGTCGCGCATTTTGCCGCCGAGAACGAGGAGGAGTGCCTCGATGACGTGCGCTACCTGTTGAGCTTCCTGCCGCTCAACAACCTCGAGCAGCCGCCGCACTACCAACCGGCCGACGATCCGGACCGCATGGACCTCGAGCTGGACACAATCGTCCCGGCCGACCCCCAGAAGCCGTACGACATGCGCGACGTCTTCGCGCACGTCGTCGATGACGGTGAGTTCGTCGAGGTCCACCAGCACTGGGCCCAGAACATCGTGATCGGCTTCTCGCGCCTGAACGGGCATCCGATCGGAGTCGTCGGCAACCAGCCGCGTGCGATGGCCGGGGTGCTCGACATCGACTCCTCGGTGAAGGCCGCGCGCTTCGTGCGCTTCTGCGATGCGTTCAACATCCCCCTGCTGACCTTCTGCGACGTGCCTGGTTTCCTGCCCGGCACGAATCAAGAATGGGGTGGGATCATCCGGCACGGCGCGAAGCTCCTGTACGCGTTTACGGAGGCGACGGTCCCCAAGCTGACGGTCGTGACGCGCAAGGCCTACGGCGGCGCCTACGACGTCATGAACTCGAAGCACATGCGTGCCGACTTCAACTTCGCCTGGCCGACGGCGGAGGTGGCGGTGATGGGCCCGGAGGGGGCGGTCAACATCATCTTCCGGCGCGACCTCGAGAAGTCGCCGACCCCCGACGAACGCCGCCAGAAGCTGATTTCCGACTACAAGGCACGCTTTGCCAACCCTTACACCGCGGCGGAACGGGGCTACATCGACGACGTCCTGATCCCCCACGAGACCCGGCCGCGGCTGATCAACGCACTCCAGACACTCCAGAGCAAGCGGGTCGAGCGGCCGAAGCGCAAACACGGCAACATCCCCCTCTGATCCGAAAAGGCGCGCGCAGCGCCAAATAGGGCTAGGCTGGGCGTGGGAGTGCAAGTCTGTGGGGGGTACATGTGCCGGCTGGAGCATTGATGCTCGGCAGCGGCCGAACTGATCTGAGCGCGCCGGGTCCCGCGTGGCGTTTCGCCGCGCCGTTTCTGCTCGCGCTGGCCTTCGTCCTGGCGCTCGCCGCTCCGGCAGGCGCGATGTTCGGCCAGCCCAGCACCATCTCCGTGGACGGCGTGATGGCGTCGCAGCAGCGCATCGCCACCGACAGCCAGAACAACGCGCTGGCCGTGTGGACGGAGGACGACAGCGGAGTGCATCGTGTGCATGCGGCGTTCCGCCCGGCAGGCGGGGACTTCGAGTCGCTCGGCTTCCTCTCCGCGGCCGGCGGCGAAGCGAACCAGCCCCTGGTGGCGTTCGACGAACGCGACAACGCGCTCGTCGTCTGGACCCAATACGAGGGGCCGTTCGAGGGGGCGCTCGGCCAAGTGCAGGCTGCGTTCCGCCCCGCCGGCGGCACCTTTGGCGAAGCGCAGACGATCTCCGCCGGCGAGCCCGGCGTGGATTACTTCGAGCCACAGATCGGCCTGGACGAGAGCGCGACGGTCGTGTGGACCCGGGTAAGCGCGACGGGCGATTTGAGCGTGCAGGCCTCGTTCAGGCCCAAGGACGGGAGCTTCGGCGCGCCGCAGACGCTGTCGGGCGCGGGACCCGCGTACGAGCCGCATGTGGTCGTCGACGAGCGGGGCAACTCGCTCGCGGTCTGGACCGAGGAGATCGGCGGCGTGCCCGAAGTCCGGTCCGCCTTCCGCCCGCGGACGGGCAACTGGTCCACTGGCGCCCGGATCTCAGCCGAGGGCCGCGCCGCCTTCTCCCCACGCGTCGCCGTCGACGGGCACAGCAACATCATTGCCGTGTGGACCGCCGACGACGGCAGCGGCGGCGGGAACAGCTTCATCCAGGCTGCGTTGCGACCCGAGGGCGGCAGCTTCGGCACCTTGGCGAGCGTGTCGAGCGAAGTGGGCATCGCTTCGGATCCGCAGGTCGCGTTCGACGAGCGCGACAACGCGCTGCTCGCCTGGTCGCGGTACGACGGCTCGAGCACGCGCATCGAGACGACTTTCCACCCGAGGAGCGGCGGCTTTGACGTTCCCCAGACGATCTCGCCGGCCGGACGCGACGGGTTCGAGCCACAGATCGCGGTGGACGAGAGCGCCGCCGTCGCGTGGACGGAATCCGAGGGAAGCCAGCTACGAGTGCAGGGCGCCTTCCGCATGAAGAACGGCCGCTTTGGCGGAGCTCAGACGTTGTCGGACCCGGGCGACCCCTCGTTCGATCCCGCACTCGCGATCGACCATCGCGGCAACGTCCTCGCACTGTGGACTCGCAACGAGCTCGAGGACTTCCCCGTCGTGCAGTTCTCATTCCGTCCGCGGGTCGGCAGCTTCGGCGAGCCGGCGACGCTGTCCGTTCCGGAAACCGGCGCCTTCGAGCCTCAGGTTGCGACCGATTGCTGGGGCAACGTGATGGCGGTCTGGACCGTGGATTCCGATCTGAACAACGAAAGCAACCCGACCTGGGTAGAGGCTGCGTTCGGTCGCACGGGCGGTGGGCTTGGTCCTGCCCAGCGGCTCTCGGACCCGACCCGAAATGCCTCTGAGCCTCAAGTCGCCTTCGAAAGCGACGGCGACGCGGTGGTCACCTGGAGCGGGCAGGACAGCGATGGGACGCAGCGCGTGCATGCAGCGTTCCGGCCTGCCGGCAACGGCTTCCTGCCACCCGTGTTGCTCTCCGCGGACGGCGCCGATGCGTTCAACCCGAAAGTTTCGGCCGAGCGCGGCACGGTCGTGGTTTGGTCTCGCGCCGGAGCCATGCAGAGCACCGAGGCGTCGGTGAAGCCCGAGGACGAAAGCTTCCTTCCGTACGAGACGCTCTCCTCTGCAGGAGAGGACACGCACGCGCCTCAGGTGGCTGTCGGCAAGGACGGAACCACGGTGGCGACCTGGTACGCGGGCAACGGCGACCACGTCGCAGCCTCGATCGGACGCACTACGTCGGCCGGCTTCGGACCGGCGACGACACTGTCTGCGCCGGACGCGGCCGCGTCGATTCCGCAGGTCGCCGTCGACGCGCAGGGCGCTGCGCTCGTGGTCTGGAGGGGCGGCGCCAACGCCTTCATCCAAGCTGCGTTCCGGCCGCGGCGCGCGTCGTTCGGCGCCGCGCAGACCCTCGCCTCGGACGAGGTGGACGAGCCGCAGGTCGCATTCGACGAAAGCGGAGATGCACTGCTCGCGTGGACGCGGTACGTGGACGGCCTCGGCCAGATCGAAACCGCGTCACGGCCCCGCGGCGGGGTGTTCGGTCCAGCACAGACGATCTCGGACACGGGGCTGCCCCTGGACAACTTCAGCCCCCGGATCGCCGTCGAGTACAGCGCGGCCGTGGTCTGGACAGCCACGACGCCGACCGGATTGCTGCGCGTGCAGTCCGCGTTCCGTCCCAAGGACGGCACCTTCGGCCCGGTCCAGACTCTCACCGACCGGTTGCTCTTTGGATACGAGCCTGACGTGGCCGTCGACGAGCGCGGCAATGCAACGGCGCTGTGGACGCTGACGGACAGGTTCGACCCCGGTCCCCCTGCGCCCGCCTCGGCGGTTCAGTCGGCCTTCCGCCCCCGCGCCTGACACAACCGCCGCCACTGACTGGGGCGCAGGACATAATGGGAGCGGTGAGCGCAAGCAAACCGCCAAAGCGGCAACGCCTGCGCCCCGAGGTGCGGCGCGAGCGACTCGTCACGGCGGCCACTCAGGTGTTCGCGGAGCGCGGCTTCGAGGGCGCGCGGGTTGAGCAGATCGCCGACGCGGCCGATGTCTCGCCGGGTCTGCTGTACCGCCACTTCGAAGGGAAGCAGGAGCTCTACACCGAAATCCTCCAGCTCGCAAACCGGGAGCTGATGGCTCACCTGACCCAGGCGGCTGCCCCGAATCTGCCCACGGCAGAGCGCGTGCGGCGGGGCCTCGACGCTTTCTTCACCTTCGTCGAGAACCACCGGGAGCTGTGGCAGATGCTGATGAAGGACGTGCTCGAGCCGGACATCGCAGATTTTCGCGAGCAGGTCACGCGGCGCTCCGTACAGGCCGTCGCCGTGCTCGCGGCCCAGGACTACGAGGGGGCCGGTGACACGCCCCAGGAGGTGGTGCTGGAGGGCGTCGCGGTCCAGGTCGTCGGCGCGGCCGTGTCACTCGCCTCCTGGTGGAACGACCACCCGGACCTCCCGCGGGCGATGATGGTGAACCTGGCGATGGACGTCCTGTGGGTGGGCCTCGAACGTTCGCGCTCCGGCCAGCGGCGCAAATAAGAACGACGCGACCTCACGCCCCGGCCGGCCGGAGCGTTCTATAACTGTGTCAGTGCCGCCCTTCCAGGCGTTCCTCGATGAGTACCGCGACGACGTCTACCGGTTCCTGATGGCGTCGGTGGGCCCTCAGGACGCCGACGACTGCTTCCAGGAGACGTTCGTTTCGGCCATGCGCGCTTACCCGCGCCTGCGCCGTGACTCCAACCTGCGGGCCTGGGTGCTCACGATCGCGCACCGGAAGGCGCTCGACTCCCACCGGGCGAACGGGCGGCGCCCCATGCCGGTGGCCGACATCCCGGACCGCCCCACCGATGACGGCGACGGCAACGACCCGGCCCTGTGGTCGGAGGTCAGGAAGCTGCCCGCCAAGCAGCGCGCAGCGGTGGTGCTGCGTTTCGCGAGTGACCTGCCGCATGACGAGATCGGGCGAGTGCTCGGATGCTCCGAGGACGCCGCGCGCCGCAACCTCTACGAGGGACTGGAGAAGCTGAGGATGACATGGGATCGATGAAGAAACTGGAGCGCGCCCTGTCGCAAGCGCGACGGGCCGACGTCTCGGCCGCCGCCGGCGCGGCTGCGGGAAAGCTGGCCGAGCAGGCGGCCAGCGACGGCCTGCTGGACGTGGCCTACACGACGATCGACTCGCCCGTGGGACCGGTGCTGGTCGCAGCCACGAAGCGCGGGCTCGTACGGATCTCGTTCTGCAGCCACTACGACCCCGACGCGGTGTTGGTCGACCTGAGCGAGCGGATCTCGCCGCGGGTGATCGAGGCTCCGTCGTACTTCGATGCGGTGCGAAAGGAGCTGGACGAGTACTTCCACGGGCGCCGCACCAGCTTCGGCCTGCCGCTCGACTGGAGCCTGACGGGAGGCTTCGGGCGGCGCGTCCTCAAGCACACGGCCCGGATCCCGTACGGAAAGGTCTCGACGTACAAGGAGATGGCGGATGCCGCCGGCAGCCCGCGGGCCGCCCGTGCCGCCGGAAATGCCCTCGGCTCCAACCCGATTCCGATCGTCGTGCCCTGCCACCGCGTGCTCCATTCCGGGGGCGGGCTCGGCGGCTACGGTGGCGGACTGGACAACAAGGTGCTGCTGCTGAAGCTCGAGGGAGCGATCGGCGGCGACGCGAGGGGCGATGGATTCACAACGTCACGGTTTGGGCCTTCACCGCGCCCACCCGTAGCGCCTCGAGCGCGCCGAGGGCGATCGCAAGGTCCTGAATCGCGAGGCCCGTCGAGTCGAACAGGGTGATGTCGCGGTCCGAGCCACGGCCGTCCGCGAGTCCCGCGCACACCGCGCCCAGCTCCGTGACGTCCTCGCGCTGAAGCACTCCCGCGGCGACCGCACCGGTCAGCTCTCCGCCGTGGCTGGCCTGCTCCCACTCGTCGCAGAACACGCGCCCCTGCGCGAGCACATGCGCAACCGCCGCGACTGACGCCTCCGCTTTGCCCGGCCCGTCCGCTCCGAGCAGGTTGAGGTGTTGTCCGGGACGCAGGTCGGACTCGTCCACCACGGGGTCGGCACCCGGCGTGATCGTGCACACGACGTCGCACGCCAGCGCCTCGGACAGGTCGCCGACCTCCCATCCGAGGTCTGCGGCGACGTCACCGGCGGCGTCCGGGTCCGGGTCGAAGCACACGCCGGGCCCGTACTCCGAGTCCGCCATGCAGCGCCCGACCCACAGCCCGTGCAGCCCGCACCCGACGATGCCGACCGTGCGGGCGTTCTCCCGAGCCAGCTCCTGGGTCGCGACGACCGCCGCCGCGCCGGTCCGCAAGGCGGTCACCGCGCGGGCGTCGAGCATCGCGAGCGGCTCCCCGTCGTCGGCGCTCGACACGAGCACCACACCGGTGACGGTCGGCAGCCCGCGCCTCGGGTTGGCCGGGAACGACGTCACCCACTTGAGGATCGCAAGGCCTTCGCCGCGCACCGGCATCGCGCGGAAGTCACCGTTCGGCGGGCTCGGCAGGTAGACCTTGGGCGGCATGTGCCACTCGCCGCGGGCGAAGCTCACGAAGGCATCGCGCACGCGATCGACCGCGTCCGCGGGCGACACTGCCGCGAGCACTCTGTCGTGGTCGAGGACGGGTATCTTGGCCATCGGGTTTTCAAAGCATGACCACCAACGGCAAGAGACGTCCACGACGGCCCGCGATCCAGTTGATCGCCCCCGCTGCCGGCCCCGAGCAGGCGGCCGCGATCGCCGCCGCGCTGGAGCGGTTCCTCCACGACACGGCCCCGGTCGTCACGGCGCCCCGCGCGGTCACGAACCCCTGGGGAAGGGCCGGGATCGCGGAGGGCGTCGGGCTCGCGCCGCCCACACCCTGGGGCGACCCCGAGCCCTGGGGCAGCAGCCGGTAGCGCTCGCAAGCGGATACAACTCCCGCCCTCATCCCCGAACCGGAGGAAAGAGCATGGCGGCAGTCAAGATAATCGAGCTGATCGGGACTTCGAGCAAGGGCTCCGACGACGCGGTCCAGCAGGCCCTCACCGAAGCGCGCACCTCGCTACGCAACATCAAGGCGGTCGACGTCGTCTCGACGGGGCTGCGCGGCGAGCACCTCGACGAGTGGCGCGCCCACGTGCGCGTCGCGTTCCTGGTCGAGCGGGTCTCCGAATAGGAGGCGGGCGGGCAAGGCCCTTCGACGCTCAAGGTGGGGTCCGCGGTGGTCGACAAACACCATCGGAAAGCCAAATAGCCTAAATCCAGTCGGGATTGTGTTATTTTGTCGGCTCCGACGGGAATGCTCCGCTTAACCTCGAAAGGATCTGTTTGATGCCCACAGCAACCAAGAACTGGACAGCCGAGGAGCTGGAGCAGGTTGCCACCGAGCTCGAGCCCCAGGGACCAGAGGCCACGCTGCGGTGGATGGTCGACCAGTTCCACCCCAGCCTTTACGTGGCGTGCTCGTTCCAGCAGGAGGAGTCGGTCCTGCTCGACATGCTGCACCGGATCGAGCCCGACATCCGCATCTTCTACCTGGACACAGACGTCCTGTTCCAGGAGACCTACGAGACCATGGACCGCTTCGTAGAGCGATACGGCTTCAACTTCGAGCGCTACCACAACCTCACGCTCGAGGAGCAGGCCAAGCTGCACGGCGACGAGCTGTGGGCGCGCGACCCGAACCAGTGCTGCGCGATCCGCAAGGTGGAGCCGCTGAAGCGCGCGCTCGGATCCGTGGACGCATGGGTCACCGGTATCCGCCGCGACCAGGCTCCGACGCGGGCCGGCTCACGCAAGGTGGAGCTGGACGACAAGTTCGGCCTGATCAAGGCGAACCCGCTCGCGGACTGGACTCTGAACGACGTCTGGGCCTACATCCACGAGCACGACGTCCCGTACAACCCGCTGCACGACCAGAACTACCCGTCGATCGGATGCACCCACTGCACCCGCCAGGTGATGCCCGGCGAGGACCCCCGCGCCGGCCGCTGGGCGGGCCAGGACAAGGTCGAGTGCGGTTTGCACCCGGCTGAGTCCAAGTAACCCCGGTTCGGCACCGAGCATGATTGCTCCCCACGGCGGCGAGCTCGTCGATCTGCTGGCGCGCGCCGAGAAGCGCCAGTCATTGATCGACGAAGCGGGTTCGCTCGCCTCGATCGACCTCAGCCCGCGGCAGGCGGCCGACCTGGAGCTGCTGGCCGTCGGAGGGTTCAGTCCGCTGCGCGGGTTCCAGGGGTCCGACGACTGGCGCCGCGTGGTGGACGAGATGCGGCTTGCCGACGGACTGCCGTGGAGCATTCCCGTGACGCTCGCGACCGCCTCCGAGGCAGCCGAGGGCGACAGGCTCGCGCTGCAGGGTGAAGGCGGACGCCTGCTGGGCGTGATCGACGTCGAGGAGGTGTTCGAGCGCGATCTCGAGCGCGAGGCGCGCCACGTGTACCGCACGACCGATCAGGAGCACCCGGGGGTCGCCGCGATCTACGCCGAGGGCACTCGATGCATCGCCGGCCCGGTGCGGGCAACCGACCTGCCCGAGCACCCGCAGGCGTTCCAGCCATACGTCCTGCCTCCGGCCTCCTCCCGGGCGGCATTCGGCGAGCACGGCTGGAAGACCGTCGTCGGCTTCCAGACCCGCAACCCGATCCACCGCGCCCACGAGTACATCACCAAGGCGGCGCTCGAGTCGGTGGACGGGCTCTTCGTCCACCCGCTGGTCGGGGAGACGAAGTCCGACGACATCCCCGCTGACGTGCGGATGCGCTGCTACGAAACGCTTCTTCAGCACTACTACGTACCCGACCACGTGCTGCTGGCGGTCAATCCCGCCGCAATGCGCTACGCCGGGCCCCGCGAGGCGATCTTCCACGCCCTGGTGCGCAAGAACTACGGCTGCACCCACTTCATCGTGGGCCGGGACCACGCAGGCGTCGGCGACTACTACGGAACCTACGACGCTCAGGAGATCTTCGGTGAGTTCGAGCCGGACGAGCTCGGCATCGAGCCGATGATGTTCGAGCACTCCTTCTACTGCAAGCTGACCAAGGGCATGGCCACGAGCAAGACGAGCCCCGCGGGCCCCGACGACAAGGTGTTCCTGTCCGGCACCAAGGTGCGCGAGATGTTGCGTGCCGGCGAGCGTCCCCCCGAGGAGTTCACGCGGCCAGAGGTCGCTGACATCCTCATCGAAGCGGAACAACAGCGCGCATAGGCGTTGCTTTCGGCTCAGCACCACCCCGCAGGGTGTTGCTTGGCGCGTGCAACACGCCGTGGGTCAGCTGAGGGCGTCGGCGAGGCGCTCGAGGGTCTTCGGGCTGGGAGAGTGGTCCCCGCCCTCGATCCGCGAGATCACCGTGTGGCTGATCCCCGCCCGCTTGCCCAGCTCGCGCTGCGAGAGGCCCAACGCCTCACGCCGTGTTGCGACCAGCTTCGCGATCGCCGGCGCGAGGCTCGCCCCGCCGGCGGGTTCAGGCGCCGTGGTGTCACCGTTCTGCGCCGGGACGACGGCGGTGTCGGCGTTCTCCGAGGCGTGGGGAGATGCGCCGTTCAGGCCGGGTTCGAGGTCGCTGGCCTTGCGGGTGCGTACCGGTGGCGGCCCGATCCGCAGCGAATAGGTGCCGAGCAGCGCCCGCTGGAGCAGCGCGGCGGCGAGCCACGCGACGAGCGCCACGAGGCCGAGGCGCAGCAGCACCGTGCCGCTCTTGCCGAGCAGCCGCTCCGCGAACGACGATGAGCTCTCCGTCGTCGTGGTCGTCGTACGGCTGACGCGTGGACGGGCGCTGCGGCCGCGGATCGCAGGCAGCCGCTTCTGCACCTTCTGAGTCGTCGTGCCGACCACGAACGGGTCCGCGCGGTACACGTCGTCCCAGTGATCGAGCGCGGGCTTGATCACGACCAGTCCGCCGACGCCGAGAATTGCAACGGCGAGCGCGGCGGCGGTCCAGTCTGCGATCGAGCGTCTCATTCCCGTGAACGATTCCAGGGGAAACGCAAACCTCAAGTTTGCGGCGCAGCGGTGCACACATGGTTGCGTTCATGCAATCGACGTTGCAGTTTCGACAAGCGGGTTGCGCGCGCCAGAAACGCGCGGCTACGTTCCGTCCCGAGGCTCTGGGTCCTCAACACGGACGTCCTCGCCATAGCTATGCACGAACGGGTGGAGGCCACCACGTGTCGGTTTCATCTCACGACCCAGAGCTTTCAGCACACGCAGGGAATGACGACTGCGCCTAAGTTGATTCGCGCGTTCCTCGTCGCTGCCGTGTGCATCGCGGCGTTCGCGGCGTTGAGTCCGGCGGCCTTTGCTCAGGAGGCTCCGCCGGCCGACCCGCCCGTCGTCGCCGACCCACCCGTGGTTGCGGATCCACCTGCCGAGCCGCCGGTCGTCGTTGAGCCGCCGGCCGGCCCACCGGTGGCGGCGGATCCGCCGGCCGTCGTTCCGGAAGAACCGGCCCCCCCACCGCCCGTCGTCGTGATGGACCCGCCCGAGCAGGAGCGGGCGGCGACGCACGACGAGGCGAGCTCGCGCTGGGACATTCAGCGTGAGCCTGCAGCCGCAGCCGAGAGCCAGGCGCCCACATCCACTCCGCCCACGGTCGACGTCCTTCCGGCGGTCGCGGAGCTACCGACGGCAGGCGCGGGCGAGGACTTCACCTGGACCGAGAAGGGCGACGCGTTCATCTTCGAGACGCGGCGGCTCGGACGGTGGCAATGCAACAGCGGTGCTTGCCAGCCTTTCCCGCTTCGGGTCCATCGCGGCAGCCGGCGTGCATGTTCCAGCACTCGGTGCGCAGGAGCGTGCGGCACGGCAGGGCCGCGCAGGCCAATACGACCGGATCGGGGCTCGTCCTCGTGGACAACTCCGGCAGCGCGCTGCTTTTCTTCAACCTGTTCGGCGGTGGAGGCGGTGGTGGCGCCGCGCTCGTCATGCTGACCGTGGTCGGCTTCCTGGCGGTCTTCCGCCTGATGCCGCCGGACTGGACCAGAGCTTTCCGCAACGCGACGGCCGTCTGGAGGCCGTCGGCATACGCACCCCCAATCGAGCACCCCGGCTAGCCGCTCCGGCGCGCAAAAAGGGGCTACGCCGGGGGCCCTTCGCCCGGCGACTGATATCGATTGGAGGAACACACGTTGAGACGCAAACTAGCGCTCGTCGTGAGCATCCTCGCCCTTGCGATCGCTGGCAGCCCGGCCGTTTCATACGGCCAGGATGCAGGCGCCGGTGACACTGCGACTCAGACGCAGACTGGCACCGACACCAACAGCAACACGCAAAGCGCGACGGACACGGCGACAACAACACAGACCAACACCAGCGGAGCAGAAGGCTCCGGCAGTGGCGACCGTTCGAACAACGGCGAGTCCGAGCAGGCCAACGAGGCTGAGACTTCAGCCGAGGCCGAGAACGGCAATGAGACGGAGCAGGGCCAGGAGCAGGAGCAGTCCGCGGGGAGCGGCGACACCGAGGGCGGAGGCTCCGGTGACGACGTGATCCAGGACCAGACCGGCACGAACACCAACAGCAACACCCAGGGCTCGACCTCGACGGGCACCACGACCCAGTCGAACGACAACTCGGGCGCAGGCAGCTCCGAGGGCGACCGCTCCAACAACGGAGAGGTCGACCAGTCGAACGAGGCCGAGACCGAGGCCTCTGCCGAGAACGGCAACGAGACCGAGCAGGGCAACGAGCAGGAGCAGTCAGCAGGCAGCGGCGACACCGAGGGCGGAGGCGCCGGTGACGACGTGACCCAGGACCAGACCGGGTCGAACACCAACAGCAACACCCAGGGCTCTACCTCGACGGGCACCACCGACCAGACCAACACGAACGGGTCGGGCTCGAGCAGCTCCGGCGACCGTTCGAACAACGGTGGCGTCGAGCAGGGCAACGAGGCCGAGACCTCCGCTGAGGCGGAGAACGGCAACGAGACCGAGCAGTCGAACGAGCAGTCCCAGGAGGCCGGCAGTGACGGCACCGAGGGGGACGGGGCAGGCGACATCGTCGACCAGACCCAGTCCGGCTCGAACACCAACAGCTCGACTCAGGGCTCGACCTCGACGGGGACGACGACCCAGGACAACACCAACGGGTCCGGCTCCGGCTCCAGCGGCGACCGTTCGAACAACGGTGACGTCGAGCAGGGCAACGAGGCCGAGACCGAGGCCTCTGCCGAGAACGGCAACGAGACCGAGCAGGGCAACGAGCAGTCCCAGGAGGCCGGCGGTGGCGACACCGAGGGCGAAGGTGCCGGGGACGACGTGACCCAGACCCAGTCTGGCTCGAACACCAACAGCTCGACCCAGGGCTCGACCTCGACGGGGACGACCGACCAGACCAACACCAATGGTGGTGGCGAGGGCGGCAGCTCCGGCGACCGTTCGAACAACGGCGAGGCCGAGCAGGGCAACGAGGCCGAGACCTCCGCTGAGGCGGAGAACGGCAACGGGACCGAGCAGTCGAACGAGCAGTCCCAGGAGGCCGGCGGTGGCGACACCGAGGGCGAAGGTGCCGGGGACGACGTGACCCAGACCCAGTCTGGCTCGAACACCAACAGCTCGACGCAGGGCTCGACCGGGTCGGCCACGACGACGCAGGACAACACCAACGGGTCCGGCTCCGGCTCCAGCGGCGACCGTTCGAACAACGGTGACGTCGAGCAGGGCAACGAGGCCGAAACCTCCGCTGAGGCGGAGAACGGCAACGGGACCGAGCAGTCGAACGAGCAGTCCCAGGAGGCCGGCGGTGGCGACACCGAGGGCGAAGGTGCCGGGGACATCGTCGACCAGACCCAGTCTGGCTCGAACACCAACAGCTCGACCCAGGGCGCTACGTCGACGGCAACGACGACGCAGAGCAACAGCAACGGCGGCACCGGCGGCGGCACGATCGAGTGCGAACGCTGCTTCAACGGCGACGTCGAGCAGAGCAACGAGGCCGACACCTCGGCTGAGGCCGAGAACGGCAACGAGACCGAGCAGGGCAACGAGCAGTCCCAGTCGGCCGGTGGCGACACCGAGGGCGAGGGCTCAGGGGACGACGTGACCCAGACGCAGTCCGGCTCGAACACCAACAGCAACAGCCAGACCTCCGCGTCGACGGCAACGACGACGCAGAGCAACAGCTACATCCCGGCGGGCGTCACGATCATCTGCCGGCGTTGCTTCAACGGCAACGTCAGCCAGAAGAACGAGGCCTCGACGAAGTCCAACGCCAGCAACAAGAACAAGACCGAGCAGGGGAACGACCAGGACCAGTCGGCCGGTCAGTCCGAGGAAGAGGGCAACGGCAACGGCAACGGCGCGCACACGCCGGAGCCGCCCACCACGACGACGATCGTCGTCATCCAGTACGTGACCTCGCCGGCGGCAGCACCCGCCGCCGCGAAGTCCACGGTCGCACCCAGCACGAAGAAGGCAGCCAAGTGCAAGTGCGCCAAGAAGACCAAGAAGAGCAAGAAGAGCAAGAAGGCCAAGAAGCGGGCCAAGGTCAAGGGCGAGGTCCAGTGCGTTCGGAAGAACTGCTAGGGGCCAACCGATGACAAATGACCGATTCGAGGGAAGAAAGTCCGAGGCGGTGATGTCTATCGGCTGAGGGACGAATGCCAGGCCGTGCGGATGCACGAATGCAACTCCAGCGGCCTGGCGGTGAAAGACAGGCGCCATACCCAGAGATGCGCCTTGGCAGCGGGGCCCGCCGGTGAGCGGGCCCCGACTGCGTTTGCGGCCGTTTCTGGCCGCGGCCGTTGCCCTTATAGTCCGGCGCCGTGTTCTCCAAGGTGCTCGTGGCAAACCGGGGCGAGATCGCGGTGCGCGTGATCCGCGCCCTGCGGGAGATGGGCATCGCGGCGGTCGCCGTGTACTCGGAGGTCGATCGTGAGGCCCCGCACGTCGAGATGGCCGACGAGGCCTTTCTGCTCGGGCCCGGGACCGGCGACCGAGAGCTATCTGAAGGTCGACAAGATCCTCGAGGTCGCAGCCCAGGCGGGCGCCGAGGCAATCCATCCGGGCTACGGGTTCCTCGCCGAGAACGCGGCCTTCGCACACGCGTGCAAGAAGGCCAAGATCGTGTTCATCGGCCCGCCGCCGGAGGCGATCGAGGCGATGGGCTCGAAGACCAAGGCGCGGGAGCTGATGAAGGCCGCCGGGGTCCCGATCGTCCCCGGCACGACGGACCCGGTCACGTCGCTCCCGGACGCGAAGAAGATCGCGAAGGAAATCGGCTATCCGGTGGCCGTCAAGGCCGCAGGAGGCGGAGGTGGCAAGGGCTTCCGGGTGGCCATGAAGGAGGCCGAGCTCGAGGACGCGCTCGAGGGAGCGGCCCGCGAGGGCGAGAAGTTCTTCTCCGATCCCACCGTCTATCTCGAACGCTACCTCGAAGACCCCCGCCACGTAGAAGTCCAGGTCTTGGCCGACTCCAAGGGCACCGTGGTGCATCTGGGCGAGCGCGACTGCTCGGTGCAGCGCCGCCACCAGAAGCTGATCGAGGAGACGCCCGCGCCCGGCGTCGACGAGGCGTTTCGCGAGCGGATCGGCAAGATCGCAACCGACGCCGCCAGCGCGATCGGCTACCGCTCGGCCGGGACGATCGAGGGCCTCCTGGCCCGCGACGCCGGTGGCGAGCTCGAATACTTCTTCCTCGAGATGAACACCCGGGTCCAGGTGGAGCACACGGTCACCGAGATGGCGACCGGCATCGACATCGTCCGGGAGCAGATCCGGATCGCGGCCGGGGAGCCGCTGTCATTTGCCCAGGAGGACGTGCAGCTGCGCGGGTGGTCGATCGAGTGCCGCATCAACGCGGAGGCCGCACACAAGAAATTCGCGCCGGCTCCGGGGACGATTACCACCTACCGTGAGCCGGCGGGGCCCGGAGTGCGCGTCGACTCGGGAGTGCGGCCGGGGTCGGAGATCTCACCGATGTACGACCCGATGGTGGCGAAGCTGGTCGTGTGGGACATCGACCGCGAGGCCGCGACCGCGCGCATGCTGCGCGCCCTCGGCGAATACGAGATCGGCGGCCTCACGACCCTGATTCCCTTCCACAAGGTCCTGCTGTCCTCGAAGCAGTGGCGCAAGGGCGAGACCTGCCGCGACCTGGTCGAGGACCCCAAGTGGCTCAAGTCGCTCGCTCCGGAGCCTGCCGCCGCCCCGGCCGCGGCGGAGGAGGACGACGAAAAGGTGGAGCGCGACTACACGGTCGAGGTCGACAGCCGCCGCTTCAACGTCAAGGTGATCGGGCCGCCTCCGGCGGGCGGAGTGGTCGCCGCCGGCGCGAACTCGACCGGCGCGCGCCCCGCGCCGCGACGTGAGCGCGCGGGAGGCGCGGCGGGTGGCGCGAGCAGCGGGGCGCTCGTCTCACCGCTCCAGGGAACCGTCCTGCGCGTGAACGTCGAAAAGGGCCAGGACGTCGAAGCGGGCGCCGTCGTGTGCGTGATCGAGGCGATGAAGATGGAGAACGAGATCACGGCTCCGGTCGCGGGCAAGGTGGCGGAGCTGAACGTGAAGGAAGGCGCGTCGGTGAGCGCCGGCGACGCCCTCGCGACGATCGCGCTAGGCCGCGCCGAGGAGCTTCACGGCCGACCGAGGTCCTTCACGATCTCGGTCGGCTTGCCCTTCACGCCCTGGGGCCAGCCTTCCTTCTTGCGGTCGATCCAGATCACAGGGATCTTCAGCTTCACGCACGGGATGCACGTCCGTCTCGAGCCCGGTCGCGATGTGGATGGACTTCGTGCGCGGTCCCGAGGCGCCGCTTGGCCTCCTTGAAGTGGGCGGGGTCCGGCTTGTAGGAGCGCACCTGCTGCGCGGTCACGACCAGGTCGAAGTCGGTGCGCAGGTGCCGCCGGGTCGCGCCCAGCAGCTTGTCGTCGATGTTCGAGATCAGGCCGATCCCGGTGACGCCGGTCGCGTCGGGCTTGTGGAACTTCTTCCGCAGCCGGTCGAGCAGGGCGTTGGTGTCCCGGAACGGCGCCCACGACGGCACGCTGTTGGGCAGAAAGCTCGAGCGCACGGGCTCCAGCTCCCATCCCAGCTCCTCCGCGACGGCGATCGCCGTCCGGCGCAGGACCTCGGCGTACAGCTCGTAGGAGCCGGACATGATCTCCTGCTGCTTCTCGATGAACAGCGGGATCAGGGTGTTCCGGTCGATCGTGAAGCCGTCCCGCTCGGCCTCCTTCTGGAAGGCGTTGTAGATGCCGGACTCCCAGTCGATCAGGGTGCCGTACACCTCGAGGCTCACGAAATCGATGGTTTTGGGTAGGGGCAAGGGCTTTGGGCTGGGCTTTGCTGATAGCTTCCCCGCGCGGCGGCGCCGAGCGGCGGGCGGCCGGAACGATACATGGACCTGCTCGAGTACCAAGGCAAGCAGCTGTTCGCGAAGCACGGCGTGCCCGTGCCCGAGGGACGCGCAGCCGTGACCCCGCAAGAGGCCCGGAAGGCCGCCGAGGACCTCGGTTTTCCCGTCGTGGTGAAGGCCCAGGTCCAGATCGGGGGCCGCGGCAAGGCCGGCGGCATCAAGGTCGCAAAGGACGCCGGCGAAGCGGAGGCGCACGCCGAGGCGATCCTCGGCATGGACATCCGCGGCCTGACCGTGCACGAGGTGTGGGTGGAGCCGGCATCGGACATCGCCGCCGAGTACTACGCGGCCGTGGTCTTCGATCGCGGCGCGAAGAAGGTGCTGCTGATGCTGTCCGCGGCCGGCGGAGTGGAGATCGAGTCCGTCCCGGAGGAGCAGATCGCGCGCGCCCACGTGGACCCGCTGGTCGGCCTCACGCCGGACGGCGCGCAGGAGCTGGTCTCGCGCAGCGGTGTGGACGAGGACGTCGCGGACCAGGTCGCCGCGATGATGAACAAGCTCTACGACGCGTTCGTGGCTCTCGACGCGATGCTCGTCGAGGTCAACCCGCTGATCGTGACCGGCGACCGCAAGGTCATCGCGCTCGACGCGAAGGTGTCGATCGACGACAACGCGCTCTTCCGCCAGCCCGAGGTCGCCGAGATGCGTGACCCGTCCGCGGAGGACCCGCAGGAGCAGATGGCAAAGGAGCGCGGCATCACCTACGTCAAGCTCGACGGCGAGGTCGGGATCCTCGGCAACGGAGCAGGGCTCGTGATGTCGACGCTCGACGTGGTCGCCCAGGAGGGCGGCAAGCCGGCGAACTTCCTCGACGTCGGCGGCGGTGCGAAGGCCGAGGAGATCGTGCAGGCCCTCGAGGTGCTGCTGTCCGACAAGAAGGTCCGCGCCGTGCTGTTCAACATCTTCGGCGGCATCACGCGCTGCGACGAGGTCGCGAACGGCATCCTCCAGGCACTCGAGCAGATCGACGTCTCCGTGCCGATCGTCGTGCGGCTCGACGGGACCAACGACGAGGAGGGCCGGCGCATCCTTGCGCAGGCAGACGCGCCGCAGCTGCATCCCGCGAAGACGATGATCGAGGCGGCTCAGCTGGTCGTGTCGCTGGCGAAGGAAGGCGCGGCCGCGTAGCGATGGCGATCCTCGTCGACAAGGACACCAAGCTTCTGGTGCAGGGACTGACGGGGCGCGAGGGCTCCTTTCACGGACTGCGCAACCGCGAGTACGGCACCGACCTCGTCGCGGGCGTGACGCCCGGAAAGGCCGGACAGGACGTCGAAGGCGTCCCGATCTTCGACACCGTCGAAGACGCGGTGAAGGAGACCGGCTGCGAACACGGCGATGGTGTTCGTCCCGCCCCGGTTCGCCGCCGCCGCGATCAAGGAATCCGCGGACGCGGGCATCGGGACCATCATCTGCATCACGGAGGGCATCCCCGCCCACGACATGCTGCGCATCTACAACTACCTGCAGGGCACCGAGTCGCGCCTGATCGGCCCGAACTGCCCGGGTGTGCTGTCGCCGGGCAAGGCGAACGTCGGGATCATCCCCGCCCACTTCTTCGAGCCCGGCGGCGTCGGCCTGCTGTCGCGCTCCGGGACGTTGACCTACCAGATCGGCAACGAGCTGGCGCAGCTCGGCGTCGGGAACTCGACCATCGTCGGGATCGGCGGCGACCCGATCATCGGGTCGTCGTTCATCGACGTGATCGAGCAGTTCGAGCAGGACCCCGAGACCGAGCTGATCGTGATGGTGGGCGAGATCGGCGGCGACGAGGAGGAGCGCACGGCCGAGTACATCGCCGAGCACGTGACCAAGCCTGTCGTCGCGTACATCGCGGGCTTCACCGCGCCGCCGGGCAAGCGCATGGGCCACGCCGGGGCGATCATCTCCGGCTCCTCGGGCACGGCCCAGGCCAAGGCCGAGGCGCTGGAGTCCAAGGGCGTGCCCGTCGGGCGCAATCCGACCGAGGTGGCGAAGCTTGCGGCGGAGAAGGTGAAGGCGAAGGCTTAGTAGCGCAGTTACGCAGTTCGCAGTCTTTATCCTCAGACCGATGGCTTCCCCCTCACCCATCTCCTTCGCCCGCGGCGCCCCGAGCCTCGACATCATGCCTTCCGAGGCTTTGCGGGCTGCTGCTGAGCGTGTTCTCCGGGACGACCCGGCGGGGGCGTTGTCTTATGGCCCCGGCTTCGGGTACGGGCCGCTGCGGGAGTGGATTGCCGACCGGCATGGTGTCGAGCCGGCGCGGGTCGTGCTGTTCAACGGCTCGCTCGAGGCGGGGCTCATGTTGTTCGACCACCTCATCCACCCGGGTGATCCGGTGATCGTCGAGGCGCCGTCATACGACCGCACGCTGCTGGCCCTCGACGCGCGCGGCGCCGAGCTGTTCGCCGTACCACTGCAGAGCGACGGGATCGACGTGGCCGCGCTCCAGTTCGCACTGGAGTCCGGCTTCGAGCCGACCTTCGCGCACATCATTCCCAACTTCCACAACCCGGCGGGCTGCACGCTCTCCCAGGACAAGCGGGACCGGCTGCTGGAGCTTGCCTCCGAGTACGACTTCGTGATCTTCGAGGACGATCCGTACCGCGACGTGCGCTTCGAGGGCGAGGAGCTGCCCACGATGCTCTCGCGCGACACCGACGAGCGGGTCGTCTATGCGAGCTCGTTCTCGAAGACGATCGCGCCGGGCGTGCGGGTCGGGTACCTGATCGGGCCCGAGGACCTGATGGCCGCGATGACCAAGCAGGCCGTCAACACGTACATCTCCCCCAACATGCTCGCGCAGGCGATCGTCGGTGAGTTCTGCCGCTCGGGCGCGATCGGCGAATCGATCGACGGCGTCAAGCTGCGCGCTGCGCGAGCGGCGCGACGCCGTCGCCGACGGGCTCGCCGAGCACATCGGCGACGAGGCCAAGTTCGTGCGCCCGGAGGGCGGTTACTTCCTATGGGTCGAGCTCGGTGAGGACGTCGACACGACCGTGCTGCTCGCCGCGGCCGCGGAGCGCGCCGTGACGTTCGTCGCGGGCAGCGACTTCATGCTCGAAGGCGGCACCAACGCGCTGCGGCTCGCCTACTCGGCGGTCACACCGGAGCAGGCCACCGAGGGCACGAAGCGCCTCGGCGAAGCGCTCCAGTCGATCAAGCAGCCTGCTTAGCGAGTCGCGATTGCGTCGCTGTCGCGTTCACGCGAAGGGGGCACTCGATGAGCCACACCATCCGAGGCACGGACAGCCGTTGTGGAAGCCCTTCGCTGATCTGGTGCCCGCTCGGGACGAAAAGCGGAAGCTGTGCGCTGGACTCCACAGTGCTTCTGCAACGCGCGAGCTGCAGCAGCGGCCAGCGTGATCGCACGGATGCGAAATACTGGCCGCCCATGGCTGAGGATGCGGTCGATTTCGTACGACGTGGCTACGCTGCATACGAATCCGAGGGCGTCGAGGGGATCCTGCCGTTCCTCGATCCGGCGGTTGAATGGCGTAACCCTCCCGACTCCCCGATAGCGGGCGTCTTCCACGGTCACGACGGGGTGCGCGAGTGGCAACGCCTCACGAATGAGGTATTCGCCGAGTTGCGATTTTGGCCGAAGGAGATCATCGAAGCGCCCGACGGGCGCGTCCTGGCGATCTGTCATGCCCGCGCCCGCGGACGCGAGAGCGACGTCGTTGTGGAGGTGCCCTTCGCCCACGTGATCGAGTTGCGGGACGGGAAGGCGGTTGCTTTTCAGATGTACTCCCAAGTCGCACACGCTCGAGCCACCGTAGGACTCGCTGGCTGAGCTATGGGACTAATGACGCGCACCGCTGTTGCTCCGCGCGATTAGCAGAAGCAGGAGTCGGCGACGGGAGCCGCTATCAAGCGCCGCACGCGTCAGCGACCGTAACGGTCTTTCCCCAGCACGAGCTGCTCGGGCAGGGCGGTGCGCGGCGGCGGTGACGGGTTCGCCTTCACCGAGACGGTCTCGGCGACGCTGCGGGTGACGGTCACCGAGGAGCCGTTCGAGTCGAGCACGACGTCCTCTTCTCCCGACTTGGCGAGCTTGCCGGTGAGGCCGGGGTGCAGTCCTGCCTGCTTGAGGTAGTGGAGCAGGTCCTCGGCCTCGTTCTCGAACCGCAGGATCTCGACGTCGGCCCCGGCCTCGACGTCGGCGAGCGGCACGCCCGGGACGCGGTTGCCGGGTGAGATCGGGTGGCCGTGCGGACAAGTCTGGGCGTCGCCGACCGAGCGGATCATGTACTGCTCGAACGCGGGTGACATCGCGTGCTCGAGTCGTTCCGCCTCCTCGTGCACGTCGTCCCACGCGATTCCGACGACGTCGGTCAGGAACCGCTCGATCAGCCGGTGACGGCCGACGATCGCCTCTGCCTGCTCGTGCCCGCTGTCGGTGAACAGCAGCGACTTGTCCTCGTTTCGCGTGACGTACCCGTCGTGCTCGAGGCGGCCCAGCATCTCGTGCACCGTCGGGGGCGAGAGCCGCATCGCGCGGGCGATGTTCGCGCCGGTTATCGGCAGCTCCGCCTCCATCAGCCAGTAGATGATCTGGAGGTACTCCTCCTCGGCGGGAGTTGCGTGCGCATGCTCGACGGACACGGTTGAGAGGGTACTACGAGGGTATCCTTCGCCACCCCATGGTGAGCGTCGAGGTACGGCAGGCGGACATCACGAAGCTGAAGGTGGACGCCATCGCAAACGCCGCCAACACCGACCTGCGCCACGGCGGCGGCGTGGCGGGCGCGATCGTGAGGGCGGGCGGCCAGTCGATCCAGGACGAGAGCGACCGCAAGGCCCCGATCGGGCTCGGTGAAGCTGTCGAGACCGCGGCCGGGGAGCTGCCGGCGCGGTGGGTGATCCATGCCGCCACGATGGTGCTGGGAGGCCCCACCTCCGCGGAGATCATCCGGGACGCGACCGCGAGCACGCTCGCCAAGGCGGACGAGCTTGGTGCGAAATCGCTGGCGCTGGTCGCGTTCGGCACAGGCGTCGGGGGGTTTCCGGTCGACGAGGCGGCCCGCATCGAGGTCGAGGAGGTGCGCCGCCATCTCGACGCCGGCAGTGGGTTGGAGCTGGTGGTGTTCGCAGTCCACGGGGACGGGGCCCGCGAGGCGTTCGAGCGGGCGCTGTGACCCGGCCGGTCCTGGTCGCTCCCGACAAGTTCAAAGGGACGCTTGCCGCGCACGAGGCCGCGCTTGCGATCGGACGTGGTCTCGTGGCGGGTGGCGTGGAGCGCATCGAGCTGCTGCCGCTCGCCGACGGCGGCGAGGGAACGATGGAGGCGATGGTGCAGGCAGGCCGCGGCCGGATCCTCGCGGCGCCCGCGAGCGATCCCCTGGGGCGCGAGGTCGAGGCCGCGTTCGCGCTGCTCGAGGGCGGGAAGACCGCGATCGTCGAACAGGCGCAGGCGTCGGGACTGTGGCGGGTGGCGACGGTCGAACGCGATGCGGTCGGCGCCACGAGTCACGGCACCGGGGAGCTGATCGCCGCCGCGATCGACAGCGGCGCTCGCGAGGTGCTCGTGACCGTCGGCGGGAGCGCTACGAGCGATGGTGGGCGCGGGGCGCTGGAGGCACTCGGCGCGCGCTTCGGTGCGCGGAGTGCGGACGTTACGGAGCTTCGTCGGCGGTTGCGTGGGGTGCGGCTCTCGGTTGCGTGTGATGTGCGGAACCCGATGGTGGGTAAGGAGGGGAGCGCGCATGTCTTTGCTGCTCAGAAGGGGGCGTCGCGCGGTCAGGTCGAGGAGATCGAGGAGCGGATGCGGGCGTGGGCGGCGCTCGCGCAGCGCGAGACAGGGCGCGATCCCGGCCCGGAGCCGATGGCGGGCGCGGGTGGCGGGCTCGCGGGTGGGCTGTGGGCGTTTGCGGGCGCGAAGCTGCGGCCGGGCGCCGCGCTGGTCCTCGACGCCGTCGGGTTCGACGCGCTCGCTCACGACGCGTTCGCGGTCGTCACGGGCGAGGGCCGCCTCGACGAGCAGACGATCGGCGGGAAGCTCCTGTTCGAAGTCGCTACCAGGGCCCGCCAGAGCGGCGTGCCGTGCTACGCCGTCGTCGGCCAGGACGACCTCGACCTGTTCGAGCACCGCCTGATGAACATCGAGGTCGAGGCCGCGTCGCGCAACTGCGCGCTCGCGTCCGTGCGCGAAGTGGAACGGGCGGCGCAACGAATCGCGCGCCGATTGCTCCCCGTGACCAACTGAGCAATGGTGCGACACATTGTCCCCGCTATATGTGGGCTAACCCGCGCACCGTCGTGAACTGCGTGGGTTTTCCGTTGCTGTACGCCCAGAATCTGTCGCACGTGCGTCGAACTGCTCGCTCAGCGCTCCGCGAGCGTGCGCACGATCGCCTCGTAGAAGCCGGCGATCATTGGCTCCTCCGTGACCGTGACGTTGGGGCTCTGCGAGCTTGCCGCCAGCTCCGGGTCCTGATCGAGTGCGTTCGACACCAGGTAGAAGCGGCCGACCGCGTCGGCGATCTCTAGATCGCCGCGCGAGTCGCCGATCGCGATCACGTCGTCCGGCGCGAACGCGCGGCGGCGCATGTGCGCGGCGACCGCCCGCCCCTTGCCGGCTGCGCCCGGGATCAGGTGGTACGTGTGCACCTGATCGGCGATCAGCTCGGGGGAGCGGCGCATCGTGATCCCGTTGTCGACGAGCCGCACGTCGAGCGAGTGCTCGGCGAACAGCGCCTCGACCTCCTGCATCGGCACCTCGCCGCGGAACAGGTGCGTGAACAAACGGTCGGTGTGCCACGGCGCATGCGGCTCGATGCGGCCGGGGAACGTCTCCATCAACAGGCGCGGCGCCCCCGCTCGCTCGATCTGGTCGTGCACGCTCACCTCTCCCACCTCGAAGGAGCCGGTCAGGAAGACCTCGTCATTGCCGTCCACCAGCCCGCTCCCCATCTCGTAGATGTACGAGGGCTGACCGATCAGGCGGGCGTCCTCGTACACCTGCGCCTTGCGCCGTCCCGACTGGATCACGACCTCCACGCCCGCGCGGTGGCAGGCCTCGAGGCCACGGATCGCGAGGGTCGAGAAGTTGCCCTCGGCGTCGCGCAGCAGCGAAGCGCCCTTGCCGAGCATGGTGCCGTCGAGGTCCGTGTAAACGCAGCGCAGTGTCACGCGGCGGAATACTGACGGGGTGGGAGCGCTTCTGCAGCGACTCGGGGTGGAACTGCCGATCGTGCAGGCCGGCATGGGCGGTGGGCTGGCGGGGCACGAACTCGCGGCGGCGGTCTCCGCGGCCGGCGGCCTGGGAACGCTCGGCATCCTCGCGCCCGGCGACCTGCGCAACGAGATTGCGGCGGCCCGCGCGCTGAGCGACAAGCCGCTGGCCGTCAATCTCTTGCTGCCCTTCGCTCGCCGCGCCCACTTCGAGGCGGCCTCCGAGGCCGACGTGGTCGTCACCTTCTGGGGCCGGCCCAAACGCCGCACCTCCAAGATCTGGATTCACCAGTGCGGCTCCGTGGCGGAGGCGCGGGCGGCTTGCGCCGCCGGTGCCGACGCGGTGATCGCCCAGGGCGTCGAGGCCGGAGGCCACGTGCGCGGGAGGGTGCCCGCAGCGGAGCTGCTTGCTCAGGTCCGCGGGGCCGTGGCCCACGACTATCCGGTGCTGTCCGCCGGAGGCATCGCCGACCCTGCGGACGTCCGGGCTCGCCTCGACGCTGGGGCGGAGGCCGTGGTCTGCGGCACGCGGTTCCTGATGACCGAGGAGAGCGGCGGGCACCCCGTCTACAAGGCACGCCTGGTCGAAGCACACGAGACCATCCTCACGGAGCTCTTCGGCGTCGGCTGGCCGGCCCCCCACCGCGTGCTCCCCAACGAGGCCACCCTGCGCTGGCTGCGCCGGGATCCGCGCGGCCCAATCTGGCTGCGAGCCTTCCACCGGGCGACTGCGCCGGTTTTCTCGCGAGTGCCGGTGTCGATGCAGTTCCGGCTCGCGGCGACGCAGGACGCACGCCGGCCGATGTTCGGTCCCGCCGCGGCGGTCCGCGGTGGTCCCCCGAACCTGATCGAGGCCGGACCGCTTTACGCAGGCGAGTGCGTCGACCGCATCGGCGACGTGCGCCCCGCGGGCGAGCTCGTCCGCGAGCTGGCCGCTTAGCCGTCTACGCCGACGTCCGCCATCGGCGGGCGCTCGAGCACCTGCACCCGGCGGTGCTCCAGCTGCACGCCGGCAGGGGTGCAGGCCGCGTGCAGGTACGTATCCGGATCGTCGACGTCACCCGCCGTCGCGACACGCATCATCACCGCGCGCGCCACGGCGTATGACATCGCTCCCAGCGCCAGCAGCCGTTGCGAGCGATTCACCCGCGTGCCCAGGTCGACCTGCGCCATCGCACCGAGGCCGGCGGCACGCAGCACGTCGATCATCATCGCGGTCTCCACCGCGTACCCCGTGCAGAAGGGAATCGAGCGCACCAGGTCACGTCGCGCCGCCACCTCGCCCGCCAAGGGCTGGCCGAACCCGCACAGCTCCGGATAGAAGATGCCGAACAGCGGCTTGGCCGTGAGCTCGGTCACGCGGCCGGCGTCATCCACGACCGTGCCGTCGGGCGCCGTGAACGGTCGGTGGTACGCGCCCTTCACGAACCGCACGGCGGGCTCGGAGAGCAGCGGCCCCAGCAACCCGTATATGAAGTGTCGCCCGAAGTTCGCCGTGTCGGAGTCGGCGAACACGATCAGGTCCCCGCGCGCGACCGACAAAGCGCGCCACATCGCATCGCCCTTGCCGACGACGGGTCCGAATGCGGGCATCAGCTCCGACTCGTCGTAGACCTCCGCGCCCCTTCCGCGCGCCAGGTCCGCGGTGCCGTCCGCCGACGCGGCATCGACGACCACGACCTGGTCGACGAGCGGCGCGCGCTCGTTCAGGCCCGAGACCTCGTCCAGCACCGGGCCGAGCGTCGGCGCGACCTCCCGTGTCGGCAACACGAGGCTGACCGAGACGCCCAGCTCACGCTTGCGCGCGGCAAGCCCCGCAAGGTCCGCGAACTGCGCATGCCGGTAGGAGCGGGTTTCGAACCACTCGCGTGCGGACGGAGCGGAGATGTCCTTCACGGCCAAGGTCATCGCGCCTCTACTGTTACAGACGATGGAGAACGGCTGGACCGAAGCCTTGTCGGGACTGCTCGCGGGGGAGGACGAACGCCTCGTCACGCGGGTCCACGAGCAAGGCCAGCCGCCGGTCACCGCGCCGATCCCCGACGACCTGCACCCCCAGGTGCGCGAGGCGCTGATCGGGCGGGGAATCACCTCGCTGTACTCCCACCAGGCCGACGCCTGGGAGACCGTGATGCGCCGCGGCAACACGATCATCACGACCGGCACCGCAAGCGGCAAGTCGCTGTGCTTCAACCTGCCGGTGCTGCACGTGCTGGCCTGCGACCCGCGCGCCCGGGCCCTCTACCTGTATCCGACCAAGGCCCTCGCGCAGGACCAGGCCCGCAGCCTGACCGAGCTCAAGATCCCCTCGCTGCACCACGCGATCTACGACGGCGACACGCCCCAGGAGGAGCGATCCGCGATCCGCAAGCGCGCGAACGTGGTGCTGACGAACCCCGACATGCTGCACGTCGGCATCCTGCCCCACCACGCCGCCTGGGGAGACTTCCTCGCGAACCTCGCGCTCGTGGTCGTGGACGAGGCACACGTCTACCGCGGAGTGTTCGGCTCGCACGTCGCCAACGTGCTGCGCCGCCTGCGCCGCCTCGCGGAGGCCTACGGAACGAAGCCGCGGTTCGTGCTCACCTCCGCCACGATCGCCAACCCCCTCTCGCTCGCGCAGGAGCTGACCGGGCTCGACTTCGACCTCGTGGACCGCGACGGATCCGAGCACGGCAAGCGCGAGGTCGTGATGTGCAACCCGCCGCTGCTCGACGAGCAGACGATGCGCCGTGCCTCCAGCCTCGGCGAGGCCGCGAACCTGTTCGCCGACCTCGTCGAAGCCGAGGTCCGCACGATCTGCTTCGCCCGCAGCCGCCGCGCCGCCGAGCTGATCTACCAGTTCGCGAGCAAGCGGCTGGAGGAGACCTCCGAGCATGCCGGTCGCATCACGCCCTACCGCGCCGGCTACACGCCCCAGCAGCGCCGCGAGATCGAGCGCGACCTCGCCAGCGGGGAGCTGCTGGGCGTGGTCACCACCAACGCCCTCGAGCTGGGCATCGACATCGGCCACCTCGACGCGGCCATGTCGGTGACGTTCCCCGGGACCGTGGCGAGCCTGCGCCAGCAGTGGGGGCGCGCGGGCCGCACGCAACGGGGCGGCCTCGCCATATACGTCGCGGGCGACGACGCGCTCGACCAGTTCTTCTGCCGCCACCCGGAGGAGTTCCTCGAGCGGCCCGTGGAGGCGGCGATCCTCGATCACTGCTCCGAGATGATCTTCATGAACCACCTGTGCGTCGCCGCCTACGAGGGTCCGCTCGAGCCGGCCGACGAGGAAACGCTCGGTCCCGGGATGACGGCGGCGGCCGACCGCCTCGTCGCCGCCGGACGGCTGCGACGGCGCGGCGGGCGCTACCACCTGCGCGACTGGAAGTTCCCGGCGGCGAAGATCTCGCTGCGCTCCGCCTCGCCCGACAGCTTCACGATCGTCGAGTCCGAAGGCGGCGAGGTGATCGGGTTCGTGGAGGCCGAGCGGGCGTTCTCCACCGTCCATCCCGGCGCCGTCTACCTCCACCTGGGCGAGCCCTACGAGGTCGACGAGCTCGACATCGACGGCCGTCGCGCGCTCGTGCGGCCAACCGAGGGCCACTTCTACACCCAGCCCAAGATCGAGACCGAGACGTTCATCGAGGAGACGCGCGACGACCGCGACGCGCTCGGCGTCGCGCTGCGGTTCGGCGTCGTGTCCGTGATGCAGGAGGTCGTCGCCTTCCAGCGCAAGCGGATGTCCGACCACGAGGTGATCGACCTGCAGACGCTCGACCTGCCCGAGCAGAACTTCGTCACGCAGGCGCTGTGGTACGAGCTGCCCGAGATGGTCGACGAGCTGCCGCTGCATGCGATGCTCGGTGCGCTGCACGCCGCCGAGCACTCCCAGATCGCCGTGCTGCCGCTGATCGCGATGTGCGACCGCTGGGACATCGGCGGCCTTTCGACCAACCTGCACCATCAGACCGGTTGCCCGACGATCTTCATCTACGACGGTCATCCTGGCGGCGTCGGCATCACGCGCCGCGGCTTCGACGAGTTCGAGCGGCTGGTCGGCGACGCGCGCCGGCTGATCGGCGAGTGCCCCTGCGAGGCCGGTTGCCCGTCGTGCGTGCAGTCGCCGAAGTGCGGCAACCTCAACGAGCCGCTCTCCAAGCGCGGCGCGCTCGACCTGATGGGGCGCATGCTGTCCGCGGGTCGCGAGGCGGCGGGCCACCCGGTTGCCTGAGGAGCGCCGCTACGCGGCGGTGATCGGGCCCAGCCGCTGCGACGACGACACCGCGCAAGCCTGCCACGAGGTCGGCCGCGGCCTGGCCGCGGCCGGGTTCGCGCTGGTGACCGGCGGCGAGTATGGCGCGATGGAGGCTGCGTCGCGCGGCGCCCACGAGGCGGGCGGGATGGTCGTCGGCCTGCTGCCGGGCACCGACCGCACCCGGGCCAACCCGTTCTCCGACGTGACGGTCGTCACCGGCATCGGCCATGCGCGAAACCTGGGCGTCGTGGCCTCGGCCGACGTGGTCGTCGCCGTCGGAGGCGAATGGGGAACGCTGTCGGAGATCGGCCTCGCGGGCGTGCTCGGGCGCCCGGTCGTCCTGCTTGCCGGGTGGCGGCTGGAGCACGAATCCCGCATGCCGAGCGAGGTCCGTTATGCGAGCAGCGCCGCCGAGGCGGTGGCGCTCGCGACCTCGATCGCCGGCACGTAAACCCGACAGGCGTCCAGTCCGGGACGGATAGCCCTCAACAAGTCTCGTAGCCCGACCGACACCGCAGGTAGAGCGCAAGGAGGTGTCTCTCGGTGCACGGCAGGGTCGCTGGCACTCTCATGGGCGTAGTCGCCCTATTCATCGCAGTTCCCGCCCACGCCCAGAGCGTGGTGCCGCCCGATCCCATCGAGCAGCCCGGCAAGCAGGCGCCGCCCACGCCGGGCAGCGGCTCGGGCTCTGCCGGCGGACTCGAGTCGATGCCTTCCGGCGCCCCGACCGGGCGTCCGGTCCTGACGGTCTTCAACGTGTCCCCGGCCGCCGTCGCCACGGCCGACGGCGAGACCCTCGTCCAATTTCAGGTGCGCGACCGCGCGCGCCGCGTCCGGGTGCGGCTCGCGTTCATCAGCGTCGCCGACGGCACCACCTATCGCGTCAACCTCGGCGGACGACGCACGGGTCGCCAGCACGCTTATTCGTGGAAGCGCAAGGTCGCGGCCGGCGACTATCGCGTGCGCATCACGGCCCGCAACCCGCGCGGGACGCAAGGCGGTGCGCACCGCGACCGTGCAGGTTGCGCGGCCGCAGTACGTGCCTGCCACGACCGGAGCACACCGCTTCCCGGTCGCCGGGGTGTTCACCTGGGGCGGCAGCGCCAGCCGGTTCGGCGCCGCCCGCAAGGGTCACCGCCACCAGGGCCAGGATCTCGCGGCCGCACAGGGCACACCGCTGGTCGCGGTCACCGCGTCCACAGTGTCGTGGCGCGCGTATCAATCCGGTGGTGCCGGCCACTACCTCGTGCTCGACTCGGACGCCGAGGACTTCAACTACGTCTACATGCACCTCCAGAGCGGGAGCCTGCTCGTCCGCAAGGGCGACCGCGTGGCCGCCGGGCAGCACATCGCGAACGTCGGCAACACCGGCAGCTCCGAGGGCCCGCACCTGCACTTCGAGATCTGGGACGGGCCGTGGTACTCGGGCGGTCACCCGGTCGACCCGTATCCGTTCCTCAAGAGCTGGCAGTAGCCGCCCTCGCTACCATGCCTTGCCCGCGGCGAGGTAGCTCAGTCGGTAGAGCACACGACTGAAAATCGTGGTGTCGCCAGTTCGATTCTGGCCCTCGCCATTGCCGTGCGCGCACCGAGGCGCCGCACGGAACTGCAGCGGCGCCTCAGCCAGATGGGTCAGCGTCTCACGCCGCGCTGGAGGCTTCCGAATAGCGCAGCGAGCCGGGGGTCGTGAGCAGCTCCCCGGTCTCGAGCAGCGTCTTCAGACCGGACAGGATCATCGGCCAGCCGCCGTAGAGCTCTGCGTTGGCGCCCTCGCGCAGCTGGTCGTGGGTGACGGTCAGCCGGCATGAGTCACCGACCGGCTCGATCTCCCAGGTGATCCGCGAGGTTCCCTCGTTCTTCACGTCGTCGCTCCAGAGCATGTTGGCGCTCTGGACGAGCCGGTGCGGCCGGTCGACCTCGAGGTTCTCGCCTTCCCCCAAGATGCCGGCGCCGGGGTGCCTCATCTCGTAGTGCGAGCCGGGCGTCCAGTCGGACGCGACCCCGACCCCGAAGTTGTACTTGCTCCTCATCGCGGGATCGGTGATCGCCTCCCACAGGCGCTCCGGCGTCGTCTTGATGTAGATCTCAAAGACCTTCTCCATCGTTTCCTCCTCGAGTGTTTTCTTGAGCCCGCTGAGCCCTGCGGCCCAGGGCTCGGCGTACTTGCTCACCCACCTGTCGTGGACGAGCCGGATCGGGACGGGATTCAGGAAGTGGAGCTTCTCGCGGCCCCGCCGCTTCGTGGTCACGAGGCCGGCCTCCTCGAGCAGCCTCAGGTGCTTCATCACGCCGAAGCGGGTCATCGGCAACCGCTGCTCGAGCGCGCTCAGCGTCTGGCCGTCCTCCCTGAACAGCTCGTCGAGCAGGCTCCGGCGGGTGGGATCGGCGAGGGCCTTGAACACCGCGTCCATGTGCAGATAATAGGTGACCTTTTGGTCACTTGTCAACCGGTCCCCGAGATCCAGTCACCGCGCTGATAAATGACCTTTCGCAAAGGCTCGCTTCCGCACTAGTATCCGGCCGGAGGAGAGTGCCGAGTCGCATGTCCGAAAAGCAGCCGGCCGTGCCCGAGACGCGTCGGGCGGACGCCGAGCGCAACGTGCTCCGCATCCACGAAGCAGCGATCCGGTTGTGGGCGGAGGAGCCGAGCGCCGGGGTCGCCGACGTCGCGGCCGCCGCCGGGGTCGGTCGCGCGACGCTCTACCGCCACTTCCCCACCCGTGAATCGCTCCTCGAGGCGATCCGGACTCAGGGCCTGATCGACGGCGAGGCGGCCGTGGAGGCTTGCCGGCTCGACCAGGGTTCCGCGACCGAGGCACTGTCGCGACTACTGGCCGCGTGGCTCGAGCTCGGCGACCGCTACCGGGTCGTGGTGGTAAACCCGTCCAAGCCCGACAACCTCGCGGCACGCGCGCGTGAGGAGCGCCTCGGCGAGGCGATCGTGACCCTCATCCTGCGCGGCCAGGAGGAGGGCGAGTTCTCGGCGGACGTGCCCGCCGTGTGGGGCGCGTCCGCCGTGGGCGCCCTGCTCGTGGCCGCGATCAGGGGAGTCGGCGAGGACCGGATCCAGCGCGACGACGCCCACCCGCTGCTGATCGACTCGGCCCTCGGCGTCCTGCGCCCCCGGTAACCCGCTACGACTCGGCCGGCGGCGGATCGTCGCCGAACGCGACCATCGCGATCCACGGTGTCACGGCGGCGCCGAGCACGATGCCGAAGATCGCCTTGTAGAGCACGAACTCGCCGACCGGGATGTCGCCGTAGTCGAAGAGCAACACACCAGCGGCCGCGATCGGACCGAAGATGGCGAGGCAGATCAGGCCGATCCGCGTCGCTCGGCGCAGGCGCGTCTTCGGCAGTCGCTCGGCGAACGACCCGGCGGATCGCGGCACCTTCGTCAGGTGGCCCTTTGCGCATCTCGCCCCAGATCACCGTGGTGATCAGGAGGGTCGTCAGGAACGGCAGCACGAAGCACGTGGCCACCGAGTCGACGAGCACGGACGGTCCCTCTGACAAGCGGCACCGCCGAGAGCGGGATCTCGTCCTCGGTGAAGGTGAAGAGCCACGCGATCAGGGCGCTCAGCGCGGCGTTCACGAAGGCGGCGATCAGCAGCGCGTCGCGCAGGAGGAACCGCCTGTGCGCAGGCGTCAGCTCCCTACCTGCAGTAGCCCCCTCAGCCGCCGCCATGCCCGTAGCCTACGACTACGCGGCCTGCGGTTCAAGCCGCGCGCGACTCCCGTTGCAGGCGGTCGAGGTAAACGCCCGGTTCGACCCTGCGGGCGCCCTGCGCCGCCGCCTCCGCCAGCTCGTGCAGGTCGAGCTGCGACTCCGCCTCGAGGATGTCGGCCCGCGGCACCGCCGTGCGTTGCTTTGCGCCCGCGAACAGCGGGCAGGCATCGTCGGCGGGCAGCTCCGACAGCGACAGGATCCCGAGCGCGGCCGCCTTCGCCATCACCTCGCGCTTGTCCCAGGCGAGCAGCGGGCGCAGCACGGGCAGCTCGGACGCCTCCTCCACCGACGTCATGTTGGGAAGCGTCTGCGAGGAGACCTGGCCCAGCGAGTCGCCGGTCACGAGCGCCGCCGCGCGCAGGCGGCCTGCGAGCGCGCACCCGATCCGTGCCATCTGGCGGCGGTAGAGCACGATGCGATGCGACTCCTCCGACACGGCGGACAGCATGCGCTGCTGGTTGCCGAAGGGCACGACCCACATCGCGCCGGGACGCTGCGCCTGGAAGCCGTTCAGCACCCGCGCCTGGGCCTGCGCCTTCGTGGTCGCGAGCGGATCCAGGTAGGGCTCCCCGCTGAAGTGCAGGAAGTCGACGGCGAGGCCGCGCTTCATCGCGAGCAGCGCCGCGATCGGCGAGTCGATCCCGCCGGACAGGAGCGTGATCGCGCGGCCGCTCGTGCCCACCGGCAGCCCGCCCGCGCCCTCGATCTCGCGCACGTGGACGTAGGCGGCGTCGGCGTCGAGCTCGACGCGCAGCTCGAGCGCGGGACGGCTGAGGTTCACCGGCAGCGCGGTGCGCGCCTGCAGCGCCGTGCCGATCTGGCGCTCGAGGTCCTGCGACGTGAGCGGGAACGACTTGTCGCGCCGGCGCACGCGCACCGCGAAGGTCTCCGGCTGCGCACGCGCGAAGGCGACCATCGCGACGTCCGCGATCCGCTCGACGTCGCGCTCGCAGCGCAGGCACACCGACGCGACCGCAAATCCGAACACCCGCTCCAGGCGCGAGGCGACCTCGTCCGCGACCAGCTCGTCCGGCACCGCGATCGCCAGCACGGACCCGCCGCCCTGCACGCGCGCGTCGACGCCTGCCAGCCCGGCCTTCAGGTTGCGCCGCAGCGCGCTCAGGAATTGACGCTTGTTGCGACCCTTGAGTGACGCTTCGCCGACTTTTGCGAGCACGCAAACAGGGGCGTCGAGGGTGGCGTCCAGGGTGGTAGCAGCGGTTGTTTGCAGGGGATCTGCCACGTCGGACAACAGTAGCCGCCCGGGCCGGTGTCAGATGACTCGCGTCCGGAGCGACTCCTAAGTTGATGAATCCGATGAATGACGCACCGGAAAACCGCCTTTTCGACGCGGCCGACCTGCCGGGCGCCAAGTCCCTGTTCGTGCGCGACCTGCGCGACGCCCAGGACGTGGACATGGTCCTGCTCGTGAAGGAGCGCACGCTCGCGCAGAAGCGCAACGGGTCGGACTACCTGCGGCTGAAGGTGTGCGACTGCACCGGCACGCTCGACGCGATGGTGTGGGACGGCGCCCGGGACATGCACGAGCTGGCCCAGCCCGGCATGGCGATCCGCGTGCGGGGCCGGTTCGAGATCTCGGAGCGCTACGGCGCCCAGCTCATCCTGCAGGCCGCATCGCCGGCGCAGGAGGGCGACTACCGGCTCGCGGACCTGATGGACGCGCCGGCGGCGAGCGTCGAGCAGATGGAGGCCGATCTGCGGCGCCTGATCGGCACCGTCCGCAACCCCTACCTCGCACAGCTGCTGGACGCGCTGTTCGGGCGAGGACTCGGACCTGTGGCAGCGGTTCCGCAGGGCCCCGGCGGCGAAGTTCTACCACCAGGCCTATCTGCACGGGCTGCTCGAGCATTCGCTGTCGGTGGGCCAGGCCGTGAGCGTGGTGTCGAGCTCGTTCGCGGGCATCGACCGCGACGTGGCGGTCACCGGAGCGCTGATCCACGACATCGGCAAGATCGAGGCCTACGCGACCGATCCCTTCGCGATCGACCTGACGGACGACGGCAAGCTCCTCGGCGAGATCCCGCTCGGCTACTACATCGTGCGCACGCAGATCGAGCGCATCAGCGGCTTTCCCGCCGGACCTCGCGCGCGCGGTGCTGCACATCGTGCTCTCCCACCACGGCCTGCTCGAGAACGGCAGCCCGGTGACACCCCGCACTCGCGAGGCGACCGTCGTGCACGCGATGGACAACCTGGGCGGCAAGCTGGGGTCGTTCGACCGGCTCGAAAAGGGCCTCCAGGACGGCGAGACCTGGTCGCGCTTCGATCGCGCGATCGCCGGCTCGGCCTGGTTCGCGGCCGTCGGCGAGGTACCGGCGCCGGTGGAAACGCTCGAGCAGTCACTGCCTGCGGCCGCGGGCGAGTAGTCACCCCCAGCTACGCCGATTGCCGGGCGCGGGCGGCCACGGCTCAAGCGAGCCGCTGCGTCGGGCCGATGTGCACTGGCAGGAGGCTTCCTCCTGCTGGCATGTCGAATGCGAGAGACCACAAGCTCGGCATCTTCCTGGTCGCCCTGCTTGGCCGCGGCTTCGGTGCGCCTCGACGACATCTGGTACCGGCGCCCGATGGACGCACAGCTGTGGCCCGACTGGCTGATAGCCGCGATCCTCGCCTTCTCGGCGAGCGTGGTGCTGATCGGGACCAAGCGGCTGCTCGAATCGCGTGAGCAGATCGCCGAGCTCGCGCGGCGCACGAGTGGGCTCGCAGACGCCGCTTGGATCGTCAGCCGCGGCGGCGAGACCGCGTCGATCCTCGGCCGCGTCGCCGAGCAGGCCTGCAGCATCCTGCACGTGGAGCGCGCCACCGTATGCGTGCGCGACCGCCGGGACCCCAGGCTCTCGATCGTCGTCGCCGGTCACGGAGTGCGTGAGGAGCTGATCGGCAAGCGGCTCGGCGTCGACGAGGGCATCGTCGGCCAGGTGTTGAGCTCGGGCGAGCCCGTGATCGTCTCCGACTACCACGACTTCCCCGAGAACTCCGAGCCCGGCCACGCCGAAACGCGCGGCGGAGGCTCGGCGCCGATCAAGTACGGCGGCGAGGTGCGCGGTGCGATCTCCGTCGGCACGACCGATCCCACGCGCGCCTTTGGGCGCAACGAGCTGGACTCGCTGCGGCGCCTCGCCGACCTCGGGTCGGTGGCGCTCGAGCAGGCCGAGATGCGCAAGCACCTCGAGCTGGCCGTCGGCTCTGGCGTCGAGGCGCTGACCGAGGCGATCGACATGCGCGACCACTACACGTGGCAGCACTCCCAGAACGTGATGGAGCTCGCGGGCAAGCTCGGCAAGCGATTCGAGCTGGACGAGTCGTCGCTCGCCGAGCTGGCGTTCGCCGCGCGCCTGCACGACGTCGGCAAGGTCGGCGTCCCGGACTCCGTGCTCCTGAAGAGCGCTCCCCTGAACGACGACGAGTGGGAGATCATGAAGCAGTACCCACTGCGCGGAGCCGAGATGCTGGAGCGCGTTCCGGGACTCGGCAACGTCGCCAGGATCGTGCTCTGCGAGCACGAGCACTGGGACGGCACGGGCTATCCGCAGGGGATGAAGGGCGAGGACATTCCGCTCACGAGCCGCATCATCCTCGTGTGCGACGCATACGACGCGATGACGTCGGACCGGCCCTGGCGTTCGGCACTCAAGCCATGGGCCGCCGTGCGCGAGCTGCGCGCCGGCGCGGGTCGCGAGTTCGACCCCCAATGCGTCGTCGCGCTGATCGGCGTGCTGCGCGAGTCGCGCGCGTCAACGGCGTTCGCGACGCTGCTCGGCGGCGGACGGCTGCGCCAGAGCGTCTAGGCTCCAGCCGCGAAACGGCGGTGCGCGGTTTAGGCCACCTATAGCGGCCACAATGTGTCTCACCGCGGTGCAGGCAGCCGCCTTCTTAGCCTGGCGCGACGAACCTGCCGACCACCAGCAGGACGACCAGAGCAATCACGATCCACATGGCGATCCGAAGCCGTCCCTGGCTAGCCTCAGACGCGTTCCCGCGGCGATAAGCCACGCCCAAGATGATCGCGGCGCTCACGATGATGAGGGCTGGAATGTTCTCCGCAAAGGTGGCAGCCACGGTCCGTATTTCTACGAGAAATGACTACTACGCACGGTGCGCGGTTTAGCCCACCCATAGGGGCAACAATGTGTCGCACCGCGGCGCAGACGACCTAGAAACGCTCGTCAGACGGAATCGCCGCCACACCTCCATGACTGGAGGGTGGGGACCTTCGCGGTTCCCGCACTCCAGCGGGGCCGTCATCGTCGGAGCCCGGCGGTGCTGGTGGCGGCATCGCCTCGACCGGCTCGATAGCGCCCTTTCTCCACCGAAAGGCCCACCAGCCCGGCCTTCCAACGGGGTCGCGACGGAGCGTAAGTCTTTGCCGCAGGCCGAGTGGAATCGTGATCTGCATCTGTCCCACCTTCCATAGAATCTTACGCCGCGCGGGTAGGGTGCGCGCGGCAAGCGCGTGGGCGTCTAGGCCGCGCGGCCGACAGCCGCAGCGACCCGGTGCGGGCCGAGCTCGAGCAGCTCCTCGTGCGGTAGCGCGTCGAACGCGTCCACAACGAGCGGGTCGAAGTGGCGGCCGCGCAGGGAGCGGACCTCGTCGACGGCCATCTCGAGTGGCAACGCGCGCTTGTAAGGACGGTCGTGGGTGATCGCATCGAAGACGTCTGCGATCGCCACGATGCGACCGGCCAGCGGAATCTCATCGCCGCGCAACCCGGCTGGGTAACCGCTGCCGTCCCACCACTCGTGGTGGGTGAGCGCGATGCGCTCGGCGACCTGCAGCAACGGCGAGCGGCTGTGCGCAAGCATCTCGGCACCGGCGTCCACGTGCGTCTTCATCAGCTCGAACTCGTCCTCGGTCAGGCGGCCGGGCTTCAGCAGGATCTGGTCGGGGATGGCGATCTTGCCGATGTCGTGGAGCGCGGCAGCGTGTTGGATGATCGTGACGTCCTCTTCTGGCATGTCGAGCCTGCGCGCGACCAGCGCCGACGTGCGCCCGACGCGCTGAGTGTGCTCCCCGGTGCTGTCGTCGCGGTACTCGGACGCGCGCGCCAGCCGCTGCAGCATCTCGAGCCGCGCGTCGTCGAGGTCCTGGTGCTGCTGGTAGACCCGCTGCTCGAGCGTCAGCGCCTGCCGGCGCAGCTCTACCTGAAGGAACCTGGTCTCCAGCTGGTTCTTGATTCGCAGCATGACCTCCACCGCATCGAGCGGCTTCACGAGAAAGTCCTTCGCGCCGCCGGATAGCGCCTCCTCCCGGGCGTCGCGAGTCGTGTCCGCAGTCAGGACGATCAGCGCCAACGCTCCCTCCGTGATCCACGGGTCCAGCTGCCGCATCACCTCGAAGCCGTCCGGCGCGGGCATGTGCAGGTCGAGCAGCACGAGGTCCGGCGTGCTCTGCGTGCACATCGGCAGCACCCGGGCCGATTCCGTGGTGCTGACGACGTTCTCGTAGCCGGTGCGCGCGAGCAGTCGCTCGAGCAGGAGGACGTTGGCCGGCTCATCGTCCACGATCAGGATCCGCGCCCGCTTCAGGACTGCGTCGTCGATCGTCAAGCCGGGGCCTTCTCGGCGAGAGTCGTGTCGACCAAGCCCATGAACCGGGTGACCTGCAGCGGCTTGGTGAGGAATGCTTCGGCGCCACCCGCGAGCAGCCGCTCGACTCGCGAATCGGTCGCGTCGGCGCTGACGACCACGACCGGGATGCGCGCCGTACGCTCGTCGGCCTTCAAATGCTTGAGCACCTCCTCCCCATCCATGCCGGGAAGGTGAAGGTCGAGCAGGATCAGCGCGGGGTCGTGCTGGCGGGCGAGCTCAACCCCAAGCGGGCCGTCCATCGCGGATAGCAACTTGATGTGCGGGCGTCTGGCGAGAATGCGCTCGACGAGCCGCAGGTTGGACTGGTTGTCCTCCACGTAGAGCACCGTTTCCGTAGGCGTCGCGGCGCCATTCGTCGCTGGGGCAGTGACGGCCTGCGGCGAGTCCTCCCCGTCTGCCGTCGCCGCCTCCGCCGAGGCGAGACCCACGGTGAAGGTGCTGCCGACCCAAGGCTCGCTCTCGACGGCGAGGGTGCCACCCATCGCCTCGGTCAAGAGCTTGGTGAGGGCTAGTCCGAGCCCCGTCCCCTCGATCGTCGTCTCGTCGGCGCCGAGCCGGTCGAACGGCGTGAAGAGCTTCGCCTGGTTCTCCTCGGATATTCCCTTGCCGGTGTCGGTGACCAGGATCAGGGTCCGGTCGGGTAACGGTGACTCGAGCGAAATGCGGACGGACCCGTTCTCCTTGTTGTATTTGATCGCGTTCGAGACGAGATTCAGCAGCACCTGCGTCAACCGCTGCGCATCGGCCTCGACATGGAGAGGGCCGTCCTGCGGCACGTCGTTGCGCAGCGTCACGCCATGCTGGGCGGCCAGCGGCTCGAGCAGGTTCACCACCTCGGTCACCGAGCTGCCCACATGCACGGGCTCGAGCGAGACGGTCATCGTGCCGGCCTCGATGCGGGAGATCTCGAGTACCTCGTTGATCAGCCGCAGGAGATGGTTCCCACCCTTGATGATCAGCCCGACGTTCTCGCTCTGCACTTCGTCGAGGTCGTCCATCTCCATCAGCTGGGCAAATCCGAGGATCGAGTTCAGAGGTGTGCGCAGCTCATGACTGATGCGCGAGAGGAAGTCGCTACGCGCCCTGTGCTCCTTCTCCGCCTCCTCCTGGAGCGCGAGTTTGCGCTCCACCATCCTGCGCTCGGTCACGTCCTGAACCGTGCCCGCCATCTTGTCCGGGTTGCCGTGCGAGTCGACGGTGACCTGGCCGTGAGCATCGATGATGCGGATCGATCCGTCCGCGCGAACGATCTGCATCTCCTCGTGGAACGGCTCGCGCCGCGCGAGCGAGCGGTCGACGATCGCCTCGACCTTCTTGCGCTCGTCCGGGTGGACCTGCTCGAAGAACTTCGAGTAGCTCGGTATGTCTGTCTCGGGATCCATCCCGAAGACGCGGTAGAGCTCCTCGGACCAAGTGACTTCCCCGGTTTCCAGGCTCCACTGCCAGCTGCCGAGATTGGCGAGCTTCTGTGCCTCGGCGAGCTGGCGGCGGCTCTCCAGCAGGGATTCCTCGGCACGCCTGCGCTCGGTGATGTCCTCCACCTGGGCGATGGTGTACGCGGGCTCCCCGGCGCTGTCACGCACCAGGGACACGTGCACCTGAGCCCAGACCGAATGACCATCGGCGCGCACGTACCGCTTGCTGATGCGATAGCTCGAGACCTCGCCGGCCAGCGCCGCGTGCTTGAGCGGCACGCTGATCCCGATGTCGTCGGGGTGGGTGATCTCGTCGAAGCGCTTGTCGAGCAGCTGCTCCTCGGAGTATCCGGTCAACTCGCACATCGCGCGGTTGACCTGGAGAAACCGGCCGGCGCGTTCGGACTCGATGGTCGCCAACACCATGCCGATCGGAGCGTCGTTGAATGCGCTCTTGAAGCGCTCCTCGCTGTCGCGGGCCTGGCGGTAGGCACTCTGCGTCTCGGCGCGAACGTTCTCGTTCAGGCGCCACGTGACAACGCTTGCCGTGCCCGCGGCGACGACGAAGCCGCCGTGGATCGCCGCCCACTTCCATGGGTGGTCGACGGCATCCTGATGGTTGTAGACGCCGCCGGCGTCCAGCACACCGACCACGCCGTGATGTATTACGACGTAGGCCGCGGAGAGCAGGAACGGGAACCAGTCCTCGTAGAGCGTCAACAGCGCGATCATCACGAAGAAGTGGAAGTGCGCTTCGATCACACCGTCCCAGGAGTGCACGAGCAGCGCCGACGACGTGATCAGGCCGAGTGACACGAAGGCAGCGGCCGCGCGGCGGTTGCCCTGCGCCAGCACGGCCATGCCGGCGAGGACGACCAGCGGGGCGCCGTGCTCGAGCGCGTGGATCGGCTCGTAGCCGCGCAGCCAGGCGAAGATCGTGAGGCCCACCGCGTGCAGCCACAAGCACGGTCAGGAGCGCCCGGTGACGACGATGCCACACGTCGTCCGGAAGCGTCCGTCCCGTGGGAAGCGCAGCGGTCAGTTGCCCGACTATGGCTGGGTGGAAACGCATGGGCTCGTCCTTCGACAGGACGTCAGGAATTGATCGGCAGAACTGCCGATCGACATGACCCGTAGATGCCTCAGTTAGCCCAGTGCCCGGCCGACGAACAGCGTGCGCCCGGGCGGCTTGGGCTCGAAAGTGAAGCCGCAGGCGCTGTAGAGCCTGCGGGCGGCTTCGTTGTCCTCGTTCACGTCGAGCTCGATGCGGCGGCAGCCGCGCGCCTGCGCGCGTGCCACGGCCGCCTCGACCAGCGCCCGGCCGAGCCCGCCACGCCGGGCGTCCTCGCGCACGTAGAGATCCTCGAGCCAGCAGTCCTCCGCGGTCTTCCAGACACTCCAGCGGAAGCGGATCTGGCATACCGCCTGCGGCTCGCCGCCCGCGGCGGTACCCCCCAAGATGTACTCGCCGTCGCCGGCCTCCATGATTCGTGTAACGCTCGCGAGCATCTGATCGTCGGTGGGCTCTGCGTTGCCCCACCAGTCACGGAACTCACACAGGAGTCGCGCAACGGCCGGCGCTTCGGCAGGTGCGGCGATCCATGTCACGGGCGCTTCGCGCAATTTGGGCTTTCTGCGCCTTTCATGCTGAGAGCGGACGGGGTTGACGGATTATCCTGATCTGAAGCCGAGCCCCGGGGGGAGAATCCACGCATGGCCAAAGACACCGAGAAGCTCATACGGCAGTTGTCCCTGATCTCGTTCCTGATGGCGGAGCGCCGGCCGGTGTCCGCCCTCGAGATCAAGCAGGACGTCGAGGGCTACAGCGAGATGAACGACGACGCGTTCGCGCGCCGCTTCTACGCCGACCGCGCCGAGCTCGAGGCGCTCGGCATCGACCTCAAGGTCGAGAAGCCGCCGGAGGGTTACTTCGAGGCCGAGCTCTACACGCTGCCGCCCGAGAACTTCTACCTGCCCGCGATCGACTTCGACCCGACCGAGCTGGCGGCGCTGCAGACCTCCCTGGCGCTGCTCGACGGGCGCTTTGCCTACGCAGAGCCGCTGCGGCTCGCGCTCCAGCAGCTGTCGTGGGGGCGCCCGAGCCCGCTCGGGTCGGGCAACCAGCGCCAGGTGGCGATCGCCGTCACGGCCTCCGCCGGCGGGCGTGAGCTGTCCCAGCGCCTGGCCAAGGTCGAGACCGCGATCTCGCGGCGCAAGACGATCGAGTTCGAGTACTACTCGATCGAGCGCGACGCGGTCAGCAAGCGCAAGGTCGATCCTTACCACCTGCTCTACCAGGGCGGCCAGTTCTACCTCGTCGGCCACGCGCACGAGCGCGACGCGATGCGGGTCTTCCGCCTCTCGCGGATAAAGGACAAGGTGTCCTACGCGAGCAAGGCCGAGCACGACTTCACGACGCCCGACGACTTCGACCACTGGGCCTACGCACGGCGCGCCGACTGGCAGCTCGGCGAGTCCGACGGCACCGCGCAGGTGTGGATATCCGAGCGCATCGCATGGCTCGTCGAACGCGACTTCGGCCAGCACGGCGACCTCACGCCGGTCACGGGCTCCGGCAGCCAGTGGCGGGCCGGGTCACGCCGCGTCCCCGGCCCCGGCGTCGTCTTCACGACCGAGTTCGCCCATCCGCGCCAGCTCGTGTCATGGGTGCTCGGCCTCGGCGAGCATGCCCGCCTGCTCGAGCCCTCCGAGCTCGTGGACGAGACCGCCGAGCGGCTGTCACTGCTCCTCGAGCGTCATGCCGACGCACATCCGGACTTCGTCGCCGACCCGGCCCGTCGCCGCCGCGCGCCTGACGTTTCCGGAAACGGCCACCACGCCGACCAGGACCGCGACGGACAGGGCGAGACCGTGATCCGCCCGGAGCGCTTCGCCCGCCTGGTCGCGCTGGCCGGCATGCTGATCCAGTCGGCCCGCGGCGACGCGAAGCCGCGGGTCGCGGACGTGCGCGAGCGCCTCCAGATCACCGACGAGGAGCTGCGCGAGGACCTCGACGTCCTGAACGTCGTCAACTTCGGCGGCGGCAGCTACGTGCTGTACGCGGAGATCCAGGGTGAGGAGATCGACGTCGACCCCGAGCCCTACAGCGACAACTTCGCGCGTCCCGCCCGCCTCCTGCCGCTCGAGGCGAAGGCGCTGGTCGCGGCGATCGACCTGCTCGGCGACCACCTGCCGGAGGGCAGCCTCGCGTCGGCGCGCCAGAAGATCGTTGCCGCGCTGGGTGACGACCCGTCGCACGAGGGCCTGCAGATCGCGCCGCCCGTCGGTGACGACGAGGAGATGTCGCGCACGATCAACCGCGCGATCGTCGAGTCGCGCCTGCTGGGGATCGAGTACTACAAGGAGAACGAGGACGAGTTCACCGAGCGCACCGTCGAGCCCTACGCGCTGATCAACGGCAAGGAGGGCTGGTACCTGTTCAGCTACGACCTCGACCGCGAGGACACGCGCCACTTCCGGCTCGACCGCATCAAGCGCGCGAAGATCTCGCGCAAGACCTTCGAGCCGCGGCCCGAGGTCGACCCGACGGCCGACCTCGAAGGGTGGCCGCGCACCGGCGCGGTGCCCGCATCGCGGGTCGCGCGCGTTTGGGTCTCGCCCGAACGGGCGCGCTGGGAGCGGGAGCGCCGCGCCGTGTCCGAGGAGCTGGCCGACGGCGCCCTGATCGTGGAGCTGCCCTTCGCCGGCGTGCACTGGCTCGTGCGCGAGGTGCTGAAGGAAGCCGGCGACGCCGCCGTGCTGGAGCCCGAGGACGCGCGCCTCGCGGTGCACGACGCCGCCAAGGCGCTCGCCGGCAAGCGCAAGCGCTCCAAAGCCGTCGCGTAACCGGCGTCCCGCAGGTCGCGGAGCCCTAGGATCAGGCACTGACACAACCTCGATCCAGGAGGACACGATGAGGTTCAGAACACTGCGCCTAGCACTCCTCGCCGTGGCGCTCGCAGCGGCGGTCGCGATGACGGCGTGATCGGCGCAGGCTCCGCCGGGCGCCGTGGCAACCGTGAGCGGGTCGGTCGGCCCTGGCTTCACGATCAAGCTGGAGCGCGGCGGCAAGAAGGTGAAGAAGCTCAACGACATCACCTACAAGTTCAGGGTCAAGGACAGGTCGTCGGATCACAACTTCCACCTCACGTGGGCCGGGCGTGAACAGGACCATCACCGGCGTCGAGCTTCACGGGCACGAAGTCGGTCAGCATCAAGCTCCGGAAGGGCACGTACCGCTACGTATGCGACCCCCACTCCGACGACATGAAGGGCAGCTTCAAGGTCGGGTAAACGGGCTACGGATAAATCTTTTCCCCGGCCTCGAGCATCGCCACGAACTTCGCCAGTCGTCGTGCGCGAGTCTCCGGCTTCTTGGCGTCCTGGAGGCGGTAGAGGATCGCGTAGCGGTTCTGGCTGGTGAGCTCGGCGAAGAATGCCTTGGCCTGCGGTCGGGCGTCGAGCTCGCGCCGTAGGTCTGCGGGGACCTTGATGGTCTTCTGGCTTTCGTAGGCCGCCTTCCAACGACCGTCAGCCTGCGCACGCTCGACCTCTGCGAGGCCGGCCGGGCGCATCCTGCCCTCGCGCGATCAGCCGCTCGGCCGTCTCGCGGTTGATCCGCGACCAGTTGCTGCGCGGGCGCCGCGGCGTGAACCGCTGGAGGAAGTACCGCTCGTCGAGCGCCTCGCGCCGCGCGTCGATCCACCCGAAGCAGAGCGCGCTCTCGAGCACCTCCGGGTAGCGCACGCTCTCGATGCCGGTGCCCTTCTTGGCGATCTTGACCCAGACGCCCGCGGACGCGACGTGGTTGTCCTCCAGCCACTCCTCCCACTCGGTTGGAGAGGGAAAGGAGATCGTCTGAAGGCCGTCATCGGCGCCCACGGCGGTCGAGGTTCAGCCGCGTGCTGACCCAGCCTCGTCACAGGAGGAAACCATGAGGTTCAGTACACCACGCAGAGCGCTTCTCGGCCGTGACACTCGCAATCGCGGTCGCCACGGTGACGTGGGTCGCCAGCCAGCTACGCAGGCTGTCGACTACGTTGATCGACTGCATCGCGGCGATGCCCTGCACCGGCGGAAGACGGCGCAGAGCATCGCATGACGAACGTCGAGAACGCGAAGAACACGCCGGCGATCACCCCGCAGCCGAGCGCGGTGACGAGTGTCAGTGCGAACAGGCATCCTCGTCCATCAGCATGCCTATCCAGACGCCGGATCGCGGCGGCGTCGCGCGCGTAGTCGGCGAAGTCCTTCGGCTCCCGCCCGAGGGCGCGCTGCACTCCGTCTGCGAGGCGCGCGTTGCGCCCGTCGAGGATCTCGCTGAACAGGTAGGTGAGCAGGTCGATGACCTCGGCCGGGCACGCCATGCGCGGCGGCAGCGGCAGCGTGCTCCTCGACCGAGACCGGGACGTAGCGGACCTCCCGGCCGGCCGCTTTCGCAGATCTCCGCGACCGCCTCCGCGAAGGTCAGCAGCCGCGGGCCGGTCAGCTCGTAGAGCTCGCCGACGTGGCCAGTCCTCGGTGAGGGCGGCAACCGCGACGTCGGCGATGTCGTCGGCGTCGACGAACGGCTCGGGCGTGTCGCCGCCCGGGAGCGCGACCACGCCGCTGAGCACGTAGTCCAGCATGTAGTCCTCGCTGAAGTTCTGGGCGAACCAGGTTGCGCGCACGACCGTCAGCTCGGCCCCGGTGTCGCGCACCGCCTGCTCCGCGGCCTCGGCCTCGAGCTCGCCGCGCCCGGCCAGGAGCACCAGCCGCGGTACTCCGTTCTTGCACGGCCTGCTCGGCGAACGAGCCGACTGTCTCCGGCGCGCCCGGGACTGCGAGGTCGGGGTAGTAGGAGACGTATGCCGCCTGCACGCCGCGCAGCGCGGGCGCCCACGTCGCGCGGTCTTCCCAGTCGAACGGCGGCTCGCCCGAGCGAGAGCCGATCCGTACCGGGATCCCCCGCGCCTCGAGTCGCTGCGCCACGCGGCGGCCGGTCTTGCCGGTGCCGCCGAGCACCAGCGTGGGCTTGGCTTCAGTGTGTGCGGTCATGATGCCCCTTCCGAGAAGCGTAGACTGATGATCTAGATGCTAGAGTCTAGACGAAGAGTTTGATTTGTCAAGCCCGGCGGCTATGCTCCGTGGGTGGCGACACGGAGCTACACGGGTGGACGTCGAGGCGCCGGGGCAGAGAGCGTCGAGCGCGTGCTCGTGGCCGCTGAACGCCTGATCAGGGAGGGCTCGTTCCACACCGCGACGATGGACGAGCTGGCGACGGCCGCCGGGGTCTCGCGAGCGACTGTCTTCAACCGGTTCGGCTCCAAGCTCGGTGTGCTGCGCCTGAGAGCAATCGCGCGGTGATCGGCACCCCGCTCACGCGCACGCTTCGCCGGCACCGGGGCCTTCGCCGCGCTGGCCGGCGCCGGGGCCTGGTTCCAGCTCTTCCGCCGCCCGCTGCCGAAGACCGCGGGCCGCCTGATGCTGCGCGGGGTCGACGCGCCCATGGAGATCCTGCGGGACCGGTTCGGCGTTCCCCACGTCTCCGCTCGCACCCCGCACGACCTGTGCTTCGCCCTCGGGTTCTGCCACGCGCAGGACCGGCTCTGGCAGCTCGAGTTCTTCCGCCGCGCGACCGCCGGGCGCCTGTCGGAGTTCGCCGGGCCCGACGCCCTGCCCGCCGACCGCCTGATGCGCACGATCGGCATGCGCCGCGTCGCCGAGCGCGAGGCGCGCGAGATCGACGCCGGCGTGGCGCCGCTCGTGGGCGCGTACGTCGCGGGGATCAACGCCGCGATCGACGAGGCGGCCGCGCTGCCCGATCGAGTTCCAGCTCGTGCGGCTCGAGCCCGAGCCCTGGACCGTCGTGGACCTGCTGGCCTCGGCCAAGCTGATGGGATTCGGCCTCTCGACCAACTGGGAGATGGAGCTGCTGCGCGCCGACCTGGTGCGCGCCGCCGGGCCGGAGCGAGCGGCGCGGCTCGAGCCGCAGTACCCGCCCGGCGAACCCGGTGGTCACCGCTCCCGGCGGCGTGTACGCGGGCGAGGGCGTCGACATCGCGGCACAGATCGCGGCCGTGAAGGACTCGCTCGGGCTCGGGATGCACGCGACCGGCTCCAACAACTGGGTGGTGTCCGGCGAGCGCTCGGTGACCGGCAAGCCGCTGCTCGCGTGCGACCCGCACCTGACGCACACGATTCCCGACCTCTGGTACGAGGCCGACCTCGCCTGCGACGACTACCGCGTGCGCGGCGCCACCCTGCCGACCAACCCGTTCCCCGTGTTCGGCCAGACCCGCTTCGCGGCCTGGGGCTTCACCAACGTGATGGCCGACACGCAGGACCTCTTCGTCGAGCGCCTCAACCCCGACGACGCACGCATGTACGAGTTCGAGGGCGAATGGCGGCAGGCCGAGGTCGTGCGCGAGGAGATCCAGGTCAAGGGACGCGGCACGCCGGAGGCGCTGGACGTGACCGTCACCCACCACGGCCCGATCGTCAGCGAGGCGCTGGGCGCCTCCGAGCCGATCGCGCTTTCGTGGACGGGCCTGCAGTATCCGCTGCTGACCGACTCTGGCTACCGGCTCAGCACCGCGCGCAGCGGCCAGGACGTCATCGACGCGGTGGAGAGCCATCACGTGCCTCCGCTCAACCTGCTGTGGGCCGATCGCGACGGCAACATCGGCTACCAGCTCGCGGGCAAGATCCCGCTGCGCAAGGGGAACGTGCCCGACCTGCCGAAGCCCGGCTGGACCGGCGAGTTCGAGTGGGACGGGAACGATCCCGTACGACGACCTGCCGCGGACCGTGAACCCGCCGCAGGGCTTCATCGTCACCGCGAACAACCGCATCGTCGGCGACGACTACCCGCACCACATCACCTCGGAGTGGATGACCGGCTACCGCGCGCGCCGCATCGAGGAGCTGCTCGGTGAGCGCGAGCGGCATTCGCTCGCCGACTTCGAGCGCATGCAGCACGACTTCTTCTCGTTCCCCGGCGTGGAGACGGTGCACCGGCTGTCGCGCCTGCACCCGGCGCACCAGCGCGAGGTCCGTGCGATCGAGCGCCTCAAGAGCTGGGACGGCAACCTCGATCCCGGACACGGTCGCCGGCACGATCTTCCACGCGTTCACGATCGTGTTCGCGGAGGCGGTCGTGCGCGCGGCGGTGCACGACGACGAGCTCGTCGAGCGCTGGCTGAACAAGTCCGGCGTCGCGCTGTTCGAGGTCGTCTCCTCGCCGTGGCGGTTCCAGGAGCGCCTGCTCACGCTGTGGGACGAGGGCGACCCGGCGTGGTTCGGCGGCCGCACGTGGGACGACGTCGCGCTCGAAGCGCTCGAGAAGGCGCTCGACGGCCTCGAGGAGAGGTTCGGTCGCGACCCCGCCAAGTGGCGCTGGGGCCGCGTGCACAACGTCGAGTTCTCGCATCCGTTCGGTCGCGGCGAACGCGGCTCTTCCGGCGGATCTTCAACCGCACGGTCGAGGCCGGCGGAGCAAGCGAGACCGTGACCCAGAACGGCTACCTGCCGACGGACGCCGTTCAAGGGAGTCTGGGGGCCCGTCTACCGGATGCTCGCCGACCTCGGCGACCCCGGGCGCTCGCGCTGGCAGCTCACGACCGGGCAGTCCGGGCAGCCCGGCTCGCCGCACTACGACGACATGATCGAGGGCTGGCGCACCGGCAAGACGAATCCCGTGTACCTCGAGGAGCACGAGGTCCGCGCGGCCGGCGGCGCCAAGCGCCTGCGCATCGACCCCGACTGATGGCGAGCAAGCGCGACCAGATCAAGCTGTCCCCGGAGGAGGTCGCCGAGTTCCTCGCCGCCGAGCGCGTCATGAACGTCGCGGAGTACGGGCCCGACGGCTGGCCGCACCTGACCGCGCTCTGGTACGTGATGCGCGGCGTCGATCCGTGGTGCTGGACCTACGCGAAGTCGCAGAAGGTCAAGAACCTCGAGCGCGACGACCGCGCGACGGTGCTCGTCGAGTCCGGCAACGAGTACTCGGAGCTGAAGGGCGTGATGCTCAAGACACGTGCGCACATCGAGCGCGACACCGACAAGATCATCGACTTCGCCGAGGAGCTGTTCGCGAAGTACCAGGGCACCCAGCCGGGCGCCGAGGGAATGCGCGACGCGTTGCGTGGCCAGGCGGTCAAGCGCGTGGCGATCCGGTTCGAGGTCGTCGAGACGGTCACCTGGGACCACTCGAAGCTCGGCGGCGTCTACTAGTCCTTCGGCCGCCGCCTCTACGGCACGAACAATCCTTGGGACAAGAACATTGTGTTGCCCGGGGTTTCCAGGTCACCGTCTGCGCCACCGTCGAGCACGCGGATCCTGCCCAGGTCCCACAGCGAGCGTTTGCCCTCCTTCACCATGCCCGGCACCAGCGCGTCTGCTGTTGTCGAAACGCTGCAGGTGGCGCCGGTAGCCGAGCTCGCGGTAGGCGTGCATTGCGCATCGAAGGAGATCCGTATTGGCCACGACAGTGGCGGCAGCGGGAGCCGGGGTGCTGTCCTTGTCGGTGAGGCGCAGCGGTGCATCTACACGCAGCGCTCCGGCGTAGTCGGAGAGATCCGAGGACCGGCGCACGTCCGTGACGGTGAACTCGTAGGCGATGTCGGCCTGATCGCCGTTGGTCGCGTCGATCGGGCTCTCACCGATCCGCGCGATTCGCACCTGCGCGGTGGAGCCGGCCGCCTGGCCGTTCGAGTCGGGAGTCCCCAGGGTCAGCTGGCTCGACGTGAGCCCCGAGGCGGCGCAAGAGGGTGCAGCGAGTGGGGCGCCGTGGACGAGCGTCGCAAGACCGGTATCGCACGGCCGGTAGGCCGGGACCAGGGGCGCGCGGATTGAGGGCGCTGCCTTCGGGCGGGGGTAGGCGGTGATGGGAATCCCCTGCCAGGCAGGAGTGAACACCTGGTCTTCGCCCACACCGCTCACATCGGTGAGGCCGCTGCCGTCGGCGTTGACCGTGTAGATAGCCGACGTGGCGCACCCGTCGCGGTCGGTGCAGCTCGCACGTCGGAACACGATCTTGTCGCCTTCCGGAGACCACCGAGGGTCGTTGTTGGTGAGGCCTTGCACGACCGGCGTCTGCCCCGATCCGTTCGCGTTCATCACATACAGATCGGTGTAGGTGGACATGGAGAAGTCATTGCGTGAGTAGACGATCTTAGTCCCGTCCGGCGACCAGTCCGGAGTGCCGTCGCCGACCGCGAGCGGGGTGTCCGTCAGATTGACCTCACCGGTCCCGTCTGCATTGATCGCATAGATCTCGTAGTCCGCGTCGCCCCCTTCGTGGCGCCTGAACGCGATGCGGGTTCCGTCCGGCGACCACGTTGGGTCGGCGTCGAGTCTGTGCGCGGTCAACCGGGTTTGCTCGCCGTTGTTCAGGTTCATGACCCAGAGCCCCTCGGCGTCAATCCGATCGGTGCCAAACACGATCTTCGTGCCGTCGGGGGACCAGGCGGGTTCGTAGTCGTTGCCCGCGGCATCGACCAGCACCGTGGCTCCGCTTCCGTCTGCGTTGGCGACCCAGATGTCGGAGGAGCATGGGAAAAGGCAGGACGCACGGGTGAACGCGATTCGCGTCCCGTCGGGCGACCAGTCCGGATCGCTGTCGCTGTCGGCTGTCGCGACGATCGGCTGGGCACCGCTGCCGTCTGGATTGATCGTGTGCAGATCCGACTGGACTCCATCGCCATCAAACTCGGCGAACGCGATCTTCCCGTTCTTGCCGGCAAACGTCGCCTGCGCCGAGCCGCAGAAGAGGACAAAGCCGACCGCGGCTATTGCGAGCGCCATGTGCCGTCTTCGTGCAGGCAACCGTTCCTCTCTCTCAGTGCGGTTGGCCGGAGCCTATCGCCGTGCGGTCCGCCAGCAACGCCTGCGCCGCGAGGTAGCCCGGCGCCCCGGTGACCGCGCCGCCGGGATGGGCGCCGGAGCCCGCCAGGTAGAGGCCCTCCACCCCGCCGAAGCGCCGCGCGCGGGAAGCGGCGCTCCAGCAGCTGGTCGCCGAGCATCTCGCCGTGGAAGATGTGGCCGCCGGTGATGCCGAAGCGCGCTTCGAGCTCGCGCGGGCCGAGCGACGAGGCGGTCGACGATGCGGTCGGGGAGCTGCGGGCAGACCTCCGCGAAGCGGGCGATCGCCGCGTCGGCCGCCGCGTCGGCGTCGGCGTCCGTCGGAAAGCACTGGCAGAACAGCGACAGGACGTGACGGCCCGGCGGCGCCAGCGTCGGGTCGGCGGCCGTCTGGCAGGCGGCCTCGATCCACGGGCGCGCCGCGGGCGCGGCCCGCGCGTGCGTCGGCGGCAGCGCGATTCGAGGTCGTCGAGCGTGAAGCCGATGTCGATCGTCCCGGCCCACGGCTCCGGCCCCGGCCAGCTGGGAAAGTCGGGCAGGCCGTCGAGCAGCAGCATGACCTTGACCACGGGACCTGCCTGGCGCCAGCTGCCCGGCGCCGGAAGGCCCGCGAGCGCCGACGTGCGCAGCGGATCCGCATTCGACAGCACGGCGCGCGCCCGCACCTCGCGCCCGTCCTCGAGCACGACGCCGCGCGCCCGCCCCTCCTCGATCAACACGCGCTCGACCGGCGCCTCGACGCGCACCCGCGCGCCCGCCGCCTCGGCGGCCGAGCGCAGCGCCGCCGTCACCGCGCCCATGCCGCCGCGCGCGTAGCCCCACGCCCCGGGCACCCCGGACGCCTCGCCGAGGTCGTGGTAGAGGGCGACGAAGGCGGTGCCCGGGATCGCTCGGTCCGGCAAGCGTCCCGATCAGGCCCTGGATCGCAAACGGCACGCGCACCGCCTCCGACGGGATGCCGGCCAGGTCGTCGGCGATCGAGCCGTCGAGCAGCTCCGGGCCGACGGCCTCGAGCCACCGCTGCGCGGTCCGGCGGCTCGAGCAGCAGCGGCCGCGCCCGCGCGGCGGCCGCATCCCGGCGCTCGCTCCAGACGCCGTAGCCGTCGGCGTCCGCACGCGACCAGTCCCGCTCCAGCTGCGCCCGCGTGCGCTCCCGCGGCGACCAGCTGACGACCTTGCGCCCGTCGGGAAACGGCGCGAACAGGTACGGCTCGTGTACGTCGACACTCAGCCCATGCGCCGGCGAGGTCGAGGTCGCGAATGATCTCGGCGCGCAGCAGCGACAGCGTGTAGGCGCCCGGCGACGCGCGCACGCCGGGCCACAGCTCCTCGGTCACGCACGCGCCGCCGACGACATCGCGCCGCTCGAAGACCTCGACGTCGAGTCCGGACCGGGCGAGGTACGCCGCGGCGACGAGGCCGTTGTGGCCGGCACCGATCACGACCGCGTCGAGCACGATTCGAGACACTAGTACGCTGCCGCCCATGGACGACCTGAAGGGCCTCGTGCTCTCCGGCGGCAAGGGCACGCGCCTGCGCCCGATCACGCACACCAGCGCCAAGCAGCTCGTGCCCGTGGCCAACAAGCCCGTGCTCTTCTACGGGCTCGAGGCGATGGCCGCGGCGGGCATCCGCCAGATCGGCATCATCATCGCGCCGGAGACGGGCGACGAGATCCGCGCGGCCGCCGGCGACGGCTCGCAGTTCGGCGTCGAGGTCACCTATATAGAGCAGGACGAGCCGAAGGGCCTCGCGCACGCGGTGCTGACCGCCGAGGAGTACCTGGGCGACTCGCCGTTCGTCATGTACCTGGGCGACAACCTGCTGAAGTCCGGCCTCGTCGAGCTGGTCGAGACCTTCAGGACCAACGACCCCGACGCGCTGATCCTGCTGACTCCGGTGCCCGACCCCGAGAACTACGGCGTCGCCGAGCTCGACGGCGACCGCATCAAGCGCCTCGTCGAGAAGCCCAAGGACCCGCCCTCGGACCTCGCGCTCGTCGGCATCTACATGTTCAAGCCGTCGATCTTCGACGCGGCGCGCTCGATCAAGCCGTCGTGGCGCGACGAGCTGGAGATCACCGACGCGATCCAGACGCTCGTCGATCGCGGCCTGCGCGTGGAGCCGCACATCGTGCGCGGCTGGTGGAAGGACATGGGCCAGCTCGAGGACCTGCTCGAGGCCAACCGCCTGATCCTCGAGGACCTCGTCGCCGCGCTCCGACGGCGAGGTCATCGACTCGCGCGTCGAGGGCAAGGTCGTGATCGAGGCCGGCGCCCACCTCGAGCGCGCGACCGTGCGCGGCCCGACGATCATCGGCGCCAACAGCACGGATCGTCGACTCCTACGTCGGGCCGTATTCGGCGATCGACGCGGACGTGACGATCGAGCGCTCCGAGGTCGAGCACTCGATCGTGCTGGCGGGCGCGCGCATCAGCGACCTCTCCTACCGCATGGAGGCCAGCCTGATCGGCCGCAACGTGGCGATCACCCGCTCCGACCTCGCTGCCCAAGGCGTACCGGTTCATGGTCGGCGACAACTCGGAGATCCAGCTCCATTGAGAGTCGTGATCACCGGAGGAGCCGGCATGCTCGGCCGCGACGTCGAGCGCGCCGCGCGCGAGGTCGGGCACGAGGCCGATCGCGCTCGCGCGCTCCGACCTCGACATCACCGACCGCGACGGCCGTCGAGCAGGCGTTCATCGAGCACAATCCCGGACGCGGTCATCAACTGCGCGGCGTGGACCAACGTCGACGGGGCCGAGGAGCACGAGGTCGAGGCCACGGACGCGAACGGCGACGGCGCGGGCAACGTCGCGGCGGCTGCGGCGGCGGTCGGAGCCGCGGTGGTGCATCCCTCGACCGACTACGTCTTCGACGGCACCAAGGAGCAGGGCTACGTCGAGTCGGATCGCGTCAACCCGATCTCCGCCTACGGCCGCTCCAAGCTCGTCGGGCGAACGCGAGGTCGCGGCCTTCAACCCGCGCCACTGGATCGTCCGCTCGTCCTGGCTGTTCGGCGTCAACGGCCGCAACTTCGTCGAGACGATGCTCGGCCTCGCCCAGGACCGCGACGAGGTCGTCGTGGTCCGCGACCAGGTCGGCTGCCCGACCTACACGGGCCACCTCGCCGACCGGGCCTCGTGCGCCTGCTCGACGGCGAGGACTACGGCATCCACCACATGGCCGGCGGCGGGCGCTGCTCGTGGTACGACTTCGCGGTGGAGATCTTCAAGCAGGCCGGCGTCGACTGCCGCGTGCTGTCGATGACCAGCGACATGCTCGAGCGCCCCGCGCCGCGCCCGCCCTTCTCGGTGCTCGTCAGCGAGCGCGAGCACCCGGTGCTGCTGCCCGGACTGGCACGAGGGCCTGGCCGACTACCTCGCCGAGCGCGCGAGCGCGAGGTGCGCGCATGAAGATGCTGGTCACCGGCGGCGCCGGCTTCATCGGCTCGAACTTCGCGCGTCACGTGCTCGAGGCCCATCCCGAGGACGAGGTCGTCGTGCTCGACAAGCTCACCTACGCGGGCCGCATCGAGACGATCCAGGACCTGCTCGACGGCGGCCGCTGCCGCTTCGTGCAGGGCGACATCGCCGACGAGGAGACCGTGCGCGAGGCGCTCGACGGGCTGCGACGCGGTCGTCAACTTCGCCGCCGAGTCGCACGTCGACCGCTCGATCGAGGAGCCCGGGCCACTTCATCCAGACCGACGTGTACGGCACGTACGTGCTGCTCGAGGAGGCGCGCAGCGCCGGCATCGAGCGCTACCTGCAGGTCTCGACCGACGAGGTGTACGGGTCGATCGAGGACGGCACGTTCACCGAGCACAGCCCGCTCGCTCCCTCCTCGCCGTACTCGGCGTCGAAGGCGGGCGGCGACCTGCTCGTGTCCGCGTACTGCCACACGTACGGGATGAACGCGACGGTCTGCCGCGCCTCGAACAACTACGGCCCGTACCAGTACCCCGAGAAGCTGATCCCGCTGTGCGTGCTGAACGCGATGCACGGCGATCCGCTGCCCGTGTACGGCGACGGGATGCAGGTGCGCAACTGGCTCTACGTGACCGACCACTGCCGCGGCGATCGACGTCGTGCTGCGCTCCGGGCAACGCCGGCGAGACCTACAACATCGGCGGGCCCGGACGAGCTGCCGAACATCGACGTGGTGCGCACGATCATCGAGCTGACGGGCGCGGACGAGTCGCTGATCCAGTACGTGAAGGACCGGCCCGGGCACGACCGCCGCTACTCGCTCAGCTCGGAGAAGACGCGAGGCGCTGGGCTGGAAGGCCGAGGTGCCGTTCACCGAGGGCATCGCGGCCACCGTCGACTGGTACCGCAAGAACCCCTGGTGGTGGGAGCCGATCCGCTCCGGCGACTACCGCGACTACTACCAGCGCCAGTACGGCCAGGAGCTGCGCTCCTGAGATTCCAGCGGCTCGACACGCACATCGACGGGCTCGTGCTCGTGCAGCCCAAGGTCATCACGGACGACCGTGGCTTCTTCTTCGAGACCTACCGCCGCAACGAGTACGCCGACCTCGGCATCGACGCCGAGTTCGTGCAGGACAACCACTCGCGCTCGGTGCGCGGCACGATCCGCGCGCTGCACTTCCAGCTCACGCCGGGACAGGCGAAGCTGATCCGCGTCGCGCGCGGCGTCGATCTACGACGTCGCCGTCGACCTGCGGCCGAGACTCGCCGACCTACGGGCAGTACGAGGCGTTCGAGCTGAGCGACGAGAACGCGCAGCAGATCTTCATCCCGGTCGGCTTCGCGCACGGGTTCTGCGTGACGAGCGAGCAGGCGGACGTCGCCTACAAGGTGTCGAGCTACTACGACCAGGCGACCGAGCGCGGCATCGCCTGGGACGATCCCGGACATCGGCATCCCGTGGCCGGCCGAGGAGGCGCTCGTGTCGGACCGCGACCGCACGAACCCGCGCCTGGCCGAGATCGCGGACGAGCTGCCCTGGTAGACAACGTCGAGAGAACGCGGCGGGGTTGGGAGGCGCTCAACCGGGGGGACTTCGACGCGGTGCTCGAGCTGATGCATCCCGACGTCGAGTGGCGCCCCGCGCTCGGCCCGGGCGGAGCGGAGGGCAGGGTCTACCGCGGCCGCGAGGCGTACGAGCGGTGGCTGCGCACCGAGCTGATGGAGGTGTGGGAGGAGTTCCGCGCGCGAGAACCTCGACATCCGCGAGCTGCCGGGCGACCGCGTCCTGCTGCTCGGCGAGCTGGTCGTCAAGGGCAAGGCGAGCGGTGTCGAGATCCGCACGCCGTTCGGGCAGATCGCCTAGCTGCGCGACGGGCTGGTGATCCGGCTCGACGCCTTCGCGGATCACGCCGAGCGCGCTCGCGGCCGCCGGCGACTCTAGTCTGCCTATGCAATGCTTAGGCAACGATGGCGCGCCGGCGTCCCACTGACCTGACGCCTCGGCGAGGCCGCGCAGCGAGATCGGCGTGAGCGTCGACACGCTGCGCCGCTGGGAGCGCGCGGGCAAGCTGCGCGCCGTGCGCGACGAGCGCAACCGCCGGCGCGTGCCGCGCCGCGAGGTCGAGCGGCTCGCCGCCCGCCCGCGCCGCCACCGCGCCGGCGACACGCTGTCGGCGCGCAACCGGTTCGCCGGGAAGGTCGTCTCGGTCGAGGTCGACGGCGTGATGGCGCTGGTCGAGATCGAGGCCGGACCGCATCGCATCACCGCCGCGATCACGCGCGACGCCGTCGACGAGCTGGGGCTCGCGCCCGGCGTCGACGCGACCGCCACCGTGAAGGCGACCTCGGTGATGGTCGAGCGCACGTGAGCGCGGCATCTGCGCGGCGCTGCGTCGCCGCTCGCGGTGCTCGCCGGGCTGCGGCGGCGACGACGACGAGCCGACGCTGCGAGTGTCGGCCGCCGCCTCGCTCAAGAACGCGTTCGAGGACTACGGCGCGTCGTTCGACGACGCGGACGCGAGCTTCAGCTTCGCCGGCTCCGACGAGCTCGCCGCGCAGATCCGCAAGGGCGGGCGCCCGGACGTGTTCGCGGCGGCCAACACCAAGCTCCCGGACGAGCTCTACGACGAGGGCCTGGTCGAGCAGCCCGGTCACGTTCGCGGCCAACCGCCTCGTGATCGCCGTGCCGGCGGACGGCGACGCGCGTCCGGTCGCTCGGCGACCTCGACAACGCCGGAGTGCGGATCGCGGCCGGGTCGGCGAGCGTGCCGGTCGGCTCCTACACCCGCGAGGTGCTGGCGCGGCTGGGCGCGCGAGCAGGCGCGCGCGATCGAGCGCAACATCCGCTCCAACGAGCCCGACGTCTCGGGCGTCGTCGGCAAGGTCTCGCAGGGAGCCGTCGACGCCGGGCTTCGTCTACGTGACGGACGTGCAGGCCTCGGGCGGGCGGCTGCGAGGCGATCGAGCTGCCCGCGCGGCTGCAGCCGAACGTGGTCTACGGAGTCGCGGTCGTGAAGGGCACCGATCACCACGGCGAGGCAGCGCGGCGTTCGTCGAGGGCCTGCTCGAGCGGCGACGGCGCAGCAGGCGCTGCGGCGCGCGGGCTTCGAGCCGCCGCGATGAGCCGGCGCACGCGCCGGACGCTCTTCCGGCGCTGCTCGTGGCGCGCCACCGCGCTCACGCTGTGCTTCCTCACCCTGCCCGTCGCCGCGATCTTCGTCGACGTCGGGCCGCGGCGAGCTGCTCGGCCAGCCTCGACGACCCGGTCGCGGTCGACGCGCTCGTGCTGAGCCTCCAGACCACGCTGCGTCGCCGTGCGCGGTGATCGTCGCCGTCGGCACGCCGGCCGCGTACCTGCTGGCGACGCGCGACTTCCGCGGGCGCGCGTGGTGCCTGACGCTGATCGAGCTGCCGCTGATCCTGCCGCCGGCGGCCGCGGGCATCGGGCTGCTGGCCGCGTTCGGCCCGCAGGGCATCCTCGGGCCGGCGCTCACCGACGCCGGCATCGAGCTGCCGCTCACGACCGCCGCCGTGGTCGTCGCGCTGGTCTTCGTCGCGAGCCCGTTCTACGTGCGCCAGGCACAGGCGGCCTTCGCGAGCCTCGACCGCAACCTGGTCGAGGCGTCGCGCACGCTCGGCGCCTCCGAGGCGCGCACGTTCGCGCGCGTCGCGGTGCCGCTCGCGCTGCCCGTCGCTGGGCACGGGCCTGGCGCTCGCCTGGGGCCGCGCGCTGGGCGAGTTCGGCGCGACGCTGATGTTCGCCGGGAGCTTCCGGGGAGTGACCCAGACCGCGCCGCTCGCGATCTACGAGCGCTTCTCGACCGACTTCACCGCCGCGCTCGCGCTGTCGGCGGTGCTGGTCGCGCTCAGCGGCGCGATCCTGCTCGTCGTGAAGCTGCTCGCCGGCCGGAGCGCGGCGCGAGCATGCTCTCGCTTAGCGCGCACGTCGCGCTGCGCGACTTCACGCTCGACGTCGCCTTCGAGGTCGGCCGCGGGTGCCTCGCGCTCGCCGGGCCCTCGGGCGCCGGCAAGAGCACGATCCTGCGCGTGTGCGCCGGGCCTCGTGCGGCCGCAGCGCGGCCGGGTCGTGTGCGACGGCGACGACCTGGTTCGACACGGACCGCGGCGTGTGGGTCGAGCCGGAGGAGCGCGCCTGCGGCTTCCTGTTCCAGGACTACGCGCTGTTCCCGCACATGCCCGCGTGGCAGAACGTCGCCTACGGGATGCGCGGCGTGCCGCGCGCCGAGCGCGCGGCGCGCGCGCGCAGGAGCTGCTCGAGCGCTTCGGCGTCGCGGCGCTCGCCGACGCGCATCCCGCGCTCGCTGTCGGGCGGCGAGCGCCAGCGGGTGGCGCTCGCGCGCGCGCTCGCCACGTCGCCGCGGGTGCTGCTGCTGGACGAGCCGCTCGCCGCGCTCGACGCGCGCACGCGCGCCGCCGCCGCGCGCGAGCTGGGCGCCGCGCTGCGCGAGGCGGCGGTGCCCGCGCTGCTCGTCACCCACGACTTCGCCGACGCGGCGCAGCTCGGCGACGAGGTCGCGATCGTCGACCGCGGCCGGCTGCTGCAGCGCGGCCGCGCGAGCGACCTGGCCGCGGCGCCGGCGTCCTCGTTCGTCGCCGACTTCGCCGGCGCGAGCGTGCTGGCGGGCGACGCGCACCCGGCGCCGGGCGGGCTGACCGAGTTGCGGCTCGACGGCGGCGGCGAGATCTTCAGCACCGACCGCGCCACCGGGCGCACGGCCGCGAGCGTCGTTCCCGTGGGAGGTGACGGTCGAGGCGCCGGGGCTCGCCGCGCACGGATCGGCCCAGAACAGCCTGACCGCCACGGTCACGAGCGTCACACCGGTCGGCAACCGGGTGCGGCTCGGCCTCGCGGCGCCGCAGCCGCTGGTGGCCGAGGTGACGCAGGCCGCCGTGCAGCGCCTGTCGCTGGCGCCGGGCGCGCGTGTCGAGGCGCGCTGGAAGGCGACCGCCACGCGGCTCGTGCCGCTGACTGAGCCGTAATACTGCCTGCAAATGGCCACCGGTTCGCCATCCAGTGCGCCACCGGCGCGCGGACGGCCGAGTTGCTGCGCGCGGTGCCGCTGTTCGTCGGGCTGTCCGGCGCCGGAGCTCGACAAGATCGCGCGCGTCGCCGTGCCGCGGCGCTACGAGGCCGGCACGCATCGTGCTGCGCGAGGGCGACCCCGGCGACACGTGCTACGTCCTCCAGCGCGGCCGCGCCCGCGTCACGCGCCAGCACGCCGACGGGCGCACGATCACGCTCACGAACCTCGGGCCCGGGCGAGATCTTCGGCGAGCTTGCGATGTTCGGCGGCGAGGTGCGCTCCGCGACCGTCGAGGCGCTCGACGACATGCAGGCGGTCGCGATCCTGGCCGGCGACCTGAAGCGGCTGCTGAACGAGCATCCCGAGATCGCGGTCAAGCTGCTCGGCGCGCTCGGCGAGAAGCTGCGCGAGGCGAACGCGCGGATCGCGCGGCAGTCCTTCCAGAAGGTGTCGAGCCGCGTGGCCGGCGTGCTGGCCGAGCTGGCCGAGACCGGGTCGCGCGCCGGCGCGCTGCGCGGGCGCCCGGGCGCGGACGGTGCCTCCGCGGGAGGTGGTCGTGCACTCCACCCAGGCCGACCTGGCCCAGCTCGCCGGCACGTCGCGCGAGGCGGCCAGCCGCTTCCTCGCCACGCTGCAGCGCGCCGGGCGTGGTCACGACCCGCCGCGGCCGGATCGTCGTCCACGACCCGCCGGCGCTGCACCGGTACATCTACTGAGCGGGACGGCGTTCGGCCCTCGTCGTCTACGCCGTGCTGTGGGGCCTGGTCGTCGAGGGCTTCGACGCGGCGCTCGGAGACCCGTTCGACGCCGCTCGACGTCGCTCACCCATGCGGTGCAGCGTCGCGCTCGCCATTCTGCTGCTGGCCGCTGTTCCGGCGGGCGTCTGAGCCGAGCGGCCTGGCCGCTCTCATATACTGCGGCCGCTTCCACCGACGCCCGCCTCCGACCTTGTACGTCCTCAACTTCTACTCCCCGGTCTTCGTGGACCAGCTCAAGCGCGGGCGCAAGACCGCCACGATCCGGCTCGGTGACAAGAGCCTCAAGTACCGCCGCGGCCAGCTGGTCTGGATCACGGTCGGGTACCGGCACGAGCCGCGCGAGAAGGTCTTCACCGCCGTCGTCGACGACGTCGAGGTAAAGCGCGTCCGCGAGCTCTCGCCCCGCGACATCGAGCACGACAACCCCGAGTTCCGGCGAGTCGAGGACACCACCCACTTCCTCGAGCAGATCTACGGCCGGGAGATCGGCCAGGACGACCTGGTCACGGTGATCCGCTTCTCCCAGGTCATCGAGACCACGGCCCAACGCGACTCCCCGCCCGGAAACGGGCACGGCCCGCGCCCCCGCCGCCTGACTGAGCTCGCCCCGCCAAATCATGCGGTGCCCGGCCCTCAGCCGGCGGACCCTGGTTTTTGGCACTCGCGCTGCTAGAGTGCCAACGAGGCTTTCCGCGGCCCAGGCGTACCCGGCCAACCGGCCGGCCGCCCTGCGTGGGGGCCGCATACAGACATCACTTCAAGCTGGATCACCAGGAGGTAAGGCCTATGAATCTCAAGCCTCTCGGGGATCGCCTGATCGTGCAGCCGGTTGACGAGGAGGAGACCACTGCAAGTGGGATCGTCCTGCCGGACACGGCCAAGGAGAAGCCCCAGAAGGGAAAGGTGCTGGCCGTCGGAGACGGCAAGTGGGACGAGGACGGCGAGAAGCGCATTCCGCTCGACGTCTCCGAGGGGGACGAGGTCCTCTACTCCAAATACGGCGGCACGGAGATCGTCATCGACGGCGATGACCTGCTCGTGCTTCGCGAGTCGGACGTGCTGGCCAAGGTAGAGGGCTAGACCCTTTAGAAAGGTAAGGAATTTCGTATGGCACATAAAGAACTGAAGTACAGCGAGGAAGCTCGCCGGTCTCTCGAAGGCGGAGTGAACGCCGTCGCAGACGCCGTGAAGGTGACGCTCGGCCCGCGCGGCCGCTACGTCGTCCTCGACAAGAAGTTCGGCGCACCCACGATCACGAACGACGGCGTCACCATCGCCCGTGAGATCGAGATCGAGGACGTCTTCCAGAACCAGGGCGCACAGCTCGTGCGCGAGGTCGCCACGGCGACCAACGACGTCGCCGGCGACGGCACGACGACCGCGACCGTGCTCGCTCAGGGAATGGTCCGGCAGGGCATGAAGAACGTGGCCGCCGGCGCGAACCCGATGGCGCTCAAGCGCGGCATCGAGCAGTCGGTCGAGCAGGTCGTCGAGCACCTGCGCACCAAGCAGTCCAAGGAGATCACCGGCGGCAAGGACCAGATCGCGCGCGTCGCGTCGATCTCGGCCCGCGACGACGAGATCGGGAACGTGATCGCGGACGCGATCGAGAAGGTCGGCAAGGACGGCGTCGTGAACGTCGAGGAGGGCCAGACCTTCGGCATGGAGCTCGAGTTCACCGAGGGAATGCAGTTCGACAAGGGCTACATCTCCCCCTACATGGTCACCGACCAGGAGCGCATGGAGGCGGTGCTGAACGACCCGTTCATCCTGATCGCCAACCAGAAGATCGGCGCGGTGCGCGAGCTGCTCCCCGTGCTGGAGCAGGTGATGCAGAACGGCAAGCCGCTGCTGATCATCGCCGAGGACGTCGAGGGCGAGACCCTCGCGACGCTCGTCGTGAACAAGCTGCGCGGCACGTTCACCGGCGTGTCCGTGAAGGCGCCCGGCTTCGGCGACCGCCGCAAGCGGATGCTCGAGGACATCGCGATCCTCACCGGCGGTGAGGTGATCACCGAGGAGATGGGCCTGAAGCTGGAGAACACCCAGCTCACCCAGCTCGGCCAGGCGCGCAAGGTCGTGGTCGCGAAGGACACGACGACGATCATCGACGGTGCCGGCGACGGCGACGCGATCAAGGGCCGCATCAAGCAGATCAAGTCCGAGATCGAGAACACCGACTCCGACTTCGACCGCGAGAAGCTCCAGGAGCGCCTCGCGAAGCTGTCGGGCGGTGTCGCGGTCGTCAAGGTCGGCGCAGCCACCGAGACCGAGATGAAGGAGCGCAAGCACCGCGTCGAGGACGCGCTGCAGGCAACCCGCGCGGCGCTCGAAGAGGGCATCGTGCCGGGCGGCGGAGTCGCGCTGCTGAACGCCACCGAGGCGGTCACGCTCGACGGCTTCGACGACCCGACGAGCGCACGGGCGCCCAGATCGTGCTCCGCACGCTCGAGGACCCGCTGCGCCAGATCGCCGAGAACGCGGGCGTCGAGGGCTCGATCGTGGTCTCCAAGGTGCGCGAGATGAAGCCCGGCGAGGGCTTCAACGCCGCCACCGGCGAGTACGCGAACCTCGTGAAGGCCGGCGTGATCGACCCGACGATGGTCACGCGCTCTGCGCTGCAGAACGCGGCGTCGATCGCCAAGAACATCCTCACCACCGAGTGCGTGGTCGCGGAGATGCCCGAGAAGGAGCCCGCAATGGGCGGCATGCCCGGTGGTGGTATGGAAGGCATGATGTAAGGCGGCTTCGGCAGTTACGCAGTTACGCAGTTCGCAGAGGGCCTGGCGCGAGCCGGGCCCTCTCTCGTTGCGCCGCAATACGATGCGTTCGTGATCCTCGAGCAGTTGGAAGTCAGTCCGGAAGAGCTGCGCGCTCGCACCGGGTGGGAGCTTCGGCCTGAGGGGGCTTGCAAGGCTGATCGGTGCGTTCCGCTTCCCGATGGGCCTGTCGACGTTCGCGTGCTCGCCGAGCGGCTTGGCATGGCGCTGGTGCACGACGACGCGCATGGGCTGTGGGCGCTTGGGCCCGAGTCGGGTGGGCGCGCGTTGCTGTCGGCCGAGTTGCCCGACGTGACGCTTCCCGACCGCCACGGGACGCCGTTCTCGCTCGCGTCCCTGCGCGGGATGAAGGTCCTGATCGTCACCTGGGCCTCCTGGTGAGGATGCCGCTTCGACCTGCCCGTGTGGCAGGCACTGCGAACCGAGCTGCACCCGCAGGGCCTCGAGATCGTGACCGTCGCGCTCGACGTCGGCGGTGCGCAGGCGGCCGGCTCGTGGATCGACTACGCGAAGCCCGAGCATCCCTCCCTGATCGACGAGGCGCACCTCCTCGACGAGCTGCTCGGAGTCGTGAACGTGCCGAGCGGCATCTGGGTCGACGAGCAGGGCGTCATCGTGCGCCCGCCGGAGCCGGCATTTCCCGGCCGAGCGGTCGTCGCAGAGTTGCCGATCCCGGCCGAGGCTCCGCCGCGGATCCTCGAGATGATGCAGGAGGCGGCGAAGATGCGGATCGAGCCGGCCCGCTACGCGGCCGCGCTGCGCGACTGGGTGGAAAACGGCGCGGACAGCCGGCATGCGCTCTCGCGCCGACGAGGTCGTCGCGCGCTCGACGCCGCGACCGCCCGAGGCCTCGCGGGCGGCAGCGTGCTTCGAGCTCGGCCAGCACCTGCATCGCGCGGGGCATGCAGACGACGCGGTGCCGTGGTTCCGCGAGGCGCACCGGCTGCAGCCCGACAACTGGACCTACAAGCGCCAGGCCTGGGAGCTCGTCGATCCGATCCTCCAGGGACCGAGCGAGCAGTACGACGGCGACTGGCTCAGCGACGTGCGGGAGATCGGCGCGAGAACTACTACCCGCCGGTCGATCTGTAGCGGCCGCTCGTTGCGCCCCGGCCTGAAGCCCGGCTCGGCGCTCGATCGCCTCGCGATCCGGCTGAACCTCGCGCCCGTGGCCGCCGGTCACGCGCTGTTCGGCATGCCGATGGCGCGCGTCACGATCGCCGGGCAGCGGCTCGGCATCTTCGCGCGGCTCGCGCGCGGGCCCGCGACCGCGCCGCAGCTCGCGCAGGAGCTCGGCCTCGACCCCGGCGGCGCGATGCTGCTGCTCGACTCGCTCGCCGCGCTCGAGCACGTCGACAAGCAGCGCGACGCGGTACGTCCTGTCCAAGAGCGGGCGCAAGTGGCTCGACCCGGACTCGGAGGACTACGTCGGGACGTACATCGAGCACTGCTACGACTACTGGAACTGGTGGGACCGGCTCGAGGACATCGTGCGCACCGGCGAGGGCGTCGAGATCCACGACTTCGCGCCCGACGACCCGCACTGGGAGACGTACATCCGCGGCCAGTTCCAGCTCGCGCGCATCAGCTCACCGGAGGTCGCGAAGGCGCTGCGGCTGCCGTCCCGGCCCGAGTCCCTGCTCGACGTCGCCGGCGGACACGGCTGGTACTCGGCCGAGCTGTGCCGCCGCCATCCGACGCTGCGCGCGACGGTGCTCGACCTGGCCGGCAGCGCCGCCGTCGGCCGGCGCATCATCGCCGAGCAGGGCATGAGCGACCGCGTGCAGCACGTCGAGGGCGACATGATGAGCGCCGACCTCGGCGGCCCGCACGACGGCGCGCTCGTGCTTCAACATCGTCCACCACCTGTCGCCCGAGCAGAACGTCGCGCTGCTGCGCCGCATGCACGACGCGCTGGCGCCCGGCGGCACGGTCGCGGTGCTCGACCTCTGGCTGCCCGAGGACGACCGCCGCCCCGACGCCGCCGCGATGCTCGGCCTGTTCTTCTACCTCACGTCGTCGGCGGCGACCTACGCCGAGACGCGACGTGCGCGGCTGGCTCACGGAGGCCGGCTTCGAGGCAGATCAGGCGAGTGACGATCCGCCGCCTGCCGGGCCAGGCGCTGTTCGAGGCCCGGAAGCCGGGCTGACCGAGCTCGCGCGCCTCCGGCGACCACGAGCAGCCCTCCGAGCAACCCGAGGTACGCGCCGATCTTCAGCGACAGGTCCGCGCGGTCCACGAACCCGAGGATCGCCGGCTGGTCGACGAGCTGGACCGCGATGAAACCGGTCGCGAGCGCGCCCACGATCATCACCGCGCGAGCGACGTACGGCGGAGCCGAGCACGACCAGGATGAGCACCGCGAGCGCAGCCAGCACCATCACCGTGTCCGTGGACTCGAACGAGTCCCACCCCTTCAGCGCGATCTTGGCGTTGTCCCCGGTCGCGCCTTCGCTCACCTCGTACCAGTCGAGGAACAGGCTCACGGGCATCAGCACCGCGCCGACCAGTGACACCAGCAGCGGCGCCCGGGAGCCGCGCACGCCTACTCGCCGATCGTCTTGCGGTAGGCGTTGGCGAACGGGCCGAGCACGACCGACCGCGGGCCGTGGCGGCCGAAGTTCGCGGTGACTCGGTTGACCACGCCGGGGAACGACCACGCGCTTGCCCTTCGCTGCGCCGTCGATACCGGCCTTGGCGACGTCCTGCGCTGTCGACCAGATGAACGAGGGACCGGCGGTGTCGATCTTGAAGCCGCCCGCCTCGGTGAACTCCGTCGAGACCGGGCCGGGACACAGCGCGGTCATCGTGACGCCCGTGCCCTTCAGCTCCGCCGCCGTCGCCTTCGCTGAAGCTGCAGCACGAACGCCTTCGTTGCCGCGTACACCGACTGCACCGGGATCGGCTGGAAGCCGGCGACGGACGCAACCTGGATCACGGCTCCGCGTCCCCGCTCCACCATGCCGGGCAGCCATCTGGTCGTGAGGTCGACGAGCGCCTCGACGTTGACCTGCACCATGCCGAGCTGGCGATCCGGATTCGCGTGCACGTCGCCCACGGTCGTGAAGCCGGCGTTGTTGACGAGCACGTCCACGTCGAGTCCGGCGTTCGCCACGAGCTCAGGCAGCTTGCGCCGCTCGGCGGCATCCGCCAGGTCGCAGGCGGCGACCTCCGCGCGCACTCCGTATTCGCGCGCGATGTCCTCCGCCAGCTTGCGCAACCGGTCCTCGCGGCGGGCGACCAGGAACACGCCGTGGCCGCGGGCGGCGAGCTGGCGCGCGAACTCCTCCCCGATGCCGCTCGACGCGCCGGTGATGACGGCGGTGGAGGACGGATTCGGGGGAGGCAGAGCCATCGCGCGCGAGCTTATCCGGGTGCAGTGATTCGCGTCACCCGTCCCTACAATGGACGCATGGAAGGTTCCAATCCATTCGGCGGCCTGTTCGGGGACCCCGACGACCTCCAGCGCAGGCTGGGCGAGTTCGCCGACCAGATGCAGGGTGCGCAGCGTGTCGCATGGGCGGACAACGCGATCAAGCTCGCGGTCGACATGACCGTCGCGGCGATCCACACGATCGACCTGTCCGGCTCGTCTGACGAGCAGGCGACCCAGATCCGCGACGCGATCCGGATGATCTTTCCCGAGGCAGTGACGCTCGTGCGCGAGGCGCGCGAGGGTCTCGCCTAGCCCGGTCGCAGCGGCTCCGTCGCCTCCTCACCCGGATCGGCCTCGCGGGAGGTCTCGTCGGTCGACCGCTTCTCCTCCTCGCGGCCGAGGCGGATCACGCTGCGGAAGTTGGTGGTCCCCGCCATGTAGAAGAGCGCGATCAGCGCGGCCGCCACGTTGAAGGCCGCGAGCGCGATCTGCTGCCCGACGCTGTAGGCGAGCACAGCGGTCCGGGAAGCGCGGTCGCGGAACACGTAGACCAGCAGCGCCTGCTGCGCCCCGGCGCCGCCGGGAGTGAACGGCGTCAGTGTCGACAGAGCCTGCACGCTCATCACCAGCAGCGCGTTCTCGACCGAGCCGCCGATGTTGAACGCCTCGAGGAAGAAGAAGAACGAGAAGAACCGCAGCAGCCACGCCCCTCCCTGCCACGCGGCGACCTGGCGCAGGTAACGGCGGAAGTCGCTGAGGATCGCGACGCCCTGCCGGACCCGCCGCCAGAACACGACCGCGCGTATCGACAGCACCGCGTACAGAACCAGCAAGCCCACGGTGAGGAACGTGATCGTGAACAGCGCGAAGCGGGGATGGTCGGCCCAGAACGACAGGTCGAACGCCCCGATGTCCGGCAGGCTGGGAAGGCTCGGCAGCACGCCCTGCGTGAGCGCGAACAGCATCACGAACGATCCCACCGATATGTCGAAGAGCGACTCGACGAAGAACGAGGAGGTGACCGCCGGATAGGTCGAGTTCGGGACGCTCTGCTTGGCGAGGTAGACCTTCACGACGTCGCCTCCGCGCGCCGGCAGCACGCTGTTGACCCCCACTCCCGCGATGTATGCACCGGCGATGCGGCGCCACTGGATCGTCTCGGCCGGGTAGGCGGCGCGCAGCGTGTTGAACCAGGCCCGGCTGCGGCAGCCCATGTGGGCCAGGTGCAGCATCAGAGCAAGCAGCAAGGCCCCCCAGTGAACCGCGGCGAGGTTCGAGAAGAACGTCTCGACCGCGTTCCAGAACGCGTCGACGCTGGAGGCGAGGGTCGCATGTGGCGGCGGAGACAGCGGGGGCGGGCCCATCTCCCTAAGCTAACCAGCCCGATCCCCAGGAGGTGCGAGGTTGAAGCTCTACGTCTGTTACGGCACGTTCGGATCCCCCCGCCCCGGCGGCCATCCGTGCGGCAACGCCTATAAAGCGCTGAAGGACGCCGGCCACGACCCGGAGGTGGTGAAGGCCTACGGCTGGGGCGCGCTCCCCGACGCCCTCAACACCGGCCGGCGCAAGGAGGTCAAGAAACTGACCGGCAACACGTGGGTCCCTGTCCTCGTGACCGACGACGACTCCGTGATCAGCGGATCGAAGGAGATCGTGGCCTGGGCGCAGGAGCATCCGGCCGGAGCCGCCGCCGCGGCATAGCTAGCGGCTGGAGCTCTGCGCGGGTGCTTCCGCTGCCACCCGCCGAACCACAGCGAGCACCTCGTCTGCGAGACGCGGGCCGTCCGCGTCGGACACGGGGGTCGCCTGGATGCGCACGATCACGCTGTCCGCATAGATCTCTTCGAGCGAGATGTCGGGGTCGTCGCGCGTCGGCACGCTGACCTCGCGCGTGAGCAGCTGTTCAAGCTCGCTTGGCAGCACGCCCTCGCGCAGCCGCGCGAGCACGTCGACGCCCGCGGGTGTGCGCAGCGGCACGATCGTCGCGCTGAGCGCCGAGTTGTTGGGGACGAGGAAGGTTCCGTTGCCGCGCGCGAACACGGTGTAGATCAGCCCCTGGCTGGCAACGGTGCCTTCGACCGTCGCACCGAGCGTGCCGCCCTGCAGCCGCACGCGCTCGCCGACCCTGAAGGGACGCGAGGCCTGGAGCATGATGCCGGCGATCACGTTGCCCAGCGTGCTCTGCGCCGCGAGCCCGATCACGACCGCCGTGACCGCGCCGCCCAGTGCGATCGCGCGCGTGTCCAGGTCGACGATCCGCAGCGCGAAGATCACGATCGCGAGCAGCGTCAGGAGCTGGAGCAGGAAGCTGAGCGTGGATGCGGTCCCGGGTTCGAACCGCCGCATCAGCCGCGGTCCCATGGCACGCCCGATGTCGCGCGCGAAGCGCCATCCGATCGCTGCGAGCAGCACCGCGGCGATCACGCGGACCGGCACGTCGGTACCGAACAGGTCGTCGCGCCATTTCCAAAGAGCGACGACGGCAGCCCCGAGCACGAGCATCAGCAGGGCCTCGCGCCGCGCCTCCCGTGCCCGGCGGGCGGTCTCGGCCGTCATCAGCCGCGCGAGCGCCGACTGCTTGTAGAAGCTGATGTCGCTCATGCGCGTGCGGTCGTCGGGAGCGCCGCGCTGCTCGGCTGCCTCGCCGGGCGCCGTCTCGTCGTCGTGCGTCACCGCGCCGCCACTGCGCGATCTCTTTGGAACTGCGACATGGCCGCGAAGTATCCCGAAACGCTAGGTTGCCAGACGATGAGCAAAGTGCTTGGCCCCGGGGACGGGGACATCATGGGGGCGCCCGACGGCGTCAGGGACCGGTTCATGATCGACGGCAACGAAACCGGCGGTCGATTCGCGCTCGTCGAGCACCTGATGGCGCCGAAGCCACGCGCGCTGGCTGCACCGCCGCCGGCGAAGAAATCAGCTACGTGCTGACAGGCCGTAGTGGACGCGCTCCTGGGGACGACGAGGTCCTCGGTGAGGTCGGCGACCTGATCTTCAAGCCGCGCGGACAGTGGCACACGTTCTGGAACGCCGGCGACGAGCCGGCGCGCGTCCTCGAGATAATCTCGCCGGGGGATTCGAGCAGGCCTTCCGCGAGATGGGGCGTTCTCCCGGGCGAGCCCGAGCCGCCCGGTGATCGCGGAGATCGTCGCGCGTTACGGCGTGGAGGTCGACTTCGAGCGCACCATGCCCATCGTCGAGCGGCACGGCCTGGCGTTCTAGCGCCGCCGGATATCCTGCCGCGAGTGAAGGTCTCGGTCGCGAGCGACATGGACACGCCGGTGGCCCGCGCGCTGCTGGAGGAGCTCCGGCGGCGCGGGCACGAGCCGATCGTCCACGGCGCCCTGGCGGAGGGCGAGCGCGACGACTGGGCCTGGGCGTGCGCGCGTGCCGCCCGCGACGTCGTCGACGGCGAGGCCGAGCAGGGCATCGTCTGCTGCTGGACGGGCACGGGAGCGTCGATCGCCGCGAACAAGGTCGCCGGCGTGAGCGCGGCGCTGTGCGCGGACGCCGAGACCGCGCGCGGCGCCCGCCCGTGGAACGACGCGAACGTGCTGTGCGATCAGCCTGCGCGCGACC